>JAJEFB010000036.1 GCA_022820665.1 Anaerolineae bacterium | reverse complement strand
AGGCTTGCGTTATTCCGATACATCGAAGTCTGGTACAACCGCCAACGTCGGCATTCCGCACTAGACTATCTTAGTCCGATGGAGTACGAGGTGCGTAACGGTTAGACAAAACCTGTGTCCACTTTTTCGGGTGAAGATCAGAAATCCCACAAGGAGGGAAGGGGAGCTAAACTAGGCGGATTTCGTAGTAATTTGTTGACTTTCGCAAGGATCGCTGCCTTTTTATGTATTGTTTCGGTACTGTTCCAGTAATCTCTGCGTAAGAGTTGTAGTAGTGGACAAGCCTTATAGTTTTCGCCATTAATGAACCTTCTAGAGGTCAGAGGGCGTAGACACAGCCCTACGCTATTAGCTGACCTGTCCCGATCCTACCGTGTTACTTCAAACAAGTCCGCTCCACAGCCGGTATCGGGGTGGGGGGCTGAATCAGGTTCTGTGTATTTCTGACAATCGTCTGTTTTTGCGATAGTGGCGAAACCGATATAATTGAGTAGCGTATCGGGCGATGTCTGCTTGACGCCGGGCAATGGGGAGCGAGGGTGAAGGATGTCCGAGTTGCAAGTGGCGGTATTTGAAATCAAGCGATATATGGTGATATGGCGTCAACTGGAA
Organism: Anaerolineae bacterium; assembly: GCA_022820665.1. Lineage (GTDB taxonomy): Bacteria > Chloroflexota > Anaerolineae > Aggregatilineales > Phototrophicaceae > UBA6055. The sequence continues at coordinate 226,375 of JAJEFB010000036.1, read as the reverse complement.
GAGCGCGACTTCGCCGGCGTTTTGGCGCGGATCCGCGGTTTGGTCCGCTGTTCCGGCATTGGCACAGCCGATAAAGAGAACTATCGCCTTGATGTCTACTTCCTGGCCGACGACAGTCGGGTACCCGATCCGCAGGTGGATGTTGAGAATCGGATGGGCGCCATCTTCATGTCCATCAGCGATATACACGCTTTCGTCGACATCCTGCGCAATGAAAAGCCGATCTTCGGTCATCTGCGCGGCGACAATCCGCAGTGGACCAGCGTCACGACCACGAATGAGCCGGTGGGCACGGGTGACGAAGACCATCGTTCCGGCGTCGAATAAGCGCCGGAAAGCCAAATGAAAGACCGAAGATGAGCGAGCCTATCCGCGTTCTGCATTTTGCCGATGCGCATATCGGCATGGAAAACTACGGCAAGATCGATAGCGAGTCTGGCTTGAGCGGCCGCGTCCAGGATTATTTGCGGCGCATCGACGAGATGATTGATTATGCGGACGAGGCCGATGTCGATCTGGTAGTCTTCGCCGGCGACGCCTTCCGCAGCCGCAATCCAGACCCGACGCAGCAACGCGCCTTCGCCCAGCGCGTCCGGAGGCTGGCGCAATTGGCGCCGACAGTGCTGCTGGTCGGCAATCACGATCTGCCGGTCAACGCGGCCAAGGCATCGACCATTGATATCTATCACACGCTTGATGTGCCCAATATCTGGGCAGCGTTGGATTATGAGCTTCGGCGACTATCGACCAAGCGCGGCGATGTCATTGTGGGAGCCGCGCCTTATCCCGTCCGCGCGCGCCTGCTGGGCGAGGTTTCGGCGCGGGGGCTGAGCATCGCCGAGCAGGAGGCTGAGCTTGAGCGCGTCCTGGGGGAGAAACTGGCTGAGTTGGCGCATCAGGCGGAATCGCTGGCGGACGAGACGACGCCGCGGCTTTTGACCGGTCACTTCAGCGCAGAGGGCGCGGTCTGGGGCAGCGAGCGTCTTGTCATGCTGGGACGCGACATCAGCGTCGGTCTCGAGGCGTTGGCGGATCCACGTTGGGATTATGTCGCGCTCGGGCATATTCACCGCCACCAGAACCTGACAAGGGACCGCAGCGACGCGCCTCCCGTGGTCTATTGTGGCAGCCTGGAGCGCATCGACTTCGGCGAAGAGGCCGAGATCAAGGGCTTCTGCTGGGTCGAGCTAGCGCGGGGCAGGACCGACTGGCAGTTCGTCGAGTCGAAGGCGCGCGCGAGGCGAACGCTTCGCGTCGATTGCCGCGATAGCGGCAGTCCAACGCGGCGGGCGCTGAATGCGCTGAAAGAGGGCAGGCTCGACGGGGCGATCGTGCGGATGGAGCTGCGCTTGAGGCCGGAGAGCGAGGCGCTGCTCGACGAGGGCGCGCTTATCGAGGCGCTCAAGGGCGCCGGCGTATTTCACATCGCGGGCATCGGCAAAGATGTCGAGCGGGGCAGAGTAACGCGCCTGGGACGCAGTCCCGAAGGGCTGAGTCCGCTGGAATTGCTGGAACGCTATTTTGAGATCAAGGAAGTGGACGCGGCTCGGCGCGAGGCGCTGCTGGAACGGGCGCAAGATATTGTTAGGGGAGCTATGGCATAGCCAATAAATGATGGCACACTAAACGCGATATTGTACGTAGTGTGATATACTCATGTTTTTGTAATGTTATCGAATATGCTAACTTATTAGCCGCATTATGTGCAGTATATGTGAGTTTCCTCACTAAGATATCATGGTCGTATATGGGATCTTTGCATCTTTCTAGCGTAGTTCGACACTAGAATTAGGAATTCAGGGAGCGAGAGCATGCCCGGTTACGCCAATTGGAAAGATCTGTTCGCGCTGGAGTATTTGCAGCTTTTTGAAGAAGGTTATCCCGTCGGCGATTCAATCGCGCCCGACCATTCCGCCTCGTATTTGCCGTCGGCGGTACGAGAGGCGACTGATCTTTCCCGCCTGACGGAAGCGGACTGGGAGGATGCTTACAAGCGCCTGTGGGCGCTGCGCGAACGCGGTATCCGCGCGGACTACCCCTTTGAGGAACCGAACGACTTCGAGTCGATCATCGCCGATGCCGCCGACGTACCCGACTTGCAGCCCTTGAGCGACGAGGCATATGCGGAACGGATCAAAGGCGCCTGGTATGGCCGGATCGGCGGCGTCGTCTTAGGCAAGCCCCTGGAAATGAGACTTGATCGGAAGTTCATCAAGGCTTATTTGGAGAGCGTCGACGCTTACCCCCTTGACGATTGGGTGCCTCACCATTCGCCAAAGCTGGGCAAGACCTTGCGCTGCAAACCGTCCACGCTTGGCAATATCCAGTACGCCGAAGCGGATGATGACATTCACTATACAATTCTGGGTTTGATGTTGATAGAAGAGCGCGGATTCAATTTCAGCAAGCTGGATGTCGCGAACCATCATCTGCGCAACATTCCCTATCATTGGCTCTGGTCTTGCACGCGCCAATCGTATTATCACATGGTCAACCTGGCGGACGACCGCTCCGCGGAGGAGCAGATTGACGAATTCCCCACCAAGCTCAATCCCTGGCGCGAAGGCATCAATACCGCCATACGCGCCGACTTCTGGGGTTATATCGCCCCGTCCGACCCGCGGCGGGCGGCGCGGATCGCCTACCGCGAAGTGACGCTGAACGCGGTCAAGAACGGGATTTACAGTTCCATGTTCGTGGCCGGCGCGCTCAGCGCGGCGCTGAGCGCGCATCCGACGGTTGATACGATCCTGCAGGGCGGGCTGTCGGTGATTCCGCAGCAGTCGCGTCTGGCGCGGATCGCGCGCGAAGTGAGGGCGTGGTACGAGGAAGACGGGGACTGGGTGGCGGTTTGCGATCGCATCTACGAGAAATACGGGCACTTGCCCTTCCTGAACGCGCTGCACAATATGGCTTTTGTGATGCTGGCGCTGATTCACGGGGGACTGGACTACGGCAAGACGATCACGACGGCGGTGATGTGCGGCATGGACACCGATTGCACATCCGGCACGGCCGCCAGCATTGTGGGCGCCGCTGTCGGCTATGAGGGGCTGGATCGGCGCTGGATTGAGCCGTTTAACGACCAGGTGAAGACGGTCGTCGCTGGCTTCGGGCACGGCTCGATATCGGGGTTGGTGGAGCGGAATGTTGAGTTATGGCACAAGGTGCGGGAGGATCCGGTGCCGTGATGATGTTGGTGTTTCCTGCGGAGAGTTGTGGGGGGAATACAGGCTGGTACGTTTGTGAGGTAGGAATCACTCATTAATGACAGAATCAGGAGAAAAACCGACTACTTTTGCATACATCTTATAATGATTGTAGTATATTCTGGGTGAATATTGCTTAGAGGCGGCAGAATCTGCGATGCTATTTCCACCGGCTGATCGTGTCATCTACGAAAAGAACCCCCTGGTTCTAGTAATCTGCCAACTTCGGTTTTCTCTTGAACTTAGCATAGATGTCGCGATGCCCGCGGAATTCCAACAGTTGATTCGCACACACTTTCCTATCGCTCGAGAAGTTGTGGACGGGACGGACCTTTCGGTCCCCGAAGATGTATCTGAACACTTTCCAACTGAACTGCTCAATTTGCTCTCAACTAGAATAAATCGCCGGTTTGAATTTAGAAGTCGAGACAATATGTGGACCGTCAGCTTGGGGAACGGATTCGTCGCGCTTGAAACCAGACGGTATATTAAGTGGGAAGACTTTCGACACAACTTGGATCTAGTCGTTGCATCCTTATGCAAAGCCTATCAGATCAATACGTTTACACGAATAGGATTACGTTATCAAAATGTTGTAGACAGACAAGCGCTTGACCTCGAAGATCAGCCATGGAGTTCGCTTTTGTCAGCCTTTGTCCTCGGACCATTGGCTGCACGCGCATCCGTTGAAAACGTACACGAGCATAGTGGGTCATACCTGATTCAACTTGAGAATCCACAAGAAGTGGTCCGCGCAAAATATGGACTTGTTACCGAGAAATCGGGGGATCCTGCAAATGTAATGTTTTTGTTAGACCATGATTTCTTTACCAAGGATAGTGTAGAAACGGAGTTCAACGATGTCAGCAAGAGAGTTGACGTTTTCAATTCATTCAACCGAAGCCTCTTCCGACGGTGCCTCACCCCAAAATTACATAACGCGATGGTACCAAAACCTACAGACCACTAATTCTCGCAGAAACTACTCGCTTCGAGAGCGGCTGTCGATATGTGAATTAGCATTGTTCTCGCTGCCAGAAGAAGCTCTGGAAGATATCAAGCAAGAAATGGAATACAAGATACGGTTCTATAAGGAATTGGCGGACTATGATTCTTTGCAGAAACCAGATGTCAAGACGCCAACGTTAACAGTCAAAGTTAACGAGGTTAGAATTCGTCCGCCATTTTATTTGCCTCTTGACGAAGAGTAATGGCGGAGAAGTATCTTGGGCAATCCAGCGAAGATGTTCTCGCCTTCTCCCATTGGCATCGACAGTGCGCTGAGGCAGGGAGAGATTCTTAGCAACCTGGTCGAATTACAGATCAATTTAGAGGACATATCGAATACAAATGTTGACGACGTGTACAATGCCACACCAATTGTCCACCCATACGCGATCGTAGTTTCGCAAGACTGCGATTTAGAACAGCACTTCAATTACAAGTTTCACAATAGAGGCAATCTACGTCATGATTTACCGAGTGTGCTCTTCTGCCAAGCAGAAGATATCGATAAGTTTAGGAAGAGCGAATTATATCGAAACCTCTTCAAGAGCAGAACGTTTGAAGGCAACTTCAAAAACAATGATGCGTTTCGCTATCATTTCATTCAAGAAATTCCCGCTGAATTTGACGCTCGCAACTGCGGATTGTCAGAACTTGGCATAGACTTTAAACGCTATTTTAGTATGCCGACGGCCGAGGTATATCGTCGCATTGAGCTAAGTCATACATTCCGAAGGTCAATCCTGCAAAGTCCATATCGCGATCACCTAAGTCAACGCTTCTACAACTTCAGCAGTCGTGTAGCGTTGCCAGAAGAATACGAGAGTATCTAATCTAATTCCTAGCAACGATCCCCGCCCCGCCAGCTGGCCAGTCAGCATCTTCTGCACTTCCAGATGCCCTTCTCCAATGCCTGCAATCTACGCCGTCATTTGTTATTGTTAGTGGTGTATTTACCAAACTTATGATGAGACGAAAACTCCATGGTTCAAAACGAAGCTCTTAATCACCCGGATGACTTCCACCGCCCCAGCTACCACTTCCTGCCCGCAGCCAACTGGATGAACGACCCCAACGGCGTCATTCAATGGAAGGGGCGCTATCATCTCTTTTACCAATACAATCCCGACGGCGCCTGGCACGCCAATATGCACTGGGGTCACGCTGTCAGCGATGACCTGGTCCACTGGCGGGAGCTGCCCCTCGCCATCGCGCCCACGCCGGATTCGCCCGATCAAGGCGGCATCTTTTCCGGCTGCATGGTGGACAACGACGGTACGCCGGTGGCCGTCTACACGGGCGTCAACGATGACTATACGGTGCAGACGCAGTGCCTGGCGCTGGGCAACGACGATCTGACCGAGTGGCAAAAGCATCCGCGCAATCCGGTTGTCGGCGAGGTGCCCGCGCACCTAAGCCAGACGCGGGACTTCCGCGATCCCTTCGTCTGGCGGGAAGGCGGCAGTTGGCACATGACGGTGTCGTCGCATATCGCGGGCGTTGGCGGAGCCGTCTTGCTTTATCGCTCGGCTGACCTGATCGATTGGGAATACTTGCATCCGCTCTATGTCGGCGAAAGGGCGCGCCAGGGCCGCAACTTCGAATGCGCCAATTTCTTCCGGCTGGGGGAGAAGTGGGCTTTGATCATCTCGGTACAGTGGGATCAAGCGCCGAGCAATACGATCTACTTGGTTGGCCGGCTGGAAGCGGGGCGTTTCGTTCCCGAGAGCGAGGGCGTTTACGATACCGGTTACAGCTACGCCTCGCTGATGCACACCGACGAGAGCGGGCGCCCGCTCATCTATTCCTGGATCCGCGAAGGGCGCAGCGTGGATCAACAGCGAGCCGCCGGCTGGAGCGGCGTTCAGGCTATCCCGCGGGTCTTGAGCCTGGATGCGCATAATCGTCTCATCAGCCAACCAGTTCCTGAAATAGAAAAGCTGCGCGGCACGCGCCATCGCTTCGCTGCCGCAGATGTCGCCGCAGGGGATCTGTCCGTTCGCGGTCTTGCATTGGATATCGAAGCTGAATTCGATGTTTCGGCAGCCGGTACTTGCGGCATAGAGTTCGCGGTCGCGCCGGATGGCGAGGAAAAAGTGGAGATCGTTTATGAGCGAGAGACGGGGACGCTGCGCATCAACCGGCGCTATGGCCGGGACGACAGCGAAATCGAGAGCGCGCCGCAAGGTCTGACGCATCGCCCCGATGCCGGGGATATGCTTCACCTGCGGATTCTGCTCGACGGATCGGTCCTGGAGGTCATCGCGGACGGACGGTCGCGCGTCACAAGCCGCATCTACCCGTCGAGCGCGGAAAACCAAGGCGTGCGGATCGTTGCGCCGCCGGCGCTGCGGGCGCTTGACATTTGGGAGATGGCATCAATCTGGCGCTAGCGCCAATTTGCGCTTGATGTCCTGGATGTGTTCGGTCTCGTGCAGCGCCGTGCCACGCGCCAGGAGATAGACCGTTTCCCGGCGCTGCTTGCCTTGCTGTCGGATGTCCCGCGCCCATCGCTTCTCGCTCAAGCCTTGCAAGACGCCTAGCAAAACTTGGCGGCGAAACTTGAAATAGCCCAGCAAATCATCGTAGTCAAACTGCTCATATCGCAGCAACTTGCCCCAATGGCGTTCCGGGTGAATGCGCGGAACGAGGGGCGCGCGCAGCAGCAGCGCGGAGTAGATGGCGTCGGCGGCGCGAGCCTCGCAATTTAGGATATGTACCAGGACCCGCCGCGGGCTGCGCTCGCCCGCGGCAATTGGCTGTTCCAGTTTCTCCGGGGACAAGCGCTCCCCTAATTCCGCCAGTTGATCCGGTACGCTGGCGAGCATGTCGAGCGCGATGGCGATGTTCTCGGGCGTGGCTTCAGTGCTTATGCGCGTCGCCATGATCCCGCCACCTAGCGATTCACTTTTGTCAAATGAGGCAGATCTTTCAGCCGGACCATTTTTGTTTTGCCGTTCGCGCCTTCGACCGGCGTGTAGAGTTCGTCCGGATCGCGCAGTCGGTCGATGAAGAGGATACCGTCGAGATGATCGATCTCGTGATGCAGCATACGCGCGTCCATACCCTCGACGCGGCGCGTGATTTCGCAGCCATCTTCGCCCAGCGCCTTGAATTCGATCCAGGCCGGTCGCGGGGTATCCCAGCTATAGATATTGGGGATGCTCAGGCAGCCGTCGAAGCCGGGCTCATCCTCGCCGGCAGCCAGGATCTGTGGATTGATTAAGGTGAGCATGGGTTGCTCGTCCTCGTCTTCGTTCTGGCCGAACTTGACGACCGTCACGCGCTTGAGCGCGCCGATTTGCGGGGCGGCGATGGCGGCGCCGGGCTGGCTGTCGAGCGTGTCTTTCAAGTCCTGAATCAGTTGTCGGAGCTTCTTGTTCTTGACGTGGGGCACCGGCTTGGATAGCGCGCGCAGCCGCGCCTCGTCGCCCAGAAAATAGAGCAGCTTTTTCACCGCCATGTGAGGTCTTGCTTTCCCGCTCCTGGTCATTCAGCGGGGTTACTTTAGCACAATCTGGGCGAGAATCGCAGTTCAGGCATGAGCGTAGAGCGGTGAAAACTGTGGATATCGTCTTTTTCCGAGTTTAATGCAGGGGGTTCACCACAGCCGCTCGGCGGCAGCGAAAAGGTCCCAGGAATGTCGCGCTCACACAAAATAATAAACCTTCTCGTCGCATGAGCGACGCGGTTTATTAAAAAAGAGGCGCAGAAGCAAGTGCAAGTAAGTCATGCAAATTTAACCCCCTCTAAATCTCCCCCATTGCAATGGGGGAGACTTGCTCGCGCTTTGCGCCCCTTTCTACTTCGGATGCGTTGAGGAGGGGTGTAAACAGTTCAGAAGAGCCCAATCTTTAAGACGAAATCCTATTTTTCCAACAGCGCCAATCTGGTCGCTCGCTGATGACTTGGTATAACTGAACGCACAGAAGTAAGCGCAAGTAAGTCATGAGAGAAAATGCCGCACTTCAGCACCATCCACATCTTATGTTTATTTTGAGGGCGAGCCGCCGGCTCGCCCGTACAGGGTCCTTATTTTTTGCATTACTTACTTGGAACTACTGAGAATTAAAGAAAAAAGCTTTGTGTTTTTGTGGTGGAGATATTGAAATATTCTTAGAATTCACTACTCTCCATGAGCGCGCGGCTAGCGGGTAGTCGAGCCGTCGTCGAAGATGCCGGTGGGGTGGCAGCCGCGCCCGGCCGCCGCCGCTTCAGCCTCCAGCCGCACAAATTCTTCGTAGTGCGCGTCGTTGGGCGGGTAGAGCACCACTTCAGCGTATCCCCCCTCGACCAGGACGCGCTCGACCATGATATCGCCGACATAGACATAGCGCAGCAGGCGGTCGAAGGGATCGATCAATCTATTGCCTGGCACGAGCCGCACAGTCTTGCCGGAGACCAACTCGGCATTCGCCTGCGTCGACTCGCGGAAGCAGGGTTCGTCCCGCTCGGGCGTATTGATCTGCACATAACGGATGCGCGCGGTTTTGCCATCTATCAGCACATCAATGGTATCGCCGTCGATTACCCGGGTGACTTGGGCGATTTCCTCTTCCGCGCTGTCATCTCCCACAGGCTCGGCAACAGAGGCGTCTGCGGCGACGGACAACTCCGCGACAGCCGTGGCGACTTGTACGGCGACAGCCGTGTTGACTTGTTCGACAACTTGCTCGCTCACTTGGTCGGCAATGTCCTCCGCCATACGATCGACCATCGCCTGGCAGGAAGCTAAAGAAAATGCGGCCAATAGCAGGAGCAACTGTGTTTTTATCATTATAATTTTCTGTCCACATAGTGATGTAGTGAAATCCATTTATAGCATATGTTTCTTTGTATGTCCGCAGGCAAAGATTAACGGTGCGCATCAAGTTTGCAGTTGTTTTCGGGCGACCTGATAGGTCGCCCCTGTTTACGTTGCGAGCGGCGGACCCCCACCCCCCGGCCCCCTCCCCCATAAAGAGGGAGGGGGAGCTAAGCGCCGCGGGACGCAAGGTATATTGCGTGGGCGGCTGCTGTGCAGCGCGTGGGTCTACATTGTCTCCTTTATTTTGGGATAAGCGCAACGCAAGGGCAACTCTTCATTCGCATGCAATTTATGTCATTCTGCCAAAATATTGAAATGCGCCTAGATTAACGCGACTGTCTTGGTCTCCTCTGACCTGTTATAATCCTTCCATTCCGGACCATCCGCCGTCCCAAGGAGCGAAGTTGTGAAAAGCCGCGGCAGAAAATTTCTTTCTTTTTATCGACCTTATCTGGGCTTGCTCGCCATTGATCTGTTTTGCGCCTTTGTGGCATCAGCCATCACGCTGGTCCTGCCGCTCTGCGTGCGCTTCATCACGGGCACGCTCTTGCCGGGCGGTTCTGCTCAGCCGCTGGCGGATTTAGCCATCATGGGCGGGATTATGTTGGCGCTGGTGGCGGTCCATGCCTTGTGCAATTTGTTTATCGATTATCAGGGACATATGATGGGCGCGATGATGGAAAGCGATATGCGCCGCGAGTTGTTCGCGCATTACCAGAAGCTGTCTTTCAGCTTCTATGACGAAGAACAGACCGGGCAGCTCATGTCGCGCATCACCAGCGACTTGTTCGCGCTGTCCGAACTCTTCCATCATGGACCGGAAGATATTTTCATCGGCGTCTTGAAGTTCGGCGGCGCTTTTCTCATCACGATGAGCATCAATCCACAACTGAGCTTGATCATCTTCTTGTTCCTGCCGCTGATGCTGCTTTTCGCCTTTTTCCTCAACCGCAAGATGCACGCCGCCCTGCTACGCAGCAAACAGCGCATTGCCGAGGTCAACGCCCAGGTTGAGGATAGCCTGGCGGGCATCCGCGTCGTGCAGTCCTTCGCCAATGAAGACCGCGAACAAGCCAAATTCGACGGAGCAAACGCGCGCTTTGTAGAGAGCCGCCGCCTGGAATACAAGAGCGAAGCCATCTTCTACGGCGGGATGAGCGCTTTCACGCAACTGATGACGGTGGTTGTGGCGGTCGCGGGCGCGGTGGGCATTTTGGGGGCGTCCCTCGATCTATCCGACTTGATCACCTTCCTGCTTTATGTGGGCATTTTGATCGAGCCGATCCAGCGGCTGACCAATTTCGCGCGCTGGTACCAAGAAGGCAGCACCGGTTTCCGCCGTTTCATGGATCTGTTGGAATTGCAGCCAGCCATCGTAGACGGCGACGACGCGCTGGAACTGCGGAAAATCTCGGGAGCGCTGGAACTACAGGACGTCAGCTTCCGCTATCAGTCTGATATCGGCTACGTTCTGAAGAATCTGTCGTTGCGTATCGGGGTTGGCGAGTTTTTGGCGTTGGTGGGCGTCTCCGGCGTTGGCAAGACGACGCTCAGCGCGCTCATCCCGCGCTTTTACGATGTGGATCTCGGGCGCATCTGCCTGGATGGGGTCGACATCCGCAAGATCAGTTTGTCTTGCCTGCGCCGAAATATCGGCGTGGTGCAGCAAGACGTCTATCTCTTTGCCGCCAGCGTCGCCGAAAACATCCGCTATGGCGATGGCGAAGCGTCTCAGGATGAAATCGAGGCAGCCGCGAAAAAAGCCAACGCGCACGATTTCATCATGGCATTGCCACAGGGCTACCAAAGTCATATCGGCCAGCGCGGCATCAAACTATCGGCCGGGCAGCGGCAACGCTTGAGCATCGCGCGCGTTTTCCTCAAGGATCCGCCGGTGATTATCCTGGACGAAGCGACCAGCGCGCTCGACAACGCAAGCGAACGCGCCGTTCGCGAATCGCTGGAACGTCTGACGCATAACCGAACGACGCTCGTTATCGCCCATCGTCTGTCGACGGTTCGCAATGCCGACCGCATCGTCGTCTTGAAAGACGGTTGCATCAGCGAAGAGGGAAGTCATGAGGAATTGATCGCCAGGCGGGGCCAATACGCCAAGCTGTATCAGTTGCAATTGGAGCATTAAGGGGAGTAGCGGGAGAGGGGCTCGAACCCTCACGCCCATACGGGCAGGTGCTTTTAAGGCACCCGTGTCTGCCATTCCACCATCCCGCCGGCTTGCGACAAGTATAGCGAGAGCCGAGACCTTGTCAATGTTGGCGAGCCAGACGCAGGCGCTAGACGCGGTGGACCTCGTCGTCGTTCTTGCGCTTTCCCTGGCCGACGCAAGGGCGGTACTTGCCGCCAAAGATCATAAACAAGCCCATGCCGACCATGATAAATGGGAAGACTTTCCAAAAGGAGCTAGCGATATCGCCGATCAAGCCCGGCACGCCGAAAACGACCCCGATGCCGATCAGCCACCAGGCGCCCGACGCATCTTGGAGGCGCTCGCCGGCGGCCATGGCTCGCGCCAGCATGGACGCTGCCACAACAAACATGATGCCGGGCCACCACCAGCCCGTCAGGAACAAGAGTCCCAGTCCGATAAAGAAAACGCCAGTCGCTACCTGTGATGCCTTTTCATCCATTTGCTTTCCTCGTCACAAATTCTTAAGTTATGCCTAATCAGTTTACGGGATTCTGCGCGGCTGGTTGCAAGACAGGTAGCCAGCTCGCGCGGTTGCCTAGCTGTCCGCGCGAAAGGTGACGCGGAAAGATTTCAAGGATTCGCGGCCGCTTTCGGTATAGCAGCGCCCGGTGATCAAATCGGCGCGCAGGGGATCCGACGCGCCCGGCATGTCGATCGAATAACTGATTTCTTCGTCCATCTGGAAATCGGCATAGCCGGTTCCGCGCTCTGGTTTGAGCCCGCTGAGAAAGACGTTTTCCTCATCGCCCCAGCGCACGCGGATTCTTTGTCCCGGGATGCCACGGCCCAGGTAGTCGACGATCTTGACCTCGATCACCGCACGATTGGCGGTATCGCAGAAGGTGCTGGCCGGTAAGGGCGAGAAGGTTCTCTGCGGGACTGAGGTGGCGACTGCGCGCAAGGTCGCGGTCGCTCTGCTGGCGCGTCTGGATGGTGTCTTGGTAGGGGGCGCCGTTGGCGATGGCAGAGGCGCTGCCGGGTCGGAGGCCGCTGCCGGTTTGTCCGGGAGATCTTCGGCTGGCAGCAAGGGTTCGGCGCAGCCGCCGCGTCCCTGCGCTGTGTACATGCGCGCCGCCATACGCAGAGCCTTGACACCGCTTTCACTGTTTATGTAATCGCTGCTGGCGAGCTCGCAAGCGGCATCAGCCAGCGCTTGCAAAGGATCGCCAAGTGGACGCAGCGCGACCAGTTTTTCCAAAGCCCGGTGCAGATTGCCACTATGCTCATATTCCAGGGCGATCGCAATCAGGTAATGGTTGCGATCTTCTCGTTTCAACTGAAAGGGCTCGGTATTGCGCTCCGGCAGAGGACCCAGCGCCCAACTGAGGCCGAGACCCAATACCAGCCCGACAGCCAGCGCAAAAGAAAAGAACCCGTAAGAAAAAAAGGATTGCGGACGCGGTTCTTCAAGCTCCCTTTGCGGGGGTGGCGGCTGCGGAGTAATCCATGCTGGCGGCGGCAATTCGCGTCCCACTAGCGCCCCCCTCCACGCAGGTCCAGGAAGGGCTCCATCGCCGGCGTCAGCCGTCCCAAGCCCCGCGCCAAAGCCACCAAGAGACGAATGTCGCGTATATCGCGCGCCGAAGAGGCGATGACTCTATCCGTGAGTTGCTGCACGTATCGTGGAATGTCATCGATCCGCAGGCGGCTCAGGCGATCGAGCGCGCCCGGCAAATCGCCGTCAGCGGCATAACCGGCTGCGATCATAACGGCATAATCGTCGCGGAAGGATTGCGCCAGTTCGGTCATGTCGCCCCGATAAGCGTCGCGCGGGAACTGGAACCAGCCCAGGTACAAGCCGAGCAGCCCGCCGAGGACCAAACCCAGAACCAGAGAACGCATCCAGCGTCGCATAACTCGCATTTCATGTCATAATCGAGGGTTCCATCATATAACGAAGACCTTGCCTTTAACAGCGAAGAGTAATCGTTTCTCGAGGCGAGGGATGCGATGATTCGCGCTTCAGCCGCTATGTTCACGCAATGTATGGTTTTGGAGCGGCGCCTGTTACTTGAATATCACCGGCGCCAGCCTCGGCGATTGATAGGCCCAATTGCTACAATTGCAGAGCCGCTATAGTCTCGCAAGCCGGGCAACTGCCATCGGGACGGATTATCGCATAGCCGGCTTGCGGATCGTTGTCGTAGTTTTCGAAGTCAATATTCCAGACGATGATCAGTTCGACCGGCATCCTCTGGAAGTTGGCGGAAATCTGTATCGCCTGCGCCAGCCATTGCGCCTGTTCCTCGACCGATGTATAGCGCGCCCAGTTGAAGGCATCGGGCAAGCGACCATAACCTTCTGGCGAAAGATAGCCCATTTCGGTCATGCACATCGGTATATCGAAGTTGCGGAAGGGAAAAGCCACCCGCTCCAGCATCAGTGGCAGGTAACGCGTCGGATACTCGTCGCGCGGGTCGCCGCCTTGCGAGGTCGGCGGCAAGATGCCCTCGTTATAATGCGCGCCTATGCAATCGGCAAATTCGGCGACGCCGGCGTTGGCCATGCCCCAATAATAGCGATCATCGTTCCAGACCGCCGCCAGCCCAAAGGCGCCTTCCGCCCCCGTCGGGGCAAGCGCGCCCGTGATAACGATGGTATCGGGATTGGCGGCTTTGATCTGCGTATAGGCTTTTTCCAGCATAACCTTGTAGCGGCGCGGATCAATCTGTCCTGTGGGCCATTCGCGGTCGATGTTCATCTCGTTCCAGACTTCAATGGCATCGGCGCCCAAGCCGGCTACGCCGCCCAGGAATTCGGCATATTCATCGAGGTAGGCGTCGCCGCCTTCCGCGAGCGCGTGTTTTTCGCCGGTGATGCTCAGCAGGACTAGGAATCCCGCTTCGTGCGACCAATTGATGCGGTCGCGGGCTACTGTCAGGTCTGTGCCCTCGAAATAGGGGATCTGCCATTTGACCCAGGTCATGCCCGCCGATTTCATGGCAGCCTTCGCCGCATCGCCAAAGTGCAAAACATGCCCGCCGACCGGTATCGGCAAGCGGTTTTCCACTTGCGGCGCCGGAATCGTTTGCGCTTCCGCGCTCTCGGCGGCGGGGGGCATGTCTTCCGCGGTCTCTATCATGGCGGTATTTTTGATCACTTGCACCGGTACGCTGTTCGTCGTTCCACCATCGTTGTTGATGGCGATCGGCGCCAGAATATAATAGAAGCTCTCCTGCGCGCTGTTGGTGGCATGAAGCCGCACTTGATACAAGCCGTCGGGGAAGACCGCTGTATGCCAGGTTCCAATCGCGCCATCAACGATCGTTGTCATCGGCGGCAATATGATCGGCGTCCAGAGATCCGTCTCTGGCATTGCTGGATCAAATTGCGCCGCTTCCACATAAAAGAACTGCTGATCCGGGACATTTGCCGCGCCACGTAGATCAACCGAGCCGGTGATGATGTTCTGGGCTGGATCCCATTCGAGCATTAAGTCGGGCGTTTGTGCTGTGCTGAGTAACGTGAACGCAAAGACCACGAGCGATTGGCAGATTAAACGTCGCATGCTGACTCCAATTGTCGCGTTAAAGTAACGCGCGGATTATAGAGCAGAGAAAAGCAATTGACCAAGTGGCAAGTCGTGATTAAGCCAGGGCAATCGCGTTAAAATCATAGTCCATCAATATACCATCAATTAAAACCAAAATATAACCGTAGAGGCACAGAAGTAAATGCAAGTAAGTCATGAGAATGCGAGAATGCCTTTATTCAACCCCACCCCCCGGCCCCCTCCCCATTGCAATGGAGAGGGGGAGCGCATATGGTGGGATTGGGATCACATCCAAGACTTTCGCTACAAACGAGATTTTTTCGCATTATTTTATTGGTACTACGGAGCGCAAAGAGAAAAGACATTCAAAATGAAAATTGCGCGCTTGTTTCTACACATGGTCTTCAATGACAAGCCACTATCCCCTTTGGCACGCAGATTCAGAGGAGTTTTTCCTTGTAATAAAACTTAAACTTTGTGTTCTTAGTAGTACCAAGTTAATCATGCGAAAAATGGGTATGCTGTAGGGGCGGCAGACCCGCTGTGTCTACGCGCGGCGCTGTGCCGCCCGTTCCTGCACTAACTGTTTTCGGGCGTTTCGCCGAAACGCCCCTACATCTCGTTGCTTTTCAGATTCTCATTACTTACTTGGTACTACTTTCGTGTCTTTGTGGCGAAAAAAACAATTTGAAGCGATTGCCCTGGTGATTAGGCGTAATCTTTTTGCATTTGCCCCTGCCAGCGTTTACCATCTTGGGACTAGCAGATCACGGGCAAGGAAATGGCAATGATCAGGACCGGCAGGGCGGCAGATGTCGAAAATGATATTTTGGCTCGGTACCGGGAGCGAACCCCGAATTCGCAAGCCCAGCACGAACTGGCGCGGCGAGTTTTGCCGGGCGGCGATACGCGTATATCTACACATTACGGTCCTTACCCGACCTATATGGCGACAGGCGAGGGCGCCTGGCTGACGGATTGCGACGGCAACCGTTATTTGGATTTGCTCAACAACTACACCTCGTTGGTTCACGGTCACGCTCCGCCGGCTATCGTGGAAGACGCGGCTGATCAGTTAACGCAGGGGACGGTCTTCGGCTCGGCTTCAAAGCCACAAGTCGAATTCGCCAAATTGCTGATTGAGCGCGTCGCCAGTGTGGAGATGCTGCGCTTCACCAATTCCGGCACAGAAGCGACCATGATGATGATGCGCGCCGCCCGCGCCTTCACCGGGCGCGATGTGATCGTGAAGATCGACGGCGGCTATCACGGCGCGCAGGACTTGGTCAAAGTGAACGTCAGCGCCGAGCCGGATCGCAACAAGAAGCTGGAAGCGCGGGTCGAAGGGCGCGGGGTGCCAAGCTCGGTGCTGGACACGGTCATGGTCGCGCCCTTTAACGATCTTAATGCGATGGAAACCACGCTAGCGGAACATCACCGTCGAATCGCCGCCATCATCGTCGAGCCGATGGCCAATTCCGGCGGGATGATCCCACCCTTGCCCGGATACCTGCGCGGACTGCGCGATTTGGCAGATCAATACGATGTCTTGCTGCTATTTGATGAGGTGGTGACCTTGCGCCTAAGCAGCGGCGGCATGCAAGAAATCTACGGCGTCGTACCGGATATGACGGCAATGGCCAAGGTCATCGGCGGCGGATTCCCTATCGGAGCCTTTGGGGGCAAGGCAGCGATCATGGAACAGTTCAATCCGGACAGAGCCAGCGAGGTCATACAGCATAGCGGGACCTTCAACGGCAACAATATCACCATGGTCGCAGGCATGGCTGCCATGCAGAGACTGGATCAAGCGGCGATCGACCGCATCAATAGCTTGGGCGACCGACTGCAAGCTGGAATCAACAGCATCTTCAGGTCAGCGAGCCTTCGCGCTCGCTGCCATGGTTACGGGTCGCTGCAACAGATCCAATGGACGGATGAAGACCTGATCAGCCTGGGCGATGTCCGGCGGGCTAACCAGGACCTGGGCAAGCTCCCGCAGCTCTTTCATCTGGAATTGCTCAACCGGGGGATTCATTGCAGTCCCCGGACCATGTTCAATATCTCCACGCCGACGCAGGAAGCCGATATCGATCAGGCGCTGGCGTCCGTCGAGGCGACCCTGCATACCTTGAAGCCCTATGTCAGCGAGACCTTGCCCGGCTTGCTCTTGGCGTGAGCTGCGCCGTATAGCAGCGATACGTCAGGATGATAGGCCGGCGCTTTTTATATGCGCCTGAATCTGATCGAAAAACCGCTCTTCGGAGTTGTCCTGCGGCGCGTATCCGATGACGCGCCGGGCATTGGCAATGCTCCAAATCGCATGTGAATTGGCGCTGATGCCGTAAAAGATCTGAAAGGGCACAGCGAATTGATCGCGAATGTCTTCGGTTTCGATGCTCTTGATAAACAGCTGTGACATATCGCGCTGACTGATGTAAACCGCCAGCGCGCGGCGCATCCGGCGCAGGTCGCCCAACTTGATGTCGGCCAGATCTGTCTCGCGCGGTCCGCCGATGCGGATCTGGACGTTCTCCAGCGGGCGGCCGCCGTGCGTCACGCCGCTGGCATAAACTTGGCCAATCTGTTCGAAGGCGATCTTCGCCCAACCGTACCAGTTGTCGGAGGCGTTCATGTCCGGCGTCACCATCGGGGTCTCGCCATCCAAAGCATATCCCTCGTAGAAATCAGCGGCGTGGTTGGTACTGGCCGCAACCAAGCGCCGCACCCGCTCTTCCCAGGTGACCTGGTAGACATTGTAAGTCATTTGCAGGTTTGCCAGTTCGGATGAGAAATAAACGTCATCGCCCTGGTCCCCCAGGCGATAATAGGCGCAGTGCACTACGGCATCGGCGCCGGCGAAGTGATGGCGATAGCTGTCGCGGTCCTTGTTCATCAGGTCGGCAAGCAGCGCGCCTGGCACGGCGTCGCCGTTGTGGTCGGTGGCGCGGGTATCGAGCAAGGTCAGGTCATAGCGCTCGCGCAATGCCGGCAGCAAGACCCCGGCGATCGTGCCGCAGGCGCCGGTGACGACGACTTTTTTCTTGGACATAGGGGGCTCCTCATGTGTTACTAATAGGCGCAGTATAGCGCTATATCCACACATTTACAGATGTTATGCAAACGTTTGCGTTCGGTCGAGCTTATTGACATACTTATATGTCACTCTATAAAATGACTGTACATCGTTAGTCTTAGCTAAGGATTGTTGCCGATGAAGGACTATGAAAGAGAAATTGCGCGAAAGTACCTTTTGCCGGAACGCCCCTTCTTGCATGGCATGGCAAGCGCGTTTGACTTGTTTGGCGTGTTGAGTGTGGACTCCCTTGAGCAGTTAGGGCGGCGCCGGAAAGCGAAGAGACTCATGGCAGGAAACGAGGCGCTTCGCCATGTTTGGCAGGACGTCGGCGACACGCTGCTTGAGGCTATTGACCAATTCGAAAAAGAATCCGGTGAAAGCGGCTCGACTTGAGTTCGAAGGACAGTGCGCCAGGCGGATCTGCTTCCGATGCCACAAGCGTGGGCGGACTATCTATTCCACGGGAGCTAATAGATGCCTTACCCGAGGAAAAACGTAAAGAACTACTGGAAAAATTTGAACAAGAAATTGTTCACGTGAGGAGCGAAGAGTATTATTCGGGTCCCGATATACATCCTGAAATTGCGGCGCGATGGGAAGATATTTTGCAAGGAAGCGCCAAGGAACTCTTTGAAATTTCCATGCAGCGCCAAATTCATAGGATGACAAGTCAGGACAGAATATTAACTATCGCTGAGGAACTTAGTAATCACAGGATCAAGTTGGAGACGCAAAGTCAGAAAGATTCTGCTGCGTTAGACCGGTCCATTGTCGCAACAATCGCTAGCCGCGAACGTAAGGGTCAATGGTTCGCTTTTTTGGCGGTGCTCGTCATTACTTTTGGCGGTTTTTATATGGTCCATTTGGGTCATGGCGGCTTGGGTCTAGGTGTACTAGTCTTTGAAGCTGCGGGTGTGGCAGCCGTTTTCCTTTATCAAGTTCGCGCTAACCGCGCCAACCTGTCACAGGCAAACGGACAAACTGAGTAAGACGCCTCAAGAAACAGAACGTTGAAGCAACGATCCGTTGTGTGTCGCCAAGCAAGCATTTCCCGTGGCAGCGAACGGCACTCACCGGATTCGCTTGACGCTATAAACCCGCGCCTCGCCTTGTTCGTAGACCAGCTTCAGGGGCAAATCGGGGAGATCGGCGCCGGCAGAAGGCTGGAATACAAAGTCCGCCTCATGCTCACCGAGAAAGCCATCCAGGTCATCCCACTCAAAGTAGGCGACGGCGCGAAAATTGACCGCGCGCCGCTCGGCGATGACGGGCAGCCAGCCCTCGCCGTCGGCTGAAAGCGCAATCGCGTCTGCTGGCGCGTTGTCGCGTATCCAGAGCATGGCCGCGTGATCGTCGCGGGTCAAGGTCTGCTCCGGCAGGTTCAATAGCGGTCGCAGGGTTGTCACTATCGGCTCAAAGGCGAAACCCAGCGCAAGAAGCAGCAGCCCCGTCGCGGCGATCAGCGGATATGCCAATTGACGCAAGCGCCGCTTCAGGTTTTGGGGGAGGTGTGTTTCCCATAGGCGCAACAAAGCCAAGCCGCCGAACCAACTGAAGGGCAAGATCGCGCCGTGCCGCGCCATGTTCGGCGCGTTGACGAGGGCGCCAATCGGCGGCAGTAGCTTCCCAATGAATCCGACCAGAGAAAACTCGAGAATCAGCGCGAGCCAGAGCAGCATCAGCAGCGATACCAAGCGCAGGCTTCCAGGGTCGCGCAAGGCGATTGTGATGCCCCAAACCGCCAGCGGAATAATCACGATGCCGTTCCCGATGACGATATCCGCCAAGAGGCTTAAGTCAGCAGGGTAGGTCGAGGTCGAAATGGGGAAGATGAGCGTCAAGCTGCTGTAGAGCCAGGGCGAGATACCGAGCAGCGCCACGAGCGGGAACCCGATTGCATATCCCCAGCGCGACTTGCGAGTTGAATCCGCGCCGAAACGCGTCCAGCTCAGCAGGCAAAGGAGCGCAAAGACTAGCATCGCGATGATGCTGACGGTAAGGCTGGTATAGAATACAGCGCCAATCATCAAGCCGCCGGCAATCAGGTCAGCCAGGTTGAATTCGCGCAGAAAACGGAGAGCGTAAACCAGAAAGGCTTTCAGGAAGAGCAGCGCCAGTAACTCGGCAAAATGCCCGTCAAGGTAGCTGAGGTGAATGCCGCCAGCCATGAGGGTTGCAATTGCCAGCGCCCGTCCCAGACGCTTGTCGCGCAACTCCGACCCAAAGTCATAAGCCAACCAGACCAATAGATATACGGATACAGCCGCCAGGCTCAGCTGAATCAGCGATATCGGCTGGCTCAATTGTCCGCTGAGATACGCGGAAAGCGCATGAAAGCCGGGTGAGACGATCACCTGGCTATGCGGCTCGAAGGGCGCCAGCGAGCGAAAAGATTCCCCATGCAATGTTGTCAAGCTGTGGAAGCCGACGATTTGGCCCTGCGCGCCCAAAGCCGCGGGAAGATGAACCAGGGGGATGATGAACACAGTGGCCACCAGCGCCAAGAAAGCCAGGTCTTGTGGACCGGGCCAGCCTTGATCGCGGTCCGCTAGTTGTTCGCCTCGCGCTTCAGCCCGCGCCTGGGCTGTCGACAATGTGCCGCCTAGCACCACGCCCGAAAGCAGGGCGAATAGCAGGTAATCAACCGCCAGCGTGTCCCAGGCGAAGGCTTCGGCATAAAACACGGCGCCGCCCACGATCAGCGCCAGGCAGAGCGTCGCCGCCAGCGCGACGCGCGGCTGCGCGCTGCGCCAGGCGGGGGAGAGCATGGCGCCCGCGCCGAGCAGCACCGCAGCTACTATGAAGACGACGAAGAGGCTCATTTGGAAGGGGTGTCTCTACCAAATTCGCTGGATTGCGTAGTGATCGAATGTGGCGTCGCTTGTGATTATGGGCAAGTTCTCCGCAATTGATTGCGCGATGAGCAGCCGGTCGAAGGGGTCGCGGTGGATGAGGGGGAGGGCGGCGACATGCCTTAGATGCTCCATTCTGATCTCTAGCACTCTAAAGCTGTTGTTTGAGACAACGTGGTCGACGATTTCCGAAAATGATAAGGGCGAAACCATCTTGCCTATGCTGAACTTGATCGCTATCTCCCACAAGCTGGCCACACTGACGAAGACGGTGTTGTTGTAATCTCGAATCAAAGCCCTGTTGTTCGGTGTCAGCCTGAAGTGGTCGACGAGGAACCAAAGCAGCGCATTGGTATCAAGCAGGAATTTCATTCCATGTAGGGCTTGAATTCTGGCAGCGGCTCATCAAAGTCGTCGGCGATCTTTATCTTGCCTTTCAAGCTGCCCGGTTTGCGCGGTTTGTTGGGTGGCAGAGGCTCAAGCATCAGTTGATATTCGCGTTTATCTGTGCCGATGATCGTGACATACAGCCCTTGTTGAGCATGTTCCATTAGTTCTTCAAAGTTTTCGATTGCGGATTCCATTGTGTAATTCTTCATTGTTGAACTCCCACGAGTCTAGCTTCAATCAGATTATACATGATTGCCATCGGAACTCAACAAGCCACGCTAAGGCGACAGGCGCCGCTCGGCTCAGCGCTCCGGTAGCGTGGGCGCTAATCGCGCCACCACTGGTACTCTGGATCTTCGATATTTTCCAGCAGGATGCGAAGTCCAAATGGATCTCGAGTGTTCGGATAAATCAGCGAAAGCGCTTCAAGCTGTATTTCCAGGCAAGCCCTTTCCCCTTCGAGATGAGAATATGGCAGTCCGGCATCAAATTGATGGACATGGCAGGCGTCGTGCACGATGATTCCGGCTAGCCAGATCGCGGCCCGTTCGCCGGGTCTGTCCACCGTATGAATGGGCGAAATGTTAAATATCCTGCCAGCCACATGAACTCCGGCGTGGACTGAGGCCGGGACTTCTTTGATCTTGTCCAGTCCTGTAATCGAATAGTCGTACCAGCCCGGCGCCCGGCGCTTCAGGATATCGAGAGCTTGTTCTATCTTGGCTACAAAGGCTTCGCTTCCCTCTATTGCGAGACCGCGATGTACACATTGATTCGACCGAAAGGCGTGGAATCCCGCTAACCAGTCGTCGTCTGAGGTACAGTTCCAATTAAGGTAACAACAATTGTCAACTTGCGGTGTATCGCTGCCGGTCGGCTGCGCTGATGTGTGTGTCCGCGTCTGTACAGGCGCGGCGCATTGGCCATTCTGGAAGGCCCAGTACCCGTCTGTCCATTCCTGGTCGCTATGGCATTGCCGATCGACGAAACAGCAGTTGTCAATTTGCGACGAGATTTGTGGCTGAGAGCCGCCCTCGACGCGGGTATAGTCTACCCAATCCGCCATATAAACCTCGCTGCCGTTACGGTTGACGCGCAGCCAGCGGTTGTCGCTGCCGACGACATTCAGGGTCGCGCCCGCTGGCGCGGTTTCGATGATACGCGCCTGGAGGCTGGCTGCCGCTCTCAAGTTGGTATTGGAGATGACGCGGATGGCATAGCCTTGCGCCGATGCAAGTCCACATATAAAAGCCAAAGCCATCAATGCTGCAAATCGTATAACTTTCATCAGTAGTCTCGCTTGACTCATTCAATTGTGATTTGTTGATAGACACAATACAGGAGTATGGAAAGTTGGAGGCGCAAAAGCAAGTTTTCGCGGGACTTCCTGAGGGCAATCGCATCAAAATGGTGTTACTACAAGGACATATAATCAAACTGAAAATTAACCACAGCGGACACAGAAGTAACTCCAAGAAAGTCATGCAACAATCAGAATAATAGTGTAGGGGCGACCCTTGGGTCGCCCGAATGCAAAATGGCGATGTTACGGGCGATCCAAGGATCGCCCCTACAGATTCCGAAAAATGAGAATCACTGTCCTTTTTCGCATGACTTACTTGCATTTACTGAGAAATTGCGCGAGCGCGCCCGACTGGTGACGAAAAAGCGTGTTTCTACGCGATTGCTCCGCCCGCGGCGCTTGCTAGCCAGGCTCCGGTCCTGCATACAGCCACCAGAATATCGCGCGGGGGTAGATCGGTTCCAGTTGTGGCACCCAGATGAAGGCGCTTGGCTGAAGATATCGGCGCAATCCGGCATCGCAATGCTGTACCTTGGGCAAGAACTCGCGTTGCTCATAATCGAATTCATCCATCGCCAGCATGATCTCTTGCACAATGGTACGGCGCATGGCTTCCACAGGGTAGGCTGCGGCGCAGTCGCGCGGGCTCTCGCTGCATTCGCGGAAAAACGCGACCATCATCTTCAAGCGCGAGTTCACTTCTTGCTGTATCTTCTTTTCGTAATGCAAAGTCCATTCGCGCTGGATTTCGTCGTGTTGGGCTATGATAGCGTCCAGCCGCGCTTGCGCCCCGGCGTCAAGGGCGTCCCGGAGCAGCGAAAGCCGCCGGCGCCGCAAGAGAAACGCGCCTGTAGTCAACTGCGGCATGCCGCCCCCGCGGAAGAAACCGCCGCTGACGGGCATGTAGAGGGCGTCGCCGAGGATGTACTCGCGCAACTTGTCGCTCATCTGGGCGAGTTCATCAAGGTCGCGCTTGAACGAGTAGGTTGAAGACACCTGTACCTCTTTGCGTAAACTGCCACGCTCATACGACAAGCGGGCTTACTATTTTGCGTGAGCGAGTCAGACTTTTTCGCCGGTTACGCGCCGAGCGGCTCTTTGGCGATGACGGTTGACTGAGTTTCGACGCCAGTTTCGATGGCCATATCGGCAAGGACTTGTGGAAGCCGAAGATATATCAGGAGATTCTGACTCGTCCCGGATAGGCCTTCGAGACCTCAGATGGGAAGCGCTGTCAGGCTCCGTTAATTGCTTCCCAGACCTTGCGCGGGGTTAGCGGCATATCCAAATGGCGGACGCCGTAGGGAGCGAGGGCGTCCATCACCGCGTTGACCACCGCGGGCGTCGAGCCAATGGTTGCCGCTTCGCCAATGCCTTTCGCGCCCAGCGGATTCAGCGTGGTTTCCGTCACCGTTTTGTTGATGGTGAAATGCGGAAAGTCGTCGGCGCGGGGCATGGCATAATCCATCATTGTGCCGGTCAAGAGTTGCCCGGATTCGTCGAAGATAACCTCTTCCAGCAATGCCTGCCCAATGCCTTGCGCCAGACCGCCATGAATCTGTCCCTCCACTAGCAAGGGGCTAATGCGCGGTCCGCAATCATCAACCGAATAGAACTCGCGGAGACTGATGATGCCGGTGTCGCGTTCGATTTCGACGACGGCGATATGTGTGCCAAAGGGGTAGATAAAATCGGCCGGTCGAAAGAAATCGGTGGCCTCCAGGCCGGTATCGATATCGTCCGGCAAGCGGTCCGAGTAGGCTCGTCCGGCGATATCGGTCAGGCTCAAGCTACGGCTTGGCACCCCTTTCACGCGATACTCGCCATCGGCAAATTCGATATCGCTAGGCGATGCTTCCAAAACGTGCGCCGCAATCTTAATCGCTTTGTCTCGCACCCTTTCAGAAGCGCGCAAGATTGAAGAGCCGCCGATTGCCAGGCTGCGGCTGCCGAAGGTGCCAACGCCCATGGGCTGAGAGCCGGTGTCGCCGTGTCGCACGATGATGTCTTCGTAGTTGGCGCCGATTTCGTCCGCGACGATCTGCGCAAATGCCGTTTGCAGACCTTGCCCGTGCGGCGATGTGCCCGTGTATACTGTGACCGTGCCGCTCGGTTCGACGCGCACCTGCCCGCTTTCATAGGGACCGAAACCGCACATCTCGACATAAGTCGCCATGCCGATGCCCAGGAGCGCGTCGGAATTCTCCTTCTGTCTTTGCGCCTGTTCCCGGCGCAGGGCGGCGTAGTTGGCGGTTTCCAGCGCTGTATCGAGATTGGCTTGGTAATTGCCGGTGTCGTAGGTAGAGCCGGTTGGCGTCTTGTAGGGGAATTGCTCCGGCTTGATGTAATTCTTGCGCCGGACATCTGCGGGATCCATGCCCAACTCCGCAGCGACCAGTTCGATCATCCGCTCCATGTAGTAGATGGCTTCCGGGCGTCCCGCGCCACGATAAGCGGCGACGCCGACCGTGTTCGTGAAGACGTTGCTCGCCTTGAAATCCACTTCCTGAATATCATAGTTGCCGGTGGCCATCAGACCGGTCAAATGCGCGATATCGTAGAAGGGCGGGTAAACGCCGAGCTCGGCGATCACATGCAAGCGCAGGCCGAGGATTCTTCCTTCGTCATCAAAGGCGACCGAGGCGTCGGCTATCTGCGACCGCCCCTGCGTTGTGGTCAGGAAATGTTCGGCGCGTGTGCCGGCCCATTTGAGCGGCATGTTGTAGATTTGCGACAATTTCGCCAGGACGATCTCTTCGGGATAAAGCGCGTTCTTGACGCCGAAGCCGCCACCGACATTGGGCGCTATGACACGTAGTGAATTCTCCGGCATTCGCAAGGTTGTCGCCAGCGCAGAGCGCACTCCGTGCGGGATCTGCGTGCTCGACCACAGCGTTATACCGCCCGTGACGGCATCGGGCGCGGCAGCCACCGCCCGCACTTCCATCGGCACGCCCGCGACTCTCTGGCTGGACATGCGCTGGCTAATCACATGAGGCGCATTGGCGAAGACTTCATCAACGCCGTCCGTTTTCTTCTCTCCGACATCGGGAATATTGTCGCTTCTGCTTTCGAATATGGGTCCGTTTTCGCCGCTGTAGGCGCCAAGCAGATCCGCGGAGGCGGGCAATTCTTCCCACTCGACCTCAATGTCGTCGATAGCATCCTCCGCGTCTTCGGCCGAAACCGCGATGACCGCCGCGACCGCCTCGCCAATATGACGGACATGATCGACCGACAAGGCTAGATGGCTGTAATTGGCGAGCGCTTCCTCGCCGCCCGCCATCGGCACCGGTTCGTATTGATCGCGGAGGTCCTCGCCCGTCACGACCGCCACCACAGCTTCACGCGCCGCCGCAGCCGAACTGTCAATGCCGAGGATCTTGGCATGGGCGTAGGGGCTGCGCACGAAAGCCACGTGATGCATGCCCGGCAATTTGAGATCGCCGACATATTTGCCCGTACCGGTGATCAATCCGGGATCTTCCTTGCGCTTGACGCTTGCGCCTACCATCGAGCGTAGAACCATCGCAATAATCTCCTTACTGTAGTTCGATCAATAACTGACCACGGCGGGGTCACTCAAGCAAGATCTTCGCCTTCGACAGGATAACCCTTTTTCATCCAGCCCTTGGTGCCGTCTTCCAGGTTGTACAGGTCCTCATAACCCATGCCCGCCAAGAAGAGCGCCGCCTGCGACGAGCGAACCCCGGTGTTGCAAACCAAGAATACCGGGCTCTCCTCGCTGATTTCGTCGATCCGCGCGGGAAACTCGCTCAAGGGGATATTTATCGTGCCGGGGATATGCGCGGCGGCGTATTCTTCTTCCTCGCGCACGTCAATCAACTGGCGCTCGCCGCTATCCCGGTTGCCGAACTGTTCTCGGTATGCTTCGCTGTCGATATCAGTATACATCCCATCCCTCCGGCCGATGGCGTATCATGCCGGAATTATAGCGAAGTCGATTTCAATTACCAAATATGTTGGCGCATGGCAGTATGAATCGACTAGATGATCATCCACCATAGAGGGCGCCCAGAATATCAGTTCTGTCAGGAAGCTGACGTCAGCGCGTCTGACGGTTGTCCGGTGGACAACACTGAGGGATCAGAATAAAACATTATATAATGTCTCACATTCGCGCTAAGAAATTCGGTACGTTTTATGAACAATGGCGCTTCGACGCGATCGGCGATTATAAGAGCGGCGTTTAGCTTGTTGGCTGGCGTGGGGATCGCGATCGCAATTGTCGGCATTTTGCTTGACTTTCTCTTTCCGTATACCAGCCCGGGTTTCAGCCTGCCTCAACTCCTGCTGGTTACTGCTGGGCTGGCGCTATCGTTGGTCTCGCTCGTATTGCGGCGAAGGAATCTGAGGCGACAGTTCTTAGGCATGATGAGAAGAAATATAGTGAGAGTATTGCTCATCACGTTATTCACGCTCGTCGTTCTCGAATTTGTCCTGATTGCTATGGGCATGGGGACCTATTATCCGACAGAGATCCCGCAAAAATGGATAGAGCCTGTACCTTGGTGGCGCTGCGACGAAACTGGCTGTCGCTACGTTTATGATGAGTTGGTTAAAGCCTGCGATGCGGGTGTATTTTCTGGACGCCGCTGCGTCGTCAATCGCCAAGGATACCAGGATTCCGGAGACTTTGTCACCGTAGACAGCGGGGACGATAGCATGCGCATATTGATGCTGGGGGATTCATTCACCGCCGGTTACAACGCAGAGATAGGCAAGTCCTATGTCGAAACCGTTGAAGCAAAGTTGCCGGAAAGCGTCGTCTGGAACACCGCCATTGGCGGTACTGGGACTAATCATGCTTTGGCGTCTTTTGCATCTCTCGCGCCATTGCTTCGACCTCAAATCGCGATACTTGGCTTTTACATGAATGACTTCGATGACAATGTCACGCCAATCGATAGCTACTTGGAGGTTGTGAACCTGGAGACGAACGGGATGCTCATGATTAAGCAGTACCGGGTTGATGTCTGGGGCAATGTTATCAAGCTGGATCTTCAGTCTGATCTTTATTATCGCCAGCACGACGTGGATCCGCCGGCGAGCGAAATAAAGCGCATAGTCGGAATGACGCGCTTAGGGTCGCTCGTTTTGCGCATGACAGATGCAATAGCTGGCGCCATCTTGAAGGATGCGCGCTTTGAGCGAAAAGTGAATCTAACCCGCGACTACCTGCGCCAATTGAGCGCCTCTGCGGCAGAGCGGGGCGCCGCCTTGCTCGTGATGTTGATTCCCCACGAGGACAACCTGGACAATGTGAGCGAGCGTTATCAGACCGCCATTCAACTGATGCGAGAACTGCGGATAGCATACCTCGATCCGCTCGTTTCACTTGACGCGAGCGATTATTTGGCGGGTTCAGATTTTCATTGGAACAGCGCCGGGCATCAGAAGATCGGCGCGTTACTGAGCGCGTGCCTGGAAAGTTTCTTTGCGAGCGGGGACTTCGCCGAATGCGAGCATGTCGAGACGCCTTAGCAAGGTATTCGGCAGTTACAGAACAAACAGTTTACCTAGCGCCAGAATTCTTCTCCGTTTGTCCCCGCTGCTTCCGGAACCAGTTAACCGTTCGGCGCAATCCCTCGTCGAATCCTACAATAGGCTTATAAGCCAAGAGGTCGCCCGCTTTGCTGATATCGGCGCGCGAGTGCAAGATATCGCCGGGCCGTTTCGGGACGTAGGCGGGGGGCAATGCGGTAGCTAACAGGGCGTTCAGCTTGTCGACCAGATCATTGATAAGTACCCGCCCGCCGCTTGCCAGGTTGATGACTTCGCCCCCCACATCGACTGCCGCGCATGCCAGTAGAACCCCGTGCACGACATTATCGATGTAAGTAAAATCTCGGCTCTGTGTCCCGTCCCCATATACCGGAGGCCGTTCGCCATTCAGCATCAGCTTGATGAACTTGGGGATGGCCGCCGCGTAAGTGGAATCAGGGTTTTGACGGGGACCAAAAACATTGAAGAATCGCAGAGAAACCGTTTCCAAGCCGTAACTGTGATAAAAGGATTTTGCATAGAATTCGCCGGTTAGTTTGGCGGCCCCGTAGGGCGAGATCGGGGCTGGGGACATGCCCTCGTTTTTTGACGCGCCCGGTTGATCGCCATAAGCGGACGAAGAAGCGGCATAGACCACACGCTTGACATCCGCGTCTCGGGCGGCGACCAGGACTTTGAGGGTGCCGTCGACGCAGTGCGCGTTCGTTTCCAGCGGATCGGCGACGCTGCGCGGTACCGATGGCAATGCCGCTTGGTGGATCACATAGTCGACGCCGCGGAACAGTTTATTCAGCGCATCAAGGTCGGTGATGCTGCCGATGCTGATCGACAAGTCGCCGTTCAGGGATTTCAAATGATCGAGGTGCGCCCGCTTGCCGGTCAGCAAGTTGTCGACAACGCGTACCCCTTGGCCATCGCGCAACAGGCGCTCGGCAATATGCGAGCCAATGAAACCGGCGGCGCCGGTCACAACATAGCAATTTGGCATGCGCTACCTCCGTCGGGCATAGCAGGCAACATAACTGTCATATGAGCAAGCTTAACTGCGCGTAAGCTGGAATTCCATTCCTGACCCTGATACACTGAAATTGAGCAATGCACATCAGTAACGGATCCATCATGGCTTTCCTGTCGCCGCATAAAAACAAAGCCGCTGAACTCGACCTGATCCTGGCGCGTTGGGAAAACCGCTACGAGTTGCGGCTCCTTTCAAAGACGGTGCCCCGCTCTTTGATCGTAGCAGCCATTGTCAGTCTTGTCGTTGGCGTGAGCGGTTATCTGCACTTTCGTTTGCGCGCCGAACAACTCGCGGTGATTTCCGCCGCGCTTTTTGCTGGCGGTTTTCTTCTGAACCTGGTCAAAACGGCGATCTTCCCCCGCAGTCCACAGGAACGCGCGCGCTATTTCGATATTGAATTCGGTTTGCAAGAACGCATATCCACAGCTATGGAATTGATGTCCGGTCGCTTAAGAACCCACCCGGAGATTGAATCGAGGCAGATCGCGGATGCACTGGTCCATGCCCGGCAAATCAACGCGCGGGATTCGATTCCGCTGGACTTTCGACCACGCGAATTGACGCTAATGTGCGTGTTGCTTCTGGCGGCGCTCTTGGTGATTGCGCTGCCGCTATTGACCGGACAGTATCCGGTGGTCGCGGCGCCTTCAGTCACTTTGGAGGAGCCGATTGAAGAAGTGCGCGAGATCATCGAGA
Organism: Anaerolineae bacterium; assembly: GCA_022820665.1. Classification (GTDB taxonomy): domain Bacteria; phylum Chloroflexota; class Anaerolineae; order Aggregatilineales; family Phototrophicaceae; genus UBA6055. The sequence continues at coordinate 196,788 of JAJEFB010000036.1, read as the reverse complement.
CGGTTGCCAAAGATACCGATCTGGGCGATATCGACCGGCGCGAATTGCTCAATGCGCTTGAAGTTGCTCTTGAACGCCTGGAAGAAGAAGATATCAGCGAGGAAGAAGCCTTCGCCGCAATGAGCCAACTGAGCGCCGAGATCGAAGAGATCGAAAATCAACTCGAAGACACGATTGATCTGGACCAATCCGCGCTGGAAGCGGCGGCTGAAGCCTTGAAAGATTTCTTCCCGCCGTCAGACAATGAATTAGCTGACGATGAACAGGGGCAGCCATCCGCGGGTCTTGACGATTTGTCAAATGCGCTTGAGGAAATGTCGCAACAAGCGGGGCAAATGAGCTCGGAAGAGATGCAGGCGCTGGCGGAAGCCCTGCAAGAAGCCGCGCGTGAATTGGCGGAAACGAATCCCGAACTGTCGCAGCGCTTGGCTGAGATGGCGGAAGCGCTGGAAGAGGGCGCAAGCGAAGACTTGCAGGAGAGCCTCGAACAAGCGCGACAAGAACTATCGCAAGAGCAGCAGCAGCAGGAGAGCAGTCAAAACGCGCAAGACATGCTGCAGGAACAAGGCGAGCGCGCGCAGGAAGCCGCCGATGGAATCGGCCGTCAAGAGGCGGAACAGCAGCAAGAGATGAGCGACCCACGACCTGGCCAATCCGAGTCAACTGAATCGGGCCAGCAGCGGTCGGGTCAGGAAAGCAGTCAACAGTCGGATTCTGCCCAGCAGGGCGCCAATCAAGGCGAACAGCAGTCAGATCGAAACCGTCCCGGTTTGGGAGAGAACGCGAGCGTGAGCCGCGACAGCCGGTCGGCCGGCGCTGGCGCCGGGGAAGGCGAACCGAGCAACCGCAGCTTGGCAGGCGCCGCGGGGGAAGACCAGGGCGCGGATACTGACAATCGCAGCAGGGGCACGGGCGAAATACAATACGAAGCGCTCTACAGCCCAAGCGGCATCAGCGGCGGTGGCGCTGACGAAATCCGCCTCCGCAGCGACGCTGGCGATCAGACGCTCAGCGAAGGCGACTTTGACGATAATCCGCTGGGGGAATCGCGCGTGAGCTACGATACAGTCTTCAGCGAGTATCAGAATTCAGCGAATCGCGCATTGGAAAGCGACTATGTGCCGTTGGGTTTGCGCGACGTGGTACGCGACTATTTCACCTCGCTAGATCCCAATGGCAGTTGATCTCTTGTGTACTTATCAGACGCGGACAGTTAGCCGGAACAATACATGGTTGATCTATTGATTCGGAACGCCGACGTCCTGCAACTCGGAGACGAGAAAGCCTCTATATCAAGGGCTCATGATATCCTCGTGCTTGGCAATCGCATAAGCGCCATTCAGCGAAGCGGCGGGCTTGATCCTTCGCATGCCCATACTGTCGTCGACGCGGACGGGCAATTGGCGATGCCTGGTTTTATCAATGCGCACGCCCATGTGCCGATGGTCTTGTGGCGGGGCATGGGCGAAGATGTCAATCTGGAAAGCTGGTTCAACGACCATATCTGGCATCTGGAAGCCAACCTTGAACCTGAGGATGTTTTCTGGGGCATGCAGCTTGGGTTGCTGGAGATGATTGAAGCCGGAATCACGGCGGTCAGCGATCACTATTGGCACATGGACTACGCCGCTAGCGCCGTGGAGCGGGCCGGCACACGCGCCCTTTTGGGGCAAGCGATGTTCGGCAGCAATGGCATGCGGCAGATTGAAGAGACGGCAGCATTCGCGGTCCGTTGGCAGAACCAGGCAGGCGGGCGCATCCGCACTATCCTCGCGCCACACGCCCCCTACACTTGCGACGATGATTTTCTGATCGCGAGCGCCAAGCAAGCCGAGCGGATCGGCAGCGGCATTCACATTCATGTCGCCGAAACGGTCGAACAAACGCAAGCCAGCCTGGCGAAACACGGTCTTACACCGATCGAAGTCCTGCAGAACTGCGGCATCTTCAACGTGCCGACTGTTTTGGCGCACGCTGTCGGCGCGACATCGGCCGACCTGGAAATCCTCGCCGAGCTAGCGCAGCCGACGGGCATTGCGCATTGCCCCAAGACCTATGCCAAGCTGGCGATGGGCTTGCCGAATCTGGTCGAAGCTCGCAAGATGGGCATATCCGTTGGCTTAGGAACGGATGGCGCTGTTAGCAACAACACCCTCGACCTCTGGGAAGCCATGCGACTGACCGCCCTGGGACAGAAACAGCGCACCGGGGATGCGGAGAATCTTAGGATCCCGCAGGCGCTGGCTATCGCCACCAAAGAAAGCGCCAGCGTCTATGGGCAGGGCGATGAATTGGGGGATTTAGCCGCGGGCAAGCTAGCTGATATCATCCTAGTCGATTTGAGCGGGACGCATCATCTGCCGCTCAACAGCGTCACTGCCAGCCTGGTCTACAACGCGCGCGCCGGGGATGTGCGCACGGTGATTTGCGATGGACGGATCATCATGCGGGAGCGGGAGCATTTGACACTCGACAAAGGCGAGATCATGGAAAACGTCCTGCCCCGTATGGAGCGCCTGCGCCGCCGTGATAATGCCGGCGGCATCCAGCGCTACAATCCCTGAGCCGCTCGGCGGCATTCAACTTGCTAACGTGCGGCTTATCGCGCCAGCTTGATCACGTGATTCAGCGCCGCGCGCAAACTGCCCGGATCGGCGATACCCCTTCCCGCGATATCAAAGGCGGTGCCGTGCGCGGTTGTCGCGCCGATGACCGGCAGTCCCATCCAAAGCGTGGCGATATTGCCTCGCGCCTGGAGTTTGCGGGCGATGTTCATCTGATCGTGATACATGCAGACGACGCCGTCGAAATCGCCATCAAGCGCTCGCTTGAAGACGATATCGGCTGGTACTGGTCCCGTGACATTGATGTCATCGCGCGTCGCGTCACGAACAGCCGGCGCGATCTCCTCAATTTCTTCGGCGCCGAACAAGCCGCCTTCGCCAGCGTGCGGATTTAATGCCGCTACCGCGATCCTGGGCTCGGCCTGCCCCAGCTTTTCCAAGACATTCCGCATATGTCCGATATAACGCAGGATCCGCTCGCGCTTGATATGAGATACGATGTCCTTAAAGGCGATATGCTCTGTGACCGCCACTGCCCAGATTGGTCCAGCCGCGCCCAGGATGAAGGGTTCGGGACTGCCGGTGACATCGCCCAGGAATTCGAGCTCGTCGAAATAGTTGTAACCCGCCAGCCGAAAGGATTCCTTGTTCATAGGCGCCATGACCACGCCCTGCACGCGCGATTGCATGGCTAGCTCGTAGGCGTATTGAAGATAGCGCCCGGCCGCCTCGCCGCATTTGGCGTTGACTTCCGGCAGCGGGACCGGTCCCAAAGCGAACTCGGGCGGAGACAGCACGTCAATGCACCCTGGCGCAAATTGGGCATCCGCGAGTTCATCAATCGCGCGAGTGCGAAGCGGCAGATTCAGCGCGGCGGCGTTGTCGCGCATGACTTGGGCGTCGCCGATGATGAAGAGTCGGCAGCGCTTGCGCCAATTCTCGTCGGACAACAGCTTGACGATTATTTCGGGACCGATGCCGGCTGGATCGCCCATGACAATTGATATGACAGGCGCTGAACTCATGGCTTCTCCACTCAAGACGAGTTTATGGTATCGTAACGAAAAGCGGGTTATCCAGCCACAAGCGATTGCTCTTTAATGTAAGGAGCGCGTTTTTCGAGTCAGGGAGGGATATTGTCAGTTTTGTATAAATCCGGTAATATTTCCTACTACATAGCGTTGCATAACCTGAGTGTGAACAGACTGCATACTGATGAACGAAATGTTTAACGCCGACAACGCCCTGCAAGTCGTCGCCTGCATCGTCGCCAGCTATTTGATCGGCTCCTTCCCCACCGCCTATTTCGTTGGCAAAGCCCGGAACGTCAATATCTTCGAGGTAGGCAGCGGCAATATGGGCGGAACCAATGTCGCTCGCGCTGTGGGCAAGGGCTGGGCGATCTTCACCGGGCTGGTTGATGTCTGCAAAGGCGTCTTCGCGGTCTGGCTGGCGCGGGATGTCATCCTGCCGGAGCAGATCGGCGTGGCGACATCCATCGCCGCAACCAGCGTCGTTGTCGGGCACAATTGGTCTTTGTTCGCGACCATACTGACTGCGTCGATCAAAGAGGGCAAGTTGCGCTTGATCGTGCGCGGGGGCAAGGGCGCGGCGACCGCCTTCGGCGCCATGATGATGATACAACCCTTTCAGAGCCTGATTGCCGCAGCCATCGGTATCGCCATTATCTCCCGCACGCGTTATGTCTCGCTGGGCGTCTTGATCGGTTTCGCTGTCGCCAATGTCTGGCTCATCCTCCTGGTCGGTACTGAATTCCAGAAACCGATCCTGCTGGTCTATGCGGTCGCGCTCAGCTTTATGCTGCTGCTGCGGCATCGCGGCAATGTGCAGCGCCTGCTGGCGGGTACGGAACGGCGCCTGGGCGAGCAAGTCTCGAGTTGAATTTCGCTCCAAGCTAATCTATCCTCGCAATCGGTCATATTCATTGAAGAGGTTATTGACCGGGCAGTCTCCGACGATTTCGAGTTGGGTTGTGAAATGCAGATCAATTCCGAAAAAGACCTGCGCGGCATGCGACGCATCGGAGAAATCTGCGGCTTGACGCTCAAACTCATGCTGGACCGGGCGGAAGCCGGCATGAGCACCCGCGACCTCGACGATATCGGGCGGGATTTCCTCAAGAGCGTCGGGGCAACTTCGGCGCCGATCAGCGCCTATCGCTTCCCCGGATTCACTTGCATCAGCCTCAATGACGAGGCGGCGCATGGCGTCCCGCGCAAGGATCGGTTGATCCGTGAAGGCGACTTGCTCAATGTAGATGTCTCCGCCGTGCTGGAAGACTACTGGGGCGATACTGGCGCTACAATTATCCTGCCGCCGGCTCAGCCCGCGCTGGAAAGACTTTGCCGCGCCACGCGCCGCGCCTTGTACATGTCAATCGACATGGCGCGTCCGGGGCAGCGCGCCAATGCCATCGGCAAGGCGGTGGAGAGATACGCCAGAAAAAACGGCTATCGCACCCTGCGTCAATTGGGCGGGCACGGCGTCGGCCGCCATATTCACGAGAAACCTTCTATTCCCAACTTCTACAACAGGCGCAACCGAGATGTGTTAAAGGACGGCATGGTGGTCACGCTGGAACCTTTCTTCAATACCGGTCGCGGGCGCATCAAAACCGAAGACGACGGCTGGACCCTGCGCACGGTCGACGGCAGCATCTCGGCGCAATACGAGCATACCGTCATCATCAATGGCGATGAGCCAATTTTGGTGACGAAGGTGGAGGGTGGCTACGTTTGATCAATTCATCTGAGAAAGGACAGCGCTTATGATCCTCGGCATCGACCATATCGTCATCGCCGCGCGCGAGCTCGATTCCGCCATGGAAAGCTATCGCAGGCTCGGCTTCAGCGTTGTCGCAGGCGGGGCGCATCCTTATGGATCGCATAATGCCTTGATCGGCTTTGAAGACGGCTCGTATATTGAGTTGCTGGGCTTCTACGAAGAGAGCCCGGCGCATCCCTGGTGGGACCTGCTGCACGAGCGCGGCGGCGGCTTGATCGACTTTTGCCTGGCCACCGATGATATCCGCGCCGATCTGGCGGCTTTTCGGGCGCAGGGCGTCGCGGCGGGCGATCTGACCGACGGCAGGCGACGGCGTCCCGACGGCTACGAGGTTAAGTGGATCAACAACAAAGTCGGCGGCGAGTTTCAAGGTCTCATGCCCTTCATCATTGAAGATGTCACGCCACGCGCGCAGCGACTGCCGGGCGAAACGACGCAAGCCAACGGCGTGACCGGCATCCATTGCCTCAGCTTGGCGACGGAAGACGCGGGGCGATATGCCGCCATCATGGGCGCCGTATTGGGGCAAGACGGACAAGCGTCTATAGACGAGGACCTGGGCGCGTCAGGAATTCGCTTCGAGATTGGTTCGCATGTCCTGGAATATCTGTCGCCAAGAGATTCCTCAAGTCCGCTGCGCGCGCACCTGGCGGCGAACGCGCCGGCGCCTTATCGCGTGAGCTTCAAGACGAGGGGTTCGTCCGCGAGTTTTGAGCCCGAGCGGGCTGAAGGCGTGCGCATATCACTGGAACGCGCTTGACTGTCGAAAGCGCCAAGCGCACATGGTTAATCAAACTTGAGGTAAATGGCACGGAAACCAAACACTACAGACGATGCAACAAACCACTATGCCGCTCTTCGACTAAGTCGTTGTCTACAGCTTCCTGCAAAGCGTTCCGGGTCCCTACCAATATCACTAACTGCTTCGCCCGCGTAATCGCAGTGTAGAGGAGGTTGCGTCGCAACATCCTTGACTGCTGAGTATGAATTGGCAACACGACGACCGGAAACTCCGACCCCTGCGATTTGTGGATGGTGATACAGTAGGCGAGCTCCAAGTCTCTAATGTCGCTGAAACTGTACGTAATGTTATCAGAGCCGGGCAAAGGAGCAAGGAACTCATCACGATCACTCGCATCAGACGTTTCGCTCAATTGCGCTCGCGGTTTGCGAGGATTGCCGTCTTCAAACTTGATTTTGAGCGTTCTACCTTCGAAATCAATGCTTTGGATAAAGCCGATGTCGCCATTGAACACATCTCTTTCATAGTCATTGCGAGTTTGCATCACCTTGTCGCCAACGCGCAAAGTCTTGCCACTTACTTGGACCTGCGGCCAAGACGCGCCATTTAGCGCCTGCTGCAAGCGGCCGTTCAGGTTGTTGACGCCGATCAAGCCCTTTTTCATCGGCGCAATCACTTGAATGTCTTGCACGGGATCAAAGCCCCAGCGGTTTGGCACACGCCTAGCGATGATATCTACGATCATGTCAGCGACTTCTTCAGGGTCTCGAATGCCTCTGAAGAAGAAAACATCGCTGGACTTGTTATCAATAACAGGCATGCGTCCTTCGTTTATATCCTTGGCAATTCTGACGATGGAGCTCTTTTCATCTTGACGATGAACTTGTTGCAGACGAGTCACTTTGGCGATGCCGCTGTTGATGACATCGCGCAGCACATTGCCCGCGCCCACTGAAGGCAATTGATCGACATCGCCGACGAGCAGCAGATGCGCCTTCAGTGGCAACGCCTTGAGGAGACTGTCAAACAGGAGCAGATCAAGCATGGAGGCCTCATCTACTATGACCATATCAGTGCGCAATAGATTGCCCTCGTGATAAATGAAATGGCCAGTATCTGGATTCCATTTCAAGAGCCGATGAATCGTGGAGGCATCGTTGCCAGTGGCCGCGGAAAGGCGGCGGGCGGCGCGTCCAGTCGGGGCGGCCAGTTTGAAGGCGTATCCCATTTCGCGGAGTACGCTTGCCAAGATGCGCAAGGTGGCCGTTTTGCCTGTGCCCGGTCCACCGGTGAGCACGCTGACTTTGTTGGCTAATATCGCTTGCACGGCGCTTATCTGCTCGGGCGCAGGACTATCGATGCCTTCCCGGTAAAAATGCTTGATGATGAGGTCGAGCGAGTCTATATTGCGCTCTCGATCAATGAGTCGGCTGGGTCGGATGACGATAGCGTTCAACGTTTCCGCCACAGCGTTTTCCGCATACCAAAAACGCGGCAGATAGATCGCGCGAGTTGGCTTTGCGCGATTGTCACCATCGAATAGCTCTTCTCCAAGCTGTTCCGCGTTCAGAAGGTTGATAAGCGCCGCTTCCAACCCCTCGTCGTTTTCCATGCGTAGAAATTTGGCCGCTCGCGCCAGCGCGCCTGATCGTGGCGCGAAGGTATGCCCGTCACCTGCGAAGTCGTGCATCGCCTGTACCAAGCCGGCGCGCAGGCGAACGAGGTGCCCGTCGAGCACACCGAGTTTCTTGGCGAATATATCCGCTTTCTTGAAAGTGAGGAATTCGTCTATCGCCAGTCGGTAGGGGTCTGTTTTTATCGTTCGCCTCGTCTCGACGCCGTATTCGGTGTAAATGCGTCGCGCGAGTTTGGGGCTGCAACCTACTTCGTCTTGCAGAAAGCTGAGCGTATGGCGCTGGACGTGGTTCTCCGTCCAGTCTTTGATAAAGCGTTCTACTTCTATATTTCTTAGACCGGGGACTTCGGCGATGCGATTCGGATCTTCATCGAGGATTTCGATAGTAGCTTCTCCGAATAGCGCCACAATGTTCCTCGCTGCGGTGGGTCCGATGCCTTTCACTTGGTTACTGCTAAGAAAGGCGATGATCTCCGCTTCTGTCTTAGGCAGCCGCTCAACCGCCTCGCTTGCTTTGAATTGCATGCCATAGCGCCGGTCATTATCCCATTCACCCGTGAATTTCACTGGGTCCCCTTCTTTGAAAGCCGGCATCGTCCCAACGATGGTAACCGTTCCATCATGACCCTGCGCTTGGGGATAATCCGTCTCCGGGACGATTCGGAGAACAGTCCAGCCGCTTTTTTCGTCTGCGAACACAATCTCGTGGACTGCGCCTGTGATCTGCTGCGCCATATCCGTCGCTAATATTTTGGTTTAAGTTGCAATTGTACGAAAGATTATTGCGCTCTGCAATAAACCTGTGATTACCTCACTACCCCCGCAACCGCATCAACAAACCGCTATGACGCTCCGCGACTTTGTTGTTGTTGACCGCGATCCATAGCGCCCGCCGCGTGCCGACCAGGACAACCAATTGCTTGGCCCGGGTGATCGCCGTGTAGAGCAGGTTGCGCTGCAGCATGATGTAATGCTGCGTCGCTACCGGCATGACCACCGCCGGATACTCCGAGCCTTGCGAACGGTGCGTGCTGATGCAATAGGCGTGCATCAGGTCGTCGGTTTCGCTGTAATCGTAGCTTATGTAGTTGCCGTCAATAACGACTTCCAGGGAGTTGTCATCGTCGTCGATGCTGTCGATGAAGCCGATATCGCCGTTGAAGACATCTTTTTCGTAGTTGTTGCGGGTCTGCATGACTTTGTCGCCGACGCGGAAGACGCGCCCGCCCAGTTTGACGCTGGCCATGCGGAGGTCGTCATTCAGTTCCCCCTGCAAGCGATTGTTGAGGTTGTTGACGCCGATCAAGCCACGGTACATCGGCGATATCACCTGGATGTCGCGCACGGGATCCAATCCCCAGCGCGCGGGAATTCGCGTTCTCACGATATCAACCAGCATATCCGCCGCCGCTTCCGGTTCAGCGATGTTGAAGAAGAAGAAGTCTTTGCTCTCGTTGCCGGTGTATGGCTCCAATCCCTCGTTGATACGATGCGCATTGCTGACGATATGGCTGTCATCGTCTTGTCGGAAGATTTGATCGAGGCGCGTGACCGATGCGATACCGCTCTCGATGACATCGCGCAATACGTTGCCGGCGCCAACCGAGGGCAACTGGTCGACATCGCCGACAAGGAGCAGGTGCGCGCTGGCCGGCAGGGCGCGCAGCAAGCTGTGGAATAGTTGCAAGTCCAGCATGGAGGCTTCGTCGATGACGACCATATCGACTGGCAGCGGGTTCTCTTCGTCGTGCTCGAAGCCGCCGATCTCGGCTGAGAAGCCCAGAAGACGGTGTATTGTGCTCGCTGGCACGCCGGTCGCTTCCGAAAGGCGTTTGGCGGCGCGCCCGGTCGGCGATGCCAGCTTGTAGGCGTAGTCGCCGTCATTGAGCGCGCCGATGAGCATTTGCAGGGTGGTCGTTTTGCCGGTGCCCGGTCCGCCGGTCAAGACGCTGACTTTGCTGGAAAGCGCTGCGCGCACCGCGCCTTGTTGTTGCGGCGACAAATCGACTTGGTTGCTCGCGCTCAATTGCCGCAAGAATCGCCTCCAATCTGTTTTGCGATGATCCTGAATGATGATACTCGGGCTCGCGACCAGAGCGCGCATCTGAGTGGCGACCCCCGTTTCCGCGCGGAAGAAGCGCGGCAAATAGATCGCGCTGATCAACTCCGCGCCTGCGCCATCATGCAGCCGGTCTTCCATGAGTTTGTCAGCGGTCACTTGTCCATGCAGGGCGATCTTCAAAGCCTGTTTGTCGTCAGTACCGAGCAATTCGCAAGCGGTCTCGATCAACTCGTCTTGCGGGGCGTAGGTATGGCCCTCGCGCGACAACTCGTTCAGCGTGTGATGCAAGCCTGCCCGCAGACGGTACTTAGCATCAACTTCTACGCCCAGGTTCCTGGCGATCTGATCAGCCTTGCGAAACCCGATTGTGAAGACGTCCTCCGCCAGTTGATAGGGATTGCGCTCGACGATCGTCCGCGTCTGCGCGCCGTATTCGTTGATGATGCGCCGGGAGATCTTGGCGCTGATGCCCAAGCCTTGCAGATAGATCAGCAAATTGCGCGTGATGCGGTTTTTCGCCCAGGCGTCGATGAGATTATCCGCCAACTTTGTCTTGAGCTCCGGCACTTCATGAATACGCCGCGGATCTGTGTCGAGTATTTCGACGGTCTTCTCGCCGAAGTGGTTGACGATCTTCTCGGCGGTGCGCGGTCCGATGCCCTTGACGATGCCGCTGCTCAGGTAACTGATGAGGCCCTTCGCAGTATGTGGCGCGATTGGTATGGTTTGCTCGGCGCGAAACTGGAAACCATATCGGTCATCGTTGACCCAGGCGCCGCTGAACTGCGCCGATTCGCCTTCTTGCAAAGCTGGCATAATCCCGACGACGGTGACGGTTCCATCGCGCGCCTGCGCCCGAGGATAGCGCTTGTCGGGGGTGATCTTGATGACGCTGTAGCCGTTGTCTTCGTTGAAATAGGTGATGCGTTCGATCGCGCCTTGTATTTGTTCGTCCATGCCGGGCAGTCCATCATTGGTCTTTTTTGATTGTAGTATGCTTTGTGGATTCCGCTAAGGCAGATGTGTTGAGCCAGGAAGGCCGCCTCTCTTTTGCCGATTGAGCATATCAGCGCCGCGGGTGTATATTGAAGCGCGTTATTCGAGCCTAGGTCCCAGGCGAAAGTCGAAGTCATGAAAGCGGAGCAGCCGTCACACCCCAGTGCTGAAGACTCGCCCCCTTCCAGCGACGGGCAAGCCGCGGAGCAGGAACGCACCAACGCCAACGTGGCGGGCGCCAGCGGCATTCTCGCGCTAGGCAATATCTTCAGTCGCGTTCTTGGTTTGGCGCGGGAAACCATGCTCACATTTCTATTCGGCGCCAGCGGCGCGGTGGACGCTTTTCAAGTCGCCATCATCGTACCCCGCGCTATCTACGACCTGCTCATTGGCGGGCATATCAACGGCGCAATCGTTCCGGTGCTGAGCGAAATCATCGTCACGCGCGGCAAAGACGAATTGTGGCGCGTAGTGTCAATTCTTATGAGCCTGGTAACGGTGGCGCTGGCGCTGCTGGTGCTGCTGATCGAGATCTTCGCCCCGCAGATCGTTATGGCTGTTGCCAGCGGCGCCGACGCGGGCACCGTCCGGCTCGCCACCGATATGCTGCGCATGACCGCGCCGGCATTGATCTGCATGAGCTTGTTCGCCGTTTTCAGCGGGACGCTTTTCGCGCTGCGTTCCTTTACCTTGCCGGCCTTTGCGGGTGTCGTCTTCAACGCTTGCACGGTGTTGGTGACATTGGCGCTTGTGCCGTCGATGGCGCTGCAAGCGAAGTTGGGCGAGATCGCCAGCCTGAATCCCTTTGTCTTGGCGCGGCCAGCGAGCGGCATCATGGTCGTCGCGCTCGGCTGGTTGATCGGCGCCATCGCCCAGATGGCATTGCAGTTGCCCGGGCTGCAATTGCGCCGACTTCGTTTGCGCATCCGCTGGCGTCATCCCGCGCTGCGCAGCATCGCCTTGCTCTATGCGCCGGTGATGTTTTCGCTGATCATGGACACGCTCATCATCCGGCCCTTTAGCTACAACATCGCCAACCAAACGGGCGCGGGCGGGATCGCCTATATGGTTTGGGCGACGACGCTCATCCAATTTCCCCAAGGTTTGGTCGCGACAGCCATAAGCATCGCCATCTTGCCGACCCTGGCGCGGCAATCGTCTGAGATGACCGAAGACGGCCGGCGCGCTTTTCAGGATACCTTAGGCCTGGGATTGCGCTTGACCGCCACGCTGATCTTGCCCGCGGCGACGGGCTTGTTCGTGCTGGCGATCCCGATCATCGCCTTGCTGTTCGAGCATGGCGCTTTCGGCGCGGCGGATACGCAGGTCACGGCGCAAGCATTACGCTTGTACCTGATCGGATTGCCTTTCGCCGCTGTTGATCTGCTCCTGGTTTACGCCTTTTATGCCCGCAAAGATACGCTGACGCCGGCGCTGGTCGGCGTCGTGAGCCTGGTCTGTTATATGGGCGCCGCTCTGCTTCTCTTCGATTCTTTCGGCTTGTTCAGTTTAATGATCGCCGACAGCCTCAAGCATTTTGTCCACGCTTCGATCTCTGGATACCTGCTTTGGCGGCGACTCGATGGCTTTGGTTCGCAGCGAATGGCGACGACCGTCTTCAAGACAGCCGTCGCCTCACTAACGATGGCTGTAGCGGCTCTGGCGACTTTGCCATATTTGAGCGCGGCTTTTGGCGCGGCGAGCATCCTGCACGAGGCGCTGCTGGTGACTGTGTGCGCACTGCTTTACGGGAGCATATTCTTGATAATGGCGCGGGTATTGCGACTGGAGGAACTGGTCTGGCTGTGGAATTTGTTGCGGCGTCGAATCGCCGCTTGAGTTCAGCGCGAGAGTTGCGCGAATCTCGTATCGCGCTGGTCAGCAATCTCGGTTAAACTCCCCCGAATGCGCCTTCGACTGGTGCTTGGCGCGCCTCGCCTCTAAAGGCGAAGAAATGGATATATGAGCCTCCGACAGCCCAGCGGCACAACAAAGTTATTCATGCTGTCTTGCACCATGTTCGCGATGGGCGGCTTGCACGCCGGCGCGCTGGGCGTTGTCTGGATTTATGTGCAAGCGGATTTTGACCTCACGCTGAGCGCCTTAGGCGTCTTGGTCTCCGTTGCCACCGTCGGACGGCTTCTGACCAGCGCGTCCAGCGGGCCTCTGATCAACCGCTTCGGCATCGCCCCGGTGTTAATCACCGGGATCGGCGTGACGGGCGCGAGCTTGCTGGTATTCGCCGCGGCTCCATTCTGGTTCGTTGTGCTTTTGGCGGCTTTTATCAGCGGCGTGGGATCCGGTGTCATGGCTGCCGGCATCAACGCTTTCGCCGCGGTCAACTTTTCAGCTCGGCAGATGAATTGGCTGCATGGCAGCTTCGGCATTGGTTCTACAATTGGTCCTTTGGTCGTTACAACCATCGTGATTGATCTTGGGCTGGCTTGGCGTTGGGCATACGTCATGTTCGCAGCCATGCGCGCCCTCATCGCGCTCGGCTTTTTCCTCACGCGCAAAGAATGGACCTTGGGCGAAGCCAAGAACAAGCGCGGCGAGCGCGCCCATGCCACTTTGCGCCAGACCATGCGTATGCCCATCGTCTGGCTGATGGTGCTGATTTTTATGACGACCACGGGCCTCGAGTTGGTCGCCGGACAGTTTTCCAACAACTTCCTGATCGACGCGCGGCTGATTGATCCCAAAGTCGCCGGCGTTTGGGTCAGCTTGTATTGGGCAAGCCTGACGGTCAGTCGCTTCGTGGCGGGCTTCATCATCACGCGGATCGGCAACGGCATGTTCCTGCGCCTGAACTCCCTGGGCGCTGTCTGTGGCGCCGCCTTGCTCTGGTCGGGCACAAGCGACGCCAGCTCGCTCATCGGATTAGCCTTGGTCGGCTTCTGTATCGCACCCTTCGCGCCGCTGATGGCTTCGGATACGCCGGGGCGCGTCGGCAACCATCACGTCGCGAATGCCATCGGTTTTCAATTCACCGGCGCCAGTCTGGGCATGGCTGCCTTGCCCTGGCTAGCCGGGACCTTGGCGGAAGCCTTTGGCCTGGAGATACTTCCACAATTCCTGGCGCTTGTCATGGCGATCACCTTCTTGCTGCACGAGGCGATGCTCTTGCTGGAGGGACGCCGGCGCCTGGCGGCTGTCACCTGAAGGCGAAGGTCAAGCCAACTTGTTTACCGCCTCGACCAGCGCCATGATATAGCCGGTTGAATAAGCGTGACCGCGGTGCCGCCAATCGCTGTCGTCGATCATCTCCGGCACATGATCGTCGATGATAAAGCCGGTGAAGCCTACCTCTTTAAGTGTCTTGATCGCAGCCACCACATCGACATTGCCCTCGCCCGGGAAGCACTCCTGGAAGCTCGGCACGCAGCCCTGTACATCGCGGAAGTGCACATAGAAGATCTTGCCGCGCTCGCCAAAATAGCGGATGGCGTCCAGCACGCCGTCGTTGTTGCTCTTGTCGGCGTAAACCATCTCGGAAAAGCAGCCCATGCAAAAGTCGAGGCCGTGGTTGGGGCTTGGTACCGCGTCCAGGGCGCGCTTGAAATTCTCCGGCTTGTAAAAGACCCGCGCGATCCCGCCCAGCGATTCCACCGGCGGATCGTCGGGGTGCAGCGCGATCTTGACGCCCGCGTCCTCGGCAACGGGAAGCACACGCTCCATGAAATAGACATAGTTGTCGAAGATCTCGCTTTCGCTGTACTCGCGGTCCTCAGCTTCGGTCAGCTCGGTGATACCGACCTCCACTTCGCCGGCCAGCGCCCGCTCCATGTCAAATGCAGTAACAATTACGCCACCGCGCCCGACCGCCATCGGCGTGCGCCAGACCAAGTTTGGCATCCAGTTCAAGCCCAGGATGGGGATGCCCGCCGCGCCCATATTGCGCACTGTGCGCTGGTAATTCTCGATCTGCGGGTCGCGCCGCGGTCCGCCAAGCATGGCGTCGATATAGAAGTGACGCGGCACGTTCTCGATCGCTTCCAGAGCCAAGCCGTAATCATTGACCTTCTGCTTGAGCACTTGCAAATAGGTCGCATCGAGGTAGCCCTTGTCCGGTGGCAGGTCAGTCACATCCCCGATCAGATCAATCTCCTTGCCGATCATATTGAGTTGTACGCCCCCGACGCCAAGCTGTTTGGCAAAGGTCAGATACTCGTGCGTCGCCACGGGATGCTGGCCCAGCGCCACGCGCATCATGTCTGTCACCGTTCATCCTCCCCGCATCTTACATTTTTGGAATTCGTCTCTAGTGTAGCGCATTCGGGGCAAAAATCATCCGAAGCCCAAGGCAAGACGGGCAATCGCTTCAAAATCACTATGCGTGTTTCGCCCGGCAAGATTATAAGAATGCAGGGGCGGCTGACGGTCGTGTCCAGCGGTCAGCCTCTACGCGACCTAGTATCTCGCCCGCGCCCATGAACACTCCCACAGGACAACAACAACAAAAGTTGTCCAGTGGGAGTTGGGTCAGTTAGGAAGGGATTCCCAATTCCTAGAGATTTCCCAACTTCCTAACTACCTAACTGACAGCGGAGCTTGTGATAGATGTTGCGATTATGCCGACCCGTTTCCTCATCCTTTTTGCGCGGGTGAGGGGCTACGAATTGCGCGCCAAGCTTCTAGTACCGGTCAAGCCTTACAGATCGCCAACACGGTGTAGTCGGCGGCATTTCAATTTGATGCGATTGTTCTGTTCCCCCCATTGCGCGCCTACTTGCAATTGTCGAAATCCCTGTGGTATAGTAATTTCACTCTGTAAAGCGAGTTTTGAAAAAACAGTGGACGACACACCTGAGCCTCCCTCCGGGAGTCCCACGCACATAGGAAATCTTGCTTCAGCCGATCATGGATCAACATGTCCGGTGTATTTTGATTTCGCCGTAAACGGATGTATGGAAGGGCGGAGATGACCTGGCTTGCGGCAGCGCTTTTTGTCCTGATCTGCATCCACGCCATCGTCAGTTTGTTGAGCGCCGCGCTGCAGAACGTTTCGCGCGCCGGGCTGCGCGAACGAGCGGAGGAAGGCGACAATAGCGCGGCGCGGGTTCTGGCGCTGACGGAAGAAGCCTTGCGCCTGGGCATGACGGTCAGCCTGGCGCATATTCTGACACGATTCGCCATCGCCACAGTTCTGGTGCTGTTGGTTAATGATTCGATAACCGATGGCGATCTCGCCGCCCGGCTTGCGGTAGCGCTGATTACGGTCATTCTGGGCGCAACCGTGACGCTGATTCTGGGCGATCTGGTGCCGGAGGCGCTAGGCTCGACCTACGCCGAAAACTTGTATCGCCTCGCCGTCACGCCCATGCGCGCTCTGGTATTGATCATGTCGCCCCTGACGGCTTTGGTGCTCTTTGTGAGCCGTTTGATCTCGCGCTTGTTCGGCGGCGAGCCTCTGGTCAACCTGGTTACGGAAGAGGAGATTCTAACACTCGTCAGCGCCGGGCACAGCGGCGGCACTATCGAAGAAGAAGAGCGGGACATGATCTATTCCGTGCTGCAATTGGGCGATAGCAACGCCCGGGAACTGATGACGCCGCGTATCGACATCGTCGCGCTCGAGGTCAATGACACGATGATGGAGGCGCTTTCCGCCTTTGTCGATTCCGGTTTTTCGCGCCTGCCCGTTTATGAAGGCAGCATTGACCAAGTGATTGGTTTGCTCATAGCCAAGGACATCTTGACCTTGCTGGAGAACCGCGACGACCTGGGCAGCAGTTCAATCAGGGAATTGATCCGTCCGGCCTGGTTCGTGCCGGAAAGCAAACGCGCCGATGCCCTGTTAAAGGAGATGCAGGCGGAGAACATCCACCTGGCGGTGGTGGTGGATGAATACGGGGGCACCTCGGGCTTAATTACTATTGAGAACCTGATCGAGGAGATCATCGGTGATATCCGTGACGAATACGATGTCGATGAAGAAGAAGAATTCGTCGCGGTGGGCGACGGCTCTTGGCTGATCGACGGCAGCATGGACCTCGATGACCTCAATTATCTGCTCGACTGTTCGATCGATACCAACGCAACAGACACGCTGGGCGGATATATCTATTTGCACTTGGGTCGCGTGCCCGAGGCCGAAGAGACCATCGCCACCGATGTTTTGAGCATGACGGTCAAATCCATTGACGGTCACCGCATCCGCAAGGTTGCCGTGCGCAAGATCGCGGCCGAGTTGACAGAAAGCCAGAGCGCCGGCAAGGCCAATATGGAGTCATTGAACCCACATGTCTCGTCCAACTGAAGCTGATTTGGTAAAAGCCGCCCTCGCCGCCAGCGAGAACGCCTATATCCCCTACAGCAACTACCGCGTCGGCGCGGCGCTCTTGACGCTCGACGGCGACGTTTTCACCGGCTGCAACGTGGAAAGCGCCAGTTATAGTCCGACCATCTGCGCCGAACGGACCGCCCTGGTCAAAGCGATCAGCGAGGGCAAACGCGAGTTCTCCACAGTCGCCGTCGTCACGCGCGACGGCGGATCCCCCTGCGGCGTCTGCCGGCAATTGCTCTATGAGTTCTCGCCGAGTATGATTGTTGTCATGGCTGATCTCGACGGAGCAGTGCATCAGCGAGCGACGCTGGCGGATCTGCTGCCTTTTGGGTTTGGACCAGCGAATCTGCAAGACTAACGCAGCAGCTAATAGACTCAGCTATGCTCAAGATCACCGTCAATGCCGATTGCGACAATGCGCCAAAGAAGCTGCTACTGCGGGACCTGAACATCGCTTTCGCCCGCGCCGATGTCGAGGGCATCCTCGACAAATTCACCGACGACATCCGCTGGCAGATCATCGGCGAGGCCGACCTACGCGGCAAAGCGGCCGCGCGCGAGGCGCTGGAAGCGATGAAAAACGCGGTCGCGGCCGAACTGGTCATCCATTCCATTATCACCCACGGGCGCGAGGGCGCGGTCAATGGCATCATAACGCTGGAGCAGGGCGGATCAGTCGCCTTTTGTGATGTTTGCCAATTCGCGTCCGCAACTGGCAAGAAGATCAAGTCGATGAAATCCTACGCAGTTGAAATCAAAACGGAGGACTAAGCCATGCAAAAGATCGTCACCAATCTCTGGTTTGATGGTCGCGTCGAAGAGGCGCTGGAGCTCTATACCTCGCTTCTGCCCGATTCCCGCGTCACCCATATCCATCGCTATGGCGAAAGCGGTATGGGCAAACCCGGCGATATCATGACTGCGGATTTTGAGCTCGCCGGGCAGGTCTTCACCATCATCAACGGCAATTCCTTCTGTGAGCACAGCGCGGCTATGTCGCTCATGGTGCTTTGTGACGATCAGGAAGAAATCGACCGGCTGTGGGAGGGCTTGATTTCTGGCGGCGGCGCGCCCAGCCGCTGCGGCTGGCTGACTGACCGCTTCGGCGTATCCTGGCAGATTACGCCGCGCCGCTTAATGGAGATTATGAAAAGCGACGATGCCGCCGCTGTTGAACGCGTCATGGCTGCCTTCATGCCAATGGACAAGCTGGACATCGCCACGCTGGAGAGGGCTTTCCGCGATGAGTAAGCCGACGCCGACCCGCCAGGCGCCGGCCAGAAATCATCGCTAGGATGTCGAGCATGATTGGTCTACCCGGCGGAGTGAGCCATGCAAAAAATTGTGACGAACCTATGGTTTGACGGACGGGTCGAGGAAGCGCTCGAACTCTATACGTCCCTTTTCGAAGACGCGCGCGTGACGCGTATCTTACGCTACAGTCAGGGCGGAATGGGGACGCCCGGAGCCATCATGACCGCCGAATTTGAATTGGCGGGCCAGGAATTTTGCATCATCAACGGCGGTCCCCACTATAAACTTAACCCGGCGATGTCGCTCCTGGTGAACTGCGTCGATCAAATGGAGATTGACCGGCTCTGGGATCGCTTGACGGCAGACGGTGGCGAGGAGTTGCAATGTGGTTGGCTCACGGACCGCTTTGGGGTATCCTGGCAGATATCGCCAATTGCCCTGAGCGAGATGTTGAACAGTAGCGATGCGGCGGCGGTCGAGCGTGTTACTCAAGCGTTTTTAACAATGAGGAAACTGAATATCGCTGAATTGGAAAGGGCTTTCCGCGATGAGTAAGCCGAAGCCGACCCGTCACGCGCCACAAGAGGTTGACGCCTATTTGGCGGCTCAGGAGGATGGCTTCCGCGAGACGCTTGAGCAGTTGCGCGAAATCATCAGGCGGGTTGCGCCAGAATGCACCGAGCGCGTCAACTATAAGATCCCGATCTTTCGCCTCAAGAAAGATTTCGTCGCCATGTCGGCGGCTAGTAAACATTGCGGTTTTCACACCATGAGCAAAGCCATTCCGGCGCTGATGAAAGACGAATTGAAAGAGGCCGGCATCTGGACTTCTGGCACGACCCTCCACATTAAACCGGGTGGCGAACTTCCGGTCGAATTGCTGGAAAAAGTCCTGCGCGCGCGCTTGGCCGAGGCGGAGGCTAGCTGAGAAACATATTGTCGTGGCTGGACGATTCGACATCCGAGATCGCATCCTGCGGCTGGATCCCAAAGCGGATTGCCAGCAGATCGTTCTGCTAGTCGGCGCCTACGAATACCCCTGGCTGATCCGCAAGTCTCTGGAATTCGCCTTGTTCCGCAGTTATGGCGTGCCCAGCATCAGCCAACTGCTTGATCAAACAGGAGAGTTCAAAAGGCATGGGCAACGCCGCGTCGACGACACCGGTTTGCTGCTGGCCGAGATCGTCGAGAACGGTTATGACAGCCCGCGCGGTCGTCAAGCGATCAAGCTGATCAACCGTATGCACGGCAAATTTGACATCGCCAATGACGATATGCTCTACGTCTTGTCCACTTTTGTCTTCGAGCCGATTTACTGGACACAGAGATTCAGTTGGCGGCGTCCGAGCCAGCGCGAGAATCTCGCCAATTATCATTTTTGGGTCGAGGTGGGGGCGCGCATGGCGATCAAGGACATCCCGCCTACGATTGAAGAATTCGAGAGATTCAAGCAAGCCTATGAAAGGGAGCGATTTCGTTATCAAGCTTCGAACCGTCGCGTTGCCGATGCCACGCTCCAGGTTATGCAGAGTTGGTATCCCAAACCGCTGCAACCAGTCATTCGGCAAGTGGTCTACGCCATGCTCGACGAGCCCCTGCGCCGCGCCTTCGGCTATCCCAAACCGCTTCTCTTGATGAAACCTTTGGCGCATGGCGCGCTGCTGCTGGCGGCGAAGCTATTGCGTTTCCTGCCACCGCGCCGCAAACCCTTCTTGCTCACGCGCGCTGCCCACAGGAGCTATCCTGATGGCTATCAACTGGATAATCTGGGACCGCCCCAAAACTAGTCAGGCTGAAGTGATGCGAGCCGCCCACTTCTTGTAGCGCTCGTAAGTGACCGTGTATCGTTCACGGAGCGCGGGCGACTCCTTTGCGTGACCTTCGCCGTAGTCGAATTCAGCCAACCATGTCCGCGCATCCGGCGCCAACCCCGCAGCGACAAGGCCATGGGCAGCCGCGCCCAAAGCCGACATATCGGAAAAGGAGCGGAAGCGGACCTCTCCGTCAAAGGCGTTGGCGAGGATCTGCCGCATCAACGGGCTTTTGGGCACGCCGCCTGTGAAGAGGATCTTCTTGGCGGACAGATCACCGTCCTTGACCAGCGCTTCGGCGCAGTGCTTGATGCCGAAGGCAACGCCATCCATCACCGCGCGGGTCAGCGCGCTCTGGTCCGCAGTCGCCGATAGCTGGACAAAACTGCCGTAGGAACCATCGAGCAGATGCGGTGTGCCCGTGCCCTGAAGGTAGGGCAGGAAAATCGGACCCTCCGGCGTTGGCGTCTCATCCGCCGCCAGCGCATCGAATTCGGCATAGGTCAGTTGCTCGTCCAACAACCGACGCCACCATTCCAGCGAATGCCCGGCGCTATTGAGCGCGCCGATGGCGAATGTTCTGCCCTCGACGCCGAGTTCAAAGAGATAGCGAACACCGGCGTCACGATCATAGGGACTCGGCTCTTCTCGCATTTCAATGACTTGAACTGCGGTACCGGCGTTAATCAGCAAAGTATCCGAGTCCGGTATGCCCGATCCGACGACCGCGCAGGCGCAGTCCCCGCCACCGTAAGCCACGACAGTGTTGACCGAAAAGCCCAGGTCTTCGGCGGCTGTTTTTGAAAGCGTACCGGCCGCCTCATTCGATGCGCGCGCATCGGGAAGCAGGTCGGAAGACAGCTCGAAATCCGCCAGCAGGTCTTCGTCCCAAGCGCGCGCGGCGAAATCCCACATCAGCGTGCCTGAAGCGTCGGCGTATTCCGTCGCGATCTTTCCCGTCAGTCGGTAGCGCAAGTAATCCTTCGGCCACAGGATGTGCTCGATCTCGTCGAAAAGCTCAGGTCGGTTCTGGCGAAGCCAGAGGATTTTGGCGAGGCTGTAGGGCGCGATCGACGGATTCCATAGCGCGGAGCTTGCCGCCGCGCTGATGCGCCGCGCCTGCTCGCGTGAACGTGTATCCGCCCAGACGATGCAATTGTGCGCGACGCTTTTGTCCGCGCGCAGCGGCACAATCGAGTGCATGTGGCCGGAGAGTCCGATCGCGACTACGGATTCTGTCGGGATATCTTTCGCGGCTGTCAAATCGCGCGCAAGCCGACAGAGCGTCGCCCACCACTGGTTTGGTTCTTGTTCCAGCCAACCGGGCGCTGGCGTCAGATTCTCGACCGCCGCCGAGACGCTGCCCAGCACCCGCGCGTTCGCCACATCAAATGCGACGACTTTGAGCCCTTGGGTGCCCAGATCAATGCCAAGGACGATGGGCGAGTTCATAATCGATGTCTCCTGGGGGAATGGATGGGCTCGCCTGTGCGCTATGCCGTGCAAGGGGGCTTTTCAGGAAGAAAGTATCGCTTGTATCCGGAAGCGATCGTCAATTGCTACTTGATGCCCGTACCGGTGGTGGCAAGCCCCTCCATAATTTGGCGACGCAGGAAGAAGAATAAAATGATGACCGGTATGGTGGCGAGGGTCGAGCCAGCCATAGTCAAATCGTACTGTTGTCGGTATTGATCAATGAGCCGCTTGATACCGACCGCGAGCGGAAAGTTCTCGGGTTTGCGGAAGACGATCAGGGGCCAGAGCAAGTTATTCCAGTATTCGATGCAGAAGAGGATTAGAAGCGTGGCGATGGCTGGACGCGCATTAGGCAAAACGACGTGCCAGAAGATCTGATATTCGCTGGCGCCGTCCACCCGCGCGGCGTTTAGCATTTCATCATCAATTGCCAGCATATATTGTCGCATGAAGAAAATACCTATGGGCGACGCCGCCAGCGGGACGATGGCGCCTTGATAGGTCTCCGCCATACCCATCTGTATGATCATCAGAAAAAGCGAGACGATCAACAGGTGAAAGGGAATCATCTGTGATACGAGAATCAAGATGAAAAGGAGATTGCGATAACGGAAGCGGAATTTCGCCAAAGCATAACCGCCAGTCGTGCACAGAAATACACCCATGAAAGCGTAACCGCCGGTCTGCGTGATCGAGTTGACGAACCAGATGCCGTAAGGCTCTTCTTCAAAAAGTCGGCGATAAGTATCCAGCGACAGGGCGCTGGGAATAATCTCCATAGCATCGACGAAGATTCGCCCTTCGGGCCGCAGGGAACTGACGACCATCCAATAGAGGGGGAATATGAAGACGATAGCCAGGCAGACGAAGAGCGCGAACATGAGCCATTTTGTCAGGCGAGATTGCCGCCGCGCGCCCAGTTTCCCCGGATTAATGAATTGGGTGGCAGTCATGGTTTAATCTTCACCTCCTAAGACACCGAAGAAACGAAACTGAATTAGCGAAAAGATGAAGATGATCAGCGCGAGGATGACACCCATAGCCGCGGCCGTGCCGAAATTGAACGAGGTGAATGCTGTGCGATAAATCAGCAAGGCGAGTGTCAAGCCGCCGTCGCCGGGTCCAGCGCCCCCGGCGTACAAGATGAAGGGTTCGACGAAAACTTGATAGCCGCCGATGATGCTGAGCACGACCACAAAGAAAGTTGTTGGACGCAGCATGGGCAAGGTGATGCGCAGGAACATTTGCCAGGGGCTGGCGCCGTCAATGGCGGCGGATTCATACAGTTCGCTCGGGATATTGACCAGACCGGAATTGAAGTAGAGGATGTTCATGCCGGTCCAGCGCCAGGTCGCGATCAAGATCAAAGAGGGCAGCGCCAACTCCGATACTTCCAGCCAGCGCAAGCGATCCATGCCCAGCGCGCCTTCCAGGAATAAATTCAGGAAACCATCTTTCGCCAGTATCAGCCGGAAGACCGTTCCCGCCACCACCAGCGATGTCAGCGCCGGCAAAAAGATCAAGACTCGGAAAACCGTACTCGCGATGACCCGTCCTGAATCCAGCAGCACTGCCAGGACCAGCGGCAGCGGTATCAAGACCAGCAAGGTGCCGATGGTATAGACGGTCGTATTGGTGAGCGCTTGACTGAAGCGCACTAATTCAAATACATTTTCATAATTGGTGAACCCGACCCAGTCCTGGCTCTTGATGCCCTGGAAGTTCTGGAAACTCATGATTATCGCCAGGATGACGGGATAAACTTTGAAGACTAGGAAGACGATCAAGAATGGCGCCAAAAAGACCAGCGGCACCACCTTCTTGTGGTGCAGGAACCAAGTGATGTAACGGTGGGATAGTTTGACTATGTCGAGCACACTGCCTCCGTCAGGATACAGCAATTGGCAAATCAGCCGAGAGATGGGGCAGGCGTCTCCATACGATACCTGCCCCGTAGGTACTCAGCTTAGAATTCGGCGCCCATCGCGCGCAGTTCTTCAGCGGCGTTGGCCAGGACTTCTGCCGGGTCCATTTGATTCTCAATCAAATCGTAGAGACCCGTGGTCTGGAAGATGGTGGCCATTTCCGGATAGAAGGGACCAGTGTATTCCGGCGCTACATTGCCCAAGCCGGCTTTGATGTGGATGAAAGGCATCTCGCCGCTGAAATCGGACATGGTGATCAGCAGCGCTTCGTCATCGTAGACATCCAGCCGCATGGGGTCGAAGCCCAGGTCAGTCCAGAGCAAGACGTTGGCATCGTAGGTAAGTTTGGCGAAAGTCAGGAACTCAGCCGCCAGCGCAATCTTGTCCGGATCAATCTGGTTGGTGATGGCAGTACCGGTGCCGCCGCCCATGGTCGTGGTATAGCCACCCTCTTCAAAGACGGGCATTGGGCGGACCACCGCCACGTCAGCCAGGGCGCTGGCCATATTGTCGGGGTAGCGCGTCATGTACCATTGCGGCATCCACAGCGACGCGATGCGCCCCTCGACCAGATCAATGAAGTGATCGGGCGAGTGATGCCCGCCGCCGGAAGCCGGGCGCGCGATGCCATGTACGTGCACCAGATCCTGCAGGAATTGCAGGGCTTCGATATTGGCTTCGCTCTCGAGGATGATCTCGCCATCGGCGCTATAGGTGCCGCCGCCGTTCATCAACATTAAGGCATAAGCCGAGAAGATATCAGTGACCTCGATGCTCGCCATGTAAACATCGATCTCGCCATCGCCGTCGGCGTCTCGGGTGACCTGTTGACCGGCGGCAATGTAATCGTCCCAGGTCGTAATGCTGTCAACATCGACGCCGGCTTCTTCGAGGATGCCGGTGTTGTAATACATGACGAAGGCGCCCAGGTGATAATCGATGCCGTAGTTGTTGCCATTGGCGGTGTAGGGCGCCAGGCGCGACTCGATGATTTCCTCGCGGTAGGGATCAATGACCTCGTTCAGCGGGAGGAATTGAATATCGCCTTTGGTGAAAGTGGCGAACTTTTTGATCTCGACATCAGCCAGATCGGGCGCGCCCATGCCAACCAGCAGCGACGCCAGCAAATTGTCGTGCATCTGCGTGTAGTCGATCTGCTCGTAGACGATCTCAATCGGGCGGTCGGGATGCGCTTCGTTCCAGCGCTCGGCTGCGTTTTGCATGTACAGGCCGTGCCGGTCGACGAAGACCCAAAGCGATAGTTCGGTAGTGTCTTGCGCCAGCGCCATGCCGAAGGAACCAAGCACGATCGCTACGACCAGCGCCAGCGTGATAAGTCTTAACTTTGACATTACGTTACCTCTTCCTGAAAATTTTCGGACGCGGTGGTTTGACTTGCAAAGTTCTTCGTTAGACCCCTCCTCCGAGTGTAAATAACTCTATACTACAAATCAAATATCAGAGCAGTAACGGAGTGCGGCTCGAAGCAGTGGACGTAGTCGCTGCCTTGCGCGCGCGCCTCGCGCCGCGCCGCCGTAACTTGCTCCGGCTGCTCAAATGAATTCTCCGCTTTAATATCTGGCCCATTTACGACCGACACCGACACATTGCCCGCGAAACTCGCGTCAGCCAGCGATATCTTTGTCTCCAGCGTCTCCGTCTGGCTGCGATTGACGACGAACAGGCTCAGTTTCTCGCCCGCCGCATCAATCGTCGCCGAAACATCCAGCGTGCGGACGCCGGTGAAATCGCCGCCGGAGAAGGTATCGCCCGTCCAAAAGACATCCAGGGCGATATCGCCGCAGTTGCTGGCGTAAAGTTCAAAGGGGTGGAAAATCGTCTGCAGGAACAAGCCTTCTTCGTCCGTGAAGATGGGCGCGATGACATTGACGATCTGCGCGATATTCGCCATCTGCACCGAGCGGCAATGCCGTATGAAGGCGTTGAAGTGCATGGCCACCACCAGCGCGTCTTCCAGGTTGTAGCGTTCCTCCAGGTTATTGCGCTCTTCGCGCGTATTTCCCCGCGCCCGATACCAGACGTTCCACTCGTCGATGGCGATGTGTACGGGTCTCTCCATGCTTAACTGCTGCCGCATCGCCGCAATCAAGCCTTCGAAAGCGGTAATACTCGCTTCAAAAAACTCGGAGAGCGTCATGTATTTTTCGTAGTCGTCTTCTGGATTGCCGACGTACCAGTGAAGCGATAGATAATCGAGAAAGTCGGAAGCCTGCTCAAAAAGGAGCTGTGTTCGTTCAACTGGCTGATAGCGCCAACCCGAAGAGACCGCCGCGATCAGTTTGATGGACGGGTCCACCCAGCGCATGACTTTGGCGAACTCCTTGTACGTACGCGCGTATTCGTCCGGCGTCTTGTGCCCGATCTGCCACTGGCCGTCGACTTCGTTGCCTATGCCCCAGTATTTCACGTTATGCGGCGCGTCGAAGCCGTTGGCGCGGCGCATGTTCGCCAGGGCGCTATCGGACCGGCTATTGCAGTACTCCACCCAGTCGCGGGCTTCGCGCATATCGCCATCACCGGCGTTGACCACCAGGTAGGGTTCTGTATCCAAGGCGCGGCACCAAGCCACAAACTCGTCGGTGCCGAAGTGGTTGCTCTCGATATCTTCCCATGCCAGCTCGACCCGCGCCGGCCGCTCGGCTTTGGGTCCCACGCCATCGCGCCAGCGATAACCGGAGACAAAGTTGCCGCCGGGGTAGCGGATGAGGGGCATTTTCAGACGCCGGACGGCTTCCAGTACGTCGGTTCGAAATCCGTTCTCGTCCGCCAGTGGAGAGCCGGGTTCATAGATGCCGCCATAGATATGGCGTCCCAGGTGCTCGGCGAAGCCGCCGAAGATATCTCGGTTGATCTGGCCGATTTGCCGTTCGGGGTCCAGTTTGATATGGTTCATCTTGGTCCTGTCGCCTATCCGCTGAATCTATCAAATTGTCGCTGGCAAGCGGGATTATTTGCGTTACAATTATGTTTAGTAAACAGATTATAATTGCTGTCTTTCATATGCTTGCTATTACCTTGTTTGATTCGTTATTATAACCCGTTTTCTCGATAAGTCAAACATGTTCTACTACAAATAAGCAAGGTGTTTATTAAACATTATCCGAACACGATGAAAGCTGGATATTGTGACGAAGACAAAAGCAAATATGCGTGATGTGGCGAGAGCCGCTGATGTATCGCTATCGACAGTCTGGATGGTCGTTAATGAGAAGCCTGGCGTCTCCCGCAAGACAGCCGAGCGAGTGCGTCAAGTTATCGGCGAGCTGGATTATGTGGTCAAGTCGGGCGGTCGGCGCGCGTCTGAGCCGGTGCGGACCATCGGATTCATGATCGAAGAGAGTTCCATTCCCGCCATCAGCGATGTCTTCTACGGCGATATCATCCGCGGCATTCAAGCCGAAGCCGATGAGCTAGGTTATCAACTCGCGCTTTCAGTCTTTAAGCGCGAGGCGCATAGCGTGGCTGGGGATCGCTTGTCGCCGCTGAAGCAAATCTCCGGTTTGGTAATTGCCAACGATGGAGATATTAGGCCTGCGGCGATAATGGAGCTAGTATCCCCGACCTTGCCGATCGTGTTGATAGAATCTCACATTAGCGATGCCAAACTGTCATGTGTTTTAGGCGACAATTTTTACGCCGGTTACGAGATAACCAACCATGTTCTCGATCTTGGTCACCGGCGCGTCGCCGTGCTGAGGGGTCCAACCAAATACAGCAGCCTGGTCGACCGCTTACGGGGCTGCCTGGCGGCTCTTGCCGAACGCAAGCTGAGTGTGCCGGAAGCCTGGCTCCCGGAGCCGATTCGCGGACATCCGCTGAAGGGCTATATGCAGATGCGCGAAATCCTCGCTGGCAGTGACGACAATCCGCCCACCGCTGTCATCGCAATCAGCGACAAGACGGCGCTCGGCGCTATGGAAGCGATTCGTGAGTTCGGCTTGCGCATTCCGGAGGATATCTCTATAGCCAGCATCGACAATACGAGGGAGAGCGCTTTCTCCCGCCCGCCATTGACAACAGTGCAAATTCCCAAATTCGAGATCGGTGTGCTTGCTCTGCGAAAATTGCACGACATTATCGAAGGGCGCAACACGCTACCCTACAAATCGGTGGTTTACAGCGAGTTAGTCCTGCGTGAATCGACGCGTCGCATCGACAGCTACAAGTAATTTTTGTTCTTCGCCGAACGCAGCAGTTTCGGATTAATTTTGCCATCGTGATTGACCACGGTCTGATAGCGCTGTATCCGCTGCTGATTCAGTTCCGGCGTATCAAAGCGCGACGAGTTGACGCCGCTGACCGTGCGCGGACGAGTCGAGGTGATCAGCCATTCCAGCAAATCCGCGCGCAACCCTGCCACAAGATCTGAATATTCGGCGTCAAAATAGCGGTTGCGCATTTCCCAGGGATCGGCCGCCAGATCGTATAATTCGCCGAAGCCGTCCGGATATGCCTCCGGGAACATCGCCTGTGGATAATGCACCAGCCGAAATTGACCCTTGCGGATGCTCTTGCTCCAGGCGAATTCGGTGACGCCGATGCGCTCATCCGCGCTCCGCTCGCCAGCGAGCAAGCGCGAGATGTCGCGCCCGTCGCTCGTCTCCATAAGGTCGATGTTCGCCAAGGAACAGAGCGTATTCGAGATATCCACCAACTCGACAATGTCGTCGACCGCGCCGCCAGCTTTAATCCGCCCCGGCGCCCACCATATCAGCGGCACGCGGGTTATGGCGTCGCTGCAGATGCCCGGCGCCTTTTCCATGATGCCGTGCTCGGTCGCGTAATCGCCGTGATCCGATGTGTAGACGACGATGGTGTTTTCGGCTTGTCCGCTCCCTCGCAGGTAATCCAGCAATTTGCCAACCGCCGCGTCCACCTGACTGACAGCGCCGAGGTAGCCGCGCAGCTTGCGCATTCGCCCCGCTTCAAAGGTCTTTGGCTCGAATAGCTGCCAGTCGCTTTCGCGCCAGCGCCGCGCCGACGCGATCATATGCGGGGCTTTCTTCGCTGCCTCGAGGTCATAGTCGGCATTGGGTGGCAGGCTCAGTTGCGTCGGGTTGTAGAGATCCCAGAATTCCCGGCAGGGCGTCGTGCATTGGTGCGGGCGCGGAAAACTGACGTGCAGCAGGAAGGGCTGCTCGCGCGACGCTGCCTGTTGCATCGTCTCGATAGCGGTGTCCGCCAGCCAGCCCTCTTGCGATTCGTCGAATTTCAGCGGGCTTGGGCGACCCTCGACGCTTTGACGCCCGCGCGCGCCGAACTCCGGCAGCAGGATATGATCTT
This sequence comes from Anaerolineae bacterium, assembly GCA_022820665.1. Lineage (GTDB taxonomy): Bacteria > Chloroflexota > Anaerolineae > Aggregatilineales > Phototrophicaceae > UBA6055. The sequence goes on along the minus strand of JAJEFB010000036.1, from coordinate 167,927 downwards.
CCAAATGCTCCAGGCCGCGTTCACGCAAGAAGCGCGTATAGGCGGCCGAGCGCCCGACGACGCTGCCGGCCTGCCAGGAATTGCTCTCGTGGAAGACATCGCATTGGTCTTCTACCCAGTATTGCGGGCAGTGGATCTTGCCCATGGCGGCGGTGAAATAGCCGGTTGAGCGAAAGTGCCCGAAGATATTTGGCAGCCCGCCGGGGTTGGGTCCGCTCAAACTGTAGTAGCCGTGATTGTGGGGATACTGACCGCTGAGGAAGGAGACGCGGCTGGGCGTGCAAATGGGGTTCTGGGTGATGGCGTTGTCGAAGCGGCAGCCCTCGCGCGCCATGCGGTCCAGGTGCGGCGTCTGGGCATCCGGGCGCCCCTTGTGGCCGAGGACCTTGGCGTTATGCTGGTCGGAGACGATGAAGAGGATATTGGGTTGGGTCATAGGGTTTGGGCATCATGCGCGCCAACCCCACCCCCTGGCCCAGCGCCCCCTCGGTCCCCCGCCTCACGGGAGAAATAATCCGAAGCATCAGGGAGGGGGAGCAACGCCAGCGTAATTGTACGCTTACAAGTAGAACGCGAGGATTCGTTTCGCAATCGCTGTAACGGGTCGGGCAAATCTCCCCCCATTGCAATGGGGGGAGAATAAGAGGGGGGTTGCGTCTGCCTACCCGCCATATTGTGCGTCGTAAGCCGTCTGGTATATCTCCACCATGCGGTTGATGCCCAGGGCCTCGAGCGTGGCGACGAAGTTGTCCCAGCCGGCATCGAGATCTTGACGCCCGAGCACGAATTCGGCTGTCATCTGAGCCACGTAGTCGGTGATGCCCAAACGCAATTCGGTGACCTCAGCTGCTTGCTCTCTGGTCAATGCCAGCGGCGGAATCAAATCCTCGATAGCGCGGGCGTAAGGCTCGTAGGCGACTCTGGTCTCCTCAAGGAGCACGACTTCCAAGCCGGCGGCGTCATCGCGACGAACCTCGCCCAAACGCAAGTGATTGGGGCGATAGCTGGGTCCGCGCTGCGCCCAGTGGACGTTTTGCAGCGAGCCAAAGGTGGAAAGACGGCGCCAGATCGATTCGAATTCATCGCCGCCCAGCGCTGGTTCGCCTTCTTCGGCCCATTTCCATTGCCCCTCTTCGCCTTCCGCCGCTTCCCATTGCGGGATGCCGAAGACGGAGCGCAAGGTCGTCTCGCGTTCGTACAAGCCATCGCACCACTTGAAAGCCGCCACAGGATGCTCCGTCTGGCTATTGATGACGCATTGGCCGGAGCCGACGCCCCAGGGATTGAAGGGCGCCTGGCGCAGTCCGGTCGGTCCTTCCAGCGAGGGCACCGCGACATATTTCTTCCAGCGGTCGCCGCCGATATTGGCGAAGTTGGGATGCGCGCCGGAAATCACCACGCCGATCGTCGGCGCGTCGCCGCCTTCTACCTGCTGCTTGATCTGGTCCATCGGCTGGGTGAAGCTTTCCTCGCCAAACAGCCCCAAACTAAACAACTGATTCAGATAACGCAAGCCCTCGCGATAGCCTTCGCTAGTGACGGTCTGCGAGATCACGCCGCCGTTTTGCTCGAAGAAGCGATTCTGTCCGGAGAACTCGCTCAAGACGAAGGGGTTCAACAAGAAGCCATCGATATTGCCATTCCAGCCGGTGGTGGCGGCCGCCAGCGGAATCTCGTCATTGGGGTCGCCATTGCCGTTGGCGTCTTGCTCTTTGAAGGCGGTCAATACATCAACGAGATCCTCGGTGGTTTGCGGAACGCCCATGCCGACGTTCTCCAGCCAATCGGAATTAATCCAGGCGCGCTGCGAGTAGAAGCAGTGATAGCATTCGTTGACCTGGGGCAAGCCGTAGATCTCGCCGTCGGGCGAGGTGACCAGCGGACGCACCTGCGGCGAACCGGCAAATACGTCGTGGATGAAGTGCCCATGCTCTTCAATCAAGTCGCTGAGCGGGAGGAACAAGCCCTGCGGACCAAAGAGCGCCAGAGCCGACGGATCTACTGTGAAGCCGACGATGATATCGGGCAGATCGCCGCTGGCGATGGTCAGGTTGAGCACTTCCTGCATTTCGTTTGGCGGCGCGATATCAAAATTGAGATTAATGCCGGTGCGTTCGCTATACCAGTGGGTGAAGGTATTGGTATTAAAGTCTTCGACGATGGCATGACCCAGCATCAGGATATTCAGGGTAATCGGTTCCTCAACGATGGGGAATTCGCCGGGTCCCGATACCATATCTTGCCCGGCTGCCGTCAGAGGGACAGCGAGCAAGACAACGAGCAGCACAAACGCGAAAATCTTCCTAATCATGTCATATCCTTTCCTTGATATCAAAGTGGTGAAAAGGGGTGGCAGTTACATTCGATAGCGGAACTCCTTTCCGTATCTTCTTTTGAGTCTATTTGACCGAGCCGATCATCATACCCTTGACGAAGTGCCTCTGCACAAAGGGATAGATGATCATGACCGGCACGCTTGCGACCACAATCAGCGAATACTTGAGCAGTTCGCGCAGACCCTCGCGCGCGACCAGATCTTCGATGTCAATGAGCATCGATGCGTCAATCGAGTTCTGTATCAGAATCTCGCGCAGGACGAGCTGCAACGGGAAAAGCTCCTGATCCTTCAGATAAATCAGCGCTTGAAAATAGGTGTTCCAGTGCGTGTTGACAGCATAGAATAAAGCCAGCACGGCGATGATCGGGCGCGCCAGCGGCAGGATGATGCTGCCGAAAGTGCGGAAGTCGTTGGCGCCGTCGATGCGCGCCGCTTCGATCAACTCGGGCGGAATCGTGGTGCGGAAGAAGGTAATCGTGATTAGCAGATTAAAGACGCCGATGCCGGTGGGCAGGATCATCGCCGCCCGCGTATTGAGCAAGCCCAGATCGCGCACGACCATATAGGTAGGAATTAAGCCGCCGCTGAAAAGCATGGTGAAGATGAAGGCGATCGTGATGACGCGACGTCCGACCAGGTCCTGCCGAGACAGGGGATAAGCCGCGATGATGGTCATGAACACGTTGAAAATGGTGCCAAAAAATGTATAAAAGAGCGAGTTGGCGAAGCCGTTCCAGACCTTTTTGTGCTCGAAGATGGTTTCGTAGCCCAACAGGCTGAAGTCGACGGGCCACAAGGTCACCCTGCCTGCGATCACCGCTTCGGCGGAACTGAAGGACGCGCTGACGATGAAAATCAGCGGAAGCAATATGATGATAGTAATCACCAGCAGAAATGCTGTGTTACCCATCATGAAAATACGGTCGACCGCCGATTCGTTAACCTTGTTGATGTTGCTCTCGTAACTCGACATTGAGGCCATCGGCCACTCCGCTTCGTCAGTTGCTACCAGACACTGTTTTCTGTCAGACGCCGCGCGGCGTGATTAACCGTTATCAAAAGCAGCAGTCCGACGATCCCTTTCAAGAGACCGATTGCGGTCGAATAGGAAAAATCAAGGATCGGCGACAACAGCCCGACCTTGTATACGTAGGTGTTGATCACCTCGGCGACGCCGAGGTTCAGCGGGCTCTGCATCAGGTAGACCTTTTCAAAGGCGACTTCCAGAACCCGTCCCGTGGACAGGACCAGCAGCACCATAGCCGTCGGCAGCAGACCCGGGATATCAATGTAGCGAATGCGCTGCAGGCGGTTGGCGCCATCGACCACTGCCGCTTCGTGCAAGGCAGGGTCGACGGTGGAAAGCACCGCCAGGTAGATAATCGCCCCGAAACCCATTTCTTGCCAGACGCCGGACCAGACAAAGATATGCCGGAAAGCCCCCGGGTCGCCCATCCAATTGGGCGGTTGCATCCCCAGGGACTGCGCGATGACAGCTGTGAAGCCAACGCGCGGGTGCAGGAACTGAAAGAGCATGCCGACGATCACTACAGTCGAAATGAAATGCGGCGCGTATGTGATCATCTGCACGCTATTGCGGAACATGCGTGTTTTGACCTGGTTCAGGCTCAGCGCCAGGATGATCGGGATGGGGAAGCCGGCGATCAAGGAATAAAAGCTGAGCACCAGCGTATTGATGATGACCGGTTCAAATTTGGGCGAATTGAAAAACCGTATGAAGTTGGCGAAGCCGACCCAGGGGCTGCCTTCGATGCCGAAGGCTGGCGAATATTGTCGGAAGGCGATCTGCGCGCCATACATCGGCGCATAGCGAAAGACGATCAGCCAAAGCACGGGCAGGAAGAGCAGGACATACAACTGCCAGTTGCGGCGGATGCGCAGCCACAAACGAAGTGTTTGCTCCTCAACATGGGAGCGGTCGCCCATACGACGTTTCGACTTTGCAAACATGGCTTTCAACTAAATATGAGACGGGTACACGGCGAGAGTATATCACGCTCAATGTCAGTTGTCTAAAGCGGAATCGGTTATCGGAACGAATGTTCGGCTGGATTTAGACGGTTGCGACCGGCTTCGCCTCGAAGAATCGGTATCCGGCGATCACGATCGCCGCGCCGATGGCGCAAGCCAGGGCGCAGAGCGCGAAGAAAATTTCCGGCCCCAAATGATCAAAGGTCCAGCCAAAGAGCGAGCCGGTCAACAGCACGGCGACGCTCGGCATGGTGACTTGCAGGATGGCTTGATTGGTTGCGACATTGCCGGGATGGCTGATTTCGGCAACCAGCTTATACGAGGCCAGATTCATCGCGGGCCAGGAAAAGCCGCGGAACACCACCAGCAGCGCTAGCGCCGGGAGCGACTGAACGATGCCGAGCAACAGGGTGAAGACGGTCAGGCACAGTGTGCCGACGATATATAGCGTTCGCATACGTACACGCGGCAAAATCGAATCCATCAGAATGAAAAAGGGGATTTCGGCAGCCGCGAGCAGCGCCGCCCAGATGCCAATCTCGGCGACAGGAATGGCAAGATTCTCGCTGAAATGGATGAACATGAATTGAAAGGTGTTGCGGAAGCCCATCATAATGAAGAATTGGCTGGCGATCAAAACATAAAAGCCGCGATTGCGCGGCGCCTTGCTGGCGCCGTCGTCTTTCGGCTTCTGTTTGGGTTTGGCGGGGAAAACCGTCGACATCAGCACGCTCAGCAGCACCAGTACCGCGCCCGTCCAGAAGAGCAAGGGATAGCCGCCAGCCGCGAACAAAGCCCCGGCAGCCAAGCTGGAAGCCGTAAATCCGATGGCGGTGAAGGAACGCATCTGGCCCAGGATGGCCTTGCCCTGGCGCAGCAACTGCGTCATCGTCATCTGCATGCCCAGCGTGACACTGGGGCTGACGGTGACCCGCATCAGCAAAACGGCGAATATCACCACGATCGGTTCGCGCGAGCTGGCGAATATGATCAGCGCCAGGGCAAAACCGAGCAAATAGATCATCAGCAGGCGACGATGTAGCATGAGCGCGTCGGCGATGCGATTGAACAAGGGCGTTAGCACCAGCGACAAAACCGCGCCGATGCTGGCCAGCGTGCCAATTAGCGTGCCAGAGAATTCCAGATCAACCAGCAACAGACTGAAATAGGGCCAAGCCATGCCGATCGCGGCAAAGGTGAGGAACTGCCAAGATACCAGCCGAATCGAGAAGCCATGTTGATGAATCGAAAGAAGTTTTGCCATCAGGCGATGGTCCTGCCGGGGGCCGGGCTGAAGACTATACGGGATTCAAGATAGACGCTTCGTGAGCGCCAAATCCTACCTGGTTGATCTTGATTCATCAAGCGCTCGGCGAGATTGGGCATCACAAGTCGCCAACAGTGCGAATGGTCCCCCGCTTGCGCCGAAGTACAAAATGAATCGAGAGTTCTTGCCAACTGCGCTATGGCTTCGGTTCGGGTCAATAGCAAATTGAATCGCTATGTTATCGATGCTATGCTAAGGCGTTCAAGCGCAAGGAAAACATAACGGGGGCAACACATCCGATGGCGATGATAAATGATGCGGAGACCGTTTACGATGGTTTCGACTTTTACCAGGTCGATATGCACTTCAACGACAAGCAAAAAGCGCTGCGGCAGGAAGTGCGCGACTTCGTCGAAACGGAGGTCACCCCCAATATCAATCCCTATTGGGAAAAAGCCGAATTTCCCTGGGAAGTCGCCCGCAAGATTGTCAACTTGCCCATCATCGGCGGTCCGCTTTTCGAGCATGGCGCGAGGCATATTCAATATCCCAGCGCCGGGCAAGCTAGAAGGTGTCCCCCCAATCCAATTTCACTGTCTGCGTGAAGATTCTGCCCAATTCGCTGGGCTTGTTTAAGTTCGCTCTACGCAATTGCGGACATCAAAGAGTCTGAAACCGGCGATGACTATGAACATGCCTGCCAGGCAGGCAAGCGAGCAAAAGGCAAAGAATGCGTTCGATCCCAAATTGTCGTAAGTCCAGCCGAAGAGCGAGCCAGTCAGCAGTAGCGCTGTACTCGGCATGGTTACTTGCAGGATGGCCTGGTTGGTGGCGGCGTTGCGGGGATGGCTGATCGCGTTCACCAAGCGGAATGACGAAAGATGAAAGCAGGGCCAGACAATGCCCCTAAAGACCAGCAGAAGCGCCAGCACCGTCAAGTTCGGTACCAAGCCAAGTGAAAAGGTGAATAAGGCGATGCCCAGTATACTGACAATGTAGACAATTCGAATGCGCAGCTTTGGCAGGACAGCGTCCAACAGATAGAGAGAAGGGATTTCCAAGGCAGCCAGAATAGCTGCCCAGATGCCAATGTCCATTGTGTTGACGCCAAGATAATCTCGCAAGTGGATATACAAAAAACTGTAGGAATTGTAAGTTCCAATCGTAACGAAGAATTGGCAGAGGGCGAGTACATAAAAGCCTCGATTGCGAGGCTGCTTCGGCGCTGGGTCAGCTTGCACTTTCCCTTTTGGTTTGTCCGGGAAGACAGTTGCCATTTGAATGCTCACCAATGCGAAGATGACCCCGACCGCATAGAGCAGCGGGTATCCACCGGCTGCAATGAGGGTCCCCGCAGTCAGGCTCGCCAGGGCGAATCCAAGCGAGGCGAATGCTCGCACTTTTCCCAGTATCGCCTTCTTGCTTTGGATCAGCAGCGCCATCGTGAGTTGCATGCCAAGCGTCAGGCTGGGGCTGACCGTAACCTTGATCAACAACACCGCAATGATTACCAGCAGTTGAGCGTGCGTGCTGGCGAAAATGAAATTCGCCAGCGCAAAGCCGGTTAGGTAAAGCATCAGCAGCCGCCGATGTAGCAGCCGCCGGTCGGCGATGAGAGTAAAGACAGGCGTGATGATTAACGTTAGAGTCGCGCCCAGACTCGCCAGCGTGCCTATCAATACGCCGGAAAATTCGATGTCGCTGAGATAGACATTGACGTAGGGCGATACGATGCCGACCCCCGCCAGACTGAAGAATTGCAGCGCGATCAGTTGTACAGAAGAGGAATTCCTGCGCAAGCCAGCGAGTTTAGTCACAATTTCGCCTGCCCGGCTACGGGCGTATTCGATTGATGATTGCGTTTAGACGCTTCGTAACACAGATTTCGTACATGCGAATTTGTACCAATTTTGCGGATTTAGACTGATGTAATATTTGCCGCATTTGCAGCGACGCTGGCAAAGCATACGAAGCATCGAATTGAATCGCGGTAGCATAAATGATATGCTCAATCAAATGGAGATTCGATTAAGGTGAAATGCAAATGACTCTGGAAAAACAAGGCGAAACGCTCATTACTGGTTTTGACTTCTACAATTGCGATATGCACTTCAGCGACAAGCAAAAAGCGCTGCGGCAGGAAGTGCGCGACTTCGTCGAAACGGAGGTCACCCCCAATATCAATCCCTATTGGGAAAAAGCCGAATTTCCCTGGGAAATCGCCCGCAAGATTGTCAACTTGCCCATCATCGGCGGTCCGCTTTTCGAGCATGGCGCGGCCGGGCTGGATTTTGTCGAGATGGGTTTGGTCATGTACGAGTTGGGCAAGGGCGATGGCAGTATCAGCACCTTTTACGGCGTGCATTCTGGCTTGGCAATGGGCTCGATCGGCATGTTGGGGGACGAAGAGCAGAAAGCCCGTTGGCTGCCGGACATGGTCAAGCTGGAGAAGATCGGCGCTTTTGCCTTGACCGAACCCGATGTTGGTTCCAACGCCGCCCAGGTCAAGACCACCGCTCGAAAATCCGGCGACGGTTTCGTTCTCAATGGCGCCAAGCGCTGGATCGGCAACGCGTCGATCTCGGACATCCTGATCATTTGGGCGCGAGACGAGGATAGCGGGAACTTCGGCGGTTTTGTCATCGAGGACCCGGGGGGAACCGAGGGCGTCGCCATCAACGATATCTGGGGCAAGGTTGGCAAGCGGGCGGTACTCAATGCCGATATCACGCTCGACGAGGTATTCGTGCCGAAAGAGAACAGACTGGCGCACGTCAATCGCTTTAGGGATATGGCGCAAGTATTGGGAGTCGGGCGATATGGTGTGGCTTGGGAAGCCGCGGGCGTCGCCGCGGGCGCATTTGAACTGGCCTTGAAGTATACCAAGGCGCGCGAGCAATTTGGCAAGCCAATCGCCGGTTTCCAGTTGATTCAACAGAAACTGGTCGAGATGGCCACCGAAGTCACGCTGATGCAAACGCTCTGTCTACAGCTCTCTCATCTTATCAACCGTGGCTTGCTCAACGCCGGCACAGCGTCAATGGCGAAATATAACAATGCCCGCAAAGCGCGCTACGTGACGCAGTTGGCGCGCGAGTGTCTGGGCGGCAACGGAATCATTATCGAAAATCACATCGCTCGGCTCATGCTCGATGCTGAAATCATCTATACTTATGAAGGTACAAATGAAGTTAACCTGCTGTTGGTGGGTCGGGAGCTAACGGGATTGAACGCCTTCGTTTGAGTTTAACCCGATAGCGGCCGTGCCCGGATGTGACTAACAAGGAAGGATTCGCAGCAATGAGGTCACACGATTTCATCCGATTCCCGCCGGCGCTGGCGCAACTTTCGGCGCGAACCTGGCTGCTTCTGGGGGAAATACAGGCTACCGCGCAATTGGTGAGAGTCTCCCCAATCCTGCCAGCGCACTCCTACGAACTGGAAAAAGAGTATCTGGCGAAAGGCATACACGGTACTACCGCCATCATGGGCAATAGTTTTTCGGAAGACGAGGTGGCGAAGCTCATCGATGGTGAATTGCCGGCTTATGCCTCTCGTATTGCCGAATTGCGCCAGATCAAGAATATAGCCGAGGCTTTCAACATGGTAGCGCGGGACGAAATGTTCGGCGGTCCATCGCTCTTTTCGCTGGAGAAACTGAACCGCTACCATGAGCTTGTCATGAATGGCTTGGGCGAAAACAATGAGAGCCAATTTCAGGTGGGCGCGTTACGAACGCAGGACGTCGAAGTCGGCTCTTATCTCGCGCCCCCTCCAGAAGCGATCGAGTCGCTGATCAAACAATATTGCGATTGGCTGAACGCCGATGAGGAAGCGTCACATGACCTCGACGGTTACGATATCGCCAGGGCTATCATCAAGGCGCTGGTCGCGCATGTCAGCTTCGCCTGGATCCGCCCCTATGGCGACGGCAATGGCAGAATGGCGCGCTTGATCGAACACGCAATCCTGTTGCGGGCGGGCTTGCCAGAAGCCTGTACACATGTCTTGAGCTACTTCTACAGCAAGACGCGACGTCAGTATTACGCCGAATTGCAGCGCTCGCACGGCGAATATGACCAGGGCGCTTATCCGCCAGTTGGCGATCTGCGGCGCTTTATCGAATATGCGCTGGAAGGTTTCATGGATGAGCTCAGCGATTTGATGCTGGTCATAGGCAGCATGCAGGTGCAAGCGATTTGGCGCGATCACATACGCGCTTGTTTCCCCTCGATCTTGACAACAATGCAACAGCGCCAGATGCGCCTGGCGCTGGACCTGACCGACCGCTGCGTCGATCAGCCAGTCATATTGGAAATGGTTCGAGAGGTATCCGCCGCTATTGAACTGGAGTACGCTGATGAGAGCGACGCTGTTCTGGCGGGCGATCTCGACGCGCTGGTGAAGATGGACCTACTCATTCACGATGACCGCGGATACCAGCCCAATCCGGCGCTCATGCTGAGCCTCTTTGGCAACTCGGGTTTGAATCAGATCTGAACGATAACGCGACAAACTAGAAGACAGTTTTCTTTCTTCCCTGTGCCTTCGGCGCGCTGATAGCCCCCTGCTTCAGATACTTTCTCCGGCGCAACGCCACAAGTTGTGCGGTCTATTCTCCCCGCAGAAAATAGCAAATGCCGTGTAATTGGGATGGGGTTGATTCAACCGTTCAACCTAACATAGAATGGAGACAAGTTTATAGTCATAATTCTTGTCAAATATTTGCAAGATTTCTGTCAAAAGAGAGGTCAGAATGAGTACACATGGATTCATAAGGTTTCCTCCAAATATTCAGAACATGAGCCCGCGAGTTTGGTTGTTGCTTGGGGAGATTCAAGCCAGAATTGAGCATATAAAGCAATTGCCGATTCCACCAGATGACAGCAATATGTTGCGTCAAATGTATCTAACCAAGGGTGTACATAGCACAACTGCTATTGAAGGTAATTCGTTTTCCGAGGAGGAGGTCGCGAAAATCATAAATAAAGAGATGAAAGCGCCGCCCTCACGTGAATATCAGCAGCAACAGATTGAAAACATGATAGAAGCCTTTAGCACCGTAGGCACAAACCTAATCAGCGGTGAAAGCGGTCGATTTTCGTTGGAGCTCTTGCATTCGTATCATGAATTAGTGCTGGGTGGGCTGCAAGAATCTTTAGCCAGTGAGGTGGCCATAGGTCAATTTCGAAGTCATCGAGTTACCGTTGGACGCTATCTGGCTGTGCCGCCAGACGAAATATCTGGTTTAATGACACAGTACTGCGATTGGCTAAACGGACAGCCAAATGCTCCGGAGGGGTATGAAATTGCCGAACAGATTGTCAAAGCAATAGTCGCGCATGTGTATTTTGCTTGGATTCACCCCTATGGCGATGGAAATGGCCGTATGGCCAGGCTAGTAGAATTTGCGATTTTGCTTAACGCAGGCGTTCCAGATATTGCCGCACATCTGTTGAGCAACTTCTACAATGATACACGTGATATGTACTATCGCGAACTTCAACGATCTCACGGAGAAAACCAGGATGGTTCATATCCAGACGAAGCCAACTTAAACAGTTTTCTTGGGTACGCTCTTCAAGGTTTCAAGGATGAACTGGACGGACAGTTTAAGCGAATCCACGCGTTGCAAACTCGAAGCATTTGGCATGATGTAATTCACGCGGCATTCCGCAAAGCGTTTTCCGAGAATCTGACCAAGACCCGACAAAGGCAAAAGCGTCTGGTGTTGGACCTCACGGGTCGTCGCTTCGACAAACCTGTGAGAAAGGGCGAGATTCCAGACGTTTCCGCAGCCTTGGCGCGGGCTTATCGCGACAAAACCGAAAGGACAATACAACGAGATCTGAACGAATTGGTCAAGATTGGTATGCTAAAACGCGACGAAAGCGGTTACTTACCGAACACTGATATTCTCATGGCATTCTTTGCAAATGCCCGTGAAAGCGATGAGTAGACATTAAGTGTGAAGAGCGCGGTAACTTGCCGCGCTCTTTCAGGAAATTCAGTTGCGACATCCAATCCACGTATTACGTATCGCCCATCATCTCGCCGATCAGATTCGCGCCCATGTCAATCTCCGCCAGCGCCGCTATCGCAAGCTTGCCCGCAACCCCGGTCGGGGGGTTGGGCGCCCAATCCGCAAGATATTCAATGGTGAAGGCTTTGCCGGCGTCATTAGCCGCCAGCGCCGCTTCTTCGCCCTCGAAAATGCTGATTCCTACAACCGTGTCCTTGCCGTCATTGAATGCGAATTGCGCGAATAAGCCGCCTAGTTCTTGCAGTGCTGGCAGCAGGTGTGTTTTGGCTAGGTCATTCGCCTCATCAAAGTGCCTCAAGTCGAAGCCTTCATAGAAGCGAATGCTGGCATGAAGCTCGCCAACTCCGCCATGATCATCCGAAGCGCTCAGCGCGGCGACGTAGTTGATCGACAAGGGACCTTCGTTGATCATCGGCGCATTAGGCAGTAAGGGCGCCAGGTTCTCCACCACAAATTCACGAGCCGCTGCGTTGGAGGCCGACGCCTGCTGGGCCGAATCGAACAAGCTGACAGCCGCCAGCTTATCGCCCGCCGCCAGCAAGAAATAGCCGACAAAGCCATCGCTCCCGCGCATGATGGGCAAGAATCCTTCGTTCGTCAGGCGCGCTATCGCGTCTTGATTTGCCGGATCGACGCCATCGTAAACACGGACGCTGGCGAACACGCTGTCGTCGCTCATCATGTCGTCGATCAGGTTTTCGCCCATGTGAACAGCAGCCAGCGCCGCCACACCCAGGCGACCATTGACGCGCGTTGGCTCTTCCGGTATCCACTGTGACATATATTCCGCCACGAAATCCGCCGCCAGCGCGTTGGCGGCCAGCGCGTTCTCCACGGTATCATACACGCTCAGCGCCACGACACGATCCACGCCATCGTCCATCGTGAAGTAACTGAACAGACCGTCGGCTCCTTGCAGGATTGGCAGAAAGCCCGTCTCTACCAATTCCACGGCCACGTCGCGATCGGTCAGGTCGTAATTGTCGTAGATACGCAAGGCTCCGTAAAGCGAGCCTTCGCCCATCATCTCGTCGGTCACATACATCACATCGAGGCCGCCCTCGGTGATTTGCGGTGGGTTGGGCAGCAGTGGCGCCAGCTTCTCCGTAACGAAGTCACGCGCGGCTGCGGTGGACGCTGAAGCCTGTTCCGGCGTATCGAAGAAACTGACCGCTGCCAGCATATCACCGGCTGGCAGCAGGTAATAACCGACAAAGCCATCGCTCTCGCGCATGGTGGGCAAGAATCCTTCATCTACCAGACGCGCGATTTCTTCCTGGTCAGCCGGGTCGACGCCGTCGTAGACGCGGATGCTGACGAAGACTTGCTCCTCGTCCATCATACCGTCGATCAGGTTCGCGCCCATCTGCGTGTCCGCCAGCGCGGCAATGCCAAGCTGACCACTGATGGTCGTTGGGTCATCCGGCAACCAGTCCGCCAGATATTCCGCCACGAAATCAGCCGCGATGTCCGATCCCTGCTGCAAACTCTCCTCCGAATCGGCGATTCGCAGCGCGATAGCTTTGTCGACGCCGTCGCCAATCCCGTAGTAGCTGACGAGACCGCCGTTCTCGCGCAAGGCTGGCAAAAAGACGGATTCGACCAACTCAACTGTCTCATCCAGGCGCGTCATGTCGAAACCGTCGTAGATTGCCAAGACAGCATGGAGCGAGGTCATATCCTCGTCTATCATCATCTCGTCGGCATCCGCCACATACGTCACCTCAATCAGCCCCTCCACGATCTGCGGTGGGTTGGGCAGCAGTGGCGCCAGACTCTCCGCCACGAAGTCGCGCGCCTTCTCATTAGAGGCCGCAGCTTGTTCCTCTGTATCAAACAAACTGACCGCGGCCAACCTATCCCCGGCCGGCAGCAGGTAATAACCGACGAAGCCAGCGCTCTCGCGCATGATGGGTAAGAATCCTTCATTCGTCAGGCGCAGGATTTCTTCTTGATCGGCCGGGTCGACGCCGTCGTAGAGGCGGATGCTGACGAAGACTTGCTCCTCGTCCATCACCTCGTCGATCAGGTTCTCGCCCATGTGCAATTCCGCTAATGCGGCTACGCCAAGCTGGCCATTGACGCGCATGGGATCATCAGGCAACCAGTCCATCATATGTTCCGTTACAAACGCGGCGGCGATGTCGTTGGCGGCCAGCGCTTTTTCTTCCGACGCATAAACGTTCAACCCGGCGATCGTGTCCACACCGTCATTCAGCGAGTAGTAACTGAAAAGACCGCCAGACTCTTGCAAGGCGGGTAGCAGATGTGCCTCGACCAGTCGGTTCGACTCCTCAATGTCCTGCATGTTGCCGATGTGATATATGCGCAGGGTGGCGTATAGCGAACTTGCGTCGTCCATCATCCCGTCATCATCGGCGACATACATCACGTCAATCGTACCTTCGACGATCAACGGCGGATTGGGCAGCAATGGCGCCAGGTTTTCGGCGACGAAATCGCGCGCCTTTTCGTTGGAAGCCGCAGCTTGTTCCGCTGAATCGAACAAACTGACCGCCGCCAACATATCCCCGGCCGGCAGCAGGTAATAACCGACGAAGCCTTCGCTCTCGCGCATGATGGGCAAGAAGCCTTCATCGGTGGCACGCGTGATTTCTTTTTGAGCCGCCGGGTCGACGCCGTCGTAGACACGGACGCTAACGAAGACGCTGTTGTCTTGAGCGCCGGCCGTCAAATGCGCCGCCAACAGCATGGCAATGGACAAAAAGACCAGCAGGATGCCGCGACCGCTATTGTGCTTGAGTCTGGTGATCTGCATGAAGAACCTCCGGTTGGTTGAATCACAAATCAGGCGCTTGGCGCTTGTTCGCGCGCATGCTCGCCTATTTATCAGTGTAATCCCATAATCATTTGAACTCAATCATTTATACTTTAGTAATCTGATGTATTACTAAAATTTTCCGCACGACACATAACCGGCTACGAACTCTGCCGCGTTCGCTGAAAACAATAAACCTGCTCGGCTACCATATATCGCGGTCAAACAAAAACGGGGGATAAATCAGCCTTGCCGTTTAAGTGAAGCCCAAATCGGCAGTTGCGCGTCCAGTTCGGCCAGTTCGTCGGCGCTGATGGGGCGGATCTCGGTATCGCGCAGATGCGTGTCGCGGTTTTCGACGATGAGAAATGACACGTCGCGCGTCGCAACGATGTTGTGCCAGAGGCCCGCCGGTACGTTGTATATCTTGCCAGCAGCCATCTCGACCGCTTGCAGCTCGCCGCCCTCGCGCCGCGTGAAAAGCACCGCCCGCCCGCGCAACAGAACGAACACTTCGTCGCTGTGATTGTGTCGTTCGATCTCGTCGAGGTTGGCTCGGTCGAAGAGCGGTTCCCAGTTCAGCAGCGCGGCTTGCCATCTGTCGGTGAATACCAGCGGTTCAAAACCCTCGCCCGACCAATCGTAGATTTCCAGCATCTCGTGTCCTCCCATTGGGCGATGTATTGCGGGGAGCCCGCGCTCGTTACAAGTTCACTGCTTGACCCGTGCGGCTGCTCTCCAGCGCGGCATCGACGATACGCATATTGACAAGTCCTTCGTTGAAGCCGGGATTCGGCGCCTTGTCATTACGAATACAATCGATGAAATACGCCATTTGCGCATCGTACATGACCTGCGGGCAATGTTCTTCGCGCGGATGCGGGAAACCAGCATCAATCACTTCAACCTTTTCGGCAGCGCGATCCGGGATCTCCAGTCGCGTCGGGAAGATCTGCCCGAATGCTTTCTGCCCGTATACCTGCGTACAAGCCTCGGGTCCATCGGCATGGGGCCACCACCAGCCGCTTTCTACAATAGATGCGGCGCCATTATCCCAACCGATGATAATCGTGCCGGAGTCATCTACATCGTATTCAGTATAGTCGGTAGAGATCCGCGCATAAACGCTGCGGGGCATGGGATCGCCGAGCAGGAAGCGCGCGGTGTCGATCGCGTGGATGCCCATATCGGCCAGAGCGCCGCCACCGGCATATTTCGCCTCCACAAACCAACTGCTCGGTCCCCAATTGACATGGACGCCATAACCCCTGGTGCGCAGGATCTTGCCAAGCCGGCCGGCGTCGATCTGTCGCTTCAACCAATGCGCTTCTTCATCGAAACGCCAGCAATGCGCCACCATCAACTTGGCGCCGGAAGCCTGGCTGGCAGCCTTCATCTCTTTTGCCTCTGTCGCATTCATCGACATGGGCTTTTCCACCATGACGTGAATGCCGGCATTCAGCGCGGCGATGGTTTGCGGGGCGTGCAAATAGTTGGGCGTGCTGACGATGAGCGCATCGACATCGCCATCCGCCAGCATGGCGTCGACGCTATCATATTGACGTCGAATGCCGAACTTCGCGGCGAACGCCCCCCTTGATTCGGGACGATGGTTCACCACAGCGACCAGTTCCACATCGTCCTGCGCGCCTGCCGCCTGGGCATGAATATGCGAGATGTGGCCCGTGCCGGTGAAAGCGATTCTCAGGCTCATTTCACGTCTCCCCCGCGCTTTCAATTTCGCTAGCAAACAATATTCATTGAAAACCGTGTTGACAATTGTTATCTTATGACCGTTCAACAGATATTGCCCGGGCGTCTAGCTGAGGCTGATTTTAGCAGCAACTCCAGGCGCGCGCTTATGATCCTTCCAAACGTGAGGAATTGCCATGCAAAACAGCGCGGGATTTACAACGATATTTGGACGAAACTTGATCGGCGAATTGCCGAACTTCGCGCATCAGCCCTATCTCGTGGTCACCATGGACGATCTATGGGATTTGTTCGCTCACAATTTTGATGACAATCACGCAGGACCTTATATCGTCCATACGATCGACGGCGACGAACTCAGGGACGAGGTCGCCAAGCTGCCGGAAACCAAGTGCATCATTGGTCTGGGCGGCGGGCAAGCGCTTGATGTCGCCAAGTACTTCGCCTGGTCTTTAGGGCTGCCGCTTTTTCAAGTGCCCACGTCGATGTCGGTCAACGCGGCCTTCGGGCATCGCACCGGCTTGCGCTTCGGCGGAAACGTGCGATACGTCGCCTGGGCAGTGCCGGAAGCGGTCTATGTCGATTATGACGTCATTCAAAACGCGCCGCCGGTGGTCAACCGCTCCGGCATCTGCGAGATCCTGTGCTATCACACCGCCCACGCCGATTGGCGCTACGCGACCGAACGCGGCAAATGCGAGAGCAAGTGGCCCTACGACCAGGCATTGGTTGACGAAGCGCAGGGGGTCATGGCCACAGTGATGGACGCGCTCGACGATATTCGCGAGGTCAACGAGAAGGGCATCCGCACGCTGATGGCTGCCAATCGCTGGGGCGGGGCGGCATTCCACAACGCCGGCTGGAATCCGCGTCACATCGAAGGCGCCGATCACTTCCTCTTCTACGCGCTCGAATACAATACCGGCGTGAAGTTCATCCACGGGCAGCCGGTCTGCCTGGGCATTTATGTCGGCTCGCTGCTGCACGATGACAAGGCGCAGGAAATGCTCGCTGCTATCGTCCGCGCCGGCGTCGATATCCGCCCGCAATCCATGGGTATCACCTGGGATGATGTGACGCAGTCGCTGGTTAACATGCGCGATTTTGTGCGGCAGGCTGGTCTCTGGTACGGCATCTACCACGAAGCCGAGATTGACGAGACTTTCGCCTCGCAAGTCCGCGCCAATGTGGAAGCGGCGTATGAAGGCGTTTCGCTATAACCTTTATTTGGAATCACTCCGACACGGTCGGTGATTTTTTATTTAACGGATTGAGGAGAATCTCATGAGAAAGTTTCTTGTATTGAGCTTGTTGGTTATGCTGATGGTCATGCCCGCCGCGCGGGCGGACGACCTTGACTGGATGCGCTTCGCGGGTAGCGAGATCACGATTCTGATGCCCGAGCATCCCGTGCTTGACGGCATGCGCAGCGTCATGGACGACTTCGAAGCGGCCACCGGCATCACGGTCAATGTGGAAGCCCTGGCGGAAAACCTCTATTTCGACCGCATGGAAGTGGCTTTGCGCGCCGATGAAGGCGTCATGGATGTCTACATGGTGCCCATGGATTCCACCGCTTTCACGCAATGGTCGAATGGTCTGATCCATCCGCTCAGCCCCTACATAAACGATCACAGCATGACTTCCGCGGATTACGACTTCGACGACTTCCCCGGCGGCTTCACGCAAGCCACGCAATACCCGCCCGGCGACATGGACGCGCAAGATTACGCGATTCCTGTTTCCTTCGAGGCATATACCCTGTTCTACAACATGGACATCATCAATGAATACCTCGACGGTCAGATACCTGATACTATGGGCGGACTGATTGAAGCGGCGCAGAGCATCACCGAGGCCAGTGGCGGTTCGGTCGCCGGCGCGGTCATGCGCGGCATTCGTTCGCATACCATCATGGACACCGTCACCGGTATGGTCTTCAACAACTGGGGCGAAGCGGAGATGTCCCTGCCTTACAACGTCTGGTTCGATGGCGATTGGTCGGCGCCTGTCTTGAGCGACGAGCGCATCACCGCCGGTCTTTCGCATTACGCCGGCTTGATGTCCGCCGGTCCCATCAACATTCAATCGCTGGATTGGCCTGACGCCAGCTTGCTCTTCCAACAAGGCCGCGCCGGCTTCTTCCTGGACGCCAGCCTATTTGGTCCTGGCTTTGAAGATCCGGATGCCTCGGCTGTCGCCGGCAAGACCGGCTATGCCGTGATGCCGCCGGTTGAAGAAGGCGGCGCTTCCTGGACTGGCCATTGGATGTGGGGTATCGGCATACCTGCCAACGCCCAGAATCCGGAAGCGGCCTGGTACTTCATCCAGTGGATGACCAGCGCCGATATCGAGCCTGTCATCGGCGCTTATCATGGCGGCGCGGCGCGCGTCTCGACCTGGGACAAAGCCGAATATGTCGACGCGCTGAATCCGCAATACGTTGACACTGTTTTGGAAGCCATGCAGACCTCGCGCACCACGGTTGTCTTCCGCGAAGGCTGGAGCGAATACGCCCTGGTCATCGTCGATGCTATTCAGGATATGTACGGCGGCATGGCGCCGGCGGACGCGACCGCCAAAGCCCAGCAGCGCGTCCTGGACATGGGCGGTTAGTCTAACCCCTCCCCCTAGCCCCCTCCCCAAAGCATTGGAGAGGGGGAACGCCGTTCGGGCGCTGCGAATGTCGCAATTCATTTCTTGCGGTTCAGCGCCCACATTTACTCGCAATGATCGGCACTGGTGGACAATGTCTACCCCATTGCAGTGGCGCGCATAGGCACTGCACTCCGGGGGAGACTTGGAGGGGGTTTGGATCAATTGATATGCCCAACCTTCGCAAGAAAAACTTCGCCTATTATCTGATCGCGCCCGCGGTCCTGATTCTCATAGTTACTTCACTTTATCCGGCGGTGTTTTCATTCATTCTCAGCTTTTTCAACTGGAACTGGGGCGTTCGCTTTGACTTCATCGGCTTCGGCAATTATCTTGATTTGTTCCGCAGCGCTGAGTTTTGGCAGGTGCTCTACCAGACCTTCCTCTTCGCCATCGTCGCCACCGCCCTGGAATTGCTGCTGGGACTGGGGCTGGCTGTCGTCGTCGATCATCTCAAATTCGGCGCGGGTCTCATCCGCACCTTGCTGCTGACGCCCTTGATGGTCTCCGGAATCATCGTAGCGTTGATGTCGAAGATTCTGCTCGATCCCATGCTAGGGCTGGTCAACTATGCGCTGAACGCGCTGGGTTTGCCCCTGTCTCCCTTTTTCGGCGCGACTTCGACCGCCATGGGCACGGTCATCATGGTTGACGCCTGGTGGCAGACGGCTTTCGTTTTCATTATCGTTCTGGCTGGCTTGCAGAGCTTGCCGGGCGAACCGATTGAAGCAGCGCGGGTCGATGGCGCCAGCGCTTTGCAAACTTTCTTCCGCGTCAAGCTGCCCATGTTGCGACCGGTCCTTTTCACTGTGCTGATCTTCCGCACCATTGATACGCTCAAGGTTTTTGACATCATTTTCGGAACCACCGGCGGCGGCCCGCAGATATCTACCGAAGTCATGCAGACCCTCGCCTATCGCAAAGCCTTCAGCTTCCTGCAAATGAGCGAGTCAATGACGATCATGGTCATCTTCTCGGCGATTGTCCTGGCGATCAGCCTTGTTTACATGCGTTTGGAAGAACGCCTGGAGGACGATTAGGCATGGACCACAGACAGCGCGCGCAGCTGCAACGCCTGCTGGCCTACTTGATTTCGCTGGCGGCTATCCTGGTCACACTCTTTCCCATCGTCTGGCTCTTGACGATCTCTTTCAAGACGCAGCGCGATGCCTTCTCGATGCCGCCCAAATTCATCTTTGAACCGATCTGGGATCATTACCTGACGCTGCTGGACAAGCCAGGCTTTGTGCAAGCCTTTTTGAATACCGTTTACGTAACGGCGCTGGGCGTTCTGATCGCTATCGTGATCGCGATCTTCGCCTCGTATGGGATTCATCGTTTTCGCTTTCGCGGCAAAAAGCTCTTCGGCGTCTGGCTGCTGCTGGCTTATATGCTGCCGGAGTTTCTGTTTGTCATCCCGATGTACGTGCTCTATCAGAAGATCGGCTGGTACGATACGCATATTGGACTGGCGCTAGTCTATCAAGTCCATTCGCTGCCATTCGCCGTTTGGCTGATTCGCAGTTTCTTCAAAGAAGTTCCATCGGAATTGGACGATGCCTCGCGCATTGACGGCTGCAATCACCTGGGTGCCTTGCGCCATGTTTTTATTCCGCTGGCCGCGCCGGGCATTGCGGCCACCGCCATTTTGACGGCCATTTGGATCTGGAACGAGTTGACCATTGCCCTATCGCTATCATTCAGCGAAGCGCAGACGATCACGGTGGCGGTCGCCTCTTTCCGCGGGTACACGTCGATCGCCTGGGGTCCGATGTCGGCGGCCTCTATCGTCGCCATCGCTCCCATGCTCATTTTCTCGATCTTTGCGCAGAAGTATATCGTCAAGGGCTTGACATTGGGCTCGCTGAAAGGCTAGCCATTGACAGTGAGATCCCAAACGCGCATATTGTTCAAACCTTAGGAGATTCAACATGCCAAAACTCGCCATCCAAGGTGGAAGGCCCGCCAAGAGCAAACCTTTTCCCGACTGGCCGATATATGACGACCTCGAACGCGAGGCGCTGAGCGAGGTGCTGGAAAGCCGCGACTGGTGGCGCACGGAGGGTAGCAAAACGCTCGAGTTCGAGCAGAGGTTCGCCGAATATCATCAAGCCAAACACGGCATCGCGGTCACGAACGGGACTCACGCCATCGAAGTCGCCCTGGCCGCTATGGGCATCGGACCTGGAGACGAGGTCATCGTGCCCAACGCCACTTTCGTAGCCACGGCGAGCGCGGCGCTTTTCGCCGGCGCGCTGCCGGTCCTGGTTGACGTCAGCGCTGACAGTTACTGCATTGATCCCGAACTGGCGGAAGCCGCGATCAACGAACATACCAGAGCGATCATCGCCGTTCACATGGGCGGGCGTCCGGCGGATCTGGACCAACTGGCGGCGGTTGCGCAGAAACATGATGTCGCATTGCTCGAAGATGCCGCGCACGCGCACGGCAGCGAATGGCGCGGACAAAAGGTGGGTACTTTTGGCATCGGCGGCACTTTCAGCTTCCAAGCCAGCAAGACCATGACCGCCGGCGAGGGCGGCATGATTATCAGCAACGACGATGAATTTGAACGCCTGGCGCGCTCCACGCATGATTGCGGGCGCATGCCCGGCGAATGGTTTTACAGTCACTACATTTACGGCTCGAATTACCGTCTCAGCGAATGGCAAGGCGCGGTATTGTTGGCGCAACTGACCCGCCTCGACGAGCAGACCGCGCGCCGGCACGAGAATGGTCGCTTGCTTGATCGTTTGTTAGGCGAGATCCCGGGCGTCACACCACAGAGCCACGACGCTCGAATTACCCGCAACGGGCATTACGCTTATATCTTCCACGTCGACGCGCGAGCTTTCGCCGGCATTTCGAACCAGCAATTTGTTGATGCGCTGGAAGCGGAGGGCGTTCCCACTCAAGCGCCATATCCGCCCATCCACAAGCTGGACCTTTTCACCAGCGGCGCTTACCGCGATCGCCTCAGCGGCGCGCAAGCCGAGGCAAATCACGCCTTTCTCGCGGACGCTTTTCCCAACTCTTATCGTGAATCGGACGAGACAGTCTGGATCACGCAGAATGCGCTGCTGGGCGACGAGGAGGACATGCAGGAAATCGCCGCCGCCATCGGCAAGATTCATCAGAATGCCAAGGATTTGCGCTGATTCTACATGTCCTGCGTCGCAGCGGTCCCGCGCGAGTTTTGCCGGCGCCAGCCAGCCGCATCGAATCAAAACATGCGTTTTCCATTTCTACTTTGCGGTACAATCTCAGCTTCGCTGTTGATTTGTTCGGAAGGGAAGCTAAATGAGAATCTTGATCATGTGCGACATGGAAGGCGTCAGTGGCATCGTCACCTGGGATCAAGTCGGGGGCGGCAAAGCCGGATACCCGGAGGGCCGCGAACTCTACACAGCTGAGGTCAACGCGGCGGTGCGCGGCGCTTCCCGAGCCGGGGCAACTGAAATCATCGTCATCGACGGCCACAATGCGGGCGGCGATTGGCGATACAATTCCCTGATCAAGGGCATGCTTGATCCCGCTTGCGAATATGTGGCCCACCATACCTGGACGGACTATAGAGAACCGCTGGAACAGGGCGTCGACGCCTGCCTGATGGTCGGCTATCACGCGCGCAACAATACGCCGGATGGCGTACTGAACCACACCATCTCGTCGGCGCAATGCCGCAATCTCTGGTTCAATGATGAACTGGTTGGCGAGGTTGGCGTCAATGCCGCGCTCTGCGGTCATTATGGCTGCCCCGTGCTGCTTGTCACCGGTGATGTAGCCGTCTGCCGCGAAGCGACGGCGCTGCTCGGCGACGGGCTGACAACAGTGGCGGTCAAACGTGGGCTGTCGAAATACTCGGCGCGCCAGATCGCGCCGCAACGCGCCCGTGAAATGATTGAAGAGGGCGCTTATCAAGCTTTGCAAGACTTGAGCGCGGTCGCGCCCTATGTGCCGGCGTCGCCGGTGACGATCACGGTTGAATTTGGACACTTCGATACGATGGCTGCTTACGTGCCACGCGAGGACGTGGTATTGGATCAGCCAGCGCAGAAGATGTACAGCCGCGCTGACAACTGGAAGAGCGCCTGGGACAAGATCTGGCCCTTTTAGGAGGGCAAACCCGCGCAACTCGCGTGAGATTGTGAGGAACCCTGAAGATATCTAACCGTTGCCTATTCGTTGTTCTACAATTAAAGCGAAAATAGCTGTCATGGCGCCCATAGCGACGATAATTCGCCAGGTTAGATCTGCTCTTAGCCTTTCGATATCGGCTTTGGTTGCCATATGCTGATTGCCGGCCTCCAACTTCGCGATCTTTTCTCCACGTCTGTTCAAGGTTTCAAAGACGATGTTGCCATCCGCTTCAGTTTGTGTCGCCATGTTTTCTCCCTTGCGCGTCAATGATTCGGATTCCGTAGAATCAGTTTACACTATGGAGCAGACTTTGTCAAACTATTTACAAACCTTGGTGCATTTCAGATTATTGGCAAATCACATGACTTTGCCGTTCAAAAGCAAGATTAACCACAAAGACACGAAGGACACAAAGAAAAGGCGTGGTTCTCGGCACCCTCGGTGTTCTCGGTGGTTAAGTTTTTTCTTTTTCAACCGAAAAGGATACAGTACCAATTGCGCAGCTTGTTGGCGGATTCGCGTCTGAATTGTTATCTTATGTGGGATACTTTCTTGACAAGGGAAAGTATTCTTTGTTCGCTAAGCATTGTTCGAATCACAAATTGAAAGGTGTTTTGCAATGAAAGTCAGATTGGTTTTTGTTCTGTTGGTGGTCGCTCTCGCTTTTTCCAGCGTCGTCGCGATGGGGCACGACCCGATCGAGGATTGGGCGGCCGGCATCAAGGAGCAGTACGGCGGGACCACAATCACTGTCGCCGTCGCTTCGCACCCGTCCGTTGAAGCCTTTAAGCAGATGATCCCGCGTTTTGAAGAGCTGACCGGCATCACGGTTGTGCTAGACGAGATGGAAGAGGGTCAGCTGGGTCAACGCATGTTGCTCGAGGTCTCTGCTGAATCGGCGAGTTACGACGCCATGATGACAGCCATCGAGTGGAGCCCGCTGGTGGCGTCAAGCGGCTACGCGACGCCTCTGGAACCCTGGATCGAATCCGATATCACGCCGGACTGGTTCAACTATGAAGATATCCTGCAAGCCTACCGCGATATGTTCCTTTGGGAAGACGGCATGCATTATGGCATTCCCTATGCCGGCGAGACCGTCTTCATGTTCTATCGCGAGGACCTCTTCGAGGAACACGGCATTGACGTCCCGACCACATACGACGAAGTGATGGCAGCGGCGCAATACTTCAGCGACAATGTCGACGGCGTTGACGGCATCAGCTACCGGGCGCGCCTGGGCTGGGAATTCACCTATATGTGGTCAATCTTCCTGGCGCCCTTCGGCGGCATGATGGTTGATCCGGCAACGGGCGAAGTGGCGCTGGATTCGCCGGGCACGGTGGCGTCGCTGGAATACATCCGCGATCTTTGGCAGTACGGTCCGGTCGGCGTTGAATCCTTCTCCTTCCCCGAAGCCTGGGACGCCTTCATGCTAGGCCGCGCCGCGATCATGATCGAAGCTTCCGCCGCTGCGCCTGAAGTCGAGAATCCGGATAAATCTCTGGTCGCTGGCATGACGGGTTACAGCCCGCTTCCGGCGGGGCCTGCCGGCGCCTTCTCCGGTGTTTGGGGCTGGTCCTTCGCCATGATGGACGATTCGGATGCCAAAGAAGCCACCTGGGCTTTCATCGCTTATCTGACCAGCGAAGGCTTGCAGAGCGAATACCTGGCGAACGGCGGCATCGTCTCGCGCGCGTCGGCGCTGGGCGATCCAGAGCTGCAAGCGCAGAACCCCTACTACCAGGCGACGCTGGATACGCTGCAGCAAGCGGCCGCGCTGGGCGAGCTCGGTTTGAGCGTCGTCCTGCCGACGCCTAGGTGGAGCCAGATCAGCGAGATCATGGGCATCGAAGGCGCGCGCGCTTTCATCGGCGAGATCAGCGTCGAAGAAGCCATCGCCAGCATGCAGGCGCAAGTGTCCGAAGTTGTTGCGGAATAGTCTCCGCCTGTGGTGGCGGATCGTCGGGCAAGTCGAGCCGCCGCCATCTGGAAGTCCGTTTATGAATAGCGACATCCGATCGCAGCGGCGTCGACCAGCCTGGTTGGCGCCGGCGATTCTTATTTTACCCGCCTTTGCGGTTGTCTTCGCTATTGCCGCATACAGCGCCTTTTCGCTATTTCAGCTGAGCACGGTCGATCTGACTTTCGGCGAGCCCTTCCGCTTGGCCGAGGGCGTGGGTCTGCAGAATTATCGGTGGCTGCTGACCAACGAACACAGCACATTCGGGGCGACGGTTCGCATCACGATTCATTATTTGCTGGGCACGCTGATACCGGAATTGTTCATTGGTTTCGCCATCGCGCTGCTGCTCAACCGCAAGATGCGCGGCAATTCTCTGTTCACCGCGCTCTTGATCATCCCCGTCGTATTGATGCCCTCAATGGTCGGTTTGATTGGGAGGCTGTATTTCTCGTATGACGGTCTTATCAATTTCTTCTTCGAGAGCATTACCGGCATCCGCCACAACTGGTATGGGAAAGATCTGGCGCTTGTGGCGGTAATCCTGGTCGATATCTGGGAATGGACGCCCTTCTTTATTTTGATCCTGTTGGCTGGTTTGCAAACCTTGCCGGTAGAACCTTTTGAGGCGGCGCGGGTAGACGGCGCCTCGCGCTGGCAGTCCTTCACGTATTTGACCTTGCCGATGATGCTGCCGTTGATCCTGACAACCTTGATCCTCCGTTTCATGGATGTCTTGCGCCTGTTCGATGTGATCTTTGTCATGTTCAGCGGGGGACCGGGGACCGCAACTACGACCTTGCCGCTCTACGTTTATCGCACGACCTTGGTGCAGCGCGATGTCGGGCGGGGCTCGGCGGCCAGCATCATGCTAATTATTATCATCGTGGCTTTGACCGTCATTTTGATCAAGCTGCGCGAACGCATCAAATTCGAGGCTTAGACGCATGAAGGTGAAGAATCGGGGCGCGCTGCTGGGCTCCCGCATCCTCGATCTGCTGACGATAGCGGTTGTGGCGGCTTTTCTGTTTCCCTATCTATTCATGGTGTCATCGGCATTCAAGACACGGCTGGAGACATTCGCCTATCCACCGGTTTGGCTATTCAGGCCTACCTTCGAGCATTTTCAAAATATCTTCGAGAACATGAATATCCTCTTTTATATGAAAAACAGCACCATCATCGCCGTTTGCAGTACGTTATTGACCATTCTGATCGCGATTCCCGCGACCTACAGCTTCGCCCGTTACCGCTTTCGTTACAAAGAAGGCGTCGCCTATGGATTCTTGTTTCTGCAGATGGTGCCGGGCATTTCCATCGTTTTCGCGCTTTTTTTCATCGCGCGGGCCCTGAACTTGTTCGATACGCATATCTTTCTGATCGTGATTTATCTGCTGTGGAATATCCCCTATGCCATCTGGATGATGCGCGGCTTTGTGGAAGGCATCCCGGTCGAGCTGGAAGAATCGGCCATGGTTGATGGCGCCTCGCGCTTCAAAGCCTTTCGTCTGATCACTTTGCCGCTGATGGCCGGCGGCGTCGCCGCTACAGCGATCTTGATCTTCATCGGCGTCTGGAACGAATTTAGCCTAGCTTTCTTTTTGACCTCGACCAAGGCCCGCACCATGCCCACCACCATCGCTTTTTTCATGACCCACTCCGGCATCAAATGGGGACCGATGTTCGCCACAGCCACCATCGGTACCTTGCCGGTGGTGATATTCGCGCTGCTTGTGCGCCGCTATTTCATTTCGGCATTGACCTTTGGCGCCGTGAAGGGATAGGTAAGCTAAAAGGCCTGATGCGGAAACGTCAGTTGCCCTAGGCGGGAGCTGCATTTGGGACCCCTCTGCTTCGGATGCTGTAGGGGAGAGTTAGGCAAGAAAGGAAAAGCATCTATGCTCTACGACCAAATCGACCAAGCCATTGAAAAGCATCGGGCGGACGCGCTGCGCCTTTTGCAGGAACTGGTGCGCATCCCCTCGCTGGAAGGAGAGGAAAAGCCCTGCATGGATGTGCTGGAACGCCAATTGCACTCGATGGGCCTTGATGTGGACCGCTGGATACCCGATGACGATGAACTCGCGGCGCACCCAGCATTCGTGCCCACAGGATTCTCGTATGCCGAGCGTCCCAATGTGGTAGGCGTTTATCGCGGGGCTGGCGGTGGTAAATCGCTCAAATTCAACGGTCATACGGACGTGGTGCCCATCGGTCCGCCGGAACTCTGGCAATATGGTCCCTGGAGCGGGGAATACGTCGATGGAAAGATTTACGGGCGGGGCAGCGCCGATATGAAAGGCGGTGTCGTCAGCAACGTCCTCTGCGTGCTGGCGCTGCAATCGGCCGGCATCCAGCTTCAGGGCGATGTCATCGTCGAATGCGTGGTTGACGAAGAAGCTGGCGGCAACGGCACCCTGGCATCGGTCATGCGCGGCTACAGCGCTGACGCCTGCATCTTCACTGAACCGACCGGGTTGGACAAAATGGGCATCTCCAACCGCGGCGCCCAGTTCTTCCGCATCACAGTGCCGGGCGAAGAAGGCGGCATTGAGTACAAGCACGAGCTGACCAATCCAATCACCAAGTCATTTGAGGTTTTTCACGCTGTGGAGGCTTACTCCATCATGCGCGAGTCACAAGTGTCGCACCCGCTCTATGACGAGATTTACAATACCAAGGTGCCGACCGGCATCTGCAAGATGGTCGCTGGCGAATGGCCCTCGACCATCGCCTCGCAAGCGATCCTGGAAGGTTCAATCGAATGCCTGCCCGGCGAAGACATCCACAAGATCAAAGCCGATTTCAAGCAATACATTCTGGAGTGGTCGCAGAAGGACGCTTGGTTTGCCGATCATCCGCTACAGATCGAATGGTTCGGCTTATGGTTTGATTCCGCGCAGATAGATCCCGAACATCCCATGGTCGGCGCTTTGAGCGCAGCTGCCAAGTCTGTGACCGGGCGCGACGTGCATATCGGCGGATCCGGCGGCTGCGACCTGCGCTTGCCCGTTCTTTATGGGGATACGCCGTCAGTCCTATTCGGACCCTCTGGCGCGATGATCCATAGCACCGATGAGTACATCGAATTCGAGCAGGTTATCGACTGCGCTCGCGTTTTGGCGCGCATGGCCGTCGATTGGTGCGGCGTCGCCTCATGAGGAGAGCGATTATGTCAAACTGGTGGGACGAACCCCTGCGCGCGGTCACGCTGGAGTTTCCCGCGTCCGACGTCGCGACTATCGATGTCAAAGGCATCGTTAACGAGACGCACCGCGGACATGTCAATACCTTGGTGGTTTTCTCCACCGGTTACTACCCGGGCGGGACGGCCTTCTACCAGAGCAAGATCGCGCCCCTTTATCCTGGCTTGGGCGAGCGCGATCTGCTGGCTGACACTATCGAGACTGCCCACGCCAATGGCCAGAAAGCGGTCGCGTATTTGGCTTCGATCTGGGGCAATCGCGACCTGTACTTCGCGCATCCGGATTGGGCGCAGCGCAAAGCCGACGGCCGCGTCACGAGTTGGGACACAGCCTATAACTCGGTTGCCATGGACCCGCTCAGCCCCTACCGCGATTATTTCGCCTCGATCGTGCGCGAGATCGCCGACAACTACGACGTGGATGGCTTCTATTTCGACGAACCGAGCTTCCAAAGCTGGTCGGCGAGCCCAGCCTGCCGCCGCGCCTTTGAAGCGGAGTTTGGACTGCCCTTGCCGACGGATGAACAATGGGAGGATTCTGTTTTTCAGCGATTCCTCGCTTGGCGCTACGATCAGATCGCCGGCTGGCGTCAATCGCTTTACGATTTGGCAAAGCGTGATGATCGCTGCGTCTTCTTTCAAGGCGCTTTCCCATTGGCGAGCTTGCGCGGAGAAATGACTCAGCTTTCCGGCGCGCCTCCCATTCCCTTGTATTATCGCGAGCGCTTTGGCGTATCCTGGCATGTTCCCATGGCTCACGCCGATGACATGGCGCGCACCGCCGAGACTGGCGATGTCGTTCACATGGAGCTTTACCGCGCCAGCGTCGGCGAGCCGCTCTGGTGGTACGGCGTTGCGTTGCGCTATGTGGAAGCTGTGGCCAAGGGCAAGCAGATCCTGGTCTTGAGCATGATGGCGCAGTCTCCATTCGACCTTTACGGCTTGGGCGAAGCCGAATTGCGATTATCTACAGCCGAGCTGCAAGCGAACAATGCCGCGTTGCTCTTCGCCCGTTATTATCCCGATCAGGTCGATCAGTCGGCTTGGGATCGCGTCTATGAGCGCTTCGCCGAGGCGGATGCGCTGGCGCCATACCTGCGCGACCGACAGCGCATCCCTTATGTCGCGTTGCTCTATTCGCAGACGAGCGTAGAACGCTTCGACTATCGCGGGGACAAGCCCGCGCAGTTGGGAGAACTCAAAGGATTCGCCAAAGCGCTGCTGCAAGAAAAGGTGCTCTTTGATGTGATTACGGAGTCCGATCTTTGCGCGGGAATCGAGGGGTATCAGGCGCTGATCCTGCCCAACGCCAGTTGTTTGTCCGCCGAATGCAAGGCGGCGGCGCGCGCCTTTGTTGCGGCGGGAGGCGGCCTCGTCGCGTCCTATGAATCCGGCCTGTACGACGAAACAGGTCAGCGCGCCGACGCTGATGACCTGGCGGGCGTCTTCGGCGTTCAATACGGTGGCGAAACATTGCCCTTTGAGCTTGACATCTACATGCTGATGACCGCTGCGCATCCCTTGCCGGCGGATATTCCCGCGGGCAAGCGGTTGCCAACCATGGGCATGCAAGTCGTCGTCGAGCCAGATGGCGCGGAAGCTGTCGCTCACGTGCAAGGGGCATCGGAAGTGCATTACGGTCCGCTGGGCGATGAAATTGGTCCGCCGGCGGTACTGACAAACGGGTCGGGGAAGGGCGGTCGATCCGCGCTCTTCACGACGCCCATCGGCGTGCGCTATCTGGAATACGGCATTCCCGATTTCCGCAATCTGATCGCGGCCGCAGTCAACTGGACGGCTGCTGGTCCACCGCCTGTGAGGGTGCATAACGCGAGCGACGCGCTCGCGCTGACAGCTTTCAAGCAGGGCGAGCGCACCCTTATTCACCTGGTCAACAGTATCCGCGACGAGGCGCGTCTGCCCATCAACGAGACGATTCCCAGCTATAATGTCGAGGTCGAGGTCGATCTTCAAAGCGCGGCGCGGTCGGTGGTCGCGCGCGGCGATCGGACGGACATAAAGTGGAAGCAAGAAGGCGGTACGCTCTCGATTCAGCTTTCAGAGGTAGCTTACCATGTGCTACTGGTGATCGATTAGTGTGTGGAATGCAGCTGTGAAAACCTCTTTTCCGCGACCACTTTTATAATGAAGGGAATGTCAGGAATATGAACGGCGACTATCCCGCTAAACGGCGGCAACTGGAGAGCGACGGCTTCTGCATTTTGGAAAACATCATTGACCCCCAAATCCTGGCGCAGTTGCGGACGGTCACGGATAAAATGCTGTCGCAGCAAGAGACCGCTCATTTCGAGGCTATGCGCTCTCAGGGCAGTCTGGTTTCGGTGTTCGACGATTCATTCATGGCCAAGCTCGTCGCCTATCCGCCGATTCTGGCTGCGCTGGCGAACCTGGGGTTTGAGAACCCAAAGTGGGGGAGCGGATTCGTGATTAGCAAGCCCGCGGATAGTCCGCCGCTCTTTTGGCACCAGGACGCGCGCTTTTGGGACGATCCGGTCAGCTATACGCCGCAAATCATTCAGTGTTTCTTGATGATTTATCTGGTCGATACGTCGCCGGAGAACGGCTGCCTGAGGCTAATTCCGGGTTCGCACCTGAAGCGGCATCCGCTGCACGACGCGCTGCCGGACGCGCATGGGGAGGCACTGGGTCGAATGGAAAATCCAGCGCACCTGGCATACCAGCGAGCCGAGGGCGAAGTCGATGTGAGGGTGAAAGCGGGCGACGTGGTCATGGGCAGCGCGCGGCTGCTCCACGCCGCGCACGGCAACCGCTCGCGCCAGCGCCGGACCAATATCACGCTTTGGTACTATCCAGCCTTTGATGAACTGCCGGAAAGCATCCAGGCTTTCCTGGCAGCGAAAGAGATTCCGCCAGATTGGTACGAGCGGAACCGGGACCTGATTGAACCCCTGCGGCCTCGCTACGAAGGCGATGCCGAGCCGATCAGGATGAACCGCGTCCCTGGCTCGGCGTTGAAGTGAGGCGCATGGGCGCTGGACCGCTGGCTAGCGCCTCAATCCCCCGCAGCCGGCAGCGCATCTGGCGCTCGCAGATGCGCCTGAAAGCATGTTATTATATAGTGGAGTCCTCGACCGACTTAGAGAGGCTTAACAATATGACAACAACACCTATTTTGAAAAGACGTCACTCGAGTCACGAAGAAGCCGCGGAGAATTTAGACGATCATGCCGAGCGTGATCGGACAAAAGCTGAACTGCTGGAGAGCTTGAAGACAAGCATGGAAGAGGTATTGGCAGGGGACTATCGTCCTGCGTTGGAAGTGCTGGACGAGATTGACAACGAACCACCGGACGATGCCAACAACCGTTAACATACCACCCGATTTTAGAAAACAAATCAAACACCTAAAACGCAAATACCCTTCGGTAGTTGATGAAGTTCGTTCATTTGTATTGCAACTGCGCGATGGCCAGCGTCCCGGTGATGAAGTGCCGGATGTAGGTTACGCTGGTGTATTCAAGGACCGACTGCGCAACCGGTCCGCAAGGCGCGGAAAACGAGGCGGATTCCGCCTCATCTATTACGTTCCGCGGGCTGACGAGGTATTCCTTCTACTGATCTCTTCTCGGAAGCTCGCCCTTGCTACGTTGGACAGTTCCTCTATATCCGGCGCTTGCCTTAATCCCCAGCAGCGGGGAGCGCATCCAGCGTTTGCAGGCGCTCCTCGTTGGCTTCCAGCCACTGGATCGCCGCCATCGCGGCTGAGGTCCCCTGGCCGACGGATGTGGCGACTTGCCGCCAGATCTCGTCCTGAATCTCGCCGGCGGCGAAGACGCCTTCCACATTGGTGCGATAGCGCTGATCGGTGATGATATAACCGTTCTCGTTCAGGGCGATCTGGTCGCCGAAGACGGCGTTGTTGGGGTCGTGCCCGATGAAGATGAAGACGCCTTCGGTCGGCTGAACTGTTTCTTCGCCCGTGACGACGTTCTTCAAGCGCACGGCGTTGACGCCGTCGGCATCGCCGATGATCTCTTCCACCACGCTGTCCCAGGTGAAGCTGATCTTCTCGTTATTGAAGGCGCGGGTCTGCAATTGAATGCCGGCGCGCAGTTCGTCGCGGCGATGAATGACATTGACGCTGGTGGCGAAGCGCGTCAGGAAGATGCCTTCTTCTAGCGCCGAGTCGCCGCCGCCGACCACGACGATGTCCTTGCCGCGGAAGAAAAAGCCATCGCAGGTGCCGCAATAGCTGACGCCCGTGCCGGTAAATTCTTCTTCGCCCGGCACGCCTAGCTTGCGCGGATCGGCGCCGATGGTCACGATGACGGCATCGGCCAGGTACTCCTCGCCGTAGGTCTTGATGTGGAAGGGCGAGCCATTGCTGAAGTCGACGCTCTCGACCAAATCAAACTCGACGACCGCGCCGAAGTTCTCGGCATGTTCTTTCATGCGTTCGACCAGCTCCGGACCGCTCAAGCCATCGGGGAAGCCCGGGTAGTTTTCAATTTCGTGGGTAATGGCGACTTGTCCGCCCAACTGAGCTCCGGCAATTACCACCGGCGCCAATTGCGCGCGGGCGGTATAGAGTGCCGCGGTCAAACCGGCGGGACCGGAACCTATGATTACAACGCGTTCCTTTTTCATGCTTGTTTCCTCGTGAATGGTGTTGAAAACCGAATACGATGAGAAATATTGATCAAAGCGGTATTTGTATCTGGCAATTTTGGCTGTTAGAGCAATGGCTTTGAACTGGCGGCTTAGTTGTGCCAGTTGGGCGGGGCGGAAAAGTCGAATCCCTCAAGCGCTTTTTCTCGCTGAATGACTGCCACCAGCGCCTCAAATTCTTCGCGGCAATCGCCCCAGTAATGCATGAATTTTTTCATTTCTGGCAAGATCTCGTGGAGGTCGGCGCCGTTCGCGACCTGTTCCGCCAACTGCGTGATCTTTTCGCAGCAATCATTACAGTCCATTTTGATCAGCGCGTCGTCGGCCGGGGCGTTGACGATGAAGTCGACGAGTTTTCCCAGTTGATCGCCATCAGGTTCTTGGGACATGGCGGCTGCTCCAAATACTGTCGCTATGTCTTTTGGACGAAGGACTGGCGGGGAATCTTACAAGCGCGGTTATTCGCCCAGGATGTCGTTTTGTACGTAGGACTGCAACTGCGCTACGGTTGTGAAGAAACGGAAGCCAGCGGCATTGGCGAAGCTGAGCGTTTCAGAACCTTCGTCGATGAGCAGCGCAGCCTTTTGGCTTAAGCCTTCTTGAATGCCCTGGGGCCAAGCCAGGTCGAAGGTGGCGAGCAAGTTACTGTCCGCAGCGACCAGTTCATAGCCGAATTCGCCGCGTGGCAGGCCATTCTTCTCCATCCAGTCCATCGCTTCGACAAGCTGGGCTTCTTCTTCGTCGCTGGCGACGCTTATGGGTCGAACTGGCGTATGGCGTTCGACGCGGGCCTCCGATATCGATGGTTGGTCGAGTTCTCCGTGATAGAGCTGATTGAGAAAGTCGTTGGCGGCTTCCGCCAGCCGCTCTCGGCGGGCAGCGAGGAATTCGAGGTAATTCTCAATTTTCCATAGTTGGGGATCTTCAGGAATCCAGTGCGAAGCGAGGAGGCCGGGGTGCTTGGATTCGTAGTAGGGGAAGTATTCTTCAGGCAGCTTCGCGCCGATTTGCAGGTTGCAATCCTTGGTCAAAAGAGTGAAATTTGCTAAGGCATTGGCATCATTCCTCCAATGGTATCCGTATTCGATTAGTCTGGATTTTGGGAAGACGTGATGTAACTCAAGCTGGTTCATGCCCCCTAGCAGATTCTTCTTCAATTCGAGTCCACTACATAAATCCCGTGTTCCATAAACCCGCGTCAGCATATACAGCATGGGGTAGAAGCGACTGCCGCGCGTTGCGCCGGCGAAGTCTCCTGGCTCGACGCGCAAATTGCCGCGTTGCTGACGCAGTTGTTGGATTAGAGCCGAAACAGCGTCATCATTATTGGCTATTGCCATTATGTCTTGTCGAATGACCGTTTCCACTGGTCCGGAATACCTTCCCCAGAGCATGGCATGGATATACCAGTACAGCAGTCGGTCAAGAGATTTGTAGTCGGGCGATGACTTCTGCTTGTCGAAATAGCGGATGACAGCAGGTAGAGCATTTGGGCTTCCCAGCACTTGGTGGTGGTCCAGTCCTAAACGCGAGGAAATCCAGTTTAGTGCGCGGTTGACGTGATTTTCCGCGCGCTGCAAACCGTCCTTTACCTGTTCAGTTGTAATGCGCTGCCTCTCTAGCTCAGCGAAATCGGCATGTCCTGTCAATAGAGCATTGATACAGCGTAACATCCAGTCAAGGTTGAAGTGAAAGTCGTGCTCCTCCCATTTTTCCAGGCGCTTTCGCATTTCTTCGCGCGCTTGGGGCCAGTCGGCGCAGATCTTTGCCAATGCCAAATCGCCTTTGGACAGTTTCGTTCCGCCGCTGTTCACTTGATTGAATATATCTACAACAACTTCCATCGTCTTATCTGCGCCTGAAACGGTTTCTACATGAAAGTCCATTCCTTGAATCTTCTCGATTGCAATGAGGCGCTCAAAGTACAATTTGGAATGAGGAGAATCCACTAACCAATCAAAATAATGTTGAACGCCCTTTTGCATCAATTCTGTCACTGAAATCCAGAATGGATTGCTCTCCATCTTCTTCGGTCCATAAAACTCGAATTCTTCCGTATCCACATTGAAGTATAATTTGCTAAAGGAATAGGTATTGCCGTCGGAGAACCTAGGTAGCTTGTCGTTGATAATGCCATAAAGGGAAGTAACACGCTGCTGGCCATCAAGCAGCAATTTGTGCGAACCAGGAGCAAGGGATTGATCGCCGCGAATATCTTGCTGGGTTGCTTGCGTTTCCCAGATTAGCAGGCTGCCAACTGGGTAGCCCTTGTATAGGGAGCGCACCAAGTTGCTCACATGGGGGCGCTTCCATACATAACCGCGTTGAAATCTGGGCAACGCAAGGGCTCCCATGTCGATTTGGTTAAGTATCACATTGAGTTTCATCATTTCTCTCCCAAGAGTGTGAGACTTGTAAGATTATAGTCCCAGCGCCAACTTCCGCTCCCGCGCAGCCGCCAGCAACTCCCGCGCTGACTGCAGTCCCGCCGCGCCGGCCGTACCCAGCATCTCCGCCAATTCGCCGATGCGCGCGTCATCGTCCGGGAGCGCCTGTACCCTTGTCGACACTCCCGCGCCCGCGACTTCTTTATGGACGCGGAAATGGATATCGGCGTAAGCCGCCAATTGCGGCAGGTGCGTCACGCAGAGGACTTGGTGCTCGCCCGAAAGGGCCCAGAGCTTCTCGCCGACGACGGCGCCGATGCGCCCGCCGATGCCCTGGTCGACTTCGTCGAAAATCAGTATCGGTGTCTGGTCGGCGGCGGTGAGCACACGTTTCAGCGCCAGCATGATGCGCGCCGCTTCGCCGCCGGAGGCCACTTTCGCCAGGGGTAGCGGCGGCTGCCCGGGGTTGGCGCTCAGCATGAATTCGACATCGTCCATGCCCTTGCCGTCGAATTTGTAGCGCTTGTCGCCGACGATGCAGCCCGACGGGTGTTCTGCTTGCGCCAGACGCGCCTCAAAGCGGGTCCCCTCCATGCGCAATTCCCCAAGTTCGCGCATGACCGCTGCGGCAAGTTCCCTTCCAGCCTCGGCGCGCGCCCGGCTCAGGCGCAGGCTGATATCGCCAATTTGAAGGAGCAAACGCCGCTCCCGCAGCCGCAATTCAACCAGGCGTTCTTCGCTCTGGTCAATGTTCTCAAGTTCAATCGTCGCCTGGTCCGCGTAAGACAAGATGCCGGCGATATCCGCCGCTTGAAAACGCCGCTTGAGCGAGCGAATCAATTCCAGCCTTTCTTCCACTTCATCCAAACGGGCGGGATCGAATTCGATTTCGTCGGCATAGCGCGCTATTGTCAGGGCCAGATCTTGCGCCCCCTGTGTCAGGTCCTCGGCCAAGAGGCGCTCGTCACTCAAGTCGGCATCAATCTGCGCCAGCTTGGACAGCGAGGCTGCTACTTGCATCAAACCGTCGACCAGCGGCAGCCCGGCGCCGCGATCGTCGCCATTGAGCAGTTGCGCGCATTCCCGCGCGAGCGTCGCAAGCTGCTCGCTGTTGGCCAGGCGATGTCGTTGGGCTAGCAGACTGGCTTCCTCGTCGGGCGCCAACGCGGCCGCGCTGATCTCTTGAATTTCGTGACGAAGCAGATCCGCTCGACGTTTTAATGTCTCCGTGTCCTCGCGCAGCAGGACTATCTCGCCTTGCGCAGCGCTCAAATCCTGCACCAGCGTTGCCAATCCATCGCGGACATCCAGCAAATCCGCGTAACGATCGAGCAGATCAATATGATGCCGAGGGCGAAACAGCGACAGATGTTCGCTTTGGCCATGGATATCGAATAGCATCTGGCCGATCTCCCGCAACAATGCGGAGTTGACGGCTACACCATTGACGCGCGCGCTGGAGCGCCCGCGCTGACGTATCTCACGCTGGATGCTGAGATATCCGGTATCCTCATCAAGCAGATCTTCGCGCTCCAGCACTGCCTCGATTGCTCTTCGATTGAGCCCGTCCAGCGCGATGAAGCCTTCGATGCTGCAGCGCTCTGTCCCGCTGCGGACGAAGGCTGGATCGGCTTTAGCGCCGAGGAGCAGTTCGACGGCGTCAACCAGGATCGACTTGCCGGCGCCCGTTTCTCCGGTGATGACATTGAAGCCGGGACCAAAGGAAAGCTCCAACTCGTCTATGATGGCAAAATTGTTGATGCGCAGTTCTTCTAACATGGATGAACGGTCAAGTCATCGTCCGTTTTAGATGGACACCTTGAAGCGGGCGAATGCGGCGGACGTAGCTAGCGCCAGATAAATCACTGTGAAGATTCCCAGACCTGTCAAAAGCAGCCCTGCGGCCAAGCCGCCTGTCAGTACGCCAGCCGCGCAAGCGACGCCGCTGTAGCGCCCGCGCCTGCGGCCGGTCACTTGCAAGGCGACCTGCGCGATCATGCCCCCCAGCGCTGGCGCGATCACGATGCCCAAGAGAAAAATCCCGCCAAGCAGCGTGGTGACAAAGGCAGCGATCGCCCCGCCAATCAAGCTCACCACAGCGACTATAGCATAGTCCAGCGAGGTTCCTTCGAAAAACTTGTTCTCGTGGCTGCGCACGCATTGGCGGCAAGTGTAGCCCACCGGCGTTCTTTTGGCACAGTCGACGCACATGTAACGTTCACAGCGGTTGCAGCGCAACTCGGTATCACGCTCGGGGTGTACGGCGCAGTAGTGCATATCACTGTCGAAGGGGATGTCCGGCGCGTTTTCACTCATGGCTGCCTCGTATCCTGTTGACTCGCTCGCGGCCGTTATTCGTCGAAAGTCATGCGTCGCGGACCGTGACGATTGACGCGCGGTTCCATCCGATCGAGCAGGGAGCGATAGAAGTAATTTCGATCGCGCAGGCGCGCGAATTTGCTGACCGGCTCGGCAGAAGTGATACAAATATGCTGGTTTTCCGACAGTTCCGCGACCACGCGCCCGTCAACGGTCAGCACGACTTGATGTCGGTTTTCCCGTGTCGGCTCGATATCGACCACGGCGCCGCGCGACAGAACAATCGGCCGCTCCATACTCAAATGCGGCGCCATTGGCACCATCAGGATATTGCGCAGTTCCGGCGGGAGGATTGGCCCACCCGTCGCCAGCGCATAAGCCGTCGAGCCAGTCGGCGTGGAGATGATCAAGGCATCGGCGTTGTAGGTGGTCGCCCAGTGTTTGTCGATATAGCTGTTGATCTGCACCATGCGCCCGAAGACGCTGCCGCTGATGACGACGTCGTTGAGCGCGTTATGGCTGCTCAGTTCGGTGTGCTTGTCTTGCATCAGCGCCGCGCGTAGCATCATGCGTTCTTCAATCCAGTAGTCGCCGCAGAGCAATTGATCCAGCCCGCTTTGCCAATCGTCAGGGCTTTCAATCTCGGTCAGGAAACCGAGCCAACCCATATTGATTCCCAAAACCGGCACATCATGTTCGGCGCAGACACGTCCCGCGCGCAGCATGGCGCCATCACCGCCGATGGCCATCACAATATCGGCTTCCGCCACATCGTTTACGACGCTGTCTTCATCCCAAACCGTGTAAAGCCAATTCGCGATCCCGCGCTGACTGAGGATCTTGGCGATATCCCGCGCGACCGGGTGCGTATCCGGGCGCGAGGGATGCGCGAGTACGCCTATGCGCTTGATCTTGGTCAAACCGGGCTTCTTTCGCTTTGTCGAATGTCGAGATAATTATGACGCAGTTTGAGCGCCAATCCTATATCCGACTCCCAAGCTTCGCGCCATTTCGGGCGGATTCAGAAAATCGTATTATACTGGATAATTAAGAAAGAATTACGCGCGAACTTCCAGTCATATTTACCGAGAGGAGACATGAAATGTTCAAAAAATGCCTATTAGCTTTGTTTGTATTGGCGCTTACGTTTGCGCCGGCGGCAATGGCGCAAGCCGATAACCCGACCATCGCCATTCTGCGCTTCGGTTCGCTGCCGAACGTCGACATCACCGAAGGCGCCATCCTCGACGTTCTGGAGTCCTATGGCTTTATTTCGACGGAGGAGAACCGCATTTTCGAAGCGCGGCGCGACTAAGAAGGCGAGCGTATCACGATCTATTGGGGCGACGCTGGCTTTGATTTTCCGACAGTGAATTTAATGCTGGAAGACGCGCTGGATAAAGAAGTTGACGTGCTGATCACGCATGGGGCGACGGTGACCCAAGCTGCCGTCCATATCACCAGCGAAATGGATATGCCGACGCCGGTGATCTTTGTATCGACGCCTTATGAGGGCGGCATCGCCGCCGAAGCTGCCTGCGTGAAACCGGATCATGTCGCCGGAGTGTCCGCCGCGCTGTCTTACGATTACGCCTTTTCCGTGCTGCTCATGCAGGATCCAGACATCGAGCGGGTCGGCGTGATCCATAGCACCGGCGATGCCTCCGGTCGATACGGCGCTCAACAGATAATGGAATCCGCTGAATCATTGGGCATCAAGATACATACAGCCGGAGTGGTCGCTTTGTCGGATTTGCGCCTGGCCGCCAATAGCCTGGTGGATGCCGGGGTCGGCGCGCTCATGCTCCCGCTTGATTCAATCACATCGAGCGGATTGCCCGTCATCACAGAAATCGCCAGCGAAATTGGTTTGCCGGTATTCTATCCCAGCTTCAGCGCGATCTATTACGGCGCTACCATCGGCGCGGGCTCGTCGCCAATGTACGCCAATGGCGTCAATCTCGGGCGCATTCTGACGGCGCATTTGAATGGCGACGTGGATCTTGCGCGTCTCGGCATCGGCACGACCGGGGATTTCTACGTCGGCGTCAATCTGGATTCGGCTGAAGCGCAGGGAGTCGATATTAGCGAAGCGGTGATGGATGAAGCCATCGCCGTCATCGAGAGCGGCGGAACAACCAAGCTGGACCCGGGCGTACTGGCGGCGATTGCGAGGCGCGGCAAAATCATCCCGCTGGAGCAACGCCAGGCGGACGACCAGGCTTGGCTCGCTACCTTGCATTGCACTGACGAAATGATCGCCGAGCAGCAAGCGGCGCTGGACGCGGCGAGCGGCTAAACCCCCGCCCGCGACCGGGCAATCCCAATCGAAAGAGGCAGCCCGCGCAGGCTGCCTTTTTTTGCGCCAGTTTCGCGCAAAGAGGCGGCGAATTCAAAAACTGTGATATGCTTATAGATGGATGTATTCTTATCTGCGTATCTTTCAAGCGTGCAATCAGGGAGGCGGTTCTAATGTTCAAAAAATGCTTGTTAACTCTCCTCGCATTGGCGTTTTGGCTTGCGCCGGCGGCGATGGCGCAAGACGGCAAGCCAACCGTCGCCGTCCTGCGCTTAGGACCATCCCTGTCTGATACCAGCTTGGAAACCGCCGTGATAGATACGCTGCACGTATATGAATGGATTGACGCGGAAGAACGCGCGCTTCTGAGTGAACGACAGGATTTATCAGGCGAGAAGATTAACATTATTTGGGGAGATGCCAATTACGATCTTCCAACTGCCAGCATCATGGTCGAAAACGCGCTGGACCGCGGCGCGGATATACTGCTGACCTTGTCCACTCCGGTCACGCAAATCGCTTTGAACACCACACTAGACCAAGACGAGCCCACCCCCGTTCTGTTCTCCTCGGTCTACAGTCCCTATCGCGCCGGGGTGGCTGACGCGCCTTGCGTCAAACCCGCTCATGTCAGCGGGTCAGAATCCGTGCCGCCTTATGAAGAGGCTTTTCAGATTTTCTTGCTGCAGAATCCGGCGCTGAATCGCTTTGGCTTGATCTATTCGTCGCATGACGCGAGTGGCATATACGGCGCGGAGACGATCGCCGCTATTGGCGAATCCCTGGGCATGGAAGTCGAAAGCGCTGCGGTAACGAGCGTTAGTGATTTGCGCAGCGCCACGCAAAGCCTGGCCAACGAGGGCGTCGAGGCAATTATCCTGCCTTTTGATTATACAGTCGCTATTGGGCTGCCAATCATTGCAACCGTCGCCATCGAGAATCAGATACCTGTCTTCCATCCTCATCCGGGCTCTATTTTGGCGGGCGCGACGATTGGCGCCGGCTTCTACAATTTTTATACGCAGGGCATCAGCACCGGTCTGATGCTGGCTGCCTACTTGAACGGCGATCTCGACTTGGCGACAACGGCTATCGATAGCCGGAGCGGGCTCTCGGTCGGCGTCAATCTGGATGTCGCGCATACCTTGGGCATTGAAATACCGCCTGAGTTGGAAGATATGGCGGAAATGGTGGTCCAAGACGGCAATTCCATTATGTCCCCGCTGGGTCTGCTGCGACTGCTGGATTCGATGGGCGCGACTGACGCGGTCAAGCAAATGGCGGCTGCTTATTTGCAGGACGTCGATTTAAGCGCCATGGCATCACAGTCAGGCGAGCAGCAGCAGGCGGCGGAGATGATCAACATGATGCTGATTGAAGGGAGAAAGTCGCCGGAAAACATGGCAACTGATAGGCAATTCCTGCAAAGCCTGCAATGCACGCCGGAGATGATCGCCGAGCAGCAAGCGGAGTTGCACGCGGCCGGGGAATAAGCTGTAAGTTTATGTTGTGGGTCTATGAGTCCTGTGATGTATCGTTCGGTATGGAGGCTTGATGAGATGTTTAGAAGACTTTGTCTGATATTCGTTTTGCTGTTTATGATGGCGTCATTGTCGGGAGGGGCATTCGCGCAAGGCGATGACAATCCCGCCATCGCCATCCTGCGCTTTGGACCCAGTGACGCGCTGGGGATTACCGAAGGCGCTATCCTGGATGTGCTGGAGTCCTATGGCTTTATCACGTCGGAAGAGAACCGCCAGCTTGAAGAGCGCCAAAACCTTGAGGGAGAAAACCTTTCAGTGTATTGGGGCGAAGCCGGCTTCGATTTGCCCACTGTGAACCTGATTGTTGACGCGGCACTGGATCGCGATGTGGATGTATTGGTCACGCTTAACGCGCCGGTAGCCCAAGTCGCGGCCACTGTCACGAGCGATATGGATGACCCGCCTGTAGTGCTCTTTACCGCGGTCTCCGCGCCTTATAGAGCCGGGATCGCCGACTCATCTTGTATCAAGCCCGACCACGTCGGCGGCGCGGAGACCTTGATCGAGTATGAACCGGTCTTTGAGGCTTTCCGCTTGCAAGATCCCGACCTCAACCGCGTCGGATTTTTGTATGCCACCTCGCTGACCTCGGGCATAGATGCCTACGAGAGATTCACCACAATAGCGACGGGAATAGGTGTTGAAGTCATCGAAGCAGGCATCGCTTCACTGTCCGACCTGACTGCGGCGGCGGAAGGCTTGGTTGAGCGCGGCGCCAGGGCTTTATTCGTTTCGGGTGACTATTTGACGGCGGCCGGGCTGCCCATCATTGTCTGGGTCGCCAATGAGAATAGCGTCCCGGTATTCCATCCCAGCATGGGCACCATCTTTTCCGGCGTAACCGTCGGCGCCGGCTTCGCATCCTACGACGCTCGCGGGGACAACCTCGGCGTCATCCTGGTTGGGCACTTGAACGGCGACATTGATATCGCTTCCACCAAGATTCACGTTGACAGCAGCAATTTGTTGGGGATCAACCTGGATTCGGCAAACGAGCAAGATGTCGAGATTTCCGAAGATTTGATGAAGCGGGCGGCGACTGTGGTGAGCGGCGGTACGATAGCGCAGGCATCGCCGCAGGTGCTGCAAGCCGTTGCCCGGCGAGGCAAGGTACTGCCCCTGGAACAGCGCCTCGAAGGCGACATGGCTTTCCTCGCCTCACTCAAATGCACAGAGGAAATGATCGCCGAGCAGCAAGCGGCGTTGGACGCTGCGAGCGAATAGCTCTGGCCATTTGCGCAATGCCCACTAAATCGAGATGTAGGGGCGACTCTGTGGACTCTGTTGAAATTCTCATTTACCCCCACCCCAACCCCTCCCCCGTAAAGAGAATCATTACGGGTTACTTAGGCTCCCCTTCCCTCCTTGTGGGGGAAGGGGCCGGGGATGGGGGGTGTTTTTCAACAGACTCTGTGAGTCGCCCGTTTTCATTCGATAAATGATTCCTAAGCTCTACCCAAAGCGCCCGGCGATGTAATCAGCCGTTTCTTGCTGTGTCGGGCTGTTGAAGACTTTGCCCGTATCGTCGTACTCGACCAACTCGCCCCAACGGACTTCGTGTCCGTTTTCCACTGTCTTGCGGATATTGTAGAAGGCAGTGAAATCGGAGGCGCGCTGCGCCTGCTGCATATTGTGCGTGACGATGACGATGGTATATTCCCGTTGCAATTCCCACATCAGCTCTTCAATGCGCTGAGTGGCTATAGGATCGAGCGCGGAGCAGGGCTCGTCCATCAGGATCACATCCGGCTCAACTGC
This sequence comes from Anaerolineae bacterium, assembly GCA_022820665.1. Taxonomy (GTDB): domain Bacteria; phylum Chloroflexota; class Anaerolineae; order Aggregatilineales; family Phototrophicaceae; genus UBA6055. The sequence continues at coordinate 124,875 of JAJEFB010000036.1, read as the reverse complement.
GATGGCGCGCGCGATGCACAGGCGCTGTTGCTGCCCGCCGGAAAGCGCCAAGCCCGACTTGTTCAGATCACCGCTGACTTCGTCCCAGAGCGAGGCGCCGCGCAGGCTGCGCTCGACGATTTCGTCCAGGATGCCCTTCTTCTTGACGCCTAGCAAGCGGGGTCCGTAGGCGACATTGTCGTAAATGCTCTTGGGAAAGGGATTGGGTTTCTGAAAGACCATGCCGATGCGCCGCCGAACCTCTACCGGGTCAACCTCGTGGTCATAAAGATTCTTGCCGCGATATATGATTTCGCCCTCGACACGGGCTCCGTCCACTAGGTCCAGCATACGGTTGATGCCGCGCAGGACCGTGCTCTTGCCACAGCCGGAAGGTCCAATCAGCGCGGTGATCTTGTTCCGATAGATCGGCAGGCTCACATCGGCAACCGCGCGGAAGCTGCCATAGTAAAAGCTGCAATTCCGCAACTCTATCACCAGGTCGGTATCGGTCTGAACGCGCTCGTTTGTTTGCACAGCCATGACTTAGAACCTTATCGAATAGCGGTTGCGCAGGACGATAGCCGCGGCATTGAGCGTCAGCATCAATGCCAGCAGCACGATGATGGCGGCGGCGGCAATATCGGCGAATTGTCCCTGTGGACGCGCTGTCCACTGATAAATCTGGATCGGCATCGCCGTGAATTGCGAGAAGGGACTGCTTGGGTCGGTAACCAGGAAGGTCGCCGCGCCAACGACAATCAAGGGCGCTGTTTCCCCTACAGCGCGCGAGACAGACAGGATCGTACCGGTCATGATGCCGGGCAGAGCCGCCGGCAACACTTGATTCCAAATCGTTTGCCAGCGGGTCGCGCCCAAGCCATAAGAGGCTTCGCGAATCGTATAGGGCACAGCGCGAATCGCCTCTTGCGCGTTGATGATGATGATGGGCAAGATTAGCAGGACCAGTGTCAATCCGGCGCTAACCAGCGTGCGGCCATTCGGCGCGAAGCTGTTGATGCGCACCAGGCTCGCCATCAACTTGTCGAAGGTATCATCGCTGATGGCGGCGTCGGCGGCGACATCAAAGCGATAATAATCGCCCCGTACCTCAATATCGTATTCTTCATCCGCTCGTACGGACACGTTATCCACGGCGATCTTCAGCGCCTCCGCCAAAGAATGCGAGATCTCATGCAGGTCGGTATTGCCTGTCATTGTCAAGCTTGGCGTGCCAAAGAACATGAATGTATCGACTATACGTTCGACTGTCGCAAGATCGACGATTTCAGGATCGCTGCGAATTTCGGCGCCGTCGTAGGTTATCGCGCCCTCAAAAGCGGGGGCGATCCGCTCAATCACCGCGCCGACCGTCGGCGCGTCGAAGTTGTAATGGAAGATCAATCCACTCGTAAAGGGCGCTAACGCTCGAACAAAGATGGCCAAGCCCAGCATGCCATAGATGATCGACGGGACACCCGCCAGATTGCGTACATTGGTCTCGATCAAGCGGTTGATGAAGCCGTGATGGGCATATTCCTCGAGATAAATAGCCGCTCCTACGCCGATGGGCAAGGCTACCACCACCACCACCGCCATCAAGCCTATCGAGCCGATCAAAGCCGAGCGCACCCCCGCCAGCGCCGGTATACTCGACATCGGCGTGGCCAGGAACTTGCCATGCAGCCAACTGTGAAAGCGGATGACTTCGACCTTGGCTTCGTCGCGTCTTTCGCGCTTCTTGTAGTCTGCCAGGATTGGTCCTTCTATCTCGGCTTTCACCGAGTCGAAGTTGAAGATCGCATCTACCAAGGGGAAACTTGCGATAACCTGTTGCTCCACCACTTCTTCCAAAACTAGGTCGCGCAGCGTCTCGTGATCAGAATATTTGGCCAGCAGATCCGCCTGCTGCTGTGGGCTGATGCTCTTCAACAACTCACCGGCAATCGACGGGTCCACGTTTGCGTTGCCGACGATCTCGGCGACGCTGGCACTGGTGAAGTCATGGATATCGACTTTGCTGATGGTATTGCGGATCAATACGCGCAGGCGCCCGCGGACGTTCTCGGCCAGGATCAGCGCCAACTCGTCATTATTCAGCGCGTCCAAGGGACGACCATCGGTCAATGTCTCCGGATCAATGGTATTGACAAGTCCGATCGTGCCAAAAGCTTCGTTGGCGACATTGAAAAACAGCGCGACCAATGCCAGCGCCGCTACGGTCATCGAGAAGTAATTGAACAGCAGCCCCAAGCGCCCACGGCGCCGCCGCGCTTCCAGGCTTTGGAAGAAAGCTTTCTCCTCGGGCATGTAGCGCTTGCTATTGCCCTTTTCCATTTAGTAAGCCTCCCGGAAACGACCGATGATGAGGCGGCTTAATACATTGAGCAGGAACGTCATCACGAAGAGCGTAAGCCCGATGGCGAAGATGCTGTTGTAGTCAATCGAATCATAGCTCAGGTCGCCGCCGCTGATGCGCGCGATATGCCCCGTCATCGTCTCGGCCGAGTCGAAGGGGCTGAAACTGAAATTGGGACCCGCGCCAGCGGCGATTGCCACGATCATCGTCTCTCCGATAGCGCGCGAGACGGCCACGATGAAAGCGGCCAAAATGCCCGATAGAGCTGCGGGCACGACGACCTTGATCACCGTCTCCAGTTTCGTCGCGCCCAACCCGTACGAGGCTTCTCGCAGCGCGTTCGGCACGGCGTGCAAAGCGTCTTCGCTCATTGAGCTAATCAAGGGGATGATTAGTATGCCGACTACAATCCCGGCTGAACCCGTGTTATAGATATTCACGACATCGACCCCGAATACCGCGCGCAGCAGCGGCGTCATGAAGGTCAACGCGAAATAGCCGTAGACAACTGTCGGAATGCCCGCCAGGATTTCCAGCACCGGCTTCAAGGTAGCGCGCACCCGTGGCGAGGCGTATTCGCTGAGGTAAATCGCCGCGCCAATGCCCAGTGGCAACGCGACCAACATCGCGATGGCACTCGTCATCAGAGTGGCGTTGATCAATGGAATGACGCCGAATTCCCCTATTGCCGGTATCCAATTCGTATTGGTGAAGAACTCAATGATGGTGGGGCGGTCATTGTATTCCAGCGTCACGCCGGCGCTGTGCGGCGCAAGCGTATTCTCGCCGCGGATACCGCGCTTGACCGTCAGGTGAGGCAGATAGCCATCTTCCACAAAAGCTTCGGCGATGCGCTCGGTCAAGAGGAAGACGGTTGAACTGCCCGCTGCTGTCAGCTCGCCATTTACCGCTGCCGGTTTGACCGTCGGGACTTCGCTTGCGCCGGTCGCCCGAATCCACTCGTTGCGCGCTCCCGCCATGGCCTCGGTCGACGCCGCGAAATAGCCAACATCTACGATGACGTCGCTCACATGGCTGAGGTAATAGCTGATAAAGTCTTTCAACTGCGGATGATCGCGCATGAGGCCAGCATCGCTGTAAATGAATAGCGGACGCGCAAGCGTGTAACTGCCGTCTTCAACTGTCTCCGCCCTCGGTGTGAATCCGTCCAGCGTGATAATCCGCAGGTCATCCGTGTTGTTCAAATAATAGGCATAACCGAAAAATCCGATGCTATAGCGATTGCGCTTGATGCTGCCAACCAGTTGATTGTCATTCTCGGACATGATCGGGTCAGTCGCCAGCATAGCGGCTGGGTTCCCATCCAAGACTTCTTCGACGAAGAAATCGAAAGTGCCGCTGTCCTCGCCCGGTATGACCAGCGTGATCGGCTCGTCCGGAAAACCGGCGCGCACATCGGACCAGCGCGCCGCGCCGCTGAAGACCCGCTGCAGCTCGGCAAAGGTCAACTCGGTAATGAAGTCGTTGTCGGCGCTCACCACGATCGCTAGCGCGTCGGCGCCGACGCGAAACGCGAGCGGGGTAATCCCGGCCGCGGCGCATGTCTCAATTTCGGCTTGATTAATCGGCCGGCTCGCATTAACGATCAATGGACGCGCGCGCCCGACTTCGGCCAATTGCGCTTCTGTCGCGCACCAGCTTCTAAAGCCGCCGCCGGTGCCAAGCACGTCGATTTCAAAGCGATTGTTGTGAAACTCGACAACCTCCATCACCTCTTGACCAACGCGGATCGTGCCGCCAATTGCGATGGCTTCCAGCGCCTTGCCCGGCTCCACAATGAACTCGGTTGCGCTTTCATCCATGTCGCTCAAAATGGCGCGGTTGGTATTCACCCACTGATCGCGGGTGAAAAAGGAGATCGACTCATTACCCAATACCAGGATGATGCCGATGGTGGTGAATATGGAAAGCAAGCCACAAGCGAGCAAGCTCATCTGGATGACGACTTCGTACCACTTGACGCGATGCTTCAAATTGAGCGATCTGGACTTCCGCTGCACCAGATGAAGCGTCAAATCAGGATTTTCTGGATCACCCATCTGTATCTCTTAGCCATTAACAGAACGATGCTGCGCGCAGGGAGTATTTTGTCCACATGCCCAACTCGCGCTTCGCGTTGAATCAGCGTAAATATTCCTCGCCGTTTATGATTATATTCCTATTTCAATACATACCTAACAATAACTCGAAACAATGTAAAACTCAGAAAGGGATACGGCAGCGTAAGATGATACCGTATCCCTTTTAAGACTATTGTCAGATAGCTTACATGTCGTCCATCGTAGCGTCAAGAAAGGCTCGCTTCGCGGCATCCAACGTGGAAGGCGCGGCCGGGAAGTAACCCACGTCGATGACCTCGTCGTTGACATGGCTGAGGTAGAAGTTGATGAAGGCGGCGACCTGTGGCTTCTCTGCCATGATGCCGGCGTCACTGTAGATGAAGAGCGGGCGGGCCAGCGGGTAGCTGCCGTCATCGGTGGTCTGCGCATTGGCTTCGATACCATCAATGTTGAGAATATTCAGCCTGTCCTGATTCTCGACATAGTAGGCGTAACCGAAGAAGCCGATGGCATAGGGGCTGCCGGTGATGCCTTGCACCAGGACGTTATCATCCTCGGAAAGCTGTGGATTGGCGCTCAAGATCGGCTCTTCGTCTTCGTCAAATACCTCTTCCACGAAGTAATCGAAGGTGCCGCTGTCCGTACCAGGGATAAAGCGCTGAATCGCTTCGTCAGGCCACTCGGCGCGGACATCCGACCAGGTGTCGGCACTGCTGAAGATCATCGCCAGTTCTTCCATGGTGACATCGCTGGCGAAGTCGTTCGCGGCTGAAACGGTGACAGCCAGGGCATCGGTGCCGACGCGGAACTCAATCGGATCGCGTCCGATAGCGTTGCAGGACTCGCGTTCGCTGTCCTTAATAGCGCGGGAAGCGTTGCTGATATCGGTTTCGGCTTCGACGCAGAAGCGCTCGAAGCCGGCGCCGGAGCCGATGGACGCGATGCTGGGGGCGACGCCGCCGGCGTCGGTCCATAGTTCAGCCATGCGTTCGCTCAGTGGGAAGACGGTAGAACTGCCAGCAGTGATGATTTCGCCCTTGGTGTAATCCAGCGGATCAACTTCCGGCAGTCCGTATTCCGTTGCGAAGACGCTGGTTAGGACCAAAGCGAATACCATAAGCAGGAAAACTAGACGTGGTTTCTGCATGTCTATCATACTCTCCATCAAGCACTAAAAGATCTTCGACAAGGGGTTGGATATCCATACGGAAACAAGGATAGCGGCCGATTGTTAAACTAGCCGCCCTGAAGATTAAACTTGTGTTATCGTGCTATTAAAGTCTGGATGCCTCTTTTTATGCGCAGTTTTAGTTATGGCGTCGACCTGTCTCGCGCCAGTAGCGGCAGGGTCAAGTGCGACCTGGTTCGGAAGGGACGGGGAAAAGCGATTTTCAGGGGCACTTGTGATTTTGCTATCAGACGATAGAATCAGGCTAGGGAAAATCAAGGTCAACCTCGCTGATGTTCAAGTATTTGCAGCGCCGCGTCATACAGGCGATTCCGACCTTTTTTGGCGTGACCATCCTTTCTTATCTGGTTATCCTGACAGCGCCGGGCGATCCAGTGGCGATGATCACATTTTCGCCGCGGGCCGATAAAGCCACGATCGATCTGATGCGTCGTCAGTTGGGCTTGGATCAACCGCCGATTCTGCAATATGTCTACTGGCTGGTCGGCAATGACTGGACGACGATCGATACCGACGGGGATGGCGTCGGCGAAACGCCTGGGCAGCGCCGCGGGCTTCTGCGTGGCGATTTCGGCAATTCCATCAAACAGAAACGCCCTGTGATGGACTTGATCGCCCAGCGCGTTCCGGCCACGCTGCGATTGGGCGTGGCGGCGCTCATAATCGGATTTCTGATGGGCGTGGTCTTGGGAGTGCTGGCGGCCGTCTTCCACCGCACCTGGGTCGATCAGGTGATCCGCATCATCTCCGTGATAGGCAATGCCGTGCCGCAATTCTGGCTGGGCTTGCTGCTGATTATCATATTTGGCGTACAGTTGGATATCTTGCCTATCAGTGGCATGCAGAATATAACGCGCCGCGGCGGCTTCGATTTGGGCGATGCGCTGCGCCACATGGTTCTGCCTGTATTTGTGTTATCGCTGAACTGGATCGCCTTTCTCTCTCGCTTTACTCGGACGCAAATGCTGGAAGTTCTGCAGCAGGACTATGTCCGCACCGCCTATGCCAAAGGCTTGCAGACCAAAGTCGTCTGGTTGCGCCACGCCCTGAAAAACGGGCTGCTGCCGGTAGCTACTTTTCTCGGTCCCGCCATCGGCACGGTGCTTGCCGGCGCGGTCATTATCGAGCAGGTCTTTCAGTGGCCCGGCATGGGCAAGCTGATCATCGACGCGGTGTTCTCGCGTGATTATCCACTGGTGATGGGTTCGGTAGTTATCGCTTCTATCATGTTTATCGTGGGCGTGCTGCTATCGGACGTGATGTACGTCGTTCTTGATCCGCGCATCCGCCTCGAATAGGAAGCCGTCGGATGAATGGAAATATCGCCAGACTAGCGGAAGACCAGCGCATGCGCCAATCGCGCTCGTTTTGGCGCGATGCCCTGGCTTTCATCTTGCGCGATCGCCTGACAATTCTCGCTATCTCGGTACTGATCATTGCGACTATCATTTGCATGGGTTCGCCGCTTGTCATCGAGAATGCGCTGAACCTGGATGTCAACGATACCAGTGTGCCCAACCGCTTCAAGCAGCCCGGACAGGACGGATACCCGCTCGGCACCGACCAACTGGGTCGCGATCAATTCCTGCGTTTGATTTACGGTGGCAGAGTCTCGCTGACCATTGCCTATCTCGCCAGCGCCTTGACCGTTTTCATCGGCATCACGCTGGGATTGCTCGCTGGTTACTACGGCAGAGGCGTCGACGATCTGATTTCCTGGGGCATCAATACGCTCAGCGCGGTCCCGCCGCTCTTCCTGCTTCTGATCGCCTCGGCGGTCTGGGAGCCATCGACCGAGGTCTTGATCGCGGTGTTGGCGGCGCTGGGTTGGGTTGGCACCAGCCGCCTCGTCCGGGGCGAAGTGCTATCGCTGAAGGAGCGCGACTATGTGCTGGCGGCGCGGGCTTTAGGCGCATCGGATTTTCGTATCCTGATTTCACATATCCTGCCCAACGTCTTTTCCATCGTCATGGTCACCATGACGATCATTGCGGGCAACTTGATTCTGATCGAATCCGGCTTGAGTTACCTGGGCGTCGGCATCCAGCCGCCGACGCCGACCTGGGGCAATATGCTGACGGATTCGCGCAGCTATTTCGTCACCGGCGTGCATCTCGTTTTCACGCCGGGCATCCTGATCATGATCACCGTGCTTTGCTTTTATTTGGTCGGGGACGGCCTGCGCGACGCGCTGGATCCCCGGCGATACCAGAAATAGCTCGTATCACGCCCACTCTGTTCTACGCTGGCAGCAGTCGCCAGTCACTGAAAACATGGAGAAACCGGATGTTCGATACAATCAAACTCAAGACAAAACGCTGGATGCTAATGCGGCCGTTTAGATGCTTCGGGATCAAATATCATGCTGAAGAGATGGGCGCGGCGATGGCGCGCGAGGAGGGTGAGTCTCAACGCGATTATCACCGAAATAAAATCCAGGATGCCGTCCAGACGATTTGCGCGAAGAAAAACATTGGGCACGAGGACTTCGGTTTGGTTGAAGAGGAACTGAACAATTACATTAATACCTTGGTGCGCGCTGCTTACGATGCGGAGATGAAAAAGATAAAGATGGGAGAGGTTGTAGACGGGCGCATCAAGATCAAACGAGTAGAAAGCGCCGAGCTCGACGGCAAGTTGCGGTCGAGCGAGTCATAGCGTTGACATAAGGACCTTGCAAAGCGACAGCCTCAAAACGTAAAAGGGCGACTCAGCGAGTCGCCCTTTTGCGTTGCAATTTAGGACCTCGACCTACTCCTCAAGCGTCCACTTGTGGATGTCGGCGGTATAGCCGTAGAAGACCCAGAAGGCTTTGGGCTCGAAGCCTTTGACGCGCTTGTTCGCCGTCTGCCAGATATTCGGGACGAACGTCCAGTCGTATGCCACATCCTCGTGCGCGATGCGCTGAATCTCTTTATAGATCTCGCCGCGTTCCGCGGAATCGCAGCCCGGCACCGTCCGCGCTTGATCGATCAAAGCGTCAATCTCGGGATTGATATAGGACGCAGGGTTGGAACCACCGCTGCCAGTGGCGATATCCATCGGTCCATAGAGGTTGCCCATGAAGTCGTGCGGATCCGGCGCGCCGCCCGTGCCGCCGCTGTTGCTCATCGAGGTGGCGTCCATGTATTGACCCCAAAGGATTTCACTCAGGTAGTTGGCCCATTCCACCTTTTCCAGCGTGACGTCAAAGCCGATGTCATTCAACTGATCTTGCGCGACCAAAACTGTGGTCTCGAACATCAGGAGAATATCGCTGTAGGAGATGGTGAATTCGAGACGCTGGCCGTCTTTCTCGCGCACGCCATCGCCGTCTGAATCAACCCAGCCCGCTTCTTCCAGCAACGCCATAGCGCCTTCGGGATCGTAGGGGTAAGGCTGGATATCGGTATTGTAGGCGAGCGTGTGGGCTGGGTTAACCGCGCCGACCAAGGGCGTGCCACCCTGTTCGCCGCCCATTGTCGCCAGAATGTCCTGCTTGTTGTAACCCATGGCGACGGCTTTACGTACAGCGGGATCGCTGAAAATCGGATGTGGCGGCTGCACGGTTGGGTTGCCGTCGGCATCAAATGCCGGCATTGGATTCTCCGGGTCCGCAAAGTTCATGGCGAAGTATTTGACCGACATCTGCGGGAAAATCTCCCATTGCAAGTTGCTGGTATCGCCAAGCTGCGCGAAGAGATCGCCATGCAGGTAGGTATAGTCGATCTCGCCCGCTTGCAGCGACGGCAGCACCAATGCCTGCTCTTTGATGTTGCGGTTGATCAAGTAAGGAATGCCGACGTCGCCGCCCCAGAAATTGGGATTGGCGTAAAAGCTCTGGTAGGCATCGGGTTCCCACGCGTCCATAATGTAGGGACCGCCGCTGATCTCGAGCGGGTTGGTGCTGATATCGTTGGTCGCAAAGTCGCTGAAGTCCGGCTCGAAGCGATGCGAGGGCAAGAAGCGCGCGCCGCCCAAAGAGCTAAAGCCCGCGCAATCGACCTGGCTGAAAACGACCTCGTAGGTCTTGTCATCAATCACATTGACACCTTCGACGAACTCGAGATCCGACGCCATCCAGGAGGCGACTTCATCCGACTGTATCGCGTCAATGACGAATTTCATGTCGTGAGATGTGATCGGCACGCCATCCGACCAAGTCGCGTCTTCCAGAATGGTAAAGGTATAGGTCAAGCCATCGTCGGATACTTCCCAGCTTGTCAAACCGGGTATGGGCGCCAGGGTATCGGGATCAATCTCGTATGGCTTGGGCCACAACAGGCTGTAAGCCTGGAACGACGCCCCATCACTGCTGATGGCGTGGTTGAAGGTGCTGATATTGCCGAAGCCGCGAATGACGATGGTTTCCGAGTCTTGCGCTGTCGCAGCCACTGCGGAAAGCGTCAGCAACAAGATTAGTAGAAATTTGAACACTCTCATGGAAATCTCCCCTTTTTCTTCTCTATGAGCGAACACTGCAAAGGTCTATCCATCACTTACTATAACACTTTCGCTACTCATTTACGATGATTTGCTCGGGCACGGCAGGGCAATCGCATCAAATTATTTTTCACCACAGCCGCCCGGCGCGGAACCGGCGAATGGTCCACAGGAATGTCGCGCTCACACAAAATAATGAGCCTTCTCACCGCATGAGCGACGCGGTTTATTAAAAATGAGGCTCCGAGGGCACAGAGTTAAAGTTTGTTGCTAGACGAAACTGCTACGAAAAATCAAAGAAACAACCCCCTTTTCTGTCATGGAATCTCGTTCAGAAAAAGAATTTAGCTCCTTGCTTTCGCGAAAAGCGCTATTCTTGGTGCTCTCGGTGTCGACGAGCTGTGTCGGCGGGCTGTGTCTACGCGCCCTATCCACCCTGCGCAACCCTGCAGGGCTCACCCCAAAATCGCTTTTCGGCAATCTCGAAAATCGCGAACATTTGTTCTTACATTCTGCTCAAAATGATGATATGCTCCCCCTATGGATCAATTATCGCAAGCTCCCAATCTCGGTGCCCAGCCGATGCCCTCCGCCTGTTCCCGCCTTCACCCCCGGACTCTAAAAAGTATCCCCCGAAAAAACAGACTGTATCTATACGGTGTCGATATACTCACGGAATTTAGCGGGACAGCTAGGGGCGGTTCAGAGGCATGTCCGGGGCAGAAGCGGTCTTTATGGCGGCGGGTGCGCTGGCAAACCAAATTCATACCGCCAACCGCCTGCCTTTTGTCCGTTTCGGCTGCAAAACCGCGTCTATTGTCCGAAAAATATATTTCATTGTCCGAAACGGACAAAGTCGGACAAAAAACAAACTGAAAACAAATTATCGCTGGGAGTGGCTTCATTCTGACTACATGATAACTTCGCTAGCAAGCAAAAACTTTGTATCGATGGCTTAGCCGGTGTTGACGCGACCTGCGCGACTTGCGTAACCGATGATTGCGATCCGCTCTTGCGCCACTAGAACAAAGGTGCTATCCTGTCAATCATAGCGAAATGACAGTAAAGACACTACACTTAGGCATATTCCTAGACAAAGCGAGGCGGCAGCCATGGCAAGAGCGAGACGAGCGGTTAAGGAAACCCAAATCATCGAAAGTCAAGACCACGAAGCCAGGCAGCGCGCGCTCGACGCCACCTTGACCGATATCACCAAACGCTATGGCGATGGCACCATCTTCAACCTGGGATCCGGCAGCAACTTGCAAGTGGATGCCATCTCCACGGGTTCGCTTGGCATTGATATTTCGCTGGGTGTGGGCGGTGTGCCGCGCGGGCGCATCACCGAGATATACGGGCCGGAAAGCTCTGGCAAAACGACTCTTTGCTTGCATGTGGCTGCCGAAGCGCAAAAGACCGGCGGCATCTGCGCCTTCATTGATATGGAGCACGCGCTGGATCCGCTTTATGCCGAGAAGATCGGCGTCGATATCCAGCAGCTTTATGTTTCGCAGCCCGATACCGGCGAGCAGGCGCTGGAGATCACCGAACATCTGGTGCGCTCCGGGGCGCTGGATGTCATCATCATCGACAGTGTTGCGGCGCTGGTGCCGCGCGCGGAAATCGAGGGGGATATGGGCGATTCGCACGTCGGCTTGCAAGCGCGCTTGATGAGCCAGGCGCTGCGCAAGCTGGCCGGCGCCATCAAGCAATCCAATGTCTGCGTGATCTTCACCAATCAATTGCGCGAGAAAGTGGGCGTCATGTTTGGCAGTCCGGAAACGACGCCCGGCGGACGCGCGCTGAAATTCTACGCCAGCGTGCGCATCGACATCCGCCGCATCCAGCAGGTCAAGCACAGCGGCGACATTGTCGGCAACCGCACACGCGTCAAAATCAAGAAGAACAAGGTAGCCGCGCCCTTCAAAGAATGCGAATTCGACATCATGTTCAACCAGGGCATCAGCAAATCGGGCGAGATCATCGATATCGGCACCGAGCTCGATATCATCGAGAAGCGCGGCGCGTTTTACCGCTATGCCGATGAATTGCTGGGGCAGGGGCGGGAGAACGCCAAGGGCTTCCTGGGGAACAACCGACAAATGTCGGATCTGATAGAAGGAAAAATTCGCAGCGCCTTCGGCTTGCCGTCTCTGGCGGAGGTGGCTGGGGGCGGGGGTTAGGGTCGAACAACCCTTTTCATTATTTTCAAAAACCAGGTAGACTTTAAACTCTAGCATTGCAGAATTGCTCATTTCTGGGTCTGTGGCCAGTGTGGGAGTTTGCATGGACTACCAAGTATATTTTGAGCCCGTAAGAACGATACTCGCGTCCCTTCGAGACGGACTCGGACCGTTTGTTTTGAGGGAATACAAAAGGAGATATTCAGGTAGGGATTATCTTGACTATCTCAAAGATGCCTTGAACCGGTCACATCCTTTTGAAGATGAGAGTCAAGCCAGACAAGATATAGACTTACAAGGTTGGCTAACTGCAATACAACAAAAGTGGGATGAAGTTTTCAGAAATAAACTCGGCCATACTGCTCATCAGGCACGCAGCGATAATAACGTAGCCAATGCTAGAAACTATCTGTATGAAATACAAAACGCCCGTAACAGTTTCATAGCGCACGCGACAGCCCGAACTGCAATAACCGACGACGATGTTTATAGCCTAGCCGACACCGCCACTCGACTTTTGAGAGTAGTCAAGGCTAGGGAAGAAGCCGCGAAAACGGAAGCAATCAAGCAGGAGTTTGGTCGCAAGATTTACATTGAGGAAGCCGAAGCCAGCGAACCCGAACTAGAGTTGGAACAGGCTGCCCCCGCTGAGACCGAAGATCAAATGCCCGAAGAGCAGCCACTGGAAGCTTCGGCAGAGGACGATAGCCAAGAGACTGAATTTCGGGTAGACCTGCGTGGCTTGAATTTATCAGGTCAGGACTTGCGCGGCAGAAATCTTCACTTGGCTAAATTGCAGGGTGCCGATTTGAGTGGTTCAAACTTGCAGGATACGCACTTGGCGGATATGGATCTGTCAAATGCCAGATTGACAAAAGCTGATCTGTTAGACGCAAACCTTAGCGGCTCCAATCTGAGCCACGCGGACTTGTCACAGGCTCGGCTGGGATATGCGAACTTAAGAAACTCAAACCTATCACATACAAAGATGGCGAAGGCGGATCTGCAACAGGCGCAGATCAATACCGCGGATTTCAGCTATGCCGACTTGACGGGCGCTAACTTGAGTGATTACTTACCGGCAGAATATGGAGAAACGTTGTTAAACGATGGCGCATTTGACTATATGTTGGAGACAAGAGGTTACTCTAATATGAATTTAAGCCATTCGACCCTGAGAGAGGCAAAGATGCGGCGAAGGTTTCTTGAGTCAGCGAACCTTACCGGTGCAGATATGACTAGGGCCGATTTTACCGGTTCACGTATTGCGAGCGCCTCGCTCGCTGGCGCGATTCTCAACTCGGCAAATCTATCCAAGTGCCACATACTTAGCTGCGATTTTTCAGGCGCGAAAATGCAAGGCGTAGATTTGTCGGAGAGTGAGTGCGTATACTCAAATTTTCCAAACGCCGACATGTCAGGCGCTAACTTGGAAAAATTTACTATCGCTGATGTTGAAATTGAAGAGGAAGAATCTTGGGATAATGTTGATTTGTCGAAAGCGAACCTGAGAGGCGCATTTCTTGCAAGAATATCAATTAGAAACGCGAACCTGACAGGGGCAATTTTCCAGGACGCCAATCTATCTGAAGCAGATCTTTCGAATGCAGACCTGAATGAAACGGATTTTACGGGTGCGGATCTGACAGGCGCAGATTTTACCGGCGCGAAATTTTCTCCGCTTTCAACCATCCTTCCCGACGGCAGCTACTGGGATGAAAAAACCGACATGAGCAGGTTCACTGGTTAACTTTCTCGCTCCCCCTGCCGAGCCAGCCAGTCCTCCTCGCTGACCAGCTTTCCGTTAGTGACCTCGCTGCTGGTCATGCGCTTGTTCTTGTCGAAGTAAATCTCAACCTCGGCTTGGAAGGGACAGCGATGGCCGCTGGCGACCTTGCGCACCCAGTAGCCATTGCCTTCGTCGGAGCGCGAGAGGTCGTTCATGGGGTCGACGCGTATGCGCAGGATCTCCTGGCAGGCTTTGGGCTGGACGTAAAAGTAGATCCCGCGATCGTCCGAGCGCGAGCCGCCGCTTAGGAGCGTCTTTAGGAATTGCATGATCTCGTCCTTTCAATCCCCCGAACAGCCGACCGGCAAAGGCTTAACTGTCGCCGCGTTTGCGCTGGTCGCGCGGCAGCACGGGCCGCGCCAGCGAGACCAAGAGCCAAATGCCAAGCAAAAGGGCAATGATGGTGGCCAGTTGACGCGTCGACTCGCTGAAAAGCCCCACTGTTGGCAATTGCGGCGCTTCTTCGCTGGGTTCGAGCCGCACGACGGTGAATTCGTCGACCACGTCCGCCAGGGTACTCAAGTCGGCGGCATGCGCCGAGGTCATACGGGCGAACAAGGATTCATAGATCCAAGAGTTGCGGCTGAACATGTAAAGGGCGCTTAAGGCTTCTGGCGGGTTATCCACCGGTATCGCCTTGGCGTCCAGCACTTCGCCCCCAAACTGAATGGTGACGCGCGGGTTCTGCAAGACATTTTTATACCAGTCGGTGTTCTTGCCCCAGCCGCTGACGATGTAGAATTTGCTGCCGTGCCGCCGATACTCGACCACGACATGACGCGCCTGTCCGCTGCTGCGCCCTTCGGTCGTCAATATCAGCAGGGGAATCCACTTCAAAGCGGGACCCCAGCCGAGTTGATACAAATATAGCGGCAGACGAAATATCGATTTCGCGAGCGCCTGAGGGCTGGATAAAGATGCGTCAGACAGAGACATGATTATGTTGCTTTGAATTCGAGAATGTGGCGTAAGTTTACCCGATTTGCATCCGAATGCCAGTCCGACGGCGCTTCATCTGTCAAAGCCCGAGCGCCGCATTTTTCCGCTTAATCCCACTCCGATCGGCGGCGCGTCCGTCGATAGGACTCTTCGTTTTGCCCCCGCATGATCTGGCGCCGCGCTTTCTGTACATCGCTTTCGTGTTTGAGCAGGACGGTCAAAGTCGTTTCCAGCGTTTTTTCGTCGATGCTGTCGGCATTGAGCATGACCAAAGCCTTCGCCCAGTCGATCGTTTCGGAGACGCTGGGATTTTTCTTCAGATCCAGCCGGCGCAAACCTTGCACCACATCCACGGTTTGCCGCGCCAGCTTGTCCTCCATCTCCGGCACCCGCATTTTGACGATATTCATTTCGGCCTCGTGGCTGGGATAATCGACGAAGAGATAGAGGCAGCGTCGTTTGAGCGCTTCGGAAAGCTCTCGCGTGTTATTGCTGGTCAAGACCACACTGGGGTGGTGCCGGGCTGTGACCGTGCCCAACTCCGGGATTGATACCTGAAAATCGCTGAGGATCTCCAGCAAAAAAGCTTCAAACTCGGCGTCGGCGCGGTCGATCTCGTCAATCAGCAGAACGGCCGGTTCGTCGCTCAGAAGCGCCGCCAACAGTGGGCGCGCCAGCAAGAAACGTTCGCTGAAGAAGACATCGTCCTCTTCGCCCAGGCGGTCGGCGGCTTGCCGCAAGGTATCGGCTGCCGCCAGCAGATCGCTCAACTTGTCGCGCAGCAACTGCGTATAGAGCATCTGCTTGGCATATTCCCATTCGTAAAGGGCCTTGTTCTCGTCCAGCCCCTCGTAACACTGCAGGCGAATCAAGGGTTTGTCAGCCGCGCCCGACCAGGCTTTTGCCAGTTCGGTCTTGCCAACGCCTGCGGGTCCTTCGACCAGAAGCGGCTTGCCCAGCTTGTCGGCTAGGAAAACAACCGTAGAGATATCGTCGCTGGCGATGTACTGCTCTTGGTTGAGCGCATTGGTGACGCCTGCTACGTCTTCAAACATGGGTTTACGATCCATTCTGTCGCGATGACTAGAGCCAAACCGTGTATCTGGAGTGTAACCGACTTGTTCTTGTCCTGGCAAGCAACATTCACGGACGTATGCGCTGTGGTATAATTTGCAGCGTAGTATGAGTTGGAGGCCGTTCATGAAGACCAAAGAGCTAATGAGTGAAATTCAGCGGCTCAATCGCAATGACAAACTGAAGATTCTTCAATTCTTGTCGGACGACTTATCAACTGATTTTGAGAAACATTTTGAGGGCAGGAACGTATACAGGGTGTCGCCTCTAATTCGCGCAACAAACGACGCAATATCCATGCTCGAGACATTAGAGGAAGATCAACAAAGGAATGAGTGAGGGACTGATCTTTCCGTATATCACTGATCCGCACTATGAAGATGATGGGATAGACCGTCCGCTCTTGCCAATTACATTGACCCACCGCCAGAATGAGATACAAACTCTAGCATTGGTAGATAGCGCCGCCGACGTAAATGTGTTGCCCTACCAAGCGGGTATTGATCTGGGCGGAATCTGGGAAGAAGAACAGGAGTTACTTGGGCTGACTGGGATTACGGAAGACTTGGAATCCCGAAGCTTGCTTTTGGACATAACTGTCGGGATTCTGCCAAGCATCAGAATGGGCTTTGCCTGGATTAGCGCGGACACTGTGCCAGTGATACTTGGCCAAGTAAGTTTCTTCACGCACTTCAAAGTCTGTTTCTTCCGAGCAAGTCGACAATTCGAAATTGAACTCAAGCCAGACAGCATTTCCCTCTGACATACTAGTCTAATCTGGTTCTTCCAAGCGGTACTTCTGTTTTTTGGCAAATCGATAAGGATCATGAGCTAATGCCCGATGTATCCTTGCAGGAAACTGTCCCGCTGCCGCCGCAGGCCGCATTTGACATATACGTGGAACAAATGGACGTCTGGTGGCCGCGGCAGGGTGTCTTTCCCTACAGCTTCGCGCCGAAATCTACTTTTCCACGGCACATCCGCCTTGAGCCGGCGTTGAACGGGCGCTATTACGAGTCCTTTTCCGATGGGGGAGAATACGATATCGGCCGCATCACGGTCTGGCAGCCGCCGGCGATATTGCGCTACACCTGGCAGGATCCCATCTGGCCGGGTCATACTCAGATCAGCTTGCGCTTTGATCCTAAGGGCGAGGGTACGCTGGTTACCTACGAACAGGATGGTTTTGCGGGCGCGGGCGTACCGGATCTGATTCCCTATTATCAGATCGGTTGCCGCCAGACGCTTTCGGCGTACATCGCGCATTGCCGCGCGATCTTCGAATTGCAAGCGCTAGGGCGGTGATTCAGTTGAGCAAGCCGCCGATCCGTTCGATGATGTAGGCACCGATATCGGCTTTGCTGCGTCGTTCGATCTTGTGCAAGCCGCCATCCATATCCAGCACCAAGACGCGATTGGTATCAACTTGAAAACCGGCGTCTTCCGCGGTGATGTCGTTGGCAATCAACAGGTCCAATCCCTTTCGTTGCAGCTTGTCGGTGGCGTTTTCGAGCAGATTCTCGCTTTCCGCGGCGAAGCCAACCACGATCATAGGGTAACCGGTATCAGCGCGCCTTTGCTTAACCGTCATCAAAATGTCGGCGGTGCGTTCCAGGGGTAAGGTCAAACCCTCGTTCGCTTTCTTGATTTTCTGCTGGGAAACATCGGCTGGTCTGTAATCGGCCACCGCCGCTGCCATGACCAGCGCAGTCGATTCGACAAGATTTTCCAGTACAGCCTCTTGCATTGCCCCCGCGGAATCGACCGAAACCAGCTTGGCGCCAATTGGCGGCGCAAGGTGCTGCGCTGCCGAGATCAAGACGACTTCCGCGCCCGCGTCAAGCGCGGCTTGCGCGATAGCATAGCCCTGCTTGCCGGAGGAGCGATTGCTAAGAAAGCGGACCGGATCAAGCGCCTCGCGCGTACCGCCGGCCGTGACCACCAGCTTGTGTCCCGCCAGTTCGCCATCCATGCCCAGAATCCGCCGGACTTGCCCCATCAAGGTCGACGTCTCTGGCAAGCGCCCCAAGCCCGACAAGCCGCTGGCAAAGCGCCCAATTTCTGGTTCAATCAAGTGGACGTCGCGTGCCCGCAAGACTTCCAGGTTGGCGCGCAGGGCGGGGTTCTCGTACATAGCGCCGTCCATGGCCGGGGCGATGGCAACAGGACATTTTGCAGCCAGAGCCGTTACTGCCAGGAGATCATCGGCTAGGCCATGCGCCAGCTTGGCGATAGTGTTGGCGGTCGCCGGCGCGATCAGAAGCAGATCAGCGCCCTCCGCCAATCCCACATGCGCGATGTGTGTCGGCAAGCCGTCATCGGCGTCGCTCTGCCACAGATCTGTGTAGACCGGACGTCCGCTCACCGCTTGAAAGGAGAGGGGCGCGACAAATCGCTGCGCGGCTTCTGTCATGATCACGTCGACGGCAACGCCCGCCTGCGTCAATTTGCTGACGAGATCAACCGACTTGTAGCTGGCGATACTCCCGCAAACACCCAGGATAATGCGTTTGCCATCCAATAACGCGATTGTATCCATGGCTCACTTTGCGCTCTTCCTACAGTTCCATGTTACACAATGCCTGGCGGAAACGAAAGGATTACGTCTCACTTGCCGAGCTGGAAACCCTGTAAGAGTAGGCAAAGAGCAGGGCAAATCAACTCGCGCTAAGTTGCCCTTTCTGATAGAGTTGACTCGACTGTCGGGGCGCATAAAGCGGGAGATGCGGCATGAATTCGGGCGAGGCAACCAGGGTGATCCGCGCGCCTTGCTTGATGTTCATCGCTCTCGTTTTGCTTTTCTCCGCGTGCAGCCTCGGCGTCCCAAGCGCGGAGATCGCGCCGGTCGCGTTTTCCGGTCCTCCTGTGATTCGTATCGCTTCTCCCTTGCCGGAGCAAACTTTTTTATCCGGGGCAACGGTCATCGTACAGGCGCGCATTGAAAATGCCGGACCGGATTTGGCACGGGTTGCTATGCTGCTGGATGGCGTTGTGCTCGGCGAAAAGCAGGATCCCAATCCCATCGGCGCTTCGGTCGTTCCGGTCACGATCGATTGGCCCACGAGCAATCCCGGTCAATTCGAGATCACCGTGGCGGCGGAACGCGGCGACGGCAGCGGCGCCAGTGAGAGCGTCTCGATAGCGGTCGTTCCAGCGCCTGCGGACGAGGAAACGGAGGAACCGCCGGAAGGCGTCGAAGTCGGCCCTCCAGCGGAAGAAATCGTCGAAGCTACGGTTGTCCCGCCCCTTGACGAAACCGCCGAGGTTAGCGCAGACGCGCCAGCCGCTTCCGCGACCGCTCCGCCACCAACCAGCCCGCCCGTGCTTTCGAGCAGAAGCGTTGCGGCGGTGATTGCAAAGCCATCGAATTTGCGTCGCGGTCCCGGAACGTCCTTTGAACTGGTCGGAAGCATTGCTGTCAACCAAGAAGTTGTCATCGTTGCGGTGAATCCCGATCGTGACTGGTACCACATTCG
The DNA here is from genome assembly GCA_022820665.1 of Anaerolineae bacterium. Classification (GTDB taxonomy): domain Bacteria; phylum Chloroflexota; class Anaerolineae; order Aggregatilineales; family Phototrophicaceae; genus UBA6055. The sequence goes on along the minus strand of JAJEFB010000036.1, from coordinate 105,384 downwards.
TTATGGCGCCCAAGGCGATGCTTGGATCTATTCGGAACTGGTCAGTCCCAGCGGCGATCTGGCGGGTCTGCCCGTGGAGTCGGGTCCGGCGCCAACTGAGCCGACGACTGCCGCGCCTTCGGCTGGCGGCATCAATCTGGTGATCGCAGGTATTAGACTGGATCCCGAGAACTTGGTCTGCAACCAGGCTGGCAAGGTAACTGTGTCGATACACAATGAAGGCACTGAAGACACGAGTACCGGCGGCTGGATAGCGGTGGAAGATACCATTCCCGGTCGCGAGGAGCCTGTGGCGCGGTCAGATCCAGCAAGCCCCTTCCCGACGGTGCGAGCCGGGGAAACCATAACGGCAATACCCGTCAACATTACCGTTAGCGCATTTACGGAAGAGTTGCACCGCATCGTTGTTTCCGTCGACAGTGGCGGACACATTGCCGAGGCAAATGAAAACGACAATTCCAGTTACAGAGAATATATCTTGCAGCGAGGCAACTGTCCCTAAGCGCGGCGCGGGCTGCGGCGCTCCGCTGCCCTAGCAATCTCCCTTGATTTGCCCTACATTGTCTTTTCCTGCGCCACCAGTTGAAAGGCGGACTAAATTGACCTCTATCCTTGTGACCAACGACGATGGTTATGACGCGCCCGGTATCGTAGCGCTGGCGGAGGCGATGCGCGCCCTGGGCGACGTGCGAGTCAGCGCTCCAGCCACCAATCAGAGCGGATCGGGCCATGCGATCACCCTTTTCAAGGATATTCCTTACAAGCGTTGCGAGATAGGAAGCGGCATCCCGGCGCTCGCGGTCAGCGGATCGCCCGCCGATTGCATCGCTGTCGCCATGTTAGGCTTGCTGGATCACAAGCCGGATATCGTCGTCTCCGGCATCAATCGCGGCGCAAACATGGGGCAAGACCTGACCTACAGCGGTACTGTCACCGCTGCCCTGGAAGCCGCGATACATGGCGTGCCCGCCCTTGCCATGTCCCTGGCTGCGCCGCGCGCCGATCGCATCGAAGATTATCAACTGGCGGCCGAGATCGCGCTTCGTATTGCGAGCAAGGTCTTGGAAGAGGGACTCCCGCGCATGACGATTCTCAGCGTCAACGTGCCGGGCGTGGCCCGTTTCGAAGACTTGCGCGGCATCCGTCTGACGCGGCAAGGCGTGCGGATTTACCGAGACAAACTCAGGCACATTGACGGGGGTGTGGTCCGTGTCGAGGGCCAGCCGCCGGTCGGCAATTTTGACGAGATTGGTACCGATATCTGGGCGGTTCATCGCGACTTTGTCAGCGTGACCCCGGTCCACCTCGACATGACGGCGCATCAATTCATGGCGACGCTGGAAGCCTGGGATTTGCGCTTGTCATAGCGCTACAATTATATCGCCCCGGATTTACCGAGCCTCAAACATCAAACTCGACGCCCTGCGCCAGCGGCAATTCGCTGGAGTAGTTGATTGTATTGGTCTGCCGGCGCATATAGGCTTTCCAGGCATCGGAGCCGGATTCGCGACCGCCGCCCGTATCTTTTTCGCCACCGAAGGCGCCGCCGATCTCCGCGCCGCTGGTGCCGATGTTTATGTTGGCGATGCCACAGTCGGACCCGGCGTGAGACAGAAAGCGTTCCGCCGCCAGCAGGTCGCGCGTGAACATCGCGCTGGAAAGTCCCTGTGGCACCGCGTTATGTATGGCGATGGCCTCGTCCAGCGTCTCATACGTCATAACAAAGAGGATCGGCGCGAAAGTCTCTTCGCAGACCAGCGGCGTTTGCCGCGGCATACGAATGATGGTCGGCTCGACGTAGTTTTCGCCGATCGCCGGCAGCTTGCTTCCGCCCGTCAACACGCGACCGCCTTCGGTCTTGGCTCTGTCAATTGCTTCCATCATCATGTCAACCGCGTGGCCACTGATCAGCGGACCCAGCAGCACGCCCTCCGCCATAGGATCGCCAACTGTTACGGACTGGTACGCTCGAACGAGTCGATCACAAAGTTCGTCGACGACTGAGTGCTCCACAATAAGCCGGCGCGTGGTGGTGCAGCGTTGCCCGGCGGTTCCGACGGCGCCAAAAAGAATGGCGCGTATTGCCATGTCCAGATCCGCGTCGGCGCTGACGATGATGCCATTGTTGCCTCCCAGCTCCAGGATGCAGCGCCCCAGGCGCCCGGCGACTGCCTGGGCCACATGCCTGCCCACGCGGATCGAGCCGGTAAAGCTGATCAGCGGGAGGCGTTCATCGCGGATCATCCGCTCGCCAATCGTGTCATTGTCGCCGATAACCAGATTGAAGACGCCGCTAACGCCGTGCTTCGCCATCACGCGATTGCAGATCTGCTGAATCGCAATCGCGGTCAAAGGAGTCGCTGGCGAGGGCTTCCATATCATCGTATCGCCGCAGACGGCCGCGATGGCCGCATTCCAGGACCAGACCGCTACCGGAAAATTGAAAGCGGTGATGATGCCAATCGGTCCCAGCGGGTGCCATTGCTCGTACATGCGATGACCCGGGCGCTCCGAATGCATGGTTAAGCCATAAAGTTGTCGCGACAAGCCCACAGCGAAGTCGCAGATGTCGATCATCTCCTGTACTTCACCCAGGCCTTCGCTGCGGATCTTGCCATTCTCCAATGTAACCAGTTCGCCCAAAGGCTCTTTGTATTCGCGCAGGGCATTGCCCAGATCCCGGATGAGCTCTCCGCGCTTCGGCGCCGGCAGCGCGCGCCATTGTGCAAAGCCTGCTTGCGCCGCGGCTACCGCTCCCTCGTAGCTATGGACAGTACCTTGCACAACGGAGGCAATGACTTCGTTGTTGGCAGGGTTGATCGACTGCAACTCTTCGCCCTGCGCATCATGGATCCAGTTATCGACGCCGCAGCAGACACCAGCGTTGACTTCGCTGATGCCAAGTCTTTCCAAAATGTCTTTCATGTCTGAAGCCTCCTTGGTTGTCTTGTCGCCAACCACCGTCAAGGCGACTTGAGGTAGATCGGCATCACCTGATCGGCGGGATACGATTTATTGTCATCGTTGCGCAGCCGTTCCCAGGCGACCTGCGCCATATAACCGGCGCGTCGGAATCGCTCGACCGGCGAAAGCAGATTGATTCCTCCCCCCGCGTCGCGCGCCATGCGCACTTTCTGCAAGCCGTCCTCATCGATCTCGCCGGTAAGCGTACAGGGCCTGGCGCAGGCGGCGAGCAATTCATCCCAACTCCCCAGCTTCATTTCGCCCGCGATGCGCCAGGCATCGCCCTCACAGCGATAGGTCGCCCAAATGACCCGGCTGCGCCCAGCGGGCACGGTCACGATCAAAGGGAGCGAATGATTCGCTGCCCTTGAAGCTGCAGTGATTGTGTCGAGCGTAGTCACGGGCACGAGTGGCAGATCGCGAGCGGCCGCCATGCCCTTTGCCAAAGCGACGCCTATGCGCAGTCCCGTATACGATCCCGGACCGATCGAAACCGCCAGCGAGCTTATGCCGCTGGTCGTCGTGTCGGTTTGCGTCAACATCTGCTTTATCAAGGGCGCCAAAACCGCGTTATGTTTCCTGTCGGCCGCGAATGTGCACTCGGCCATCAGACGGTCGCCGTCGTGGAGCGCAATGCTCAACAAGCGAGTGGCGGTGTCAATTGCCAGCAACATCAACTCTATCTCTCATTTTACAAACCCCCTGGCTCGTGCAACTGAGGGGGGACACCTCTCATCGACAAGAAATCGCCACAAAACCTGAAATTCTACAGTGATTTTCGGGCGACTCGATTGGTCGCCCCTATATTTTCAAACATCAACGAACCTTTTATGGGTCAGCTATTAACTGACCCGCTATGTCGGCACTTGCGACCGATCAATTGCCGATAGCGCGCAAGAAGTCTCACATAACGATCGCCGCAAGCTTGAAAGACGAAATAGCGCTGCGATCCTCCGCCGTCGATGATGTCGATCCACAGCCGCGCAGAGGGCAAAACCGTCCGGATGCGCTCGGGCCATTCCAGGAGCGCCGTCGCCGTACTATCCAGGATGTCATCCAAGCCGATCGAATCGACATCGCCGGGGCCGCTGACACGGTAACAGTCAATATGGAAGAGACAAGCATCATCGATGGCGCGCCTATGCTCGTGTACCAGGTTGAAGGTCGGACTGGTCAAAGGCGCAGCCGCGCCCCATCCAGCGCCAATTCCGCGGCTATAAATTGTTTTCCCGGCGCCTAAATCGCCGGAAAGGCAGATCACATCACCGGCGCGCAGCAACTGTCCAAGTGATCGGCCCAGACTTTCCGTATTCTGCGGGCTGCCGCTGGTGAGCTCTAATTGATATCGCCGCCTCACAGACATTGCGGTCTCCTGCCCCCATTTGTCCCGGCAATTATACCCATTGACGCCTGTTTTTTCGCCGATAGTCTGCAATCATGTCAGGCGCATGATGAGAAGAAAAGCCGCTTTTCCTCGTCATATGCCGCTTTACTCGACCGCGTTGCAAGACATCGGCAGCGTTGTCAAATCTGGCAGTTAGCCGCTCACTTCGCTTGAGCGGCCGCAGACCTTGGGCTATACTGCTCTTGTACGCGTTCAAACAATTGCAGGCATGCGAAAGACCCATGAAAGGCGAAGACCGCAATCATGCGCTCGAGATTATTTTGCAACGGCTGTGCCTGGTGGTTGAGCAGGTCAAGCGCTGCGTGATTGTCACTGAAGATGGCCTACCTGTTGCCAGTTACCCGGTTGATGCAGAGAGAAGCGGTCCTGGGCAAATAATTGAGAGCCGCTCGGCGGCAGCGAATCATACTGCCGCGCTCACGCAAAATAATAAACCTTCTCGTCGTATGAGCGACGCGGTTTACATAAACAGTACTGAGTTGGCGGCGCTGGCAGCTTCGCTAACCGGCGTAGGGGAGCGAACTATGCATCGGTTGGCTCAAGGCAAGCCGGGGCGTCTGGTCTTGGAAGGGGAGGCCGGTACAATGTTGTCCTTTCCAGTCGGGGACGTTTCGCTGGTTGTTCTGGTAGAATCTGATGCCAATCTCGCTCAGGTCTTGTTCGCCGCGCAAAAAGCCGCCGAGGAAATCGAATCTGTACTCTCGCCAATCTGAATCCAAGACCGGGGACGATCGATTTTCCGCATTCGCGCAGAATCATTCGATCGCTAATCGCATCAGCAAACGCGCCACTAGACTGAAGAGACGGATAAGCGGTCAAGGGTCGGGGAATGCCCCGTGAAAGCGCATGTGGCCGCTCACACAGCCGATCAGGCTTTGGTCCAGAACAAGCGCCATAAAATGTTCGTGCGAACCGCCCGGCTTGACCCAGTTCGAGCTGAACCCAAGCGGGACCGCGGGTTGAAAACCGAAGCGCGTATAATAGCCGGGATGCCCGACCAGAAACAACAGCCCAAAGCCCGCGTCTCCCACAACCTCAATGCCCGCGCGAATCAATGCGCCGCCGATGCCTTGCCTTTGATTGGCAGGCGCAACAGCGATAGGTCCCAAGGCCGGGAAACGCCATATGTTGGCGTCATGGGAGACCTCAGCCAGGCTGTAGGCAGCGTGCCCGACTATCCGATCGTCGATAAGCGCGACCTGCGATAACCACAAGGCTCCGTCATCGCGCAAGTCATTGACAAGGTCGGCTTGTAGGCGGCGGCCGAAGGCTTGAGCTTCCAGGGCATGGATTTCGTTGATGTCTATAGGAATTTCGTGTCGGATGGATATTTGCATCATTCTTCTCGATAGTGTGAGGATAATTGCCGTTGTCAGGCTACCAGCGAGCAACGAGAATATCCGCAGCTAACATCTTTTGCAAGTCCAGAAGGGAATCGAGAGTAGCTCATGAGTACAGCCAAATACCTCTACTTGACCACCACCGGACACAAGACCGGGAAGCCACACGAGATCGAAATCTGGTACGTCGAACATCAGGGCTGTTACTATCTCGTGTCGGAAAAACGCGAAGCCTCCCATTGGGTGCGGAATATCCGAGCGAATCCGACGATCAGCTTTCGACTTGGCGATAGGATATGGCAGGGCAAGGCGTCTTTTCCGGACGATGCCCAACTTCTCGCCGCGGTCAAAGCTAAGATGGAGGAAAAATATGGCTGGAGCAATGGCTTGGTGATCGAACTGAAGCATGCTGGCCAGTGATCGTAAGCTCGCCGGGCAATTTGCCGCGCGGGACAAAATCGTTTACCATTTATAAGACCACAACATCGCCGTCAAGCAGCAAGGCTTGCGCTCATGCAAAAACGCATGGTCGAATTCATCCGCGCTCTGCGCGCTGCCGGAGTTCGCATCTCCCTGGCAGAAAGTCAAGACGCCATGTTTGGCGTTGACCTTACGGGGGTGACGGATGTTTCTGCCTTCAAAAGCACCATGAAAGCCACCTTGGTTAAGAATCACCGGCATCAGCCAGTCTTCGACTATTTTTTTCCACTTTTCTTCTCCAATAACAAACCTCCCTTGCAGAATATCCTCGATCAACTAGACGAGGAACAACAGCAGCTCTTGCAAGAGGCGATGGGTTCACTGATGGGCAACCTGGATGCCTTGCGCGACCTGCTGGAACGACTGTTGGAAGGCCGTGAATTTAGCGAAGAAGAGTTGCAGCAACTGGGTGATGCTTCGGGCTTGCAGCAGGGCGACGAGATGTATATGCGTCCCTGGTTCGAGCGGCGCATGAATCGTCAAGCCGGGTTGACCCAAATGGATCGCTTGCTCGACGACATTTTGGAAGAACTGGCGGCTATGGGCATGAGCGAAGAAGCGCTGGCGGAACTGGAATCGCTCTTGCGCGAGAATATGCGAGGCTTGTCCGAGCAGATTTCGCAGCATGTGGGCGCTACACTGGCGGAACAAATGGCCGAACGCGAACCGCGTGACCAGCCCGACCTGCTGGACGTGCCGTTGCAGCGCTTGAGCAGCGCCGATATTGACGACATACGCGAGGAAATTCGTCGCCTGGCGGCGCGCCTGCGCACCCGCGCCGCCCTGCGGCAGAAGCGCGCCAAGTCGGGACGCTTTGATCCGCGCAAGACGATCCGCAAAAACATGCGTTATGGCGGCGTGCCGATGGATGTGCAATTTCGGGTACGCCACAAGAAACCCACACTGATTCTCATTTGCGATTTGAGCACTTCAATGCGTTACGCGGTGGAATTCCTGCTGACCATGGTTTACGAATTGAGCGACCAGGTGCGGCGCACCCACAGCTTCATATTCATTCATGATCTGGTTGATGTCAGCACTACGCTAGCGGAATTGCCGCCGCAGGAAGCCGTGGCTCGAATCATGGTGGAAAACCCGCCGGGCTATTACAGCACCGACCTGGGCAACAGCTTGAACACCTTCAACAACGAGCATATGCATTTGATCGACAGCCGCTCGACTATCCTCTTCTTCGGCGACGGGCGTAACAATTACAACGATCCGCGTCTTGATATCGCGCAGGATATGCAGCGCAAGGGAAGGCGCTTGATCTGGTTTTGTCCCGAGCCGCGTCGTCAGTGGGGCAGCGGCGACAGCGACATGTGGGAATACAGCATGGTCGCCGACAATGTCTTTATGGTCAACAATCTTCGGGAGTTGGCGGATTCGGTCGACCGCCTTTTGGCGGATGGCTAGGGCTGGCGCTGTGATACACTGAGCGACGAAGGCAGAATTAAGAGCGAAGCACGTCGCATGGCTGAAATGACGACGATACGCGCCTTAGAAGACATCCGTCGCCTGCGCCCGCAGATTATGACGCTTGCCCGTCTTTGTCGCGCGCGCGAGGTGTCCGTGTATGGGTCCTGTGTGCGTGGGGACATGCGAGAGGACAGCGATATCGACTTCTTGGTTGAATTCGAAAGTGAATACAGTCTGCTTGATCATGCTCGGTTGCTGAACGGTTTGGAGGATTTGCTTTGTCGAAAAGTTGATGTAGTCCCCCGGAGCGCGCTGCGCGAGGAGTTGAAGCCTTACGTTCTAAAGAAAGCGGTGTCACTATGATCGAAATTCAAAGTTTCGAGGAACTGCGCCAAGCCCGTCCGAAGATATTGGAGCTCGCCCGTCAGTATCGCGGTCGTGCAGTATGGGTATTCGGCTCTTGCGTGCGTGGCGAGTTGAATTCAGAAAGTGATATCGACTTCCTCGTCGACTTCGAAAGCGATTTTCGTCTGACCGACATCATCCGCCTCACACAAGGCTTGGAAAACCTGCTTGGGCGGAAAGTAGATGTTGTACCAAGATATGCCTTGCGAAAAGAGTTGGAAGAATTTGTGCTGGGCGAGATGCAGCCATTGTGAAAAGAAGTCAATTGTTGTACTGCAACGATATTCTTGACCGTATTGCGCATATTGAAGACTGCACCGCTGAAAGGCGGGAGATTTTCCTTCAAGATAGATTGCTTCAAGATGGCGTGATTCTCGCCTTCATGATAATCGGCGACGCAGTCAAACGCTTGGATACGGAATTGATTTCGGCGCATTCCGATGTTGTGTGGAGCGATTACGCAGGTTTCCGAGATGTACTCATTCATCGATATCATGACATTCTTTTGGAACAAGTTTGGCTGTTCGCAAAAGAAGACTTGCCAGCCTTGAAAGTAGCAATTACCTCGATGCTCTCCTCAATGGACGAAAGCGAATCAGGGTCTTGAGTTCAGAACATTTCTCCGCACGTTACACTATTAATCACAAGTGACAATTAGAGATTTGACATGGCAATCCAAACGGAACGCAAAATACCCGTCTGGGACTATCTCGAATGGGAACAGCGCCAGGAATTCAAGCACGAATACATTGACGGCGGCATCATCGACGAGGATCGCGTCCGCGCTGATTACTATACGCGCGCGGAAGAGGGCTGGTACGTTCGCGTTTTCAATCAGCCTGGGGATATAATTCCGTTGCCTATGTTGAACTGCGAATTGCCGCTGGCACAAGTCTATCTGGCATTGTCTTTGACGAGGCGAAATCTCTCTTTGACCGGTCCTACTTCAAATCGCGACGGTGCCAATCGTCGCTGAACAGGTTGAAATCTGTTTCGCGCTGAGGGAACTCGGCGATGATCTCCTCGTCGATATCGACCCCTAGACCCGGTTTGTCAGGCAGCGGGAAATAACCGTCCACAACTTCCGGCATGCCCAGTCCCACCGCTTTGACCGGCGGATCGGCAAAATCGTTGAAGTACTCCTGGATCTTGAAGTTGGGCGTAGTCGCGGCCACCGCCAGCGACGCCATAGTCGAGCAGGGTCCGCCCACGTTATGCGGCGCGACCAGTACGTAATACATTTCGGCTGTGCCCGCCAGTTTCTTCATGTTCATGATGCCGCCGAAGTGCGTGGTATCGGTTTGGATGATATCGGCAGCGCCCAACTCGAACAGGTCGCGATATTCATAAGGCGTGTGGATGCGTTCGCCGGTCGCCAGCGGGATGCCCAATGCCAGCGCGACTTCCCGCACGTCGCGCAGCGCGCGCAAATTCTCCGGCGGTACTGGCTCCTCCACCCAGGCGGGTCGAAACTCCGCCAGATCGCGGATGATCTCGGTCGCCGTCACCGGGTTAAAGCGACCGTGCATTTCGATCAAAAGTTCAACGTCGGGTCCTACGGCGTCGTAGACCGCTTCCACCAGCGCCACCGACAGCAATTTCTCTTCGCGCGTGAATTCGTAAAAGCCGCTGCCAAAAGGATCGAACTTCAGCGCGCGATAACCCTTGTCGACGACTTCTTTGGCCGCGGCGTGCCAGGCTGCGGGCTTGCGCTCGACGCGATACCAGCCGTTGGCATAGGCTTTGATCTTGTCGCGCACAGCCCCGCCCAGCAGGCGATAGACTGGCTGTCCCAGCGCTTTGCCTACGATATCCCAACAAGCGATCTCCAGCAGGGCGATACCGGTCATGGCGATTTCGCCGGCGCGCCCGTAGGTCTCGCGCAACATGCGGTAGGTCATGTCTTCTGTGTTGAAGGGATCGCGGCCCAGGGCGAAATCCGGCACAGATTCCTTGAGGTAGCCGATCACCGGTCCCACGCCGCCAACCGGACGCGCCTCTGCCCAACCGACCAAGCCATCATCCGTTTCCACTTTGACGAAGAGCAGATTGCGCCAGGGCGTGCCCATCACCATCGTACTGACGTTGCTGATTTTCATTTTGTGACTTCCTGTTATGTGATTACTGGAATCCCCAGATCAGCCGCTCCAACTTCGCCCATGAGGGCGTCCGGGGCGTAGCGTTTGATGATGTTCATCACCAGCGCCGCCCGATGAACGCGTTCCCGCGAAAGCTTGATCGCCGTGTCCTCGATGTGCAGGCCGCTGGGATAAATGTTGGGCGCGTTGCGCAAGCCCAGCTTCACATAGATCGGCGACGCGATGCGGATGAGCTCTGGCGCTTCGTAATGGCGCAAGAAACCGCCGAAATCATCCGGCGCTTCGACATAAACATCCAGCGGCAGATCCACGACGGAGCGGATCGCGGCGATCTGCGGCAGTGTCAGATCGGTCGGCACATTGTAGGTGCCTGCCCCCAGATCCTCGATCAACTTGACGGAGATCGGATTGGCGGCGCCCAACTGTACCGAGATCTTGACCACCAGATCGGCGGGCAGGTCGCCGGCTTTTTTCATTTCGTCCACCAGCCACAATTGCCCCTCATCAGCCACCAGCACTGAGCGCAAGCCCAGTTCGCAGCCGCGGATGATGTCTTCCGTGGCGTAGACGACATCTTCCATGCCACGCAGGCGCGCGCCCAGGTTCTTGCCGGCGCTGGCGCGGACTTGGGCGCTGGTGCCCCAAGCCGCCCGCGGTCCCACAAACAAGCTGACTTCGATGCCGGCCTCGGCGCCCAGCCGGCACATCTCGCGAATCTCGTCGTCGGTCAGCATCCAGATACCGCTGCCCTGGGAGACGCGATGCACCGTCACGCCGTATTCGTCAGCGGCTTCCAGAACAGCGGCAAGCGCTTTGGGACCCTCGGTGCTGGGGATTTCGATGCGATAAGCCGCGCCGTCGGGGAAGCGCTTTTCCGTCGAGGGCAGATCAAATAGATCCCCGCGCGGATAGTTGCAGCTTTGCAGGAAGTCGCGTACTTTCTTCATTTAATCTCATTTTCTGTCCACTTGATGTAGCGCTAGAGTATACTGAATCCGTCTGCGCGTAGCTACAGCGGAACTTCCGCAAGCGCGTCACTCTTGGCAACGCATTTATTGAGTGTTCACGTAAGACAGTTAAATAGATGAAAGTGTATCTAAGTCGGTTGAAATAGAAAATTCGGAGTTTGGCAAATTACCCGAACTATTGATATATTAGTGTAGTATCATAGTTAGGAAATCAATAGAGGTACACGCAAAAATGCAGCCGGAGACGCAGTTGATAATCGCAGTTGCAGGCATCGTGATTTCTGTTGTGGGAAGCGCTGTTATGAGCGCTCGCTGGCTTGACGGAAAAATAGAAGATCTCGACACGAAACTGAGTAAGGAGATCAAGTCGCTCGACACAAAACAGGATGCCAACATCCAGAGAGTCGAGGATAATTTGAGCGGGGACATCAAAGAGGTTCGCCAGGCATCGGCGGATGCGCATAAAGAGATTCTGGCTCAGTTATGCGAGATCCGGGTGGAACAAGGCAAACACTCCGAACGTTTCAAGAGCATTGAACAGCGGCTCGACATGACGCGGGAGGATGATGTTTAGTTGAGCGATATAAAAGACGCGAGCGAAACACGGGAGTGGCATCTGTAGGCTATCAGGGTCAACCACCGCGAGCATCGACGCAGGAACAATAGAATTCGTGTAAAACTGCCGCCAACTTATATTTTCACATTGACCGACAAAACAGGAGTAATTTGACGATGTTAAGAAAGCTGATTGTACTGGGTTTGATACTGTGTGTGGCGATGCCGACTTTGGCGCAGGTGGAGTTTCACGTTGATAGGCAAGCTGTGTCGGAGTTTAGCGGACTAACTGAAGAAAATAAAACCGTCGTCGAGTTTATGTATTTGACGCAAAAAGATGAATTCTGCACAATGTTTACTCTAGGCAGCCGTACCGCAGAATTATCCGTCTGTGTGTTTGAAGATCTTCTAACTAGCGAACAGCATTTATATATCGTCTACGACGGGTATAGTGCATCCTTTGTTCTATTCTACGAAGGCGAAGCCATCGGCCGGATCGGTGATGAGTCTGGTGTATCAAATCTCGTGCCCGGCGACTACGAATTGATTGTCTTTTACGGTAGCGGGTGGCCCGAATTTGTGGAGGCCAGAGTATCTTTTACCGTAGGAAGAGGATCAGATGTCGCTGACAGTCCTATTGCCCGAGAGTCAATCAGACTGGAAACGCCAGAATTAGGCAAGACTTGGTATCAGAGCGAGAAGCATGGTATGGCAAGCGGTTGCAAGGTCGCCTATGTCCTAAACGACTTTGATTCGCCGTTGATCGCAATCGTTCTAAAAGGAGAAAACACAATTCGGGAGGTTACGTCCCAAAGCCTATATGGCAGTTCGTCGTCAGTCCTTGTGCCAAGTCAGGAGGAAGAAGGGGAATGGGAAGGATTCACCGCCTTCGTTTCTGCGTATTTGAACCCTAAACATCAAGAAGAGTATAAGTTGCAATACGAGAAGGATGGCAAATTGTACGAGGTAGTATTCGAGTATGAGAGTGGTATCACAGGGAGCCGCAAAGTTGCCGGTGCAATTGTTGTGGAATGTTAAGATGCCGCTGCTACCTTAATCACTAGGCATGTTAATATGACTGTTTGCATAAATGGGTAATCACCCAAATGTAATCGTCTTTTTCACCGACCAGCAGCGCTGGGATACAACTGGCGTGCACGGCAACCCGCTGGATCTGACGCCGAATTTCGACCGCATGGCGCGGCAGGGCACTGATGCGCATTACGCCTTTACTTGTCAACCGGTCTGCGGTCCGGCGCGCTCCTGCTTGCAAACCGGCTTGTACGCCACGGAAACCGGCTGCTATCGCAATGGCATCCCCCTGCCGGGCGACAGCCGGACCCTGGCGCATCACTTCAATGACGCCGGTTACGACACGGCTTATATCGGCAAGTGGCATCTGGCGGACGCTGGCGAAGGTCCTGTCCCGCCCGAGCAGCGCGGCGGCTATGACTATTGGCTGGCGTCCAACTTGTTGGAGTTCACCTCGGACGCCTTTGACCTGGTGATGTACGACAATGATGAACAGCCGCAGAAACTCCCGGGTTATCGCGTCGACGCGCAGACCGATGCCGCCATTCGCTATATTGACGGACATCAAGACAATCCCTTTTTCTTGTTCTTGTCGTTCCTGGAGCCGCATCATCAAAACCACCGCGACGATTACCCGGCGCCAGGGGGCTATGCCGCGCGCTATCGAGGTCGCTGGATGCCGCCCGACCTGGCTGCGCTCGGCGGCAACGCTCACGGGCAACTGGCGGGATACTGCGGCATGGTCAAGCGCCTCGATGAAGCCCTGGGCAGATTGATCGACGCGCTGATCAGTCTTGACATGCTGGACGATACCGTCATTCTCTTCACCTCGGACCACGGCTGCCACTTCAGGACACGCAATGACGAATACAAGCGTTCCCCGCATGAATCATCAATACGCCTGCCGACGGCATTGTACGGCGGTCCCTTCATCGGCGGCGGTCGGCTTTCGCAACTGGTCAGCCTGATTGACCTGCCGCCGACCCTGTTGGACGCGGCCGGCATTGAGCCGCCGCAATATATGCAGGGTCGGTCGATCCTGCCGCTGGTGAGAGGCGAAGATGTGGAATGGCTCGATGAAGTCTTTTTGCAGATCAGCGAAAGCCAGGTCGGCCGCGCCATCCGCAGCAAGCGCTGGAAATACGCGGTGACTGCGCCGGACAAAAGCGGCTGGGACGATTCTTGCAGCGATAGCTACGTCGAATCCGAGCTTTACGATCTGCTGGCTGATCCCGAAGAGTTGCGCAATCTGGCTGGTCAAGAGACGCATCGAGAGCTCTGCGATGTGCTGCGCTCTCGTCTGATCAAGCGTATGATCCTGGCTGGAGAAGATGAACCGATCATCGAACCGACGCCGCTGCAGCCGAGTACCGGGCAAAGACTTGCTGTGGGCGCGGAAGAACGCTGGCAGTAAGCTGCTGGCAAGAGCGGCGCTTGTTTACCGTGTTTAGAGACGCGAGCGCGAGTTTGCGCAGGTCTTCGTTTGGCGTCGGGAAAGCGCAAGTTTGGCTTTGGCGAATCCGTGTATAATGAGTGTGACTGGCACTTGACCTACGAGGCTTTTCACGATGAAGCAAATCCATTTGCTGATCTTTTGCGCGCTGCTGACCACGCCGTTGCTGGCGTATGCACAAGAGGACAACGTTTCGCTTCCTTCTGCCTTTCGCATGAATAGGCTCGGGACTGAATACCAAGGCTGGAACAACTGCGGTCCCGCGGCTTTGACTAATGCCTTGGTTCACTTCGGTTACGGAGACGATCAAAACCGCGCCGCCAACTGGCTGAAACCCAACGGCGAAGACAAAAACGTCAGCCCGTGGCAGATGGCTGAGTTCGTCAACACGCAGATCCCGGAAATCCCGGTTTACGGGATGGTTCGCAGCGGCGGCACCATCGGATTATTGCAGACGCTGATGTTCAACGGCTTTCCTGTGGTCATCGAAAAAGGTTACGAACCCAGCGGATATGACTGGATGGGGCACTATCTTCTGCTGAGCGGGTACGATGAGCAATTGGAAGAGTTCCGCAGCATGGACAGTTTCAAAGGTCCCAATACGCGCTACAGCTACCAGGATATTGTCAAGTACTGGCAACATTTCAATTACACTTATATCGTCTTGTACACAGCGGACCGCGAAGGGGAGTTAATGGAGTTGCTGGGCGCCGACGCGGACGAATGGCAGAACACCATCAACACCTTGGAAATGGCGCGCGCCGATGCCATCGCCGATCCCGAGGACGCTCACGCCTGGTTCAATATGGGCAGCAATTTTGTCAACCTGGGCATGTACGACGTGGCGGCGCAAGCCTACGATCAGGCGATTTCGTTGGGATTGCCCTGGCGCATGATGTGGTATCAGTTCGGACCTTACGAAGCCTATTACCGTACCGGGCGCTTCGACGATATGATCGCGATTGTGCGGCAGAACCAGAACGACGGCGGCGGTCATTTCGTTGAAGAGACCTGGTATTACCTGGGCATGGCGCGCGAGGGACGCGGCGAATTCGACAAGGCGCTGCAAAACTACAATACGGCGCTCAATTTCAATCCCCATTTCAGACCGGCGCGGGAAGCCAAGGAGCGCCTCGCGGCACAGAGTAGCGCCTAGCTTTTTTCCTGTAGAAGTCGGCGCTCCCTGACCTCGCGGACATATTTGCCGGCCACGATGACACTCATGTAAACAGCCAGGGCATTGCCCGCGATGTTTGCCAGCGCATATCCAGCGGTAGCCCAATCGGATCGCAGCAATTGCCCTAGGGAAACATAGTCGTTCCCCCAAACCGTGATGGTCGCGATTAAGGCGACGCTCAGCATGGCGAAGCGATAAAAGACCGGCCGGCGGATTTCACGGAAGCAAAGCGCCGTCGCCAGGGGCAGCGGCAGCGCGAGGACCAGCGCCGGCGTCACGCTCCACAGCGCTACGCCGAGGAAAAGGCTCAGCGCGTCGCTCGCGCTCATAGCCCACTCTTGGGAGTAATACAAGAAGCCGATCAGCCCGTGCGCGACAGTGAACACCGCCGCGCTATAGAAAAACATGCGCAGGGTCATCTTGAGCAATGGAATCATCATCCACATGATGCTATACCTTTTGAACTTCTTCTCGACTGATTATAACCCAGAACGCCAGGATTAGGCGCCGGTCCGATTCAAATACGCTTCATTCACCGCGAAAAGTTCGTCCACCATCGACTGAATCTCCCGCAGCGAGCAGACCGCGGCCGAGAGCGGCGAATACGCCACAGCCTGATAGATCAAACGCTTGTCGCCTTTGAGGATGCCCTCGACCGCCATCTCTTCAATCTGTGAATAGAGGTTGGTCAGCGGCGCCACCGATCCCGGCAGCGGTCCGACCGCCACCGCTTCCAAGCCGTCGCGCGACGCCCAGACCGGCACCTCAACGCAAGCATCGCTTGGCAAATTATCGACCAGACCCTTATTGGGCACATTGCCATTGAACTTGAAGGGCGCGCCGCCTTCCATGGCGTTGATGATATAGGCGGCGTATTCGTGGCCGCGTTCCAGGTCGATCTCCTCTGCCTCGAACCAGGCGTGGATGTCATCGCGCCAGTCGTGTTCGCGGCGGCGATATTCTTTCAAGATATAGGCGTGATGTCCGGGATTCCAGTTGGTCCCATGTATGGCGTATTTCTCGATCAGGTCGGGGCGTTTACGGAACCACCAGTTGTACTCGGAATTGTGCCCGCTGGATTCAGTCACGTAATAGTCAAGCGCCAGGTACATCTCGTTGCGCACCTGTTCCTTGTTATAGATGTCCTCGTTTTCGGAGATCGCGCGATGAATCAATGGATAGGCGTCTTCTCCATTCCAGGTATATTCCACGAACCAGGCAGTGTGGTTAATGCCGGCGCAAGTATAGTGGATCTCGTCATAAGGCGCGCCAATCCAGTTCGCTAGCATCTTCGAGGTGCCTTGCACGCTGTGACAGAGGCCCGTCACCATGATATCCGTTTCAATATCCATCGCGCGGCAGAGCATCGCCATTGGGTTGGTGTAATTCAACATCAGTGCGTTCGGGCAGTAGCGCTCCATGTCACGGGCGATATCGACCAACACGGGAATCGTGCGCAGCGAGCGGAAAATGCCGGAAACGCCACGCGTATCACCGACATTCATGTCGACGCCGTACTTCATGGGGATCTCGATATCGTGCCGCCAGACATCGGTTGAGCCAACCAGGATGGTGACGACCACATAATCGGCGCCGCGCAAAGCCTCGACACGGTCCATGGTCGCGCTGACTTTGGCGGGGTATTCGCCGGCGGTGACGATGCGCTGGACGGCGCGCCTGGCGAAATCGAGGCGCTCGGCGTCGATATCCATCAAGGCGATTTCCGCACCTGCGAGGGACGGGAAGGTCAAGATGTCTTTGACGAGCTTGCGGGTGAAGCCGAAGCTTCCGGCGCCGATAAAGGTGATCTTTGGCATGGCTTGGTTCTCCGAGATGATCGTGGATTGATTAAACTCTATTGTAGACTGTAAGCGTTCAATTCCCAATATATGCCCGAATCCGTTAGCTTCGAAACTGGAAGGGGCGAGCTGGTCGACACTGTCGAAAAACGACGAATGTAAAAACTGCTGTCGATTCCGCGAGAGTAAACAGCCATCGTGATTTTCTAAATTGACAACACATCAACGCAACTGTACTTACACCAAATCGCGGCTTTAATCTGACCCGGGCGAGTTGCTCCGACGCCCTGGAAAGGCTTGCGAAGGGTAACCCTGCGGGCGCAATCTAACCCAGCGCTGATGCTGCTTGAGGCTAGGCGAACGACTTGAGCTTTGTCGGCAAAGCAATGCGCCTTGAAGGGAAACAATCGGAGGCGAAGGTACTCTATCGTTCAAAAAATGTATAGAAATCATATTAAACTCGTTCGATTTTGGAAAAGCGCGACTATTTGGCGCATTTTATTAGCCCACTTGTTCTATAATTTATTCATATCATCAAATCAAAAGCGAAAGGACAGGATCAAGGAAAGATTGCTGAGGATTGGTTTCAAGGTACGGGGTGACGTGGTTGCGTCGTGTGGGCTGGCTTGTGACAGGGCAAATCCACGCGACAGTTTCACAAAGTGTTTGATGTTTAGCAGGGCGATACTTTTACATGTGAGCAAGCGACAGAATTCGTAAAGTAAGGAGAAGGTGAAATGGCTTGGAGAACGCCGAAGACAGATTGGAACAACGGCGACCTGGTTTCCGCCGATGATATGAATGCTATAGGTGAAAACCTGGCGGCGCTCAAACGTCCATCTGCCGCTTTCGCAGTAGGTGTAACGACAGCGGATATCACTGCAAACGCAGGTGACTTTCGGGATGTGGATAGCGACAACTTGAACCTAACGATCACAACTACCGGTGGACAAGTATTGGTCCATTTTCATGGTTCGGTGTGGCGCGCGCACCGCGAAGGAGGCTATTACGACATTGAAGTCGACGGGACCCGCCAAGGTGATACCTACGGCATATTACGCACATACGCTAAAGATGGAGGTGGCTATGACAATCTGGGTTTCACCCATTTGATTCAGAATCTAGGGGCTGGACCTCACACCTTCAAATTCCAATGGAAGATTGTTAATTCATTACAACTGAAAGCAGGCGCACAATTCTGGGTAAGGGAGATTTAGGAGAAACTTCCATCAGCAGGTAGGTTCGTCAAGAACGCAGAGATAGTCGGAGTTGGTAGTTTGGAATAAGTATGAAATATACGAATTTCATTCGATTTGGCAAAACGCGGCCAAATAGCCGTGATTGATTAGCACAAATGTGCTATTATTGTCGCATATCTTCAGACTAAAAGCAAAAGGCGTAGAATTGAGGTGAAGAATGCTGATAAAGACTTTTTGAGCGCGGGAGGAAGCGGTTATGTCGCGCGGGACGGCTTGTGACAGGGTGGATCTACGCGACAGTTTCACAAAGTGCTTGATGTTTGACAGGGCGGTATTTTTACATGTCAGAAAGTGACAGAATTCGTAAAGCAGGAGAACATACGATGGCTGGGACAACACCTAAAACTGATTGGGCCAACGGCGAGTTGGTTACCGCTGATGATATGAATGAGATCGGCGAGCTTCTGAAGAGGTTGGTGGCTCCGCCTCCGACAGCGAGCTATACAACGCCATCGGATATTTCGGGAAGACCCTCAAGCTGGACGGATATCGATAGCAACAATCTGAACTTTACGCTTAACACCGCTGGCGGGGATGTATTGGCGCATTTCCAAGGCGCAGTTCACAGCGGCGATTCTCGGGGTCAAACCGTTAGCTTTAATCTTGAAGTCGATGGAGTCCTGCAAAGAGGCGATACCGGCATTGTTTCTGCTGGCCTTGCCGCAAATAAACTACGTATGCCCGTAAGCTTCACCAACTTGATTAGGGGTTTGAGCGCCGGAGCCCATACTTTCAAGTTGCAGTGGGTATCGTACCAAAACAAAGAGATAAGACTGAAGAAAGACGCCCAGTTCTGGCTGCGGGAGATTTAGATAGTGCTACCGGGGGAGATCCTAAAAGAAGGAGGTGATATATGTAAAAGGACAGGCGCGGCTGGCGCGATACGAAAATGCAGTTTGAGCGGCGGATGCGCATGGGCGCTCACTGCCGGTCACACCGGGACTTGATCGAGATTCAGTAATGTCTATCAAGTTGTTAAATCTCAAGCAGTGTTTACAGGTCGAATCATAAGGAGAAAACATATGGCATGGACGACGCCTAAGACAGATTGGACTACCGGCGAACTGGTCGCCCCAAGTGATATGAACGCGGTTGGAGAGAATCTGACAGTGTTGAAGAATCCGGCGATGGCGGTTTATACAACGACAACGGATATCAATGCACACACGAATAGCGAATTCGCCGATGTGGACAGCACAAACTTGAACCTGGCGATTACAACCGAGGGTGGGGACGTACTTGCGCATTTTGATGGTGTGATGGTACGCGGATCAAGAGATACGGAAAGCTGTCTCGATATTGCTGTCGATGGCCTTCGAATAAGCGGTGATCAGGGTTTGATGCGAGTCAAGGTTGAAGACGAATATATCAGTCAAAGTTTCACCCGTGTGATCCAAAACCTGGACGCCGGAACCCATAGCTTTAAGCTCCAGTGGAAGAATCCAAACCATGTACGTTTGTACGCCGGCGCTCAGTTCTGGGTGCGGGAGATTTAAAGCGATCCTTCCATCTACTATCAGAAATATCAAGAAAGGAGAAATGATATGCGCAATGAAACGCGCGACTACCGCGATTACCAGAAGCGCAAGCTGAGCGGCAGCACTGACGGGCGCGGCATCAAAGTGGCGGAGAGCGGCAGCCCCGGCACCCTGGTCCACACAGCGCTGAGCAGTATCGCCGCCAATGAATGGGATGAGATCTTCATCGAGGCGGTGAACACTCACACTTCGGATGTCAAGTTGACGGTCGAATGGGGCGGGACGAGCAGCCCGGATGATCTCATTGAAGTCACGATTCCGGCGGAGAGCGGCTTCACGGAAGTCATCCCGGGTCATGTCCTGCAGAATAGCGCGCTAGTCCGCGCCTTCGCCGCCCGGCCCGACGTCATCGTCCTGCACGGTTATGTCAACCGCTATCAACATATCTAGGAGGAGATGATGTCGAAACTTTCAGGTGATCATGTACAAGTCCTGGTTGACAGCTATGAAATCACTGGCGACAGCAACCACATCAGCATCAATGACAACCGTAATATCTTTGATGCCACTGCCTTTGGCGACGAGGTTCACAAGTTTGTTGCCGGGCAGCGCATGATGGCGGTGCAGCACGCTGGTTTCATGAACAGTGGCGAGGCGGGATCGCATCCCGCGCTGAAGGGGGTGGATGTCGATGGGTTGGTCTCGGTGTATGTGGGAGATAATGCCGAGCCGACAACAGGCGTCCCAGTCTTCAGTTTTCTGCCGCAACAGGGACGTTACGGTACCCTGCCCCAGGTCAACCGGATGATTCCCTTCCAGGCGGTCTTCGCCAATCGGGGCGACAACGGCGGCTGGGGGGTGGCTTTGGCAAGCCCGACTGAACTCATCGGCTCATTCCGGGGGAATGCGGTGGACAACGGCGTTTCTACGAATACTGGCGCCTTGGCCTGTCTGCATGTGCTTAGCGCCGCGGTTAGCGATGCTTACACTATCAGCATTGAGGGTTCTAGCACTGGCGGATTCACCGGCGAAGAGAGCACTTTGGCGACCTTCACATTGAATACCCAGACGCTCGGCTCGGAGCAGGTCAAGATCGACGGGACGATCCCCCGCTATGTCCGCTGGAAAGCGATAATAGATGACGCGGCGCGGGATCGTATCAAGATCGCGATTTCGCTGACGCGACTGATGACGGGAAGTCTCGTCGGGACGGTATTGCCCGATCTGTCCCCACGGGGCTTGCTGACGGATTTCCAATTTCAATCGGCGGATCCAACCAGCGAAGACCCGCCCTTCCTGTTGCGGGGCACCGGCGAGGTCACTGGCTCTCGCTGGTTGAACCTGACGAAGGCGGACAACACCAATTCGGATGTCGAATTGCAGTCGATCGCTTGGGACACCGATTCGGCGCCTTATAGCGATAACCGCCCGCGGTTTATCGGATCGCAGAAGCATGAGTGGGAACTGTTGCCTACGCTCTTGCCCAACGCTTCGTTCTATATCTATCTGCCAGGAGGTGATCAAATCTTTGAAATTCCCGTTTCCACCAACACCCTCTCGGATGGTTACCGTATGGCTTTTGACTCAACGGCCCGCCCGACGAGCGTCATGAACAATTCGTTGATCCGTGTTTTGGTGGCAGATAGCGGGCAGGCGAATCGAATCAAGGGTTGGATTGCCCTCGGCAACCAGCCGCAGGTCTTCGCGCCGCCCCCCAAGCTGGATACACCGAGCTTGGAGAATGGCAATCGGCAAGTAACCGTTTCGATCATCCCGCCTGAACCGAGAGGATTGCCGATCACAACTTATGAACTGCGCTATCGCGAGGCGGGAACCGCCGGCAACCCGACGTACATCCCGAACCTTAGCGGAGAGCCCTACATCGTGGATGGCCTGTCAAATCAGATGGGCTACGAGTTCTCGGTAGCGGCTATCAATCGTGGCGGCAGGGGAGCATGGTCGGATTATGCTACCGGCCAGCCACACAGTTAGCATCTAGTCAGTAAGATTGAACAGAAAACCAAAACACAAAAAGGAGAAAGAAATCATGGCACTATCAGGAGATCACGTCATCGTAAAGATGGACGACAGTAGCGGTACCTTGCGGACATTCGCGGATGGGGACATCCGCAGCATTGACCTGGGACTGACCTACGACCAGTTCGATGTCACTGGCTTCGGCGACGAAGTGCATCAGTATATTAACGGTCAGTTGCGGGCGCCGGTGACGATTCAGGGTTATCTGACGACCGACGGCGTCAGCGGCACGCACACGGTCATCCAGGGCGCGTTCGCGGCCGGGAGCCAGGTCTCGCTGGAGGTGCAGGTGGGCGACAACGCGGCGCCGACCGCGAACGATCCCAAGTACAGCGGCGAGTTCCTGGTGTCGAGCTACCGTCCGCAGATCACGACCGGCGGGGCGGTGATGTTCACCGCGACATTGCAACCGGCGACGGGCACAGCGCCGACCTGGGGCGCGGTCTAGTCGACGGTTCGACGTAAATCAGTTGGGGGGATGCGCAGCGGCTTGTGACAGGGCAAGCTGCGCAGCCCCCCATTCACAGATCGATTTGATGTTTTAGATAGGAAGAGATATGCCACGTTCATACCCTATTCTAACACATGACCTTGGCGGCGGCGGCAAGCCACCGGAGCCAGAGCCAGAACAGCAACCTGTGGGATGGTGGCCGTCGTGGCTGCCGCCGTATATTCCCGGTGGTGGCACGCCGGCAGAACCAGAGCCAGAGCCAGAACCCGAAGAATCGCAGCCATCGTATGTTCCCGGTGGTGGTACGCCAGGGAGTCCAGCGCCAGCGCCAGAACCTGAAGAATCAACTCAGACTTATACATCGCCGCATGAGTTCGCTGACAGGCCAATAACATCAGAACAGTATGAGAGATATCGGGAAGAGATTCGCGAAGGCAAGCAGGATCGCGACAAACAGCAGTCCGCGCCCCAAAACACCGAGCCACTCGGCGCGAGCGTTTTGCAGGATATCGAGTGGTCGCGCGATATTGAAGCGTCTGAACCGCTTGGTCTCATATTCGGCGGAAAAGGGACGTCGGATATCGCTGAGGACATGGTGGATGGGGTCTGTGAGGGCTTGTACCGAGTCAACCCGGAAGGCACAGCGGCTTTCGTCCGCTTTACGACGGGCCTAGAGCCGGATGAGGAAGACTGCCGCACGGCTGAGGAGATGGCGAAGCTCTTTCGCAGCGCGGGTTTCGTTGAGCACTTTGACAGTGAACTCCGGGGCTCGCTGCGCCAGGGGCCGCGGTCATCATTTAGGGGTCCGCCGTTTGCGGGCGACTATTTTGATATGGCCTACGCGCCTCGACAAGGCATTCCTTGGTCCGGGATGCGGTTCGCCTACGCAACTGATGAGGAATCAACTGAAGCGGAGGAACCGACGCCAGTTGAGACGGCAGATCATTACGCCGAGTATCGTCCCGACCCGTCCAACCTCAATGAACGGACGGTGGACCACCTGAAAGAACTATTCCCGGACGCAGACCTGAAAACGCGGGAGGAATTAAAAGTCTTTCTGCAAGGCC
The DNA here is from genome assembly GCA_022820665.1 of Anaerolineae bacterium. Lineage (GTDB taxonomy): Bacteria > Chloroflexota > Anaerolineae > Aggregatilineales > Phototrophicaceae > UBA6055. Next base: position 81,996 of record JAJEFB010000036.1, on the reverse strand, counting down.
GGCTGGCGCACCTGGCGCCGGAGTTCGATGACCCCGAAATCGGCTGGGACGAGTTCAGCACCGACGACATGATCATCTTTTACATCTCCGCGCTCAAGCTGGCGATGGAGCTGTACACGCTGCCCAAAGATCCCGCCTACATGTCGAAAGAGCGCCTGGCCATCGCCACTGAACTCGGCATTGTCGATGACTTGCTCGAAAAGGCGGCTTTGACGCCGCTCGAGGATCTGGACGCGATGCTGGACGCCTATGGCTGGGAGGACAAAGCGGAGGCTATCGCCTATTTCCGCCATCGCGTCGAGGTCGTGTATGGCAAGTTGAACCGCGAGCTGCCGCCGGGTTGGGCGGCGCTGGATGATCCGGTGGTGATGGCGAATATGCTGCACGCCGGCATCGGGGAGATGGAGTCGATCCTGGGTAGGGGCGACCACTTCCTGGACTTTGATGACCCGAGCGCGTCGGACTGGGGCATGATCCATAATGCCGCGCTCTTTCTTGACAGCGAACCGAAGATGCTGACGGGCACCCGGAATCTGGGTCCTGACCTGACGTTGCTCTTGTTCATAGGGTCCATGTTCTTCGAGCCCCTGGACTGGGTAATGACGGCAGCGGATGTGGCGCAGGCGCTGGAAGAAGGCGATGTTGGCGGGGCGGTGCTGAATGCCTTTCTGGGCTTGATGCCGTTTGTATCGTCAAAAACGGATGACTTCATTCGCTACGGCGCGGAAATCGCAGGCGGCGCCGGTCGCGCTGGAGTCGACAGTGTCCTGCGAGGGATTGACGAGGGGAGTGATGCGGCACGGGCGCTCGCAAAAGTTGGGAAAACTGCCGAGGACTTTGCGGTCAAGTTCAACAAGTTCAATCTCGCTAGCGCCGATGATTTCCATAAGAAAATCCTGAATCACCCGAAGTTTCAGCACCTGTCCGGCGCGGAGCTCGAGAGCGCGCTTTGGAAGGAGGCAAGAAAGCGTGCGAATCGAAGCAACTCGAGGAAGTTGCGCCGGCAACTTAGGTGGGCGGTGAAGGAAGATCGCTATGCGTGGGATTGGCGGGTGCCAGCAAAAGGGCAAGATACTCACCATTTGCTCCCTTCCGGCGATATATTAGCTAAAGATGCGAGGATTCACATGGAAAATCTCGGAATATCTGTGAACTCGGCATACAATGGGGTTGGTTTGCACAGAAAGGTTCATGTCCTCACATACCCGGACCGATATGTTGATGCTGTTAGCAAGGCTATTCAAGAATTCGACAATCCTGATGACCTCGTTCAGTTTCTCAATGATGTAGCCCGCGATTTGAGCGAGCTAAATCAGTTCGTAGGTAATGAGGTGTTGCTAAAGAGCAAATTTGACGATTTCCTAACCGGTATAGAGGAGATAAGCCAATGACGACAGTGTGGTCAGTAAGCGCGGATGTGACAAACTTTAACCATCTAGCCTCACGTTACGAGACAGATCCCATTCCTCCGCTAAATCTCGGCGCATCCCAACTTGAATCCTGGGGACGGCGACAAGTTTGGTATCATCCCGCAGAATTCCGAAAATCTAAGAGCTTAGCGAACTTTCCCGGGTGGTCAAGTGGGATTGCATGTGACGCTGAAGCGAAGGAGAATCTTCAGAAGTTGATTGGTGATCACGCCGAATTTCTGCCACTCATATTTGCGTCTTCCACTATCGTTGACACCACGTATTATGCGATCAACGTATTGAGGATGCTGGATTGTCTGGACTACAAGCGGTCGGAGTTTACTTACTTTGAGCGTACCGGCAACATACGAAAAGTCCACAAATTTGAGTTCAAGCTAAATTGCATTGGAGGTATACCGATATTCAAGCTTCCGATCCTCAGAAGTATCAGAACTTATGTGACTGATGAGTTTAAACAGTTAGTCGAAAAAAGTAATTTGACCGGGCTGGAGTTTCGGAAGGTCTGGGAGGGCTGACCATTGATTGTCCAGCAACTTGGCCATACCGACAAACTTGTTGAATGCCTCAATCCGATTGAGGGATCTGCATGACCTCAATCAGTATGCGGATAGTCCATTGCTTGACAGCAAATTTGCCGAGTTCCTAAACAGCATTGAGGAGAGAAGCCCATGACAACAGTGTGGAGATTAAGGCGCAATGTAACTGACTTCAATTACTTAGCCCCGCGTCCTGAGTCAATCGGTACCTTGCCTCGAAGGGATGGTACGCCCTTGATCGCGACATGGAAGCCCAAGGAGGTATGGTATGACCCCCTTGACTTCAAGAAGAATAAGGGCATAGCAAACTTTCCTACCTGGTCAGCCGACACAGTATGTGACGCAGTAGCGAAAGACATCATCTATGAATTGGTCAAGGACTGCGTCGAGTTCCTGCCACTGTCCTCTCCGACAATTCCAGAGACCGAGTACTTTGCGCTCAATTGTGTAAAGGTACTTGACTGTCTGGATATGGGGCGATCTGAGTTTACCCGCTTCGATAACACAGGTGGTATACGCGGCATCTCCAAGTATGAGTTCAAAGCAAATTGCATTGGCGGGGTCCCGGTGTTCAAACTTCCGATACTTAATAGTTTCAGGACGTTTGTGACCAATGAGTTCAAACAACTGGTCGAAGACAATAACTTGACCGGGCTGGAATTTCGCAAGGCCTGGGAGGGCTAAATGACGATGCAATGTCCAATGAAAAGCCAAGGGTTCAGATTAACCTGACTAGCCCAGGGAGAGGAGCAACAACATGGCAATAGGACCGACAGTCGCGATCAATTGGGATCGCAACAGTGAGGATTCAGCATAACTCGGTTGGAGGGATGCGCGGCGGCTTGTGACAGGGCAAGCTGCGCCGCCTCCATTCACAAATGAGCTTGGCATTCAGCAGGACAATTCTCGTAAATGTGTGAAAGGAGTACATGAAATGGCCTGGACGATTCCCAAAACCGATTGGAACAACGGCGACCTGGTGACCGCCGATGATATGAACGCGATCGGCGAAAACCTGGCCGCGGTGAGAAATCTACAGAAGGCGCCCGGCGCCCAATTCTGGGTGCGCGAGATTTAGATTTTACTTTCGCAATCAATTAAGAAAAACATAAGAGGAGAATTGTTATGCCCGATGAACTGCGAGACGATCGCGATAAACAACACTCGCTCACTTTGAAGTGGCTCGCGGTCTGTAACATGGTGTACATGCAATGCCGTGGAGCGCTGGCGCTAATTGTAGACAAGGCAAGACGTCTTGTTCGGAAGATATCGAGCATGTGGGAACATGATCGTTCGGAAAAGGTATGAAGCATACGAATTCTGTTCGATCTTGGGAAACGCGACTATTTGGCCGCAATTTATCGAACAAATGTGCTATTATATCTCCATATGATCAAATTAGAAACGAAAGGAGAAGAGTGCGGGAAGATTGCAGATGGGAGGTTTCAAAGTACGCAGTACGCGGTTGTGTCGTGTGAACCGGCTTGTGACAGGGCAAATCCACACGACACATTCACAAACCTGCTTGATGTTTAGCAGGACAAATCCAGTATACACGAGAAAATAACAAAAGTCGAAAAGAGGAGGACATACAATGGCTTGGACAACACCCAAAACGGATTGGGAGGTCGGAGAGCTGGTGAGCGCCGGTGAAATGAACGCGGTCGGCGAGAACCTGGCAGAAATCGACAGAGTGCGAAAGGCGGTTGCGGCCCACGCGACGACGGCGGATCTTAGTATTCCGCACAGCGGCACGTTTGTCGATATCGATAGCGACTTCAATCTGACGATTACCACCGCGGGCGGAGATGTTCTGGTTCATTTCCATGGCGTGGTGGTGAACAAGGGTTTGAAGATTGATGTTGAAGTTGATGGGACCCGACAAGGCGATGCCGACCATGGTTTGAGATTTGAGGGGGTAGATCGTGAAATGATGAGTTTTACTCGCCTGGTTCAGAATTTGAGCGCCGGGTCTCATACTTTCAAGCTCCAGGGGAGAAACTCCGCAACGACTCTGCGCCGCCACGCCCAATTCTGGGTGCGCGAGATTTAGGCATCCTGCCACCAGCATGCTCGAAGAGCAAGAAAGGAGAAACGATATGCCACATGGCATGCGCGACTACCGCGATTACCAAAAGCGCAAGCTGAGCGGCAGCACTGACGGGCGCGGCATCAAAGTGGCGGCGGGCAGCAGCCCCGGCACTCTGGTTCACAGTGCGCTGAGCAGTATCGCCGCCAATGAATGGGATGAGATCTTTATTCAGGCGGTCAACACGTCGGCTGCCCCGGTCAAATTGGCGGTGGAATGGGGCGGGACGGACAGCCCGGATGATCTCATCGAAGTCACGATTCCGGCGGAGAGCGGCTTCACGGAAGTCATCCCGGGTCATGTCCTGCAGAATGGCGCGCTTGTCCGCGCCTTCGCCGCCGGGACCGATGTCATCGTCCTGCACGGTTATGTCAACCGCTATCAACATATCTAGGAGGAGATGATGGCTAAGCTTGCAGGCGAGCATGTACAAGTTCTGGTTGACGGTTATGACATCACCGGCGACAGCAACCATGTCAGCATCAATGAGGACCGCGATGTCTTTGATGTCACTGTCTTCGGGGACAAGGCTCACAGATTCGCGCCTGGGCAGCGCATGATGGCGGTGCAGCACGCCGGCTTCATGAACAGCGGAGAGGCAGGGTCTCATCCCGTGTTGAAGGGAGTTGATGTCGATGGGTTGTTCTCGGCCTATGTGGGGAAGAACGCGGAACCGGCGGTGGGCGACCCGGTCTTCAGTATGCTGACGCGACAGGGGCGTTATGGCGCCTTGCCCCAAGTCAATCAGGTGATTCCTTTCCGGGCGGCCTTCGCCAATCGGGACGCCGGCGGCGGCTGGGGCATCGCGCTGGCGAATCCGCGTCATGTTATCGGGTCATCTGCCGGGAGCGCGTTGGACAACGGCGCTTCTACGGATGGGGGCGGCTTGGCTTGCCTGCATGTGCTTGACGCTGCCGCCAGCGATGCCTATATATTCAGCATTGAAGGTTCAGACAGCGGCGTCTTCGCCGGCGAAGAAAGCGTTTTGGCGACCTTCGCGCTGGATGGGGGCACGATCGGCTCGGAGCAAGTCAAGATCGACGGGCAGATCCCCCGCTTTATCCGTTGGGTTGCCACAGCCGACCCAGCCGCGCGGGATCGCATCAAAATCGCAATTTCCTTGATTCGGACTCACGACCCGGTTGTTTTGCCGGCGGCGGTTACCCCGTCGCCACAGGGATTGCTGGCTGATTTTCAGTTCACGGCGCGCATTCCGTCCGGAAACCCGGAAACCGCGGCTATCATACTGGAGGGATACAATCAGCGGACCGGTGTTCACTGGTTGTTCCTGACCAAGGAAGACGGCGCGAAGACGGATATTGATTTGGCTGGGCTGGCTTGGGATGCGGCGGATGACACGCCCACATCAAATTTCTTTGGTCAGGGAAGACCCACGTTCTTCGGCGGGAGAGACCACGATTGGCAACTCCTGCCTTCGCTGCTGCCGAACTCGTCTTTCTACATCTATCTGCCCCGGGACGAGCAGATCTATGAGCTTGCCGTCACCGACAACAACGAAGCGGCAAGTCATTTTCTGAGTTTCGCGACGACTCCGCGCCCCGCGAGTATCGTGACCGGCTCGCCCATCCGCGTGTTGGTGGCAGATAGCGGACAGGCAAATCTGATCAAGAATTGGATCGGGGCGGGCAACCGGCCGGAGGTTATAGAGCCCCCCGCCAAACCGCTATCGCCGGGCTTAGTCGCTGGAGACGGGCAGGCTACCGTGACGATTACTCCGCCCGATTCAGGCGGAGCGCCGATCTCAAGCTACGAGCTCAATTATCGCGCGGTTGGATCAAAGGCTCATCCCAGTTTCATGGGTAATCTCAGAGGAGAGCCCATCACCGTAGCAGGCTTGACCAATGGCGTGCCCTACGAGTTCCGTGTCTTGGCTGTCAATCGGGGTGGCCGAGGACCTTGGTCTGCCTACGCGCGCGTCATGCCAACACTGCAGACACCGCGGGGATTGCTGGCTTATTTTCAGTTTGTAGCGCGCGTTCCAACAACATGGGATCGGGATCACGCAGAGATAATACTGGAGGGTTATCATAATCGTACCGGTGTCCATGTATTGCAACTGACGAAGGCAGATGGCAATAAGTCGGATATTCTTCTGCAGGGCATAGCCTGGGAAGCGGCGAGCGATACACATACATCAAATTTCTTCGGTCGAGGAAGACCAACGTTCTTTGGTGGAGGAGATCGTGACTGGCAACTTCTGCCTACGCTGCTGCCGAGCTCCTCGTTCTACATCTATCGGCCGAGCAACAGTCAGATCTGGGAGTTTCCCGTCACCGCCAATAACGAGGCTGCTAATCACTTCCTAAGTTTTAGCACGACCCCGCGCCCAGACAGTATTCTAAATGGCTCGACGCTTAGCGCTTTGGTGGCGGATAGTGGGCAGGCGAATCGAATCAAAGATTGGATTGCCGCGGGCAACCAGCCGGAGGTCATAGAACCGCCCGCCAAATCGCAGCCACCAACCCTGGCTGCTGGCAACGGGCAAGTTACTGTGACGGTCATTCCACCTGCACAAGGCGGGGCGCCGATCACAACCTATGAGGTAGGCTATCGCGAGGTCGGGTCAGGTGTTTTCCCGAGGTCTTTGTCTAACCTTACCGAAGAGCCCTACGTCGTGTCGGGCTTGATCAATGGCAAGACCTACGAATTCAGAATAGCGGCGGTCAATCGTGGCGGCTACGGACCTTGGTCGGACTATGCTTCCGCCACGCCACAGAGCTAGCGATTTACCGAGTAACAATCAGTACAAAAACCAAAACACATAAAGGAGAAAGAAATCATGGCACTATCAGGAGATCACGTCATCGTAAAGATGGACGACAGTAGCGGCAGCTTGCAGACATTCGCGGATGGGGACATCCGCAGCATCGACCTGGGGCTGACCTACGATCAGTTCGATGTCACCGGCTTCGGCGATGAAGTGCATCAGTATATCAACGGGCAGTTGCGGGCGCCGGTGACGATTCAGGGTTATCTGACGACTGACGGCACTAGCGGGACGCACACGGTCATCCAGGGCGCGTTCGCGGCTGGAAGTCAGGTTTCGCTGGAGGTGCAGGTGGGCGACAATGCGGCGCCGACCGCGAACGATCCCAAGTACAGCGGCGAGTTCCTGGTGTCGAGCTACCGTCCGCAGATCACGACCGGCGGGGCTGTGATGTTCACTGCGACCTTGCAGCCGGCGACGGGCACAGCGCCGAGCTGGGGCGCGGTCTAGTCGACGGTTCACCGTAAATCGGCAGGGGGCTGCGCAGCGGCTTGTGACAGGGCAAGCTGCGCAGCCCCCTATTCACAGATCGATTTGATGTTCTAGGAAGGAAGAGACATGCCATTGCAAGGTGGTGGCGGTGGCGGCAAGCCAGCAAAACCAGAGCCAGAACAGCAACCTGTGGGATGGTGGCCCTCGTGGCTGCCGCCGTATATTCCTGGTGGTGGCGCGCCGGCAGAACCAGACCCAGAGCCAGAACCCGAACCAGATTGGACGGCATGGTCGCCGCCCTACATTCCCGGTGGCGGCGCGCCACCCGATCCCCAGCCAGCGCCAGAACCTGAAGAATCAACTCAGATTTATACATCGCCGCATGAGTTCGCCGACAGGCCAATAAGATCAGACCAGTATGAGAGATATCGGGAAGAGATTCGCGAAGGCAAGCAGGATCGCGACAAACAGCAGTCCGCGCCCCAAAACACCGAGCCACTCGGCGCGAGCGTTTTGCAGGATATCGAGTGGTCGCGCGATATTGAAGCGTCTGAGCCGCTTGGTCTCATGTTCGGCGGCAAAGGGACGACAGATATCGCTGAAGACATGGTGGATGGGGTCTGTGAGGGCTTGTACCGAGTCAACCCGGAAGGCACAGCGGCTTTCGTCAGATTCGCGACGGGCGTAGAGCCGGATGAGGAAGACTGTCGCACGGCCGAGGAGATGGCGAAGCTCTTTCGCAGCGCGGGTTTCGTTGATCACTTTGACAGCGAACTCCGGGGCTCGCTGCGCCAGGGGCCGAGGTCATTATTTAGGGGATCGCCGTTTGAAGGCGGCTATTTTGATATGGCCTACGCGCCTGGACAAGGCGCTCCCCGGCGCAGGAGGCGATTCGCCTCCGCAACTGATGGCGCATCATCCGACGCGGAGGAACCGACACCAGTTGAGACGGTAGATCATTACGCCGAGCATCGTCCGGACCCGTCTGTACTTAATGAACGGACGGTGGAGCACCTGCAAGAATTATTTCCGGACGCAAACCTGAAAACGCGGGAGGAATTGCAAGCCTTTCTGCAAGGCCGCCTGGCGGATCTGGCGCCGGAGTTCGATGACCCCGAAATCGGCTGGGACGAATTCAGCACCGACGACATGATCATCTTCTACATCTCCGCGCTCAAGCTGGCGATGGAGCTGTACACGCTGCCCAAAGATCCGCACTACATGTGGGACGAGCGCATGGCCATCGCCACTGAACTGGGCATTGTCGATGATCTGCTTGAGAAGGCGGCTTTGACGCCGCTTGAGGATCTGGACGCGATGCTGGACGCCTATGGCTGGGAGGACAAAGCGGAGGCTATCGCCTATTTTCGCCATCGCGTCGAGGTTGTGTATTCGAAACTGGGTCGAGAGCTGCCGCCGGGCTGGGGGGCGCTGGATGATCCGGTGGTGATGGCGAACATGCTCCACGCGGGCATTGGGGAGATGAAGTCGATCCTGGCTTCGGGCGATACCTTCCTGGACTTCGATGATCCGACCTCTGCCGACTGGGGCATGATTCACAATGCGGCCGGCTTCATTGAGGCGGAGCCGAAGATGCTGACGGGTACCAGGAATCTGGGTCCTGACCTGACGCTGCTCTTGTTTGTAGGGTCCTTGTTCTTCGAGCCGCTGGACTGGGTAATGACGGCGGCGGATGTGGCTGCGGCGCTTGAAGAAGGCGATGTTGGCGGGGCGGTGCTGAACGCCTTTCTGGGCTTGATGCCATTTGTATCGTCAAAAACGGACGACTTCATTCGCTACGGCGCCGACATCGTAGGAGGAGCAGGGCGAGCTGGCGTCGACAATGTCCTGCGCGGGATTGACGAGGCCAGCGATGCGGGACGGGCGCTCGCAAGAGTTGGGAAAACCGCCGAGGACTTCGCGGTCAAGTTTAACAAGTTCAATCTCGCAAGCGCCGATGATTTCCATAAGAAAATCCTGAATCACAAGAAGTTTCAGCACCTGTCCGGCAATGCGCTCGAGAGCGCGCTTTGGAAGGAAGCAAGAAAGCGGGCGAATCGAAGCAATTCGAGGAAGCTGCGCCGGCAACTCCGATGGGCGGTGAAAGAAGATCGGTACGAGTGGGATTGGCGCGTGCCTGAAAAAGGTCAAGACGCTCACCACATTGTTCCCTCTGGTGATTCCTTGGCGGACGATGCCAGGGTACATATGCAGAATCTCGGAATATCTGTGAATTCAGCCTACAATGGAGTCGGTTTAAGAAAGCGAGTCCATTACTTGACAAATACACGTCAATATGTAGTAGCGATTAGCAAAAACATCTTAGAATTCAGAGATCCTGAGGAGGCTGTACAGTTTCTAAACTATGTAGCTCGCGAATTGAGTGATCTAAATCGACATGCAGACGATCCAGAGTTGCTTAGGAGTGAATTTGCTAAATTCCTAACTGGCATAGGAGGAAACCAATGATGACAGTGTGGATATTGAATCACAATTTGACTGACTTCAATTACCTGAGCTTATCTGATCAGAGATCCGGTAGCTACCCACGACACGACGGTACACCCGAGCATGAAACGTGGAAACCTCAAGAAGTCTGGTATCATCCCGCGGACTTCAAGCAGGAAAAAGGCATCCCAAATTTTCCTAGTTGGTCATCAAGTACAACGGTGTGTGATGCTAAAGCTAAGCACATAATTCGTAATCTCATCGAGAAGTATGTTGAATTTCTGCCGCTCGCCTCACCGACAATCACTGATACCGATTATGATGTAATCAATCCGCTAAGGATATTGGATTGTCTGGATTATGAACAATCTGAATTCGCTCGCTATGAATGGAATGGAAAAATAAGCGATATCATCAAGTATGAGTTCTATCCAGATTGCATTGGCGAGATACCGATCTTTATACTTCCTATCTTCAAACGCACCAAGCTGTTTGTCACTGACGCTTTCAAGCAACTGGTCGAAGACTATAACTTGACCGGGTTGGAGTTTCGCAAGGTTTGGGAGGGCTAAATGACAATGTGATGTTTAATCGAAAGCCAATTGTTCTAATTAACCAAACTCAATGAAAGGAGCAACAAAATGGCAACACAATGGATAGTCGAGATTGATTGGGAGCGCAACGGTAACTATACCGGCACGTACGACGATGTGACGGACCGCACGATTCTCACACAGTGGTTTGTCGGGATGCGTCAGCCCTATCAATTGACAGCGGACAACTCGGTATTGCGCCTGGTCTTGCGCAATGACGACCGTCTGTTTTCCGCGGAATACGCCAGTTCGCCGCTTAAGGACAAACTGGTGCCGCTGCGCCCGGTGCGGATTCAATCCGACGACGGCACAGACACGCGGACGCATTTCACCGGTTGGGTCGAAACCATCATCCCATCCGTCAATCACCATGGCGAACGCATCGCCACCGTGGTCGCTGCCGGCGCCATGCAATTCCTGAAAACGACCGAGACCAAGATCGAGCTGCAAGAGAACCAGCGCAGCGACGACATCATCGACGCGCTGATTCAGGAGGTCATCTTCCCGCCATCGCTCAGCGATGCCTGGGTGCTCGGCGACCCGGGCTACAGCGAAATTGGCCAAACGACATATTTGACCAATCTGGGAACCTACAGCAACTTTGAAGAAGGCGTGCTGACGCTGCATACGGTCGGCGACAACTGGGTGCGCCAGGGCGGCTATTCCGACCAGGCCAAGGATACCTTCGATGTCTACCGCGGCATCCGCGACGTCACCGCCGCCGAGCGCGGCAAGTTCTTCTTCGACCGCGAGGGCAAGGCGGTCTTCTGGAATCGGCATCATATCCTGGACAAGGACGATATTGACACCACCCTCGACGATACCATGACCGACATGAAGTATACCTTCGCCAGTCTGGATCAGACCAAGAACGAGGTCATCGTCACCTGTCACCCGCGCACGATTGCCGCGACCCCGACAACCTTGTGGGAGCTCAAGGACGCGGTCATCAGCGTGGCGCCGGGCGAAACGCGCGAGGTCTATGTCAAATACAAAGACGAAAAGGAGAAACGGATCGGCGGTAAGGATGTCACGGTAGAGGACCTGGAATGTTCACATGGCTATTGCTCGGTTGAGATCGAGGCCAAAGCCAACGGCGCCAATCTGATCTTCAAGAACGAGAGCGATGACACCGGAGCGGTGATTGAGAAATGCGTGGTCAAGGGGCGCAAGGTCGTGGACGAGGGCCAGATGGATGCCCGCGCCATCGATCAGCTCAGCATCACCCATTATGGCCGGCGCACGATGAATATCAATCTGCCCTCGATTGATGACCTGGATCAGGCGCAGTACATCGCCGACTTCGAGCGGGACCGGCGCAAAACGCCTTTCGGTCTGGCGCAGACGATCACCCTGCAAAGCCATGCCGAGTACGGCGGCGCGCGACATGAGGACCAACTGGGCTTGACGATCGGCAGCCTGGTTCGACTGCAAGAAACGCAGTCCGATCATGAGGGGGTCTATTTCGTCATCGGCGAAGCGCACGAATTGGCGCGCGGCGGCAAGCACTGGACGACCACCTGGTACTTGGAGCCGCAGATCGAGACCTTGCCCTGGAGGCTGGAAGATAACAACCGCGGCAAGTTGGATGAGACCGCTTACCTGGCGTATTAGCGATCAGTTCAGTGAGATGAGGCGGCTTGTGACAGGGCGAGCCTCATCTCGCTGATTCACAAATCAACTTGATGATTTTAGAGGAGAGAGATCATGCCGAACTTTAGTATCGAAGAGATCCGTCGGAGATATGAAGAGAAGCGCCGGCAGAGGCGATTTCCAGGTAATCCGACGCGATCGATGACCCAGGAGCAACTCGAATACGCACATGACAGCGAGTCGTATCGTCCGCCACCGCCGCCGGCGACTTCCAGCTCGCATGTGGCAGTTCCGGTGGACTATCTAATCCCCGCGCCTGACACGTCACACCCTCTGCCTGTGCCTATTGGGGTGATTCCTGGACCGAGTGGGAATCCGTCAGTACAAACGGGCGGCGGATCGGGCTCTGTTCCATCAGTGAACCAGGGATCGTCGTCCAGCAATCAACCCTTGTATACTCTTGGGGAACAGATCCTCCGCCGCAACCGGCAACGTACCCGGCAAGACGACAAGGCTCAAAAGCGCCAGCAGTCATCTCAGAATGTAAATGTAAAACCGGATTACGCTGAATACGAATCGAGCGAATCCAGGTCTGTTGCTCCCGTCAACATACCGGCAACCGCAGCTCAAAGACAGCATCTTGAGGTGCTTATAGGCGTCGAAGACGATGACAACGTGAGGGGGGTGTTAATTGCCATCCTGCATGAAGGCATACCTGCAAGTGGATTCACCGAATACTATCTGTCGCAATTCGCGCACTGGGGAAATGATAGCGATGCCGATACATATACTTTGGAACTCCTTGAACGAGTTAGATACTCGTATTGGGATGAATCGTTAAGTCAGGAAGACTTGGGGAATGATCTTTGGGTCGAAGCACATGCCAGACATACGTTACTGCATGATGACGTATCGGCGAAAGCTGAACCGGAAATATACAGAGACAGCTTCGAAGACTACAAAGAACACGTCGAATTGATCTACGGTGTTCAATTTACCAGCGATGAAGGTGCGGACGCATGGGACTTGATCGGTGTCCGAATGGTGCATATCGAGTTGGAAAATGTCGCGAGAGAATCCGCTGAAAGACTGCGCGCTATGACAGATCTGTCTATGGACGACGCCACAGCATTTCGTCTGATATTTGGCGACATAACATTGAAGCGGTCAGCAGAAACGAGATTAACAACGAAAGGCAAACCCGTTGCGGCAGAAGTAAGCGGTCACACAATCACCATCTACAGGAAGCAAGGACACAACAGAAATTATCATCTCCAGCCATATTTGTTCCTACATGAATTGGGGCATGTTTTCAATACTCATGCCGGGCAGGGCAAACCATGGGGCTATGGCTCGATCACCTGGGATATTTCAAAGAACCCTGCCATGCAGTCCCGTGCCGGTATGGGCTGGCCGCGCGAAGACATACTCTTGGACGATAACCTGGTCCCTACTGATTTTCAAGAAGATCTGCATCCGAGACCGCTAATGCCGCTGCACGAGTATTTGGGCTTGGAAGCCGATGACCCGCTGATCACAGAAACAGACCTGGATCCGATGGACATTCAGCTTCTTCAGCACAGTCGGGAATACAGCAACAACGAAATCGCGGCGGATACCTACCTGAATTGGATTGTCCATATGACCACGGACGGAGACCTTGGCTTTTCGCCCGATTCAGTTGATCCGGCCGGTCAGGAGCGGCTGGACTTCATGAACGAGAGCATCGACGAGCGGATCCGCAACGCGATCTTCTACAACGCGGCTGATGACCCCCATGTAGAGAGATTTCTCAAAGAACGCGGTGCATTGCTATCCATCGCCGGAAGCGGAACGGTTGAGACTGAGGACGATGTTGGCGCTGTTGTCCGATCCGGTCCATCAAAGACAGCGGAAATTGTCCGATCCTTAGGGGAAGGCAGCGCGGTCACCTTGCTGGCAAGGACTCAAGACTTTGGTGATGACAATTACCACTGGAATGCTGTTGAGGATTCTGGCGTATACTGGATGGGCTACGATGTTGTCACCGAAAATTGGAGCGGCGACATGCTCATCTTGTCCAAAGAACAGGCGAGCGCCACATTCAATCCGGGTCGCCCCTATGAAGAAACTGCTGAGTGGTTCCGCGAGTTAGTAAGATTCCTATTGGCCAGGAGGTAATCCATGTTTAGGAAAGCGATTGTGATAGGGATATTTGTCATCGCTGCAACTGGCGCTTTCAGCCAAGACCCACGCGAAATAACGTGTAAGCCAACTCCAGCGTTCTCCTTCGATACAGTTCATCGAATTTGTAGTCTAGGCACAGATGGTTTTTTGGCAGCAGACGCGAAATGGCACAAGACTGAACCCTACTTCGCCGTTTTGTCATACCGGCATCGAGCCAGGGAAGTGGCCATAGTGCGCTGGCGATTCTTTGGCGAACGAGATTTTAGGGGCTGGCATCTTTCAGAATATTCGCACTCCTTCGTCCAAATGGAAATTGCCCAAGACATGGTCATCGCCGGGACGAGCAGCGGCAGTCTCAACGTTTGGGATCTGCTGCAAGACACGTTCCTCTATGAGGTTCAGATCGCTGAAGGGCTTGTTAGCGAACTCTTGGCGCATCCCTCGGAGGAATGGTTGCTGGTTGCGATTGATCATGAGAAGCTATTCCGATTTGAGTTCGCATCGCAGTCCGTCTCGGAGATCAAACTGCAAAAGGGCGGCGATCCAGCGCTGGGCGCCTTGGCTTTTTCGGATGACGGCCGACTCTTGGCCAGCGGCGGAAACGAGGTCATCCAGATCTGGGACACGGATTCCTGGGAGGCGGTAGCCGCAGCCGATTTAGGCGCCGAATCGCCAGCGAAACTGATGTTTATAGCTGGTGATTCCCAGTTGATTGTCCTGGCGGACGCCTCTGTCAGCCGTTGGTCGCTTTCCGGCAAAGATTTGAATTTGCTGCGGGAACTGGAAGCGCATCCGGATAAGCGCCCCTGCCGCATCACCGTTGGTGATATAAGCCCAGACGAGACTCTATTGATGACAAATGATTCTTGTGTCCAAAAGCGGGCTTGGGATTTGACCACTGATACGGAAATCTTTGTACCACGACTGGATTATCCACCAGACTATGATGTCCAAGGAACAGTAAGCCTGTTTAGCCTTGATGGTCACTATTACTTAAGTGGCGGCGATTATTCCTCGTGGGCCTTTTGGGTCGTCGGGCCGGATTAAGTGATTCGCTGGTTCATTCAATTAAGGAGGAAAAGATATGACAGCATCACAAATACCGAACGAGGGACAAGCGCCACATTCAATCCGGGTCGCCCCTATGAAGAAACTGCTGGGTGGTTTCGCGAATTAGTAAGATTCCCGTTGGCCAGGAGGTAATCCATGTTCAGGAAAGCGATTGTGATAGGGATATTTATCGTCGCTGCAACCGGCGCATACAGCCAGGACTCTACGTGCCTGTCGGACTGCGACGTCGCTCCGGCGTTCTCCGTCGAGACCATTCATCGGATGCGCGGTCTCTTTGGGCAAGGTCCGTCGATAGTCGAAGCACGATGGCACAAAACCAGCGCTTATCCCCTCGTTATGTTGAGTAGGGGTAAGGGCTCATCCAGCGAGAGTGGATGGCTATTGGCTTGGAGAATCTATGATGAATGGAAGACAACTGGGCGGACTATTGCAAGCGGCCTGCCCTTGGTCCAATTAGAAATTGCGAAGGACATGGTCATCGTCGGAACGAGTACGGGCAGCCTCAACGTTTGGGACCTTGCGCAAGACACTTTCCTCTATGAGGTTCAGATCGCTGAAGGGCTTGTCAGCGAGCTCTTGTTGCACCCTTCAGAAGAATGGTCGCTGGTCGCGATTGATCATGAGAAGCTGTTCCGCTTTGATCTCGCCTCGCGGTCCGTCGCGGAAATCAAACTGCAAGGAGGCGGCAACCCAGCGCTGGGCGCCTTGGCTTTTTCGGATGACGGTCGACTCTTGTCCAGTGGTGGAAACGAGGTCATCCAGATCTGGGACACGAATTCCTGGACAACTGTAGCGGTAGCCGATCTAGTCGCCAAATCGCTAGCGGAACTGCTGTTTACCGCTGATGATGCCCAACTGATTGTCATGGCGGACGCCGCTGTCAGCCGCTGGTCGCTTTCCGGCAAAGACTTGAACTTGCTGCGGGAACTGGAAGCGCATCCGGATAAGCGCTCCTGCCGCATTACCGTTGGTAATATCAGCCCGGACGAGACTCTGCTGATGACTGTGGGTTCTTGTGTCTCAACCCGAGCTTGGGATTTGACCACCGATACAGAAATCCATTTACCGCTAAAGCAATTCTCAAAAGAAAACCATGGCACAGTAAGCCTGTTTAGCCCTGATGGTGGCTATTACATAAGTGGCGGCGACTATCTCTACTGGAACACGTGGGCTGTCGGGCCGGAAGAATAGATTCGCTGGTCATTCATTTGTGGAGGAGAAGATATGATCACAACGCAAACAGTAACAATTGACTGCGGCCAAGACGCAGGAAGGCGTTAATCCCAAACCGTTCAGCGAGACGAGGCGGCTTGTGACAGGGCGAGCCTCATCTCGCTGATTCACAAATCAGCTAGATGTTTAACGAGGATGAGCATTCTGGAATTTGCAAACTTGGCGGCGCGCGCGTTTTATCGACCAATGCACATGGAATAGGACAACTGTGGATCTCAACGATTTGCCGGATGAAGTCAAACTCCCGATTATGGCAGCGCTCGGCGGCAGCATTGTCGCTGTATTTAATCATTTTACCGATGTGTTCAAGCGCAGTTCTCGCAAAGCTGACATCAGCGTCGACAAGATCGAAGCCGAGCATCAACTCGATGTTGGGCAAGCCGAGCTCATCCATCGCATGGTCGATCAGCACCTGCTGCAAGAGAACAGCGTCTTTCGCATCATGGAAGAGGAGGTGAGGGAAAACAAGAAGACGATTCGCAAACTGCTGGAAGAGCGCATCGCTATGAAAGCGGAGCTCGTCGCTCTGCACACCGAAAATCAGGCGCTCAAAGATCGTATTGCCGAACTTGAACGACTCAATCACAAGGAGAAGAAAAATGGATAAGAGCAAAACAGCACCACGCAGACTTTTGCAATCACGGCGATTCTGGTCGGCGATCATCAG
This sequence comes from Anaerolineae bacterium, assembly GCA_022820665.1. Classification (GTDB taxonomy): domain Bacteria; phylum Chloroflexota; class Anaerolineae; order Aggregatilineales; family Phototrophicaceae; genus UBA6055. The sequence continues at coordinate 64,950 of JAJEFB010000036.1, read as the reverse complement.
TATTATCACTTTACTGATCGCCGCCACCCGACCAGAACTCGAAGAACATCTTAATGTATTGGCGCCCACCATCACGACGATCTGCGTCACCTTGGTCGGCGGCTATATCATCGAAGATCGCGAGCTCGCCAAGAACACCGCGTCGCTTGCGGACGAGGGAAGCGATGAATCTGACGCCGCGTGAGCAGGAACAACTCAAGCTGGCGCTGGCGCGGATTGCCGGACATAACAGCACGCTGATCAATTCCATTGACAAGACGCTGAAGGGCATGCAAGCCGCCCAAGAAACCCTGGAGGCAATGAGACAGGACAGTCTCATTGCCTCCAGGACCATCGAAAAGATGGCCGCTGGGCAAAATGTCCTGGATGATAATTTGGCGGTCGAAGCCGGACCCGGCGGATCAAGCGAAGATAGCGCCGAAAGCAAAGCGGGGGAACCGGTCAGCATCGTATCGCCTATCGACAACTTCCTCGACTTCGCAATTGCGGTCATCAGCGCCTGGCAAGGCAATAGCTGGGGTGTCATCAATCCCGATCCGCTGGCATACGGCCTTTTCGGCTTCAAAGGCAAGCGGCTCCAGCAGGTCCTCGATAACTATTTCGACCGGACCAGCGAAGCGCCGTCCAATCAACTTCTGTCGCTGTCCTGGTATGCTGAAAAGGCCAACGATCGACACATGCGAGCCTCTCAATTGCAAGTCGCGCGCGACTTCCTTCAGACTGTCATAAGGCTGTCAATTGAACCCAGGGGAATCCGTTCCCCACTGGGCAAGCTCATGATTATGGACGCCGCAGTCGATCATGGCTTGACTCATGAAATCCTGAAACGTACCGAGGTCGATTTAGGGCTTGATGTCATCAAAGCCGATGGTCGATACGTCAAACCTTACCTCCCCGCGCTCTTCAATGACGAAGTTCTATACTTCCAACACTTCGCGCTCGAACGTATGCAGGAACGTGAAGCGGGGCAGGCGAATCTGCCTCAGCACATTCAGGAACGCTTGCGAGAGCGCTACGAGTGGTTTGAAAAACTCGCTTTTGAGCGGGACATGACTTTCGAGAAGCAAGCTGATGCCGTCGTAGATCTGGGAGCCATCAATATCATGGTGCCTTTGCCCGAAGAGCTATTACATGTCCGAGCTGAGCCGCAAACGAAGCCATCGGGACAGAAAGCCGGCGCCAGACAGTTGTCCTATGGATCGCCCGTGGACCCGGCTGCCAGAGCCGTTTTGCCACCGGGTTGGTGTTCCGCGATTGACCATGGAGAAATCTACCAACATACCAAATTCAAAGGTCAGATGCACACCGGTTTGGATATCAACCGCTGTGATGACGTCGATGAAGGTTTGCCCGTCTATTCGATTGCGGACGGGCTGATCGTCTTCGCCGGCGTCGGCGCCGGTTCCTGGGGGAATCTGGTTGTCATAAGACATCCTGACGGCATGTGGTCTCGTTATGGGCACTTGAAGAACATCGCAGCGCGTATAAGGCAAGGCGAAAACTGTAGCAGAGGAGCGCTTCTCGGTACAATCGGTCGGGGGCACAAAGAGCAGTTTAATGCCCATTTGCACTTTGACATGTGCAAGACCTCTCTATGGCAAGTCAATCCCTCCTGGTGGTCAGCCAATAATCCAGCGGAAATCAAAAGGAATTACGTCGATCCGGTCGAATTCATATCAGAGAATGGCTGGTGGTTGCTGTAAGTCCTCTTTGTATTGTAAATGCGGATACCGCGAAAAGCGTAACTTGATCTTCTCGCGGTATCCGCGACCAATGCCATCCACACTGAGCGACAAGCCCCGTGCAATCAGCCAGCGAAGAATGGCGCTATTGCGCGGGCTCTTGCTGTTCCTGCCGACAGCCCGCCGTTCTCAATCTTGCCCCTCCTCAGCTTCCCATCTGGGGGGGTACCCCCCCCCCCCCGGGTTACATGCGGTGGGTAGAATGTGACCCAAAATGGGGGCAAAATGTGGGCATCTTCCCAGCATTTGAGGACACATTGCGCCTCACCGAGCGCTCGCGCATTGCAATTAACTGCCTGTCGAAAATGTCCCCTCCTCAGCCGAAGCGTCAGAGAAGGGCAACTCTTCATTCTCATGCAGTTTATGTCGTGCCGCCAAAACATTGAAATGCGCCCTAAACTTCCGACTGATTCGACTTGCTTTGCGGCAGCATGTATCCTATTCAGTAACTTCTCATGCGGCTTCTTGCTCGAAGTGCGCGCGGGGTCAAGTGTCGGGCGGAAGAAAACCGTGACGCCCCGGCGTCGACTCTCTAGCAGAGAGGAGCACGATCAATGAGTGAATTGGCGACTCGGGTCGACGGACTCCGGGCAGAGATTGAAGAAGTGAAGAGCAGCACGCTGTGGTGGTCGCTGACCGGTTTGTTCCTGGCGGCTATCACTCTCTACGGGGTCGCAGCGGCATTCCCCGATCCGCTTCTCACGGCTTTGCCGGGTGTCATTCTGCTGCTGTTGGCAGCCGTAGTCTGGCTGCTTCTGCAGACCTCACACTATTTGCTTGCCTCCTGGACGCTGGTTGTAAGCTGCTTTGCCGTGAATCTGATGCTAATTGTCTGGAGCGGCTTGGCGGAAGCGGTAATCTTCCTGGCTTTGCCAGTGGGCTTGACCGCCGTGTTGATCGGCCTGCCCGGCAGTATCGCCACTGCCATCGCTTGTACATTGATGCTGGTTTCCGGTTTCATTGCTTCGCCCGTGATAGAGCCCGTTCTGCGCTATGTGGCGATCATCCATATTTGGGGAATCGTTTGGCTGGTCTGGCTGACATCGCGTCCGCTGCTCTTAGCCAGACAATGGTTCGAAGCGAGTTACAGTCAGAGTCGGGAGGCGCTGGAGGCTAGCCGCGATTATCAGTTCCAACTCCGGCAAGCATTGGACGATCTGACAGACGCCCATCTCCAGCTTACCCAATTGAACCGTCTCGCGCATGACCTGCGCCGGCAAGCGGAAGAAGCGCGGCGCTCGAAAGAAGAATTCGTCGCTAACGTCAGCCACGAACTGCGCACGCCGTTGAACATGATCATTGGTTTCAGCGAAATGGCGATGAACTCGCCCGAATCCTATGGTCGCAATGTCCCGCAGTCCTTGCTGGCGGACCTGGAGATCGTATTGCGCAACAGCCGGCACCTGTCGAGCCTGATCGACGATGTCTTGGACCTGAGCCAGATTGACGCCGGCCAAATGTCCTTGATGAAGGAACCGGTGGCGCTCGACGAGATCGTCGCCGCGGCCGAGACCGCCGTGCGCCCGCTCTTCGACTCGAAGGGATTGTCCCTGCAAACTGATATACCGAAGGATATGCCGCAACTCCACTGCGACCGCATTCGTATCAGACAGGTCTTGCTCAACCTGCTGAGCAATGCCGGACGTTTTACCGAGCAGGGCGGGGTGCGGGTGGCGGCAAGGCAGGAAGGCGATCAAGTGATCGTCAGTGTTGCCGATACCGGTCCCGGCATAAAGGCTGAGGAAATGGACGAGGTCTTCAAACCCTTTCAGCAATTGGACGGTTCCATCCACAGTCACTGGGGCGGCAGCGGCTTGGGATTGAGCATCAGCAAGCACTTTGTGGAGCTGCACAAGGGACGGATGTGGCTGGAGAGCGAGCCGGGGCAGGGCGCCACATTCTCCTTCCGTCTGCCGATCGCGGAGTCCATCCCGACCGACGATGACGAGTTGATGCGCTGGTTTTCGCCTTATTCAACCTACGTCGAAAGACCTCACATACCCTCATTGCCCAAGCCGAAGGATCGTCCGCGCCTGATCATCTTGGAAGAGGGCGGGGGCTTGAGTCGGTTGCTTTCCCGCTACCTGCACAATGTCGAACTGATACCGGCAGCCAGTCTGGAGGAGGCGATAGCCGAGATGGGGCGCGTGCCGGCGCAAGCATTGTTGGTCAACACGGCCTCTGTGGGCGAAGATCTGCTGCGGATCGAGAGAGAGATCACGCTGCCCTATGGGCTGCCGGCTGTCGTCTGCTCGGTGCCCGGCATACGCGCTGCCGCCGATTCCCTGGGCGTTGAGGACTACCTGATCAAGCCGATCTCGCGCGAAGAACTGCTGGACGCTCTGGATCGTCTCAAGCTGGATGGCAAGACTATCCTGGTGGTAGATGACGAGCCCGATGTCCTGCGGCTCTTCCGACGCATGTTGGCCTCGGCGGGGAGAGACTACCGCGTGCTGCGGGCGACCAACGCGCGACAAGCCCGCCGTATTCTGCGCGAACAGAGGCCCGATGTCGTCCTGACCGATCTGATCATGCCGGAAATGGATGGTTTTCAGTTGATCGCCGAGATGCGGGGAGACCCGGCGCTGCGGGATACCCCCATCGTGGTCACATCGGCGCGTGATCCCTCGGGCCAGCCTATTGTCAGCAAGTCACTGGCGGTCGTTCGAGGTGAAGGCATAACGATGCCCCAGCTTTTGGCGGCGATCGAGACGCTCGTTAAGACCCTATCCGCGCAGCCGGTCAACCTGGGCATCGAGTACGGACAGGAGTTGCCGCTGGCTGAGGGGCTTGCTCAAGAAAGCGGCGGCGCCCAGGCTTAGCGCCAGGTCTCTTTGCGGCAAGATGGTGCAGACGATAACGGGCTGGTCGCCAAGACGAGGATGCGCGCGAAAACGCCCAAGCAATTCCCAGCCATCAATATCTTGCAGCAGCACATCCAGCAGGATGATATCGGGCATGGTCTCTTCGGCCAGAGCCAGCGAACGCGCGGGATCGCTTTCGCACTGTAAACCGTAGCGCGTGTCGGCGGTGTATCGCTGAAGCAACTGCAGCGTATCGGGATTGTCGTCGATGGCCAGCACGGTGATTTGCTTGTCCGTCGGCAGCCTGAGGCGAAATACACAGACTTGATCGCCGACCGAATCAGCGTCGTAATGAAGCGATCCGCCGGAGAAACTGAGCAGTTCGCGCGCCACGCTTAAGCGCTCCGCTCCCAGTTCCGCCGCCCCCGCCGCCAGCGATCCATAGCCGGTGACGGACAGGGACACATGACGGTCGCCCGGTTGATGCCCGGCGCGGAGGACGAGCCGCCCTTCATTCATCCAGTCCAGCGCGGTCGTGATGACATTCAAGAGCGCCTGCCGCGTCGGTACCAACTGCAGCGCCAGCCTTGGCAGCCCTTCGCCCGGCGCATAATCAAGCCCAACCGCAGATTCCCGAAGCATCGGTTCGGCAGTATCCAGGGCGGATTGAATCAGCGCCTCAACTTCGGCAGATTCGCTGGAGAAAGCAGCCTGTGACCAAGCCAACTCGTCACCGAGAGCCTGCGGACCCGGCGCGCTGGCTGCTTCGGCGCTTTCCAGCTTGTAGCGCGTCCAGATAAGGTCCGCCAGCACAGCCAGCGCCCGCTTTTCTTGCCGGCGCAGTTGGCGCACGCTCAAACCCAGATCGTTGCCCACCTCGAATTGCGTGAGCTGTTCTGTAAAGCGGCCCGACAGGATATGATAATAGCGCCAGGACCTTGATTGAGTTGGCACGTCATCGGCGGGTTTTAGCGATTCGATAGCTTCCAACAGGAGGCGCCGCAGCGCGACAATGGCGTCGGCGCGGTTCTCCAAGCCCAGGAGCGCCATCAGTCGGCTGTCGCGCAGGGCGGCCGGATCGTACAGGTGCGTCAGCGCCGCGCGCAGTTCGCTTTCCAAGGAAGAACGGTCGATCTCCGTGAGCATGTCCTCTAGGTGTCCGCTTGATGTCCGCCGCTAGTCCAAATCGCAGTCCGAAGGGACGTCCCTTACGATATTATCCAAAAGTGAAGCCGAGCGCATTTTGTCGAGCTTGGCATAGTTTATTGAAGGAGAGGAAAGATGAATCGCTTAAACGTATTGCGGGGGGCTAGATTAATTGCTCTCCTGTTGGTGTTTGCCCTTTTAGGCAGCGCCTACGCGCAGGATCCGGTGGAAATCCTGTATTGGGATCAGGTAAGTGGCGATGAGGCCCAAGCGGTTATTGAAACGATAATCGCGAACTTTGAGGAGGCGCACCCGAACATCAAGATCAACCGCGAAGTTTATACCCTGGAACAGCTGACAGACATCTCCAGGACGGCCATTGAGGCGGGCGAAGGACCCGACATCATGTATTACGACTCCGGACCGGGCTATGGCGGCATCCTTGGTAATGCCGGACTGCTCCTGTCGCTTGAAGAGGCTTATGCTACCTATAACTGGGACGAACGACTCGTGTCCGTGTCCAGAGATTGGACAACCTACGGCGGGACCGTATATGGCGTTGGCCATGAATTTGAAGCGCAAGGCTTCTATTGGAACAAGCGGATCTTCGCCGACGAAGGCATCGAAGTACCGTCGACATTTGAAGAGATGGTCGCATTGTGTGGGACTTTCCGCGAGCTCGGATACGATCCGCCGATGGCGGCGGGCTGGGCCGATTGGGGCGGTTTCCCCATTTCCCACAATTGGTACAACGTTCTCGCCAACTCTGTTCCGAGCGACACGGTTGCGGCCGCGATCTCCGGCGAGTATCCTTGGAACTCGCCCGATATTGTCGCTTCCTTAGACCTGGTAGTCGGCTTGGTCGAGGCCGGTTGCTACGACGAGCAGGGTTCGGCAACCAGTTTCCTCGATGGCAATGCGAAGTTTTACACCGGTCAAGCGCCCATGATGCTGATGAGCACCTGGGCGATGCAGTTCTTCACCGACGAGATCACGGACGAGTTCGGCTTCATGATCTTGCCGCCGATTGAAGGTGGTGAACAGACAATGATCCAGTTGATGGGCGCCGTCTGGTACATCATTGGCGACACCGAACACCCGGAAGAGGCTTTGACATTCCTGAACTATCTAGTGTCTGATGAAGCGATTCGGCTTTGGATTGAGGGCGCCAAGCTGCTGCCCGGCGTCACCGGAGTTGACTTTAGCGGCTACGATGTAAGACCCGTCTACCGCGATTTCCTCAACCTTGTCTCAGGTTGGGACGGGCCAGTGGGCTATCATCTTGATGTGCTGACGCCGGCGAACTTCAATACGACGCTGTTTGAAAGCAATGTCGAGCTGGCTGCGGGTCGGCTGACGTCTCAAGAAGTGGCCGACCGCATCAACGCCGAAATGGAAAGAGCAGTCGAGGACGGCAGACACGCCGATATCACGGGGTAGCCTGAAATACCACCCCATCCCCCGGCCCCTTCCCCCACAAGGAGGGAAGGGGAGCTAACCGAGGCGTTGGACAGTGTTAAGCCCCTCCCTCTTTATGGGGGAGGGGTTTGGGGTGGGGGTAAGTGAGATTAGACAGTCTTGAGAATAGTATGACCGACAGCATCCGCCAATTCTTCGCCAACCGCAAACTGCGCGATTACGCGACCGCCTACGCCTTTGTCCTGCCGGCGCTGGCGATCTACGTCTTTTTCGTCGTCTACCCCTTCTTCTACACCATCTACCTCAGTCTGACCAAATGGGACGGGGCGAAGCCGGTCAAAGAGTTTGTTGGCTTCCTGAATTATGAGAAGCTCTTCGCCGATCCACGGCTTTGGAGCGCGCTGAGCCACAACTTTATCTGGATCATTCTGGGCACGGTGACGCCGGTCGCTATCGGTTTGTTCCTGGGCGTGCTGCTCTGGCGCGGCGTGCGCGGCATGGTCTTCTTCCGCACGGTGTATTTTCTGCCGGTGGTGCTGGCGCCGGTGGCGGTCGGCATCATCTGGAAGTGGATGTACAACCCGCAATTTGGCCCCATTAATTCGACGCTGAGGGCGGTCGGCTTGGACGTTCTGGCGAAAGGCTGGCTGGGCGACCCCTATTTGGCGCTGCCCGCTATAATCCTGGCCGGCGTTTGGGGTTACTTCGGCTTCTGCTTTGTCGTCATTATGGCCGGCTTGCAGAACATCGACATGGAGCAGATCGACGCCGCGCTGGTCGATGGCGCCAATGGTGCACAGCGCCTGTGGTATATCATCATTCCCGGGCTGCGGCATGTGCTGACGATGATCACCGCCTTTACACTCATCCTGGGTGTCAACGTCTTCGACATAATCTGGATCACCACCCGCGGCGGTCCTGGCCGCGCGACTCACGTCATCGCCACCTATACCTATAACACCGCCTTTCGCGAAAGCTACGTCGGCTATGGCTCGGCGCTGGCGATCGTGATGGGACTGGTGTCGCTGGTACTGTCGTTCATATTTATTTCTATTCGCGAACGGGGAGGCGATTAGGGTCATGGAAAGCCATGTAGGTGCGAGCTATCAGGTCACCCGCCGCCCGCGCCGTCCTATGGGTTTCTGGATCGCTAAGGGCGCCCAGTACAGCCTGCTGATCCTCTTTGCGGTCTTCGTGCTGGTGCCCTTCATGTGGGTGATCTTCACCGCGCTGAAGTCGAACCTCGAGATTGCCCAAGATCCGCTGGGGCTGCCGCCGAATTGGCGCCTTGAGAATCTTGCGCAAGCTTGGAACCAAGGAAAGTTCAGCCGCTATTTCATCAACAGCGTGATCGTGACCGTTCCCATTGTCATACTGGTTGTGAGCCTGTCTTGCCTGGCTGGTTACGGTTTGGCGCGTCTTAAGATGCCGGGAAGGATGCTCATCTTTTATTTCTTTTTGGTCGGGCTGATGGTGCCCTTCACGGCCATCATGATTCCGCTCTTTTATATCTTGCGCGATATCGGCGTGCTGGGCACCTATTGGGCGATGATCCTGCCGCAGACGGCCATATCGCTGCCCTTCGGCATCTTCTTCATGCGCGCCTTTTTCTCGGGCCTGCCCTACGATTTGACCGACGCCGCCAAGATCGACGGCTGCAATGATTTCGGCGTCTTCCGGCGCGTGATGCTGCCGCTGGCTGGTCCGGCCATTGCCGCCCTGGTCGTCTTCAACTTCATGGGCTCCTGGAACGCCTTCCTGCTGCCGCTCATTTATTTGCAGTCCGACAAGCTCAGGCCCATCATGACGGGCATGATGTTCTTCACCACCCGTTGGGGACCCGATTACAGCATGTCCATGGCTGGCACGCTCATCGTCATGGCGCCGATTATGGCGGTCTATCTGGTTTTCCAGCGCCAATTCATCCAGGGCCTGACGGCTGGCGCGGTGCGGGGGTAGGCGTTTGCCACAGAGGCACAGAGACACAGAGATGAAATTATCAGCGCATCAAACCTTGCTGCCGGGGGCGGCTCTGTCCGAGCGTTTTCAACGCGCCGCCGAATGCGGCCTGGATGGCATTGAGCTTGCTTTCGGGCGGACGGCACGTGTATACGACCTGCACGCTGAAATCGACCGAGCGATGACGGCAAGCGGTTTGCCGGTCGGCAGCATCTGCGGCAATTACGAGGGCCCGATCATCCATCCCGACCCGGACGAGCGCGAAAGTCGGCTGGCCGATGTCATCCGCACGCTGGAGTTCGCTGACGAAATCGGCGCGCGCGGTGTGATTCTCGTGCCGGTCTTCTCGCCCAGGTTCCAGCCCGAGATGTCGCCGCCCATGCCCGATATGTCGCCCTTCGCCGATGAAGACACGCTCATCACGCAACTGCTTCTTGCCTTGCTGGCTGAAGTTATGGAGCGGACACCCGGTGGCAACTCAGCGCTTTACCTTGAACCCTTGAATCGCTACGAGGCCACTTATCTGAACACGGTGGGTAAAGCGGCTGATTTATGTCGCGCCGCCGATCATCCGCGCATCCAGCTCATGGCCGACCTGTTTCACATGAACATTGAAGAAGCCGATATCCCGGCGTCGCTGCGCGCGGTCGCGCCGCATCTGGGTCACGTGCACCTGGCGGATAGTCAGCGCTGGCTGCCCGGGCATGGACATACTGACTTCCTGGGCGCCTTCCGCGCCCTGCGAGAGATCGACTTCGACGGCTGGCTGGTGCTGGAGTGCATGCCGACGCCCGGCGACCCGCTATCGAACATGCGCGCCTCGGCCGCTTATCTGCGGCGCTGCTGGGAACGGGCGGACAATGAACCCCCACCCGGGGTCCCATAAAGAGGGAGGGGCTTCAAAAGCATAACTTAGTCAACGCGGCTCCCCTTCCCTCCTTGTGGGAAGCATCCCCCGTGAGGCGGGGGACCGAGGGGGCACTGGGGCCGGGGGATGGGGGAAGGAAAGACAAAATGCCAATTAAAGCCGTTTTCAACGAAGACCACGAGGCGACTTTGCTGGAATACGACGAGCGCCCGCTGCTGCCCAACGAAGTGCGGATTCAGACCGAATACGCCGCGGGCAAACACGGGACGACCATGCTATTGATGGATGGCCGCAACCGGCAGGGGCAGCGCTGGGATGAAGATAAGCGCCTCTACCTCCCGAGTGATGAGCCTGATCCGGATCCTGTGCCCGACTCGCTGGTCGGCACCAGCGGCGTCGGCGTCATCATCGAGGTGGGCCCCGATGTCCGCGACTGGCAGGTCGACGATCGCGTCTTCGGCTTCATGGACGTCAGCGAGACCAACATCATCACCGTCGATCGTCCAGCCGATTTCATCTGGCCCGGTTTCGCCCAGCCTTCGCCCTGGCTGATCTGGGAGTTGGACGATCTCGACCCGCTGGACGCTTTGTGTTTCGAGCCGGCTTACGTGGCGGTGAACAGCGTGCGCGAATCGAATGTCCGCTTCGGCGACGCGGTGGCAGTTGTTGGGCTGGGCGCGATTGGGCTGCTGACGGTCAAAGTGGCGGCTTTGTGTGGCGCGGAAGTGATATTCGCCGTCGACCCGTTGCCCAAACGCCGTAAGCTGGCGCAGGATTATGGGGCGCATCATGTTATCGATCCCTTCGCTGTCGATGCCGCGCTGGAGATCAAAGAGCTAACTGGCGGCGCCGGCGTCGATGTGGCGATTGAAATCAGCGGGCATTATGCCGCGCTGGACACAGCGATACGCGCGGCGCGCTTCGGCGGCACGGTCTGTCAGGCCGGCGCTATTGCGGGCAATGCGGCGGATTTGTGGCTTGGGCGCGAGTTTCTGACGAACAGCCTCAGGATGGTTGTCCCGCGCGGCAATGGCGCCATGGAATACGCGCCGAGTGATTATCCCCTTTGGGATCAGTATCGAGTTTTCGACGCCATCGTCAGCATGATGAAGCAGGGCAGATTGACCGTCCCCGGGCTGATTGACCCGCTGGTCTCCATCGAGGACTTCCCGGAGACATTCGAGCTGATCAAGCACGATCCGAGCGAGGTCGTCAAATATGGCGTCCGCTTCTAAATGACACAGCTTATTGAAAAAGGAGAAATGTGATGGTCGCGCGCGCAGCGGTATCCTCTGTGACGATTAATCGGCTATTGGGATTTGAGACCTATTTGCCGACTCCCGACAACTCAAAAATGATAAAGGCGCCAGCCATTGATTCCACGCGGCCCGATGGCTGGGAAACACGGGCGCCCAGCCATAGCCTGCTGGAGTTGCCAGCCGAGGTGGCCGCACAGGGTTACGACTGTTTCGACCTTTCCATGCTGCACTTGCCCAGCGTGGAGCGCGCTTATCTCGCCGACGTGCGCGCCGCCTTTGAAGATGCGGGGGTGGAGATCTTCCAGCTGCTCATTGATACGGGCGAGATCGGCAGCCCAGACCCGGGTGAAAGCAGCGCCGGCATCGCCCACACCAAGTTCTGGATCGAGCGGGCGGCCGAACTGGGTGCTAGTGGCGTGCGCTATGTGCCCGGCGATAGCGAACCGACGCCCGAAACGATGCGGGCGACAGCGGACGCCTTCCGCGAGCTCTTTGACTTCGCCTTCGAACGCGGCTTGAAGCCGGCCACCGAGAATTATCGAATCTTCACCAACAAAGCCCTTAACCTGCTGCAGCTTGTGGAGCTGTCAGAGCGCGATTACGGCTGGATCGCCGATTCTGGCAACCCTAGAGATTCGGGCGAGCAGGAAACCTTTGCCAAGCTGCTGCCGGGCGCGACCTCGATTCACGCCTGGGCGCCACCGACCGAAGACGGGCGGGCGGACTTGGTGGCGTTTCGGCGCTATATGACCATGTCGCGCGCTGCCGGCTTTGACGGTCCCATCATGCTGCACGGCGCTTATCAAATGGACAACTTCGCTTGGGCGCCCGATCTCTGGAGCGGCGTCGACGAATTTCGGGCGGCAGTCCACGCGGTATTCGGTGAAGACAGCGCATGACAGCTCCCATCCGCGTGACAGTCTGGAACGAATTTTGGCACGAGAATCCCCGGCATTGGGACTACGTGCGCCGCTCCTGGATGAGCCACGGCTACAGCCAAGAAAGCGCTATTGAAGAGACTGAAGGCGTTCGGAATATTTACCCCGACGGCATCCACGAAGCTATTGCCGCTCCCTTGCGCGAGGAGGGCTTCAATGTACAAACCGCGACCCTAGATGAACCCGAACACGGATTGAGCGAAGCCGTCCTGGATCAAACCGATGTCATGATCTGCTGGGGGCACATTGTGCATGATCGGTTCGATGATGCGATTGCCGAGCGCGTCTACCGGCGCATCGTGGACGAGGGCATGGGCTTCATCGCCCTGCACTGGGGCGCCGGCTCCAAGGTCTTCACAAAGCTGATGGGGACCTCCTGCATTGTCACGCCGCGCGTGGACGGGAAGCCGGAAACGCTTTGGGTCATTGAGCCGGACCACCCCATCGCCCGCGGCATTGGCAAGTCATTTGTCATTCCCCGAACTGAAATGTACGCCGAACCTTTCGACATTCCCGCGCCGGACACGATCGTCTTCATCAGCTCCTTCGCCGGCGGCGAAGTCTTCCGCAGCGGTTGCTGCTTTCAGCGCGGGCGCGGCAAAGTTTTCTTCTTCCGGCCCGGCCACGAAACTTATCCGATCTACTATCAGAGCGAAGTTCAGCGGGTCATCGCGAATGCGGTCGAATGGGCGGCGCCTTAGGTATCCGCAGCGTCAGGGGAAATCAATATGCCGCGCAAGCTGACATTTACCGACGGCCACAAGATAGAAATAGTTGAATACGACGAGAGGCCGCTGGCGCCGCATGAGTTGCGCGTTCGGACCGAGTTCGCCTCCGGCAAACACGGCACGCCCCTGGCGATAATGGCTGGACTTAACGATCCCGGCCAGCGCTGGGACGACGAGATGCGTCTATTTGTCCCGAGCGACAAGCCTTCAACGGAGAATTTGCTCGCCGGCGCGCCGGTCGGCACAAGCGGCGTCGGCGTCATAATCGAGGTCGGCTCTGGCGTTTCCGAATGGAGCGTCGGTGATCGGGTCATCGGCTTCCTGGATGTCAGCGAGACCAATATCATCAATACCCGGCGCAGGCTGCCTTGGGACGGTCCGCCGCTCTGGCTGGATGGCTGCGTCTGGCCTTTGGGCGAAATCGATCCACTTGACGCGCTCTGCTTTGAGCCCGCCTTCGTATCCTTCCATTGCATCCGCGAATCGAATTTGCGCTTTGCCGATACGGTTGCCGTTATCGGGCTGGGCGCGATTGGATTGCTGACAGTCCGCTTGGCGGCGCTCAGCGGCGCGGAACAGATCTTCGCTGTCGACCCACTGCCGAAGCGCCGGCAGTTGGCGCTCGACTATGGCGCGCAGCACGCCCTTGACCCCTTTGAAGTGGATGCCGCGCTGGAAATCCACAAGCTCACGGGCGGACCCGGCGTCGATGTGGCGATTGAGCTAAGCGCGACTTACGCTGGCTTGCAAAGCGCGATACGCGCTACGCGCATGGAAGGTACGATCTGCGCATCCGGCGTCTACCTGGGCGAAGGGCGCGACCTTCGGCTGGGCGAGGAATTCCATCGCAGTCGTCTGACGATGATCGTGCCGCACGGCTGTTTCCTGGGTCACAAACCGCGGGACTACTCGCGCTGGGACGAATATCGCGCCTACGACGCCATCATCAGCATGATCCGCCAGGGCGCGCTGACCGCCCCCGGCTTGATCCAGCCCCTGGTCCCGCTGGATGAAGGTCCGGCGGTCTGGGACCTGGTTGTGAACGAGCCGGCGGAAGTGGTAAAGTTTGGCATTCGCTTTTGAACGTGATTCTTTAGTAATTGGGAGGATTCTTATGGTTAGCGCAGCAGTATCAACGGTCACCTTGATGAAGGCTTTGGGACAACCGATGTATGAGTTGGATGCCGCCACTGGGGAGGTTGCGGGCACGCCAACCGAGCCGCCGACTATCGACCTGCTGGATATACCGGCCAAGGCGGCCGCGCATAGTTTTCACGAATTCGATCTCAGCGTTTATCACCTGCCGAGCATTGAGCGCGGCTACCTGGCGGACCTGCGCGCCGCCTTTGCAGACGCGGGGGTGGAACTGTTTCAGTTGTTGATCGATACCGGCGATGTCGACAGCGGCGATCCGGAAGAGCGCGCCGCCGGAGTCGCGCATATCAAGCGCTGGATGGATATCGCCGTCGAGCTGGGGGCGCGCGGCGTGCGCTATGTTCCGGGTGATGGCGAACCGACGCCGGAGACCATCCGCACAAGCGGCGAAGCATTTCGCGAACTCTTTGATTACGCCGTGAATCTTGGGCTGAAGCCCGCCACCGAGAATTACCGGAACTTCAACCTGAAGGCTGACAGTTTGTTAGGGGTTCTCGAGCAGAGTGAGCGTGACTACGGCGTGATTGCCGACTTCGGTAACGCCCGCGGACCGAACAAGTATGAGACCTTGGAAGCGATCATGCCGCGCGCGACCTCAATACACGCCTGGGCCGAGGTCGATGAAAAGGGCGATCTGATAAGCGAAGATTTCCAGCGCTGCTTGACGATGGCGCGGGACGCCGGCTTTGACGGGCCAATCATGCTGCAGAGCGGCTACCCGGTCGATGTCTTCCAGCGCACGCGCGAGGTCTGGGCGCGGGTCGACGAAATGCGGGACGAAGTGCGCGCCGTCTTCGGCGACGTGATCAAAAAAGGAGCTTAGCCCATGGCAGCGCCAATTCGCGTGACGGTCTGGAACGAATTCTGGCACGAAAATCCGCTACGGCATGCCGATGTCCAAGCGCGCCTGAAGGCCTACGGCTTCAGCGAAGACAGGTTGATCAACGCGACCGAGGGTGTGCAACGCGTCTACCCGGAAGGCATGCACAAGGTCATCGCCGATCATCTCAGCGCTCAGGGCTTCGCGGTGCGAACGGCCACGCTCGATGAACCGGAGCATGGCTTGACGCAAGAGGTCTTGGACCAGACCGATGTGCTGACCTGGTGGGGCCACGCCGCCCATGACCAAGTCAGCGATGAGATCGTCGAGCGCGTGCATGAGCGCGTGAACATGGGCGGCATGGGGCTCCTTGCCCTGCATTCGGCGCACTATTCGAAGATCTTCAAGAAGCTGATGGGCACCTCGTGCATGTTGAAGACGCGCGAAGCGGACGAGAAAGAACGCATCTGGGTGCTCGAGCAGGGGCATCCCATAGCCAGGGGCTTGCCGGAATACTTCGAAATTCCGGAAACCGAGATGTATGGCGAGCCCTTTGACATTCCCGCCCCGGATACGCTGGTCTTCGTCAGTTGGTTCCAAGGCGGCGAGGTCTTCCGCAGCGGCTGCTGCTATCACCGCGGGCGCGGCAAAGTGTTCTATTTTCGGCCGGGCCACGAAACGCTGCCGATCTATTATCAGCCCGAGGTGCTGCGCGTGATCAGCAATGCGGTGGCTTGGGCGGCGCCATCCGGCGGTCCCGAATTGATCTTCGGCGATCATCCGCCGCTCGAGAAACTGGATTGACCCAGACCTTAACCTGTACCAGAAGGATTCGGAATTTATGAAACTGCTGACATACGATTCCGGAAGCGGACCGCGTTGCGGAGTTCTGAGTGACAATCTGGTGGTCGACGTGACTGCCTTGCTAGGCGCCGATCACACCTTGAGAGACGTCCGCGCTTTGCTTGAATTCGGCGACTCGCCACTTGATCGAGTAAGGGACGCCTTGGCGAGAAATATCGCCGCACCGGCTGTGCCCCTGCCCATGGTCCGGCTCCGCGCTCCGGTCTTGCAGCCGCCGACCTTGCGCGACTTCTTCAGTTTTGAGGCGCATGCCAGCGGACAAGGTGCGCGGACGCTGCACGAGGCTTGGTATCGCCTGCCGGTCTTCTACTTCTCCAACACGCTGCGCGTCTTCGGGCCAGAGGATGACGTACCATTCCCCTCAGCGACGGAACGGCTGGACTACGAGATGGAGTTGGGCTGCGTCATTGGGCGCGAAGGGAGCGATATTGCGGCGGCTGACGCCTTGGACTATATCGCCGGCTTCTGCATACTCAACGACTGGAGCGCCCGTGACCTGCAGTTTGATGAAATGGTTGTTGGGCTCGGTCCCGCCAAAGGCAAAGACGCCGCCTCTTCGCTCGGTCCCTGGCTGGTCACCACCGATGAAATGGCGCCCTATCTGCGTGATGGCAAGCTGCAGGTCAAGTGCACGGTCAGGGTCAACGGCGACGTCTGGCTGGATGAAGGTGATGGCGGAGCTTCCTATCACGGTTGGGGCGATTATGTCGAGCGCGCCTCCAAGGACAGCCGTGTCGTACCGGGCGACGTGCTGGGCAGCGGTACAGTCTCGGGCGGCTCGATCCCCGAGGCGATCGCATTAGGCATTGACACAGCCCGTTACCTGCAACCCGGTGATGTGGTTGAGATGGAAGTCGAGGGCATCGGTACCCTGCGCAACAGGCTCGGTGCCAAGGAAAACGTCGATCCCGACTATCGCTACAAGACAAAAGCATAGCTGCTTCGGCGCTAAACGGCTGCTTTCGTAGCCGGTTGCGTCCTGTTTTGCTATTGAGAATAACGGATTGGAGAATCAATGGTAAGAAACGTGAGTGATATTACCAAGGTCGCCTGTGTTGGCGGCGGAACGATTGGTTTCTCTTGGGCGGTCCTTTTCGCTCAACATGGCCTCCAGGTCAACATTTACGATATCTCACATGAAGCTCTAGATTGGACGATGCGGGAGATCCGCAGCGCCTATGCAACCCTCGTTGAAGCCGGGATGATGACTGAAGAAGAAGTAGCAGCGGCTCAGAGCCGGATCACGACCACAACTGACCTGGCCGCGGCTTTGAAAGACGTGGACTTTGTGCAGGAGTCCGGACCCGAGCGCTATCGGATCAAGCGAGAGATCTACCGAGAGTTGGACCGGCTAACCTCCGCGGAGGTCGTACTCGCTTCCAGCACATCCGCCATGCTGATGACGGAGATCCAGAAGGCGACGATTCGTCCTGAACGCTGTGTGGTGGCGCATCCTTATAACCCGCCGCATATTGTGCCTTCGGTGGAGATCGTACCGGGCGAAATGACCTCGGCCGAGACGGTGGCGCTGGCGCGGGACTTCATGGCGAGAATGGGCAGAGTTCCGGTGGTGGCTCGCAAGGAATGCCGGGGCCATATCGTCAACCACATGCAGGCTGCGATCTACCGCGAAGCTTTGTGGCTGGTGGGCAACGGGGTTGCTACCGTTGAAGAGATCGATCTGGCCTTCAGAACCGGACCCGGTTTGCGCCTGGCGCTGATGGGACCCTTTGCCGTCGGCATGTTGACCAGCCCTGGCGGTTTGCAAGATACTATGGTCGACCGGAAGCTCGACCACAGCTTGGAAGATGACATTCCTTCGCGCGTCGAGCGCGAGGCGCCGCCGCGCACGCCGGAACTGGCGCGAGAATGGGCGAAAACCTGCGTCGCGCAAATGGAAGCCGTACTGGCGGGTACGGATATGGAGCAAGCGAAAAAGTGGCGTGATACCAAACTACTGCAGATTCTTGATGTGATTGCTTCAGATTAGGGTGGCGTATTGAAGTCGGTTGAAATTAAAGAACAACAGCCACCTGCCAACGTCGTTCGTATTTTGGGTTAAGGCTCTCATGTCGAGGACTGCTTAAAAATATTTCAACCGAAAAGGATACACTACCCAGATTAGTCGAATGCGCTAAAGTTTAGCGAGCGGGTTATACTCCCAAATAAAAAGATTAAGGAACGCGCCAATGAAAGCGGCAGTCCTATACGAAGCGAATACCCCACTGGTGATTGAACGCTTTGATTTGCCCGACATCAAAGATGATCAGGTTCGCGTCCGGTTAATGGCCAGCGGCGTCTGCCACTCGGACTGGCATATCGTCAAGGGGGAATGGGTGGATATCAACCGCCCGCCCGTGATTCTGGGTCACGAGGGGGCGGGCGTGGTCGAGGAAGTTGGCTCGGCGGTTCACAGTGTCAAAGCCGGCGATCACGTCGTGCTGTCTTGGACGCGCAACTGCGGCCTTTGCGAGATGTGCCAGGTGGGCTACTCCAATCTCTGTGAGGAGCCCTGGGACCGACGGGGGCAGCCCCTTTCCGCGGACAGCGACCGCCCCATGAAACGGATGAATGCCCTCGGTACTTTCAGCACCGAGACCATCGTTCCCCAAGATGTCGCTATCCCGATTGATCGGGAGATCCCTTTTGCGCAGGCTGCGCTGGTCGGCTGTGGCGTGATGACCGGAGTGGGAGCCGCCCTGAACACCGGCAATGTCGAGGCTGGCAAGTCTGTCGCCGTCTTCGGCTGTGGCGGCGTCGGGCTGAACGTAATCCAGGGCGCAGCAATCGCCGGCGCGGAGCCGATTATCGCCGTCGATATCCTTGACAACAAACTCGAAATGGGAAAATTGTTTGGCGCCACGCATACGGTCAGTTCAGCGCATGTTGACCCGGTTGCGGCCATCAAGGAGCTAACGGATGGCAAGGGTGTCCACTACGCCTTTGAAGCTATCGGCTTGGTGCCTGAGCCCTATAAACAGGCAATACTTTCTACCCGACGACGAGGCGTCACTGTTCTTGTCGGCCATGCCCCCGACAACACCCCGCTTGATTTTGACGCCAAAATTCTCGCGCTCGAGAAGACGGTCATCGGCTCAATGTATGGCAGCTGTCGCCCCCGGCTGGATTTTCCCCGCATATTTAGCCTTTACAAAGCGGGCAAGCTCAAGCTGGACGAGTTGGTGACGCGCGTCTATCCCCTCGAAGGCGTCAATGAGGCTTTTGACGCCTTGGGTAAGGGGGAGGTGGCGCGCAGTGTCTTGGATTTGACGTGAAAATTTGAACCGCGTTCTTAATCAGATCGAGAGGCGGTCATGCAGATCAAGGGCAAAACCGTTATCGTAACCGGCGCTGCCCGCGGGATCGGGCGCGCTATCGCCGAAGCATTTGCCCGGGAAGGTGCAAACGTCCTCGCCGCTGATTTGGGCTCGCTGGCGGTTGGAGCGGGGGCAGATTGGCATTACTCGCTCTCGGCCGAAACCGAGTTAGCCGCTACTGCGCGCGAAATCGGCGAGCGCGATGGGGAGTGTATGGCGATCGAAGTAGACGTATCAGACCGCGCTTCATGTCAAAACCTTGTTGAAAGATCGGTCGAGGCATTTGGCGGATTAGATATCTTGGTGAATAACGCAGGCATTATAAAACTTGGACGAATTGCAGATTTTGCCGAATCTACTTGGGATCGAATCTTTGCTGTAAACGTCAAGGGCGTCTTCTTGATGTCGCAAACGGCGATTCCCTTCCTCGCAAAGAGGGGCGGGGTCATCATAAACATCGCCTCGAACGCCGGCAAACGCGGATCCGCGTTCAATGGTCCCTACTGCGCCTCAAAAGCTGCGGTGATCGGCTTAACCCAATCCATGGCTGCCGAGCTCGCCGAAATTTCCATCAGGGTGAATGCCATCTGTCCGGGCAATGTCTTTACTCCGATGCAATTCGATTACCTGGTCAAGCACCGCCTTCAGCAATACCCCGGGCAATCATTTGAAGAGGCCTTCGACGCCTTCGTCAAAGATACCGTTCCCTTGGGCCGCAAGCAGGCGCCCGAAGAGATTGCCGATGCAGCATTATACTTGACTCGCGCCGACAGCGTGACCGGGGCCTCGCTCTCGGTTGATGGCGGCAATGGGATTGGGCTTTCCTAAGGATCGAGCGACGCCTATGCGGATAGATGGCAAAACCGTAGTCGTTACCGGCGCTGCTCGCGGGATCGGGCGGGGAATCGCCGAAGCGTTTGCCACGGAGGGAGCAACCGTCGTCGTTGCTGATTTGGGCTCGCTGGCGGTCAATCCGTCGGCGGATTGGCATTACTCACTCTCTGCCAAAAACGAATTGGAAGCGGCCGCAAGCGAAATCAACAAGCGTGGCGGAACATGCATGGCGATTGAAGTCGACGTATCAGACCGCGCTTCATGTCAAAATCTTGTTGAAAGATCGGTCGAAGCTTATGGCGGATTAGATATCTTGGTGAACAATGCGGGCATTATTCAGACGGGACCGATTGTGGACTTCGCCGAGTCCGATTGGGACCGTCTCTTTGCGGTAAACGTCAAGGGCATCTTCTTGATGTCGCAGGCGGCGATTCCCCATCTGGCGAAAAATGGCGGGGTCATTATCAACATTGCTTCGGTCGCCGGCAAGAGAGGATTTGCGCACATGGGTGCCTACTGCGCCTCAAAATTCGCGGCGATTGGCTTGACCCAGTCCATGGCCGCAGAGCTTGCCGAGTTCTCAATCCGGGTGAATGCCATCTGCCCGGGCAATGTCGATACATCTATGTGGTTTGATCATCTTTCAAAATCAAAGCAGCGACAGCAAGAGTACGGCACAGATACGATTGAAGACACTTTTGCTGCCGTCATCCAAGATCGTGTCCCATTAGGTCGAGAACAGCGGCCCGGCGATATGGCTGAAGCGGCGCTGTACCTGACGCGCGCTAACAATGTGACGGGAATTTCTTTGACCGTAGCGGGCGGATTCGTGATGAATTAAGCTTGAGCAATTTGTACTGACGACGGGATTAAGCTATGGATTCAGCGGACAATTTCGATGTCATCATTGTCGGCGCCGGTATCTCCGGCATGTATATGCTGTACCGCATGCGCAAGTTAGGCTTGTCGGCGCGTGTCATCGAAGCGGGCAGTGGCGTCGGCGGCACCTGGTACTGGAATCGCTATCCCGGCGCGCGCTGCGATACGGACACCTTGGAGTACTCTTACAGCTTTGATGAAGACCTCCAGCAGGAGTGGGAGTGGCCCGAGCGATATCCCACCCAGCCCGAAATACTCAAGTATTTGAACCACGTCGCCGATCGCTTTGATCTGCGCCGAGATATTACTTTCGACACCAGGGTCGAAGCGGCCATATATGATGAAGCGGCCAGCCAATGGCGGCTCGCGACCGATGACGGCGCCGAAATGTCGGCTCAGTTTCTGGTTATGGCCACGGGCAGCATTTCAGCCCCTAACGTACCGGCAATAGACGGGATGGAAACCTTCAGCGGTCCCATCCACCACACCGGGCGCTGGCCGCATGAGGGCGTCGACATCAGCGGGCTACGAGTCGGGATTATCGGCACAGGTTCGTCAGCGGTGCAGGCGATTCCGGTCATTGCCGAGCAGGCGGCGCATCTCACAGTTTTTCAGCGCTCGCCACAATGGTCTGTACCGGCTCATAATCGCCAGTCTGATCCCGAAATGGTAGCCGAGATCAAGGCCGACTACGCCGGCTTTCGCGCCCGCAATCGGCTGCAGTCGGGCGCGCAATTGTCTCACATCCCGGCCAACGACTTTTCGGCCGCGGAGGTGAGCGAGGAAGAACAACAACTTGTCCTGGAGGAGCGCTGGCAGCTTGGCGGTTTCCCCTTCTTCGGCGCTTTCAACGACATCACGGTTAATCCCGAAAGCAATAAAGTGACAGCGGATTTCGTGCGGGCGAAAATCCACGATATCGTGAAAGACCCGAAAGTCGCAGAGATGCTAACCCCCGACTATACGATTCATTGCAAACGCCCTGTGCTAGATAGCGGTTATTTCGAAACCTACAATCGGCCCAATGTGTTGCTGGTCGATATCAACACCGCCCCCATTGAGGCGATCACTCCAAATGGCATCCGAACAACCGAGGCCGATTATGACCTCGACCTCATCGTCCTCGCCACCGGCTTTGATGCCATGACCGGCGCTTTGCTCAGGATCGACATCCGCGGGCGTAGTGGGCTGCCCCTGCGCGAAAAGTGGTCGCACGGTCCGGTCAATTACCTGGGCCTTCAAGTCCAAGGCTTCCCCAACCTCTTTACTATTACGGGTCCAGGCAGTCCCTCAGTTTTGACGAATATGATGGTGGCCATCGAGCAGCACGTTGAATGGGTGACGGACTGCATTGGCTTTATGGTCAAAAACGACCACGCCAGCATCGAGGCCACCGAAGCCGCCCAGGAAGCCTGGGTCGCTCACGTCAATGAGGTGGCAAATCAAACCCTGTGGGTGTCATGCCAGAATTGGTATCAGGGGTATAACATTCCCGGCAAGCCGCGGGTATTCATGCCCTTGCCGGGCTTCCCGCCCTACGTTGAAAAATGCGAAGAGGTTGTCGCCAAGGGCTACGAGGGCTTTGTGCTGTCGTAATTGCGGAGATAGCGAAGAATGATCGACTTAACACGCCCTGAGAGCCTTGGATTATCTTCAGCCCGTCTCAACTGTATCGCGGATCATTTCGATCGCTATGTTGACGAAGGCAAGATCCCCGGGTATCTCGTCCTGGTCGCCCGGCGCGGGAAAGCCGCTTATCTGCATCGCTGTGGCTTGAGAGATGTCGAAGCCGGGCTGCCCGTCGAGGAAGATAGCATCTTTCGCATTTATTCGATGACCAAGCCCATCACCTCGGTCGGCGTGATGATGCTATACGAGCGTGGCTTGCTTCAACTCGATGATCCGGTGTCCGAGTATATTCCTGGGTTCAAGCAGCTTGAAGTCTTCGAGTCCGGTAATGCCGAGAGCTACCTGACCGTCCCTGTCGAGCGCGAAATGACCATCCGCGACTTGCTGACCCACACATCGGGCTTGACCTATGGCCATATCCATGCGCATCCTATCGACGCCATGTATCGCAACCGCGATTTACTCGGTGCAGACAAGTCACTGGCTGACATGATCGGTCATCTCAGCGAGCTGCCCCTGCTGTTTTCGCCCGGGACTCGCTGGAGCTACAGCGTCGCCACCGATGTCCTGGGCTATGTGATCGAAGTCATCTCGGGTCAATCGCTCGATCGATTTTTCGCCGAACAGATCCTAGAGCCACTGGGCATGGTGGATACCGCCTTCATGATGTCGCCGGAAAAAGTAGACCGTTTTGCGGCGAACTACGAACGTGCAGGCGGCGGTTTTCGCCTCATCGACAAGCCGGACGAAAGCGCGTACTTGAAGCGGATAAAGCTGTACTCCGGAGGCGGTGGTCTGGTCTCGACCGCCGGCGATTATCTACGCTTTTGCCAAATGCTGCTCAACAAGGGCGCGCTCGATGCTGTGCGTTTGCTTGGGCGCAAAACGGTTGAGTTAATGACCAGCAACCATCTGCCGGGTAATTGCGATCTGTCGAGCATGGGCTATATACTCACGAACGAAACGCGCTCGCAAGCCATTGGCGTTGGTCTCGGCGCCAGATACAACCTGCGCCGCGGAGGCTTACGCAGCGAAACCCGTCACGATGGCGTCGGTTTTGGGCTGGGAGGCGCTGTCTTGCTGGACCCGGCGGCGGCTCATATTTTGGGCTCGCCGGGCGAATTTTCCTGGGGCGGGGCGGCGAGCACAGCCTTCTGGGTTGATCCAAAGCAGCAGATGACCGTCATCTTTTTGACCCAGCTAATGCCCTCGTCATCATATCCCATCCGGCGCGAGTTGCGCGTGCTGGCAAATCAGGCGATTGAAGACTGAAATCTGACTTTCTCACCTAAATGATGCGGTCAGGGGTCGTTACTGAGGGTACATCAAACTATACGTTGATTTCACGAAGGCTCTCACAATCGACAGCTTCACCATCAGTTTGGCCATCCGTATTTTGTGGTAGCGAGTCAGCCAGATTCCGCCGCTAGGTCTAAAAACTCTTGCCAACTGCAATAAGTGCCGACTCCCTTGTCATCGACATAACCAATGCGGCACTCGCGCAACTCTTCGTCAGTTAGCTGCTGCTGCTCAACCATCTGTATGAATTTATCGCGATCAGGCGATGCGATTTTAGTAGGGACGACGTCAATATATCGTCGCTCCACTAACTTGCCATAACTGTATCCACTTATCTGCCTTCCGCCGGGTTTGAAGAGTACGAATTGCTTCCTCATCAGCTATTTCTACCTTCGTACCAGTCTAGCACATAGGACCAAAACCTAGTTGGAGAAAAGAACAACTCAAAGCTATCGTCCTTGTTACAGTATACACGATAAATGTCGTCACTGACACTTTCCTCTATAACGGGTATAAAACCGATTCTTTCTATTGTTGCTCTGGCTTTGGTCCTGCCGTTCATTTCTTGTGGTCTATCAAGTCTTAGCCCATGATCAATCCAATTCCGGATCGCTTTGGCAATACAGATTGAATCCCAGCCCAACACAGTCGCATCTATGTCTGCGAGTCGCGCCACCTTGGCGAATCCATCAGCAAAGCGATCAGCGCTCGTCTCGCCCTCCCCTATGATTTCAAATAGGTTGGAGACGATAAGTGTCAACGCAAATGAGTGCGCTTCGTCAGCCGCTCAATATAACAGGTTGCCCGAATACACCGCCATGTCAATCGCGGTCTCCCTGTCGAATTGAATAGCATCGGCTTGCATCGTTGCGTCCTTCTATATCATGAGTATGTTGTCCGTCATCCACTCACAATATCAGGGAATCTAGCCGATCCACCAAACTCTCCAGCACCTTGAATGTTTCCTCCACCGCCTGCGGCGTCGACATGTCCACGCCAGCGGCCCGCAACACGTTGATGGGATAGTCGGCGTTGCCGGCGCGCAGCAATGCCAGGTAACGCTCGACAGCGTCGGCGTCATCTCCTGCCAGGATCGCGTTGGCAAGGGCGTGCGCCGCCGAGATGCCGGTGGCGTATTGGAAGGTGTAGAATGGCTCGTACAAGTGGCCGAATTGCGCCCAGGTGCAGCCAGTGCGGCGCGGATCATCGGTCATGGTCTCGCCGTAGCCTTCGGCGTAAAAGCCAGACATGATTTCGTTGAGCATGTCCGGGGTCAGCGGTTCGTCCTTTTCCATACGCGCGTGCACTTCAAACTCGAAGCGCGCCAGCGTGGGCATGATGAAGAAGTAGCGGTGGATATTGTCCATCGCCTCTTGAATCAGCGCCAACTGGAATTCTCGGGCGCTGTTGTTGGCGAAGAGATGCGCCCGCACCATCGCCTGATTGAAATTGGAGACGACTTCGGCGACGAACATCGAGTAGTGGCTGTAGACAAAGGGCTGATGCGCGCGCGTATAGTGGCTGTGCATGGAATGACCCAGTTCGTGCGCCAAAGTGCCCATCGAACTCAAGTTGCCGTCAAAGCTCATCATGATGAAGGGATGGCTGTCGTAGGTGCCGTAAGAAAAGGCGCCTTCGGACTTGCCGTCGTTGATGGCGTAATCTACCCAGCGCTGTTCCAGACAGCCGTGTCGCAGTGTCGCCACATAATCCTCGCCCAGTGGCGCCATGCCGGCCGAGATCATGTCGACGGCATCCGTAAAGGACAGCTCGGGATCTTCTGTCGTCAGCGGCGCCCACAGATCGTAGGGATGGATCGTGTCGTATCCAAGCGCGCGCCGCCGTACATCCCAATAGCGGTGCCAGGTCGGGATATGCCTTTTGTAGGTATCGATCAAGTTGTGGAAAACCTCGACCGGGATGTTGTTGGGCGTCAGTTTGGCATGCAGGACGCTGTCATAGCCGCGCAGTCGCGCCATGACTACATTTCGTTTGACCGATGCCAGATAAGTCGTCGCCAGCGTATTATTGAACTTGAGGAAGCTGTCGGCGTAGTTGTTCCAAGCCGTCTTGCGCGCTTCGCGGTCGCTGCTGGAGAGCAGTTTGTCGCGCGTGCTTTGCACCAGCGGCAGTTCGGCGCCCGCGCTATCGACGGCGGCGGCGAATGTCATATCCATATCGGTGAGCGCGCCGCGGATGCCTTCGATGCGTCCCAGCGGATCGGAAAGCAAGCCCAAAACCGCCTCCACCTCGGTCGAGAGCACATGCTTCTTCGTGCGCAACAGATCGTCGATGCTTTGGCGATAAACATTGAGATCCGCCTGTTCTTCAATCCAACTTGTGAGCCTTTCCTCGTCCATCGCCAGCAGTTCGGGATTTTCGAAGGACGCGGCCGAGATGTACTGTCCCGCCAGTCCTTGCGCCTGGCCGACCATGCCCTTGATCTCTTCGTGATTGCCGTCGCAGGCTTGCCACATCACCGGATACATGTACAGCGTCCAGACCCGGCGCGCAACCGAGGCGTTAAAGTCGAACCATTCGGCCAGCCGCGCGGGACCGTCGGAGAGGCTGTCCTTGTATTGGCCGATCTCCGGGATAAGGGCGACGACGGCTTGATACTCTTCGCGCCAGGCAGCGAAGGAGGGGAAGACGCTTTCGTGATTCCAGGTGGATTCGATGGGGACGTCTGAACGTGCTGGGACTGTGGTCATGGGTGTTGTCCTTTGTGTTAGAGAAACCAGCCGGAGAGTTGTAGCCAGTAGCTGCCTTTGTAGATTCTTCCCAATGAAAAACGTAATATTGTGCCTGCAGGTATGCAGTCAATTGTTTCTTTCAATACACCCTTGTAGGGCACATCCAGTACCAAATCTTCGTCGTCTAGATCGCAACTCACATCTACACTGCAGTATGCGTATCTTGTACTGTCATATTCATTTTTGCATTTGTACAATGCCTTGTCCAACCGCCAGAACCCTATGCTGTAACTAGGTACATTATCACCTGACCAAATACGTGCACGTTTGAACTTATTGATTTTGATTTTCTCATCAAAGAGCTGTTTTGGTTTAACCGTCTCTGGTGAATAGTTACGAGTAATGTATTCCTCTAACTTTCTGAGCTCAACTTTCTCGACGAATCGCATTCCATGTACACATACATCTTCGGTATGCGGGGGGATTATCTCGTTAGATAGACGTTCCCTTAATTCCATGTCCCAGATATCTCCTATTTTCATTGGAGAGTTAGATGGCTGCGCATATCCATTTGGCTTCTGCAAACGAACGTTTCTCCCCGTTTCCAGCACCCGGCCCCCTATACAGTGCCCGTGATACATTTCTGTGCGTCCAAGAATCAAAACAAGTGTCATCTCAAACTCCTATTTCGCTTTTAAATGCTTGACTGGCTTAACTTCATAACCTTTCTGTTTCAATTCGCTGTTAAACTTCTTATAGGCTAGTGAACGGTGGCAGGCTTTCGCATTTCCTTCTACACAAAACAGAACCATGTTTTTCGGATGTACACCAGTATATCCAGCATTCTCCCGTGCTTGCGTCAAAAGTTGCAATACATGCAGCTTGTTTCCTTCCTTTTGCTTTCGATTCTTGAGGATATCCCGCCGATAAGCTCTTTTGTACGCCTCGCTCAACTCGGTTCGATCGCGTTTGCGTATCCTTGCCGTTTTGTCTGCCTGGTGCTGAAGGGCTCGGATTTCATCCGTAGGCGCAAGTTGCTTCAAATGGACGTACTCAATACCGATCTCTCCCAACTTGTTTATCAGAGCAGTCTTGTTTACAAAACCGTAGCTTGACCAGCGAGACATTTTTCGCCGGGCGCGAATATCAATGAATAGATCTATTTTGTGCGAAAGCAGTTCGTCAAAAAAGGCGTCCTCCGAATAGCCGTAGACACCAATTGTGAAAAGTTTAAATTCAAGTTTCTTCTCAATAGTATCCACTAGCGTTTTCCTTTCAGAGCAACGAGGGCTGGTAAATCATGTCGGGTATATCTGCTTGCGGCTTGAACGTCCCATCTTTGTCAATGTGTACGACATCGACGTCTTCTCGCTCAAGTGTCTTTCCAATAACGTATCCACGGTGACATCTTTCTGGTTCAAGCTCGCTGCACATGAGTGCGATTCCGCGTCCCTGTGATCGCATCGACTTTAGCCTCGAAATCCCTTTCATATAAGAGTCCTTAGTTTCGCATTTTCTGGGATCAAGGAGCTTAGTCTTTCTTTTGGCGCTGTAGCTGAAACATCCCTTGTCGTCTGGACGACCTCCCAGTAAATCACCCATAAACTCGTATTGGATTTGAGCCCGGCTCAAGATTCTGCTCAACCGCTGTTTGGTGAAATCTGCGTTATATTTTGAAACTGGTTGCGACCGAACATCCACCACTACATCTATGTGGTATTGCTTCAAAAGTGTGAGAAACACTTCTGTTGTACGGTTGCCGTAACCAATGGTATATATTGACGTCACTTGAAGTTCCTGCCTCTTTTGCTGGAAAACCTATTTCACCCGCCAATCAAAATCCATCAAATACTGCGCGCGGCTCGTCATCATCTCGATATTCTCCACCAGGTACTTCATCAGCGCCGCGGGATTCCCCTCCGCCAGTTCCACGCCGATCGGCTTGCCTTTCTCGCGTATCAGAACGGCCGGCGCCGACTCCGGCAGCTTCGCTAGCTGACGCGCTTTCTCAATGGCGGTATGCAGGTCGCCCAGTTCGTCCACCAAGCCATTGGCCAGCGCCTGCTGCCCGGTCCAGACGCGGCCGCCGCCTATTCCGTCGATTTCAGCCGCCGCCATTTTGCGGCTCTCCGCCACGCGCTCCAGGAATTGTTCATAAATATGCTCGACGCTGTCGCGGATCAGCTCACGTTGGGCATCGCTGAAGGGACTTTCGCCAGCGACAAGATTGGCATTGTCGCCCCGCAGGTAAGAGACGGCGTTGAAGCGCAGCTTTCTTAGCAGTTCACTATTGACCAGCTTGCCCATGATGACGCCAATTGAACCCGTGATGGTGCCGGGCTGCGCCACGATCCAGTGCGCCGGCGTGGCAATGTAATAACCGCCTGATGCCGCCACACCGCCCATGCACACGACCAGCGGGCGTGATTTGGCGAATTCTCCCAGCGCCGAAGCCATGGATTCCGAGGCTGTCGCCGAACCGCCGCCGCTATCGATATACAGCGCCAAGGCCCCACAACTCGGGTCTTTTATCAAGTTGCGCACCTGCTGATTGAGCGTGATATCGCCCAGGCGTTCACCCCCTACAAAAGGAACGGGAATCGGCACATCGCTCGGTGGCGTAGCGCTTTCCCCATCAATGATCATGCCGCCGGCGTACAGGACCGCGACGTACTTGCCGCCGAAATCGCGGACGGGCAGATAGAGTTGGCTGTCGGCCTCTTCCCACATCGTGATCTTGGTGACGCCCAGATACTCGACCAGCGCTTCCTCGTTCATAACCCCGTCTATGTAGCCCTTTTCCAAGGCGTCTTGAGTGAGATGAACGGCTTGATCTATCATTGCTTTCACCGCATCCGGCTTCATCTTGCGCGTCGCGGCGATGCCGTCGACGATCATCTCGTAGATTGAATCGAGCAGCCAATTGGTCTGTTCGCGTCCTTCGGGAGAAGGCTCGTTGCGGGTGAGGCTATCGGCCGCGCCCTTATAGGGCGAGATCGCGATAGCGTCAAATTGCAGGCCGGCGGCTGCTAATCCCTCTTTCAAAAAGACTTGCTGGCTGAAGAGCCCGGTTGTTTCCAGCATGCCACCGGGCGACAGCAGAATCTCGTCGCAAGCGCTGGCCACATAGTAGTCCAAAGTGCGATAACCGGGCGCGAAGCTCAGGGCGCGTTTGCCTTTTTCGCGCAAGCGCAGGATGGCATCGCGCATTGTCTGCAAGTCGGCCGTGCTGGCGGAGAAACCGCGGAAGTACAAGATTACGCCCAAGGGTCGCGGATCGTCGGCGATGCGCTCCAGCGCCGCGACAAACTCCAGCAAGCTCATGGGCGCCGGACCCAGGATCTGTTGCTGGACGAAGTTGCGCTTGCTGGGTATGGGCGCGAAGGACGGCGGCACCTTGATCATGACGTAGTCAATTGCCTTGACGCGCCCCCGCTGCATGTTGAGCAGGTTGGTGCTTAGCTGCTGGATGATGCGCGTGGTTTTGGACATGTTTTGCCCCTATTCTTGAGCCCCCTGCCCGGATTGTAGAGAAGGGGAAATAAGCCTCTATTACTCTGGTACGTATTCATTGTCGCCAATGTCGCAGTCCACGGCTTTCTTACCGTTTGCGTTGCTACTCGCGCAGGCGCGATGTTTAGCGAACTGGCGCCAGATATGATATGCTAGGCACATACTGAAGGCAAGGCAAAGGCGATATGGCGATTCAAGAGGAACTGCACACTGTCGACACCGTCTGGGAGTTGGTGACGGCGCCGGAAAACGACAGCAAACGCTTTTATTTGATCGATGGGGAGCTTTTTTCCTTCCCGCGCGCCCGTTATCGCTTGCCTGGCATGCTCATCGCATCGTTGTGCGCTTGTCTGCAGAACCATATTGAACAGCGCGATCTAGGCATTGCCACCCTGTCTGCGGGCTATCATCCACCCGATGACCGCTATACTTTGCTGGGTCCTGCCATAGCGTTCACCAGCAAGGCCCGTCTGCCACAGGGTTTGCCAGAGCGGTATATCCCGGTAATGCCTGACCTCGCGGTAGAAATCGCGGCGCCCCGCGAGACACTTGGGCACCTGCGCAGAAAAGCAGCCGTCTATTTGAACAATGGCGCGACCTTGGTTTGGATCGTCCTGCCCGCCGAAAAGGGCGTCGATGTTTGCCGATCCGTTGATGGCTCACGCCTCGATATCGAATTCGTCGGACAAGATGGCAAACTCTCCGGCGAGGGCGTTTTGCCCGGCTTTGAGCTAGAGATGACCCGCTTGTTCCCCATCACTGAAAGCAGCTAGAGACAATCGCTCCGCTATCGGAATCTTACTAAATCCGATCACCCAGGCTTTGTATATGCTCGATCGTCTGCGCGATCCCCTCATCCAGCGGCGTTTCATAGATCGTGTCAAAGTTCGACCGTAGCTGGCTGTCATCAAAGCCGGCCGGGAAGGGCAGGGGATTGTCCGCCACTTCAATCTCCGAGCCCGGCAGGATTCCCTTGGCAATGTCGACGAACTGCTCAACAGTCGCTGAAGGCTGCCCCAGGTTGAAGCCATAGGCGCCATCTAAGGGCTGCTCGGCGGCCAGAATGAATTGCCGCGCCACATCGGGCGCGAACTGGAACTGCATCGTGCCGCTGAATCCGACATTGTAGGGCTCGCCCTTGACGGCGGCAACCAGGGCATGGGTCGGTTCGCTGGTCATGCCCTGGTCGCGCCCGACGCCGTAAACCGTGTAGGGACGCAGCCAGGTGCTGGTGATGCCCTGATCGTAAAAGTAGACCTTGGCCGTCTGTTCGTTGCAAACCTTGTATCCGCCATAAAGCGTGCGCGGATGCTGCGGCGCGTCATTGGGAATCAGACCGGGCGGGAACTCCGAGGGCGGCCCATATACGCCGATCGACGAAGCGAATGCCACGTGCCCCAGTCCATTTGCCCGCGCCGCTTCGAAGATATTGACTGTGCCGGTCACGTTGACCTGCGCGCCCAGAACCGGATTGGCGCGGCAGAATGGGACCTGTAAGGCAGCTAGATGTATGACATGCGTGATGCCATGTTCCGCGAATACCGCTTTCAAGCTATCCGTGTCACGCAGGTCGCCCTGTACGAAACTGATCTCGCACTGTTCCTCGGCGCTCATTAACCAGTCCAGCCGGTGCCGGTCCGTACTCTGATCAAAATTGACGGCGTTCTTGCCGGCGCGGCGCAGGTAATAGAGCGCCCAGGCGCCGATGCAGCCCATGCCGCCGGTAACGAGATAGGTATCCGCCATGATTATGCCTCGACCATCCGATTGGCTAGTTTGCCGAGCCCTTCCACTTCCACGACATATTCGTCGCCGGGCTTCATCCAAACTCTTGGATCCATGCCGAGGATCACACCCTCGGGCGTGCCCGTGCTGATGATATCGCCCGGGCTGAGGGTCATGACCTTGCTGGCGAAGGCGATGATCTCGGCTACGCTGAATATCATATCGGCTGTATTGCTGTTTTGCCGCAATTCGCCATTCATCCAGCCTTTGATCGACAGGTCCTGCGGGTCGGATATCTCGTCCGCGGTAACGACATAGGGTCCGACAGGCAAGAATTTGTCCAGCGTTTTCCCCAGCAGCCATTGCCCGCAGAGCATCTGCAGGTGGCGTTCGCTGAGGTCGTTCATATTGCAGTATCCCAGGACATGGTCGAGCGCCTCCGCTTCGCTGATGTTGCGCGCCGTCTTGCCGATGACCACACCCAATTCCGATTCGTAATCGACTGTCTTCCAATCAGCTTGAATCGGAACTTCCTCGTTGTGCGCGGCGATCGCGTTGTTGAACTTGCTGAACAAGACGGGATTCTCCGGCGGGTCCATACCCCCTTCGGCCGCGTGCTTGGCATAGTTCAAACCGACGCAAATGATCTTGCCCGGATTGGGGACAGTCGGCGCATAAGTCAAATCGGCTTCATTAAGGTATAGCGCGTCGTCGTTGGCTTTGCTTAATAGATCCGCCAACGTCGCCAAAGCAGGCAGCCCTTGGCCATAAACAGCATCTGGACTGGCGGGACAATCGACGCCTGTCGCGGCGACAGCCGCCGCCGCATCCAATATGCCTCGATCAGTTTTGATGCCCAATTTGACGCCATTATCAGATTGAAATGTAGTCAGAATCATTGTTTTCCTTCTTCACTCGGTTCGCTATCGCGCTTATTCTACCGCTTGTGAATGGCGTATAGCAAAGCCCAATTCAAGTAGTTATCGAAGTCGCTTGAAATAATGAACAACAGTCACTTGACAGCCGGTAGAGGCGATTGAAAATCAGTGTCTACGCGACCCGCTGGATCACTCGACGAGCAGAAACTGAATGAGGATCGGGCGACGATTTGAGCCGCCCAAGTTCTTGCAATTTTGCTGGGACGAAAACCGCAACATTGCCTGGAAGCAAGATTCAATCCCCGGCGGCTTCCGTCTCCAGCCGTTTTTTCTCTTCCTCGTACCAACTCTGGCGTTCTTCATCGAACTTGAGTACGCGGAAGTATTCCGCGTAAGCGACGCCGACCATCTCGCCGCCTCGGCGATTTGACTCGGTCAGCCACTTCTTGGCGCCGTTCTCGAAATCGTCGCCCGCGCCAATTTGAGAGACATGGGCGCCCAGCGCCGCCATCTTAAGCTCGATTGTGCTGCTGATGTCATGGTAGTGCGTTGGCGCCTGAGTCAGATTCAAATACAGTTCGCCGATCTTGTGCGGTTCGCAGCCTTCGGTCAGAAGCTCCGGAAAGATGGGCCGCGTCTCGGCGCTGGGGAAGGCGGCATATAGCGTCCCTTCACCGGCGGCGCGGTGATCGGGATGGTTGATGTAACTGCTGTGGGCGAAGACGGTAGTCGGATCTTGACAGACGACGCGGTAAGCTCTGGTCTGGCGGATGATGCGCGTTATATCCCGTCGCAGGTCCAGCGTCGCCTGCAATACGCCATCGGGGTAGTCGAGAAAGCGTACATCTTTGACGCCCACGATAGACGCGGCTTTCAACTGCTCTTCCCGACGCAATTCGATTAGAGCCTGTCTGTTTGCGTCCGGATCGTTGCTGCCGGAACCGCCATCGGTGATGATGACATAGGTCACCGTAGCGCCTTCTTCGCGGATCCAGCGCGCTACGCTGCCCGCCACGCCAAATTCGATATCGTCGTGATGGGCGGCGGTCACCACAATGTGGTAAGGTTCGTCGCGCTTCGGAATCGCTTGAAGTTTGCCGTAATCAACAGCCATGTATGCTCCTGTTTTGTGCTTGTCTCCTGCAGATCTTCACCAGTCCTGACGCCTGTGCCTGGGGGCGTTCTTACCAATAGAGCCAATGGTCTTGAAAGAGTTGGCGCATCGATTTGTATATTCTCGTACGATACGCAATCTGTTATCGTTCCCCAATAATTTTTCGCTTGGAATCAACGAAATGCCGCGTAAGCATCGCCTGTTATGGTCGGTCTGCATCGGCCACCTGACCAACGATGTTTTCACATCGATGGTGCCGGTTGTTCTGACTTTTTTGGCGGCCGGCATGCTGCCCATGAGCAATGCCCAGATCGGTCTCGCGGTCAGCTTGTCACAACTCTTTGGCGCCTTCACCCAGCCCTTCTTCGGCATCCTGGCCGATCGTAGCGGCGGACGCTGGATCGGCTCCTTGGGGCTCGCCTTCCACGTTTGCATGTTCACCATCTCGATCCTGCTGGCGGCATTCACGCGGCAGTACTGGCTGATGTTCGTTCCCTTGGTAATCGCCACCGTTGGCAGCGGCGCCTTGCACCCCGTGGGCGCTTTGCACGCGGCTGAATCTGTGCCGCGCCGCTCTGCCTTCAACATGGCGATCTTCTTCTTGATGGGGCAGACCGGTCTGGCGCTGGGACCGGCTATCGCCGGTATCTTGTTGGATCTGGCCAATCCCGACCTGCTGGGCAGGCTGGGTCAAACGGTCGGCTTAAGCTACTTCGGCATCCAGGACAATCTGACGCCAATCATTGTGCTGGGCATTGCCGCGATACCCGGCGTCTTGCTGATGTCGACCAGCATTCCCAAGCATCATGAACATCATCAACAGCGCAAGCAGCGTGAAGACGACCCCGCCAACGGCAAAAATCAGCATTTTCCCGTGTTGGCTTTTATCATCCTCGGGCTCATCGTCGTGCTCCGCGGCGTGGGCCAGCAAGGATCGGTCTCCTTCGTGCCGGTCCTTTTTGAGCAAAAAGGTTGGGATCCCGCCGCCTATGGCACGATCACCACTGCCTACTGGATCGCATCCGCCGTGTCGGGTCTGGTTTTTGGTCGTCTGGCCGATCGCTTTGACCGGCGTAAAGTAATGATGTTAAGCATGCTGAGTTCAGCGCCGGCTTTTTATCTCTTGCCCGCCTATGAGGGTCCTGTCGCTTTCTTGTTGTCGATCGCCGCCGGCGGCTTGTCAGGTGGCGCGCACAGCCTGATTGTGGTGATGGCGCAGGATCTGATCCCAATGCGCAAGGGCTTCGCCTCGGGCGCGATCCTGGGTTTCATCTTCGGCACCGGCGCCATCGGCACGCTGATCATCGGCGCTGTCTCGGACTACATTGGTTTGGCGACCACCTTCCAGATCGTCGCGCTCATTATCGCTGTTGCGGGAATCCTCAGCATGTTGCTGCCGCGGCAAACTAAGGACCTTTGAAGCCCCCAGACATGCCGGTTGACAGGAAAGCCATGCCCAAGCTGCACTATATCTCGCTGATGCGCCTGCCCACGGAAAGGGCGCATGGGCTGCAGATCATGCAAAACTGCGAGGCTTTTGCCGCTGCCGGTTATGACGTGACCCTGTGGGTCTCGCGCCGCTGGAACACCCCGCAGATGCGGCGCATAACCGACCCCTGCGCATACTACGGCGTCGAGCGTAATTTCAGGATTCGTCGCCTGCCCTGTCTCGATTTTTTCCCGCTTTTCCCGTCGGAAAGCGCCGGCGCGCGCTTGGCATTTTACTTGCTGACGCTGTCCTACGCGCTGGTGATGTTCTTCGCGTTGCCTTTTATCCGTGCCGATGTCTTCTATAGTCGCGATGAGTTGCTGCTGGCGCTTTTATCCTGGCTCAAGCCAAAAGAATCACTGGCTTACGAAGCGCATCTTTTCCCGTCATCGGGGCGTGGCGCGGCTTTGCAGCGTACCGTCTGCCAAGGCGTCGGCAGCGTCATCGCGATTACGCCGCAATTGCGCGACGATCTCGTCGAGATGCGTAACGCGGACGCCCGGCGGATCATCAGCGCGCACGACGGGATCCGACGTGCTCGCTTCGAGGCGCTGCCGGATACGTCCGAGGCGCGCCGAAGGCTTGGCTGGGATGAAAACGCTTTCATCGTTGGTTACGTCGGCAGCCTGAAAATGATCGGCTTGGACAAGGGCGTTGGCACTTTGCTGGATGCGGTAGCTAATATCGAAGGGGCGCAATTGGCGCTGGTCGGGGGGCAGATGGGGGATGCGCAGGAGCTTGGTCGGCGGCGGATCCGATTGGGACTGCCGGACGAGCGCTTCATTTATATTGGTCATGTGCCGCCGGGCGACGTCCCCCTGTACCTTCGCGCCTTCGACGTCTGCGCCATGCCCCATCCGGCGACAACGCAATTCGCGCGTTATACCTCTCCCCTCAAGTTGTTCGAGTACATGGCCTCAGCCGGCGCCATCGTCGCCTCGGATTTACCCGGCTGGTCGGATGTCTTGCGAGATGGCGAAACGGGCTTGCTTGTGCCGCCGGACGATGCCGCAGCCTGGTCAGCGGCGATCCGTGCATTGCAGCAAGATTCTCAATTGCGGCGGAAACTGGGCGACAATGCGCGAGAGCAGGTTATGGCGAATTACACTTGGACCGTTCGCGCAAAACGTATCCTTGCTCATCTAGAAACGGGTTTTGCTTAGCGGGTCGTTGCCGAGGTCCTGCCGTGTCAGTCCCTCGATGGCTTTTTCTGCCGAAAATCGATCAATGTTATCGGCTTTCATCAAGCGCTGTAGCGCTTCGTCGTGACGTTCCGCTTTTAGCATCGCCCGCAGTTCGGACATATCCACGCTGGAATCGAGCAGCCGCAACTTATTGCGCTTTCTTTTGTCTTCCACCTGCAAAAACAGGTACACGCCGACCAGGAAAAGCCCAGCCATCAGCAAGAGATTAAGCGCGAGAAAAATAAGTAAGGTCATGCTTTTCCCCTAGCAAGTGACATCTTTGCCCTCAGCGCCGAAGGTTCGCAGCCGGTTTTCGCTATCGGCGTAAGGCGCGACGCTCCTGGGCGCATAATGGAATTGCATCGCCCAGCGCGTTTTCTCCGAGCGGCTGGGCGGCGTTCCATGGTGCAAAAGACAATGGAAAAGCAGGCAGTCGCCCCTTTGCATGGGTACGGCAGCGCAGCGATCCACCTGCACATCACTATCGCAAATTTGCCAATCACGCCTTGTCCAGTGGACGACAGGTCCTTCTCGGTGGGTGCCGGGGATGATCATCATGCAACCGTTTTCCGGCACGGCTTCGTCGAGCGCGATCCAGGCGCCGACAATGGTCGTGTCCTTTGGAAAATCGAAATAGGCCAGGTCCTGATGCCAGGGTTTTTCGCGCCCGATACGCGGTGGCTTGATCATCGCCATATCCTGCGTCAGAACCGGTTCCTCGCCGATGATTCGCTTCAGCACACTCAGCAAGTCCGCGTCCTCGGCAATCGCGCGCAAGCGTCGATCGTACTGAACGATCGGCATCAACTTTCGTACGCTGTTCAGGCGCTCTTCATCGCCCAACTCGTGGAAGCCTTCGGCGGCGGCGGATTCGATCATGATATTGTCGGTGTCGCGCCGCAGGATCAAATCGCGCAAACCAACTCTCGCGGCAACAATGGCGGGTTGCGAGATTGCGTTTCGGATGAGCAAAAAACCCAATTCCTGAAAGCGCAAGATATCGTCATCGCGGACCTTATCGACGCCGTCGATGCCGTCTGTGATCTGTCGCTTGAATACATACAAGCTGGCAGGTGGCGCGACGCCGCCAAAACTGTCTACGCTCATTTTCCGCATCCTTATGACAGGGCTATTATAACAAGCGCGTCAATCTTGACGAATCTGTCGCTGCTGATGTTCTTCAATGCTTTCCGCCACTTGCAGCCAGTGATCGGTATCGAGCAAGGCGATCTCCTCATCTGTCCAAAAAGCGTAAGCGATTTCCCGCGCTCTGGAAGATTCGGGGTCTTCCCGCACCAAAGCCCAGTGTTCCATGCGTCGTCCATAATAATGCTCCACTAATTCCGCCATGATGGCGTTGACCGTCGCGCTCACCAGATAGCCGATGCGCGGCGGCAGGGGACCCTGCTGCAAGGCATGAGCCAGGTCAGACAGCGCCTTCATATAATTCGCCGCCCCCGGGAATTCGAAGTCGCGCAGCGCTTGTGGCGGCAGCCTTGAGGGGGCAGTGCCGGTATTGACCATTTGCATGAAGATCTGCCGCGCGAATCCCGCATCCGGGTAATAGTGCTCGAAGGTCTCCAGAAAAGATTGCGCCCGCTCGACAACGACCGCCACGGCGAGATAGAACTCCATCTCCATGAAGAGCGTTTTCAAGAGGAACTGACATTGTTCCGGGTCGCGCTTTTCAGCGGCTTGCCGGAGTTGATTTACGACAGAATCTGAGGGCATAGTGCGAGTAGTCGCCAACTCTAAGCGTTGCCTTTAGCGAATTCGCTGAGCTCTGTTTGAAGCAGGTTCTCAATACTTGATTGAACTGACAATGCTAGCGAATCTATAACATGAACGTCTGCAGGAAAAACATCCAAAAATGTGTGTTGCCTTTTATCTTGTTCTGTTCTGATAAGCAAAAGCATTGCCGCATCTTTTTTTCTTCCCGCTTGTTGCAGTTTCTTCGCCGCTTCCGTTAAGTCTTCACCTGACCTTTGTACACGCAACACAACAGGTTTTCCCCCAACAAAAAAATTGTGAATGGCGTCGATACCGCTGTTGCGCTGCACAAACTTTACAGGCGACTCTCGTAGTATTTGGATCACGTCATCAGGCAGATTCCGGTAGGCTTCACGCCCTGCCTCGAGCAACTTGGATTCTGAACGGATTGGGTTTTGAACTCGTTGACGAGACAATTCAACCGCCTCAATGGACGAGTCAATGCCGATAAAGTTGCGATGAAGGAGTTTCGCGGCAACCAAAGTGGTACCGCTACCGCAAAAGGGATCAAGGACCAGGTCGTTTTCGTTTGTCGCCAACTGTATGATTCGTTCAAGCAGTTGAAGTGGTTTTTGGGTCGGATAGCCGCAGCGTTCTCTGGCTTTAGGATTCAGAAAAGGAATCTCCCAAGTATCAGTTAGAGGAACTCCTTTCTTGGGTCCATTCAAAACTATGCGGCCTTCAGAGTCTGTAACGTAGACGGATTTCCCATGTTTGTTGCGCTCTCGTCTTTGCAGAATTTGATCCAAGTTTGTTGTTTCGGAATAGTCTTGAAAGATCTCGTTGAATGTGTAATTCGCTGTCTTTGAGTACATAAAGATAGTTTGATGTGAGCCCAAGAGCGATCTAGAAGTGTTCGACCAGCGGCGATAAGTCCAGATGATTTCCGATAAGAAACGCTTATATCCGAATATGTCATCAAGCAACACACGAATATGATGAGATGCATTTCGATCGCAATGAAAAAAGATCGTACTCTCATCTTTCATCACGCGACGCATTTCGTACAGTCTTTCACGCAAGAATTCAATATATCTCTCCATAGACTCCCACGTATCGGTAAAGCTATATTCGCGCATCGTTTTGGACTTTAGAGACTGTTTAGACTGTGTAAAGAAAGGCGGATCAAGATACACCAAGTTTATATGGTCGTCCGGTATCTCTCTTAAAACAAAAAGACAATCACCGTGCAAAATTTGATGAGTCATTTGGTATTCTCAACTGCAATTTCTTCGAGTATAGCCAACAAGTCTATATTGGTAACTGTTTTGAGATGTTCCCACGCAGTGTCACCGTAATAGTATGCGCCTCCGTTAGCTAGATATAAGTCTTCTATTGCCGCTTGAATTCTCATGGCTTGCGCACGGTAGGATAATAATACATCAATCGAATCGGTTCATAGCCGGCAGCCGCTATCGTTTTGATTCGCGTGTGTTCCTTGGTAATGTGATCTCCGTCAGTCGTAGCGTCCCGCCATTTGATCTCGTATGCTCTTTTGTCGATGAGACAATCGATTTGAAACGTTTTTGGTCGCAAGCCTAAAGTATTTGGTATTCTTAGAGGAACTGCATCCGGAAATTTGCTTTCAAAACAGATCTTCGTCGCATGTTCTAAAAATGTGCCAGCATAACGATAAAGGAAACGCCCTTTATTCTGGTAAATGTCTATGGCTGCACCTTCTTCAAGCGATATTCCGAGAACCCGATAAATCAAGTAGTGGGATTTATCGTCCGATCCCATCTCTATCACTCGGTTTTGAACTCGCGTTTGCAATTCACCGGCGTATCTTGCAGCGATCTCTCTTATCTTTAGAGCTACAGTCAATTCGCATTCTCATTCCATAGTTTCTCGTGCATCCAAATGATAACAAAGTTTGCGGAGTACGTAACCTGTCGAAGCTTGCCATGACAAAACCAGCTCCATATACACTTTCATATCAGTCTTGATTACTGTCAGAATGTTCTTGCGGAGGACCTCTGAGTTTACTGCTATAATTGTGGCTGAGCCGTCCGAATAGCCCAAGGGTTCCATCATGGCCATAGCTAGCCCAGAGTTGCGGGTCGACGAGGTTGCCGAATATCTCGGCGACGAAGCCGATTATCTCTTGAACCACTCTTCTACCACCATTCCCAAGGAAAACCTGGCGCTGCCGGGTCCGGACTTCGCCGAGCGCGTCTGGATGGATAGCGATCGCAATCCGCAAGTGATCCGCAGTTTGCAGCAGATCTACAATAACGGTCGCCTTGCTGGTACGGGCTATGTCTCGATCTTGCCCGTTGACCAGGGCATCGAGCACTCGGCGGGCGCCTCCTTTGCGCCCAATCCCGCCTACTTCGATCCGGCGCGGATTATCGAATTGGCGCTCGAAGGCGGCTGCAACGCCGTCGCGTCGACCTTTGGCGTCCTGGGGATGACCGCGCGCCGATTTGCCCATCGTATCCCCTATATCGTCAAGATCAATCATAACGAACTGGTTACCTATCCCAATTCGCACGAGCAGATCATGTTCGGAACGGTCAAGCAAGCATGGGATATGGGCGCTGTCGCAGTCGGCGCCACCGTCTATTTTGGCTCGGAAGACTCCAACCGCCAGATGATCGAAGTTGCGGATGCCTTCGCCTATGCTCACGAATTGGGCTTGGCGACCATCCTCTGGTGCTATATGCGCAATCACGCCTTCACGCTCAACGGCGCCAACCACGAATCTAGCGCCGATCTCACCGGGCAAGCCAATCACCTGGGCGTGACGCTGAGCGCCGATATCGTCAAACAGAAGTTGCCGACGCAGAACGGCGGTTACAAGGCGCTGAACAGTGGAGATTCCTCCTACGGCAAGCTCGATGAACGTATCTACAGCGAACTCAGCAGCGACCATCCCATCGACCTGACCCGCTACCAGGTCGCCAACGGTTACATGGGCAAAGTCGGCTTGATTAGCTCCGGCGGCGCCAGCGGCGTCAACGATTTCGCCGAGGCGGTCAAGACAGCGGTTATCAATAAGCGCGCCGGAGGCATGGGCTTGATCAGTGGCCGCAAAGCCTTCCAGCGCCCCATGGCGAAAGGCGCTCGCCTGTTAAACGCGATTCAAGATGTCTATCTAAACGAGGATGTGACGATCGCCTAAGATCGTCGCTCTATAGCAAGTCGATCGCGCGCATCGCTCCGTCCACAATTGCGCGATCCATGTCGAATGTCTCCGCCAATTGCCCGGCGACATCCCCGTCCAGGTAATGGTTTTGCCGTTGCCCGTCGACAAAGACTTGCAACTGCGGGGGCATATCGTCGCTGTTGAAGCGCCAGAGTTGATCATCGATCACTTTGTGAATGACGATCTCGTTCAGAAACTGCCCGCCATCGTGGCGGTAGTCGTGAACCGTGATCGCGCGGTAATCGGCATCCGATATCGCCTTGTCGACAAGCGTGAAAACCAGTTCTTGGGGATGCGGTCGGCGCCAAATCCTGTAGCGATTCGCTTCGGCAATTTCGACCCGGTAACGAAAAAACGGACTTTCAACCGCCACTTTTTCGCGCTCGGGCAATGGCAATACCGCGTGCAAGGGAAAGCCAACATCCACGAGATGCTTGCGTCCGTCTAGCCAGATGATGATGGCGCTGTGGCAGCCGATCGATGTTCCCATGTCGTTGATAGTCAAGTACCCGTCATAACCAAGGTGGCGCAGCAAGCTAAAGAATGCGTAGTTGCTCTCGTAGCAAGTGCCGCCTGTACCCCGTTCGAGCGCGCTCTCCCAAAAATCCTCGGCAAAGACCGGGCAATTGTCCCGTGACTCATACTTTGCCCTGCGGGCAATGCGCGAGGCGCTTTCCCAAGGTACGATACGCGTATACCGTTCGAGCAATTGTCGCAGCATGCTTTCAGTTGCTTGCGGACGAACCGGTATGCCAAATCGCTGCAAGATGCGTGTCGCCAGAGCGCCGTCGAGCGGAGGACCTGCGCTCATCGGGGTTTGATCCATCTGAACATAATAACCCTATTATAACGCCGGAACATGGCGAGCGTCCAAACGCGTTTCGGGGAGCCACTCCTAAAATCGATTGTTGGCGACCATGGGTCAATAACTTAAAATCGTAGCTCCACCAATAGCAGGAGAGCAGAGCCTCACCCAATGCGCTATGCCGAGATCGCTCTAAATGTGCCGGTCAAATCGACCTTCACCTACCACATTCCGGCCGAGCTGGAGCCGGACTTGCAGCCCGGTTCGCTGGTGCGCGTGGAATTTGGCGTGGCCATGCAACCCGGGGTCATCCTGCGCTTCAGCGATCAAAGCGATATCCCCAAGACCAAGCCTGTGATCGAGTTGCTTGATCCGCAGCCGGCGCTTGATGCGAACGCGATCGAACTGGTCAACTGGCTCAGCGAAACCTATTTGGCGCCGATCGGCTCCTGCGTTTGGCTGCTGCTGCCGCCGGGCTTCACGGGGGTGTCCGACCGGCTCTTTCGTTTTGTCCGCGATGACCTGACGGACGGGCCGCCCGAGCAAATGACCTTGCCCGGTACGCGGATCAAATCCGAAGGACCGCTGTCGAGACGTCTGCTCGATTACTTGCGCCAGCGCGGTCCCAGGCGATTGCAGCAATTGAAACGAGCCTTTCCCAAACAAGCTATCGAGCGTGAACTGGCGTTGCTGGAAGACGGGGGCATGGTCAAGAGTCAATCGGTGCTGGCGCCGCCGGCCGCGCGCAGCAAGACCGGGCTGCGGGTCTATCCGCTATTCTCACACGATCAGATTGATGAACTTGCCAAGAAGCTCGGCAAGCCTGTCAAGCATGCCGATTTGCTGGAATTGATCGCGGGGCGCGATGAGGACGCGCTTGGTGTTCATGAGGCGCTGGAACTGGTCGGCGCGAAGAACCGCGCGCCCTTGAACAGATTGATTGAGCTCGGCCTGGTCTTCGTCGAGAAAACCGAGCGTGATCAGCAAGACCTGGTTTTCCTGGAGGCGACACCCGACGAAGTATTGACGCACCTCTCGAGTTGGCGCGGCGACGAGATCTACAGGCAACTCTTGCGGCACATAATTGAAGCGAATCCTCCGGCGACGTCCACTGAGATACGGACGGCGACCGGCGTTTCGACGAAGCTCATTCGAAAGCTGGAACGAGTCGGCATCATTGAAATACGTGAGGAGCGGATCTGGCGCGATTCTCTGCAGGATATGGACTTTGTGCCAACCGAGCCGCCCCTTTTGACTCCCGATCAGAGAGCGGTTTGGGATATGATCCTGCCGGCTTTGCGGCGGAACGGTAACGATAGCGGTCAGTCTGCCCGTTTTCTGCTGCATGGCGTCACCGGCAGCGGCAAAACCGAAATCTACTTAAGAGCGATCGCGGAAGTATTGGAGCAAGGCAGGCAAGCCATCTTTCTGGTGCCGGAAATCGCCTTGACCCCACAGACAGTACGACGCGTTTCAGAGCGCTTTGCGGGCCGCGTAGCGATGGTGCATGGCAGCTTGCCCATCGGCGAACGTTATGATACCTGGAGGCGGGCGCGCCAGGGCGATATATCGGTGGTGGTCGGAACACGTTCAGCTTTATTCACGCCCTTGCCCGATCTGGGCTTGATTATCCTCGATGAAGAACACGACGCCAGCTACAAACAGATTGCCTGGCGGGGACAACCCCAGTATCACGCGCGAGACGTAGCCGACCATATCATGAGGGACAAGGGTGGTGTTCTGATCCTTGGCAGCGCGACGCCCGACCTCCAGTCCTGGTACCGCGCGCAGAAAGATCATTTAACTTATCTGCGACTGCCCAAACGTATCATGGGGCATCGCCAGCGGATTCGGCAGCAAGCGAAGCGCGCGGGGGTCGTCGCGCGTTATGCGCCCGGCGATTTCGACGCGCTCCATATTGACCTGCCGCCGGTCTCGGTTGTCGATATGCGGGCGGAACTCCGCCAGGGCAACAGCAGCATGTTCAGCCGCGAATTGGAACAAAGTCTGGCAGAGGTCCTTGATCGTGGCGAGCAAGCCATGCTGCTGCTTAACCGGCGCGGTCAAGCCACCTACGTCTTCTGCCGGGACTGCGGATATGTCCTGGAATGCGCCCGCTGCGACAGCCCTATGACTTATCATCGCTTTGATCAATCGCTGCGCTGTCATCATTGTGGCGCCAGCCAAGAGCAACCCCAGCA
Source organism: Anaerolineae bacterium (assembly GCA_022820665.1). Lineage (GTDB taxonomy): Bacteria > Chloroflexota > Anaerolineae > Aggregatilineales > Phototrophicaceae > UBA6055. The sequence goes on along the minus strand of JAJEFB010000036.1, from coordinate 20,770 downwards.
GTGTCCCATGTGCCAATCATCAAGAATCCGCTACTTCGGCGCGGGCACGCAATTGGTCGACGAAACGCTGCGCGATATCTTCCCGGGAGTCCGCACGCTGCGCTGGGACACGGATACTGCCAGCAATCCACAGATGCATTTCGAGATTCTGCAGCGTTTCGTTGACGGCGAAGCCGATATCCTGATTGGCACGCAGATGATCGCCAAGGGTTTGGACCTGCCGCTGGTGACGTTGGTCGGCGTGGTCAGCGCAGATCTGGGTCTGTCACTGCCGGATTTCCGGGCTGGCGAGCGTGTCTTCCAACTGCTGACACAGGTGGCTGGTCGCGCGGGTCGGGGTATCCTGGGCGGCAAGGTGGTCTTGCAGACCTACCAACCCGACAATTACATCATTCAAGCCGCCTCTCGGCACGATTACACTGGATTCGTCGAATCGGAAATCGCCTATCGAAAGGCATTGGGTTATCCTCCGTTTCGTCGTCTGGCGCGGTTGGTTTTCAGCTACACGGATCCTCTCAAGTCGCAGCAGCAGGCTGCGGCGGCCGCCCAGCGCGTCCAGCTTTTGATAACGCGTTATGGCATGACTGGCACAAGCCTGATTGGTCCTGTGCCCTGCTACTTCACGCGCATTGATCGTCATTATCGCTGGCAACTGCTTCTGAGGGGACCCAACCCGCGCAAGATTCTGCGCCAGTTGGCGACAGAGCCGGGTTGGCAAATTGACCTTGATCCCATCGACATTCTGTAAGGGACGTTAGGAGGTGTCAATAACGCCGAGGTTGAACCTTTTACCCGCCAAAATCGAGTCAATGTATGGGCGGCTGACCTCCTAGCGGGTGTCTGCGCGCGGCGCCGCCCAGGAAAATGACCCGTGACTTGCGGGCGCTTCAACGTAACGTCTCTGTTTATGTAAACCGCGTCGCTCATGCGACGAGAAGGCTTACTATTTTGCGTGAGCGCGGTAGACCTTTTCGCCGGTTACGCGCCGTGCGGTTACAGATTATGAATACTGCTTAGTAGGCGGCATTTCGATATGATGCGATTGCCCTGGCGAGTCCTGCCATTGATTCCGCGCAGACGTCCGCCGAATGTTAGAATTTCGACACATAACTTGTAATTGGGTTAGCATTTGCCGTATGCTGAATATTGGGGCTATCTTATGCGTAGATTCTTGAGTCTGTTGTTCGGTCTAGGTTTTGGCGCCATATTGGGCGCTTTATTGGTTACATTCTTTTCACCGGTTTCCTCGACCGAATTTCGCGAAAATTGGCAGCAGCACTATCGCCGCGCGCTGGCCGCTGGGCGCCGCGCCAGCGCGGAACGCCGAAGCGAACTGGAACGAGAACTCAGTGACCTGCGCGATGCCTGATTCTCCAAATTCTTGACAATGTAAAAAGCTGCACCTCGGCAATTACGTTGAGGTTGCTAGAGACGAGGTGACAGATATTTCTGCCCTGGCTGCATCGACGCAACAAGTAAAGCGGTCGCGGAAGCTGGACTATTCGGTGCTGTTTGCCACGATATCCGCAGCCAGCATGGCTTATGTAGGCAGCACAGCGCTCAACGTCGCCTTGCCAGCCATTCAAATTGATTTGAATGCGCGCGGCGCCGATCTCTTGTGGATCTCCAATTCCTATATCATCGTGCAAGCCTCGCTGCTAGTAGTCTTCGGCTCGCTATCCGATCGTTTTGGCCGCAACCATGTTTGTATGCTGGGCATTTTGCTCTTTGGCATTGCCTCGCTGGTAGCCGGTACTGCGCCAACTGTCGAGATCTTGATTTTGGCGCGCTTTGCCCAAGGCATTGGCAGCGCGATGATCGTACCTGGTACCCTGGCGATCGTTTCCGCGCATTTCAGCGGTGACAGGCATGGCTGGGGAATAGGCATTTGGTCGGCTTTTACCTTGTTCTCCAGCGGCTTGGGTCCATTTATCGGGGGCGTGCTGACGGAGATGGGCATGTGGCGCATGATCTTTTATGTGCAAATTCCCTTCGGTGTCGCGGCGGCTTGGGTGCTATGGCGATATGTGCCGGAAACTTACTGCAAAGAAACGGGACCTGTCATGGGTTGGTTAAGCGCGATGCTGATTACCTTGTCGCTGCTCGGGCTGACCCACGGTTTCCTCGAGGCGCCACAGCTCGGCTTCGACCATCCGGCGATCTGGCTATCCATTGTCTTCGGTATCGTGACGCTGCTCTTGTTCGTTTTGGTGGAAACCCACGAGCACGCTCGTGAATTGCTGGCTCTTTTTCGAGTGCGAACATTCACCGGTGGCAATCTCGCTCTGTTTCTGCTCTATGTTTCTGTCGGACCTATTCTGATTTACATTCCGCTGAATATGATACAGATTCAGGGCTACAGCGAATCGTTCGTTGGCATTGCCATTTTGCCGATGACGATACTCATGCTCTTATCTTCTGCCTACATTGGCGGCATAGTTGATCGCTATGGTCCGCGACAACCGATTGCTGTGGGCCATGCGCTGACATTTGTTGCCTTTGTGCTATTGGCTATGGTCGGCATTACGGGTGGACAGCATGACTACTGGAAAACGTTTTTCCTGCCGGTATGTCTTGCCGGCATGGGGCTGGGAACAACCCTGGCGCCGCTGACCGTCGCTGTGATGGAATCGGTTGAGGAAACTAAAGCCGGCATTGCGTCCGGCATCAGCAACACATTGTCTCGTGTGGGGCAGGTGCTCTCGGTGGCTGTCATGGGCGGTTTTGCCTTGTCCATATTCACAGCCGCATTGTTGAATGACTCAAAGGTGCGAGAATTGCCCGAGGCAACGCGGTATCAACTGGAAATAGCGTCGGTGGACTTGGGGGAAACAACCATTCCTGGGTCACTGACCCCGTCTGAAAAAGCGGATGTCGAGATGGCGATTCGCAATTCTCATGTGGCTGCATACAATGTATTGCTATGGGTCAGCGCCGCCTTCTGTTTGCTAAGCGGGATAATCTCCTGGATCATGATCGACAATCGTTTGGTGCGCCGACAGGAGAATGTGCCTTAAATAATCGCATCATTTTTAGGAATGGTCGTCAGTGGCAGTCTTGCTTTATCCGGTGAAAAAACTGCCGCTGGATAAGTAAAATTGGCTTTCGGGACATGCCTGCCGGTCGCTGAGCCATCGGGTACTGAGTTCGTCATTCACACTGGTCGAGCGCAGTACCTTACGATACATTGTCGAGTATTTCACGATTGCGACGCGCTTCATTCATTCGCCGTTCGGATACGGGTCGAGTTTTGGCGATAGGAATCATGCCGACAAAACATAACAGCGCCCCTGGCTTTTGGGTACTTTTTGCCACAATAACAGCCGCGAGCATGGCCTTCGTAGCCAGTTCGTCGCTAAATGTGGCGCTGCCGGCTATTCAGGTTGAACTGGGCGCGCGCGGCGCCGATCTCATTTGGATTCCCAACGCGTATATTATGGTTCAGGCGTCGCTGATCGTGGTGACCGGTTCGCTTGGCGATCACTATGGGCGCAGTCGCGTCTGCCTGGTGGGAATCCTGCTCTTCGGTTTGGCTTCCGTGATCTGCGGCTTCGCCACGACGACGAATGTTATCATCGCCGGGCGTCTGGCTCAAGGCGTCGGCAGTTCGATGATCGTACCGAACAGCCTGGCGATCGTTTCCGCTCACTTCAGTCGCAAAGGTCAAGGTTGGGCAATAGGCCTCTGGTCGGGATTCACCGTATTGATGGCTGGCTTGGCCCCATTTTTTGCCGGGGTCGTTACTGACCTGGGCATGTGGCGGCTCGTGTTTCTCATTCATATCCCGTTGGGCGTTTTGGCTGCCATCGTTTTGCTCCGTTACGTGCCCGAGAGCTATAACAAAAACGCGCCCAGGCGCATGAGTATTTTTGGCGCCCTGCTGGTCATCATTGGACTGGGCGGGATAACCTTTGGCTTCATCGAAAGTTCAACTTTCGGCTTTGACAGCCCCATTCTTATTGTGTCCATTATCGGCGGCGGGATTGCCGTGGCCAAGTTCCTCCGCGACGAAAAAGAGGACAAACACGGTATTTTGCCGCTATGGCTTTTCAAGTCGCGCACATTTAGTTCCTCGAACACAATTTCCTTTGTGTTTCACGGCGTCATACAACCGGCGCTGCTCTACCTGCCGCTTAACCTGATCCAGGTACAAGGCTACAGCGCCACCTCCACCGGGCTCTCCATCGTTCCACTGATTTTGGTTGCGACATTGGGTTCCACCCTGGTGGGTCCCCTGCTGGACCGGCGCGGACCGCGTCTTCCCATGGCGCTTGGATTAGTCATTGTCGCCGTCGGGTTTTTCACCTTCGGCAATGTCGGCGTCACCGGGGGTGAATCCGAGTACTTCAGCACTTTCTTTGCGCCGGTTGTTCTCTTCGGCTTCGGCTTCGGTTTGTCATTTGCGCCCCTGACGATGGCGGCGATGGCTTCGGCGCCCGGGAATAACGCCGGCATCGCTTCTGGCGTCAACAACACGATGACTCGCGTTGGACAGGTTCTAGTCGTCGGCATCCTGGGCGGACTTGCCATTACTTGGTTCGGTCAGCGGCTGATGAGCGATCCCTATATCAGATCTTTGCCGTCCGATGCGCAGGCGCATCTCGCCGCCGATGCCGGCGACCTGGCTGAGACGTCCATCCCCGATTGGCTGACAGCCGAAGAGCAGGAGCGCGTGCGTCAGGTCATCCGAGAATCCTTCGCCACAATCTTCAGCATCTTGATGTATATCGGAGCCGCCGCCTGCCTGCTCAGCGCCGTCATCGCTATCCTCACAATCGACGATCGCGAGTTGAAGCTCAAAAGCGGGCAAGACATCCTGGATGATAGCGATGTGCTGCCTATGCCTGAGGACCCTCCTCGTATACAGCCTCTCGAATCCCCTTGAGATAGCCGATGGCGAATAACCGGCCGATTGCCGAATAGCCGGCGTTCTCGTTGTCGTCGCCGGCCATCGTCGGCACGTGATCCGGCCGCAGCACGCCGTCGTAACCAATATCACGATAGGCGCGCATGCAAGCGACCATGTCCGTTTTGCCCGCATCATGGAATGTCTCTTGGAATTTCTCTGGCACACCCGCTACATCGCGCATGTGCACAAAGAAGATCTTGTCAGCGAATTTTTGAATGACCGCCGGCAAGTCATCCGTCATAAGCGTGAAATTGCCCTGGCACAAGGTAATGCCGTTCATCGGGCTGGGTATCAGTTCGAGCAAGCGCTCAAAGTTCTCTACGCTGCGCATGATGCGCGCCAAGCCGCGGATGGGCGAAAGCGGCGGATCATCGGGGTGCATAGCCAACTTGACACCCGCCGTCTCCGCCACCGGAATCACTTGTTCCAGGAAATAACGCAGATTGTCCCAGAGCTGCTCCTCGCTGACCTCGCCATATTCAGTCAGAGGCGCCTTGCTCATCTGGCTGTGATCGTATCCGGTGACGAGGGCGCCGCCGCGGGACCGAATCGTGGTCGAGGTGCGCATCCAGTTCATCACCGGCATCCATTCGTAACACCAGACCTCGATGCCCAGCAGCCCCATATTGCTGATGAGTTCGCAGACGGCGGCGATCTCTTCGTCGCGGCCCGGCAAGCCCAGCTTGGCTTTGTCCAGCGGCGGCCGACTCTCGAGCACGACAAGCTCAAAGCCGTGATCTGCGTAGGCGTTTTTCGCGCGCAGCAGCGATGTGTATGACCAGGGCGCTTCGGCGCCGCTTGGCGCGTCCAAGTCCATGGCGCCAACCACTTTGCTAACGCCACATTGCAGAACCATATCCCAGAGCGAGGAATGGTTCGGGGGTAAATACTCGGCAATTTCGATCATCATATTCCCTTTGAACGAGGAATCGGCTAAACAAGCAGCGCGCACGCTTGTCAGTCAAGGTTTGACGCGCTTCTCATCGGATTCGCAATGACTTCGCAAAACTAGGCATCCTTGATAAAATGCGGCGATTGTCCCGCGCCCGCATTGTGCAGGATACATCTTTTTGGGATTGCATGCGTAGATAATAACGATATCGGCAGCGAGAATCGAATATTCATGCAGAGCCTCGTCGAAATAAGGCATCATGAAACTGAATCCATTGTCGGGCTGAGCAGCGCGGATGTGCAGCGACGCCTGCGCAATGGCGAAAGCAACGACTATGAGGCGCGCGTCGGGCGCAGTTATTGGGATATCTTCCGCGAGAACGTATTGAATCTGTTCAACATTGTCCTGGGCAGCTTGCTGATTGGCGTGATCATGCTGGGTGACTACGCCACGGCGATATTCGCGGGCTTTAGCGTTGTCTCGAATACGTTTTTTGGCATGATTCAGGAATTCAACGCCAAACGCCAACTCGATCGGCTGGCGGCGCTGAGCGAGCAGAATGTGTCTTGCCTGCGCGACGGCAACTGGATCGACGTGCCGATGCGGGCGGTGGTCAAAGACGAGATGATCCTCATTGAACCTGGCGATCGCCTGGTCGTCGATGGTGAGATCGTCCGGAGCGATTCGCTGGAAATGGACGAATCGCTCTTGACCGGCGAATCGGACGCCATCAGCAAAGCGCCGAGCGACGATGTCTACTCCGGGTCGTTTTGCACCGCTGGCGCCGGCATTATGCGCGCCAGCAAAGTCGGCGCGGAAAGCTATATCAATCGACTTTCCACCATCGCCAAGCAATATAAAATCGTCAAAACGCCCACACAAATCAAGATCGACATCATCGTCGAAATCACCGTCTTGATTATGTTTGTCTTCGTGCCGTTGATCTTCATCACCGGTTTCCTGATTGACAACGCCTTTCTGGAAATCGTGCGAAACGCCGTTGTCTTCACCACCAGCCTGGTGCCGCAAGGATTGGTTTTGGTGGCGATTCTTTCGCTGACGATTGGCGCGGTCAAGATCAGCCGGCAGCAGACGCTGGTGCAGCGCGTCAATGCCGTGGAATCGCTGGCCAACGCCACCGTGCTTTGCTTCGACAAAACCGGCACGCTCACCCAGAACAAGCTCGCCGTGCGCGAGATCATCGACATTGGCGAAGCTGATATCAGCGCGGTCCAGCGCGACCTGTTCATTTACTTGAAGAACCTGGCGCATCTGAACAACACCGCCCAAGCGATTGAGCGCTATATCGGGCGCGTCGTCCGCGAAGACAGCTATCCGTCGAAGCAGCGAGAGATCCCCTTTTCCTCCTTGCGTAAATGGGCCGCGGTTGAGTTGCCCGATTCGACGCTGCTGCTGGGCGCGCCGGAACGCCTCTTGCGCCCTGACGATCCGCACTTCGCCCATGCCCAGGCGCTGGCGCGGGATGGCATGCGCGTGCTGGCTTTCGCGCGGATGCAGGGCACGCTGGCCGCTGAGGCCATTGAGGTCGCGGATGCGGTACAGCCGATTGCGCTGATTGTCATGAACGACCAGATTCGGGACGATATTCAGGAGACCTTGCAAGCCTTCCGCGACGAGGGCTTGAAGCTCAAGGTCATCTCCGGCGACAACCTGGAAACGGTGCGCGCCATCGCGCGGGAATCGGGCATGTCGGTTGACAGCGCTTATACCGGCGCCGAGCTTGAGGCCATGGGCGCGACGGAGTTCGCCAGCGCCGTCAGCGAGTCGCAGGTATTCGCCCGCGTCGAACCCGATACCAAACAGCGCATCGTCGAGGCGCTGCGGCGGGGCGGCGAATACGTCTCGATGGTCGGCGACGGCGTCAACGATGTGCCGGCGCTGAAGGCGGCCAACCTCGCTATCGTCATGAATGACGGCACCCAGATCAGCAAGGATGTGGCCGATATTGTGCTGCTCAACAACGCCATGTCGACGCTGCCGCGAGCCTTCCGCGAGGGCAAGGAAACCACGCAGACCATCTTCGGCACCATGAAGATGTTCCTGGTGCGCAATTTCTACAATATCGCGCTCTTCGTTTTCATCGCTTTCATGGCGCTGCCTTTTCCGATCACGCCGGTACAGATCAGCTGGGCCACCTTCGGCACGGTCAACCTGCCGGCGACTTTCATCGCATTCGGCTGGCTGCGCCCGCAGTTCATGGCGCGCTTCCGCCGAGACGTGATGGATTACATCTTCACCATGGGCTTTATCGGCGCGGTGATCATGACGCTGCTCTATCTGGTCACCTGGTTCAGCAGCGACGGCGACCTGGCGTTGACGCGCTCGAACATCACCATCATGGTCGCGCTCTACGGCATGCTGATCACCTGGCAGATCCAGGGCATCGACCTGTACCAGCCGCGCAGCTTCGCGCAGCATTGGCGCATCACCCTGCTGACCAGCTTCTTGACGGCGCTGACCATCCTCATCATGTACGCTTATCCGGCGCTCTTCGAGTTCAAGCCGCCGGTCTGGGACGGCGGCGACGGTTCGCTGCTGATCGTCGCGATCGCGGTCTTGTTCCTGCTGACGATGGCGCTGTTGAGCCATGGGATGAAGTACCGCTACTTGCTCAGCCGCTTTTGGGATCTGATGTCGCCGGATCGAGCCCAGGGTTGATTCATCCCCGAGACACAAAGGGCGCAGAGGGACGAGCCGCCGGCTCGCCCGATCTGTTTTGATTTCTTTTTCCTTTGCAAAAAAACAGCTTCATGTCGTCTCGGGGATCTGCTGCAGCCGGATCGGGAGTAGGGTTGCCAGATTAGAATGTTTGTGCTATTATCTTTTCGGAGCAGAAAGGAACCAATGTTGACATATGTGTATCTCAGAAATGAAGAAGATGGTTTGCCAACTCGTCCAAGTCAAGACTATGCGAAGGACAAGCTTGCGATTCTAAAGGGATACCTAGGTCGGTTTACGACTGCGATGAAAGACAAGAGTTGGCGGGCATTGAATTACATTGACTTGCAAGCAGGTCCCGGTAAGAACAGTTTCAAACCGAGCGGAGATATCCTGCTTGGTTCGCCGCTGTTGGCGCTTACCACGCGGTTTGCGTTTGACAATGTATTCCTGGTTGAGATGGGAACTTCAGAGTACGACGCTTTAGTTTCAAGAGTCGAAGCTAGCAATCTTGGCGAGAGCGTTAAGCACTACAACGAAGATTGCAACGTAGCGGTCGACAAAATTGTCGAGAATATCAAGCAGAATGACAAGGTTTATAGTCCGGGAATCTGGCCATGTCTCAACTTGGCTTTTCTAGACCCCGAGGGATTGGAAGTCGAATGGCAGACGGTCGAGAAACTTGCTAGCCTGCAACGTATGGATCTAATCATCAACTTCTCTACCAATGGAATAACGCGTAATGCGGGTCAGTTGGTAGGGCACGAAGAGGACACGGTAATCGATAGATTCTTTGGTACTCGTGAGTGGCGTTCAATCTATGAAGAAACTCGCCGTAAAGGGGGCTCGGTAGTCAGACGAGAGTTGATAGACTTTTACCTTGGCCGACTGAAGGGAATGGGGTACGTGAAAACCAAACGGGAGGAAAAGCCGTTCAAGAACCAGCGCAATGTCCAAGTATATACAATGATATTTGCCAGCAAACATGACTTGGGCATTCAGTTTTGGAACGGCGCAGTTCAAGAAGTCAACCAGCCGAGACTGTTTTGAAGGCGTTGCCTATCATGCGACTTGTGGAAACGCTTCCCGCCAATCATCCCACTCGAGATTCCCCTTGAAAAACACCGGTACATCCTGAGCGTCCAACAGATCAATCAATTGCCCCGTCCAACCCTCATCCGGCTGAAAGACCCGACTGCCATTTGATGCCGCGCCGATGATGGCCCATTCAAACGGCAATTTACCCTCTTCGAGCAACCACTCCTCAAAGACAGGCGCGACGTCAAACCAGAGTGGCTCGATGCTCATAAAGCGGACATTAGCCTTAATATCCTTCATGTGACGCAGGTAAGCCTTCAACGCGCGCGCGCCGCCGGTCTGGCTCATCAGATGCCCGGCCGGCAAGCTCACGCCCACCCAGACGTTCTTGGGAAAGGGATTGAACGCCGGCAAGCGAATCGGGAATTTGCTTAGGGTCTGGAAGGTATGCCAATGCGCCTCGGTCATCACATCCAACACTTGGCAAATCTGTTCTTCCGGCACCCAATGTCCGAAGAGATCGGCCATGCTGCCGACAAAGATGCCAGCCGCTTCTTTCAGTTTGAGCGGGGCATTCAAGTTATGGGGTCGCCAGTAGTGATGCTCGAAACCTTGTGAATAGGCTCGCGTGAAGCGTTCGGCGATGGTCTTGGCGTAGCACTCAGTGATTGATCCGTCAGGCATGCGCCAGGTGCAGCCGTGCATGCAGCCGCCGGTTGGATTCCAGGTGTAACCTGGCAGCAATTCGCCGTCGTCGCCTGGAACGCGCGTCCATTCAATGCCTTTGGGTGGATTCTGCCGATTCATACTTGTCCTTTCGGAGTTGATGAACTAGCATTCAGATGCGATTATAGAACATGTGTTTTGATTCCGCAACCGATTTACATAGTGTTCCGTTATTTGTAATTGACAGGCTCAAGTTTAGTTCACCTGCCGCCCCCGCCAGCGGTCCCAGATCCAGACCAGCGCCAGCGCCGAAAACACGAAGAGCAGCGGGTCTGTGGGCGAGCGGTAGCGCGTCGAGGGATGGAAGAGCAGATAGACCGCCGTCTGGCTGATCTGCACGAAAAACAGCAGGCTCAGATCCCGCCAGTCGCGGCGGTTCAAGACGGCGCCGACGATCGCCAGCAGCCACAAGCCGCCGAAGCTGACGATATGCAGGTTGCGCCCGACGACAGCGAAGAGGCTCTCGTCTTGATAGGCGGCATTGGCGGCGCTGACGCCGGTATGAGAATCGCCGTCGCTGATGATTTGCACGACGCCATCGGCGGTGACGCGCAGAACTTCGCCTCCGCGCAAGTTGTTAAGCGGCGTGACCTGCGGATTCCAGTAGACCCAGAATTTCACCCAGAGCAGTTCGGGTATGCGCCAGGGATTCTCCCGCAGGTAGCGCAGGCCGGCGTTCAGCAGTAATTGATTGTTACGGTAGGGATCGTCAGTCCGGGGAGCGTCGGGCGGCCGGCTCGACCATTGCACATCGTAGCCGGCACGGAAGATGGGCACGGTCTGTCGATTATTGCCCTGATAGAGATTTTCGCCGCCATTGAGGGCTACAGCCACGAATCCCCCGTGAATGGCCGCGCCACGAAGGAGCCAGGGCATCAGGACAAGGAGGCTGACAATCGCCACCGGCAGGGTGCGCAGCAGGGTTTGCCGCCAGCTCAGGCGAAAGAGGAACCAGAGCGCCGCCAACAGCGCCAAGGGCGGCAATAACGCTCGCGCCAGAGCGGAAATGCCCAGGACGATTCCAGCAACGCCGGCGAGCGCGAAGGTCCGTCGATTCTCGCTTTCCTGTTCACGTAGCAGGATCATCAGCCAGACGAAGAGGTGCAGCAAAGCAATCCAGAGCGCGGTGTCGTTCAGCGTGAGATTTTGGAAGATCAAGTAGGGATAGAGCGCGAAGAAGAGAGCGCTGAGCGGGCCGATCCATTCGCCGCGATTTCCAGGGAAGAGCCTGCGCGCGATGTCGTAGAGCAGGGCGATGGCGCAGACATCTAAGAGTGTATGAATGAGGCCCACGGCGAGGTAACTGCGCCCGAAGATGCTATAGATCAGCGCCAAGAGGTAACTGTACAAGGGCGGCAATACCGAATCCGGCGCCCCCGGCTCGCGTCCATAGACGCCAGTCTCGATCAGGTTCAAGGCGTAGGCGTCATAAGCGACCGAGCCGTGAACCTCGCCGCCGGGCTCGCTGAAGGCGAAGACGGATGGAAAGGCGAATAGCGCTCCGAGCCGCGCCAGGAAGGCGATGGCTAAGACCAGAAATAGTTTATTATTAACAAGAGGCCTGCGCATCACTCGACTTTAGCTCTGGTACAGCATTATCCACTATCAGGTCTCGACGGACAAAGCGAAAGTTGTAGCTAGCTCTTCCCCAGCATATCGTTTATCAGCTTCTTTAAAAAAACGAAATCCCCCTACACAACTGTACAGGGGGACTCCATCAGATGCTTGTCTTTTCTGTCCCATTCAATTTTGAAAGGGACGCCAGGCATGATTAAACCGCCGGCTGCTTGTCGCCTAGCGATATCGACTCGATATCGTCCATCAATTGGTTGAACTGATCGAGATTGAGTTGCTGCTTGGCGTCGGACATGGCGACATCGGGGTTGGGGTGGACTTCCACCATCAAGCCGTCGGCGCCGCTGACGCGGGCCACGCGCCCTAGGGGATTGGCGATATCGCGGCGGCCAGCCGAATGCGAAATATCGACGATCACCGGCAGATGTGTTTCCTGCTTTAGCAGCGGCACAGCGCTGATATCCAGCGTATTGCGCGTCCATTCGCTGAAAGTGCGAATGCCGCGTTCCATGAGAATCACTTGTTCGTTGCCGGCGGCCATGATGTACTCGGCGGCGTAGATATATTCTTTCAAGGTGGCGCCGAAGCTGCGTTTGAGCAGGACCGGTTTTTTCTGTTTGCCCAGCGCCCGCAACAGGAAGCTGTTCTGCATATTGCGCGCGCCCACCCAGAAAGCGTCGACATATTCGTCCATCATGGGTATCAACGACAGATCCAGCACTTCGCTGATGACGACCAGGCCGTATTTGTTGGCGACCTGTCGGGCGATCTTCAAGCCCTCTTCGCCCATGCCCTGGAAGTCGTAGGGCGAGGTGCGCGGTTTGTAACCCATGCCGCGGATCATCTTGACGCCGCGCGCGGCCAGCGCAGCCGCCACCTGGTCCATCTGCTCGTAGCTTTCCACGGCGCAGGGACCGGCGATAAGCTCGAAGCTGTCATTGCCCAGTTGCAAGCCGTTGCTGAATTCGATGATGGTATGCTGATCCGGCGACTTGCGCTGCACCAGAATCGTCTGCCGCGCGTCCTGCTCTTCGAGGTTGAGCGTGGCGCGGAAAATCTCGTTAAACAGCTTGCTGATCGTTTCGTTGCTGAAAGGTCCCTCGTTGGCGTATTGGAGCGCGGTCAGCATCTCGGCTTCGCGCTGCGGGTCATAAAATCGCGTGCCCATCTCTTGCAGAACTTTGCCGATTTCCAGCGCGATTTCGGCACGATTGTTGAGTAATTCCAGGATCTCCAGATTGATCGGGTCAATCTGGTCCCGCAACTCCTTGAGACGGTTTGTTGAGGACACGGCTTTTGTACTCCCAATACATGCGATATATGGCTGATGAAGAGTATTATACACAGGTATTGTCAAATAGCATGATTAAATCCCCAGCTGTCGTTGCTCTTTCGGTATATGCCACCCATCTAGGAAAACCGGGCTCCGATTCGAATAAACCACCTTGCGCAATAGGCTAGCATGTTGATTGTTTAGCGTGCGCCGGCATGCTTTCTCGTTGCCGCAGAGCGGCTTCTGCTAATTGTGTTCTAAACATAGATTTACCGTATTTGATCACGGCCGGTGGCCGAGGCTGGGCTTATGCCCGCGGGGCCTCCGGTAAGGCGACGAATGTAAAACGGGTCACTCTCATTTTAGCGACGATGGCATGCAGGGTTGGATTAGATTCACCTTTGAAGCGCGAGATGGAAAGCGCTCGCAACATTCGCGACCTTGCGTCGGCAAAATAGCGCCCGGCGATCTGAATTAGCCATGCGCCTTATATCATTGACAGCGCCCCTGAGCGCGCCGCCGCAAAAGCCGCTACCGATCGGCGAACGTCGGCTGCCGTTGTCGCCCAGGAACAGACGCTGATGCGTATTACGGGTTCTCCGCGCCACTCCGACCCGCCGCACCAGCACTCGCCGCTCGCCTGTAGCGCGCGCAGGGTTTCCCGCGTTAATGCCGGGCTCTCACAAGCCACCAGCACCTGATTGAATACGACCTCATTCAGAATCCGGAACTTGCGCCTGGCCAGCTCGTCGGCAAATTGCCGCGCCCGGGCGCAAAGTTGCGCAACCAGTTCATCGACGCCGGCGCGGCCCAATGCTTTCAGCAGCGCCCACAGTTCGATCCCGCGCGCTCGACGCGACATCTCCGGCGCATACAGCATACCGTCGCGACCCTCGCTGAAGTGGAGGTAGCTGCCGCTCGCTTGTAATGCCCTTGCCAGCGTCATGCGATCTTTGCAGAATATGATGCCGCAATCGTAGGGGCTGTTCAGCGTCTTGTGGGCGTCGACGGACCAGGAATCCGCGCGCTCGATGCCAGTGGTCAGGCGCGCCGTCTCTGGGCAAGCGCGGGCCCACAAGCCGAAGGCGCCGTCGACATGCACCCAAGCCTCGGCTTGCTCCGCCGCAGCGCAAATGATCGAGAAATCGTCGAAGGCGCCGCTGTTGACGTTGCCCGCTTGCAGGATCAGCAGGGTTGTTTCGTCCAGTTGGGGAAGCTGCCGCGCATCGAATCTGCCCTGTTCGTCGGCGGCCACAACCTCGATCTGGGCTTGGCCAATGCCGAGAATCCCCAGCGCTTTTAAGACGCTGCCATGCACCGCTTCGCTCATGATCAGGCGAATGGGAGGCGCGCCGAAGAGCCCGCGCTCGGCGACATCCCAGCCCTGTCGCGACAGGATGGCATTGCGTCCGGCCAACAAACCGCAAAGGGTTGCCGTCGACGTCCCGCTGACAAATCCCGCTGTGCTGCCCTTTGGCAGATCGAGCAGGTCAACCAGCCAGGTTTCGCAGATCGCTTCCAATTTGGCGGCAATCGGCGACATGACGCGTAATGCCGCGTTCTGGTCCCAGACATCCGCAATCAGCCTTGCCGCCAGCGCCGCTGGAATCACGCCGCCGTTGACGAAACCGAAGTAGCGTCCGCCGCCCTGGGCGACTGCCGCCGGCGCGCCGATCTCGTGCAGTAGCCGCAGGATTTCGCCCGTTTCGCAGGGTCCATCTGGCAGTCCCTCGTCCAAGGATTGCAAAGCGTCCAGGGCGGGCGCAGTCGGGAAGGCGGGACGACGCTTCAGCGAATCGAGATATGCCAGGGCGTGATCGAGCGCCTGGCGATAGATCGCCTTGTCTTTCGATTCCTTTTGCAGCCGGTCCATTAGTTCACTCATTAGCTCACTCTTTGCAGCATCCACTTCGCTCGCCTATTATCTGAAGTACCGCGCGATTAATCCCGAGTAGGCAATTTGTAAGCGCTCCGTAATCTCAAGGCAATATATTTCCGCCAAAACATGTACTATACTATAAGTATCCAATTCGATTAGGAGAGTGAAGAGGATTATGGAAACGATCAAGAAACCGTCATTGTGGCTCGGCGCATTGGTCGGCGCCCTGCTGACGATGACGCTGACTTCAGTGTTATTCCTGGCCGATCAACTGGCTGGATTGCCCTTTATCCCCTTTGATGTCTTCGACTTTGTTTCACGGGTTTTGCCGGGCGCGCTGCTGACCTTCGGCATTGATATGATGGTGGACATGATCATCGCCTTTAACATGGGCGAGACATCAGTCGCTGCCAAGACCGCCGAGCAGTTGATGGGTCTGGGCGCCTTCCTCGTAATTGGCCTGGTTAGTATCACGGTCTTCTACAGGATCTTGAATCGCAGTAAAACCCGCGCTCGCAATCTCTACCCGGGCATGATGCTGGGTTTGGGATTTGGGGCGGTCATGCTGCTGATCTCCGAGCAAGTGAATCTGACCGCCACCGCGCCGAAGGCTGCGCAGATCGTTTGGGTTCTCATCGTTTGTCAGTTGTGGGCAACGGCTGCCAACTGGATCTATAACGCGCTCGCGCATAGCGGCGCGAAAACCAAGATCGACGAAGAGACGGGTGAGACGATCACTGTCGAGGCGCTTGATCGTCGCCAGTTCATGGTGCGCATCGGCGGCGCCAGCGCGGTCTTGACGGTCATCGGCGCCGGGCTGGGCGCCTTCATCGGCAATCGTCCGGGCGAAGGGCAAGTTGCCGGCGACGCCTCGGGCGGCGATGTCCTGCCCAACCGCGAAGGCAATATGGAGCCAGCCCCGGGCACCCGACCCGAGTACACGCCGCTTGACGATCACTATCGCATCGACATCAGTTCGCGACCTCCGGTGATTGACTCCGGCGAATGGCGGCTTGACGTCACGGGTCTTGTTGACAATCCGGTCAGCTTGTCGCTGGGTGAGCTCTATGACAAATTCGAGCGGGTCGATCGCTTTATCACCTTGTCTTGCATCAGCAACCGCATTGGCGGCACCTTGATCAGCACCACCAAATGGTCGGGCTTCCGCATGAGCGACTTCCTCGATCTGGTGAAACCGCAAGCGGAGGCTGTCGCGCTGAAAATCACCGGCGCCGACAATTTCGATGAATATGTCATGCTCGATGTCATCAACGCCGACGACCGCATCATGTTCGCCTACGAGTGGGACGACCAGCCGCTGAAGCAGAAGCACGGTTTCCCGCTGCGCATCTATATCCCTGATCGTTATGGCATGAAGCAACCCAAGTGGATCGAGAGCATCGAATTTGTCGATACTTGGCAAGAAGGTTATTGGGTGCGCCGCGGCTGGAGCGTCGAAGCGATGGTGAATCCGACCTCGGTGGTGGACACCGTGGCGACGGACGCGATCCTCAAGGACGACGAGGGTTATGTCGTGCCCATCGGCGGGATCGCCTATGCCGGGGCCAAGCGCATCTCCCGCGTCGAAGTCAGCGTCAACGATGGCGATTGGCAAGAGGCGAAGTTGCGTATGCCGCTTTCGGAACTGACCTGGGTTCTGTGGCGCTTTGACTGGCGCTTCCAGGAAGGCGACTACCGATTTGCCGTGCGCGCTTATGACGGCGACGGCAACTTGCAAAGCCTGGAATCGCGCGGGACCCGCCCGGACGGGGCTACCGGCGTCCATTCCAAGAAAGAGAAGATGCCCTCGCTGGCCGACCTGGAGAACCCGCCGCAAACCGACGCCGAAGCCTGATCGGCTCCTCAATAGTCAACTCAGCTCCTCTTCCACCAGCGCGTGGCAGAGGAGCTTTTCATTTGTACGCGCAGCGTGTTCACAAATACTTGCGTAGCGAGACGGGCGTCGTTAGAATATGGTTATCTACTTACACATTGCAGGAAACGCCGAGCATCATGGACTGGGGACAAACCATCGCGACAATCGCATCGGTATTGGCGGTAGGAGTGGGACTGCTCGCCTACATTACGCGCCAGTTTAACCGCATAGGGGACCAACTCGACGGCCTTGATGGTCGGCTGCAGAATGTTGAAACCGAACAAGCTCGCTTCCATGAGCGCTTTAATCGCATTGACGACCGCTTTGACCGCGTTGACGACCGCATTGACGACCGCTTTGACCGAATAGACGATCGTTTTGACCAAGTTCGTGACCGATTCTCGCAGGTTGATGAACACTTCGACCGCGTGGATGCGCGTCTTGACCGGCTAGAGGAACGATTGGAAGCGGGTCTCCAGGATGTCAGAGGCGACTTACAGGATGTTAAAACAGAGCAGGCGCGGATGCTTGGCTTCCTCGAAGGCAGAGGCATCATGGTCAAGGCTACCCCGGATGCTGAACCCGCCACATAGACCGAACAGCCTCCGCTCAAACATGGACAATCAAATCCCTCCTACGCGCGCGCCTCACTAACCAAGCAAAGAGTTTGAATCTAGTTGGAGGCATTTAGCCTCTCCACCCTTTTTTAATGCGCTCCCACGCGAAGGCGCATCCGCGCGTGAGACAGGTTTGCCAATCCATCTGCCTGATGGTATCGTTCTGGCACTATCCGCCAAACAACAGGTTGCAAAATGTTTCGCAGTTGTCTGTTTCGCTTGATTGCGCTGGCGCTCACGCTCGCCGTCGTGAATGTCGGGGCGGCGCTCCGCATCTATGTTCCAGTGACCTTGGATTCCGTTTCGCTGCGGCGCGCCGAGGATTGCTCGGGAGCATTCCTGGCTCATGAACTGGTCCATATTACGACGCCGACCGCTCTGCCAATCGGATTCTACGACAGCAATGGCGCGGGTTTGGCTGTCAATGACCTGAACAATGACGGCTTGCTGGATATCGTGCTGGCAAACCTGGGCGGCGACAACGCTGTTTTCTGGAATGTGGGCGACCTGCAGTTTCGGAAGCAGGCGCTTCCCTCCCTGGCGCCGTCGCGCGCGGTAGCCACCGTCGATGTCGACGGCGACGGCTGGCTTGATATCGTCTTCACTCAGCAGGCAGCCGCCCCGCTTTATTGGCGCAATCAAGAAGGCACCGGTTTCGCTATCCAGGTTTTGAACGGCGTGAGCTATATCGGCTATGCCATGAACTGGCTTGATGCCGACCGCGACGGCGATCTCGATTTGGTCACCGGCTCCTACGATGTCGAGAATGAAATGATCCTGGGCCAATCGGCGCCGAAATCAGGTGTGATTTATTACGAACAGGGCAAGGACCGCTTCCGGGCGACGCGACTCGCGAACCGGTCCAATACCCTGGCTCTGCTTACCGGTGTCAACGCGGATGGCGACCAGGAAATCATCATCGGCAACGACTTCGCCGTGCCCGACCGTTTCTTCACATTTGTCGACGGCAACTGGCAAGAACGGGAGCCACCGCCGGTGATGCCGCACAGCACCATGAGCTACGATGCGGCCGACCTGGACAATGACGGCCGTGTCGAAGTATATGCAGTGGACATGAAACCCTATGCCGATGACGAAGAAACGCAGGCGCAATGGGGACCGGTGATGGACATGATGATGGCGATGCCGCATGTCGAGGGCGACCCGCAGATCATGGAAAACGTGCTTTACGCTGGCGGTGGAGCGGGGTTGGCGCAAAACATCGCGCCGCGGTTGGGCTTGGACGCGACCGGCTGGAGTTGGTCGACAAAATTCGGCGATCTGGACAACGACGGATTCCAGGATCTGTACGTCGTCAACGGCATGATTTCTCGGGAGATGTTCTCGCACTTGCCGGGCAATGAGTTGGTGGAAGAAAACCAGGTCTATCGCAACCTCGCTGGCGAGCGATTTGCGCCACAGCCAAGCTGGGCGCTCAACGACAAGGCGAGCGGGCGCGGCATGTCACTGGCGGACCTGGACAACGATGGCGATCTGGATGTGCTTGTCAACAACTTGAATGCGCCGGCGAAAGTCTTCGAGAATCAACTTTGTGGCGGAGAAAGTATTGAGGTCGACTTGCATTGGACGCCTTCCGCAAGCGCCAGCGTCGGCACGCAGTTGTTCCTCGAGACCAGCGAAGGCGCTTATCGCCGTGATGTGACCGTATCCAGCGGCTACCTGTCGGGCGATCCCAGCCGCGTGCATTTCGGCTTTCCTTCCGGATCCGCGCTAGAGCGTTTGACTATCATCTGGAATGACGGCGAATACAGCGTCGTGGACGAATTAGAGGCGAATACCTTGATCACTGTGAGGCGGGAATAGCGGACGAGTTGTCTCCGCTTTGACGTCTTCGCTGCTACGCATAACAGTACCGTAAGTTTCTCGAAATCGATCCTGCAATCAGTTTTTGATACTGAATCTTGGGCGCAATGCATTGGCTCATCATGCTTCGGCTCGCTTGCGAAGGAGCGGCTGGTGTGCCAGAATCAGGCCATCGTAAATTCTTATTGCTAGGAGTTCGCCATGTTTTCGAGAATTCATTTGAAGCGCATTACCGCTACAGTGCTGATCGTCGTGCTGCTGCTGGCTTTGGGACTTGTCGCGATGCCGCTGGCCGCGCAGGATAGCCTCGCTGACGCCGCGGCCGCATTGGCCGGCTCCATGGCCGAGTATGGTGTCAGCGAGAGCGACGTCAGCTTCAGCAACGAGGGTCAGACCATCGTCGGTACGCTGGCCATGCCGGAGGGCGAGGGAGCTTTCCCGGTCGCTTTGCTGCTACACGGCTTCACTGGCACGCGCCACGAACTGCCGGTTCTCGGCACTGAAGACACGATGTTCAGCCGCGCCGCTCGCTGGCTGGGCGAACGCGGGGTCGCCAGCCTGCGCATCGACTTCCGCGGCTCCGGCGAGAGCGAAGGCGCTTGGGAGGACACGACCTTCAGCGGTCAGATCTCGGACGCCATCGCGGCGCTGGATTTTGTAGAGACGCTAGAAGATGTCGACAGCGGGAATATCAGCATCGTGGGTCTGAGTCAAGGCGGACTTGTTGGCGCGGCCACGGCCGGGCGCGACGCGCGCGTCAGCAACCTCGTGCTCTGGTCGGCGGTATCGAATCCGGTCATGAGTTACGGCATCTTGCTGGGTTATGACAACCTGCTGGCTGGCGCGGCTGCCGGCGACGAGGCGCTGACCATCGTATTGCCCTGGGGCGCCGAGACATCGCTCAAAGGTCCGTTCTTCGAGGATATCTTCTTGGTCGATCCGGTGGCCGAGATAGCTGGCTATGGAGGACCTTTGCTGGCCATCACTGGCGCGCGCGACACAACCGTGACGCCGCAACCGCAGGCTGGCCAGGTCTTTCTTGACTATCACGAGGGCGCGGAGGCGCTGGTCGTGCTGGATGGCGATCACGTCTTCGACGTGCTGGCAGAGGTTACAGAAGTGATCGACGAGGCGCTGGCGTACAGCCTGGCTTGGCTGCGGAGCAACTAGTAAAACGATCAAGTGGCGGGGCGCAGCCGGACTGGCGCTGGTTCGATTATCAGTTGCGGCGCATATCGCCGCGATGTGACCTTGTCAAGCGCTTACCTGTGAGGCGGGAATAGAACTCTGTCACTGACGGGACATGGCGCAAGGACGGCGCGCTTTCTGGCATGAGCGGGAGCGGTAGTGTATCCTTTTCGGTTGAAATAGAAATGACGTGAAAACCAATTCGTGCTAGTTGTACTAGCAAAGCATACAAATTGGAGTCACGTCATGAATTCTAGGATAAAGCATCAAGGATATGAAATCAAATCTTTCTGG
>JAJEFB010000043.1 GCA_022820665.1 Anaerolineae bacterium | reverse complement strand
ATGCCCCGCCACCCGGGGCAGTTGCAACTCCCCAGAATCCCGTCCCGCCTCAAAGCATTGGCGCGCGCGCGGCGCTAAAGCGAATGGCAGTCGGGGCGAATCAAGATCCTGAAAGCGACCCGCTTGACGCGCAAACGCTGCTGGCGGGTCTCCCCCACGATGAAGATGGCGAGTCAAAACCGGCGCAATCCGACAAGCGCCCTAAAGCGCCTAGGAAACGGCGCCATCGAGCAATTCTGGCGGGATCTGACAAGCGCCGCAAAGCGCAAAAAAGACGTCGCCATAAAACAAAGCCAAAGGCGCGTTGATCAGCCAAAGTCGTCATGATCGCCATCCGCGGCGCCCCGCTTCGCCAGGGCTTGCTATAGATCCCAATTCACCGGCCCCTCCCTGGGCTTCCCTTGCCCCCTGCAACTTCATTCATGGCGGCAACCGTAGACCCACGCGCTGCACAGCAGCCGCCCACGCAAAATACCTTGCGTCCCGCGGCGCTTAGCTCCCCCTCCCTCTTTATGGGCTGAGGACAGGACAGGTTTTGCGATGAATTGAAAGGCGGTAAATCGCGATTTATGTAAAGATTCATCAGTAACACTTCTAACCAGGCGAAAGGAAAGAAAGGTGAAACTGATGAATCTGGATCTATTGTACCAGTGGCAGGACAAGGTTTCGAATCATTTGTCAAGCTTTACGGTGTGGCAACAAAAGCGTCTGGCAAAGTTCAGTCTCGGTGTGATGCTCTGCGAACATTGCCATCAGTCAAGGATTGCCAAGGTTTTGGCGGTAAGGGTCATGCCCGATTGTATCGTGCGGCAGTTGCGGCGCTGTCTCTCGGACCAGAAGTGGACGCCAGCTCAGTTCACACTGGATTGGACACGCTGGGTTGTCAGTTGTCTGCCGCAGAAGCGGCTGGTGTTGTCGGTGGACGAGACCCGTATCGGTGGGCGCTTTCGCGTGATGATGGTGGGCGTAGTGTATAAGCGGCGCTGTATTCAGCTTGCCTGGACTTGCTATAAGGAGATGAGCAGCGAGGACTTTCCGATTGAAGGTCAGGTAAGGATGATTGCGACCATGCTTGGGCAAATCAAGTCAGTTTTACCAGATGACAGACCGGTACTGGTGCTGGCGGACCGTGGCATCGGCAACTCTCCAGCGCTGTGCAGAGCAGTTGCAGCCTTAGGCTGGCATTATCTGTTTCGCGTCCCGAAAACTGTTAAGATCAAGACCGATGGCGGGAAATTGCATCCGTTTAAGGAAGTGAATAAGGGTGGACGCTGGTCCGCCAGCGGATTGGTCTTTGTCAAACGAGGTAGGATTCCGGCACATGTGCGCGCAATTTGGGAGCGACATTGCGCCGAACCTTGGATCTTGGTCACTAACAATCCTGACTTGACAGGGCGGGAGTATGCCATGCGCAACTGGCAGGAACAGAGCTTCCGCGACTTGAAGAGCGGCGGATGGCAGTTGGAGATGTGTCGCTTGCGCTCGGCGGAACGAATGTCACGATTCCTGGCGATCCTGGCGCTCGCGCAAGGCTTGGCCTTGGCGCTTGGCAGCTTGGCTGTGATCACAGGCAAGGCGCGCCGACTAATAAAGACCAAAGACGGCAAGTTGAGACGGCCATTAAGCTTGTTCAAGCAGGGACTTGCCTACTTTAACAAGTACGTCTTACCTTATGACTCATTCCCGTGCTTGAATCCTGTGACAGACCAGAGGCTATGCTAAACCTGTCCTGTCCTCAGTCTTTATGGGGGAGGGGGCTGGGGGGTGGGGGCTGTGTCTACGCGCAGCGGTGGCTCGCCCCTCTGTGCTCTCAGTAAATCCAAGTAAGCAATGCAAAAAAATAAGGAGCCTGTACGGGTCAGCCGGCGGCTCGCCCTCATAATAAACATAAGCGGAACGATAGCAATGGGTCAGCCGCCGGCTGACCCGTACAGATTTCGACCTTGGATGTGGATGGGAGTGAAGTGCGGCATTATTCTCATTACTTGCTTGCACTTACTTCTGTGCCCTCTGTGCCTCTGTGGTGAATAAAAATATCCGGAAAACAATCCCGATTTCCCCGCCCAAAGCGCTTGCTTATGTTATAATCCTAGATGATTTGGGGGTGGTCAACATCAAGCGCAGTCCTCGCTTGCCGAACGCCATTTACACTGCCAAGCCACAGCCGCTCGGCGGGAGAATACGAGTTGATCGCGAGCTGCCTGCCCTTCCGATGGGCTTGCCACGCCCTTGACATGACGACTTAGCGGGGGCAAACGAGACCCTTATGGCAGAAATCAGCTTAAGCGCCTATCAAGACCGGCTGGGGGGCTTCCTGGCGGAGGACCGGCATGACGAAGTGATCGCCCACGCGCGTCACATCCTCAAAGCCTTCCCCAAGAACTTGCGCGCCTACGGGCAACTGGGCGATGCGCTCTTCGCCGCCGACCGCGGGGAAGAAGCCGCCGAAGTGCTGCGGCGCCTCTTGGGCGCGCTCCCCCAGGACTTCAAAGCCAATTCGCAATTGGCGCAGGTCTATCAAGAAATGGGGCAGGGCGAGCGCGCCCTCTGGCACGCCGAACGCGCCTTCGACCAGCGGCCCAATCACCGCGAAACCATGGACTTGATCCGCCGGCTCAGCCTGGAAGAGCGCGGCGAGCAAATTGAGCGCGTCGGTTTGACCGCCGGCGCCCTGGCGCAGCAGCACGTGCGCAACAACGCCCTGACGGAGGCGCTTGACGTTTTGGACGGGGCGCTGACGCGGGACCCGAACCGCATCGACCTGCAATTGATGCGCGCCCGCGCGCTCTGGCTCGATGGCCAGCGCATGGCTGCCGCCGAAGCCGCGGACGAGATCCTGGCGTCGCTGCCCTATTCCATCGCCGCCAACCGCATCATGACCGAACTCTGGCTCTCCGAGCGGCGCCCCTCCGACGCCCAAGTCTATCTGGCGCGCATCGAAGACCTGGATCCCTACCTGGCGCGTCAACTGGCGACGGGCGAAGCCCCGCCGGAGGACCTGGTCACGCTGGAAGAACTCGACTACGACAGCATCCCCCGTCACGAACAGGCGATCGTGAACCCCGACTGGCTAAATGGATTGCGGGATGGCGGGGCGGAAGCGGACAGCGGTGACATCGTCGAGGAACATGAGGCGGGCGCGCCGTCGAGCGCGACCGCCGGAATTGACGACCTGCTCGCCGATGATGAAATCGAAAGCCTCTTCAGCGAACTAATCTCGGAAGACAGCGAACATAGCGAAGAAGGCGCGCCGGCCCCGGCCGATGATGATGACGGGCGCGATGCCATCGCGTCGCTGGAAGAAGGCGGTTTTATAGCCGCGCCTGGCGATGCCGACGCCGCGCCTGGCGCGCAAGCTGTCAGCGAAGGCGACCTGGAGGATGACCTGGCGCGCATGCTGGAGCAATTGGAAACCGACGATGACGAGGACAATTCCTGGGTGATGGACATTCAGCAAAGCGGCGTCGAGTCGGGCGGCGATGATTCGCGGCAATACATCGAGGACTTCGACCGCGACTTGCTGCTGGAGCCGGAGCCGGAGGAAGAAGCGGTCGGCGCGCCCTGGCTCTCAGCCGCCATGCGCGAGATGATGACCGAGAGCGAAGCGGGCGCTGAATACGACCTCTTCGCCGATGACGATCGCTTGCGGCATTTGCTGAACCGGACATCGGATACCGAGCCGATCCAGGTCGACGATATCCAGTCCTGGCTCGACCTGGACGAGTTGAATCTGGAGGAGGCGGCGGAAGAAGCCCCCGCCGGTCTCGATGAAGGTCTCGACGAACTCGACGATGACTTGCTGGCGATGCCGCCCGCCGAACCCTGGCTCGACGAAGCGCTGGACGAAGCGGATGTTGAGGGATCTTTGCTGGACGAGACCATCAGCGACGAGGAGCAGAATCGGCTCAATGTCGATCTGATTGACAGTTGGCAATCCGAGCTTGAGGACGATGACGACGACGATCCCTATGTCGACTGGCTGAGCGAAGATACCGCCGCCGCCATCGATGAAGAATTGGGCATTTTCTCTGTGGAAGATACCGAGGCTGCCGCCGCCCTTCCCGACGCCCCGGGTGTGGCGCCCGATATCAATTTGGACCCGGAAGAATCCGCCGCCGAAGCGGCGCGCGCCTGGGGCTTGCAAGATCAAGAGCAACTGGCGGATTTTGTGGAAGACGATCTGCGGCCCAGCGCTGCCGAGGCGGCCCCCAGCTGGTTGAACGCCACCGTGCCCGGGCTCGATCGCGAGCGGGATGCCGAGCCCGACAAGGAATCGGAATTCGCCGGACCGCTCCCGCGGCCCGGCAAGGAGTTCGCCTGGGTTAGCGATATCGTCGACGAAGAAACCGGCGAGATGGAAGCAATCCAGGATCCGCTCCCGCCGGCGAGCGTCATGTACTTCCGTTTTGTCAATCCGCCGACCTGGCTGACAGTCCTGCGCGGCGAATCGCCGTCGCCTGCGGGCGGCGAGCTTGCGCCGGTCGAAGCGGTGGCGGCGCTCAGCGTCGTCGAGAATATCGACGAACTGGAACTGGACGATCTCACCTTTGACGATTATTTCAACTTTGATACGCCCACCGACAAAATGGACGCCATCAACCTCGATGACAACGGCGAAGGAATCGACTTTTCGGAATTGGGCTGGGACGACTATTTCGATTTCAACTCCCCGACCGAAAAGACCATTGCCATCACGCTGGACGAAGAGGCGGGCGATATCAATTTTCAAGAACTGGGCTTGGAAGACGAAGACTTCGATTTCGATACGCCCACCGACAAAATGCCCGCCATCACTTTGAAAGAGGAGTTGGATACCCTCGAATTCGAGGACATCGGCCTCGACGATGACGCCGGTCTGCATGTCGACCGGGAATCAACCCGGGACGCCGATGCCGAATGGCTGGACTACGATGATGCCGGCGCCAGGGACCCGGCAGCCGACGATCGCGACAAAAGCGGCGGAGAAACGCCGCTCTGATGCCCTGCGACTTCCGGAATCTCCCCAAGATTCTCCCAGGATTCCAATGAGAAGGAGGACTAGCGGCTAGCGCCATGTTTCACGATTCGGATATGCCCGACTTCGATTCCATGTCGCAGGATGAATTGATCGCCTGGCTGGAAACGCTGGCGAAGCGTCAACGAGACGAAGCGGCGGATGGCTCCCCCGACTACGATGCCGATATCAACGAGAATGACGCCCAATTGCTGCCGGAAGTGGCGCGGGAAGAATGGAGCGAGTGGCTGGAAGACGATGACGCCCTCCAGCAAGAGACGCCTCCCACAGCCGAGAAACCTTTGCAGCCCGCGCAGGAACTGCAGGAACTGGATGAAGAAGACGACGACGAAACGCCCACCGCCTTGACCACCATCGGCGACAGCGGCAGCGACGATACCACCGACCCCTTGACCTGGCTCGAGGATATGGCTACAGAAGCCGAACCCGCAGAAATCCCCGCGGGCGCGGCGCTCGCGGATCTGGACGAAGTCCCCGATCATTTGGATGATCCGGAAATCGCCGCCGTCTTGGGAGATCCGCTCGACTGGCTGGAGAGCCTGGCGAGCGAAGTTAGCGAGGCAGCCGAAGACATCGACCAGAACGTTGCCGCGGGGGCGGTCGAGCACAACATCGACGATACGGCCGAACCTTTTGAAGACAGCGAGGACGAAAGCCTTTTTTCAGGGCGCGTCGGGGAGTCGCTGGCTTTCCCGGAATCGCTGATGGGCTTGGACGAGACTGTCGCTGATGAATTCAACACCCAGTCTATGGCGCCCCTGCCCGATTTTCTCGTTCCGGCGCCCGAAAGCGATCGCGAGCCCCCAATCGAAAGCCAGAGCGCCGACAGCGTCCCGCCCGCCGCGTCAGAACCATACGACAGCTTGACGCATGCCTTCCTTGTGCAAAACCAGCAAGCGCAACTGGAAGCCTGGTACGCCGAGCGCCTGCGCGTCGTGGCTGCCGTCGGCGATACCGCCAGTAAGCCGACCGAGACGCCCGCCTCCCGCCCCGAGGCGCTAAAGATGCCACCGCCCGGTTTGAGAGCCGGTTTCAAGACGGCGCGGGGCAAGATCGCGGAAGGGAAGATTGAAGAGGCGCTGGGCGATTATGAAACCCTGCTGCGCGCCAATATCGGTCTTGATCTGGTTGTCAGCGATATGCAGTGGCTGATCAAGCAAGCGCGGCACCGAGACAATCCCGCCGTGCATCGCGTGCTGGGAGACGCCTTGATGAGACAAGGTCAATTGCAGCAGGCGCTTGATGCCTATCGCCACGCGCTGAAGCTGCTTTGAGGCGGCGACGCTCCTTGATAGCGCGGGCGCGGAAACCGAGCCTCCCGCTGCCGGGCTTCGTCCGGCAATGCCTCGCGCTGCGATGAGCGCTCCATTCGCGGCTGAGCTATTGCGCTGGTACTGGCGCAACCGAGCCGACTTGCCCTGGCGTCGGCAGCCGACGCCCTACATGGTCTGGCTCTCGGAAGTCATGCTGCAGCAGACGCAAGTGGATACCGTCGTTCCCTATTTTCAGCGGTTTCTCAAAGCCTTTCCGACAGTTGAAGCCCTGGCCTCCGCGCATCTTGACGAGGTCTTGAAGCTTTGGGAAGGTCTGGGATATTACAGCCGCGCCCGTAACTTGCATCGCGCCGCCGCCATCATCGTCGAGCGCTACGACGGGGAGATTCCGGGCAATGTAGAGGAACTGCTCAAATTGCCCGGCGTCGGCAGATACACCGCCGGCGCAATCGGCAGCATCGCCTTTGATCTATCCGTTCCCCTGCTGGACGGCAACGTTATACGGGTCTTCACGCGCCTGCTGGACATGGAGGGCGATGTCAGCCTGCATGCCACGCGCGAGGCGCTCTGGTCGCTGGCGGCCGAATGGGCGCCTGAACAGGATGCGGGCGAATACAATCAAGCGCTGATGGAACTCGGCCGGAAGATCTGCCGCCCGCAAAAGCCTGATTGCGGGGCTTGCCCGCTGCGAACGCGCTGCCGGGCTTACGCGGCCGGGACACAGGCCGATCGTCCCTTCAAGCGGGCCCGCGCCGCCACCCCGCATTACGACGTGTGCGCCGGTCTCATCCGCGATGAAGCCGGACGCCTCTTGATCGCGCAGCGTCCGCTCGAAGGCTTGCTCGGCGGCTTGTGGGAGTTTCCCGGCGGCAAGCGCGAAGCGGATGAATCGCTCCAAGACTGCCTGGCGCGCGAACTGCGCGAAGAGCTCGCGATCGAGGTCGAGGTCGGCGACCTGTTCACGAAAGTCAATCACGCCTTCACGCATTTCAAGATCACGCTGTACGCCTTTGAGTGCCGATATCTGGGCGCTGCCGCGCCCTTTGATGAACCGCAGGCGCTGGAGGCGCTGAATTGGGCTTGGGTCAGCGAGGCGGACTTGGGCGAATACAGCTTCGGCAAAGCCGACCGCCTGGTGATCGCCGCCTTGCGCGACCGGGGAGGGATGTTGCTCTAAGATGAAACCGAAGGCGCCGAGATAATCAATGTTGCAAGCGACATGACGACATGCTCCCGCTTTTCACCGGGCGGCCTGTTATTCGTATGGTCCCAAGAACCGCTCTCCATCAAAGTGGATCAGATGATCGGGCGCGTCCGCGATCCAAACCTCAGCTTCCCATGATATATCGCTTAGGTACTTTGTCATTGCCTGCCGTGTTTGAAAGGCAGTCACAAATATAAGCCCTTGGCCGCCTCTGGCGAACAGGTCTTTCAGTTCGTTATGTCTTTTCCTGTCAATCGGTCCGTGGCTGGTTACCGCTTCTATGAGAATGAGCCAATTCTTTTGTATCATATAGACGATTACATCCGGCGACTTGCCATGTTTGTCCAGGTTGAGGCCCAGGTCTTGCAGTCGGCGAATTTGGCTGTCGTCCGGTTTTTCGCCCGCGTCTCCAAGGTAGAGAACTTCTCCCCCTTTGGCAAATCGAGGGCAGAAATCTTCGACTATAGACTTAATAAGTTCATTTTGACCACCTGATGAATGTTTCACAGAACTGCCATCAGGCAAGGTAACTGGAAGCCTGCGCATAGTACGTCCGCGTTCCTTGAGCGTCGAAAGCCGGTCGCTTTCCGCGATGCGAAAGAGCGTGAGTTTTTCCTCCCAGGCGGGAGTATGGTAGCTTCTAAGAACTTCCAGGAACGATTCTGTTATCTGATAGCAATAGCGAGGGCTATTGACTGGTCGGTCGGGATTGTCCGGGTTGTGGGTGACTATGCCCATCTGCCCGAACTGATGAATGGTCTGGCGGCGGACAGTTTCGCGGGTATTTGGCGCATAGGCAATGCCGTAATGGTCGCTGAAAAAATCCATCATTTCGGTTATTCTTCGCAATGGTGCAGATGCCATTGTCCAATCATCATCGGGCTTGATATCCACCAGAGCCAGCAAAGTTAACGCTGAGCGCGTGTTTTGTTGTCCTCTTGGCACATTGATGGCTTTCAAGATCTGTAACGCGTCGTCAATTTTTGTCTGCGCGCCGGATGAAATATCTCTATCTCGCATTCCTAATACTCCCAGTACATGTTGATCTATCCGCTCCTGTTTCGGGAAGTTGTCGCCGATATTCTCCCCTATCCGCTCTAACATACGCGAGTTCGGATATTTTAGAGCGCGGAGATCTGTAGCGTTCACTTGTGTGTGCCCGCTAAATAGCCGAAAGTATCGATCAACAATAGAAGAGTTCAAATACGCAGCCAAGCCTTTAGCCAGGTTGGACGGGAGCCCGGAACCGTTTCTATGAAAGTAATTGAGGTGATTTTCGATTCCGACTTTATCGAAGTCTAGGCGGTTGGGGTCTAATACAGCAGCGGTCAGCCGACGGCGCTGTTCTTTGCTTGTGAATCGCTTTACCAGCACGTAGCAATCGTTCTTTACCAGCAGCTTGTCCGCGTTGGCGGAATGCGCAATGGCGCTTGGCTTTTTGCATCGATCAAGCGGCCATTTTACGTATCCCTTGACCAGGTGAGCGGGCAGCAGCAAAGGAACGCTGCCTGGATCGTAAGGCATTCTTAGCAGATCCCGTGACCGAAAGTCGACAACAGGTCCGGTCGATATGTTTATGCCAAGGTCGGCAAGATCGCATTCTTGCGCTCGCATGATTTCATTGACTTTTCGTTCGATCCTGTTTCTTGCGAGGTGAATCACCAGTTTTCGATCACGCCGGCTTACGACCTCTTCAGCCCCTACTTCCTGAATACATATATCGCTGTCAAGCGGACCGGCGCTCGAAGTAATTTTCACGTTAACACGCTCGCGGCTCTTCACTGCTTTGAGTATGATGTTTTCCTGCAGCACCCCATCGCCTGCAAATGCCTGCGTTCTGGAATTGTATACGTGGACGTTTGCTATAGACATCTGGGCAAGCAAAGCTCGGCGAAACGGGAGAAAATACGGACCGTTACAGAAACTGCGCGGCGTTATGGATAAGAGCTGTCCGTCCTTTTTCAAAAGAATTGCCGCCAAAGTCATAAAAGTGGCATAAAGATTGCTGTGGGGCAAACTGTGCTTTCTAAGCAATTTCCATTCATCCGAGCCGGACTTGATCTTTTTGTATGGCGGGTTCAATATCGCAACATCAAATCGTCCGCCTTTGCTCATCTGAGATATTGCGCATTGAATGAAATCGCGGCCATATATCGCGTAGGTGAACTTAATTTGCTTGCGCTCGCATAACATTCGGCACATTTGAAATGTTTTTGCCAGATACCGCAAGGCGACTCGGTCAATCTCATACGCTACGATCTCTAATTCATGTACTTTGGCGGATTCCGCTGACAGTACGCGCGAAACCAGCGCGGCGGACAACATTCCCGCGCCAGCCCCGGGATCGATAACGCGGATTCGACTTGGAAAGGAGTCCAGGGACTGCGTCATCTGTCGAGCTACTTCAATCGGCGTAAAAAACTGCCCCAAACTTTTGCGGCGAGACCGCGCGTCATCATCGCGGAAAAGCTCCACGCGAAAATTATCTACATATTGAAGGAGATTGTAATGATCCAACTGTCCGCGCATTCGCATGACGTACTGTGAGCCTTGCAGCCTAAACAGGATGATGTATGAAAACATTATACCACCTGCCGCAATCTGGTATAATCCGTTGCGTGTTCCGGGCTCCAATTGAAACGAAGAGTTCAATCCATGCTCGAATTTCTGAACAATATCCGCAAGCTGATCATCAGCCTTTTCGGCGAGAGCGTGCCGGAAGAGGTCGCTTGGGATCGCATCCCGCCCGAGTTGATGACCCCGCGCGAACGGCTCTTGCGCCGCA
Source organism: Anaerolineae bacterium (assembly GCA_022820665.1). GTDB lineage: Bacteria > Chloroflexota > Anaerolineae > Aggregatilineales > Phototrophicaceae > UBA6055. Next base: position 21,316 of record JAJEFB010000043.1, on the reverse strand, counting down.
GTTCGCTGGTCATGTTTTGGGGCGCGCTCGTCAACTTGCTGGCAGCGCTGGTCGTGATCGCGCTGGCAGTCTCCGCCGCGACCAACGACAACGCGCAGTTCACCGCGATTCGTGCTGCCTTGCTGGGCAACTTCAACATCGCCGATGACGCGGCGCTGCTGCTGATCATCGCCGGCATCCTGGGTAATATGGCGATTCTGTCGGTGCTGGCAGTGGTGATCTTGGCGCAGGAATTGTGGACGGTCTTCACAGCCTGGATCTTGACGGCGGCCAATGGGCTTGCGCTGGTCGCTTTCGGCTTCACGCCGGCGCTGCTGGCTATTGCGCCTCTGGGCTTGGCGGGCCTCATGACAATCGGGGATCTGCGTGCCTTTCGACTGAATCCGGTGATGGTCAAGGAATTGCGCGGCCGGATGCGCGGCGTGCGCGGCTTCGCCATCATCACCGTTTTTTTGACGCTGATGAGCTTTTTCACCATGCTGCTCTATTTGCTGCGCGTACCGCAGGGCGGGGTCGTCGTGACCGGCGAACTGGGACGACTGCTCTTCATCGGCGTGCTCTTCATCGAACTGATGCTGATCATATTCATCGTGCCGGCATTGACCGCCGGCGCCATCACTTCGGAGCGCGAGCGCAAGACCTACGATCTGCTGCAAACGACCTTGATCACCAAAGCGACCTTTGTGGTCGGCAAGATGCAATCCGCGCTGGGTTACATCGTGCTGCTGCTGCTTTCCGCCATACCCTTGCAGAGCATCTCCTTTCTCTTCGGCGGGGTCAGCGAATCCGAACTGATCCTGGCGCTGCTGGTGCTGGCCGTCTCGGCCGTGACGCTGGGCGCCTTTGGCATGTTCTTTTCCTCCATCACCGAGCGCACCTTGTCCGCTACCGTTCGATCCTACACCGTAGCGACCGCCATCACGATCGGCTTGCCCGCCCTGGCGCTCATCTTGTTCCAAGGCGCCTACGGCAACGTCGTTAACAATGTCGCCACCAAGATCAGCGACAATCCAACGGTCGAAGCGGCGATGATCTATGCCGATATGATCGCCACCAGCTTGAACCCCATCACCGCGACGGTATATTCGCAGCAGATGTTGATCGATCATCAGCAACTTGTCACCATGCGCGTCACGCTCTCCAGCAATGGCGCGACTATCCCCATCCTGTCGCCCTGGGTGCTGCTGACCTTCACCTATCTCTCGGTTACGGCTTTGCTGGTTTGGATCGCTATACGGCGCATGGAGCGTCAAAGCGGCTAGGGCGGTTCAGGCAGCTAAAAGCCTGCGTTGGAACGGGAGGCTACCCGCCGCCCAGCGCAGCGCGAGCCCCCGGCGTATTGATGCGCTCGAGCGCTTCGCGCGCGAACTTGCGCACGCCGGCGTTGCTGTCGTTCAAGGAGTATTTCAGAGCGGGGACCGCGCGTTCGCTGCCGATCTTGCCCAGTGCCTTGCATGCGGCGCGCTTGACGGCGCTGCTGGGGTCGAAGAGCGCCTGGGTCAAGCCAGGGACAGCGGGTGGACCGATCTGGATCAAGGCGCCGGCGATGCCCGCGCGCAAGAACATGTCGTTATCGCGCAGAGCCTCCAGGAGAGTCGGCACAGCGGCTTCCGCTTCGTCGCCGATCTGCCCCAAAGCCTTGGCAGCCAGATAACGCGTCCCGGGGTCAGCCTGGCGGACGAGATCGGCCAGGCGCGGCACGGAGGGCGCATAGCGATTTTCGCCCAGGAAGACGATGGCTTCGGCGCGCACATGATCGTCATCGCCGTTGCACAAAATCTGCCAGGCTTCCTCCACTGTCGCGAAGGCGGTCATAAAATGTCCTTCCTTGAATGTGAGTGTAGGGCGCGTCCCGCACAGACGCCGATTCTAGCAGATCACGCGCCGAAAAGGAAACCGCAGTGATAGCTGGACGCATCGGGAATGCGGCGCTGAATTGTTGTCCATAATGGCGCTGGCAGTCGCATCCGGGAAAAGGCAACGAAGCAGATATTGACAAATAGAACGTGCGTGCTGTAATGTGACAAGCGTTCAGATTAGATTGAGCGTTGCGCCGCGCGGGCTGGCTTGTGACAGGGCGAAGGCGCTCGGCGCATTCACAGATCAGATTGATGATTTAGGAGGACGCAATGGTTGATGAACTCTATTTACAGTATTTGGGCGTGCTACCCTCTTCAAATGACGAGCCGGAGGAGCCTGAAGAGGATCCAGATTCGTCATATGTCTCGTCTTATGTTTCTGTATATGTAAAACCTGATCCGAAGCCACCGGCGTCAAAGCCTTCGAATACGGGAGGCATTAGCCTGCCGCCGCCGCCAGTGCGCCCACCGGCGTCAAAGCCCTCGAATACGGGAGGCATTAGCCTGCCGCCGCCGCCGAGGTACGACCCGCGGCCGGATAGTCAAAAGCCGGGAGGGAAACCGGCGAAAAAGACGATCATTCCGTTGCCGCGCCCCAATGTTGATATACCTTTGGTCGCTTACACATCCGGGGACATCCATAAAGCCAGGGACATTGAGAATCGATATCAAGACCTTATCCAGGATCACCTGCTGCCGGATGACATCGATTATCAGGAAGCGCAGGCGGCTTTTGAGCGGGCGGATGTGCATAGGCTATCCGATGAGCAACAACTGAGAATCGATTATCTCTTGGGCACCGAAGATGATCCCTTGACGCGCAGCATGTTGCTCGCCATCAAGCACGAGGGCATCCCGAGCCACCTGACGTTTGACGAGTACATGACCCGCTTCGCCGATTGGGGGTTGGTTGAAGAATCGGACCGACGGGCTTGGCAGGTCATGCAGAGCAACATCAAAGACGTGACGAACGACAACTGGGAAAGCGCGCGGGCGATAGACCTGAACAGCGGCGAGGAAGTATTTTTGCGCGCCGGCAGCAAAGATTCTGTCCTGCTGCAGGATGAACAGAAGCGGATGCTGGAAGGACGCGATATCGCGCTGATTCACAATCACCCCAACAACTCGCCGGCGTCGAATGCCGACTTGAGCGCGGCGATTGACTTGGGTGTTATGTTCCTGGTTCTGGTGACACCCGCCGGCTTGCAATATCACTATCGGCGCTACGGCGACGAAATGAAGCTGGTGGAAGTGATTCATAATTCCGATTACGTGGCGCTGTCATCGGCGGAGGAAGATGAGGAATCGCGCGCGGCTTATGAGGCGCAGTTGCTGGCGGAAGCGGGTAATCCAGCGGAATGGGTGATGCGGCAATATGTTAAAGATGAGGTAATCTCCGTAAACACGGATTCGAGACTGGTGCGCGAATTCTTCTTGGACCCGGCAACGATTGTATTCCTTGAGGATGTTGCAAATGAATACGAAGTTGAGGACCCGTCGTTGCACAATGCAACAGTGTTGACCATAATCTATAGAGAATTGAGGGGCAGATTTGGACTGGCAAATGCAGACAATCCTGACTATCAACACAGGTGGGATTGGGTCAAGAGTATGGGAAACTTGCTCCCATATATATTTTCATTTGAGATCGGGAAGTTTGATGGAGACCCCTCACTTGGAATAGGTGCGCTAAGTAGACGAGCCGCGTTGAACATTGAGCGCGATGCAGCGGAATTGAACATGAACATCTATGCGCCTCTGCTTGGTTTCGACACGGTGACCCCTTTTGACGAAATCTCTATTCCACAGACGACAGAGCGAATAAAAGTGAAGCAACAGTCTCAAGAATATCCGATAGAATTCACTCTGTTTTCTCCAACAAACGAAGAATATGGCGCTTGGCGGATGGGCCTTTATGAATTTGGAATTCTCAATTCAGGTCGGCTCCAAGAGACCTATGAATCTACCCTTGGCTACATCGCGGCAGAAGTGGCGATTGCGATGACGCTGCCGGAATATCAGAAATTGGGGACGGAAGGAGAACGAATAGCGTTTCTCATCGGTAATCATGCCAACCGAAGCGCAAAACCAGGAGCGCACCTGTATGATCCTAAAGAGTTTAGCGCTACAACGATGGAAGAAATAAGATGGGTCGAGGATTTCCAAGGGTTAATCCATGATGTCAGAAACGAAATCCAAGTTGGTGCGCAAGTCGAATAGAAGAGGCTCTTCTGGCAGGAAAGGCTGTCTGGTAACTGTCGGCGTGATAATTGGCGTTGTAATATCGACTGTCCTGGTTGACTGGGGCTTTGTAATCACATCTGACAGAGAGCTTGAACTGAGATCGGTTATGGAGACGTTCTACTTCGGAGATGGTTTGGCTCATCTAACAGGCGATACCAGTGTTTTGGAAAAGGTTGTGACAGAGCACATGTTGCAAAGGCAGATAGATCGTTGCAATAAGGGTTTATGTCAGGGCAGCTATCCACCTCACGCAATTGGGGAATACTTTAGAATTGTCAACTTCACTGAGGAGTTTGCTGTTGTCGAGTTGGAGCGTCGCCCGGTCATTACCGATCTGGACAGAAAACCGGGCAGTTATCTACCGATCTGTTTCTCGCTGATACACGATGGTGATGATTGGCGCATAAACGGCGCATATATCAATTGCAACGAGTACTTGCCGGATAAGTACAAGTAGAAACAGCCTCTCGCCAAGAAGACAAGATCTTTGTAACGCCGATAAATTGGCCTGGACACGGGCGACACCATATTCGTGCGCTTTGGCGATGAAGACGAGACGCCTTTGCAGGACAAGAACCGGGAGATGAGTTGGGCCCGCCTCGTCTCCCAAATCCATACAGCCGCTAATCATAGAACGCCAAAGCCGACGACCCGCGGACATTGCGTATTGCCGACAGTTTGCCAACAGCGGGTTGGCTTGTCTATTGAGGCGGGATGAATTATGCTGGAAACTGATGACGAATTCCAAGCTGGACGCTGACAGTAAAATCAAGCGGGAAAAAGACAAGCCGAGCCGTCCCGCGTCGAGAACGTTCGGCTGCCGCCGGCTGTTCGCTGCAGCTTGCCTAGCTTTGGGCTTGGTATGCGTCGTTCCGCTTGTTCTGACCTCGCCGGAGTTGCACTGGCACATCGACAATTACGTCCAGCCGCCTATCATCACGCCCGCGCCGGCAAGCAAAGAGTCGGACATGATTGCCTTCATTTGCGACAAGTATGATGAATATCCTCGTGACAGGCTATTCATTTTATCCTCGGATGGTAGTGGCTTGAGACAGATTAATCGGCATCATTTCAAGACATACGGAGGCATCAGTTGGTCACCAGACGGCACTTGGTTTGTATTGAGCGCCAAGAATATTGCTTTCAACCTTTGGGGCAACTCCAGAAGCGAGATTTATCGGGTGCGTTTTGATGGATTGGAATCGAGGCGTCTAACATATAACCATTTCGACGGTTCCTTTCCGCACTGGTCAGATGATGATGATTCTATTACTTTTCTTAGCTATAAGCGCATTCATCAAATTTCCGTAAATGGGGATGAAATCAGTCGGACTGACAATCCCCACATTTTGCCGCGTTATCGGGCTCATCCTTTTGCATGGTCTTCTGATAACCAGAAGTATGCCTTTGCGTCATATTATACTGTCGCTTATGGCAGGAATCCTGATGGGTCAGATTTGCAAGAGTTGGAAAAAATGAAACACCGTATAGAGAGAATTGAATGGTCGTCAAACAACGAACAGATTCTCTATTATGACAGGCATGACAAGCTGGTTGTATACAACGTGAAAACGAAGACGGAAGATATTTCACTGAACATGGACGTGATTCGTGATGCGCGCTGGTCGCCGGATGGCAACTGGATCGCAATTTTGGGTCAAGCAGAATACGTAGAATCCGGGATTTATTTATATCTACTCGATGTTCAAACCAATGATATTCAAACAGTTAGTTTTGATGACATTAGAGTCCTTAGATCAATTTCATGGTCGCCCGACAGCGAATGGATTGCCTTTTCCGATTATGATTATTCATTCGGCGCTGAAAAAAAATACATTGGCCGGATGTTCAAGATAAGACGCGATGGCACAGACTTGCAGCAATTGAAAGAGCTCGATTGCCGAATATGGGAAACGAGCTGGTCGCCCAAGTAAATACCCCAGAATCTCACATCTCCAACAAATGAGCATGACTTCGTCGGCGTCGTGGCGGCCTCGCTGCAACACGAAGGGATTTTCGAGCATTATGTTGACGATGCGATATGAATGCGTCTGCGGCTGCTGGCGGGAAAGCCCCGGAGAGCTTTCACATAAACCCTCGCCATCTCGCTACAAGACTGCACAGCTAGAGACTTTACCAACCAATACCTAGCGTCGCCGAGGGATCCTGCGGCTGGTTGCGATAGCGAATCTCGAAGTGCAAATGCGGTCCCGAGGAATTGCCCGTGCTGCCGACGTAGCCGATGACCTGACCGGCCGCGACAACGTTCCCGCAGCGCACAGCCAGGCTGTTCATGTGCCCGTAGAGCGTCGAGAAGGGTCCGTGGCCGATGACGACGGTATTGCCGTAACCCCAACTGTTCCAGCCGGCATAGAGTACCGGTCCGCCATTTGCCGCCAAAATCGGCGTGCCCGTTCTCGCTGCGATGTCGATGCCGCTGTGACCGGCGTAAAAGCCGCGCACGTAGCTGCCGTTGGGCAGCGGATTGGTCCAGAAGGTGCCGCCGCCGGGTACCGCGCCACAGCTATTGGGATGCCCGCGCGCGAAGGCGATCACATTGCCAGAGGCATCTTCTTCGACCGGCGCGTCCCAGGTGATGATCGCGCCGACGCCGCCCGGGATAAAGAGCCGAGTGCCGCTGGGCAGTTGCGTGTCCGGGGAGATTTCCGGCAAGTCGTTGGCCGGGGCGTCGATGATGATGTAAGGGTCGTCAATGCCGAACTGTTCGGCGATCGCGCTGATGTCCTTGCCCTGGCTGGCTATTACGGTGTGGCAAGCGCCGTCAGAGGGCGGAATGTTAAGAATATCGCCCGTGAACAAGATTTGCGCCTTGCGATAGCTATTGCACCAGGCGATGGTCTCGCGGCTGAGCCCGAAGCGCCTGGAGATCGTATCGACTGTGTCCCCGCGCAAGACTGTGTAGCTCGTCATGCGACTGCGGCTGCGGTTGGGCACGATGGTGAAGGGATCGTAACTCAGCCCTGTGATTGCCATAACTTCTTCTTCGTCGAGGATTTCCGGCGGCGTCGCCAGCAGGTCGGCGATTTGCGCGCTGCTGAGCGTCGGCATCCGCTGCGGCGAGGGTCCGCCAATGGACTGGGAGGGCGCGTCGGTATTCGTCGCTTCCGCTCCGGCGCTGGCTGTCGGCGCTGCCTCGCTTGCCTCGGCTGTCGCGGCGGAAAAGGCGACGCCGTCCTCGTCGGCGGGAGGGGGCGCCGTCAGCACCAGTCCGGCGCTTGCGCCCAGCAAGATTAGCGCGATCACCAAGAAGGCGCAACCGGTCGCCCGTCTCCACAGTGGCAGGCGCTCGGCGCGTCCATGGGGAGATATCAGGGTGGGGCGGCTCTGTTTGAAGTTGAAAGAACTGCTCATAATGGCGCGCCTGTGGGACTTCGGTCGCCGCGACGCCGGGCTGGCGCAGTCCGCGGCATTACATTTAGTACCCAGCCTAACCGAGCCGAAGGCGCCGGTCAAGCGGAGCGTATGGGTTTAGCCGGATTCGGGTGATAGATCAATCACGTCCAGGGCGAAGGGCAACTGCGGGCGCGTGCCGAATCCCAGACTGAACTGATTCCAGTTGCTGATGAAAAGCCTGTCTGTACCAGCGTCGTAAGCGACATCGCTGGCTCCGCGAAAGTCGCGCGCCAGCATTATCAACTCCCCGCCCTCGAGCTTCGCCACACGATTCCATGCCAGCAGCGCGATGTAGATTTCGCCCTCCGGCGAGATGGTGATGCCGTCCATGCCATAGCCGCTGTCTGCTTGGTCGACATAAATACCTGCGGCGCGAATTGAGGCCTCGCTGCCAGCGACGCGGTAGATCGTGTCCGTTTCGCTGTCTGTGATCAAGAGCGCGTCATGCGCGGGATCGTAAGCCAAGCCCGTCGCCGCGCAAGTTTCACCGCAGGGCATTTGCCAAAAGAGGCCGACAGCCTCGCCCGCCGTCGTGTAGCGCCAGACACGGCCTGTTTTGCGATCGCTGATGTAGATCTCGCCGGCGCTGTCGAGGGCGATATCTTCCGGCAACACCAAGCCCTCCGTCTCGTCATTTGGGATGTCTAGGACCGCCTTGAGCTCGCTATCCGCATAACGCCAGACCACCGCGCCCTTTGCGTCCAGCGGGGCGATGCGGTCGAGGATGTAGAGCGCCCCATCGGGCGCCACATCTAAGCCTGTGACCGAGCCGATGCGCTCGCGGCTGCCCGGGACTTCGCTGAGGACGCCATCGCGGCTGATCGCCCAGACAGCGCCGCTTTGATAGCTGCCGGTATAGAGCCTGCCGTCAGCGCCGATCGCCAGCGCCGCCGGATAGGCGTCATCATCGGGCAGGGCGACATATTCGGAGACGGCGATGTCCGCAGCGACGGCGACGGCTTGCGCGCGCGGCGCAGAGCCGATCACGAACCAGGTCATGGCGACGATGAGCAGCGCGCCGATGGCCAGCGAAGCCACCAGAAAGAGCAGGGCGCGCGTTCGGGCGAAGCGGGCGGGTTTGCTCTCGGAATCGGTCATTAAAGGTCTCGTCGGCAAAGGTCAGACATGTCCAACATTGTAATGGAGGGTCGGGTTGCTGCCTATGACGGTCCGACGCGGCTAGTTCGGTATCTGATCAATCTCCTCGCCGCGCTGATGCGCCAGCGCCGTCTCCACCATTTTGTCAAAGCTGTATTGCGGGCTGTATCCCAGCATGGAGCGCGCCTTCTCGTTGGAGACATGCGGTCCCCAGTAGAAGGGCATCTTGACATCTCGGTAGGGGCGATCGCTATTGTCGGCGATCAAGCGCGCCGCGCTGGTATAAGCGACCGGAACCGGACCTACCATGTTGAAGGCTTCGCCGATGGCGCTGTCGCTCTCCAGCGCCAGCAGCGTTCCCGCCACCACATCGCGCACGTCGGTGAAAGCCAGCGCCCAGGATTTGCCGCGCGCGTCGGTCACCGCGCAGACCGCATCGGGCGTCTCCAGCAAGTCGGCGATGATCGCCTTGGCTTCGTCCACGTGTTCGGCGCCGAACCAGGGTATGCGGTTCTTGGCGACGGCCAGCTCGACGAAGTAATTCAGCCAGACCGGGTTCAGCACGCCCAGCACCTCATTGGCAGCCAGAATCGAGCTGTAGCGCAGTATGGTCACCGGCAGCCCGTATTCGCGCATGTAAGCCAGGCAGATCTGCTCCGAAAGCAGCTTGGTCAGCGCGTAGATGTCAGCCGGTTTCTGGGGACTGTCCTCGTGAAAAGTGACCTGTTTGGTGATGAAGGGGTTGTAAGTCTGGTCGGTGCTGGCGAGCAGAAAACGCTTGACCGGCTTGCTGGAGGCCAGCGCGCCTTCCAGCAAGGCGACGGTCGAGCGGGTATTGATGTCGAGCATGCGCTCGGACGGGTAAATGCCTTCCAGGATCTGCGCCGCTTGGTGGATAACGATATCGACGTCGGCGGCGGCGGCTCGCACGCGCTCGGCATCGGCGATATCGGCTTCGACGATCTCGACGCCGAGCGCAGTGGCTTTGTACAACTTGGGATCGCCCGGCATCACCAGCCCGCGCACCTCGTGACCGCCCTCTTGCAACTGATGGGCAAGGTTATTGCCGACCCGCCCGGTAACGCCGGAAATCAGGATTTTCATGTGGCTTGCTCCCTGTCAAGAATGATTTGTCAATTGATGTCTTTGAATCATCGCCAATTGTGACGTACTGCCCCTTTTATGCCCGCGCTGAATTCCAGTAACCCCAGTCCCCCCGCCTGACGAGGTAAATCCGCCGCCAAGCTTCCCGAAGGGATGGCGCCTGCGTGGATTGTGGTCGAACCACAATGTCCGGTTACTACGCTGAGCGTAATTGCGCAATGATATCAAGTAGCTGATTGTAAACCTCATTTGGAACAGCTTCATGAATACCAACTATCGACATCAAGTCACCCCTCCCCGAAGCCTCGGGGAGGGGCCGGGGGTGGGGTTGATTGCAGCGTATCCGCAATAACCTTGACGACCTCGTCGATCCCTTGTAACACCTCACAATTGTGAAACCGCAGCACTCGCAATCCCAATTCCTCCAAGAACGCTTGACGCTCCACATCATATTCATCATGACCCGGCTCGTCATGGACGGAACCATCGACTTCAACAACTAACTTGGCTTCGGCACAGTAGAAGTCGACGATGTACCTCACGACAGGGTGCTGCCGACGAAAATGATAACCGCCGACTCGCCTGTGTCGCAATCGCTGCCATAAGATAGCTTCTGCTGGCGTCGGATGCTTGCGCATGACTCTGGCACGTATTTTCAAATCCCGATACAGCGCGCGGTTGGTATATCTAGCAATGCGCCTTTCGGTCTTGTCCTGATTTTCACGGCTCATATATTTTCATCTTGCCCCATTTTTTCAACCCCACCCTAAATCCCTCCCCGAAGCTTCGGGGAGGGACTTTGCTCGCACGCGGACCGAACTAGGCGCGAATGCAATCCCAACCGTCGCGCCAAATCGGAGATTGAGCGCGTCGTCCGAGTACTGCGCTTCCCCTCCCAAGAGGACTCGGGGCGACTTGACCCAGCATCAGATTACGCCCCGCTCCCGCGCGGACGCGTGGTCGGGTCGATGAAGTCGCGCAAGCCATCGCCCAGCACATTCAACGAGAATACCGCCAGGAATATCGCCAAGCCCGGGAAGACGGTGAACCACCAGAATCCGGTGAAGACGTAATCTCGCCCGGCGCTCAAGATGCCGCCCCAGGTCGGCGTGGGCGGTCGGACGCCGATGCCCAGAAAGCTCAGCGCGGCTTCAATCAGAATCGCATCGGCCAGCAGCACCGTGACCTGAATCGCCAGCGGCGGAAAAGCGTTGACCAGCAGGTGCCTGCGAATGACCGACGCTGTCGAAGCGCCCATGGCGCGGGCTGCCAGTACATAGTCCTGGTTGCGCTCGCTGATAGCGACGCTGCGGGCGATGCGCGTGAATTGCGGGATAGTGACCAGCGCCACCACGACCACGACATTCAGCAGGCTGGGTCCGAAGGTCGCCATCAAAAAGATAGCCAGCACGATGGGCGGGAAGGCGAAAAATATATCAATGACGCGCATGATAAACTCGTCGACGCGGCCGCCGACATAGCCGGCGGTCAAGCCAACGGTGGTGCCGACGGCCACCGCCAGGATCACCGCCGCCGAACCTAAACCCAGGGAGATCTGCGTGCCGTGGATGACGCGGCTGAGAATATCGCGCCCGAACTGATCGGTGCCAAAGCGGTAGATCTCGCTAGGCGGCTTGAGCGTATCCGAGAGGTGCTGAGCGGTGGGGTCGAAGGGCGCGACCTGCGTAGCGAAGATCGCGGCAAACGCGAAGATGATCAGGATGAACAGACCGATCATCGCCAGCGGGTCATTGCGCAACCACCAGAGGCTCTTCAAGCGATCTTCCTCACTGACTGTCCCGAACGCGCGGGTCGATTATCACATAAAGAAAGTCGATTAGAACGTTGACCAGAATGAAGGCAGCGGATGTGACCAGCGCGACGCCTTGCACCACGGAATAGTCTTGATCAATGCCGGCTTCCAGCAGCAGACGTCCCATGCCGGGGAAAAAGAAGATCACTTCGACGATGATGGCGCCGCCGAGCAGGTAGCCGACCTGCATGCCGATGATGGTCATGGGCGCCATCAGCGAATTCCGCAGCGCGTGGCGGATGATGACCCAGCGTTCTCGCTGTCCCTTGGCTCGCGCCGTGCGAATGTAATCCTTGCTCAGCACATCGAGCATGCTGGCTCGCACCATGCGCGAAAGCGATGACGCCGGCGCCGCCGCGATGGATAGCGCCGGCAAAAACAGCGAACGCAGCCAGGGACCGACGCCCTGCTCCGGCGACACATAACCGCCGGGCGGGAACCAGCCCAATCCGACCGCGATGAATGTGATGAAGAGCAAAGCCAGCCAAAAATTGGGCATCGAAATGCCCAGCAGGGAAAAGATACGGCTCAGGGTGTCGCTGATGCTATTGCGCTTGACGGCTGAGATGATGCCGGTCGGGAAGGCGATCAGCAGTACGATCACCATCGCCACCGCGGTCAGCTGCACCGTGATTGACAGACTGTGCCCGATTAGGGTGCTGACGTTTTCTTTGGTGATCAGCGAAACGCCAAAATCGCCTTGGGCGACCTGGCTCAGCCATCGAACGTAAAGGACATAGATTGGCTTGTCGAGGTCAAGCTGTTCCCGCAGCGTCTGCAATTGCTCCGGCGTGGCATAGATGCCCAGGCTCGACAGCGCCGGATCGCCCGGCGCGAACCAGAGCAGTACGTAGATCAGAACGGTCACGCCGAAGAGCACAGGCAGCGAAAATATCAGCCGGCGCGCGAAAAACCTTGCCATGGTTCAGGAATAATCCCAACAAAATAATGCGAAACAATTACACTTATGGCGAGAGTTCCGCATCTAATCCAAATCCCGGCAATAGCGCTCCCCTTCCCTCGATGCCTCGGGGAAGGGGCTGGGAGATGGGGTGGAATCGCGTGAATCAATTTTCCGCATGACTAACTTGGAATTACCAGGGTATCTGAATCAGCGGATACTGGCGTTGGTTGCGGGCGGCGCGGCAAAAAAAATAGCGCCGCCCGCGTCATGTCCGATTCCAGGTCTCTACGATTTCGCGATTTCGTCGGATTGGATCACATCATCAATCGGCGGTACATAGCCGGTGATGTTGTCGCGCCAGGCGCCCAGGTTATCGGGCCAGTACAAGGCGAATTCCACCGCCTCTTCGGTTACGATTTCCTGTACCTGATTGTACTTGTCGCGGCGCTCGTCAGCGTCCGAGCTGGCCGCCGCGCTGTTCATCAAGCTATGCGCCTGCTCGAAGGGTTCGCCGTTGTCCGGTCCCCAGCCAAAGAGCGAACTGCCGCCACCGAGGAAGGGTCCATAAATCCAGCGGGTGTGGATGTCGATGTCGAAGCCGATGGCGCTGGTATTGCCCCAGGTGGTGTAGGTATCAAAGGTCCGGTCAAAGACGAACTGGTAACCGGCCTCCACCTCGATCAAGCGGATTTCGGTTTGCAAGCCGATCGCCTCCACCATGGGCTTGATCAGCGTGACGGTATCCGCCAGGAACTTCAGCGATCCCGCCATCAGTTCGATCGACGCGCCTTCGATACCGGCTTCGCTGATCAGAGCGCGCGCCATATCCGGGTTGTAGTCGTACCTGTTGGCGTCGGCGTTGTAATTGCTGACCGAAGGCGGAATGCTGGAGCCGTTGCCCGGCAGCGCTTTACCCTTCATCACGGTATCGATCAGCGCTTGACGGTCAATGGCGTAGGACAGCGCCTGCCGCACGCGCTTGTCGCTGAAAGGCGCCTTGGTGCAATTGTAGGCGATGAAGGCGCGCCGGGTGCTCGGCGCCGACCCGGTGATCAAGCCGGGCGCCTGGCTGAAGATGTCAAAACTCTCCGGCGGGACCTGTTCCATGACGTCCGATTGCCGCGCCACCAGATTCGCCATGCGTACGCTGGCTTCCGGCACTTCGCGGAAAGTCAGGTTGTCCAGCAGGGGCAAGCCCTCGGCGAAGTAATCGGGATTGCGCGCCAGCTCGACGCGGTCCTGCGCGATCATATTCTGGAAAACAAAGGGACCGGTTCCTACCGGTTCCAGACCAAAGCGATCAATGCCCTTTTCGTTGAAGGTGGCTTCCGGCAATACCGAGACAGTCGCCATGCGCTCCGGCAACAAACCGAAAGGCTGATTGAGGTGAACCTTGGCGCTGTAGTCTCCCGTCACCTCGACGCTTTCTATGGGATAGATGAAGTTGGAAAAGATGGACGCGGTATCGGGATTCTGGATCAGATCAATGGTGAATTTGAAGTCGGACGCTTTCATCTCTGTGCCGTCATGGAACATCACACCCTGGCGGAAGTTCAGCGTCCAGGTCAAGTCATCGTCCTGGGTCGGCAGCTCAGTCAAGAGCACCGGCGCCACCGAGCCGTCCAAGGCGAACTTGGTGACCTTGTTGAAAACGGCATTGTTGATGGTCAACTCGCCGATGGCGGTGGACAGAACGGGATTCAAACGGCCGAAGCTATTGGCGATGTCGATGGTTGCCGACGAAGCCCCTTGCGCGACCACCGATGCCAGCGGCGCCGCGCCATAAACCAGCGCCCCCGCGCCGGTGGCGAACATCGTCTGCAAAAAGCGCCGCCGCGATAGCGTATTGCGAGCCAGCAGTTTCGATGTATTGCGGATTTCTTCTTCTTGCTTGCGGTTCATAGAAAAGTCTCCTTGATAATTCGATACTTCAGTCTTCAAGATGTTTTCTTGCTTAATTGTTCAAGAGCGCCTCCTGGCTTCCAATGCATTTGATAAAGGCGTCCGATGTTGAATGATCTGGAGCCGATGATAGCTCAATGCTATCGCAAGCGACGGTCGCGCGCAAACTTGGTCGCAGCCCGCCGCCGCAAGTCATGACGATTTCAATCGAGGGGAAAGACCGGCCGTTTGAGATGCCGATAAGGAAAGCGCCTCAGATTGGCGCTGCACAATCCCGCCGTATCCATCTCGATCACGGCAGTCGCGATGGGCATATAAGCCGCGCGATAGGCTACAGCCGATTTGACCACGGTCATCCGCTGCGCTTCGGGAATGATGCCGATATGCCGCAATTGCGCCAGGTCCATGGGCGGCGTCTTGCGCTCTGTCAAGAGAATATTGACGCCGCCGACGCGCAGCCAGACGCAGTTGCCCATGTGGACTTCGTTGCCATAAAACGCGGCGAAGTGATTATCCGGCAATTCGGGCGCGAAGACGCCGTCGGAAAGCGCCTGCACCCGGCCAGTCACGCGTACTGGCGCGCCATGCCAGTTGTCCGCCTTGGCGCCAACATCCAGCGTGACCGTCGCGCCTTGCCCCGCTGCTCGGCAAATTGCCACAGCCTCGGCGTCCGCCAGCACAATCGCGCCCTCTTGCACGTCGTGATCCAGCATCGCCATCAGCGCCTCCGTGCCGTCGCCTGGCGTGCCGCCGCCGATATTGTCCGCTGAATCGACCAGGATGACCGGACCGTCGTCGATTTGCGCAGCTTGCGCGACAGCAGCGTGTGGCTGGAGGAATCGCGGCAAGGCGGTATCGCGGCGGGCATGGAGCAGGTCGCTTAATTCCCGCGCGTATTGCCGCGCCAGTTCCGGCTGATTGTCGGTTGTGACGATGACGCTGGCGCCGCAATAGGGCGTATCGGCGTAGGCGAAACCCGCCATCACCGCAATGCAGAGTACCGCATCCTCCGCTTCCATGTCGGCAGCCCGGGCGTGAAGCAACGAAAGCGGTTCGTCGTCCGTGCCGGTGCTTTGCGGGGGCAGAAGCAGGGCGGGGCGGGCATAGGCTGCTGTCGGGACGATCTCCCGCCGCAGCAAGCGCGCCATGACATCGATCGCTTCGGCGCCGCGCGCATGGGCATCGATATGCGGATTGGTATCGTAAGCCAGCAGCGCGTCCGCTACATCGACCAAGCCGGGACTGATGTTGCCGTGCATATCCAAGAGCGCGACGATCGGCGTTTCGGCGCCCACGACGTCGCGAACCCGCGCCACAATATCCGTTTCTACGTCAAGCTCGTCCCCCGCGACCATGGCGCCGTGCAGCGCCAGCAGAACGCCGTCCAGGGGCAGCGCCCCGCGCAGGTGGTCCAGCAGGTCCGTCAGCAGCGCTTGATAGGCGTCCTCACTTACCGTTCCGGCAGGCATGGCTGTGGCGTAGAGCGTCGGCTGCAATCGCCAGCCGCTGGCGGAGGCGGCCTCGATCATGCCGCCGATGCCGGAGCGCGTCTCCCTCATTTCCCGCAATATATCTTCGCCGCGGCAAAGCGAACCGGTTGCAAACTCAGCCAGCGTTGTGGGCTGTTCCATGAAGGTATGGGTCTCGTGCAGGATGCCTCCGATGGCGATGCGCGGGCTGGCTGAACGGGATCTTGAACTCATGGAAACGCCTTCCTGTCGCTCTGGGAATCAGACCTGTTGCGCGAGGTGCGCGATGCCGTCGCCGGCTTCCACCCGCGGCAAGCCGCGCAGCATGATCAATACGCCCGCTTGTTCAGCGACGATTTCCACTAAAACTCCGCCGGATTCGTCCTGGATAAGGCCCAGTCGCTGGCCCGCCTCTACCTCATCGAGGAGGGAGGCTTCGCGCTGAAAGAGACCGGCGACCGGTGTTTCGATGACGCTATCCAGGTCGCCGTGACCAAGCAGATGATGACTTAGCGCTTGTCGCGTCTGCTCGCCGTTCAGCATGCCCAGGCGCTTCATCACATTCAATACGCCGGTGAGAAAACAGTCGGCGACACGCGGGTCAATGCCGCTTCCGCCGGGCGCTTCGGTATAAATGCAGGGGACGCCATGATCGTAAGCCGCGGTGAGGCTGCGTCCGGGCGGCAGCGGGAGTGGATGTCCCCACAGGACGGGCGCGCCAAAAGCGCGCGCCGCTGCTAATGACGCTTGTCCATAAGCGCTCTCATCATGGACGTAGCCGGCGAGCAAGGGCAATTCATAGGCGATGCCGCCGGTATGCAAATCAATCATGAAGTCAGCCTGCCGCAGCAGTTTTTGGCAGATCCAATGAGCGATCTGTTCCGTGATGGAACCGTCTCGCTGGCCCGGGAAAACCCGCGCCAGATTGAGCCCGTCGATGGGGCTGCTGCGCCGGGCGCTTTCGTATGCAGGCACGTTGCATACCGGCAGCATCAGGAGCCTGCCCCGCAAGTCCGCGGGCTGGATGCCTTCGTAGAGCCGCGGGATGGCGACGATGCCCTCGTACTCATCGCCGTGAACGCCAGCCATGACCAGCAGCGTCGGACCGTAGGCTGCGCCGGTCACGCTCAAAAAGGGCAGCCGCCAAGCCCCGTCCTGGGCGCGCGGCGCGATATCCAGCCACATGCGCGCTTTTTCGCTGCGGGGCAGGCTATCAGGATCGAAATCTCGGAAATGCATCGCTGGACCTCAATAACTCAAGAAACCGCCGTCGACCAGCCAGGTGGCGCCGGTCACAAAGCTGGCTTCGTCCCCCGCCAGGAAGGCGACGACATCACCGATCTCTCCTGGCTGGCCCCGGCGTCCCAAGGGCGTGAAGCGGAAGAATTTGCCGCTGCCGCCGGTTTCCGTCACTTGATCGAGGATATCGGCGCTGGATTCGGTGTAGATATCGCCCGGCGCCACCATATTAACGCGGATCCCGTGCGGCGCCAGCTCGATGGCCGCGCCTTTGGTCAAGCCGTCGAGCCCGGCTTTAGCCGCGCCATAAGGCGCAGCGCTCTCCTGCGCGGCGTACTGCGCCACCGACGAGATGGTGACGATGCTGCCGCCATCGCCCTGTTTGATCATCTGAAACGCGGCTTCCTGCGTACAGATGAACGCGCCGTTGAGGTTGACGTCAATGAGTCTGCGCCAATGCTCGTCGGTCTCTTCCAGGAAGGGGCGCACCTCGGCGGACTGACCTGTCAGCGCGGCATTGTTGACCATGACATCCAGGCGGCCGAATTCGGCCACCGCGCTCCCGATCATGGCTTGCGCTTGTTCGCGCCGCGTGATGTCGCAGCCGACGCCGATTGCGCGCTGACCCGCCGCTCGCAACTGCGCGGCTTTTTGCTCCGCGATGGCGATGTCTTCGCCGCGCTGCGCGATGACCAAAGACGCGCCTTCGCGGGCGCAGCTTTGCGTGATGCCCCAGCCGATGCCCGTGCCGCCGCCGGTGACAATCACGACTTTGCCTTGCAGCCGTCCGTTCATAATCCGCTTGTGCCGCTGGATCAACTCGGCGCCGATTGATCAACCGTCAGGATCTCGTCCGCTTCAATCAGGGGCAGGTCGACGTGCTCGGTCATGCGCTGTATCGCCGCGCTGTCCTTGAAGCCGACCCCGGTCAACACCGCCACCACCACATCGTCCGCTTTCAGTCGTCCACTTTGCCGATCCGCTTTGATCGCGCCCCAGGTGACAGCCGCGGCCGGCTCGACGAACAAGCCTTCCCGGTTCGCCAGTTCTTCCTGCGCCTGATAGGCCGCGTCGTCGGACACGGAGACAGCCCAGCCGCTCGAATCCCGCAGCGCCTCCAGGACCAGGTCACCATCGGGCGGATTGGTCAAGATGATGCCGGAAACCATGCTGGCGCAGTCGTCGAGGGCTTGCAGGGATCTGCCGTTCTCCCAGGCTTGGGTCACGGCATCGCAGCCCTCCGCCTGTACCGAGACCATGCGCGGGACGCGGTCAATATAGCCGGCATCGCGCCATTCCTGGAAGCCCTTGTGGATCATGGTCAGCAGTCCGCCGCCGCCGACCGGCACGTACACCACATCGGGTACGACTGTCCCCAGCGCTTCGCAGATTTCGTAAGCGATGGTCTTTGCCCCTTCCATCGCCAGCGGACTGAAACTGCAAGCGGTGATCGTCATCATCCAACCGCGGCTCTCGCAGAGTTGCGCGCAGTTGGCCCAGGTGGCGTCCTCGACGGCCGGATCGTATCCCAAGCCGCGCACGGATCGCAGCGTGGGCCCGTAGGCGATGATTTGCCCGATCTTGGCGCGCGGCGCCCGTTCCAAGGTGAAGAGATAGCCCTTGACGCCGGCTCGCACGCCGTAGGCAGCGGTCGATGCGCCGGCATTGCCGGACGAGGTGCTCACCCAGGTATCTTTGCCTTGTTCGACCAACTGCGAGATGGCCACGCTCGAGATGCGATCTTTATAGGAGCCGGTCGGGTTCAAGCTTTCATTCTTGAAATACAGCTTATCCAAGCCCTGCGTCGCGCCCAGACGCGCCGAGCGCAGCAGTGGCGTGCCCCCTTCGCCCAGGCTGACGATATGCGCGCTGTCGTCCAGGGGCAGGCGGGCGGCATAGCGCCAAATGCCGGGCAGGGTTGGATCCACGGGAATCTCCGGCGATGCGAAGAGGACATTGAGAATGCCGCCGTCCTGCGGACAAGCGGTAGCGGCGCGATCGTCAATCGGCTTCTGACAGGTTCTGCAAACGAGTTGGTACATTTCGCATTCATCCGCTTGGCTTGGTGATTCCTTACGATTGTAAACGACGGCAGGTTGATTCGCCAAAATCGGCGCTGGGTAGTCAGGGCATCGCATCAAATTATTTTCACCACAAAGGCACCGAGGACACAGAAGTAAATGCGAGTAAGTCATGCAAATTTTGCTAAAGCAACGATCTGTAGGGGCGACATGGTATGTCGCCCGATTGCGAGCAGGTCTGTGATTGGCTCTCCGAAGCTCTTAGAACGTGTTCGCGACCAACTTCGTCCCCGGTACGCTGACGGGCGTCCTGCCGCGCGGCTCGATCTCGCCCAGCAGCGCTTCAGCCGCCGCGGCCGCCGCGGATGGACGAAAGCTGAAACTGCAAACGAAAGTCCCGATGTCGCTGTATTCCGCCAGTTGGTAGGGATCGCGCAGTCCCATGACGATCAAGCGGTCAGCCGCATGCCTTTGCAAGTCGCGTATGATCTTCACTTGCAGCGCCCCCTCGAAGTCCATGCCCGGCAGCGTGTAATTCTCGCTGACGGCGATGATGAGGCTCTCGGCCGGCAATTCGGTCCTGGCGTAGTCTTCCGCTGCAATGACGGTCACGTCCCCGCAGCGCGCTTTCATGGCATCCGCGAAGACATCAAATGCGGGCGTCGCTTGATTGGGTCCGATGCCGCGCGTCTGCGTCAGTACCGCGTAGGCGCTCCGTCCCGTCGTGTTCACCAGTGTGATCGGCGACCTCGGGTCGATGGGCAGCAGACCCTTGCGATCCCGCAAGACGGCGACCGCCGCGCGCGCTGCCTCAAGCTCGACGGCGCGATGGCTCCCCTGGCCGACGATGATGGGGCGTTCCGAGGTGGGCGCGGCGCTGAAACCGGCGTCGCGCTTCAGTCGCAAGACGCGCTCGACGGCATCGTCGACGCGCTCGCGGCTGATCGCGCCGTCCTCTACCGCTCGGATAACCGCGCCTATCAAGTTGCGCTGATTCTCCAGATAGGCGTCGACATCATGGTCGTAATGTTCTTCCGCCAGCATCATCAGGTCGACGCCGGCTTTGAAGCCCTGTATCGCGGCATCGGCGGGATCATAGTTGCGCTTCATTGAACCCATGTTCATGCTGTCGGAGACGATGACGCCCTCGAAGCCCAGTTCGCCACGCAGCACGTCGCCCAGGATGATGGGCGAAAGCGTGGCCGGTCTTTCCGGATCGAGCGCCGTGAAGATGATATGCGCCGTCATGACCATTTTGGCGCCGGCTTTGATGCCCTCGGCGAAAGGGCGCAAATCAATGCGGAAGAGTTCGTCGCGCGGACGATCCACTGTCGGCAAGCCGCGGTGGCTGTCCATTTGGGTGTCGCCGTGCCCGGGAAAATGCTTGAGCGTGGCCACCGCGCCATTGTCTTGCAAGCCGCGCGCGGCAGCCCCTGTCATGGCGGCGACCAGTTCCGGGTCTTCGCCGAAGGAGCGCATTTCGATGATCGAATTGTAGGGATTGGAGTTGCAGTCGCAGGCTGGACCCAGCACCGTGTTCAACCCGACGGAGGTCGCCTCCTTGGCGATGACGCTATACATGTCATAGGCGTATTGTGGATCCCCGGTCGCGCCGAGAGCCATGTTGCCGGGTCCCATGGCGCTTTCCGCTGTCATGACCGACCAGGTCCCTTCCTGATCGACGCCCAGCAGCAGCGAAATGCCGAGGCGGGTGCTCCGCGCGAATGATTGCAAAGTGTTGGTCAAGTTGATAGCCGCGCGGGCATTCGGCACGTTTTCGTCGCCGATGTAAGCCGCTCCCACCAGGTCTTCCGCCATCAGGATGCGGGCGGCGTCAAGCTGATCGGCGGCAAAAGCCAGCATGAACATCTGCCCGACTTTTTCTTTGATGGTCATGGATTGGATTGTGGATTGGATGTTCATGTTCGCCCCCGCATGAAGTTCTCATGGGTCATTTTAACCACAGAAAGCGTAGTGAGCACAGAGAAAGATGCCGCAGGGCTTGTCCAGTACTCTATCTCTGATCAACAAGATGGACGCAAATGCCCGCCCGACAGCAAGAAAAAGACACCGTTTGGCGACCAAAACTACAACATAAAGACAAGTCTTGTAAGGCTTGATTGGTATTGCAAAACTGGCGCGAACATGCGGAAAAATCCAGCGCGACGCCTCGCAGAAATGAGGCAATATCACAATTTATGTTCCATTTCGCACACGGAGACGCTCCCCTTCCCTCATTTTGGGGGAAG
>JAJEFB010000032.1 GCA_022820665.1 Anaerolineae bacterium | reverse complement strand
GAACGAGTCAACCGAATGCTGAGGCGACTTTTCCGTCCCAAAGGAGCATTTCATTCCAGACTGGGATTAATCGCCGCTGTTGCCCGGGTACTCAATCCTTTTCGGCTCATTTGAATTTCAACCGAAAAGGATACACTACCGAATCTTGATTTGTTGGTAAAACCGACACAACTTTGGTATGATTGTAACCATCGTTTCAAGGTATCCTTGCGACGATAGGGCTTTTGTTCGACAAACTCTCTTGACCTGAAATTATTTCATAGAGATTTTGTTGCGGGAGGAGGGTGCGACATTGGGCGTCATACTTGAGGTTAAGGACCTCGTTGTCCGGTTTTATACACAAGAAGGAACGGTCTACGCGGTCAATGGCGTTTCCTACGACCTGGAAGAGGGCGAAACGCTTGGCATCGTTGGCGAAAGCGGTAGCGGCAAAAGCGTCAGTTCCCTGGCTGTCATGGGGTTGATCCCCAGCCCGCCAGGCAAAGTTGAATCGGGCACGGTCAACTTTGAGGGACGCGATTTGCTGCAGTTGAAACCCGATCAGATGCGGCTCATACGCGGCAAGGAAATTGCCATGATCTTCCAGGATCCGATGACTTCGCTGAACCCGGTGCTGACTATCGGCACACAGATCACTGAATCACTGAAATTGCATGAGGGTATGAATACCTCGCAGTCGCGCAAGCGCGCCGCCGACTTGCTCGATATGGTCGGTATTCCCGATGCCTATCGCCGGCTCGATGACTATCCGCATCAATTCTCCGGCGGGATGCGACAGCGCGTGATGATCGCTATGGGACTGTCTTGCAATCCCAAGCTGCTGATCGCCGACGAACCAACGACGGCGCTGGATGTAACTATTCAGGCGCAGATAATCGAGTTGGTCAAACAACTGAAAGACGAATTTAATATGGCGATGATCTGGATCACGCATGATCTGGGCGTGGTTGCCGGCATCGCCGATCGCATCCAGGTGATGTACGGCGGGCGTATTATGGAATCCGGCTCCTCGCACGAAGTTTTTGGCGATTCACGTCATCCGTATACGGTAGGGCTATTGGGTTCGCTGCCGCGTTTGGATTCCAGCGGCGAAGAAAAACTAATTCAAATCGAAGGCTCGCCGCCGGACATGCGCAATGAACCGGCCGGTTGTCCCTTCGCCGCGCGTTGCGACGTTCGTGAGCAATTCGAGCTGCAAAGATGTTGGGACGAGCGACCGCCACTAGAGACGGTGCCCGATTCCAATGGCGATGGCACACATGTTATGTCTTGTTGGGCCGACATCCGCGAGGGGGTAGCGCAAAATGTCTAGTGAAGCGATGACCATGACCATGGACAAAGAAAAACGGGACGACGACTATATCCTCGAGGTCAACAATCTGAAGAAATACTTCCCGATTTCGGCCGGCATCGTATTTCAGCGGCAGGTTGGGGCGGTGCGCGCGGTAGACGGCATCAGCTTTAATGTTGTTCGCGGGGAAACGCTGGGACTGGTCGGTGAATCCGGTTGCGGCAAGAGTACCACCGGTCGGACGATCTTGCAGTTGTATCGCCCCACGGAAGGCAGCGTCAAATTCGAGGGGCAGGAACTATCCACCATGACTGGCAATGAATTGCGGCAGATGCGCCGCAAGATGCAGATCATCTTTCAGGATCCCTTCGCATCCTTGAATCCGCGCATGACCGTCGGCAGCATTGTCAGCGAACCCCTGCAGATCCACAAGATTTACAACAACAAGAAAGAACGCCAGCAGTACGTCGAAGAGTTGATGGAGAAAGTGGGTCTCAATCCGTATTTCATCAATCGCTACCCGCACGAGTTCTCCGGCGGGCAACGGCAGCGCATTGGTATCGCCCGCGCGCTGGCGCTGGAGCCGAGCTTTATCGTCGCTGACGAGCCGATCTCGGCTCTGGATGTGTCAATTCAGGCGCAGGTAGTGAACTTGATGGAGGAGCTGCAAGACGAGCTTAACTTGACCTATCTCTTCATCGCGCACGACCTGAGCATGGTGCGGCATATCTGCAATCGCGTGGCGGTGATGTACCTGGGCAAGATCGTCGAATTGGGTCCCGTGGATGAAGTATACGAAAACCCGCAGCATCCCTATACACAAGCGCTATTGTCGGCGGTGCCGGTGCCCGATCCACAAGTGGAGGAAAACCGCCAGCGCATCATCATCTCCGGCGATCTGCCCAATCCGGCCAATCCGCCCACCGGCTGCAACTTCAATACCCGCTGTCCGGTCGTCTTCGACCTCTGTCATCAAGAGCCGGATCCGCCTTTGATCGAGGTACGGCCGAATCACTACGTGAGTTGTCACCGGGTGACATAGGCATAGCGGATTCGCTACTAGGAGGCAAGCCTGGGAGGACCGAGTTTTCTTCGTGGAGCCGCGAAATGACCCTCATCGGCGTCTGTCTAGGCTCGTCTGATTGGCAGCGCTGGAGTTCAAAACAAGCGGAAGCTGAACTGAAGTGCTATAGGCGTTATGGCGTCAACGCGATCTTTGCGGAAGCGGATCAGTATAGCCGCGATGTTATTCAAATCGCGCATGATAATGACTTGCGCTTCATCGGGGCTCTGAGTTGTTTTAACAACAACGATGCGCTGGCGGGAAATCCCGAATTGCGACCCATTTGTCGGGATGGCCGGCGACGTCCGCGGATGAATTGGTATGTTGGCATAACGCCAAGTTATCAAACTTATGCCCAGTCACGGCTTAATATTCTCAAAAATATAGCGAAAACCTATCAATTGGATGGGATATGGTTAGATTTTATCCGTTGGCCCCTGCATTGGGAACAGGAATTGCGCGATGATACGCCCGCCCCGCTCGAATCGAGTTTTGACAAGCATACGCTTAAGCGATTTGCGGATTACGCGGATATTGAGATTCCCGCTGGCGCAACGGCGGAACAAGCTGATTGGATTCTGCGGAACATTAAAGATAAATGGATTGATTATAAGTGTTGGATCATCGCCGGCTTTGTCGCTCGATCGAGAATGATTGTCGACGAGTATTTGGACGGCAAGCCTTTGGGGCTGGATATCGTACCCGCTAAATCACCGCAGCGAGAACATTTGCTTGGTCAACGGCTGGATGAATTGTCCGCTCATGCTGACTGTTTCTCGCCAATGCTGTATCATCATGTCTTGGGATTTTCACCGGACTGGATGACTGAGACATTGAATGACTTGGCGGCGGAAACGGATAAACCACTCGTTCCCTTTGTGCAAGTTGACGCCTTTTCCAAGAATAGCGAAGCGTTCCCGGCAAGGGAATGGGAAGAGATATTGAATCTTGTTCTTTCACACGAAAGGACCGCCGGGCTGATTGCTTTTACCGGAGAGATGCTCCATGCCAATGAGCGTGGACACTCGCTAGGAAATCTGCTGCGACGATAGTGTAGCGCGGCATTAAGCCTGCCTCACCGTTGATCGAGGTACGGCCGAATCACTACGTGAGTTGCCATCGGGTGACTTGTGAATGACCTAAATCCCTATAATTTCTTATAGAGCGAAGAATTGTGGAGGTGCTTTGGTGTTGCCAAAAGGTTTTGTAAGGCTAATCGCAAAGGCGATCTTCGCGAGCGTTATCGGCATGCTGGCAGGTGCAGTATTGGGACTATTCATCGTTGGCTTGGTAGCCGCTGCCGTGATTGTAATAGCAGGCTCGTCTTCAATGATTTTGAATTCCCTCGAAAACTCGAGACAATCAACCTATGACTTCGCGGCGCTAGCAGTTGCCACTTTAGGTGGTGGCGCCCTGTCTGGAATAGTCTTTGGAGTGGTTTTTGGAGCATCTATCGGTTCCCAAGTAGGACTTTTGTCCGTGGTGGCGGATTACCTCGTAAAGCGCATTGACGCAATTTCTAGCGAACCAGTTAAGTAACAAACAGAAGTAGCGCCAGCAAGTGTCGCTGGAGCGAACCCGCCGGCTCGCCGCTGCGAACGCGAAAAACTTGTTCAGGCTGTCGCAGTTGAAATAGCTCATTAGTTAAGAAAACTCAGCCAAGGCATATCTTTCGCACGCGGGAATGCGAGTGAGTTTTCTTAACCGGACACAGTTTCCCCAGATAGTACGCGCGCAGACGAACCGACTCTCCCAGCGTATCCAGCAAGGTCTACAGCTACAAACCAGTGCCAAGGGTTTGGAATCTCCAGTCGTACTGGCGAAGATCTGTAATGTCCGCCGTAAGATTTGTGACGTTGACCGGAACGATAATTGCGGAAGTTGAAACTGTCCATCAGTCGGACATATGCAGCGCTGGTTAGGGTGACCTCAACGATCTCACCCCCATTCATTTGCCCTAGATCATGCTTTATGAACTGCATTGGAAAGCGCTCTCATCTTATGCTGCAATCTGGTGACGCAGCAGGCTACTCTTACCGCCTGTTACGCCTCGACGTCCGGAATGTGGATACAATCCTGTTACTGAGCAGACTTAAATCTCGACCGGTTCACCAA
This sequence comes from Anaerolineae bacterium, assembly GCA_022820665.1. Lineage (GTDB taxonomy): Bacteria > Chloroflexota > Anaerolineae > Aggregatilineales > Phototrophicaceae > UBA6055. The sequence continues at coordinate 142,578 of JAJEFB010000032.1, read as the reverse complement.
GCACGACTTCGACAATCTCTTCCGCTATCTCCTCGACAGTCTGCATCGTAGTGTTCCGGGCAAGTTTGTCAGCTAACGACGGACTGTATGAAACGACCTCATCCTTTGTAATACTGTGCCAAATCGGCAACAGCACTTGGTCTCCGTCAACAGACTTTGTTACCAATCCATCAAGTTCGTAATTGGGCCATCCCTTACCAAAGAAGGCTTTTGACAAAACTACAATTCCGAATCGACTGGAAGCTATTCCCCGGTCAATATTGCGGCGTAGGCTATCGCCGATTTTGAGTTCAAAGTCGTCATACCATACGGACAGGCCGCCTGCCTGTAGAGCTTTCGCAAGCGGTGTTACGACGTCTTTTTTGTCTTCCGACGCATGCGAGATGAAGACGTCATATTGAACATCGTTTTCGTTCCGCACGAGAGAAGGAATCGTCGACAGCGGCGTTTCTACGAATGGCCGTAATTTGCCCGGCAGGATGCGTGCGCTAGAACTCACCTTGCCACTGTATCCGCCCAAGTCTACAGTAACGTACCAGTGACCAGATCGAGGAATCTGCAGACGCACAGGTGATTTTTTTGCATAACCTCCGTGGTACCTGTGACGCCGACCGCTACGATAACTCTGGAAGTTTGAGTTATCCATGAGCCGCACGTTAGCAGCTGCGCTTAAAGTGACTTCTACAATCTCGCCACCTGATCTGTTTCCCAAATCGTGCTTGATGAATTGCACAAAGAAAGTCCTTCAACAGAATGTTCGTGAATCCTAGTATAGCACACTTGCGTTTGATATTGTGTAACCGCTTGACGGTGGCAATGCCTTAGATTTGTCATAGCGTCCTATGACGAGAATCTCAATGTTCGCCGATTCCGAACTCTTTTGCATCAAAATCAACAATGACCTCATGAATCTCATTTGCGATTTCCTCAAGTGTGTAGGCGGCAGTACTTCGGCCAATTATATACGCCAACGAGGCGCGGAACTCACCAATCTCTCGCACAGTGATATTGTGCCAAACCGGAAACATTATTCTATTCTCGGTCACCCACAGATATTCAAGGGTGTTGAGCTCGTGCTTTGTCCAATGTTTGGCTAGGTCAATAAAAGCCTTAGACAAAACAACTGTTCCGAATCGACTTGCATTGATTCCTTTATTCAACTTTTCGATAATATTGTCGCCGATTCTGAATTCGAATTCATCAAACCAGACACGTAGCCCACGCTCTTGGAGCAATACAGCCAGCGGTCGCGCGACGTCATCTTTATCTTCTGAAGCGTGAGAGAGAAAAATATCGTATTGAAATTTGTCTTTGCTAAGCGAATTTTGCGCCAAACGAGGCTCCCGCCTATGTGTCATGCTAGTGAAAACTTGTGCGGGCCGGTAAGCCGAGGCAGGATTGTATCATGGTGGAGCCAGTTACGACAGTCCGAGTAACACAAAAAGGGCGAGCCAGCGGCTCGCCCTCACATACGTACTGTATGGCGCAGATCACGTCGCCGGCGCAACCGCCGGACCATCCACAATCTCGACGAACTCCTCCGCGTTGAGCGTCTCTCGCTCGATCAGAATCTCCACCAGTTCTTCCATCTTATCGCGCTGATCCAGCAGAATATCTTTCGCCCGCTGATAGGCGCTCTGCAAGATGCGCTTGACCTCATCGTCGATCTGTTGCGCGTAGTGCTCGCTGTAATCGCGCTGCTCGGCGATCTCGCGCCCCAGGAAAACGGCGCCCTGCCCGTTGCCATAAGAGCGCGGACCGAGCAAGTCGCTCATGCCGAATTGCGTCACCATAGCTCGCGCCATGCGGGTGGCTTGCTGCAGGTCGTTGCTGGCGCCAGTGGTGAACTGGTTGAAGATGATCTCTTCCGCGGCTCGCCCGCCCATGGCAGCAACAATGTCGTCCTCGAATTTCTCACGCGTGACCAGCATATCGTCGCCGGAGGGCAGGGGCATCACATAGCCGCCGGCGCGCCCGCGCGACACGATCGTGATCTTGTGCACCGGACTGGTATTCTCTAAGAGGTGGAAGAGCAGGGCGTGCCCCGCTTCGTGATAGGCGACTTTTTCTTTCTCTTCCGGCGTGATGACGCGGCTGCGGCGTTCCGGTCCCATGACCACGCGCTCCATTGATTCTTGCATCTCGCCCATGCCGATCGACTTTTTATTGCGCCGGGCGGCCAGGATCGCCGCCTCGTTCACCAGATTCTCCAGGTCCGCGCCCGAAAATCCGGCCGTGATCTTGGCTAAGGCTTCCACATCGACATCCGCCCCCAGCGGCTTGCCGCGCGAATGCACTTTCAAAATGTCCTGCCGGCCCTTGACATCGGGGTTGTCCATGACCACCTTGCGGTCGAAACGGCCCGGGCGCAGCAGCGCTGGATCCAGGATATCGGGACGGTTGGTGGCGGCGATGATGATGATATTCGTGTCGTTGTCGAAGCCGTCCATCTCGACCAGAATCTGGTTCAAAGTCTGCTCGCGCTCGTCGTGCCCGCCGCCCAAGCCGGCGCCGCGGTGACGGCCCACGGCGTCAATCTCGTCCACGAAAACGATCGCGGGCGCCTCCGCTTTGGCGCGCTCGAACAGGTCGCGGACGCGGCTGGCGCCGACGCCAACGAACATCTCGACGAATTCCGAGCCGGATATGCTGAAAAACGGCACCCCCGCTTCCCCAGCTACGGCGCGCGCCATCAGGGTCTTGCCGGTGCCAGGGGGACCGACCATCAGCACGCCCTTGGGAACGCGCGCCCCCAAGCGAATGAACTTCTCCGGTTCCTTCAAAAACTCGACAATCTCTTGCAGGTCTTCCTTGGCTTCTTCCGCGCCCGCCACATCAGTGAATGTCACTTGAGGGCGTTCCATATCGCGCGAGACCCGGGGCTTGCTCCGTCCAAAACTCATCGCCTGGTCTTGGCCCGCGCGCATCGAGCGCATCATTCGCCACAGGAACCAAACGATGATCAGAATCGGCACCACGCCGAGCAGAATCTGGAAGATGATCTGCTGCGAGTTATCACCCGGCTGCGCCACAAAGGTCAAGTTTTCCAATGCCGCGCCCGACACGTCCAGGGCGTCCATCAATTCATAGAAGCTGGACGATGAATCCTTATAGGCGGTTTGCGTCGTGCCATCGGTGTAGGTGACAAAGAGATCGTGGCCCCCGCGCTCAACGATGCGTTCGACGCGCCCCTGTCGAATATGCGAGGCCAACTCGTTTATGGGCAAGCTGCTGGTGAAGCTGGGACCCCCGCGCCCGTTGAAGACCAGCAAAAATATCACCAGCGCGATAATGCCGAAGATGATCCACATGCGTTGCGCATTGGGGTTGCCAAAGGGCGATTTGTTGCCGTCCTGGTTCTTCTTGTTATCCCTGCCGCCTTCGGTCACATGACGCGGCGGATCGGGTCGATTGCTCATGGTTGAGACTCCGTTCTCGATAGCTTCATTCTTGATTGCGCCTCTTCACTACTACTATAGACCCACTCGCAGGGCAAAAGGTGATAAATTCCTTCGATTTGCTGGCGGCCTAGTTTCAGAAAATGGCAATTCGCGCTTTTGCAGCGCGCGATTTTCGCTGTTCCGCCAGTGAATAAACTATGATAATCCGCTATCATGAGCGCGACAATAGGGCTCAGCCACCGAACGGAATTGTATGACAGGCCGCACAAACGAACAATGGATCGCGGCGCTGCGTGGAGCGGGGGACGCCGCGCAAACCGACGCGCTGGAAGAACTGCGGGCGCGCTTGCAGCGCAGCATCTACTTTTATCTCAGCCAGGACCGCAGCGACCTGCGAGGTTTGGCGGCGCAGGAACTGGCGCAAATGGCGGAAGACCTGGCGCAGGACGCCACCCTGCGCGTGATGGACAACCTGGACAATTTCCGCGGCGAAAGCCGCTTCACAACCTGGGCCAACAAGATAGCGGTGCGCCTAGCCATCAGCGATTTGCGCCGCGCGCGCTACAAGGACTTCAGCCTGGACGAATTGACGGCGGATGGCGAATTGCTGCCGTCGGCGAGCCGCTTGGCCTCGCCGCCCCCGCCCACGCCGGAAAAAGCCGCCGAGCGCGACGATGTGCTCGAGAAAATCGAGTTGGCGCTGAAAGAATCCTTGACCGAACGACAGTATCAAGCGCTGGTGGCTGTTGCCCTAAAGGGCATTCCCATGGACGTGCTGGCCGAACGCATGGGCAGCAATCGCAACGCGCTTTACAAGCTGATCCACGACGCCCGGCGCAAGCTCAAAACACACCTGGAAAACCAGGGCATCTCCACCGACTATATGATGAACCTCTTCGGGAACTAGCGCTCCAGGAATTAGGGAACGGTGAACGCTGTGAATATCGCAATATTTACAGCGCCAAGACACAAAGTTACTTTTTTGAAAGTCCTCTGTGCTCTCTGTGCCTCTTTTTTAATAAACCGCGTCGCTCATGCGACGAGAAGGTTTATTATTTTGTGTGAGCGCGGCAGACCTTTTCGCTGCCGCCGAGCGGCTGTGGTGAATCCCCCCGTATTGAACTCGCATAGAGGGAAATCCACGAATTTCACCACGCCCGGCAACTACGGCTTCTTGATCATCACCGTGCCGAAGCACATCTCGTCCGCCGTGCCCTCGCCCCAAACCACATAACGCGGGTCATCCGACAGTCTGTTGTCCCAGGTGCAGGTCATGCGCAGCACGCTGCCGAAGTTGACCTTCACGGGCTCGACGAACTGATAGCGATCTTGCCAGTGGAAATCCCAGCGCGGAATATCCAGCAACATGACGGGATCGTCGCTATCCGGGTTGAGCTCCATGCGGAAGCTGCGCCCCAGTTCGTGCATGTGGCCCAATACGCCGTAGAGGGTCAAGGTAAAGGGGAAGGGCGACGGGAAATCGCAATATGTGACGGCGTGCTCGCCGGTATTTTCGGCGTAATCCTCCAGCGTCTGCCGGCAATCATTCAAGCGCTTGTCCGGCAGCATTGACAGTTTTTCGCCGTACAACTCCGCGATGCGCTTGATGGCGTTTTGGCGCTGGCATTGCGGACCTTCGACGTCGCTGGGGCAGGGGATCTCGACCGGCGCGCTTAGGGGCAGTGTCATCAACTCGTCAAGTCCGCTGTCGCCCGATTCCAGTTCCAGGTTGATCCGCGTTCGATCGGGGGCGCGCGTCGTCCACAGATTGTAGTGCATCTGTACGACAATGCTTTCCCCGGGTTTGACGCGATAACCTGTGCTCTCGGGGTAGCGGACGCCAAATGTACCCGGCGTCCAGGTCGCGATGATATCGCCGCCTTTGGACAATCCAGCGCTTCCGTAGCAGCTCCAGCCGGGGCGCCCATCTTCATAATCGCGCGCTTTGATTTCCGGCGTCAACGCTTCGTCGAGCAGGTAGACGATGCCATGATGCGCCATCTTCGCCACGTCGGGGATGAATTCGTAGGCGGTGATAAACTGCGGCGACTCGATCTCCAGCGGGAAGGCGAAACAGCGATAGTCATCCAGCGCCTCCGCGTCCGGTATATAAGGCTCGGCAAGTTGCAGCGTCAGATCAGCGCGAACATCGGGGAAAGCAAATGTGGCCGCTGGCGGCTCGTAGCTTTCCTCGTCGCCGAGTTGGGCACCGCCCTCGGCCCAGGCGACGATGGTAGCGATCTCCTCGTCGGAAAGGCTGCGGTCGTTCTTCAAGGGAATGTTCAGGGAGGAGGGCATCCAGGGCGGCATCAGGCGAGCCGAGACATGAAATGCGATATCATCGGCGAAGAATATCACGTCATCCTGGCTGGTTAAGGGCGCGTAAGCGGCGATCTGCCCCTCGGAATGACAAGCGACGCAGCTTGCTTCCAGGATGGGACGAACATGCTGGTGATAAGTGGGATTCTCCGGCACGGCGACGGCGCTGAAATCGGCCGCCTCGGCTTCGTCTTCGTCATGCGCCAATGCCGAAACAGCGCTAAGCAAGACTATCAGTAAAACGACAATATATCTCATGGCTTCGCTCCTTTATATTAGGCCTGCTCCATCCCATCCATACGCACACCGAAATCCGTAGCGTCGACACGTTATTCGCCGGAAAATGAGCGCTATAGAATCTACAAGCTTAAGTATATACCAGTAGGGGCGACCAATCTGGGCGCCAGCAGCCGCATTTGCAATTGTAGAAACGGGCGACCGGCCAGGTCGCCCGCAACATCCCCCTCTGTGAACTCTGCGCCGCTGTGGTGAATCCCCCGTATTGAACCCGAATAGGGCGATATCCACGATTTTCACCACTCCTGCGCAATCCTTGCTAGAATATTTCCGTTACCGTACGGCGGGATACCTACGCGAAGATGTTTTCTAACAGGCGCTGGGCAATCGTCACGCTCATTCTGCTATTGGGCGCTGTGGGTCGCATTCTCCATATCACGGAGCAGAGTTTCTGGGTGGATGAAGGTTACGCCTTTTATCACGCCCACTTCCCGGATCTCCTGACATCGCTGGCGCGTGATACGCATCCGCCGCTCTATTTCGCGGCGCTGCGCTTGTGGAGCGAAGTCGCCGGTCATAGCGAGCTGGCGCTGCGCTGGTTCTCCGTGCTGCCCTCCATGCTCAGTCTGGCGCTGATTTTCCAATTGGCGCGGGAGCTGATGGCGCAAAGAACGCCCGCCGCGCGCGGACAGCGCCATAGCGCGCCCTGTCTTGCCATGTTGATGCTGGCGCTGGCTGATGCCGAAAACTTCCTGGCGGCTGAGGCGCGGCACTACACCTGGCTGGTCTTTCTCGTGACTTGCAGCATGTTTTTCTTCCTGCGCTGGATACGTCGATCGCGAAGATCCGCCGGTTTCTCTTGGATTCTTGCCACCGCCCTCATGGTTTATACGCACTACATTACGGCTTTTGCCGGCGTCGCCCAGGGGCTCTACGCGCTGATCTGTCTTCGCGGCGCGCAGCGCAGGCGGGCTTTGGCCGGTCTGGTCATTGCCGCGCTGGCGCTGGCGCCCTGGCTGCTCTTGGTTGGGACGAAGCAGGTCGGCAACAGCGGCGCTAATTGGTCGGTCGATTTCTCCCCCGCCGTCATCCGAGACATTCAGGTCAAGTACTTCACCGAGCAATGGGCGCTTGTTCTTGCGCTCCTGCTCTTGGGTTTCTTCACGGTGGTCTACGGGCGCGAACAGCTATATCGCCTGCGCTGGCATCGCGTTAGTTGGCTGCTATTGCTTTGGTTGGTCCTCCCCTTCGCCTTGACTCTTGTCGCCAACGAGTTCCTGCCTTTCTTGCAGCCGCGCCGCTTGACGCTATGGACACCGGCCATCGCCTTGCTGCTTGCCTTGGGTCTGAGCAATGTCCGCCAGCCGATTCGCAACCTGCTCATCATGGCGCTGCTGGTCTACAGCTTGTCCCAAGTAGATTTCTATCGCGTCAAGCCGAAATGGCGCGAGGTCGCTGATTTGACCGCCCGTTATGCCCTCTCCGGCGATCTGGTGCTGACAGATATCGCCGGTGGCGACTATCAGCTTGGCTATTACCTGAATCGAGAGATGCCGGACGGCAAGCTGCTGCCGGATGGCGCCCGATACGAGTCCTTGAAGATCCAGCGCGATTTCTACCCGGAAACTTATGAAAGCTGGTTGCCGCAATTGCTGGATCGCTTTGCTACGGTATGGCTGATGCACTGGTCAAATGACCCCAGCGCCTTCAATTGGCTGCGCGAGTTGGGATTCGCCCGGACGGCGGACTTCCTTCATGCCCACGATGGCGGCGCATCAGGCAGAATTGACATGCGTGTCTATCGCTATGATAGATTTGCTGATGACCCGCCACTGGTTCAGTTCGACAATGGTATGCTGCTGAAAGCCGCGAAGGTCGTGGAAAAGCCCTTAAGAGTTGATCTGCTTTGGGAGACCGCCGCACTGCTGAAGCGCGATTTTACGGTGTCGGTCAAGCTTTTGGATGCAAATGACGTGATTGTCGCGCAGCACGATAGCCAACCACAATTGAACTTGCGGCCGACCAGCAACTGGCATATTGACGAAGCGGTTTTCTCGCCTCATGAACTGGGATCGTCGAGGAGCTGGACAAGCGGCGAATACCGAATCCTCATTGAAGTCTACTTTTTTGAAGCGGGACAACCGGTCACGATCCCGACGGTATCGGGGGAAGATGCTTTCATCTTGGCGGCCATGTTTTTGGAAAACTCAAGCGATTCCAATTGATCAACCCAGGGGCCGCCCGCCATCGACGGGAATGATGTCGCCGGTGCTAAAGCGGAGATGGGCAATAGCGGCATAAACCGCCTCCGCGACATCTTCCGCCTCGGCGATCCGCGCTAAAGGCGTCTTGGCTTCCTGCTCGGCCAGCAGTTCGCGCGGCATTCGTCGCGCATATTCGCCATTAACCCAGCCCGGCGATACCGACAGCACCCGAATTTGCGGCGCCAGGGCGCGGGCCAGCGACCGCGTCATGCTGTCCATAGCGGCTTTGCTGGCGCAATAAGCCACATTGCTGCCGACGCCCGTGCGCCCGGCAATCGACGAAATATTGATCACAACCCCCCCATCTCCCGACATCAGCAGCGGTCTCAACGCCCGGATCGAAGCGAAAGCGCCGCGCCAATTGACCCGGAAGATGCGGTCGATAAGCGCGTCGTCGAGGCCATCGAGATCCTCATGCGGCACCGCTTCCGTGATCCCGGCATTATTCACCAATATGTCTAGCCGTCCATAACGCTCCTGGACAGTTTCCGCCAAGCGCTGTAAAGCCTCGCCATCGTCTACCGGCGCATGCAGCACGAGATGATCCCCGCCCTCCAGGTTTTCCGCCGCCGCAAGCGCCTTGGCTTTGCCGCTGCGGTAGGTGATGATCAATTGGGCGCCTTCCGCGGCCAAGCGCCGGCAGATCGCGCTTCCGATCCCGCCGCCACCGCCGGTTACCAGCGCGACTTGCCTTTCAAGCGTCCTCGGTTTCATGCTCAACGTCCCCGGTCTCGATTTGTCAAAAACTGCGCATATCCGGCGGCAAGTGCTCCAGGCGGTTCATGTAACGCAAAACTGGACGCGAATCCTGATAGTTGATCCGCGTGATCGCCGTATTGTTATGGTAGTAGCGCATGGTGTAGGGCTGGGACGGCAGCTGATCGAATATCGCCTTGAGTAGTATATCGAGGAAGCCGGCATGCGAAACCAAGGCGATCACCTCATCGCGCTGCCCGCGCTCCCTCAGCGCCTTGGCCACTTTGATCGCGCGGAAGAGGCTGTGTGTCTCCGGCTCCATCCCCAATTCGGCATCATACCAGCCGCTCTCGCTAATCGAATCCGGCAGACCAAAATCGGGAAACTCGCTTTGAATCGCCGATCGCGTCATGCCATTGAAGCCCCTGGTACGGCCATTCTGCCGCTGGAACATCCCTCCTTTTTCGTGAAGATCGGTCCAGACCTGCGGCTGCAAGTTTAGCCCCGAACCGAGCGGCTGCGCGGTCAACAGCGAGCGGTACATGGCGCTGGTATACAGATGACTTATTTCGAAGTGCTCGTCTTTTGTTTCCCTCCCGTTTGCCAGGAAATCCGCGAGCATGTCTCGCTGACGATAGCCCATTTCGGTGAGCGCCGGGTCCACCTTGCGCCGGTGCATGCTTTCTTCGCTGAGAACATTGTTTTCCGATTGCGCGTGACGGATGAGATAGACCTGCATCGAGAGGACCTTTTGTCTCGCAATGATAGACAGATGATCGAATTATAAGCCAAATTTCCCTGAATGATACCCAGCTGCGCCTATTGGCTTCGGAATCCCTGAAAACGGGTTTGCGCTTTGAGCGCCGATTTCAAGTCTGGCTTATGCAGTTCTCAGTCGCTAAACTTGCTCGCACTGTCAACGGGCAGACCCATGAAATCGTGGACAAGATCGTAAGTCTCACCATGAACCCGGCGCTGGACATTGGCACGCGCGTCGTCTCTGTCGCGCCGGAAATCAAATTGCGCTGCGCCGCGCCGGAGTTCCATCCAGGCGGCGGCGGCATCAACGTTTCACGCGCCATTCGCTTTCTTGATGGCGAATCCACAGCGGTTTATGCCGCCGGCGGGCATACCGGCGCCATGCTCACCCAATTGCTGGAAGCCGAAGGCATCAAGTGCCGCGCTGTGCCCATCGCCGGCATCACGCGCGAAAGCTTCGTCGTCTACGAAGAAAGCTCGACCCTGCAGTATCGTTTCACCATGCCGGGTCCCGAATTGAGCGCGAAGGAATGGATCGCTTGTCTGGAAGCGGTTTTCAATCGGGAACCGGATATTATCGTCGCCAGCGGCAGCTTGCCGGCCGGCGTCCCCGCCGAATTCTACGGCGAGATCACGCGCTACGCTGCCGAATACGGCATCCGCGTTGTCGTCGATACGGCCGGCGAGCCCCTGCGCCGCGCCTTTGGCAAAGGCGTCTATCTGATGAAACCGAATCTGCGCGAACTTGAACTGTTCGCCAGCGAAAAACTCCATTACGAAGCGGGTATTAAAAGGGTCGCCCGCCGCCTGATTGCCGAAGGCTTGTCAGAGGTCATCGTCGTATCAATGGGCGCGGCCGGCGCTGCGCTGATCACCGCTGAGGAATATCAGCTTTTGCGCGCGCCCATCGTCAAAGCGCAAAGCAAAGTCGGGGCTGGCGATAGCATGGTGGCGGGTCTGGTCATGGGCTTGGCGCAGGGCTGGGATCTACGGGAGACTTTGTGCCTGGGTATTGCCGCGGGCAGCGCCGCCGTCATGACCCCGGGCACGCAATTATGCCGGGCAGAAGACACCTTTAAGCTCTATAAACAAATTTCCGATTCGGCATAAGATCCGCGGATAGCGGGACGTAAGTAGTCCCAAAAGAATAATACGAAGCAACTGCATTTATAGCGAAAGTTCTGAATCTTATTCAAATCCCGGCAAAAGCGCTCCCTTTCCCAAGGGTCGGTGTCGGCGGTGAATATCTACGCGACCCGAAGCATGAGGAGGGGGCACGGCGTGAGTAAGTCTCCCCCATTGCAATCGGGGAGACTTAGAGGGGTTAAACTCGCCTGACTAACTTGGTAAACATACAATGATCGTTAAACCATGACCGAAACTTGGAGAATGCAACATGACGAGCATAAGAGCGCGAAACATCAATCACCCGGACCATCGAGAGAACCTCAAGGCGGAAAAATACCACATCATTCGCGAGGCGATGCTAAGCGCGCTGCCGCTTGAAGAGTGGATGCCTTTTTCGGCATTGGAGGAACGCGTGCGCGCCTATCTGGAAGACAAGGATCTCCCCAAGTCGCTCTTCCCAAAGCCGGGTTCCGTGCGCTGGTATTGCAAGGCGGTACAACTGGACTTGGAAGCCCGCGGCGAAATCGAACGTCAGCCTAAGAAATCGCCGCTGCGCTTGCGGCGATGTCGAGAGGATCGCGCCTAGTCGCAGTTGATCTCGCCCGGCGACACTTCCTGCGCGCTGTCCCAAACGCGCCGCCATTCCTCAAGGTAGAGACTCGCGATGACCTGGTCGCGGATGATTACGATGTTTTCATCATTTTTTTCCGCGGCGCTATTGGAAAAATTGAACGAACCCGTGATGACCGTGTCGTCGTCGATGATGATGACCTTGTGATGCAAGATGTATCGATTGCCATCCTGGCGCACAAGAGCGCCGGCGCAGTACAAAGCCGGCAATTGACTCCAGCTCGCCCTGCTGTTGCGCGCTTCAAAGACCCCGCGCAAGACAAAGTCCGGCTCTGTCATCTTTTCGATCATCGCATCCGCCAATTCATCGAGCGAAAACACGAAGCTCATGAAGTGAATAGAGGACTGCGCCGCTCCTATCGACGCCCTCAGCGCGGCAATTTCATCAGCCTCCGGTGCGAAGATGATGCTGATCTCGCCGGCCTCTTCCCCCATGCTGATGACGCCGTCATTGGATGAGCGCGCGCCAAATTCTCCTCGCTCGAACATTTCGTCGAACTCGCTCTTGTAGGCGGCGGCCGCTTGCGCGCTTTCCAATACCAGGACATTGTTGTTATTGCGGTATGTGCCGTTGAGCGTGTAATTCCAGGAGCCGGTCCATACAGCGCTCTCGTCGATGATTATGAATTTGTTATGCATCAATCCGCTGCGATTGTCCGCTACGATTGGCAGTCCCGCCGCTCTTAGATCTCGCAGCGCCGTATTCGAGTCGTCGCCCAGCCCGTGTCTGTCGTCAGTCACAATGCGCGTCGCAACGCCCCGTCGCTGCGCTGCCAGGATGGCCTCATAGATGAGCTTGCTGTTCAACTCGAAGGCTGCGATGTCCAGCGAGCGCTCGGCGGCGTCAATCGCGCTGGCCAGCGGCGCGTCTATGCCATCGGCATAGTCGGACCTGTCTGCGCTGGACTCCGGCTCGTTGAAGTACACCTGCCAATTGTCGCCGATATAGCCGCGACCGAACCTGTATTGCACGCTGATAAAAGGCGATGCTGTCGCTGGCGCGCCTTCGTCTTTAACAAGGGGCGCAGGCGCGCGGGGCGTAAATTGCGACGCCAGCGCTGCGGCCAAGGCGATGACGCAAACAATAAGGAAGGGTATCAGGTATTTGCTTTCGCGCTTCATGAAGGGTGACCGCGAATCGTCCATGCTGCTTCGTTGCTGACGCGTTGTGACGTAGCTGGACTATAGCCTGTTTTGTCATGACAATCCAGCGAATTGAAGCAAGTCCAGGGCAATCGCATCAAAAGCAATATATGCCGAATATCACATAAATCTAGCGAAATGTAGGAGCGACCCGCCGAGACACCCCTGTAAAATGCCCCTCAATCTGCGGGCGTTTCAGCGAAACGTCACCTGCCGCTCAAGAGCGTGCCTAAAATAAGGCAAGAACGTTTAATTTGCTTTTCTCGATGCTCTCGGTGGTTAGGATTTTCTGTTTCAACCGAAAAGGATACACTACCGGATGGGATGTTTGACGAGTTTATTAATAAGAAATGATCTATTTTACTTCGCGTTCTTTGTGTCTTTGTGGTTAAACAAAAAAATCCGCAAGACAACAAGCGACCGTTAAATCGACCCAACGCGCGTGATATAATTTCTGACGTTTTGTCCACATTTGCTCAGAGAAATAACATGTCCCTGCTCGTCGCGACTAACTTGGGCAGATTTTACGGCGCGGATGAAGTCTTCAGCGAGATCAGCCTGGAGATATCCGCCCGCGCTCGCATTGGCTTGGTCGGTCCCAACGGCGCGGGCAAAACATCGCTGATCGACATTCTGGCTGGTCTGGATCAACCGACATCGGGCGATGTGATCGTCGCCGGAAAAATACGGCTGGGCTATCTGCCGCAGCGTCCGGAATTGGCAGGGGCGCACAGCCTGTGGGAAGAACAGTTGAAAGCCTTTGCTGATCTGCGCGGCATGGAAAGCCAATTGACGGCGCTGGAAGATCAACTGGCTGCCCCGGATAGCTGCGATGAAGCGCTGGAGCGCTACGGCAGTTTGCAGGCCGAATTTGAGCGACGCGGCGGTTATGAGTACGAGACGCGTGTCAAGATGGTCCTGAGCGGGCTGGGTTTCACCAGCGACGAATACGCGATGCCATTGCCACAGTTGTCAGGCGGGCAAAAGACCCGAGCCCTGCTCTGCCGCTTGCTGCTCGAAGAACCGGATCTGCTGTTGCTGGACGAGCCGACCAACCATTTGGATATCCAGGCTGTTGAATGGCTGGAGAATTACCTCAAATCTTTCCCGGGCGCCGTCCTGGCGGTCAGCCACGATCGCTATTTTCTCGATAGCTTCGCCGCGACAATCTGGGAGTTGGAGTACAAGCGCCTGTTGACCTACCGCGGCAATTACAGCGCATACCTCCAGCAGCGGGATCTGCAGCGAGAAAGCCTGCGGCACGAGTATTATTGGCAGCAGCAATTCATCGAAAAAGAGTTGGAGTTTGTCCGCCGGCACATGGGCAGCCGCCGCACCGCCCAAGCCAAAGGGCGTCTGAAAAAGCTCGAAACCATGCGCAAGCGCGGGAAAATCCTGGAAAACGGTCCCCGGCATCGCCGCAAAATGTTCTTGGAAATGGGCAATCATCTGCGCAGTGGCGATCAAGTGCTCATGACTGAAGATCTGCGCATCGGATATGAGCTCGACAGCCCCTTGATGACGGCGCCCGATGCCCTGGTGCTGCGCGGCGAAACTGTCGCGCTCATTGGTCCCAACGGCGTCGGCAAATCAACCTTGCTCAAAACGCTTGCCGGCGACCTGGCGCCACTGGGCGGGCGGGTCACGCTGGGCGCCAAGGTCAAACTGGGGTATTTCGCCCAAGCGCATGAAAAGCTCAACCGCGAGAACTCAATCCTCGACGAGATCCGCGCGACCAAGAAAATGCCCATATCCGCGGCGCGCGACTATTTGGGCCGATTCATGTTCAGCAACGAGGACGTCTTTCGACCGATAGCCAGCCTCTCCGGCGGCGAACGCGGCCGCGTGGCTCTGGCCAAGCTGACCTTGCTCGGCGCGAACCTGCTTTTGCTGGATGAACCGACCAATCACCTGGATATTGACAGCCAGGAGGTATTGCAGGCGGTGCTGGAAGATTTTACCGGCACGATCCTGCTGGTCAGCCACGATCGCTACCTCGTGGACGCGCTCGCGACTCAGATCTGGGAGATGACGGCTGGCAAGTTGACAATCTACGATGGCGATTATCAGCAATTTCTCCGGGATCGGGGCGGACGCTCCCGCGAAGCGGGAGCAAAAGCCAAGACCAAAGGCGGCGCTTCGCGCGACAGCGGAGCCGCCAAAGCCGAAAACCTCAGCGTCCAAATTCGTGGATTGAACCCCTTTGAAGCTGCCAAACGCGCGGCCGAGCTCGAAGCCAAGATTGACGAATTGGAAACGGACTTGAGCGAGATTGACCGGCAACTGCATATCGCTAGTCTGGCGGGAGACGTCGACAGCGTGCGCGTGCTCGGCCAGGCTTATGCAAAAACCCAGGCGGAATTGGAAGTCACGCTGGACGCGTGGGGCGAATTCGCGGATTGACCAACGCGCTACGATAGCAACGCTCAGCTAATCGCTGACCCCTACAAGGTTCACTTATGACGGAAATTGTAGGGGCGACCTATCAGACGCTGTTGAAAAATAGGATTTCGTCTTAAAGATTGGTCTCTTCTGAACTGTTCACACCCCTCCACTTCGGATGCTTTGGGGAGGGGCTGGGGGAGGGGTTAGATAGAATTTCAACGCACTCTATCAGGTAGCCCGAAAATACCCGTCCCACAGCAGGAAAATGACACCCATTTAACGTCCTAATCCACAATATACACACAAGCTATGTAGGGGCGACCCAATGGGTCGCCCGAAAACGAACTGAACTTCGTCTGTAGCAAATCCCCAAACCGCGAACATATAGTCTCCCTTTACTAGAACACGTGTGCTATAATATCCCTAAACCAAGTCTAGGGGAAAGAACATGCCCAAAAAATACGCCAGAGAACAAAAGCGCGAAGCGCTCGGCCTTTTGTCCATGTACAACAATGACGTCGATTTCGTTCATGAAATCACCGGCATACACGTTCGTACCTTGCGCCGCTGGCGCGCCCAAATGGAAGGGAAAAAATACCGCCGTAAAACTCGGAAAAACCGCCAAACGGACACAGAACAACCCAATTCCGCTCCTTTCGAACATAACGCGGACACATACGCCCTCCCGGAACATAACGCGGACATAACGGCACTCTCGCAGACACAAGACGGACACAACGATCCCGACCAGGGCGACCCAGCCTCAAACGATGTCTTTGAAGACTTCAATTACATCCGCGACCAACTCATGCAACTCTCCCGCCAACTGTCCGCCGGCTTTAATCCTGACGACCCTGATATCAGCCGCCAAGCGCTTGCCATTGCCCGCTTGCTCGACCGCATCCTCGCCCTCGACGGAATCTTGTCCGCCGCGCCCTCGACAGAGCAACCTCAAGAAACAATCCGCTTCGAATACTACTATGACGACGCGCCGCAAAAGCTCCCCCCTTGGCACGGCGCCTTAACAGAAGAGCGACCGATCAGCTCCGTCGAAAACTATCTGCCCGATTCCCATTCCAACTATCGACCGGCAGCCACCGTTAACGCAATTGACGACCGGGATGACGACCACAGCGCCGCCGAAGAGGAGATAAAAATATGACGCCCGCTGGTCAGAATGAACTGCTCAGAATGAATATGAAACTTCCAGGCTATTGCCCTGAATCGCAAACTTGCTTGCCGCTACTTCGGGCTTTCCCTATCACCATTCTCGCGCTACAATTAGAACATGCTTGCTAAGCTGGCGATGAAGGAGTATCACCTTGGATATCACCTGGTTTGGTAGAAACTGCTTTAAGATTTCCGAGCGCGGCCACACGTCCGTGGTGACCGATCCCCACAAGCCGGCGAAGGGCGCGCCAGAACTGAAGCTGCGCGCCAATC
Source organism: Anaerolineae bacterium (assembly GCA_022820665.1). Lineage (GTDB taxonomy): Bacteria > Chloroflexota > Anaerolineae > Aggregatilineales > Phototrophicaceae > UBA6055. Next base: position 126,173 of record JAJEFB010000032.1, on the reverse strand, counting down.
TTGTCACTGTCAGCCACGAATTGTCTCGACACGATGTCGAGCAAGTTAAAGACCGTGACTATGTGATTTCCGGTCCCGGAGAATACGAAGTAGGCGACCTCTTCGTCACCGGCATAGAGCTTCATATTCACGATCCCGACAAAGACCGCGTTTTGGACAATATCGCTTACCTTTTCGAGTTTTCCAACAACCTAAGCGTATTGCATCTGGGAAAGCTGCGGCAGGTGCCCGACCAATCCATGATCGAGCAATTTGATGAAGTCAATGTTTTGTTGATGCCCGTGAATGGCGGCTCCGGCTTGCCCAATGAGCAACTGGCGGAATTGATCAGCCTGATCGAACCCAATCTCGTCATTCCTATGTACCGTGGCAAGAAGGGCAGCGCCGATGGTGGACCGATAGTGGATGGCTTCCTCAAAGCCATGGGCGTCGGACAGGTGGAACCGGTGGATACGCTGCGAGTGACGATGAGCCTTCTGCCGGAACAAACGGGGGTGGCGCTGTTGCGCGCCTCCTCGGCTCATATTTGAAACCTTCTTTGGACGCCCGAAGCGATTATGCGTTATAGTGGTGGTCAGAACCCGCCAAAAGCGAGCGCGAACCCATGCCAAACGGAAATGTCAAGCTGCTGATGAACTGGGACATCAAACCCGGGCTTGATCAAGAGTATTTTGAATTCGTGATGCGCGAATGGGTCCCCAATACGACCAAGTTGGGCTTGACGCCGATTGAAGCCTGGTACAGCGTTTATACCGATTCCGATATGCCTAAAATCATGGCCGGCGCTATCGCCGAAGACGACGAATCCATGCGCCGGATCATCACCAGTCCCGACTGGGCGGATTTACAGGCAAAGCTGATGGAATACGTGGAGAACTACAGCCACAAGATCGTTCGCGTCACCGGGGATTATCAACTCTAAGACGGAGTGGCGAATTTGAATGTAGGGGCACCCGGCGGTCAGTGTCTATGCGCCCTACGCAACCTATCAGGGCCCCGAAAATCGCTGCGCTCGACGCCCTTGTGTAAAACCGACAACGAGGGTGAGGCTACTAGCCTCACCCTCGTTGCTTGACTTGTCGGGCTGTTCTACCCGCCCATGGCGGCGCGCAGAGAGTCGCAAGCCGGGCATCTGCCATCCGGACGAACGATCGCGTAACCGGACTGTGGATCGGAACTCCAATGCGTAGAATCCACGTTCCACACGATGTACAAGCGGACGTAGCCGGAACCGCGCAAACGATGGACTGCGCCAGCCAGCCAGGAAGCCTGCTCGCCCAGGGTATTGCCCGAAGCCCAGGCAAAGCCGCTTGGTAGCGCCCCGATTCCTTCGCCGGTCAGGTAACCCAGCTCGGTGAAGCAGAGCGGCTTGGTCGGGAAGAAGCTGCGGTAGAGATTCATCATGCGCGGCAAGTACCAGGAATAGTGGCCCGAACTACCGACAGGCGCCCCGCTTGACGCGTCCGGCGGCACGATGCCCGCATTGTAGTGAATGCCCACGCAATCCATTACGTTGGCGGCGCCTGCCGCAGCCATTTGGCGCATGTAACAGTCGTCATCGCCGCCGTTGGTGGAACAACCCTGGAAGAAGCCGGTCGGGGCTGGCGCTCCGCTTATGACCAGTGTTCCCGGATTTGCCGACTTGATCGCGTGGTACGCGGCGCTTAGCATTTGCGTGTAGTTGGCGCCGCTGATCAAGCCAGATGGCCATTCGCGGTCGATATTCATCTCGTTCCAGACTTCAATGGCGTCCGCGCCTCCGCGCGCCAGACCGCCCAGGAAGTTGGCGAAACTCTGGTAATAACCGCCCGGATTGGCGGCGATTCCGCCTGGCTCGCCGATGACGCTCAGCAATACTTTGAATCCGTTGGCATGGGCGCTGTCGATAACGTGCTGGAAGTTGCCCGCGGGCTCGCCGTGCCATTTGATTTGGCGCTTGACCCAGGTCATGCGCGCATTGTGCATGTGGCCGGGATGCGCGAAGCTCAATGCTTGTCCGCCCAATTCAAAGCCGCCAGTATTCGCTGTGCTCACTGGCGGCGGCGCAACGGTGACAGGCGGGCCCGTGCTCTCTTGAGGAGCTGGCGCTGCCGGTGCTGGCGGTGGAGGCGGCGCGCCGGGCACCTTCAATACCATGCCTACCGACAAGATATCCGGATTGACGATCCCGTTCATGCGCGCCAGTTCAAAGTAATTGATGTTGAATTGCGCCGCAATTTTGGCCAGCGAATCGCCCCCTCGTACCGTATAGGTGCCGGTCGTCTGCACTGGCTGTGGCTGTGGCTGGCTGACAGGTTGGGGTTCTGGTTGGCTGACAGGTTGAGGGCTGGCTGGCGGCGGGGCGGGAGCAGGAACCCGTAATACTTGGCCTACAAAGAGCACGTCCGGATTGGCCAGCGAATTCAAGCTCGCCAATTCCAGATATGTCACGCCGTATCTCGCGGCGATACTCGCCAGGCTTTCACCCGGCTGTACGGTATGCGTTGTGTACGACGTGGTCGCCTGAGGACTTCCTGCAGGCGCCGCGGGATTAGAGGCAGGCGCATTTGGCCCCGGGATGACTATCTGGTTGCCCGCGTGAATCAAGTATGGCGCGCTCAAGCCATTTGCATCCGCCAGCGCGGCAAGCGAAATGCCATTGTTCAAGGCGATCCGAAACAAAGTCTCCCCGACTTGAACGATATGGACCCGCTGTGCCAGAACCGCAGATGTCCCGACCGTCGTCAAGACGATCATTGTACCCAAAAGTAGAATTAGACGGCGCATATCCGCTCCTTGCCATTAGTTTCGCGACACAGTTTTGACAAACGCAAGCTCATTCTAGCATGGGTCAAAAAAAGCTGCTGAAGGCAAGCAGGCAAGATTGCTAGACTTTTCGGGCTTTGGCGAGCAATGGGTCTGTAATCGCGGATCTTCCGCTAATGGCCGATTTCCATGCCCAGATCCACGACCGGCAGGCGCGGATCGCTGGCTGTGAGGGTATCCCCGACCCAAGCGTAGTCCGGGTCGGTCGTGGCGGCGAAGGCTCTGCTGGAACCGGCGAGGAAGTTGAGCGTATAGGTTGTCGTTGCCGGAGCGCTAACCAAGGTATAGTAGCCGGAGGGCATAGTCACGATATCATGCTGACGCGCCATTATCAGGGCGTTCGAACCTTTGTCCGCGCTGTAGACGCGCTGGTAGGCATAGCCCGTGGGACGATTGAACTTGAAGAAACTAAAGCGGTTCAACTGCGCTTCCAGCACCTTGCCTTTTTCGTCAGTCTTGTGTGTATCGTGCTTGCGCGGCGGGTAACTCGACCAGTTACCGCCTGGCGTATACAACTCATAAACGAGAATTCGGTCGGCCGGGAATCCCGATCCGATCACGCGGCACATTTGCCGCGAGGCGTTGCCGCCCCCAAGCAATTGCGCTTCTACATCGCCTGGCGTGATCAAGCGCGCCTGACTGTCTCTTTCCGTTGGCGACCAGCACGATGCGAACTCAAAATCGTCGCTGATGGCTTCAATTTCAAATTCGGTATGAGCCGGCAGGTAGAGGGCATAGGGCATGCCTGCAAAGACATTCTCGCGCCGACCTACCTGAGAAAAATCGCCTTTGTTGGTGCGGATATTGCACTGGCCGCTGAGAATGACGGCTACGTACTCGAAGGCGTCGATGGCGATCTCGAAGGTTCTGCCGGCGCTCAGGCGCACCGCCGCGAAGTTCATCGTATCCCAGCCGGCTCTTTTGGCGTCGAGCGCGGCAAAGGCGCCGGCTCTGCCGCTGTCATTCGCTGGGATATGCAGCCTATCCGCTGTGAATGTCGACATGACTATGCTCCGGTATTAGCCGCTCGGCGGCAGCGATAAGATCTGCCGCGCGCACAGAAAACAATTAACCTTCTGCTCTAGCGAGCAAGTTGGTTTATTAAACAAGAAATGCAACTAGGTCACCAGCCCGCGCGTGACGCGCATGAACATATGCTCAAGATCTTTTTCCTCTTCGTTGAATCCCAGCATGGCAATCTCGCCCTGGAACAGATCGCTGCACAGTTTCGACAAATCCTCGTCATTGCCGGAGAAGTCAAGGCGCACGCGCGCGCGACCGCTCTTGGGGACGATCTCTTCCGCGGCGGCGACATTGCGCATGCCGCCGACCAAGCTCAATACAGCTTGGGCGTTCTCGTGATCCATCACGGTGATGATGATCTCTCGATGCGCCATCAACTGTAACTTCAGTTCATCAATACTGCCTTGCATGATCAACTCGCCCGCTTCGACGATGCCGATGTGTGAGCAAATGTCTTCAACATCCGCCAGAATATGGGACGAGAAGAAGATCGTTTTGCCCATATTGGCCAGTTCGCCCAGCAATTCGCGGATCTCGACGCGCGCGCGCGGATCCAGCCCCGAGGCTGGCTCGTCCAGGATCAACACCTGCGGATCATGAGCCAGCGTTCGCGCCAGGGAAAGCCGCTGCTTCATTCCTCGGCTGAGCTTGTCCACCATATCTTCGCGGCGATGCTGCAAATCAACCAATTCCAGCAAGTCCGCCACCAGCACCTTGCGCTCGTTCTCGGATATGTCGTAGCAGGCGGCGAAGAAGTCCAGGTACTCCCAAACGCGCAAGTCTTCATAGACGCCGAATTCGTCGGGCATGTAACCGATGGCGCGCCGCACGGCGCGCCGGTCTTCCAGCACCGAATGACCCGCGACCCAGGCTTGTCCATCATTGGGGCGAGTGAGCGTGGTCAATATGCGCATGGTGGTGGTTTTGCCAGCGCCATTGGGACCGACGAATCCATAGATCGAACCGGCCGGGACCTCCAATGAGATGCCGCGCAAGGCTTCAAACTCGCCGAATGACTTCTTTAGCGCTTGCGTTTTGATGATCGTTTCTTCCATAGATGGGGCTCGCTCTCTCAATTGTAGGTACCGGTCTGCTCGATGCGGATTTTCCGAACGCGCGCCGTGCCAACGCCTTCGTCGAATTTCAGGCGGACTTGCACTTCGTTGTTAGCGCCGAGGTAGGGCTGTGGATTCACAAGGTCCAATTCGTCGCCCTCGCGATACCCGAAGGCGTCGTACTCGTTGTTTATGGTGTTGAGCAACTCGATATCCAGCGATTGCGCATAGCCCCCGCCGCGATCGATTTCGAGCAGCATCCGCTCTACCTTGTCCATGGCTAAGCCAGGTTGCGGGCTGAGCAGGAATTCCACCGACTGCCCTTCATACAGACTGAAATTCTCGGTGCCATTGCCGGTAATGCCATCACGGCTCAAGGTGATCCAAGTGAAGTATTCAGATGGCAGCGTGGCTCGTACCCTGGGCAAATTGATTTCGACATCGAGTTCGATCAAATAGAGTGTGGAATCTATGGAACTCCAGGCCGCTCCCTCGATTTCCAGATCCCGCGGCCAGCTATCGTCCCACCCGGCGAGGTACAGCTTCGTCCCGCGCGCAGTTGAGCTGAATTGATCGAGCGTGAAACTCGCCAGGAAGGATTGTTCCCGCGCCGCCTGTTTTTCAGCGACAGATTGTACGTTGAGAAACGCCCGTGTGCGCAGGAAGCGTTCGCCCTGGATTTGTTTCAGCGACATGGTGGTTTTGCTGCTCGAAAACGGGGATGTGCTGTAGTCCAGCGCCGTGAGGGCGAGTTCCAGTTGGTTGGGCTGCGCTGGGTAATCGGCGATATCGGCGCGCAAGGTCTGCCCGTCCAGCGCCAGAATATCACCGGGCGCGAAGTCGCCGACCAAGGGATAGTCCAGCCCGTGACCCAGGATGACCGCGTCGCGCAAGATGATGTCGCTGTCGTTGCGAATGACGCCTTGATAGGTGCCCGCCATCCGTCCACTTTCTAGGATTTCAAAGTCGAGCAAGAAACTGCCGCCGATCGCCGGCCGCGGTATGTGTCCCGCGATGGCGAAATTGGCGAAGATGCCGCCGTCGATGGTGAAGTCCCCCGCGCCAAAGCGCGAACCCTGCTGGATTTCGGTCGACGTTTGGATGGTATTGCTGGCGAAAAGCGTACTTGACGTAGTCGCGCCGGCTACCGCCAGGAAATGATCCTCCGGCACGTTCAGCGAATAAGTGGCGCGCCGGGGCGACAGCAAACCGATGACCTGGTCCAGCCGCGCCTCGTCGCTGTCCGAGAAGGATTGCACGACGCTGAGCCGGCTGACAATAATCTCGGCGCCGCGCAGGCTGAAGCCGACTGTCCAGGCGATTCCTGTAAAGACGACAATTACCAGGGGAATAGTGACCCAGCCCCATCCGCTGCGCTTGATCCGCGACAGTATGAAATAATTGAATGGTCCGACTAATACGATGTATAAAGCCAGGAACAGACATAGCGTTTGCAGAGGCGGCAACAGGTCTACCCCGGGCAGGTTCGCGACCGCTTCGGCTCCCGATTCCGGGCGCGTGAAGCCCAGGACCCAAGTCGGATGCGGCGTTCGTGACGCCAGTATCGTCATCCACAGACGGCCGATCTGCTCCCAACTCGCCAGCGGTTCCAAGGTCGGATCAATCGCCAGAAAATCCACCAGTCCGGCGCCCATCTCGCGCCGCGCCAGAAGCGGTAGGCCGCCTTGCTCGGCGAGTACCTGCGCGTCTTGATGCAAAGAGCCGACTGCGACTATTGTCCGTTCCCGCAGTTGGCTGCTGTTGTCGCCGCTAAAACGCGCGAGCGCGCTGATGTCGTCAAGGGAGCGGCTGTCTTCTGGCAGCAATGGCAATATTTCGCCCAGCGCCAGCGCGCTGGCTTGCGCCGCGGGTCCGCCAATCACGATGAGATGCCCGCCGTCCCGCACCCAGCGTCGTATCGCTTGTCTTTGCGGGCTGGATAGACTTTCACTATTGACGTTGATCAGCAGCATGGCGTCCAGCGATTGCAGCGCCCATGCTTTTTCCGGGATTTCGTGAATCTGCCAAAGCGCCTGCTCGGCCGCGGCGCCCCCGATGTGGACGCCCGAAAGATTCGGCGCGATGACATTGGGACCGCTCACCACGGCGTAGAGCTGATCGCCAGGACCCAAGTCATGGAGCCTGGCTTCTCGCGTGGCATGAATAAGGCCGTCTTCATCGATTAGTTCGACGCGAATCGAATCGGGGAAGGAACGCGCTTGAATGTAAACTGTGGCGGATTTCCGCGCGCCATTTGGCAAGTCGATGGGGGTGCTGAAGGCATTGCCAACCACTGTGCCGGAAGTCTCCGGACGTATCACCAGACGCCCTTTGATGGATTCGCCATTGTTGCCAAGTTCGACGCGCACAGGTGTCCACTGACCGGTGCGGAAGAAGGAATCGAAACCGACCTCGACCCCCATTTCGATAACATCCTGGAAGTTCTGCTGGGCGCTGACCGGCAGTAACAGAACCAGCAGGAGGAGGGGGAAGAACCGATGCAAATGCAGAGAGCGTACAGACATTGCAATTCCAAGGCGTCTCGCGGAAGGCGCTGCCTATTGTATCACGCCCTCCCGTCATGTCATGGCTGCAATCTTTGGCGGCGAAAGGCGAATCGCCTCCCGATAGCGCGCGCAAATGAGACAAGGATTAAATGACGCCCTATGTTATATTTGTGCCAGCTTCGCTTATCCAACATGCTTTAAGAGGAGATGAACTATGGTTTATCAGGCCGCGGGCACGCGCTACGACACGATGAAATATCGTCGATCTGGACGCAGTGGCTTGCTCTTGCCGGCGATTTCGATCGGCATCTGGTGGAACTTCGGCGGCGTTGATACGCTCGAAAACGCGCGCGACATGCTGCGGACGGCATTCGACCTCGGCGTCACGCATATCGACATCGCCAACAACTATGGTCCGCCGCCCGGCTCCGCGGAAGAGACCTTCGCGCAGATCTTCCGTCAGGACCTGGCGCCTTATCGCGACGAACTCATCGTTTCCAACAAGGCCGGCTACCGCATGTGGGAGGGACCCTACGGCGAATGGGGCTCGCGCAAGAGTCTCATCGCCAGTTGCGACCAGAGCCTCAAGCGCGCGGGCCTCGATTACTTTGATATCTTTTACAGCCATCGTCCCGATCCCGACACGCCGCTCGAAGAAACCATGGGAGCGCTCGATCACATCGTGCGCAGCGGTCGCGCGCTCTACGCGGGCATCTCGAGCTATCGCCCGGCAATGGCGCGCGAAGCGGCGCGTATCTTGCGCGGCTTGGGCACACCCTGCTTGATTCACCAGCCGCGCTACAATATGTTTGATCGCTGGATCGAAGACGGATTGACCGATGTTCTGGGCGACGAAGGCATCGGCTGTATCGCCTTCTCGCCGCTCGATCAAGGCATCTTGACCAACAAATACATCGGATCCACGCCGGAAGATTCGCGCGCCATCAAGCTGCAATGGGGCGATCGCCTTTCCCAGGAAAAGATCGATAAGGTCATCAAACTGAATGCCATCGCCCGCGAGCGCGGCCAAAACATGGCGCAAATGGCGCTGGCTTGGACGCTGCGGCTTCCCGAGATGACCTCGGCTCTGATCGGCGCGAGCAAGCCCGCTCAGATTGAAGATGCGGTCCTCGCGCTGAATAACCTCGATTTCAGCGGCGATGAGCTGGCGCGGATCGAGGCGATCTTGAGCGAATAGGGCGTCGATGACCCTCCTCGTCATTGATTTGGGAAGCTCGTCCGTCCGTACGCTGCTGTTCGATGATGGCGCGCGCTTGATCGAGGGAGCGATTTGCAGCCGCAAGCACGACTTCGAAACGGACCATGATGGCAAGGCGGAAGCCAAAGCCGATCATTTGCGGGCGCTGACCGAAACCTGCCTGGACGACATATTGACGCATCCGGCGGCTGAGTCCGTCACTGCGGTGGGCATGGCCAGCTTTGCCGGCAACTGGCTGGGCGTCGATGGGGAAGGGCAGGCATGCGCGCCGCTGCTGACTTATGCCGATACGCGCGGCCGCAGCGCGGTAGCGGGCTTGACGCAAAGGCTCGGAGGCGCGCTCGACGCCTATCATCAAGCCACCGGCTGTTTCATACATCCCGCCTACTTCCCCGCGCAATATGCCTTCATAAAAGAAGCCGATCCCCAATCTTTACGACAGATGCAGCGGATCAGCGACATAGGCGGTTATCTCTATCGTCAATGGTTTGAGCGTGAAATACCAATCAGTTACTCGGTGGCAAGTTGGTCCGGTTTGCTGGACACGGCGCGCGCCCGCTGGCATCTTGACTTCATCCGGCAGTTGCTGGGCGACGATCTCCTGGAACGCTTGCCCGAGTTGAGCGATTTCGATGACTGCCAGATCGGATTGACGGACGCTTACGCCGCGCGCTGGCCACAGCTGAGCGCTGCGCCATTTTTTCTGGCTTTGGGCGATGGCGCCGTCGCCAACCTGGGATCGGGCGCCGTCGATACGCGCCACATCGCCCTGACCATTGGCACCACGTCGGCGCTGAGGGTTGTAACGCGCCGGGAAACACTGCCCGATGGGCTTTGGCGATACCTCGTCTGCGCGGACATGCCGCTGGTCGGCGGCGCCACCAGCGAAGGCGGCAACGTGTTTCAGTGGGCGGTCGAAGAACTAGGCATAGATACGGCTTCGCTCAACGCGCATTTGAGCGAAGCCCGCCCCGATCAACACCGATTGACGGTTTTGCCTTTGATCGCGGGCGAACGCAGCCCGGGTTGGCAGTCGGACGCGTCAGGCACCATACACGGCATCCGTCGCAGCACCAGCAAGCTCGATATCATGCAGGCGCAACTGGAAGCGGTAGCGATCCGCCTGTCCATGATCTTCGACCAACTCAAATCGGAGCAGAGCGCGGTGATAGCCGGGGGAGGCGCCCTGGGCTCGTCGCCCGCCTGGGCGCAAATGATCGCCGACGCTTTTAATGCGCCCATTCAACTGCTGGCCGAGGCCGAGATTACCGCGCGTGGCGTGGCGCTGCTCTTACGCAACCGACTGGACGGCACAGCGCTCGACGCGGACCCGCCGCGGATCAGCCGCGTCCTGCGCCCCAATCCCGCACATGCGCCGATCTACGAAGCCGCGCGGACGCGACAGGTTGATTTGTATCAGCGTCTTTATGGCTGAGGCTTCGCCACCTGAAGCATTTGGGCGTATGCGGCGACATCCGCGACCGAGTCATTGCCGCCGCAGATCAGCAGCGCCAGATGATCCTCGCCCCCCAGTCGATCCTTGATCTTTTCCGCAGCCGCAAGCGTGCTGGCGGCTGCTAGTTCGGCGAAGACTTTTTCGCTTTCCAGCATGATTTGCTGGGCGGCAATCATGTCGGGATCGCTGACAATGATCACGTCCTCCAGATGCGCTTGGCACAGTTCCAGACCGGTCTGTCCGACAAAGGGACCGCCCAGCGTCTTGGAAAGTGAGCTCGGCTTGATGTTGACGATCTCGCCGGCCGCCAGGGCGCGCGCCATAGTCGGCGCTTTTTCCGGTTCCACGCCCCAGATGCGCGCCGCCGGTTTGACGGCTTTGATGGCGCAAATGATGCCGGCGATCAAGCCGCCGCCGCCGATGCTGACGATGATATCGGTCATTTGCGGGCAATCTTCCAGGATTTCCAGCCCGACAGTGCCGTTGCCAGCCATCTGCTCGGGATTGTCAAATGGATGCAGAGAAGTTCGTCCCTGTGCAACCCATTCGTCGGCGCGGGCGAATGCCGCAATGGCATCCGGCAGCAATTCGACCTCGGCGCCGTAATCTCGGGTGGCGTCAATTGAGCCTTGAGGCGCGTTTTCCGGCATGCAGACGATGGCATCCACGCCCAGGACGCCGCTGCAATAGCCGACGGCGCGGGCGAAGTTCCCGCCGCTGACCGCCACCACGCCTTTGTCCAGCGCCGCTTGACCCAGGGACAGCATCTGATGAAAGCAGCCGCGCGTCTTGAAAGAGCCGCTGTGCTGGAACAATTCCAGCTTCAAGTGGACATTGGTTCCGAGCCGCTGGCTGAGCGTCGTCGACGTCCATTGCGGACTGCGGCGGTAGAATTGCTCTTCGTAGACAAGAGCGCTGCGCACGTCTTCAAGTGTGATCATGGTCCGCTTTCGACTTGCTATCCCGTCATCGCCCAAGACTTTAACATGGATGCGCCCCGAATCAAGCGTCCTGCTCATTCAAAATCGATAGATGGAGTATCGGCGATGCAACTGCTATCGGGTTCAGTAACCGGGTTGTCCACAAAGTCCAGCGCGATCTCTACGGCGCAGCGCTCCGAGCGCAAGACGCCGTGCGCGACGTGCGGGAGGACGTAGTTGTAGGAGATGCTCAAGGTTTCATGAGCCATATCGGCATAAGACGGCGGCGTGATGGGATCGAAATTTCCTGAAAGCAGCAGAGCCGGCACATCGCTTTCAACTGGATTGTTGGCGGAATCCGGCCGCGCTTTCGCCCCCCACATTTCACAGAGGCGCTGCAAAGTGGCGCTTCCCTCCACCGGGTAATCCAGGTATCCGCTGAGATGAGGGTGGGCGGCGATTAATCCCGCATAGTCGCGGTAGCTGGAAGATATATGCTCCTCCTGGCATTGCACGGCGTAGTGCATGCCAAGCGAGGTATTCCTCATCAGCGCTTCGTGCGCGACGCCAAAGCTGACAACGTCCTGCAGTCGTCCCTGGTGCAAATCGTATATCAGATTGGGTATGCGCTCAATGATCTGCACATCGTAGAGCCAACTGAAAACCCAGTCGTAGAGTCGATAACCGCTGATTTCAATTTCGAGCGTCTTGTACTGCGGCGGCGAATAAGTCGCGGTCTTCGGCTCCCTGTTTAGGTGATGGTAAAGGTTGTAAAACACCGACTCTAGGTCCGGGTAGCGCTCGCTGCAAGTCGCTGACGCTGAGCAAGCCGCAAAGACTTCTTGCAGCGCCCGTTCGCCGCTGTAAAAGGAATCGAGATAAATGTCCGCCTGTGGCGGATAGACGGAATCGAGTATCACGCTGCGCAGATACTGCGGATGATCGCGCATAATGGCCAGTGCCAGGCGCGATCCATAGCTCACGCCGACCAGGTTCCACTGCTCGTATCCCAAGGAGAGTAGCACGTTGACAATATCGCGGGCGTTGTTTGCGCTGTGGAAGGTCTCGAAATGGATATTCTTGCCGGAAAGGCGGCGGTGACACTCCCGCAAGATTTCCAGCAACAATTCGGCGCGCTCGGCGTAATTGCTCTGCAAGATTTCGTCAATGCGATACAAGACTTCGCGGCAATAGAGCGGCGGATTGGAAAGCCCGGTGCCTCGCTGGTCAATGACGATGATGTCGCGGTCACGGGCAAAGGCGCGCAAGTAAAGACGAAAAGAGGTCTGCAATAGTTGCGTTCCGCTGCTGCCGGGTCCGCCAACCAAATAAACCAGGGGATCCGGTTTCGCTTGCGGGCTCTCGCTCTTGATCAATGTATAGAATATCTCCACCTTGCCGCCGGCTGGATTATCATAATCCTGCGGCAAGGTGACGTAACCGCAGCGCGAGACATAACCGTAGGGCTCCTCCACGCATTCGGCGGATTCGAGCGCGCCCTGGGCGTTTGCGCTCAAGGCGGGGATAAAAAGCAGCGCGAACCATGTGAATAGGATTCGGGTCATCGTCAAGCCGCCGACTGATTGATGATACAAGTTAAACACAAATGGGCGAGCAAATCAAAATGCGCTCGGAAGAGTATCTTTTTTCGGTTGAAACAAAACTAAATAAGAGGCAAGAGGTTTGCATACCCTCTACGCTATCCCATCAGACTTGCCTGCCATTATAATGCGCCATATGAGCGAATCCCCTAACCCCCCTCAGAGACTTCGGCGCCGATATCTGATCCTTGTGTTCGCCGTTTTGCTGATCTTGATCGCTATGCTCGACTTGGATCTGAAGAACCGGGGCTTGGCTTGGCAATTAATGTGGTCGCAGACCGGTGAAGAATCGCCCCTGGCGCAAATACGCGGCATGGTCGAAGTGGCGGGCAATCCGATCCGGCAACCGCTGGCGACAGAGCCGCTTGCGCCCGTCAAGCACAAGAGCGAAATCCCCTACGGCGTCAACACCTTTTTGCAGCAAGAAGTCGAGCGTCCCAAAATTGAAGCCATGCTGGCGATGATCCGCGCTGCCGGTTTCCTCTGGCTGCGGCAGGAATTCCCCTGGGAGGACCTGGAGGTGGACGGACGAGGACAGTTCGAGGACTCGCGGCAAGATCACGATGGCGACGGCGTCGTCGATACGGTTGATGGCTGGGCCAAGTACGATCAGATCCTTGACTTGACCGAAGCCTATGGATTGCGCTTGCTGGTTCGCTTGAGCAATCCGCCCGATTGGTCGCGCGCGGATCCCGAAGCCGGCCCCTTCGCCCCGCCTGATGATCTGCAGGACTTCGTGAACTACGCCGTCGCCATCGCGCAGCGCTATCGCGGGCGCATCAGCCACTATCAGGTTTGGAACGAACCCAACATCTACCCGGAGTGGGGCAATGCCTTTGTCGATCCGCCGCGCTATGTGGAAATGCTTTGCCGGACGCACGAGGCGCTCAAGCAGGTTGATCCGGAGATCGTGGTTGTCAGCGCCGCCATCGCTCCGACCGTCTCGTTGGACGGTTATTTCGGCTTCAGCGATTTGATCTTTCTGCAAGAGATTTACGATCTCGGCGGCGGGGACTGCTTTGATGTGTTCTCGGCGCAGGGTTACGGGCTCTTTAGCGGTCCCACCGATCGCCGTTTGCGCCCGACCTCGGTCAACGTGGCTCGGCACACGTATTATCGCGATATCATGGTGCGCAACGGCGATGCCCACAAGCCAATCTGGTTGAGCGAAGCGGCTTGGAACGCCACACTTGATGCCGAACTGCCGCGCGAACAGATTGACGCCTTTAGCCGCTATGGCAATGTCACGCGGGAACAGGCGGCGCGTTATATGCCGCAGCTCTATGATCGGGTTCAGCAGGAGTGGCCCTGGGTCGGCAATGTGATGTACTGGTTCTTCACCCGCAAAGATCCTTTCGAAGCGAATCAGTCCAAGTACTATTTCCGTATGGTCGAACCGGATTATCAGCCGGAAAAACCGACCTTTACGCCGCTGCCGGTTTATGAAAGCGTACGCGACTACATCCTCGATCAAGAGCCGATCTTGTACCGAGGCGCGCACCAGGCGGAAACCTGGCAAGTGCGAAGCCGGGGTACGGTCGTAGCCGATGCGAGCGCGCGCTTCGGACAAGCGAAACGTTTTGATGCAGGAATCGCTTTTCGCGCGCGGGGTACAGCCGTCGAGATTCGCTGGCGTCCGGCCGAAAGCGACGACGCTGCCTGGCGCGTCAGCCGGTTTGATCTGTCGGCGACCGGGGCGCGTAGCGACTGGATCGACTTGGGCGCTGAACCTGTAATTGTTGATGAAATCACCGTATACGACCTCAGTCTGAATCACCTGTTTCCATTGTTTTCAACAGGCTTGGCGCTTGTGATCCTGCTGGCGGGTACAGTTGCTGTCGCCCTGCGAGAACGCCTGAAATGAACCCCGGCGACTTGAACCGGACCCGGCATGTGCTGCCGCTGCTTCTGATGCTGGCTTTGCTCGTCCTGGCAAGCGCCGTCCGCTTTCATCGTTTGGGCGAGCAATCTCTCTGGTACGACGAGGGAGTCGCATACAACCATGCGCTGCGCACGCTGCCTGAATTAATTCCGCTATTGCAGCGCAATGTGCATGTGCCGGCTTACTTCACGCTGCTCGGACTGTGGGAAGATGTCGCCGGCGCCTCCGAATTCGCCTTGCGGTCGCTATCGGTCTTTTTCAGCCTTCTGAGCGTCGCTTTGACTTACGCTTTGGGAACTCGGCTCTTCCATCCCGTGGCTGGTTTGTCAGCCTCCGCTTTTGTGGTCCTTAACAGTTTCAGCATCTATTACGCGGGCGAGGCGCGCATGTACGCCATGTTGACGGCAATCGCAGCCGGCGGCATGTTGCTCTTTGTCGTTTTTCTGCGCGATCTCTGCCGGTCCCCTTCATCACGCCCCCGCAGTCGAACCATTATTGCGCTGGGATTGATCAACGCGCTCGGTCTTTATACCCATGTCGTTTTCGCTTTGGTCCTGTTGACTCAGATTGCCCTGGCTCTGATCTGGTTTGGGGGGGCGTGGCGGGCTCAGCGTCAAGCGCCCGCTTCCGCCTCGATCACCAGGCGAACGCTGCTCGCCTACCTATTCGCCAACGCGCTAACGTTTCTGCTCTTCTTCCCCTGGATCTCGACCGCGGTCAGTCAAGTCTTCTCTCAGCCGAATATTGCCGCGCCGATCGCCCTTGATCGCTTGCTGCGCGAGATCCAGGGTTATTTGGCTTTTGGCAGCACCTTCGAGTTGAGCATGGGCAGCATGGGTTTCGTCGTCTATTTCTTTATGCTTTTCGGCTTGCTCCTGCCCGATACGCGGGGGCGCGCGCTATGGAATATGCTGCTGCCAGCGCTCTGGGTCTTGATCTCGGTTGGCCTCTACCTGTCCCTGAACTTGGGCATGCGTTACATGCGCTTCTTGCTGCCGGCGCAGTTGGCTTTCGCGCTTTGGATGGGGCGCGGCGTCTGGATACTTTGGACGCGCCAAACCCGCGAACGTCATAGCGCGCTGCGTCATGTTCCCAAGCTGGCGGCGATAGTTGCCTCCGGCGGCTTGCTGCTGGCGCAATTTGACGGGTTGCCGATACTCTATCATCATGCCGACTTTCAACGCGATGACCTCCGCGGCTTGGTCCGGCATATCGAAGACGAACTGAACGCGGGAGACGCGCTGATCGTCAGCGCAGCCGGACTGGCGGAGGTCCTGCGCTACTACTATCGCGCGGAGGCGCCCGTCTACGGCTTGCCCCTCACGGCGGATGTCGAAGCGACGCGCGCGCAAGTGAGCGAAATAATCGCCGCGCACGGCCGCCTGCACGTCATCTTTTATGGCGCGGCCGAACAAGACCCCGAGGGCATTGTCGAAGCGGCGCTCAATCGAAACGCCTTCGAGATCAGCGACGCTTGGGTAGGCGACCTGAGATACGCGCAATACGTCAGCCCGGCCGATTTCGCTCGAGCGCGGCCGCTGGACCTTCGCTTCGGCCAACAGATCTTGCTGGCTTCGGTCGCCATAAGCGCGGAGGCGGCGCTGCCTGGCGACGTCCTGCGGGTTCAGTTTACCTGGATTGCCGATGCGGCTATCGACGCGCGCTACAAGGTCTTCTTGCAACTGCTTGACGCTGAGGGCTTCCTCGTCGCGCAGCGGGACAGCGAGCCGGGCGGAGGTCTGGCGAAAACCGTAGACTGGCTCCCTGGCGTTCCGGTGCTGGATAATCACGCGCTCTTGCTGCCAAAAGATTTGTCCCCGGGCGACTATAGGCTGATCGCCGGTCTTTACGATATCAATGACGCAAGGGCCCGTCTTCCTGTCGGGGACGGCGACTACCTGGAACTGGCGCGGATCCGCGTCGGCTAGGCGGAATCACGCAGATAGACCGCTTCACCGGCAACATAAGTCGCCTCGACAGCGCGGTCATCGGCGCAGATCATCAGCGCGAACAAGAGCTCCTCAAAGCTCTCCGCTGCCTCGCTGCGCAACTCCAGCAAGGGCGTCGCGCGCGGATCAAGCGCGATGATATCGGCCTCATGGCCGACCGCTAAGGTACCGACGCGATCGGCAATGCCAAGCGCTTGGGCGCTGCCCAGCGTCGCCAGATAAAAGCTCTGGATCGCCGTCACCGAGATCGCGCGCAACTGCGCCATTTTGTAAGCTTCGTTCATGGTTTGCAGCATGGAGAAACTGGTGCCGCCGCCGACATCAGTTCCTAGTCCCACCGTGACCGGACGGCCTTCGGCTTTGCTTTTGGCGATGTCAAAGAGACCGCTGCCGATGAAAAAATTTGAGGTGGGACAGTGGGCGATATTGGCGCCGGTCTCGTGGAAGCGACGCAATTCCTCTTCCGACAGATGAACGCCATGGCCGTATATCGCTCGCTCGTCCAGCAATCCGTAATAATCGTAGATGTCGGTATAGTGCTTCCGCTGCGGATACAATTCCTTCGCCCGCGCGATCTCCGCGAGGTTCTCCGAAATATGCGACTGCAGCCGTAAGTCGTCGTATTCTCGCATCAGTGAGCCGGCCAGTTCCAATTGCCGGGGACTGCTGGTGAGGGCGAAGCGCGGCGTCACCGTATAGAGACAGCGACCGCGTCGGCGCCAGCGCTCGATCAAGGCTTTGGAATCGTCATAGCTCGATTGCGCCGTATCAAGGATGGCGGGCGGGGCATGGCTGTCCATCATCATCTTGCCCGCCAGGATCAGCATCTTGCGCTGCTGCGCCGCCTCGAATATGGCGTGGACGGAACCCGGCGCGGAGGTACAGAATACCGAGGCGCAAGTCGTGCCATTGCGGAATAACTCGGCGACGAAAAACTCGGCGATGCCTTTAGCGTGCTCGTCATCATTGAATTTGGCTTCGGTCGGGAAGGTGTATTTGTTCAGCCATTCGAGCAGTTGCGCCCCGTAGGAACCGATGATCTCGACTTGCGGATAATGGATATGCGCATCGACGAAACCGGGCATCAGGATTGAGCGCGCATGGCGCCGTACTTCGACATCCTCCGCCAAGGTGGGCAGAATCTCGGCGGCGCCTCCGACCCCGGAGATCTTGCCGCCCTCAATGACGATGATCCCATCCGGCTCGTATACCGCACAGTCTCCCGGCGGATTCAGAAAAGGATCCGCCGTCACATAGAACAGCGAGCCGCGCAAGGCAAGTTTGCTCATTGGGATGACCTCGGTAAACTATTCTGCCGGTAATCGGCCAGGGGCATGGGAACAGGGCTATCAGGCGCTGGAAAACTGTCCTACGTCTTCCCAGGCGCCGCTCTTCCAGGAGCGGATCATCGCCGCGTGCGCCTCCGCGACAGCCAGCGCCTCGCCAAATCCGGGCGAGGCTTGCGCGCCCTCAGCCACCGATTTTAAGAACTGATAGGCTTCGATGACCTTCATGTCTTCGTAGCCGATGCCGCTGCCGTCTCCCGGATTGAAATTGCCGTGATAAGGATATTTGTCTCCCCCGACCAGTCGCAGGAAACCGTCTCGCAGTCCATCGTCCCCGGGCAGGTAGAGCTGCAATTCGTTCATCCGCTCGAAGTCCCAATTCAGCGCGCCCTCGGTTCCGTTGACTTCAAAGCCGAATTGATTCTTCGGTCCGAAGATCGTGCGCGAAGCTTCAAAGCTGCCTCGCGCGCCGTTGGCGAATTCGACCAGGGCGCCAACATAATCTTCGTTGGTAACCGGTCCTGTGGGATCGCCCGGCGCGCCCATCGAATAGTGCGTACCCTTCCCGGGGATCGGCGTTGGTCGTTCCGCGATGAAGGTATGCGCGTTGCTGGCCAGCCGCTTGATCGGTCCCGCCAGGTAGAGCGCCATATCGGTGACATGCGCCATGATGTCGCCCAGCGCGCCGTAACCAGCCACGTCCTTGTCGAAGCGCCAGGACAGCAAGCCGTAAGGATTGCTGCCGTACATGCTGAAGAAACGACCGCGATACTGGGTCAAGTCTCCCAGCTTGCCCGCGCTGATCAGCTTTTTGGCGTGAATCACCAACGGCGCCCAGCGATAATTGAAGCCGACAAAGGTCAGGACGCCGGCTCGCCGCGCGCAGGATTCGATCTGCGCGGTTTCTAATGGACTTCGCCCGACCGGCTTTTCACAGAAGATATGCTTGCCGGCGGCTGCGGCCGCCTCAACGATTTCGACATGTAAATCATTTGGCGTAGCGATATTGACAATCTGTACTTGTGGATGCGCGATCACTTCGCGCCAGTCCGCCGTCGCCGCTTCAAAGCCGAGAAGCTTCCGCGCCCGATTCGCGCGTTCTAACACATTGTCAGAGCAAATAACCAGCTTCGCTTCCAGCCCGCTGTCGGGAAACCGCTGCGACACCAAGCTATAGGAACGGCTGTGTACCTGTCCCATCCAGCCCATGCCGATCACGCCGATGCCAAGCGTCGTCATCTTCGACCGCCCTGTCTCATGTCATTCAGCTGCTTATTTGACAAACCGCCATCCTCGCGAGCGGAAAGAATTTCTTGTTTTGCGTGAGCGCGGAGGTCCTTTTCGCCGGTTGCGCGTCGAGCGGCTCTTGGAAGTGCCGGCATTGTAATGACGGCGCTTGGATATCACAACAATCAGCCGTCAATCGCTTCGATGTGGCTGCGGAATTCCGACTTGGGATTCTCGATATAGACCCAGGCGCGCGTCTTGCTGACCAGCCGCGCGCTAACCCGTACATAAGCGTTCCCTTCGTAGTCGTCCAGCTTCTGGAGTTCCTCGCTGCTGACTTCAAAGAGCAAGCCTTCCACCCGAGATCCGCTGTGCGGCTGCAAAATACTATAGACATAATGAATGCCGTTAAGCTTGGCCAGACGATAGCCAAGCAGGGAATCCGGCAGGCCGCCTCCCAGCGTGCGACCGAGCAACTGTTTCTGTGTTTCCGGATTCTGCAAGGTGCCATAGGTGAAGAGTTTTTCCATACGCATGCGTCTTCCTGTTAATCGCGCAGTTCGGGCTTTGCCCCTGGCTTGGATCTCATTCGTCGCTTGAGTTATGCGCGCCGTCGAGATATCCGGCGACCCATTTCATCATATCAATGGACCCATGCGGGTGCGCCTCCCCGAGATTCAGTTGACGGTCAATACTATCATCGCTCCGGATGAGCGAGGGTTTGCTGCGGTTTTCCGCCATTTGGATCATTAGATGCGCCAGATTCCGCAGGTTATTCGCCAGGATATGCCGTTCGTCCGCCGAAAGAATGTCGCGGACCTGCGCCAATTCGCGGCGCGCGGCCTGTGGATCAATATCGGTCAAATGCGCATGGTCGAAGGCTTCAGTGATATGTTCGACCAAGGCGCAGGCAGCATTGATCGCTTGGGCGAAATTTGCGGGATCGCGGTCCGGCATCCAGCGGCGCATGGCTAGCGCCGTGCGCAAGATTTGCTTTAGCGGTTCCAGGTGACGGTGCGCCTCCAACTCACGCTCAAGCCGTTGCAATTGTGTCAACGCGCAACGGTGAGTGTGTTCCCGCCACCAGTCGTACAGGGTATTCAGCAGCGTTCGGCTCCAATTGCCCTGCCTCCATATACGCGCGATTCCGTCGACGACCAGCGGAATATCTTCTTCATCTTCAAATTGCTGAAAAAGATGCGTGACGGTGGTGCGGGTCGCGGTCTCCAATTGCAGACCGCTGCAGCTTTCAAAACATTTCCAAAGATGCCGATAAGAGACGTGCAGCGCCGGGTTCTTGATCATCAAACGCGCTAGCGCTTCCATCAGCGGCTGCGTCGCGGGTTCCCAATCGTAGAAATCAAGCATCCCGAAATAGGCGTCAATCACATCGCGGGGCGCCAAATTATCGCTGCCGGATACCGCGTTCAAAATCGACAAGACCCGGCCCAGCGTGAACTCATCGTCTTCGAGCAATGTGCTCAACCTTGGGAAAAGCACATCGCGATTGGCAAGGTGACTTGCCGCTTCGACGAGCAATTCGCGATCATCGCTGATCAGGACATGACGCAGGTGAAGATCAAGCGCGTCGTCGGTAAGCTGATGGCTTGCTTGCGTCGCCAACAATCGAATCATCGCCGGCGGCCGATAAATCACCGGAAGATCGACTCGCTTCTCGGACGCGAAAAGCGTCCAAAGATACTCCACCGATGCGATCGTGACGAACTGCTCGTCGGAGGTCTCGATGCCGTGGAAGAGCGCAAGAAGAAAATATTCGGCTGTTTCTTCTATAAGAGGTTCCAAAGCCTCCGCCGAGTTGTCGCGCAGCGCGCGGCTCATTTTGGCTGGCAGGGCGGCAATCAGCGATTCATCCTCATAAAGCGTATCGGCGATATTGGGCAAGCGGCGCGCGGCGATCAGTATGAGATGAATGCCTAATTCGCCGTTGTCCTGCGCGCGCTCAATGGACGACAAGACCCCGTCGCGAAGAATGTCCTGCAATTGATAAGAAAGCGGTTCATGCGCGATCAATTCCAGCCAACTGATCAAGGTTGGCGCATCGCCTTCTTCGATGGCAACTTCAAGCGAAGCGCGCGCGGCAGCCTGCAAGCGCGGAATCCATTTGTCGTCGATGCCCAAATGATTCAGTCGATTGCGGGCAAAGACATAGACGGTATCCGGCTGTGATTCCAGCATTTCGTCAAAGAGGCCGGCAAGCTCCGCTTCGAGCCGCGCGTCTTCCTCCAGCTCTTCGGCAACGCGCTTCCCCGCCACGACATCGCGGTTCTGCAATGCGTTTTCGAGCAGCTTCCTTATATATCGGCGGCGCAATTCGCCCATTGGCGGCGCGGCGCTGGACAAAGCGCCAATCATGGCGCTGGTTTCGAGCGCGTCCTCTGTCAATGTCTTTTGGTCCAGCAAATAGCGTTCGGCGACGGCTGCCAGTTCTGTGGAAAGATCCTCGTCTGCTATGGTTGCGTCTGCCAGAGCCTCGAGACTGTCAATGCGCTTGGCGAATGTATCGCTATCCTCCCGCCGCCAACCGCTGAGCAATCGGACATAGGGATGTTCCCGGACCGCGGCCGTCGCTTCGGGATCGTTCCAATTCAGGGTCCAGTATCGCGTATCGTCGTCGCCGTCGGAAAAAATGATGTGGGGCGGTTCCAGTTGCGTCTGGAGGTCGCTCGTTGAAAATGTCAACTTTACGCTTGCAGCCTCCGGCAACAGCCCTCGCAGCCCTGCGACCAGGTCAAGACGTTGCTCGAAATCTGCCGGAAAATTGCGAATCATCAGTTTTCGCTCGTGCAAGCACGCTCCCGCGAGGGTCATCGCCAGGTCGAAATCCTTGTCCAAAAGCTCGTTCACGACTGTGCCAAAGCGATTCTCAGACCTTTTCGCGACAGCATCCGCGTTGCCGGGCAGAGCTAAAGCGGCTCCACTGTCGCCATTCCGCGCCACATCCAGCGGCAGATTTTCGAGCAGCCACTGGAGCCCGGCATTTTTCGGTCTCAACAGGTCATAAGGAATCGAAACATATTGGTAACAGGCGCTTCCCTCTTTTCTATCCGGCGACCAGGCATAGACTAGCATCGCTCGTTCGCCGTCAGATTTCGAAAAAGCCAAAGCGGGCGCATTGCTGCCGTCGCCTAAGGTCATCGGTTCTAAAGAAAGCTGTCTACGACATTGGGCGGCATCGTCAACGGGGAAATCCTCGCTGCGCGCAAGCGCGAAAAGCGTTTCTCCTTCCCCGTAACCCGCCATCAAGTATTCCAGTGTGTCGGGCACGCTGATGACCTTCAATCCTTGTCCACCGGAAATGCCCACCCATTGTGTCAAATACATCCCTTTCGCGCAAGCTATAGCCTAGGATTACTAGGGCAATCGCTTCAAAATGCTGTCACTAATACCATGTAAAATCAAACTTAAAATTAACCACAGCCGCTCGACGCGTAACCGGCGAAAAGGTCACAGGAATGTCGCGCTCACACAAAATAATAAGCCTTCTCGTCGCATGAGCAACGCGGTTTATTAAAAAAGAGGACACGGAGAGCACAGAAATAAGTGCAAGTAAGTCATGCGAAAAAGCGAGGCTTGTAGGTATGTCTCCCCCACAGATCGTTGCTTTTGCGAAATTTGCATGACTTTCCTGGATTCACCGAGATTTCCCAATTTGGGATAATTTGGGATAAACGAAGGTCGAGCCGCTGCGTTGCTGGAAAACGCAAGAAAGTTACGGGTTCTTGCGCGTCTTCATGTCAAAGACCAGCTTGTATGTTATACTGTGCCAAAGAAACCAGCATAGGATTTTGATGTTCTGGGTAAGGTAAACTTATGGAAATCTTGGAATTAACCGGCAAAGCCGTTAAGTCGTACGAAATCGCAGATCTCCTGGGACAAGGCGGCTACGGCGTTGTCTATCGAGCTAATCAGAGCGCGGTCTTGCGCGAAGTGGCGATTAAGGTCATTTTGCCAAAATACGCGAACTCGCCCGAGTTCATCCGTCGCTTTGAAAGCGAGGCGCAAGTAGTCGCCCGCCTTGAACATCCTCATATTGTGCCCTTATATGATTATTGGAGAGAACCGGACAGCGCCTACCTGGTGATGCGCTATTTGCGCGGCGGCAGCCTGCGAGACAAGATAGATCTGCAGGGTGAGTTGGATGTTGATACTACTGGCAAAGTTCTGGAGCAGGTTGGCTCTGCCTTGACCTTTGCCCATCGCAATGGCGTTGTCCATCGCGATGTCAAAGCCGACAACATCTTGATGGATGAAGACGGTAACGCCTACCTGGGCGACTTCGGCATTGCCAAGGAAGTCGGCAGCGATGGCGGCGGCGGACAGGGCGATATCGTTGGCACGCCGGCCTATCTGGCGCCGGAGCAAATCCGTGGCGGTGATGTCGGGCCGCATAGCGATGTCTATGCCTTTGGAATTATGCTCTACGAAATGCTTTCCGGACGTCGCCCTTTCGCCGAGTTGACACTGGCGACGCTGGTATACAAACACCTCAATGAACCTCTGCCGATGATCGACCATGACGAGCTCAATCTGCCGCCCGCCTTCAATTCGATCATACAGAAAGCCACCGCCAAAGACCCGGAAGAGCGCTATCCCGATGCGCAGTCGCTGGTGAGGGAGTTCCATCAAACCTTGCGCCATGGCGCGGCAACAGTCGAGTTGTCGCTGGAGGAATTGGATCTTTCCGACTTCGAATTGCTGGAGACGAAGAATCCCTACAAGGGCCTGCGCGCCTTTCAGCAAGCCGATGCGGCGGATTTCTTCGGGCGCACATCCATGATCCAGCAAGTGCTTGATCGCTTGCAGGAACAGGTAGTTGAGAATAATTTCCTTGCGGTGATCGGCCCCAGCGGCAGTGGAAAATCCAGTTTGGTCAAAGCGGGCGTTCTACCGGCGCTGCGACAAGGCCGGGTGCCGGGGTCAGAACATTGGTTTTATGCCGAGATGGTGCCTGGCGAGGTTCCCTTGGAGGAACTGGCTGCGGCTTTGTTGAGCGTTTCCACGTCGCCATTGCCCGGCATTGTGGAGCTCTTGCGCGATAGCGAGCAGGGACTTGCCGAAGGCGTCACATGGGCGCTGCCTTCAAAGGATAGCCGCTTGATGCTTATGATCGATCAGTTCGAGGAGGTCTTCACGCAGGTCGAGCAAGAGAGCGATCGCCAGCAGTTTCTGGAACTCATTCTCAATGCGGTTGCCGCAGAAGACAGCCCGGTCATCATTATCGCGACCTTGCGCGCCGATTTCTATGA
The DNA here is from genome assembly GCA_022820665.1 of Anaerolineae bacterium. Classification (GTDB taxonomy): domain Bacteria; phylum Chloroflexota; class Anaerolineae; order Aggregatilineales; family Phototrophicaceae; genus UBA6055. Next base: position 101,976 of record JAJEFB010000032.1, on the reverse strand, counting down.
TCGGCCGCTGCTCTATCAGGGCTTCGGCGAGCTGATCCGCAAACGCACCGAACTGGTATTGCCTTTGAATGACGAAGAACTGGAAGAGACCATAACTGGTCCCGCCTATCGCGTCGGCGCCGTTTTGGAAGAAGGACTTGTCGAAACGATTATCGAGGACCTGCGCGAGCAGCCAGGCGCCTTGCCGCTTTTGCAATACGCCTTGACCGAACTCTTCGAACGGCGCGACGGCGCGCTTTTGACGAAGGCCGCCTACGCCGATATTGGCGGTACTCTCGGCGCTTTGGCAAAGCGAGCGGAAGAAGTTTACTTGCGCTTTCAAGATGACGGCAAAGAAATGGCGCGCCAAATGTTTCTGCGCCTGGTTACGCTGGGCGAGGGCCAGGAAGATACCCGACGCCGTATCTTGCAAACAGAATTGTTGACGCTGGGCGATCGCGATGTCGTAGAGGGCGTGCTCGATCATTTCGGGCGATATCGCCTGCTGACATTTGACCGCGACGAAGCCACTCGCAGTTCTACCGTGGAGGTGGCGCACGAAGCGCTGATCCGACAGTGGGAACGCCTGCGCGAGTGGTTGATCGAAAGCCGTGAAGATGTCCGGCTCGAGCGGCAGCTCTTGCATTCCGCGGAGGTATGGGATGAGGCTGGCAGGGAAAAGAGCTACGCAATGGGTGGCACGCGCCTGCGCCAATTCGAGGAATGGGCGCAAACGACCACCCTGCAACTCAATCAATTGGAGCTGGAGTACCTGGAAGCCAGCCTGGCTGTTCGTCGAGAGCAAGAAGCCATCGAAAGAGCGCGCCAGGAACGAGAACGAGAACTTGAGCGTCAAAAAGCGCGTAATATGCGGATCGCCGCGGTTGTCTTCGGCATTGCCGCTGTGGTCGCCATCATCCTGAGCTTGGTAGCGTTCGAACAGCGTGCAATAGCCGAGTCCGAACGCGAACGGGCGGACGAGCAACGCGTGATCGCGGAAGACCAGCGGGAAATTGCTGAGGAGCAGATGAACATCGCCGAGGAACAGCGCGCGATTGCTGAAGACGCCTTGCACGTTGCTGAAATCAACGAACGCAAGAACCTGAGCCTGGCGCTGGCAGCCAATGCCCGCGGCTCATTGAGCGAGCATGACCCGGTCCTGGCGCTGCCTTTGGCAATCGAAGCGCGCCACGTTTTTGATCCTCCAGAGGCGGAAGTCCTGCGTATCCTGGGCAAATCGGCTTTCTCCCCGGGTCCCAGATTCCGCTTTGCCGATTCGCCTCAATCCACGCTGGCTGTCGGGACCAACTCCGATGGCAGTATCGGCGCTTACGCCGGGTCGGAAGGCCTCATCCGTCTCGTCAACACTTTCACCGGCGAGTTGCTAAGTATGATAGAAACCGGCAGCCCTGTCATCGGCTTGTCAATCAGCCCTGACGATCGCTTGATCGCCGCCGGCATGGCTGACAACACCGTTGGCCTCTGGCAATTGGAAAGCGGCGCGGAGCTTTACCGCTTGAGGGGCCACGAGATGATGGTCACCGATGTCGAGTTTAGTCCCGATGGCGCGACCCTGGCATCGTCCAGCGCCGACACGTCGGTCCGGCTTTGGGATCTCGAGTCCGGCGCTGCGCGCCATACCTTGCAAAAACACCTTGACTACGTCATCAAGCTCAGCTTCAGCAGCGACGGCGCCCGGCTCGCCAGTTCTTCCGCTGCCATCGGCGTGAACGAAAATGAGCGGACGCCGGAACATAACACCATTCAGGTCTGGGATGTCCTCAGCGGCGAGAACCTCTTGACTATCCCGCCCGATGGCATCGGTTACATTCGCGATGTTGAATTCAGTCCGGATGGCTTGACTATCGCCGCTACCACCTGGAGTTCGGCGCTGGGCGGCACGGCGCGCATCTATGACTCCGAAAGCGGCGCCGAGCTGCAGCGACTCTATGCCCATCGAACAACTATATCCAATGTTGAGTTCTCTCCTGATGGCAAGATGCTGGCTACCGGCTCGCGAGACGGCTCGGTCAAGATCTGGAATATCGAGCAAGGCGTTGAAGTCGACAGTTACGTCGGTTTTCCCGAGCGCGTCCATGACATTGAGTACTCGCCGGACGGTGAATACATGATGATCGGCTTGGGCAATGCCGGCGATTTCCCGGACGGCGGCGACAATCCGGTTGATGGCTCAGCCTATTTGTGGGATTTGCGGAATCGTACGCAAGCTCAGGTTTACGCGGGCCACAGCAATTGGACCTGGGCTGCCGATATCAGCCCGGACGGCAGTCTGGTCGCATCCGGTTCCGGACCGCTGTCTCTGCCGGCTTCACTGGACGATTTGGATGCCACCGCGCGCGTCTGGGACGCGGCGAGCGGACAGCAGATCATCGCTTTGTCAGGACATAGCAATACGATTGATTCGGTCCGGTTTACGCTGGATGGGAATTATATTCTCTCCGCCAGTTGGGATGGCTCCATCCGCCGCTGGGATTTGGGCGACGGCGGCGAAGTCGCGCGCTATAACGTACCGGACGCGCGGGTCTATATGATCGACCTGCATCCGGACGGCGAGCATTTTGTCTCGGCATCAAGCGATGGCATTATCCGCATGTGGCATATCGAAGGCGGTCAAGTAGTCAAAGAATTCCTTGGGCATACTGCCGATGTCAATGGCGTGCATATCAGCGACGACGGCTTGCTGATTGCCAGCGCCGCGGGCAACTGGGCTGGCGAAGACCATACGCTGCGCTTGTGGGATGCCGAAAGCGGCGAGTTGCTGGGTACTTATGAAGGGCATACGGCAATAGTCAATTACGCTCGCATCGCGCCCAATAACAAATTCATCATCAGTACCTCCTGGGATGACACCGTACGCATGTGGGATATCGACAGCGGCGAGGAAGTTCGGCAATTTGTCGGTCACACCGGCAATACTTTTGGCATTGACATCAGCAGCGATAGCATGACGCTCTTGACCACCTCATCCGATACCACAGTGCGTATGTGGGACATCGCGACCGGCGAAGAGCTCAATCGCTTCGATCAGCATACCGATTGGGTTCAAGAGATCGTGTTCAGCCCGGATGAATCCTTCGCAGTATCAGCGGGGCAAGACTTAACCTTGCGCCGTTGGCGGATCAGACGCACGGCGGATGATCTGATCGCCTGGGCCCGCGACAATCGCTATATCCGCGACTTGAGTTGCGCCGAGCGCGAGTCCTTTCGTCTAACATGCGAATAGAAGCGGGCTGGAACTCGCATTAGGCAGCCAATGGGCTGTGCCGGCAAGCCACGGACTGTTCATTCGTTTACATTCGTTACCATTGGGCTTTTGAAGCCTGGCATGAGCGCTCAGGGGGGTGGCAACCATGTCGGACGAGATCAAGGATAATCCGCCGCCGGAAAACGGCAAGGCCGGGGATTCCGCTTCGGCAATTTTCGCCGCGATCATGCGCGAAGCAGCTGAAAAGGCGAAGCCGAAGGGCGCCAAATCCGCCAGCGAGAGCGCGACCGCGCCGCCTCAGGCATCACAGAAGACAACCGAGCCTTCTGCGGATGCAGAGCCAAATCCTGCGCAACCTGTCGACGATAATGAGCGGACAGCCGCTCCAGCGGAGCCGCAACGCTTTCGTCGCATCCCCCACGGCTCTTTACATCAGAGGCGCGGCGGTTCCGGTCTGGCCGGCGGATTCCTTCGCACGATCTTTGTTGTCGGTATCAGCGCCGGGTTGGTGGCTACGGTTTTGACCTGGTTCACCGATCCACAATTCCTTAATCCGGCTGTTGTCAAAGGCTTGCAACTGAACGATCCGATGCTGATGGCAAACACCGGCGCGACGCCGACGCCGGTTGCAACGCCAAATTGGCATTACCGAATTGGCATTATTTCCGGACATCGTGGAGAGGATTCGGGCGCTGTCTGTGAAGACAGCTACGGATATCCGGAGTTGCAAGAAGTTGATGTCAATTTCGCCGTTGCCCAGCGAGTGGTGGCGAAGTTGAAGGCGGACAACTTCACCGTCGATTTGTTGGATGAGAATGACCCACGGCTGGATAACTACCAGGGCGTTGCGCTGGTATCGATTCATGCCAATACCTGTTACGATTTCGGCGAATTTGTCAGTGGTTATATTGTCGCCAAAGCCGAGGCCAGGCCGGATTTCGGCAACGATACCCTGCTGCGCGAGTGCGTCGCCCTCAACTTTGGCGGGCTCGTACCGCTGGAACGCAGCTTTGTGTTGACGCTTGATATGACCGATTACCATGTCTTCCGGACAATTCATCCCTTGACGCCAGCCGTGATTCTCGAAATGGGCTATATGTTGGCGGATCGCGAGGTGCTGGAAAACGAACCGGAATTGCTCGCCCAAGCCGTCACCAATGGCATCTATTGCTATCTGGGCGTCTCCGGCAATGTCTCAAGTCTGGCGCCGGCTCGCGCCGATGCCCGCTATCTTGTGCCTCTGCTGGAAACCCCGACCCCCGAATGGAGGCGGTAATCCAGCAGACGCCTTGGAACTACCAAGAAAAAGACGTAGTGGCACAGGGTTCTCGCTGCTCTCGGTATCGTAGGTCAGTGCCGACAGCCTGCCGCTCTCAGCTTGGCTTGTCTCTACCGGGGGGGTACCCCCCCCCGTATACATACTGTATCTATACTGTTAGCCAAATAGGGGGCAAAATGAGGGTAAAATGAGGGCATTTTCCCAGCATTTGAGGACAAAATGCGCTTCACAGAGCGCTCGCCCAGAGCAACGGCGTTCCTGTTTTCGCTTAAGGATCTCATGTCGAGCGCCGGCCAAAAGTATTTCAACCGAAAAGGATACACTACCGCCGCCATTAGTTCTTGGAAAATGAGCCTTCCGGCGTTATAATTGAAGCACAAGGGGCGTTAGCGCGCCCTTTGCATGGAGAAGTCGCATAGAGGCCTAGTGCGTCCGCTTGGAAAGCGGATACGGGAAACCGTACGTGGGTTCGAATCCCACCTTCTCCGCTAAAGACCAAAGAACACGCCGTGTTCTTTTTCGCGCCATGTCCCCAGTAGAACCAAGTTAGTCATGCAAAAAATAAGGCGCGTGTAGGGGCGACATATCATGTCGCCCGAAAATCACCGAAATAATTTCAGGTTTTGCGGCGATATCACGCCTGATGTAAAGGTGTCCGCTCCTCAGCAACGCATCCGAAGTAGAAGGGGAGTTTCGCACAGCGCGAGCAAGTCTCCCCGGAGGTCAGTGTCTACGCGACCCATTGCAATGGGGGAGATTTAGAGGGGGTTAAATTTGCATGACTTACTTGCACTTACTCCCGCCGGCTCGGAGGAGATTGCGATGGCTTCAATAAAACCCGTCGAATTGCTCGTCAACGGCGAACCCCATCAACTCGAACTCGACCCACAGACGCCCTTGCTCACCGTCTTGCGGGACGACCTGGGCTTGAAGGGACCCAAGTACGGCTGCGGCTTGGAACAGTGCGGCGCTTGCAAAGTCCTGGTGGACGGCGCTGACGTGCCTTCCTGCCAACTGCCCGTCAGCGGCGTCGCCGGCTTGAGAATAACCACCCTGGAAGGGATGGGGAGCGCCGAGCGGCTTCATCCGCTGCAAGAAGCTTTCATTGAAGAGGGTGCCGCGCAATGCGGCTTCTGTACCGCCGGCATGATCGTCGCCGCTCAGGGATTGCTGAATCGCGTCCGCTACCCGGGCGACGAGGAGATCCGCGCCGCGCTGGCGAAGAACCTCTGTCGCTGCGGCGTCTATGATCGCGTTCGCCGGGCGATCAAACTTCGTATTGGACGCCCCGAGCCAAAACCGATCTACGAAACCGTCGCGGCGCCTCCGCTGCCGGAAGCGGCGACGGACACCGAGACGTCGCCGTCATTGCGCTCCCAGCCCGATCTCGATGCCTGGCTGCGCGTCAACGATGACGAGACGGTCACGGTATTCAGCGGCAAAGTTGAATTGGGGCAGGGTATCAAGACGGCTCTGGCGCAAATCGCCGCTGATGAACTGGACCTCGCGATGGAGCGGATTCGCGTTGTCACGGCTGATACCGCGCGCACCCCGGACGAAGGCGGAACCACCGGCAGCCGTTCCCTGGAAACCAGCGGGCTTGCAATCCGGCTGGCTGCGGCGGAAGCGCGCTCTCACATGCTGTCGTTGGCATTTGAAGAACTGGAGTCGCTGACGCCGGCGGATGACCTGGCTGTGCAAGACGGCGTCATCACCGATACCCGCAGCGGCCGCCAGACCAGCTATTGGGAGTTGATGGCTGGGAAGCGCTTTTCCAGGCGGATCAGCGAGCGGCGTTCGAGCAAAGCGCATAGTCAGTATCAGCATGTCGGCGCTCCGGCGAGGCGCGTTGACCTCCTTGCCAAAGTGACAGGGGGCGCGGCTTACGTTCACGATCTGGAATTGCCGGGCATGATTCACGCGCGCGTACTCCGCCCGCCGAATTACCATGCTCAGCTTGAAAGTATTGATGCGGCGGTGATCCAAGCCATGCCCGGTGTCCTGGCGGTCGTGGTCGACGGACGCTTCCTCGCGGTGGCAGCCGAGCGCGAGGGGCAAGCGCTGCGGGCGCATGACAAAGCGCGGGAAATCGCGACCTGGCGCGACGCCGGATCGCTGCCGCCTCCGGAGCGCATTTATGAAGATTTGCTCGTCAAACCGGCGCGGACCAACGAAGTCCTGGATGGCGTCGCTCAAGACGATCTATACGTGAAGCGTGATAGGGGGACGGAACCAGTCCCCGCGCATCAGGCGACCTATTATCGACCCTTTCACATGCACGCCTCGCTGGGACCCTCCGCCGCCCTAGCGCTATGGCAAGATGATGAGCTTAGCGTCTGGTCGCATTCGCAAGCGCCTTTCGTTTTGCGCGACGCGCTCGCGCAGGTGCTGGACTTGAACAGTGAGGCCATACGCGTCATCCATGTCGAAGGCGCCGGATGCTATGGACATAACGGCGCGGAGGACGCCGCTCTCGACGCGGCTTTGACCGCGCGGGCTCTTCCGGGCTCGCCGGTATTGATGAAATGGTCGCGCGCCGATGAACATGCCTGGGAGCCCTACGGTTCGTCGATGGTGATGAAACTGGGGGCGGACTTGACGCAAAACGGGGACATCGCCAGGTGGCGGGGGGATATCTGGAGCTATGCGCATTCGACCCGTCCCGCCGTCGGTTTGGAAACCTCTGGTTTGTTGGCCTCCTGGCATTTGGCGCAGCCCTTCGCGCCGCAGCAGCCTCGACCTATGGGCGGCTACCACTCCGGCGCCCATCGCAATGCCGATCCAATCTACAGCTTGTCCGACAAGCGCATCCTGCGTCACGCTGTGGACGATAGTCCCTTACGCGTGTCTGCCCTGCGCAGCTTGGGCGCATACGCCAATGTCTTCGCCATCGAGTCCTTCATGGACGAGTTGGCTGTGACTCTCGGCAGCGACCCGCTGAAGTTTCGCTTGCGCCACTTGACCGACGCGCGTGCTCGCACTGTCTTGCTCGCCGCGGCGGAAAAGGCGGGCTGGACTTCGAGAAACGAAGAGCGCTTGCCTGGGCAGGGCTGGGGAATGGCGCTGGCGCAATACAAGAATCTGCAAACTTACTGCGCGGTCATCGTCAAACTGCAGGTTGAGCGCGGCAGTGGCGACCTCCGCTTCCGGCGCGTCATCATCGCCGCGGATGCCGGGCAAGTCGTGAATCCCGATGGTTTGAGCAATCAACTGGAAGGCGGCTTTGTACAAGCGGCTAGCTGGACCTTGTTCGAGTCAGTTCAGTTCGACGCGCACGGCATCACCAGCCTCGATTGGGAAAGCTATCCGATCATGACCTTTGAGTCCGCGCCCGTCATTGAAACGGTTATCTTGAATCGACCGGAAATGCCGATGCTCGGCGCGGGTGAGGCGGCGCAGAATCCGACCCCCGCCGCCATTGCCAATGCGATCTACGATGCGGCGGGAATCCGCCTGCGCGAGCTTCCGTTTACACCGGAAAAGATTCGATTATGTACCGCCGGGTAGTCAAAAACCAAGAGCGACCGATCTGGTCGCCCTCACGTTTATTCGAGCGCCTATTTCGTCAAGCGGATGACCGAGACATGCTCGTTGGGCGCTTCACGGGGACCTTGCAAGATCAGTTGTCCGCCCTTGCGCGTCAGGCTCAGCGGCGCCTCCACTGATTGATCCACCCAACTGGCTGTGCCGGCGCCCAAATCGGGCAGGACGAATCGTCCCGAGCGGCTCCAATCGAATACGTGCAAGTAGACAGCGCCGGGTTCCTGCGTGCTGCGGCACCAGGACAAGCCCTGCAAGGGTCCCGGATTCGCGCCGTAGATCGATGCGCCGTTGGCCTTCATCCATTTGCCCATCTCCTGCAAGCGCTCGATGCTTGCTTCGGGTATCGCGCCCTGGGAATCGGGTCCGATGTTTAGCAGGTAATTGCCGCCTTTGCTGACGATGTCGACCAGATTACGAATCAGTTGCGTGGTCGATTTCCAATTGTGGTCGTGGGTCTTGAAGCCCCAGGTATCGTTGATGGTGGCCGGCGTCTCCCAGTCAACTTCCGCGCGCAATTCGGGCGGAATGGCGTTGTCTTGCGCCGTGGCGTAGTCGCCCAACTGGTTGCCCAATCTGCCGCAGACCAGGCACTCGGGCTGTAATTCATGTACCAGATCGAGCAATTCCTGGCTCTGCCGCGTCGAAATGATCCTTGGCGTGTCGAACCAGACGATGGCGATCGGTCCGTAGTTGGACAAGATTTCCATCACCTGCGGCTTGACGAAAGTCTCTATGTAATCGTTGAAGTCTTGTTCAGATTCGTCGTAATCCCAGGTATTGCCGTAGCCATTGGGGTGGTGCCAGTCCTGCGTTTGCGAGTAATAGAGGCCCAGCTTGATGCCTTCCCGTTCGCAAGCTTCCGACAGCGCCTTTAAGATATCTTCCCCGTAAGGCGTAGCGTTGACGATATTGTAGGGCGTCTGTACCGTGCCATACATGCAGAATCCGTCGTGGTGCTTGGATGTGAAGACGATATACTTTTGCCCGGCCGCCTTCGCCAATTGCACAATCTGGTCGGCATCGTATTTGACCGGGTTGAACTCCAGAGCCAGTTGTTCATATTCTTTGATAGGAATCTCAGCGCGCAGCATGATCCACTCGCCGATGCCGGGGATATGCTCGTCGTTCCAGACGCCGGCAGGAATGCTGTAGACCCCCCAATGGATGAACATGCCAAACTTGGCTTGGCGCCACCAATCCAGCCGCGGGTCTTGATTGGCGCCGAGCCGCTGACCGCGCTCCGGTTTGAAATAGGGTTCTGCCGGCATAATCTCTCGCTTTCTCTTTCTAATTGACCGTCTTGCTCATACGAGGCTAAGATTGCTATTTTCTGTGTGCGCTGCGGACTATTTCGCCGGTTGCACGCCTAGGGGCTTAGCGCTTCAAATCGATGGCGTAGGCGACCACATGATCACAGGGTTTCGAGGCGGGCACAGAGAGGCGCAGTCCGGATTCGTCCTGCGACCAACTGATGTTTTCCTCCGAACCGAGCATGCGCGCGCCGGAAATATGCGCCGCGCCGCTGCCCAGCGACGAGATCAGCGCCTCGCCCTGTGGGTATGCGAGGACGAAGGCGTAGAGCGTATCGCCCTTCTGTGTGAATCGAATATCAGCCGAAGTGAAGGGATTGCGCTTGGTATCGGTGAAGGCGCCTTCCGGTATTTCAGTAGGTCCTTCGCCGTAGATATCCCAAACGCGACTGCCATAGATGCCCTCGCCATTGACCGCCAGCCAGCGGCCGATCTCGCGCAGCATGTCCCCCTCGATTTCCGGGATCGTGCCGTCGGCGCGCGGACCCACATTGAGCAGCAGCGCGCCATTCTTGCTCACGACATCGACCAGGTCCGCGATGATATCACCGGCCGTCTTGTAATCGTGATTGTCGATATACCCCCAGGAATTCTTGGAAACCGAGGTATCGTTCTGCCAGAAAAAGTCGCGGATATGGTTGAGTTGGCCCCGTTCAATGTCGAAGACAGCTACGCCTTCGGGATAGGAATCGTACTTATGGTTGATGGCGACGCCCTTGCCCCATTCCTCGCCGCGGTTGTAATAATAGGCGGCAAAGCGCTGCAGGTAAGGTGCGAAGACGATTTGCTCAATCCACCAGTCGAACCAGACAACCTGCGGCTGATACTTGTCGACCAACTCGCAGCAGCGCGCCAGCCAATCTTCCAGGAACTTGGCATCGGGCGCCGGCTGCCAGTTTTTCTCTTTCCACTGGTCGCGATTGCTCTTGTCTTTCGACGCTTCCACAGCGGGTCCATACAAGCCGTCATTGGCGGGATCCTGCACATCGGAGGGGAAACTGCGCCCTCCGTCGAAGAACCACCAGTGTTCAGCGCGGTGGCTCGACACCGCGAAGACCATGTCCCGCGCCCGTACTGCCTCGGCCAATTCGCCCACGACATCCCGTTTCGGTCCCATCTTGGCCGCGCACCAGTCGGTCAAGTCGCTGTCGTACATGGGGAAGCCGTCGTGATGCTCGGCAACCGGCATGACAAACTTCGCGCCGGCGTCCTTGAACAACTGCGCCCATTCCTCAGCGTCATATTTCTCCGCCGTCAGCATGGGGATGAAGTCTTTGTAACCGAATTCGCCATGATCGCCCCAGGTTTTGCGGTGATGTTCAAAAGCCGGGTCATCTTGCAGGTACATGCGGCGCGGATACCATTCGTTGCCAAAAGCCGGCACGCAGTAAGGTCCCCAATGGATGAAGATGCCGAATTTGGCATCGATATACCAGTCGGGAATCTGGTACTGCTTCAGGGACTCCCAGGTCGGTTCGTATTTTTTGTTTGCCGCAGTCATATGCTTTCGCTCTCCAATTTCACCGGCTACATTGTTTCCAGCTATCGCATGAAATATACTTGCCTTGTTTCGCTAGGAATAGCATTGCAGGAAAGCCTAGTTTAGCGAATCATGCCTGTTAAGCAAGTGAAAGCTCGGTGAAAGTAAATATGAAATGAGCGTGAGCCCTCCCCGCCAATATGGGATTTGCCTCCTGCTGGCTTGCCTGCTGTTCGCGTTAGCTCAATTCGGGGCGCAACCCGGCTGGAAGGCGCGGGCTGATGACAACACACCGGGTTCCGGCGCTGATTACGCCGCGATCTATCGCAGAGTCAGCCCTTCGGTCGTGTCGATTGAAATCGAAATCGGTCTGTTTGACGACGCTAGCGGGACCGGATTTGTCGTCGACAAGCTCGGGCATATCGTGACCAATGCCCATGTGGTTGAAGACGCTCGCAATATTACTGTTGTATTCCATGATGGATCGAAAGCCACAGCTGAAATGGTAGGCTTCGATCCGTTTGAGGACATCGCGGTCATCAAAGTCCATGTAAGTACGAATTTCCTTAGACCTGTTACTTTCGGCGATTCCGACGCGCTTGCGGTAGGGCAGTGGGCTCTGGCGATAGGCAATCCCTATGGGCTGGAGGGGGCCTTGACCATAGGTATAATCAGCGCGCTGCATCGCGACTTGGAACTCGGCGATGGTACAGTGATGCAGGATATGATTCAGACAGACGCGGCGATAAATCCAGGCAATAGTGGTGGTCCACTGTTTAATCTAAGTGGGGAAGTGGTGGGCATTAACACTTTGATACGTCGAAGTTCCAACAATCTTGGTTTTGCTATCCCGTCGAATAGGGTGAAGCGCATATCTGAGAACATGAGTGCTCGAAAGCATTTTCGAATTACGAATACCCCGTGGCTCACCTTGAATCGGACGGTAGTGGCGAGGCGAATAGCGACGCCACGGCTTACTTGGACTTTGGCTCCTACATCCACCGGGCCAACCGTAACCTCCACCCTCGTGCCAACCGACACCCAAACGCCTTCGCCACACGGCGCCGACGCGCCCGTGCTTCGGTCCTGCTCTGAATCGTCAACGCCACACCCTACATTGGAGAGGGACACGCCGGGCCGTGTCACTTCGAAAGGCATGGCTGCAATTTCGCTTGATGTTATTGGTGTAGACTCAACCGATCTGTCACGGGTTTCAATTTACACCAGCGTTCTCGACGCCAGCGGTCAACTCATTTCGGGTCTGGATGTCGGCAACTTCTCGATCGGCGGCGATCTGGCCGGTTTGGCCAATGTGACGCGCGTCGAGAACGTCACAGACGACGATTTGGCATTTGCCAGTGTCTTGGTGATCGACACCAGCAGCAGCATGGCTGATCGTCCCTTGCGACAAGCTAAACGAGCAGCCGCGCAATATGTCAAGTCCCTGCGGTCGAATGATCCAGTGGCCATCGTCACCTTCAGTACGACGGTCTCGCTGGTAGTAGATTACACAACGGACCGGGATCTGCTTCTACGAGCCATCGACAGCCTGGCATATGGCGGGCAAACCGCGCTCTACGACGCGACCTACCTCGGCACCGAGATCGCCAAACGCGCGCCTTTGCCACACCGCGCGGTCGTGATATTGAGCGACGGCGGCGAATTCGGGGATGTCAGCGCCCGCAATCGGGATGAAAGCATAAAGGCTGCAACCGTCAACGGTGTGCCTGTACACACGGTTGGCTTGGGGTGGTCGATTGACCGCCGCTTCCTGGAAGTGGTTTCGGCGGAAACGAACGCCGAATTCTACGACTCGCCGCTGCCGGAGCAGTTGCTCACCATATTCCAGAACCTGGCGCATCTATTCCGTACACAATATATCATTACCATTTGCGCCGATGTTCCGGCCGACGGAACTCGTTATGACTTTTCCCTGGAGGTCACCGCCCCGGACGGCCGTTACATATCCGGTATGGCGACCTTGCGTGTGCCTACGCTGCGACTAGACTAGACCCAGAGACTTAACTCGGCTGTCCTAGGAAAAGTTGGATATCGAGTAGAGGAGAGGAGAAAAATCATGCAACATGTTCCATTTGGCAGAACCGGATTGACGACGCCGTCCGTGGTCTTCGGCTCGACGGCGCTTGGCAATCTCTTTCGCGAATTCTCTTACGAATCCAAACTCGCCACCATGCGCGCTATCTTCGAGCGCTTGCCCAAACCGGTGGTGATCGATTCCGCCGGCAAGTACGGCGCGGGACTGGCGCTGGAAGTGATGGGGGATTGCCTGCGCGACCTGGGCATCCCGCCCGGCGATGTCATCATCAGCAACAAGCTGGCTTGGCTGCGCGCTCCGCTGCGGACCCCCGAGCCCACCTTCGAGCCCGGCGCCTGGTTCGGCCTTGAACACGACGCCGTGCAGGACATCAGCTACGACGGCATTCTCAAGTGCTTCGAGCAAGGTCTGGAGTTGCTGGGAGGCGAGTACCAGACGCAACTGGTATCGGTGCACGATCCCGACGAGTACCTCGATGCCGCGACCTCCCCCGACGATCGTAAGCGCCGATTCGATGACATCCTGGGCGCTTATAGCGCGCTCAATGAACTCAAGGCGGGTGGCAAAGCGGCGGGCATCGGCGTCGGCGCCAAGAACTGGAAGTCCATCGCCGAGATTGACGCCCAGGTCGAACTCGATTGGGTGATGTTCGCCAACAGCTACACGCTCTATTCGCATCCTGCCGATCTGCTGGCATTCATGGATTCACTGCGCCAGAAGGGCGTCGCCATCATCAATTCGGCGGTATTCAACGCCGGCTTCCTGACCGGCGGCGAATTCTTCAATTACGTCAAACTTGATCCGGGGAATCCAGCCGACCAAGAGAAATTCGCCTGGCGCGAGAAGTTCTTCGCGCTCTGCGAGCAGCACGGCCAGGTACCCGCGGAAGTTTGCATTCAATTCGGGAAATCGCACCCGGGCATCGTCGCGCTGGCGCTCAGCACCAGCAGGTCCCATCGGGTCAAGACGAACGTCGACGCCATGTCCGTTGAAGTGCCGAGCGCCTTCTGGGATCTGCTGAAGCAAGAGGGTCTTCTGGCGGCGGATCATCCGTATATTTCGCGTTAATAAACGGTTTGACAGAATTTGTCTGCTTGCTATAATATAATTGAAGTTCATTGACAAGCGCGCTAACCGCTAGAAAGAAGCTGACATCGTGGATGTGCAAGAGCAACTTACCAAACAAGCCGGAGAGATCGGCGAATTAAAAGGCAAATTAGACGCCCTCGCTACGAAGGACTTCGTACGGGCGGAGAATGCCGCCTTGCTCAAAGAATTTACCGGAATGGTTAAAGAGATTTCGGATAAAATAGATGATCAAACCCAGGACATTCGAGACGAAATTCAAAAACAGCGCGAGTTCCGAACTCGTATTATGACCATCGGCACGATCGTTGCTGTCCTGCTATCCATGTTTATCGCAGCCATCAACGCCTATGTCGGCGCGGTTGGTGTCGGTTTAATTCAACTCTAGCCAACCAAACCAAAACCCTGTAGATCGACAGCCAAAGAAAGTGATGGATTGCTTGGAGCAATCCTTTTTTCTTTGTACACTTGCTTGTACTCGGTGACCAATCCAAAAAGGAAACCCTTTCCCATGCCCGACCAGCGCCCCAATATCCTGTATATCATGTCCGACGACCATGCCTCGCACGCCATGACCTGCTATGGCAGCCGCATCAATCAGACGCCCAATCTCGATCGCATTGCGGACGAAGGCATGCGCTTCGATAATTGCTTCTGCACCAATTCCATTTGTACCCCCAGCCGCGCCGCCATCTTGACCGGTACCTACAATCACATCAACGAAGTGACTACGCTGGACACGCATATGGACAACAGGCTGCCGACCTTCGTCAAAGACTTGCGCGCCAGCGGCTACCAGACCGGCATGTTTGGCAAATGGCACCTGGGGCAGGGTCCCGCGCATGAACCGACTGGATTCGACGATTGGGCGGTGCTGCCCGGGCAGGGACTTTATCACAATCCGACCTTCATCTTCAAAACCGAAGCTGGATCGGAACGGCGGCACGTGCACGGTTACGTGACTGATCTCATCACTGATATGACGCTTGACTTCTTGCAAGATCGCGATCGCGAGCGACCCTTCTTCGTGATGTGCCATCACAAGGCGCCGCACCGGCACTGGGAACCGGATGATAAACACGCCCACATGTTCCTCAACGAAGACGTGCCCGAACCGGATACGCTATATGACGACTACAGCAATCGCGCCTCGGCTGCGGAAGCCGCCGAAATGCGCATGGGCGTCCACATGGTCCCGCTCGATACCAAAACCGAGATCCCCCATGACTTGCCGGAGATGGAATTGCGCAAGTGGGCTTATCAGCGCTATATCAAAGATTATTTGCGCGTCGTCGCCAGCATTGACGACAATGTCGGCCGCCTGCTGGATTACCTGGACGCCGAGGGGCTGACGGAGAACACGGTCGTCGTCTACACCTCGGATCAAGGCTTTTTCCTGGGCGACCACGGCTGGTACGACAAGCGCTTCATGTACGAGGAATCGTTAAAGATGCCTTACATCATGCGCTATCCGCGCCTGATCGAAGCGGGCAGCGCCAACGGGGACATGATCCTCAATGTTGATTTCGCGCCCACCTATCTCGAACTGGCGAGATTGCCCGCCCCCGATCATTACCAGGGTCGCAGCTTCGCGCCCATGTTGACCGGCCAGACGCCGGGCGATTGGCGGCAATCGATGTACTATCGCTATTGGATGCACAAGACGCATCACAATGTTTACGCGCATTACGGCATCCGCACACATCGCTACAAGCTGATCTATTATTATGCCGATGCGCTGGGGCAAACCGGCGCTATCGACGAGAGTTACGAGCCGGAATGGGAACTCTTTGACCTGGAGCAGGATCCCTGCGAACTGAACAACGTGGTTGACGATCCGGCTTACGCGGAACTGGTCGTCGAACTCAAGGATGAAATGCACCGCCTGCAAGCCGAAGTCGGCGACGAGCGCTATCACCTAGATGTGGATTAGCCGCTCCCCAGCAACGCTCGCTTGGCATCGGCGATGAACTGGCGATAGCGCTCTTCCATGTGGGACCGCGTGAACCAACCCCCCGGATCAGTCATGGGTCGGACGCAGGCCGCCAGTTCGCTGATCGGCAGATTGGGCAGTTGCCAGCCTGTCTCCGCCTGATATACCTTCAAGAATATTTCCGCCGCCTCTGGCAGTCCTTCCAGGAAATACTCCATGCGCGCGTAAGCGACATCGCAAGCCGGGTCGCCGTAGCCGGCTTCTTCCCAATCCACCACAGCTGAGATCTCGTCGCCCAGCCACAAGATATTCCCCGACCAATAATCTGTGTGCTGAAAGCGCGGCGTAGTCAACTGGCGCTGATGCCAATGCTCTTCGACCAGATGCCAAATCATCTCGCCGTCGGGATCCTCCCGCATGTAATCCGGAATCACGCCACTTTTTATGAACCAGGCGACTTCCACATCGTCGTTCATCATGAAAGACTTGTCGGCGTCGCTGAAAGGCGTTTGATGAATTCGCGCCAGCATGCGCGCGTTGGCCGCCGCCATTTGGCCCCAGCGCGGCGCTTCGGTCGGCGGCTCGATCTGGCTGCCTGGCAGGAACTCGGTCACGATGCCGGGCAAGCCCAAGAGGCTGCCATCCCTATCGAGCAGCAGGGGCGGCGGGGCGGGAATGCCATGCTCGTACAGCAAGCGCAGCGCCTGAAATTCGCAGGCCGGCTTGTCATGCTCCTCTTCATAGTTTTCGGGGTTATAACGGCGCGCGACGATCTTCCGCGGCTCGGCGCCTTCTTGCTCAATACAAATCCTTTGCGTGAAATTGGAATAGCTGCCAGGCAGCGGCTCGACGCCGTAGGAAGCGCCGGCGTGGCCAAGCGCGTCCAATACCGCAAGGATCGATTTCTTTGATAAGCCCGAACCTGATGTCGTCAACTTAAATTCACCTTCCATGCCGCCGCCAAATCTGTCATGAATTCGCTCCTCGAAGTGTCAATCGT
Source organism: Anaerolineae bacterium (assembly GCA_022820665.1). Classification (GTDB taxonomy): domain Bacteria; phylum Chloroflexota; class Anaerolineae; order Aggregatilineales; family Phototrophicaceae; genus UBA6055. The sequence goes on along the minus strand of JAJEFB010000032.1, from coordinate 85,084 downwards.
CAGTCCCTCCGCGGATTGTGTCCAGGTCGCCGGTTGGTCGGATTCCAGCATCGATACGGATTCGATCGCCACATCATCGTTCAGCGCCTCAAATGTTACAGATCGCCGCGGTATGCCCAATGTCATCGCGTATACAGTTTTTCCATCTTTGGATTGTGTATAACGACGGTCGTCGGCGTTGCACTTGTCATAGGTCCAGAATCGGTGATTGCGGAGGTACTCAAATAGCTTTTCCGTCTCGCCTTCGGCATGTGTCGTCCAAGGTATGGTGCTGTAGATCGCCTCGCCATTCAATTGCAACCAGACGCCCATTTCCAGCAGCGGCTGCCTTTGACCCTGCGGAATGCTGCCGTCCGCCTTGGGCGAGAGCGACAGCATCATAGTGCCGCCGCGCGCCGTGCAGTCGATCAGCTTGCTCAGAAGCGTATGTCCGTCGGCATAGACCTGGTTTTCCACCCAGCCCCAGGACTGATCGCCGATGCGCATATCGTCGTTCCAGGGCCGCTCGTAGTTCGCCGGACGATCCCGCCCTTTTTCGAAATTGATCACGCCGAAATCGGGATGGAAATTGTATTGCATGCTGACCGGCAATTTATTCAGCACCAGCACTTCTTTGTTCCAACGCAGGCTTTGGTTGAGATAATGCGCCAGGATTTCCAGCGCCGTTGATTCGATGCCGTCCTCGCGGAACTTTCCGCCGTCGAACCACATCAAGTCCGGCTGATATTTGTCGATGACCTCGCGCACCTTGAGCTGCCACTGCTCGAAGAAATCGGCGAATTGGCTGGTCTGCTGCACCCAGTAGAAATCGGCGTATGCCGGATCGAAGAGGTCCCAGCCTTCCGCCATGCCGCGCTCAATTGCCTCCGCGTTATAGCTCTGGTCCCACTGGTTCCATCCGGCCAGAAACCAATTGAAGCCGCGCACGATATGGAAGGGCGCCACCAGGCGCAAGCCGCGCCCCCGCAGCGCCGTCGCCAGCTCGCCGTAGAGATCGCGCTTGGGACCCATTTTCCCGACATTCCAGCGATAGACATCGCTATCCCATAAGCCGAATCCGTCATGGTGCGCCAGGGAGAAACCGGCGTAGCCGGCGCCGCTGGCCGCGAAGAGTTCCGCCCATTCGTCGGGGTCATAGTGTTCGGCGCTGAATTCCGGGATGAAATCCTTGTAGCCGAATTGCGCCGGCGAGCCGAAGCGTTTCACGTGCTCGCGATGAATCTCGTGCGCGGGATCGTACATCCATTTGCCGTACCATTCGTTGCCGAAACCCGGCACAGCGTAAATCCCCCAATGCGCGTATAAACCGAACTTGCCATCGCTGAACCAATCCGGCGTCTGATGCCGCGTCAGCGAATCCCAACTCGCTTGATAAGTCTCGCTCATGCTCCCTCCTTTTTTAACAAACTCCCTTGCTGGCGCAAGGAGAAGGCTTGTTATTTTGCGCGCGCGGCTAGACCTTTTCGCTGCCGCCGAGCGGCTGCCTTTTGGCTTATAACTTTTGCGCCGTTCTTGGCTCCTGTACCCACCATCGGAGCAAAGCCGCGCCGACGATACCGCAAATTAGCGATATGACAAATAGCGCCTCGATATTAAAGGTGGCGGCAATCCATCCGCCCAAGACCGGGCCCACAAATGTGACGGGGGCGATCAGGGTGTTGGTCAGCCCGATGAAAGTCGGTTGCTCGGCTGGCGACGCGAATTCCAGCACGATATTGAAATGAGACACGCCATCGGCGGCGATGGCGCATGCCAGACAGACGAAAGCGGGCAGCAGCCCGATGACATTGTCCGAGGCCAAAGCGAAAAACGCCGCAAGCGCCATGGCGGCGGCCGATAGCATCAGATTTCGTTTATGACCCCAGCGATCGCCCAGCCAGCCAAAAGCCAGGCGCATCACGGCTTGGCTGCCAATGAAAACCGCATTCAGCAATCCGACATCCGCGCCGCCCAGGTTAAAGGCTGTATCGGCGAATACGATGTAAAAGCTCACCGCCATCATGCTCAGGTGAACCAGCGCGTAGGCGATGAGGAAACGGCGATAATTGTCATGGCGTCGCAGCACTGCTGGCAGTCTCTTGAAATAATGTCGCAAGGGAATCGCCGGCTTGACTTCGTCGCTTGCCGGCTCGCGTGTCAGCGCCAGCCAAACCCAGGAAATCGCCAGCGGTACGCCCGCGATCAGAAAGAGCAGCGAGAAATTGCCCGGGTATGCGACCTGGTCTAGGATCAGGCCGACGAAATAGGCGCCGATGATCCCCATGAACATGCCGCCGCCATCCGCCAGGCCAAAGAAAATGCCGCGCCGCCGCACGGGCACGACCTTGCCGATCATGGTGAACCAGGCTGGCGTGACCACGCCGCCGCCAAATGCCGCCGTGGCAATCCCGATGAAGAACAGCGCCAAAGCCAGCCCGGGCGCTTCCACAGCGAAGAGCAGCAGCGCCAGGCCGATCAAGGGATAAGGCAAGCGCTGCAGCAAGCCGCTCAATAAGAGAACGAAGGGCAGTTTTCTCTTGAGACCTTCGGCGTGGTTGGCGACGAAAAGCTGCGGCAGCAGAAAGGACAAACTGAAAATAGCGGGGATCAAACCGACAGCCAGTGGTGAATCGGTAAGGCGGCTGACCAGCAAGGGCATGATGGTTTCCTTGGAAACCAGGCTGATCGCCAGGGCATAAAACATGTTGTCCAGCACATTGACCGTGAAATTCCAGTTGAGGTTCTTCTGGACCAGGCCCTCTGCGCTGGCTGCCAGGACATCTTCCGATCTGTCAGTCACGACCTATGCCGCCTCTGGTCCCGGCATGGGTTCCGGCGGGATATGGCGCGGCTCCTTGACCCAAAGCGCCAGCAGCGCGCCACCCGCGACCCCGCAAAGCAGCGTCAGGCTGAACAGGCTGTTGTAACCGAAGTTCGTCGCCACCCAGCCGCCCAGGATGGGCGCAAAAAAAGTGACGGGCGCCAGCAGCGTATTGGTCAAGCCGATGTAGGTCGGCTGATCTTCCGGCACGGCAAACTCCAGCACGATGTTCAAGTGTGATATGCGATCGCTGGCCAGCGCGGCGCCCAGCAGGACAAAAGCCGGTATCAGGTTGATCAGATCGCTGGCAGTGATCGCCACTAGGGCTGCCAGCGCGATAGCGAAGCCGGAAATCATCAAATTCAGTTTGTGCCCGCGACGATCGCCCAACCAGCCTAATACCAGTTGCATAACGGCTTCGCTGCCGATCAGCACTGCTGTCAGCAAAGCCACATCGGCGCCGCTCAAGCTAAAACTGTCATTGCCGTATACGATGAAGAAGCTGGTGCCCATCAAGCTCAGACGGCTAATGCAGTAACTGAGCAAAAAGCGCCGATAATTGTGGTTTCCGCGCAGTATGCCGGGCAACTGCTTGAAATAGCGCCGCTGCGAAATCTGCTTTTTGACCACCGCGCTTTCCGGCTCGCGGTTCAGCGACAGGCCGATCCAGGAAATGCCCATGAAGGCGGCGGCGATCAAAAACAGCGTGGCGAAGTTCTGAGGATAGCCAAAGTCGTCGAGAATGATGCCGACGAAATAAGCGCCGATGATGCCCATCAGCGTGCCCAGGCCCGAACTGAGGCCGAAAAATATGCCGCGCCGATTCACCGGCAGGACCTTGCCTATCATGCTGAACCAGGCTGGCGTGGCTACGCCCGCGCCGAATGCCCCCAAGCCGATCACCAAATACAGGCAGAGCAGGGCAAGTAGCGGCGCGCTCTCGGCAAAGAGCAGAATCGCAAAACCTGCAAAGAGATATGGCACGCGCTCAAGGACGCCGCCAATCAACATCACGAAGGGCAGCTTGCGCTTCAGCCGCTCGGCGTGATTGGCCGCGAACAATTGCGGCAAGTAAAACGAAATGCTGAATATCGCCGGTACCAAACCGATGGCGATCTTGGAATCGGTCAAGTTGCTGACCAGCAAAGGCGTGATCGTCTCCCGCGAGATCACGCTGAAAGCAAGCGTGATAAATGTGATGTCGAGTAGATTGACAGAGAAATTCCAACGGAAGTTCCTGGCGACAAAGGGGTCGATTTTCTTGGCCACGCTAAGCGCCTGCGCCCGAGATCTTCAGCGAATGCGCGTGAGCCCCCGGCAGTTCCTGAGGCAGTTGAATCGCAAGGTCGGCGCCTGATTGATTCCAGGCCAAATCCGCCTCATGCCCCAGCAGTTGAACGGTCGCGCCTGCCGGCGCTTCCAGCCCCTCAATGACGATTTCACTTTCGCCGGGACTGCCGAGCAGCGTCGCGTAGACCGCCTCGTCGGTCGCTGTGAAGCGAAGTTCCAGTCCTTGACTCGTCTTGCCATTCGCGCGGCGCCAGGGACGCGTATCGAAGATCGCTTCGCCGTTGCGGTCCAGCCAGCCTCCCAGCGCGCGCAGTCGTCCCGCCTGGTTTTCCGGGATGCTGCCGTCTGCCCTTGGTCCCACATTGAGCAGCAGGTTGCCGTTCTTGCTGACGATATCGACGAACATGTGGATCAGTTCGTCTTCCGCCAGCAGCCGCTCGTCGCCTTCGTCGCGGTTGTAGCCGAAGGAGTGCCCGATGCCGCGGCAGCACTCCCATTTGAGCTCCTGTATCTCGTCGAATGTGGCGTATTCGGGCGTGATGTAATCGTAGTGCGGTCCGCGAGGCGGTGTCAGCGGTTCGCCAGCTCTCGGCGCCTGATCGCGGGCTTGCGTGAATCTATCGTTGATTACCCCTTCGGGCACGCTGTTGTAGTAGTAAGCGAAAAGCTCGCCGAGATCGGCGTCCTTCGGATAACCGATGTCGTTCCACATGATTGATGGCTGGTAGCGGTCGATCAATTCCTTCCAATGCTTGACCGAGTAGTCGACGAACTCAGGACTTTGCACGATCGTGCCCCAAACATCTTGCACCTGCTCAATCCGCGCTTCGTTGAACGACCAGTCCAAGCCGCCGGAATAGTAGATCGCCATTCGCATCCCGCGCTTGCGTACCGCGTCGCTCAACTCGCCGACGACATCGCGCCGCGTCTGGTAATCCGGCTTGTGCGGGCAGGGATAGGCGCTCGGCCACAAAGTGAAGCCATCGTGATGCTTCGAGGTCAGGACGACGTAGCGGGCATTGACCTCGCTGAAGAGCTCCGCCATCTCCGCCGGATTCCAGCGCCTCAGCACCGAATTGAAACCGGCGGCAAAATCGTCATACGAAAAGTTGCTGCCGTAATGCTTGTCGTGATATTCGCGCGTGGGACTGTCCGGGAATTTGAGTGTGTTCAAGTACCACTCGGCGTAGGAGTTGTTGCGGAACCACTCGCTCATGTCGCCGCTCTGGAATACCTCGCCGATATCGCCGCCATGCGGCGCCCAAGCCGGCACCGAATACAAGCCCCAGTGAACAAAAATGCCCAGCTTGGCTTTCATATACCAGTCCGGGACCTCATGTGTACGAACCGATTCTATTGTGGGTTCAAATGCCATTTTCTCTTTCCTCAATTACGAAATAAGTCGCTGTTTCCATGTTGCCAACCATCGGAAAAATCTCAAGCCTTACATCGCTGCTCGTTGCACACTGCCATCCGCCATGCCCAGCAGCAAGGCGCTGCCGTCTTCACTTTTTGCGGCGACATGAACCTCCGCCGCCGCCACTTCCCGCCAACTGCTGTCGCCGGTCTCATAAGCCAAAACCGAGTCGTCCACTTGAATCGCCAGTCCTGCCACGGTCGGCAGGCAAACTATCGAATTGATCGCGCCTTCGCAGCGATAAAACCGCTCCCAGGTCAAGCCCTCATCAGCCGAGCGCAACAAGCCCTGCGACTCGGTGCCAGCCAAAATGCATCGGTCGTCGGCATACTCGGGCGAGAAGGCCAGGCTCAGCACCGCGTCGTCGCCGACGGGCATGGTCAGATCCTCCCACAGCCGTCCGCCATTGATGCTGCGATAAACGCCGCTGCTCGTACCCGCCATGACCGCGCCATCGACAGGGAACTCCGGCGAAAGCGCCAAACAAAAAATGTTGTGATCAAACAAGCCAAAGTTGAAAGCCGCCCAACTCTTCCCGGCATCGTCGGAGAGAAACATGCCGTCCTCGTAGCTGCCCGCCAGCGCGCGCCGGTCGCTGGCAAAAGCGGGCGAAAGCGCCAGGCAAGTGACAAGTGGCGCGGGCATGCGCATCGCCAGCGCTTCCCAGCTTGCGCCGCCGTCTTCACTGCGGGCGACCCCTCCGTTGATGCCTGTCAATATCAAGCCATCTTGAGAGAAACGCGGCGACATCGCGATGTGGAGCGTCGCGATATCGCCCTCGGGCTGCCAGCCTTGATAAACATTGCGCGCCGCGCCATTCGAGGACGCCAAGCGATACAAACCGCTCTGTCGCGCGACAAAATAAGCGCCGTCAACTTCGGCCACCGCATAGGTCCGGTCTACGATCGCGGGCTCGCGCTCTTCGCTCATGCTAGGGCTCCGTCATCGTTTCCGGATCTCGATGCAAGACCAGCACATCAATTGTCAATGCCAGCGCGGCGCTTGTGACGGCGCGTTGAAGCGCTTCAACTTGCACGCCCGCCACATCAAAAATGCCGGCCTCCGCCATGTCGACGAATTCGCCTTTCATAACATCAAAGCCGTATCCGCTTTCATATAATTGCAATTGGGCGAGGATCTCACTGGCGTCGTAGCCGCCGTTTTCGAGCAAGGAACGCATGGGCGCTTCCAGCGCCGCCGCCATGATCTGTCGCGCCGCTCGCGCTTCCAGACTCTCTTGGTCGCCAGCCGCATCCAGCAAGCCGCGTCCGCAGTTCAACAGTGAGACGCCGCCGCCTGGAATCACGCCGCCCGCGAGCGCGAGCCGCATAGCGCGGACGGTGCGTTCCGCCAGTTCCTTGCGCCCTTTGATTTCATCATCGGCGATGCCCCCGACTTGCACCGTGGCTACGCCTCCGTTCAGTTTTCCCAGGCGCTTGAGCAGGCGTTCGCGATCATCGTCGTCTGCCGCCTCCGCGTGAGCTTGCCGCAGCACTCGTGCCTGGCGCCGAATCTGGATCGGATCGCCCTCGCCGCTGGCGAAGCCGAAGTTTTTGTCGTCCGCCCAAACCCAGCGAGCACGGCCGAAGTCTCCCTCGGCGACTTCCTCCAGGGATTGGCCCGCGGCGCCCAGTACCGGCCTGCCGCCGGTCAACAGGGCGATATCCCGGCAAGCCTGGAGCAATTCGTCTTGCAGATAGGTATCAATCTTGACCACGACCGTCTGAATCTTGCTGCGCAAACGGTCATCAAGCACCACCGATATGCCCGTTTCCGATATTGACTTGACGATTAACAGGAGCTTGCTGATTTTGCTGCGCAGCGCCAATTGCATCAGCGGAACCAAGTCGCGCGGTTCTTCGATATCCATGTCCGTGACCAGAATCGCGGCTTCCTCCATCTCGGCAACCAGCCGAGCCGTGCCGCGCAGCATCTCTTTGGATTGGACGCCGCCCTTCCAATAAGCGCCATCGACATAGTTGTGTTCCATGCCCCGTCCATGACCGGCGCGGATATCAACTTGTCCGTATTGACCGACCGTGTCGATCACCTCGCCCAGGACAGCCGCCATTTCTTCGTCGTAACAGACAGAAAAAGCGATCCCCTCAAGTTCTCTGGCTTCGGTCAGGATCCGCGCCTGGGAGAGAAGGGAATCGGTCAACTGCGGCAGGAGTTCTCCCAGGCTCGCTCGCAGCCGCATAGCGTCGGCGCCGGCGGCGATGAAGCGCAGTCCCTCGTTGTAAATGCTCTCGTATAGAACGGCGGTTGTGGCCGCGCCGTCGCCGACTTGTTGATGCGCCTGCCACAATACCTGTCGCAAGAGCATGGCGCCGACGTCATCTTCCCTGTCTTCCAGCGCGATAATGCGCCTGGCGATGATGCCGCCGTCATCCAGCAACTCGAACTTCGCTTGGTTCTCCGCGACCAGGCGTCGCGGCAGAGGACCCAGCGTCGGACGAATGGCGTTGCTCAAGACGGCTACGCCGCGGCGAATCGCTTCTTGCGTCCGTGGCTCGTGGATGACTTTTGGAACGGGCATGGATTGCGCGTGAATTCCGGTTGGCTAAGTCGGTTCGCTTCCTCTAAGACGCGCGAGCAAACAATTCGGCTTTTGCGGAATGCCTGTCGGCAAGCGAACGCTGGTAAGCATACCACATTTGATTTTGACTGCCAAAGCGCTGCCTGGACTATGTTTCCTTCTGGCTTGAAATGCTTCGTAGCCAGTCCATGACATGAAATTCTAAACCCAAAGTACCAACGACGTTGGTAGGGGCGACTCTGTGAATCGCCCAAAATCCCCGCAAAATGGTCAGATCTTGTCACGATTCCATTCCCGCTGAACCCTGTCATGTCCTCAGCCTACAAGGAGGGAAGGGGACTTTAGTAACCTGTATTGAGCCGCTTAAGCCCCTCGCTCTTTATGGGCTGAGGAGCGGACATGTTTGTGGCTAAGTGAATGGCGGCGATTAAGGATTGCGGTGAAGATTCATCAGTAACACTTCTATCCAAGCATTGTATAGAAAGATGAAACTGATGAATCTCAAGGTACTTTACCAGTGGACAAAGGAATTAGCGAGGTATTTACCGAGTTTGAATAGTTGGCAGTTGGTGAATTTGGCACTATTTAGCTATGGGGTGGTCTTGTCAGAGAGTAGTCAACAGATGGGGATCGCGCGGAGTGTTGCCTGCGGGGAGCGGGTGTGCAGCGCGGCGAGACGGTTGCGGCGGTTTGTTGAGAATGAGAGATGGGGTAGTGAGTGTTTTTTTGTGGAATGGTCCTGGGCGATATTGACCCGTCTAAGGACAAAGCGAATCTACTTGTTGGTAGACGAGACAAAGATTAAGGACCGGATCGCGGTGATGATGGTGGGGCTTGCCTTTGAGAGCCGTTGTATACCGCTGGTCTGGCGTTGTTACAAGGCGAATAGCCATAAGCACTACCCGGCTGGAGGTCAGGTGAAGATGATAGCTGAATTGCTGTCTCTGGTACAAAGGGGGATGCCGAGCGGCATGAAAGCGATTGTTTTGGCTGATCGTGGCATCGGAACATCACCGGCGCTGTGTAAGCAGGTAAATGACAGAGGTCTGAAGTACTTGTTTCGGATTACCAGACAGACCAAGATAGTCACGGAAGCGGGTGAATTGACCATTTACCACCAAGCAAAACCGGGACAGAACTGGTCGGCTAGCGGCAAGGTATTCAAGAAACGGGGACGCATTCCGGCTCATGTGCGTGTCATTTGGGACAAGGCTTGCGGCGAACCTTGGCTGCTGGTGAGTAACGATAGCAGTCTGACAGGACATGAATATGCACGGCGCAATTGGCAAGAACAGACCTTCCGCGATTTAAAGAGCGGGGGCTGGAACTGGCCTAGGAGTTACCTGCGCTGCCCGCAGAAAATGTCAAGATTCCTGGCTATCCTGGCGGTGGCTTACACTTGGATGATTAACTTCGGATGTTATGCCGTTGAGCAGGGTCGGGCGCGTGGGCTCATTCAAAACAAAGCAGGAAAATGGCGACGGCAATGGAGCCTCTTCAAAGAAGGACTGCAGTTCTTTATTGAGTGCGTTAATCGGCAAGGCGTCTGTCCGAAACTCAAATTAGTCCCGGACAGGCGCTTGCAGTGAAAACATGTCCGCTCCTCAGCTCTTTATGGGGGAGGGGTTTGGGGTGGGGTAAAACGAGTATTTCAACAGACTCTATAGGCCCCCTACGGGTTTCGAGGCGAATGTAGATGGGGCTTGGGCTGTCAAATGGTGTCATGTTCAATGTGGTTATCCGAGCACTGCGGGCTGGGAAGCAGGCGTCTCCGCGGGTCGCGTGGGTCGCGAAGATACTGACCGCCGGTCGTCTTGCGTCTGTCGAATGCAGGCGTTACACTTCCGTTGATTATCGATCTGCGCGCAAAGGCAATCGTTTGACATATAGCATTCGAGCCGAATCGCTGCAGCGCCTGTGCCGCGGCATCTTCGAGGGGGTCGGGGCGCCAAGCGACATCGCGTCAGCGGTGGCCGAGTCGCTGGTATTGACCAACCTCTTCGGGCACGACTCGCACGGCGTGCTGCGCGTCAAGCAATATGTCAGCATGATCAAGGAGGGCATGATCAAGCCGAGCGCACGCCCGGGCGTCAAGCGCCGCTTCGGGGCGACAGCCATGGTGACCGGCGGATATGGCTTCGGGCAGATCGGCGCTCGCTTCACGGCGGCGCTGGCCATCGAGTTAGCGCAGCAGCATGGCATCAGCGCCGTCTCGCTGGGGCAAAGCACGCACATCGGGCGCTTGGGAGAATATACGCAGATGATCGCCGCAGGGGGGGTGATCGGCATCTGTTTCACCAGCGGCACGATGTTCCGCGGCTGGGTGACGCCTTATGGCGGGCGCGAGCGCGTCTTCGGCACCAATCCGATGTCCTTCGCTGTCCCTTGTGAGGGTTCGGGCACGTTATTGCTTGATTTTGCCACGGCTGGCGTGGCGCATGGCAAGATCGTGCTGGCGCGAGCCAAAGGGAGTCCCGTGCCAACGGGCATGATGCTGGACAGGCATGGGCGGCCGACGACCGACGCCGCTATTTTGGACGAAGGCGCTGTCTTGTTGCCGATGGGCGCCCACAAGGGCTCGGGTCTGGCGATGATGATGGAGATTATCCCGACGCTGCTGGCCGGTCACCGTCCGATCACATCCGCCGAGTTTCACTTTGGCAATCCGAGCTTGATGATGGCGCTGGATCCGCGGGCATTTGACGAAGACACCGATTTCCGGCGGCATGTCGGCGCGTTGACGCGACGGGTGAAAGCGGCTGCGCCGGCAGAAGGCTTTGACGAGGTGCTATTGCCAGGCGAGCCAGAGGCGAGGTCGTATCGGGAGCGCGCCAAGGATGGCATTCCCCTGCCGGATGCCGTTTGGGAGGATCTGCGAGGATTGGCGCAGGAGATGGGCTTGGCCTGCGCGGGCAACAATTAGCCGGCTAAGTTCGCTTCATAGTTCACTCTGCTCGTCACTAATGGAAAGGAATTTCAGATGCATCAAACAAAATCGACCAAGGGCAATACCGAATGGTTCGTAAATGACCGCTTTGGCATGTTCATCCACTGGGGCTTGTACGCCCTGCCGGCCCGCCATGAATGGGTCAAACAGCGCGAGGAACTGACCGACGAGCAATATGCGCCCTACTTCAAATACTTCAATCCCGTCCGTTTCGATCCCGGCAAATGGGCGGACCTGGCGCGGGACGCCGGCATGAAGTACATGGTGATCACCTCCAAGCACCATGAAGGTTTCTGCCTCTGGGATTCGCAGCATACCGACTACAAAGCGACCAATACGCCTTGGGGAAAGGATCTGTTGGCGGAAGTCGTCGACGCCTTCCGCAGTCGGGGCTTGAAAGTCGGGTTCTACTATTCGTTGATCGACTGGCATCATCCTGATTTCACGGTGGATCGGATTCACTCGCAGCGCAATCATCTCGATCGCGCCGGATTAAACCGGGACCGCGATATGAGCCAGTACCGCGACTACATGAAGAATCAGGTTCGCGAGTTGCTGAGCAACTACGGCAAAATCGACGTCATCTGGTACGATTTTTCCTACCCGGGCGAAGACGGCAAGGGTCGCGACGACTGGGACAGCGAAGGTCTCGAAGCCCTTTCGCGTTCCTTGCAGCCGGAGATCATCATCAACAACCGGCTCGATCTGCCGTCGTCGGTTGATTTTCACACGCCGGAGCAGTTTCAACCGCGTGAATGGGTGCGGGTGGATGGCGAACCGGTGGTCTGGGAAACCTGCCAAACCTTCAGCGGATCTTGGGGATATCACCGCGACGAAGCCACCTGGAAAAGCCCCGGTCAGTTGATTCGCATGTTGGTCAATACCGTGGCGACGGGCGGGAACCTGCTGATGAATGTGGGACCGACAGCCTCCGGCGAGTTGGATTACCGCGCGGTGGCTGCCTTGCGCGTCTACCGCGACTGGATGGCGCAACACAGCGAAGCCATTTACGGCTGTAGCGCCAGCGCATTCGCCGCGCCGCAGGACTGCCGGCTGACGCAGAATGGCGACTTGCTCTATGTACACGTCTTCGCCTATCCTTTCCGCCATCTGTACGTAGACGGGATCGGCGATCGCCTCGCCTATGCCGAATTCTTGCACGACGGCAGCGAAATCGCGTTCAGCATTGGCGACGACAAGTCCGCGCAACTGCAATTGCCGGTGCCGCAGCCACGAACCGAAGTACCGGTGATCAAGCTGTATCTGAAGTCTTGACGGGCGCGGAAGGAGCTGGCTAGCTATGTCGGCTCGCGATGTCAGCCGACATAGTTCACTTCCAGGAATTGATTGACGTCGACATCGCTCAGCAAGGATTCTTCACCGTTGGGCCAGCGCACGCGCAGTTCGCGGACGCTGTCTTCGCCCAAGCCGAAGTGCAGGGCGGTATCGTTGCCGGCGCCCAGGCTGGAGCCGCATTTGACCTCCTGCATCAGCGTTCTGCCGCTGTCGGTGGCGAGGTATACGCGGGCGCCAATCGCGTCGCGGTTGATATCGCCGCCGCCCCTCAGGCGCACATTGATCCAATTGCGGTCATGACTGAGGCCGCCGGTGTTTCTGTACAATACGTAACCTTGATTCCAATTGCCCAGCACAAAATCCAGCCAGCCGTCCTTGTCATAGTCGGCGTAAGCCAATCCCATGCTTGGCGCGGCATCATCAATCCACTTCTGCGGCGTGGCGTCGGCGAAGCTGCCGTCCCCGCGATTGCGAAACAAGAATTCACGATACGCGAACATCATGCCTTCGGGACCGCTGTGGATATCGAACTGAATGAATTCGGTAGCGGTGAGGTAAAGATCGAGCCAACTGTCATTGTCATAATCGAAAAAGATCGTGCCCCAGCCGACTGCGCTGCTGGGACCGACGACGACGCCGGCGTCATCGGCAACATCATCGAAGGTGCCGTCGCCCTGGTTTTGCAGGAGCACCATGCCGTTGACCATATCGGAAAAATAAAAGTCGAGGTCGAGATCGTTATCGTAGTCGCCGACAGCCAAGCCCATGCCGTGGATAAAAGTACGCGCGCCGGCTTCGACCGAGGCGTCGCTCCAGCACCAGCCGCCGCAGCCCTCGCCATCGTTGCGCCAGAGGATATTGCCCAGCATGTTCTTGAACTGGTCGTTGACCACGTAGATATCGGCGTCGCCGTCATTGTCGTAATCGGTGAAACTGGCGGTGAATCCCGCGCCGAGCAGCAGATCATATTCCAGAAGGTGGCTGACGTCGACGAAGCTGCCGTCGCCCTGGTTGTGATAGAGCGTGTCGCGGGCGGCGTCGTGGTTCAGCGTGATATTGGGATCGCCGCATTCGGGGAAACAGGACCAGTTAACAACATAGAGATCGAGGTAACTGTCGCCGTCATAGTCGCCCCAGGTGGCGGTGGTTCCCTTGCCGGCGTCCCCTACGCCCGCACCGTCGGTGACATCTTTGAATCCCTGGCCGCCTTCATTATGAAAGAGGGTGTTGGGTCCATGATTCACGACATAAAGATCTTGCCAGCCGTCGTTGTCATAGTCGACCCAGACGGCGCCACCCGTCTCTACGTCCGCCAGGGCGACTTGCGGCGTCAAGTCCGAGACCGAGAACCTGCCATCGCCCATATTTCGGTAGAGCACGCTGGGATCTCTGTTGCCGGTGACATAGAGATCGAGCCAGCCGTCGTTGTCGTAGTCGCCCCAGGCTTGCCCGATGCCCAGATAACCGGTGGCAAAATCGTCGTCAAAGAGTTCCCATTCGCCACGGTGCGTAGCGGTGATGCCGGCGCTTTCGCTGACATCGACGAAGGGATCCAGCTTGCCGATGGCGGTAAGCAGCGCCAAAGACAGAATCGACAGCAGCACGCGGAGGAAATGCTTCATGCGCCGACGATTCAGCTTTGCATTCGCGACTTTTGCCGCTGCCGTTGCATCAGCGTTTGACGCCGGAAGTCGCGATGCCTTCGACGAAGTAGCGCTGGCCGAAGATGAAGATGAGCAAGACCGGAATCACGGTGATCGTCGCCACCGCCATCATCAGATTCCAATCGGTATTGCCATAGGCGCCTTGATATTGCACCAGGCAGACGGGCAGGGTCTGAATCTCCGGGGTGCGCAGGTAGAGCAGTGGACCGAAGAAGTTATTCCAGTTGCCGACGAAGGCGAAAATCGCCAGGGTGGCGAGGGCGGGCTTTGAAAGCGGGATGAAGATTTGCATCAAGATGCGCGCGTGCCCGGCGCCGTCGATCTTGGCGGCGTCGACCAATTCTTCGGGGATGGTGAGGAAGAACTGCCGCAACAAGAAGATGAAGAAGGGCCAGCCAAACCAGGGCGGCACCATCAAAGGCAGGTGGGTGTCGTTCCAGCCCAGGATTCTGAAGAGCACATATTGCGGGATAAGCACCGCTTCGTTTGGCAGAAGCATGGTCGCCAACAGTATGCCGAAAAAGATGTTCTTGCCGCGCGCCTTGAGCCGCGCGAAGGCGTAGGCCGCCAAGGTGCATGAGACCAAATTGCCGATGATGTTGTTGACGGTTATCTTCACCGAATTCCAGGTGCAACCGGTGAAATCGATGAAGTCATAGCCGCGCCAGCCCTCAGGGAAGTTCTCCCAGACGATGGGATCGGGAATCAGGCTGGGCGGGAATTGGAAGATCTGTGGTTTGGTCTTCAAGGCGGTGGAAAGCATGACAAAGAAAGGCACCACAAACAAGATGCCCAGCGGGATGAGCAAAGCGAAGGTCAGCAAGATTCCGAGCGCTCGCCGGCCCTTGATGGAGCGATACCAGGCGGTATCCCCTTTTGCTTTGTGGGCAGCCCGCGTGGCGGCTGCTTGACGCGTCATCGGCTACACCTCGTAGAAGACCCAGCGCCGGCCCAGCCGGAACTGAATGCCCGTCAGCGCCATGAGTAAGAGAAAGATGATCCAGGCGACCGCGGAAGCCACGCCCATCTGGAAATAAACGAAGGCGTTCTCCCACAAATACCAGACCAGAACATTGCTGGATTCGCCCGGCCCCCCTTGCGTCATGACGCGGATCTCGGTGAAGTTTTGGAAGGAGGCGGCGACAGAGATGATGATGACGAAGAAGAGCACTGGCGAAAGCATGGGCAAGGTTACATTGGTGAACTTGTCCCAGGTTCCGGCGCCGTCGATCTCAGCCGCTTCATAGAGCTCCTTGGGGATGCCCTGCAAACCGGCCAGCAAGATGATCATGTTGGGCCCGACAGTGAAAATGCTCATGATGATGAGCGACGGCTTGACCCAAAGCGTACTGTGAATCCAGGTCGGCCCCTTGATGCCGATTAAACGCAGCGTATGGTTGAGGATGCCGACTTGCGGATTGAAGATCCAGATCCACACCAGCGCCACGGCCACGCCGGCTGTGACGGAGGGCAGATAATAGACGGCGCGGAAAAAGGGGATGCCCGGCACTTTCTGATTCAAGAGTATCGCGAGGAAAAGCGCGAATATCGTGCCCAGCACCACGCGGCCAACCGTGATGTAAAGCGTATTGCCAACCGATATCCAGAAGGTTTCGTCGGCGAAGAGCGTCCGGTAGTTCTCCAAGCCCACAAAGCTGAGCCCTTCAAATGAGATGCGCCAATCTGTGAAGCTGAGACCCAGAATGCCCAGGATGGGGCCGGCGTTAAAGACGACCAGGCCGATCAGCCAAGGCAAAATGAACAAATAAAAGATGCGTTCTTCGCGCCGGGCGTTGGGAGAGATTGGTTTGATCAGTCGTCTCAACATCGGCGTTTCACCAGCGACCAGTTAAACACAATTGAGGGAGACCGCTGGGCGATCTCCCTCGGTTTAATCGACTTCAGAGTTGCAATTTACATGTCGTCCGCGACAGAGTCGAGCGCGGCCTGGCCCTCTTCCATGATGGCGGCGATTGCGCCATCAACGGTCGTTTCACCCAAGCGCAACAGCTCCGCCTCACGCGATAGCACATCGCTAACCTGCGCGCCGGCAATCGTCTGATAAGGACGGCCGGTCACGGCATAATCGAACATGGCGTCGCGATAGTAATGCGCATTGGGCGGCGCCGGCTCTGAAGTGAACCATACTTCAAGCGCTTCCGGACGCGCCGGTGACCCGCGGCCGGACAGGCTCCACATGAAGATCATGCCCTCGTTGGAGAGGTATTCGCGCAGATAGCGCCAGGCGACATCGGGCTGCCCGCTGGTGGGCGTGATGCCGTAGCCGCTACCGAAAGCGCCCGTCCTGCGTACTCCGTCCGCGCCCATGGGCGTCGGCGCGACGTCCCAATTGAAGCTGGCGAAAGCGCGCAGGCTCGGCGTTTCCCAAGTCGGTACGACAGCCATACCGCAACGCCCGTTCTGCCAGGGGTTGTCGCCAAAACCTTCGGCTTCGGTCGCGCTGGGGCCGGCATTCTCTTCATGGATCAAGCTGTACCAGAAGTTCAGTGCTTCGCGGGATTCGGGCGAGTCGAGAATCATTTCGGTCTCGTCATCGTTCATCTTCCTGCCGCCCCAGGCGCCGAGGAAGAAGTCCGAGCCGCCGTTGCCCAGATCGAGTTCACCACTCCAACCCCACTGAAATTCATCGGGATTGCTGAGCTCAAGCGCCGCGTTGCGCAGATCATCCATCGTCCAGTCTTCATCCGGGTAATCCAGACCTGCGGCGTCAAACATGTCGACGTTGTAGCCGAGAATCAGCGGGCCGTGGTCGTAGGGCAAGGCATGAAGCCGGCCGTCAATCCGGTACAAGCGCAGGGACTCTTCCCACATGTTGTCCACATCAAATTCTTCATCGGGGGTGACGATGTCGTGGATGTCGATGATAATGCCCTCGTGCGCCCAGGGCACGACGCGGCTGCCGTGTACGTAGATGATGTCGGGCAAGGTGCCGGCGGCGGCCCACGCCGGAACCACGTTGTTGTGGTCAGCCCAGGTATTGTAGGTGATGTTGATCTTGATATCCGGATGCCGCTCCATGAAGCCTTCATCGTACTCAGCCTGGCGCGGACGGAAGGCAGCTTCCCAGTGACGGCCGAAAGTCAATTCGACCGTGTCCTGCGCGCTGGCGATGTTGCTCAAAGGACCCAGATAACCGACCACAGCGCCGGTACTCGACGCGGCCGCCAGCTTAAGGAAATTGCGCCGTGACAACTGTTTGGTGCTCATGACACTTCCTTTCTCTGAAAAAGACTCTACTCAGAACTGGATAAGGTTATGACATTTCTCCCAGTGGCGCCTCCCCGTATTCCTGCTTTGACTTTGATGATTATCGATGAAGTTCCATAGGACATTTATACGATACTTGTATCATATCTTAAATGAATTAGGGGACTTTGTCAAAATCCGATTTTTGGCGGGGCAGTCGCTTCAAAATCATAGTCCATCAAAATATCAGAAACTCAAACTAAAATATAGCCACCGAGGGTCGCGTAGACACTGACCGATGGCGCCGAGAGCATAGAGAAAAGCCTTTCAAAATGATAATTGCGCACTTGCCGCTACAAGCGGACTTCGGTGACAAGATCTGACCATTTTGCGGGGATTTTGGGCGACCAATCTGGTCACCCGCCAGTGTCCTCGCGACCTGTGGTGAAAAAAACCCTCTGTGCCCGCAGTAGTACCAACAAAATAATGCGGAAAAATCTCATTTGTAGCGAAAGCTTTGAATCTAATCCCAATCCCGCCAAATGCGCTCCCCCTCAGCCATTGCAATGGGGAGGGGGCCGGGGATGGGGTTGAAAACCCTGCGCCTCTGTGGTGAATCCCCCCCTCCCCCAACGTATACATACTGTATCTATACTGTCGCCAAAAAGGGGGCAAAATGAGGGCATCTTCCCAGCATTTGAGGACACATCGCGCCTCACAAAGCGCCCGCTCCGAGCAATCAACGGCTCATCGAGACCTGCTTAAAAGTACTTCAAGCGAAAAGGACACGCGACTCATGCCCTCTTTGCCCGGCGCTATGAACCTGCGCTACAATCTCGCTGGAAGATTCTGCCTTATTGAGTGTCAGGCGACGTGATGAAACCCGCGAATCTGCTCTTTATCCTGTCCGATCAGCATCAAGCCGCGGCTATGGGCTGCGCCGGGCATCCCTTGCTGCAAACCCCGAACCTCGATCGCCTAGCTGAATCCGGCACGCGCTTCAGCAGCGCCTATACGCCCTGCGCCATCTGTGTGCCGGCGCGCGCGGCTCTGGCTACGGGGCAATATGTGCACCAGATCGGCTACTGGGACAACGGTATTCCCTACGACGGGGGCGTCACGAGCTGGATGCGCCGACTCAAAGAATCCGGCTATCAAGTTGATTCCATCGGCAAGCTGCACTTCCGCAGCGCGGAAGACGATAACGGCTTCACGAGAGAAATTGAGCCTCTGCACGTCGTCGAGGGCATCGGCGATCCCGCCAGCGGTATCCGCGACGGCTCCTTGATCCGCAATTCGCGGAGCGGCATCGACGAAGCGGGACCCGGACCCAGTACCTATCAAGAATACGACATGCGCAATCGAGACAATGCCATTCGCTGGCTGCGACAACACGCCGATGACGACAAGCCCTGGGTCCTCTTCCTGAGCTTTGTCACGCCGCATCCTCCCTTTCTCTCGCCGCCCGATACCTACGCGCTCTATCCGCATGACCGGATCGAGATGCCGCCGCAATGGCGAGTGTCGGACTGGGTCAAGCACCCCGCCTTTGCCTACATGCGCCGTTCCTTCGGCTTCGAGACACCCTTCGCCGAAGCGACCATCCGCCGGCTTCACGCTGCCTATTACG
This sequence comes from Anaerolineae bacterium, assembly GCA_022820665.1. Lineage (GTDB taxonomy): Bacteria > Chloroflexota > Anaerolineae > Aggregatilineales > Phototrophicaceae > UBA6055. The sequence goes on along the minus strand of JAJEFB010000032.1, from coordinate 66,294 downwards.
GCATCTGCACCTTCCTTGACGCGCAAGTTGGGCAGGTGCTGGGCGCTTTGGATGACCTGGACTTGCGAGAGACGACGCGCATCATCTATACCTCGGATCACGGCGAACAGCTTGGCGCCCGCGGCCTATTCGGCAAAATTACCATGTACGAGGAATCCTCCGCCATTCCTTTTATCATGTCCGGTCCCGATGTGCCGCGAGGCAAAGAAGTCGACACGCCGGTCTCGCTAATCGATTGCTATCCAACCGTCCTCAGCGCTCTCGGTTGCCCGCCGAACGACGAGGACCTGGAGCGCCCGGGCGAGTCGCTGTGGCCAATCGCCAATGAAGCTGACCGCGACCGCAGGATCTTTGCCGAATACCACGCCGTCGGCTCGCGAAACGCTTACTATATGCTGCGCGACCGACGTTACAAATATGTTTATCACGTGGCTGCGCCGCCGCAACTTTTTGACCTGGACGCGGATCCCCTGGAGGTCAATGACCTGGCGATTGACGCGGATGCCGATGCGCGCGCATTGCTGGACAAATACCAAACCCAATTGCGTGAGATCCTGGATCCAGAAGCGGTTGACGCGCAAGCGAAAGCGGATCAGAAGCAACGTATTAAAGAATTGGGCGGCCGCGACGCCGTGGTCGCGCGTGGCTCCTTCATCAACTCGCCGGTGCCTGGCGAAGAACCAAAGTTCCGACACATAAAATCAAGTGAGGATTGATTGCCCGTCTCGATATCGCAAATAGAATCTGTCATATGAGTGTTCGGCCAAAAGCTGTCAGCAAAGACGCCATTTTCAGGCTCTCCAGGATCGAACGGCAAGAAGCGCTTGTCGGCGTCGCTTTTATCCTGCCATTTTTGATTCTCTATGTCATTTTCAATTTCCTGCCCATCTTGCAAGGATTCTGGATTTCCTTGCACAATTGGGATGTGATCGGCACCAATGTCAGGTTTGTCGGCTTCAGGAATTACGAGATTCTTTTCGGCAAGGACAAGCTTTTCTGGAGTTCGCTGGAACATACCTTGTTTTTCGCCTTGCTGGCGGGACCTGGATTAATCGTCACTGGTCTGGCGCTTGCGCTCATGCTCAACCAACGAGTGCGAGGTATCGGTATCTTCCGCACCATTTTCTACATGCCCAATATTCTCTCGGTCACGGTAGTTGGCTTGGTCTTCGCCCGTGTATTTGCGCCGGGCGAACGCGGATTCGTCAATGCCGTGTTGAGCTCGATTGGGCTTGAGCCTATCCCGTGGTTCCTCGACGAAGCCAATGCCATGCCGACGATTGCCATCACAAAAGTATGGTGGTCGGTAGGTTTTAATATGCTCATTTTTCTCGCGGGCCTCCAAGAGATATCGCAGTCGCTTTATGATGCGGCCAAAGTAGATGGCGGCGGGCGCTGGACCTTGTTCCGTCACATCACGCTGCCCGGCCTGCGCCGGCCGATGCTGTTTGTCATCGTCTTGCAGTTGATCGCTTCGGTACAAGTGTTTCCCTTGATTGATGTGCTCACTGGCGGGGGACCTGCCGGCAGCACCCGTCCGCTGGTGATGTACCTGTTCGAGCGTTCCTTCGACTACTGGCAATTGGGTTATGGCTCGGCGATTGCCTTTGTCATGTTCGTCTTTCTGTTTTCGATCTCGATCATTCAGCTTTGGTTCTTCAGCCGTGGGGAAGGGGACTGATGGAAAGCGTCCCTTCGATTAATCAGCTGGGCGCGCAACAAGCGGAGCGCGAGAAACAGCAGACGCGACGCAATTTGGCCATTACCGCCGCCATGTCTATTTTCGCCTTCGTTTGGCTTATCCCAATAGCGTGGACCCTGGCGCTGTCTTTCCGTCCCGAAGATTCAATCACCGCGAACTTGACGCTGCTGCTGCCTCTTCCATTCACTGCGGAAAACTATGATTTCGTCTTCTCGAGCAGCCGCATCCCGCGCTGGTTCCTCAATAGCCTGATCGTGGCATCCCTGCGAACCTTCCTGCAGTTGATGATTTGTTCGCTGGCGGCATACAGCTTCGCTCGGGTAAAATTCCCCTTTCGGCAAACCGTATTCTATTTTGTGCTGATCGGCTTGATGGTGCCGGGGCAGGCCACCTTCATACCCGTATACCTGTTGTTTTCCAATCTCAAGTTGCTCAATAGTTTTCCCGCTCTGATCGTCCCGGGCATCGCGTCGCCCTTTGCCGTCTTCTTGCTTGTACAGTTCTTTAAGGGGATACCGATCGAGTTGGAAGAAGCGGCGCGGCTCGATGGCGCCAGCCGCATTGGCGTCTATTGGCGGATCTTTTTGCCGCTTTCTACGCCCGTTTTGACCGCGCTGGCGATTTTCACCTTCCTCGGCGCCTGGAATGAATATCTCTGGCCGTTGGTGGCGGCGACCGATCCCGAAGTCATGACTATCACTATAGGATTGACCAATCTCACGGCGACGACTTATACCGCTAACTACGGCGAGACCATGGCGGCAGCCTGGACCGCGGGCTTGCCCATCGTCGGCTTTTTCTTTGTATTCCAGAAGCGTATCATTTCCGGCATTCAGATATCGAGCGGAATCAAGTGATGTCGAAAGCATCGATTTGCGGATTCCCGACGCGAAATCTGTTAGACTGTTATTTGATAGTCTGCCGCCGAGCGGCAATTACAGATAGGAACAATAGGAGTAGATAATCATGCGTAGATTGATTCTGGCACTAGGTATTCTCGTACTCGCTCTTTCACTGGGCACAACCGCCCTCGCGCAAGACGCCATGACTTTGACTGTTTTGCGCTTCTTCGGTGATTGTGTCGACGATTTTGGAGATGTCACCGATCTTAGCGGCATCACCAGCGAATGCGGCATCATTACGGTGTTGACAAATATCTGGAACGAAGAGCATCCCGATATGCAGGTGGAGACCATCGTTGCTGATTGGCCCGGCACCACACAGTTGAACGCCGCTATCGCTGCTGGTACGCCGCCCGATATCGCCGTGCTGCACGGCAGGCGCATTCCCATCTATGCCTCTCGCGGGGCGCTGACGCCTTTGACCGACGTCATGGAAGCCGTCGGTATTGATGCCAGCGATTTCACCGAAGGCGCCGCCGATTACGGCTTGTACCAAGGTGAATTCTACGGTGTTCCCTTCGATTTGGCCGCCACCATTTGGCACATCAACCTCGATCTTTGGGCGGAAGCCGGCCTGGTCGATGATATGGGCGCGCCAATGCTGCCGACATCGCCGGAAGACTTCATTTCCGCCGCTGAAAAGGTGCATGCGGCGACGGGCAAACCAATCGCCGAAATGGCGGGTCAAGCGGCTACGGTTCGCTCGTTGACTGCCTACATCTACCAGTTGGGCGGCGCCTTGGCGGACGATGCCGGAAACCCCACCATCGACACGCCGGAAGCGCTGGAAGCGTTGAACTTTGTCCTCCAATTGCAGGACCTCGGCGTCGTTTCTCGCCCCTACAATGAGATTAACGGCGCGATCGCTGTCGAGAACTTTGCCAATGGCGAGAGCGCGGGCTTGATTGATGGCACCTGGCGCATCAACGGATTCGATCGTCAAATCGCCGAGGGCGAGGTAGCGCTCAAGAACTATTATGTCGCCGATTTTCCACAACTCTTCGACAATCCCGGCACCTTTGCCGGCTCGCACAATTGGCTGGTGCCCTTGGGCCAGAATGCCGATCCAGCGCGTGTACAAGCGGCAGTGTCGTTTATCAAATGGCTCAGCGACAATTCGGTGGTTTGGGCGCGTGTGGGCCACGGGATGACCCGTAGCTCGGTCATCAACAGCGAGGAATTCCAGAATCTGCCGCATCGCGCCGAATATGCGTCAATGTCGCAGAACGTGCGCTCGGTCCCGCGCGAAGTCTGGGGGAACGCTTTCTGGGCTATCGTGCACGAAGAAGTGGAGGCGGCCGTACTTGCCATCAAGACGCCAGAGGTGGCTCTGGCGGATGCGCAAGCGCGCCTGGATGACTTCATCTTGTTCCAGAGCTAGTGATTTTCGGGCGACCCAATGGGTCGCCCCTACAATTTTCGCGATGATCTTGTAAGGGTCAGAGCGCGTAGGGCGCGTAGACACTGACCGCTGACACAGCCCTACGCTATTGGCTGACCCGTCGCTATCGCGCCCTGTTGCTTCAAACATGCCCCCCTCCTCAGCCCATGTTTCGGGAGGAGGTTCGGCTGCGGGGACGCACAGGGCCTATCGGGTCCCGAATGGATTAAGGGTGAGACGCGATGACGGTTCGCAATCCCAATTTGATCTATGTCTTCGCCGATCAATTGCGCTATCAATCGCTGGGATACGCCGGAGATGACAAGGCGCGCACGCCCAACATCGACCGGCTTGCCGGGCGGTCGCTGGACTTTTTCAATTGCGTCTCTGGCAGCCCCATGTGCGCGCCCTACCGGGCGTCGCTCTTTACCGGCAAGTACGCCAGCAGTACCGGCATGGTCATTAACGAGCTGCGCGTCAATTCCGACCAACGCTGCTTCGGACATGTGCTGCGCGACGCCGGCTATGAGACCTATTACATCGGGAAGTGGCACCTGTGGGCGAATCAGTTAGGCAATCACGACGATCCTGCCAACTCCTATACGCCGCCGGGACCCCATCGTCTGGGATTTGATGGATATTGGGCTTCTTACGGTTTTCACCATACGTACTGGAATCAGTACTATCACGAGAACAGTCCTGAACGCGTCGTGATCGAAGGCTATGAGCCGGACGGGCAGACCAGCCTGGCGATTGAGAAACTGGGCGCAGCCGCCAGCGCGGAAAAGCCATTCGCGCTCTTTCTGTCGTTAGGGACGCCGCACGATCCCTGGGATCGCAGCAATGTGCCGACGGAGTATCTGGCGCAATTTGAGGATGTCGATTTCGAATTGCCGCGGAACTACAAACCCGAGAACGATCCACACGCCGACGCCTGGGCGCGCCTCAGCAAAGCCGAGCGGAGGGAGCTGCCGGATTGGATGCGCGTTTATTATGCGATGACCGCCAATCTCGACTGGAATATCGGCCGCTTGCTTGCTGCGGTGGGGCAGATGGGACTTTTCGATAACACGATATTTGTCTTTACTTCCGATCATGGAGAGATGTTCGGGGCGCAAGGCAGGCGCGCCAAAAACATATTCTATGATGAAGCCGTCCGCGTACCCTTTCTCATCCGCTGGGATGGAGAGATTGGCGGGGGAGAAAGAACTGATGCCTGCCTCAACACGCCGGATATCATGCCGACTCTTATGGGCGCGATGCGTCTGCCAGTACCGGCGGAAGCCGAGGGCTTCGACTTTAGCCCGGTTTTGCGAGGAGAATCGATCACGGAACCCGATGCCGCCTTCATGCAAGGCATGGGCGCCACGGCGATCTTTGAGGATGGGCATGAATGGCGCGCGCTGCGTAGCAAGCGGCACACCTATGCCGTCTACCGAGTGGACCAGAGCGAACTGCTCTTTGACAATGTGAATGATCCCTATCAAATGAATAACCTCGCCGAAAATGCCGAATATGCCGATCTCGTTTCCGACTTTCGCGATCGACTTGCCGGGCGTATGGCGGTCCTTGACGATACCTTTGAATGCTGTACCTGGTACGAGCGGAACTGGACCGACGACAGGGTAATTCTGCGCAGCGCTGCGGGTTGCTAAGACGCTCCTTCATGCTGTCGCGAAAAAAACCGCTCGGCGCGTGACCGGTGAAAAAATCCCAGAAATGTCGCGCTCACAGAAAATAATAAACCTCTCAACCTGGCGAGCGACGCGATTTACAAAAAAGAAAAACCAGCGATTTCGCTGGTCGTTCGCGAGCCTTGCCTCTGTGCGTGCCTGGAGAGATTCGAACTCCCGACACCTGGTTCCGTAGACCAGTGCTCTATCCGCTGAGCTACAGGCACAATAGCAATGAGCAGGTTAGGCGTTTTTTGGCTCAAAGTCAAGTGCCAATCGACAAGCCCATCGTGCTGGATTGCCCCGGGAAGAAGCAAATGACCGTGAAGATTAGGTCGCGATCGCTTGAGGCTAAAACTATGACAGAGGTTGGCGCAAAGGCGACAAATGATACGTGGGTAAGCCAAGCCCCGCCCGATCTGATTGCCCTCAAAACTGATAGGCATAAATCTTGACATGAACCATAATAAAAGTTGTACGAGTTATCGTTCAGGAGAGCCTTCGTTTGCGCGGGTGGCGGCTTTTACCTCCCGTATGGATCGGGGGAAGCGCAGTTTCACATCAGCAAAGATTGCTGGCAATTCTGCTATTGACCAGTGTTCTTACAGGATGCAGCATAGGCAACTTCGGTCAAGTTGCGGCGACTGCGACGGTCCCTCCCTTGCCCTCGGCGACGACAATTCCTGAAGCGACCGCTACAGACCGCCCCAGACCGACAGTGGCGCCTACCACGACAGCATCGCCGAGCGCAACAGCCAGCGATACAGCTTTGCCCACGTCCACGAATACCGCAACACCCACTGCCACTGCCACGCCGACAGTTTTCGCCGTGGTGCGGTCCCAGCTACGCGTGAATGTGCGCGGCGGTCCTGGCACGGATCACGACATTGTGAACATACTTGAGCCCGGCAGCGGCGTGCAGATCCTGTCGGAAAACGAAGAAGGAAACTGGTATCGGGTTCAGCTGGGTGATGGCGCGCAGGGCTGGATAAGCGCCAGGCTCTTGCAAGTTGTGAATCCGCCGTCGCCGACTCTGTTCGCGCCTGCGGTTGGAACAGCTCCCGCCTCCCCGACGGCGGAAGCTGCGGCGACGAAGGACCAGGATGAACCGATCGGCGCCGCGCCCGCAGCCGACGAAGCGCAGGCAATTGCCGAGGCGTCAAGGTCGCAGAGTCAGTTGGTCGCCAATGTGCCCATCGTCGATCTCGAGTCCATCAACCTGACTGCGACCGTCTTGGTTGCCAAAGCCGCCTCGCCTGTCCCGGGCTTCGCGGAGGCGGAGGTCGGGGCGACCGCCGTGCCAGCCCAGCCGACGCGGCCCAGCACAGGCAGCGTTGACGCGCCGACGCGCGTTCCGGCAGCGCCTCGAAGGGGTGTTGACGTCTTCGCCTTTTGCAACAACCCGGTGTATGGCATCGGCGCGCCGTCCAACTTGACGGATGGTTCCACGATTGAGATCTTTTGGGCTTGGTTTGCCAGCACAGATGCCTACCTGCGCCAACATATCGCCAACGCCACGCATGAACTGCGAATCAACGGAACGCAGATCGCCAATGTCGATCAGTTCCGCAGCGCGCCCAGGCAACGCGGTCGCGATCAGGTGGTCTACTGGTACGTGCCTTATGGTCCGCTGGAGGCCGGCAATTATCGTATCACCTATCGCGTGACCTGGCGCAATGCTATCAACGACGGCTATAAGTCTTATGGACCGGGCACCGGCACGGAGTTCGAAGAGGAAAGCTGTAACTTTGTCGTGAGGTAGATCTTCTTGCGTCGATCCGGCGAGTGGCTCATTTCAGAAGCGGGTGCCGGAGAAGTTTTGCTACGGGGCGGCGAGGTCCACTTGTCGATCCCCCTTGCAGACTCCGAGAGTTATCATGACGCGCAAATCAGCGATTACCATGCTGCGGAACCTCGCTTTGACAATCGTCCGCCGCTGCGCCTCAGCCTTCTCGCCCGCGGGGAGGGCGATATAAGGGGGACTGCCGGATTTGGGTTTTGGAATCAAGTATTCGTTCCCGGACGCCGCCGTTTTCGCTTGCCGCAAGCGATCTGGTTTTTCTTCGGCAGTCCGCCAAATGACATCGCTTTGGCAAGGGGTGTCCCCGGGCATGGCTGGAAAGCCGCCACAATCAACGCGCGCGGATGGCGGTTTTATGGTCTCCTGCCTTTAGCGCCGCTTGGCTTCCTGGCGATGCGCAGTAAAAGGCTTTATCAGCAGCTCTGGCCAGTCGGGCAAAGGGCAATCGGTGTCTGCGAGGCGCCCCTCGATCCGATACTCTTGCAGGATTTTCACCGTTATGCGATTGATTGGCATGTGGACCGGGTTGTATTCTCGGTTGACGATCAAGTTGTGCTCTGCAGCGAGCGCGCGCCCAACTCCGCGCTCGGTTTCATCGCTTGGGTGGACAATCAGTACGCGATAGTGACGCCCTGGGGCAGATTCGGCTGGGGCTTGCTGGATTGTCCGGGACCGCAGAAACTTATCTTGCGCGATATCGAGATCGCCAGCCTGGCTTGATTTTCAGCATAGCTCTTGGGGCATTGCGCAGCCTGATGTTAATATGAATGCAAGTTCCGCAGCGGGAGAGGAGCGATGCCGCAAGTGTCCGACATCTCGGGACATCAAACTGACCAGGACTCATTTGCGTATTTGATGGATGCGGTCGCCAGGCGCAGGAAACTGCTCTTGGACTATTTGCTCCAGGACCGTTTCGTGGAGCGCTTCCAACCGGCGCATATCCGCGAGGCGGTTTACAGCTATGTCAAGAGCGGCGGCAAGTCCTTGCGTCCGGCGGTGGCGATGCTAGCCTGTGGCGCTCTTGGCGGCGAGGAGTCGGCCGTCTTGCCCGTGGCTGCCGCCATCGAGATTTATCACACCTGGACCCTGGTCCATGACGATGTGATCGACAAAGACCGGACCAGACGAGGTGGACCAACGGTTCACACCGAATACGCTGATCGCGCGCGTCAAGATTTCGGATGGACGGAGGCCGATGCCGAGCACTATGGCCGGACCATTGCTTTGCTGACCGGCGACGTGCAGCAAGCCTGGTCTTGGTCGCTGCTCTTTGAAGCGAGCCTTGAGGGAGGCGTGGCGGCCGATGTCGTCCTGGCGCTGGCGCAGGAACTGGCGAGCCATGTGACCCCGCTGCTGGTCGAAGGCGAAACGCTCGATGTGCAGTTTGTGGGCATGCGCAAAGAGATCAGCGAAGCGGACGTCGTTGATATGCTTTGGAAAAAAACCGGCGCGCTCTATGAATTTGCCGGACGCGCTGGCGCCGCGATCGCGCTCAACACCGCGGATAGCGACCTGCCAGAGGCGCTGGCATTGGCTCGCTTTTGCAGCCTGTGTGGAACCGCGTTTCAGATTCAAGACGATATTCTGGGCGTGGTCGGGGATACGAAACAGTTGGGCAAACCGGTCGGTTCCGATATCCGCGAGGGCAAGTCGACGCTTTTGACCCTGAAAGCGCTGCAACTGGCCAATGACGGGCAACGCGCCCGGATTCACTCTATCCTGGGCAACGCGAGAGCCAGCGACGACGCCATTAACGAGATTGCCCAACTCATGCGCGATCTTGGCGTGATTAAATACGCGCAGGATATTTCGCACAAGTATGTCGATGAAGCCCAGGAGCATTTGCGGCCGCTGCCGGATAGCGAATACAAAGTCCTGCTGCGGAGTTGGGCCAATTACCTCATTCAACGCGACTTCTGACACTTGGGCTGCGTGTCGCGCCATACCTGTTGATGAGGCTTAAGAGGGAACACCTTCTCATCGAGCAAGAAATCACCACAAAACCTATACTTTTCGCAGCGAATTTGGGCGACCCGCCGGGTCGCCCCTACCGTTGTTGAAACATAAATGATACTGGTAGGGACCAGGTCGCGCAGGTCGCGTAGACACTGACCTACGCCGGTGGCTGACCCGCTGTATCGTGCCATGTCACATCAAAGATATCGGCTCATCAGCTTCACGGGGACAATGGGATAGCGGTGAATAATGGCCAGCGCTAGGGGACGGGTTCAAGCTCGTCGTCAGGGACGGCTGGCGTACGGCGCCTTTCACGAATGAAGTAGATCGCCTTGTGTTGCGACTCGTGATAGGTGCGCATGATCATATCGGCGACGATGCCGGTGCTGACGAACTGAACGCCAAGCACCATCAACAGGACGGAGAGTTGCAACAAGGGGCGATCACCGATTTTGTTCTCCGTCAACAGCTTGAACACGGTCAGATACAGACCAAGCAAACTGCCTACCGCGCCTACCAGAATGCCGGCCGCGCCGAAGACATACAGGGGCCGGTTGAAATAACTCAGCAGGAAGATCACCGCGATCAAGTCGAGTATCACTTTGAAGGTGCGGTTGAAGCCGTACTTGCTGCTGCCCCACTTGCGCGCTCGATCCTTGACCGGGATTTCCGCCACGCGCACCCCCATCTGGCTGGCGAGCGCCGGAATAAACCGATGCAACTCACCGTATAACTGAACGCCCTTGGCAACGTCAAAATGGTAGGCTTTTAATGTGCAGCCGTAGTCATGCAAGCGGATGCCGGTCGCGCGCGAGATGAGCCGATTGGCGATCATGGAGGGGACTCGCCGCAAGAAGAGCGGCTCTTTGCGATCTTGCCGCCAACCACTAACGATATCGTAACCCTCAGCGAATTTATCCAGAATGCGCTGAATATCGCGCGGATCGTTCTGCAAGTCGGCGTCGATCGTTATCACGACCTCGCCGCGCGCCGCGTCAAACCCAGCCGCCATGGCTGCTGTCTGCCCGAAGTTGCGGCGAAAATGGATGATGTGCCAGCGCGCGTCCTTCGCTTGCAGGTCGTTTAACATCTCGTAAGTGCGGTCGCTGCTGCCGTCGTTGATCGCGACCACTTCGAAATCTCGTCCGATATCCTCCAGGGCAGTGGTCAATTCTTGATACAAGCGATCAATATTGCCTTCTTCGTTGTATACAGGTATGACTACCGAGACGCCAAGCTCGGGGCGGTTGATTACATCGGGCGCAATCGACATCAGGTTTCTCCTGCAGAACTAGCGCTTATTCTAGCATTCCGCCGGCGGGTATTCCAGACAGGGCGGAGCGCTTCCATATCAAGCGCGGGATCTCGTCCATGCGCGGTCTCGGCAAATCGTAGGTTGACCGTTGTTCTTGGCGTAACGCATAGTCGAGCAAAACTGTCGCTTATGCTCTATTCTGATAGAATGAACGAACACGCGAGCCTGAGCCATGAAATGACGGAGGACACGATCGAAGAACCCGAACGCAAGGAAGGCGGCGAGACAACTCTTGCCGGGCGGGCGCAACGGCCGCCAAGAGAAGAGACGATGACCTCCAATCTGGAGCCGGTGAGCGACCAGGCCGACGTGCCATTCTCCTTGCCGCACGTCTCCGAGTTCGAAGTGACGCCTCGCGATGCGCGCAAAGAAGCCGGCAAGCTGGTTACTATGCCGGCCTTCGGCGGCATCAAACCCGATGAGCAGGCCGCGCCCACAATCGTTTCCGCGGCGAGTCATGGGCTGGCTGGCACAGTCCCGGCTCGCCGTTTGGATTCGTCCCCTTCGGCGCGCCAGACCAGCGAACGCGGAAATACGCTATCCAAAACCCCGGAAGCCTACGCCAGGACCCAGTTGGCCGGCTCGACCGGGGGGCTGCCAGGCAAGCGTACCCGCCGAAAACGTATTTTCGGCTTGCCCTTGGGCTGCTTCTGGGCGCTCACGGGGTTGTGCCTCACGTTTTGCGGCGGTCTGACCCTGCTGACGACCGTGGGCGCGATGATCGTTTTCCCGCAGGTCGAAGCTGAGTGGACGGCGCGCATCGCCGAGGTTGACAGCTACCGCGGCTTTGAAAGCAGCTTCATCTACGATCGCTACGGCAATAATTTGTATGAAGCCTTTAGCGAGGGCAGACGGGTCCGCGTCAGTTATGACCGCATTCCCAATTGGCTAATCCGGGCAACAATTGCAATTGAAGATGACACGTTTTTCAGCAATATCGGTATCGATGTGGGCGCGACGGCGGTAGCGGCTTTGGCCTATCTCGGCGCGTCCCCCGGCGAGGTCACGGCCGGCGGCAGCACCATCACCCAGCAATTGGTGCGCAATGTTCTCTTTGATTTCGAAAAGCGCGCCACACGCAGCGTCGCCCGCAAGGCGGAAGAGATTGTATTGGCGATCGTCTTGACCGGGGCCAAGAGCAAAGAAGACATCCTCGAGATGTACTTCAACGAGATCTATTACGGTAATTTGGCATACGGCGCGCAAACCGCCGCCCAGACCTTTTTTGGCAAGGATGTTCAGGAATTAACGCTGGGCGAAGCGGCGCTGTTGGCGGGCTTGCCGCAAGCGCCGGCCAGCCTTGACCCGCTCAATCCCGACCCGGCGGTGCAGGCGGCTGTAGACACGCGCTGGCGCCAGGTTCTTGGCGAAATGGTGGAAGAAGGCTTTATCTCTCAGCAGCAGGTGAAAGAGGCTTTGAGCGAAGGTCTGTCGTTCGTGCCAGCCAACGTATCCTTGAACGCGCCTCACTTCACTGTCTATGCGCAGGGCGAGCTGGAACGCTTGATGACGGGCTTGGGTTATAGCCCGGAAGACATCGCGCGCGGGGGCTTGCGCGTCTATACGACGCTTGATCAGAATGTCAATCAACTGGCGCAGCGAGCCGCGGCCAATCACGTCAACCAGCTCTGGAACAAAAACGTCAGCAACGGCGCTGTGGTCGTCACCAAGCCGCAAACGGGCGAGATTATCGCTATGGTTGGCAGCATCGACTACCACAACGAGGCGATTGACGGCAGCGTCAACGTAAGTACTGCCTTCCGGCAGCCGGGCAGCACCATCAAGCCCTTCACCTATTCGGCAGCGATTGAGCGCGGCATGTCGCCTGGCGATGTCTTATGGGATACGCGAACGGAGATCTCGGTTCCCGGTCTGCCCTTGTACAGTCCGCGCAACTTCGATAACGCTTTTCATGGTCCCATGACCATGCGAACCGCGCTGGCAAACAGTTACAACATCCCGGCGGTGCAAACCCTGCGTTCGGTGGGCGTGGACTACCTGCTGGACTTGTTGCGCCGCTTTGGCATAAGCAGCTTAAGCGAAGACGCTTCGCAATACGGCTTGTCCTTGACGCTTGGCGGCGGGGAAATCACGCTCATTGAGCTTACAAATGCCTTTGCCGTCTTTGCCAATCAAGGCGCCTATGTGCCGGTGACATCTATCTTGTGCGTCATCAACAGCGACGATGAGATACTCTATCAGTATGAAGGCAGTTGCCCGGGGGGGCGCATCACGAACGCGACGGTCAACCGACGCGCCCATGGCGCCTTGGTGCTTGATCCACGCATCGCATACCTGATAACGGACATGCTAGGCGACAATCAAGCCCGTAGCGCAGCCATGGGCGCGTACAGTCCTTTGCGCACTGATGGCATATTCTCTTCGGTCAAGACTGGCACCACCGACGATGTCAAGGACAACTGGACCGTCGGCTACACGCGCAATGTCGCCGTAGGCGTCTGGGTGGGCAATAACGACGGCAGGCCCATGGTAAACTCTTCTGGTTTGACAGGCGCTGCGCCTATATGGAATGCCGTGCTCACGGGGATCTACGGCAACCAGAAGCTGCTGGGCGCCTTCGCGACGGGGGGGCAATTGCTGGAGGACCAGCCGATCCCGCCGGCCGGCATCAGTTGGCGCCAGATATGCGATGTCCGGCGCTTGACTGATCCCTCGACGCGCTGCCCGGCGACTGTCAACGAATGGTTTCTCGATGGACCCGCGGGGATTCCCGACGAAAATGGCTCGCTGCGCTATCCACAGGCAACTGCGCAGCGGACGCCCCTACCGGTGCAAGGCTCGGTTCTTCATCGAGTGTCGCCGGGCATCTATCAGACTTTGGCTTTTCCCTTGCCGCCGGAAGTCGCGGCTGCCATACGCTTTCAAGTAGGTCCGGGCGAGAAGCAGCCCTTGCCGCCGAATTATTGCCGAGTGCCCGTGCAAGACGCGCAGGAAGCGATCGCGGCTGGCGCGCAAAATCTATGGTTCATTGAAGGACCATCGACATCCCCGGGCGATGTCGTCGAGGCGGAACGATACGCCCGCGAATCCAACCTGGCTTTGCTCCCCACCATCGAATGCCTGCCCAGCTTCTACCGGTCCCGCTCGATTGGCAACGTCGGCGCGGTTTTGCAGATACAGCAGCCCGCCAACGGACAAAGCGTCAACCGCGCGCTGCCAATCATTGGCACGGCTCAATTCAACGGCGGCCAGGGCGAGTATTATCATATGTATATTCGGGGCGGGCAATTCGTCGATTGGACGCCATTGGGCCAGCGCCATCATCAGCCTGTGAGCAATGGACGGTTGGAAACGCTGCACGCCGATGCCCTGCAACCGGGGTCCTACATCCTGCGGCTCGCCTTGATTCGCGGGGGGAATATCGTTCAGGTCGACGAAGTCATATTTGCGGTGGGATAGACGGCGCTCACGCAAAACCTGTTTCATGCATGTATAGTCCCTATGAGTCATAGTATGGATGAAACCAGCCAAGATCTAAGCGCGCCGGCGTCGCTCCTGTCGCTGGAATCCCTGCAGCAGGCCCGTGACATGCCCTGGAAAGCGAGCAACGAGATCCGTCGCTGGTTGATCACCCCAATGGCGTGGTGGAGGCTGCGCGGGCTACGCATAGGCGCCGGTTGGCGCTGCTATGGATTGCCGATAATTCAACGGCACCGCCAAAGCGAGATTCGCGTCGGTCGTCGGCTGGAGCTTCGTTCGAGCGCCACCAGCAACCCGCTGGGTCCCAATCGTCCCGTGATCATCAGCGCCAGAAAGCCCGGCGCCAGCATTATGATTGGCGACGACTTCGGCATGACCGGCGGTTCCCTGGTCTGCGATCAGCGGATAAGCATTGGCGATCGCGTTTGGGTTGGCGCAAACGCGATAATCACCGACACCGATTTCCATCCGCTCAATCCCGAGGAGCGACGAAGCCATCCCCTGGCTGCAAATACGGCGCCTGTCACGATCGCGGACGATGTCTTTGTCGGCATGAACGCGCTCATTTTGAAAGGCGTGACCATCGGAGCGGGATCGGTGGTCGCCGCCGGGTGCGTCGTCGTCCGCGATGTGCCGCCTCGGAGCGTGGTCGCCGGCAACCCGGCGCGGGTGGTCCGCGAAGTCTAGTTTTTCCCACTATCATTGGTAAACTATCTCATAAGACAGCGCAATGGAATCGCCCAGCACAATGATATCGCCGTTGTTAAGCGAGGCTGGACCGCCAATCCTTTTGCCCGCGATGCGCAGGCCGTTGGTGCTATCCAGGTCCTCGATGTAATAATCCGCCTCTCGCCGCAACAGCCGCAGGTGATAGCGGCTGACCTGAGGATCTCCAATCACGATGTCATTGGCGCTGTCGCGGCCTAATGTGACTATCTCCTTTTCCAGCCGAAACATAGCATTCTCGATGGGTCCGCTCCTGATCACGATCCAAAAGCCAGGCTCCTCGGGCATGAGGCTTCTGACGATGTCCGGCGCGGGTTGCCGAGGGGGCGGGCTCGCGGTCGGCCGCGCGAGAGCTTGGTCGACAGTCCTGCGGAACTCCGCCACGAAGTGATCCCAAAAATGGTTTTCGTCGGAAAAACTACGGAAGTCGAAGCGTTGAACATTGAAAAGACTGGGATGCAAAAGCACATCGTCGTAGATGATGGCGAAGACCGGTATATTGCCGCCCAGGG
Source organism: Anaerolineae bacterium (assembly GCA_022820665.1). Taxonomy (GTDB): domain Bacteria; phylum Chloroflexota; class Anaerolineae; order Aggregatilineales; family Phototrophicaceae; genus UBA6055. The sequence goes on along the minus strand of JAJEFB010000032.1, from coordinate 50,885 downwards.
CATAAGCGAATTCGTAAGTCAAGTGTACGGAGTCAGCGGTTTCGTCGGTCAGCAGGATGATGAAGGCATCGGCATGCCGAATCGCGGCATCCATTTCGACGTGCCAGGCTTGCCCGGCAACAGGGCTGCGGTCAATCCAGGGCCGAAATCCCTGCGCGCGCAAGATCCGGCGCAACTCCTCGGCGCGGGTCCGCGCCGAAGGATGGTAAGACAGGTAAACATTCTTCATTGAGCTTCCTCGGCGGCCCGTCCGCAGCGAAAGGGTCTTCCCGCAAGCCTTGAAGCTGGTCTCGACTTTCTCTAGTTGATTATCACGTTCAGCGGGTTTTATGGCAAGTTTGGGGCGGGCTAAGGAAGGCCCGTCCGTCCCGCCGCCGACTTCTGTTTGCCGCTCATGTGTCATACAATAAGTATTAGATGATTATTGTCGCAAGTCATGGGGGACGTATGGCGAATTGGGTTGAAGTGCTAAAAGCCGATCAACTTGAAGAAAGCAAGGGCACCACAGTGTTTGTAAACGAGCGGGATATCGCGCTGTACAAGTATCTGGGCGATTTCTACGCTTTGGACAATCGCTGCATACATCGGGATGGTCAACTTGGCGACGGCTACATGGAGGGACCCAATGTATTCTGCCCTTTGCACAAATGGGACTACGATGTGAGGACCGGTGTCAGCCGCTATACCGAAGACGAAACAGTGCCAGTTTATCCAGTGCGCCAGGTTAACGGCAGGGTCGAAATCGACGCTGATGCCGTACCGCCCAAACCGCGCTATGAAGGAGAGTATTTGGGTTTGTGGGCGAGGCGAAATGACCCGCTGGAAACCGAGATGCACGATATCCACAGCTACTCGCGCGGACGGCGCGCCTTTGTCGAGGGCATGGGCAGCGAGAAACGTGATTATGCTGGCTTGGGCGACCTGTACTTTTTGCCGGGTCAACTGGCTGTACTCCCCTTGCTCGACGATGTGCCAATCAGCACGGAAACGGTAATTGCCGCCAAACGGAAGCAGCCTTTGAAGTTGCGAGCGCCGATATTCGTCAGTCACATGAGCTACGGTGCCTTGAGCAAGGAGGCAAAGCTAGCGCTGGCGAAAGGCGCCGCCGAATTTGGCACTTTGATGTGTTCGGGCGAGGGGGGCATGCTGCCAGAGGCGCGCGCAGCCGCCGGACAATACATATTCGAGATGGCTTCGGGCTATTTCGGTTGGAACGAGGAGAACATCGCCAAGGCGGACGGCATCGAGATAAAGATGGGCCAGAGCGCCAAAGCGGGCTTGGGCGGACTGCTGCCGGGCCACAAGGTTACGGCGGATATCGCGGCGCTGCGCGGCCTGCGGGAAGGGCAAGAAGCGCGCAGCCCATCGCGTTTCGCCGATATCCATACTGTGGCGGATATGCAAGAACGCATAACCTGGATTCGCTCTGTCAAACCCGATATGCCCGTTGGCATCAAGTTGGCCGCCAGCCGAATCGAGGCTGATTTGGCAGAGGCAGTGAAACTGGATATTGATTGGATCACGCTCGATGGACGCGCCGGGGGTACGGGCGCGGCGGCAAAGCATATTATGGACAATATCTGTGTGCCGACGGTTTTCGCCATCCCGCGCGCGCGCCGTTGGCTGGATGACAATGGACACAGTGAGATTAGCCTGATCGCAACCGGTGGTTTGCGCACCAGCGCAGACGTTGCAAAAGCGCTGGCTTTGGGCGCGGACGCCGTTGCATTGGCAACCGCGGCGATGATCGCCATCGGCTGCAAGCAGTATCGGGCTTGCAGCAGCGACAGTTGCCCGGTAGGCATCGCCACCCAAAAGATGAATTTGCGAGCGCGCTTCGATGTGGAGACATCCAAGCAGCGTCTCGTGAACTTCTTCGAAGCGATGACAGAGCAGATGAGCCAGTTCGCGCGCATGTGCGGCAAGCGCAGCGTCCATGACCTGGGCTACGAAGATCTGGCGACGACGAGTTACGAAATCAGTCGTCATACGCCTGTGGCGCATGTTTAAGAACTAGCGTTGAGTTGGAGCGCAGGTCGCGATAAGCGGTTAACGCTGATACGTTTCATACACCGCAACTGTCCCGGATACCATGCGTTCGACACTGAAGCGTTCTTCCAAGCGGGCCGCGCCCAGCAATCCCATGTGCTGGCGCAGAGCGTGGTCTTCCAATAGCCGTGTCATGGCCGCTGCCAGCGCATCGACATCGCGCGCCTCGACAAGCAGCCCGGTCTCGCCATGAACCACTACCTCGGGAATGGCGCTGACACGATTGGCGATCACCGGCACGCGCCTTGACATTGCCTCCAACAGGACCAATCCAAATCCCTCCCATAGGCTCGGCATCAGCAGCACATCAAAGGCGCCGATCAACTTGAGGGCATCGCCGCGCCATCCCAGCCAGTGAACGTTTGCGTCGATACCGAGTTCCCGCGCGAGCGCTTCGAGTTGAGGCCGCAAGTCGCCGTCGCCGGCTATGATCAGGTTCGCGGTCGGGAATCGCTCCCGGATTCGCTGACAGGCTCGCATGGCATAAGTGATGCCCTTCTGTTCAACGATTCGGCATACCATACCGAGCAGCAGGGCGTCAGAATCCAGGCGCAACTCAACAGACAAGTTCTGGCGGGCGGCGCGGAGTTCCTCATCGGCAACCCATTCGTGTTCCAAACCATAGTGGACCACAGTGATCTTGTCGCCTGGCGCGTCTTCAACTTCGATCATGAAATCCTTGATCGCCGCGGAAATGGCGATGCCGCCGTTGGTCAGGCGCCAAATCACCGGACTTATGCGCTGCCATATTGGGTGGAATCGGAATTGATCATCGTTGTGACGGCTGCTGATGACGGCGCGGATGCCCGCAAGCTTCGCCGCGCACAAGCCATAAAGGTCGGCATGGATCAAATGCGTGTGTACAATGTCCGGCTTGATCTCGCGCAGGGCGCGTCGAATCTTGAATAGCATGGTCAAATCGTAGTCGCGATGGATTGTCAATCGGCGAATGGGGATGCCGCGGTCGCTCGCCGCGCTGACCATGTCCTCCATGGGCTTGTCATCTTCGACCAGGATGAGCAAATGAGCGTCGACGCCATGCTGGCGCAAGGCGCTCAACAGAACCAGCAGATGGCGTTCGGCGCCACTGATTCGCGTAACTTTTATAATGTGCGCGACGCGCATGAGACGCTCCGATAGTGGGCGCTGGCGCGGCAACTGTAGCAGACGGCGTCCTTAGCGGCTAGTTTTAAGTCAGCTTAAGGCAGCGCAATTTCCTGTGACAGCGGGCCTGTCAGCCCTCGCGCGTCTTTGGCTGCGATGGCGATGCCGCTGTAATCGGCGAAACCGTCCCATACTAGGCTGGTTTCACTATGCACAATCTGTCGCTCGTAGAAAAGTCCACCCGGGCGTCGCAAGGCGATAATATATCCGGCCGCTTCAGCCACCGGTTCCCAAACCAATTCGGGCTCGCCTGCGCCCGTCCGCAAGACGATGTTTTTCGGCGGACGCGGACCGTCGGCGAGGGCGGTCAGGACCGCAAGGATCGCCTTGGTGGCGTCCCGGAGGTAGCCGGCTTCAATGTATTCGATCGTGTCTGTCGGGTCTCCGTTGAGTTTCTCTTCGTAGGCATTGATCATGCGAATCGCTGGATAATCCAACTCGCTGAAAGAAAAGTGATCGCCATAGCGGTTTTCGCGATCTATCGCGTCTTGCACGACCAGATCGAGATTGACGCCGTAATTGAAGCCGATGAAACTAACCATGCGCGCCAGACGGCGTGAAACAGAATTTTCGTTGGGTCCGGCGGAAAACACGCGCAATTCGCGATCGTTAACCAGCCCGCTTCGATCGTGCACATTGCCGATGGTATCGACATTGATCATGCCAATTAGGTCAGTTTGATCCTCGCGAATCCAGGAAGCGAAAGCCTTGCTGCCTTGCCTGCCAACCTCCTCGGCGGAAAAAAGGACAAACATGATGGTGGCTTTGTAGCGGTTCTGGCTCATGATGCGCGCCAATTCCAGCACAGCCGCGACCCCCGATCCGTTGTCATTTGCGCCGGGCGCATAGACATCAGTTGAGTCGAGCGGACGGCCGATGCTATCGTAATGAGCGCCGACCAGAACTGTGCCAGCCCCGACTTCTGTACCTTGAATGACGGCGACAAGGTTGAACTGTGATCGTCGCTCGCCGTCTGGCGTGACCGATTCGAATGGCAGGTCAAATGTGTATAGATTGCCACTGGATGCCTGGCGATAGGTCTCGAATTGACCGGTAATATAGGCTCTTGCCGCGCCGATGCCCGTGTTGGTTGACGCTTGGGTGGAATTAACATGCCTGGTATAGAAATCTTGCAGGGTGCGGATATGCGTCATCAGGCGGTCGGACTCCACTTGATCCAGGATGCGATAGATTTCTATATCGGAGGGCGCGGCCGGCGTTGCGCCAATGCCTCTAACGCGCGCTGGACCTGCGGCTACGTATCCCAGCGTGGGCGGTGGAGTCCGCGTAGAAAGGGGCGCCAGCGTTGGCGGCGCGTTTGCGCCGGTACCAAGGTTGCAGGCGACCAGGAGCAGCAAGAAGCCGCCCAAAATAGTGATGGTGTTGCGATGCCTATCCACGAGGGTGATTTTAGCATAGTTCGCTTATTGCGAAGTCGCCGTAGACGAAGCGCCCGAGAACAGTATGATTGCGCGATGCATCGACGAGATTCTCTGGCGAGGCGGGTTGCTTTTTTATGATGCCGATGTAGACAAGGAACTTGTATTCAGCCGTTTAATGCCGTTCGCAGAGCCAGCGAGGGGGCAAGGGACATGGACATATTGATCATCGGCGGAACAATATTCCTGGGGCGCGCTTTGGTCGAGGCGGCGCTTGCTCGGGGATACAGGGTCACCTTGTTCAATCGAGGACGAAGCAACCCCGCTGCCTTCCCTGAGATTGAAACAATCATTGGCGATCGTGAAACGGGTCTGGATCAACTAAAGAGCCGTCGCTGGGATGCTGTCATTGATACCTGCGGATATGTGCCGCGCTTGGTCGATGTTTCAACACAGGCGCTGAAGGACGCGGTCGAACACTATACCTTTATTTCTACGCTTTCTGTTTACCCGCTTCAAGGCGCCTCGAAGCGCGACGAAGAATCCGAACTGCTTCCCTACGACGATGAAATGCCCGAAGAAGTAACGAATGACAGCTATGGACCATTGAAGGTCGGCTGCGAGCGGGTGGTGCAACGGGCATACCCCGAGAGCGCGTTGATCATACGGGCGGGCCTGATTGCTGGACCTCATGACCCGACAAACCGCTTCACGTATTGGGTCACGCGGACTGCCAAAGGAGGCGATGCCATTGCGCCACCGGTCGACCAACCGTTGCAGTTTGTCGATGCGCGGGATATCGCGGAATTCACCCTGCGGCGGACCGAATCAATGACGAACGAGATCTACAATGTGACAGGACCCGCGCGGCGTTTGACATTTGGCGAATTTCTGGCCGGCGCAAAGGACGCGCTGGGCAGCGATGTCCGGTTTCAACATGTGAGCGACGCATTTCTCCAGGAGCAGCAAGTAGGGGAGTTCATGGAGTTGCCGCTATGGGTCAATCAAAAGCTGGCCGCAAGCTTCATGACCTTTGATTGCGCACGGGCTTTGCGCGCCGGCTTGCGCTTCCGCTCTCTCAAGAAGACTATAATCGATACCTACGAATGGTCGAAGTCGATGCCGGAAGATATCGCGAAACCGGCGGATCTTGCCCTCGGCAAAGAGCAAAAGTTACTTGCCGCAATCGCAGGTTAGTCGATGCCGGCGTCTTCGATTACTCGGCAAATGCGAAAATCGGGAGATTCCATCTCAATAAATGATGGCATCTTCAGCTTTCGCCAAAGATCGTAACTGTCTATGGTGTTGTATTGCGCGGCAAACAATACAGCTACCGTTCCATGTGTGAGGACCACGATGTTTTCTGCAGGGTCCGCAATTTCGAGCAGTGACAAGATGCCGCGTTGGAAGCGTTGTCTGGCTTGATTCGCGGTTTCATCGCCGAAGACGAGTTCATCCGGCGTTTCAAAGAGTTGCCTGATATGGGCATCAAATGCCGCGACCGAACCATAGGGAGCGTTTGTTCGGCGGCTGTGTTCGGCAAGCAGAGGCCTCTCGATTACAGGAATGTTTTCAAGGTCCTCCGCAACAGATCTGGCTGTTTGCAGAGCCTTGGGCATCGAACTGCAGAATAGTCGGCGAGGCCGATAGGTAGCAAGGCGCTTCGCCAAGGGCTTGCAGCGTTCATAGCCTTCCGGGGTTAGTTCCCAGTCTTGTGCCGGCTGCGCTGGATTGTGATTGCTGTTGCTGTGCTTAACCAGGACCAGTTTTGCCATATCCGACGTTCCAATGCGGGTCTACAGTCGCTCGGCGCGTAACCGGCGAAAAGACGCCAATAATGCCGCGCCGGGGGATTGGCGGGAATAGCGGTCGACTCCGGTTAATCGAGATAGTCGCGCAATTTACGACTGCGGCGGGGGTGACGCAGCCTGCGTAAAGCCCGCCCCTCAATCTGCCGAATGCGTTCGCGGGTCAAACCGAATTTCTGCCCGACCTCCTCCAACGTATAGCTATGCCCATTCTGCAAGCCAAAACGCAGGCGCAGGATACGCGCCTCGCGCGGTGACAATGTATTGAGCAACTCGTCGATTTTCTCTTTGAGCAGCTTGTTATAGGCGCTATCCGACGGTGTTGGTTCGCGGTCGTTTTCGATGAAATTGCCAAGTTCGCTATCGTCGTCCTTGCCCACCGGATGCTCCAGGCTGAGCGGTTGCCAGGAGACCTTGAGCATCCATTGCACCTTGCGCGGCTCGCAGTCCATGATTTCAGCAATTTCTTCGACCGTTGGCTTGCAGCCGCGCTGTTGTTCCAGGTCGCGCGCGATACGGTACAACTGACGAATGCGATCGGTCATATGGACCGGAACACGGATGGTGCGACCCTGATCGGCGATGGCGCGGGTAATCGTTTGCCGGATCCACCAAGTGGCATAGGTGCTGAAACGATAGCCGCGGTGATAGTCGAATTTTTCCACTGCCTTCATCAAGCCCAGGTTGCCTTCTTGAATCAAGTCCAGAAAGGGAACGCCACGCGACATATACTTTTTGGCGATCGATACCACCAGGCGCGTATTGGCTTTGATCAAATGCTCGCGCGCATTCAAGCCATCCTGGACCAGGAATTTCCATTCGGCGCTGCGGATATGATCGGGGCTGTGCGAGAGTCGAGCCTCGGCGCTGCGGCCGGCCTCCAAACGCATGGCAAGTTGAACTTCTTCTTCAATGGTGAGGAGTGGCACACGCGCCATCTCCTTGAGGTACAAGCCGACTGTATCGTTAGAAGCTATTTCTCCCAGGTCGTGGTCGTCTTCGTCTTCTACCAGATCGACGTCGTCTTCATATGCTTCGGCGAAAGCGTCAATGTCTTCGTCGAAGAAAAGCTCAAAATTGTCCTTCTGACCCTTATCCTCATCAAGATAAGTAATCAGATCAATATCAGGTTCATACCTGTTATCAAACTCACTCACGATCTCCCCCCAAACATTGTGGCGAGCGCGATCAGAAATTCGCTCTCGCGGTTGCTACAGTATTATCCTTTTTCGTCCAGCAACTGCTTCAAGATCGACAGCCGCGGATCATAGGCCGCGTAACTCCCCAAGTCTTGACTATCGCCTATCGCAGTATCGGACTCATAGTTCAGATTAACGCCACTCTCAGCACTCAATCCGCGACAGTTGTCGCGGCAAACGGCACGATAGCTCTCTTCGATGATAACTTCTTCTCGTAACAAATGTCCAAGATCAATTTCACCGTTGCTATCTACACTAAAGACGCATTTATTCGGATCGGGCGGCGCCGCAAACAACTCTGCCAGCGGAACCGTAAACTCATGTACGTAGTCTTCCAAGCATCGGTCACATTCCCGCAGATGATGCACTCGCAATGTACCCTGAACCAGGATACCCTCTTTGGTGCGCGTTAAGGTAAGGCTCCCCGAAAGTGACTCCAAATACAGGTCTTGATCGACATTCAGCCGCTGAGGAATATGAATTGGAATCGCTCTTGAGTTGCCCGGTCCTTCCGATAATAGAAACCCTACTTGTAGCTTGAGTAGCCGCTTATTAAGATAACCGCTGCTATCCGTACCCACCCGCGATGCTCCTCGTAGCAACGTTGTTTTGAAACTTGTATTATGTACGCCTAATTCAAGCCTCTGCATTATATGCAACAATTGTAAACAATGTCAAGCAGATTTGAGTGAAATAAACGAAAAACAAACCTTAATGCTTTTAGCGCTTATCATTTGAGACAGGGGATTAATTTTTTTCTGGTCGGGCGTATAATCCAATCCCGGCAAAACATATTGAGTATTGAATGCTTCAAGTCACAAAGCGATGTCAGGCACTCTAGTATTTGTATCGGAGCGGCAATCGTTTTCGCCGCTTGTCTTGACACTTTCATCTTACCAAATTGTCGAGATTACATGCAACCAGGGTTTCATGAAGACATTAATTGAAACCCGCGCCGCTATGATTGTGATCGACGGCGAGCACTCGCATTGGCGTGACTTTGTCATCGCGCCAAATTCCAGCGCGGCGACGCGGCGCATCCCAATCTTATTGGTCTGTGACTATGAAACCCGGCGCGCCGAGGCGACGCTCGCTGGAGCCGACTTGACCGCAAGCTGGAGCGAGTTTGAGCGGAACTGCTTAAAGCTGGTGAATGACTTCGCGCGTATTCCCTCCCCGAAGATGCTGGGTCAACTGGCTTGTGAATGTCGGGGGAGCTTGCCTCCGCTCGCGATAAAGGGCCTGCGAGAATTTAACCAGGGCAACTATTACCGTCAGCACGACTTGTTCGAGGAACAATGGGCGAATGCAACTGGGCCCGTTCGCGACCTGTATCGGGCGATATTGCAAGTCGGCGTCGCTTATTATCAGATCGAAAACGACAACTATCGCGGCGCGCTAAAGATGCTGCAGCGCAGTGTACAATGGCTGCATATCATGCCCGATACTTGCCAGGGAATCGACGTAGAGCAACTGCGGCGCGATTCCTACGCCGTCCGCGCCGAATTGGAACGTTTGGGTCCGGATCGACTGGGCGCGTTTGACAAAAACCTGCTCAAACCCGTCATTTGGAAAGCGCCCTAGCGCTTCTACGTCAATAAGTCAACGCGCCTCGTTTGAGCGGCTCTATTTGTCTTCCGCCAATACATAACGCCCAAACCAGTCCAGCATGGCGTCATTATGCGCTCTGCGGAGGTTGATCGCGCCATAAATCGACGCGCCATGGGAACCGCCCGGTTGCCGCAACATTTCGACAATACATCCGTTGGCTTTGAGCACGGTATAAAACTGCTCGGATTGTTCAGCCGGGCAGCGCCAGTCCAACTCGCTTTGTACCAGCAAGGTCGGCGTCTTGCAGTTGTGCGCATGGCTTATGGGCGAGCATTTGTCGTAGACTTCCGGCACTTCGTGAGGATGCCCACCCATCTGTTCAACGCCAAAATATATGCCAATGTCGCTGGTGCCGTAGAAACTGCGCCAATTCGTGACAGGATTTTGCGGAATCGCGGCTTTGAAGCGATCCGTCTGCCCGACGATCCAGCAGGACAGATTCCCGCCACCGGAGGTCCCGCAGACACCAAGCCGGTCGGCATCGGCCAGCCCCAAGGAAATAGCCTGATCGACGCCAGTCATCAGATCCTGATAATCGAGATTGCCCCAATCGCCTTTGATGGCGGTCGAAAAGCCGTCCCCATAACCGGTCGACGCGCGATGGTTGAGGAAGAGCACGCCATAACCAGCGCCCGCCAGCATCTGAAAATCGAAGTGAAACCCATAACCATAGGCGGCGTGCGGACCGCCGTGAATATACAGAATCGTCGGATAGGGCGCTTCTCCGCTCGCCGGCTTCATATACCAGCCCTCAACCTCGACGCCGTCTACGCTTTCCCAAAGCAGGCGTTCGGTGTAAGGCAGATCAAGGGTCGAAAGATGATCGCCGTTCAAGTGGCTGAGTTGCTGGTGACTGCCAGCGGTCATGTTGGCACGGTGCAGATCGGGAGGCGCGTTGAGCGAGGTGCTCGCATAGAGCAGTTGATCTCCACGCAGGTCCAGGGGAAACAGGGCGCGCTGGCCCTCGGTGAGGGCTTGGCAAGATTCCGCGCCGCTTAAGGCGATCCGATAAATGTGATTGGCGCCGCCTTCTTGCACTGTAGTTATAGCCGTCCCGCCGTCGTCCGTGATCGCAGTATTCCATTCGCTCAGTCCGGCAATGGGCATATCCAGAGACAAGCGACCCCCAACGCCGATCCGCCAAGCCGCCGTCCGGTTATCCAGGTCTCCGGTGGCGATATCAAGCGCATAGAGGTCCGATTTACTGCCAATCGGCTTGCCGTCATTTGGTCGACCGACGAATACGATTCGCTCGCCGGACGGCGTGAAGTTAGCGCCCGCAATAGATGCCCATCCCCCGAGTATCGTCTTTCGATTGCCGCCCAGGTCCACCGTCATCAGATCGGGCGTCATGGCGCGGGCGGCGTCGGCGCGCATCGTAGCGTCGTACAAGATCTCGTTTCCTGCGGGCGACCAGCGGGGGTTGACGTTGTTGGTTCGGTCGTCGGTCAATTGACGCGTTTCGCCGCTGGCGAGCTCAAGCACAAAAATATCCTGAACTGTTTGATCGAGATAGCCGATGGCGTCGAAGCGGTAAACCGTGCGGTCGACGCGATAAGGTTCTTTGTCCAGGTCGAGGGGCTCGTCGGCGGGCGCCGCGCTGAAGGCAATCCTGCTGCCATCGGGCGACCACGCGAATCCGCCGCCGATGCCATGCTCGGCTTCGGTCAATTGACGCGCTTCGCCGCCATCAACCGGAAGCAGATATAGCTGCTGCTTGCCAGCGCGGTCGGAGACGAATGCGATCGACCCGCCGTCGGGCGACCATTGCGGATTGCTGTCTTTGGCCACACCGCTTGTTAGCTGTTTGGTCGATCCGCGGTCGAGCTCGAGCAGGTATATCGTCAGATACTCTTTGTCTTCCTCCGCGTTTATCTGCGAAACGGCGTAGACGACTTGCGACGCGTCGGGCGACAGTTTGCCACCGTTGAGAAAGCGTAGATTGAAAAGATCTTCCGGTTGTACAGCGCGTTTGTCTGGCATATTGACCTCGGGGAATCGGATTTGGCGGACGGATAACTGTGCCAATTGTAACAAGTTCGCCATTGATATGGTGAGTGTTGGATGGGCACGAGATTTAGGGCAACCGCCTCGGTAAGATCCGCAAGGGCAGGCGTTGACAATGATAAAGAAATATGTATTATCTATTCATTTTGTTACATAAGATTTCAGCGCTGTACAGCAAAGGAAGAAAAAACATGAGCGACTCCGAACACAATCCCTTGAACGTTCTTGCCAAATTGCAGCATCCTGTTGCGGATCTGGTTCAAGATTATCTGGCGAAGAAACCCGATTGGAAGGTTGATGACTGGTTTTTGGGACGTACAAGTGCCCTTTTTCAGGTGGAAGGACCACTTTCAGGCGATCTGCCTGCACTAGATGGAGTTTCGTTTGAAATAAACAAAAGTATGGCTAGCAGCGTTCGATTGGTGTCGATTCATCCCCATTTCTTTAGGGGATTCCGCAAAGTTGAGAGCGCAATTGATATTAGCGGCGATCTAGTTGTAATCGACGGCCGCAACAGTTCTGGGAAAACAAGTGTGGCGGAGGCAATAGAATGGGTCTTGACAGGCCATTTGGTTAGACGGGAGTTGGGAGATCCAAAGGAACTCGCTGAATGTATAGCAAATCGATTTAAGCGTGATACAGAACACACGTGGGTTGAATGTGTGCTGGACTCTAATGATGAGAGAGTGTTGATAAAGCGCCTTTTAGTTAATGATTACGATTCGAAGAAGCATTCTTGTTGCAAGACTCAATTGTTCGTAGATGGTAAGGAAGTATCCGAATCCTACGACGTTTTGGATACATTTTTTGGCGGTGTGACTCCTCAGCTAATGCAGCATACACTTCGGCAGTTTGTCTTACAGAATCCTACAGATAGACGTAGCTATTTTGAGCGCTTGCTTAATCTCGATGACATTACGTCTCTCATTCAGAATGCTGTAGTGGGAGATACGGGCTTGGCTCAATTCAGCAGAGAACACGGTGAAGAAATGCTCAATTCGTGGGGCGAATTAAAAAGACTGCTACCTGACTCGCAATCGAAACTGTTGTCAGATGTGGAGCGCTGTGAGCTGGAAGCAGTAGCGAACAGTCTGAGTAATGCTCTTCATTCAGTTGCTGTCAATCAGTTTGGATTGGACAGCCAACTAAACCTTGAGTCAATGATAGACCATTTAAGCGAATTACAGAGAAAGACTCGCCAGAGCCAGTTTCCCCTTTTGGAACAGCTTAGACCGAAGAGATCACTGGATGAAGAGACGATGTCTCAACTGTCTGATGAAAAATACGTGCCCAGAATTTATAGCTTGAAAGAGAAACATCAGGAATTCGAGGCGGCAATAGAGACGGAACAACGTCTTTCGGAGGCAGAAGAAGCAATAGCATCTGCTTTTCAGATCTTGCAAGATAAGGGGCTCATTTCGGAAGCCCAACAGCAGATCTGTCCACTATGTGATTTTGAAGAATCACCGACGCTTTCAAAACAGCGGGTTGAAAAGATTACCATATGGAATGACGTACGAAAGATTCTTTCAAATACGAGAAACGATTTTCATGCCGAATTGCGATCCATGCTGCAAGACATTAAGACGCTGGCAACTTTTCGCCAACAGCTACTACCGCAACTTTCAGAAGATGTGGATTGGGGTGGTTTCGAGGAGACACAAATCAACGATAGATTGATTGCGCTGAAAACCGAATACCAATCGGCCAAAGAAGAACTACGGCGGTTTGATGATTTAAGTGAGGGGCTGAAATTTGAATTAGGGTCGCAGAATGTGCAAACTGGTCTCGAATCTAAGCTAACTAAATTCTTCTTGATATTGCCAACGTTGGGTAAACACGCGCGAAAATACTCGCAAGCATTTAACGAATTTGAAGTTAGCCTGGGCGAACTTGCCAGCTTAGATTCATCTTACGCTGCCCGTGAGCATTGGATCAACATACATGCGAATATTGATGAGATGGTCAAAGTTCTTAAATGGGAAAGTTGCAAGGCAACTGCACAACATGAACTGAAGCAGATGAGGGAATCTTTGATTAAATACCGTCAAACGTATCTAGATGCACGGAGGCAGGAGTTTAGTGAGGGAATGACAGACATATGGTTGCGACTGCGTGAAGATTGGTATTCCGGGTTCAAGCACATCACGATACCGAAACCCAAAGGAAAGGGGTTTCCAATTAGGATAGAAGTAAAAGCATTACTTGACGACGGGTCTGAGCAAATTGAAGATGATGCCTTAAAGGTATTGAGTGAGTCACAGATCAATGTAATCGGAATCGCCGCATTTGTTACACGTTCGCGAATGATTGGACATAGATGCTTGATATTTGACGATCCGGTTCAGTCGCTGGATGATGAACATTTCAAGACGTTTGCCAACGAACTTCTCAACCGTTTGCGCGAACTTGGATTTCAGATAATTATACTAACCCATAGCGATCTCTTTGCGAAAGATATCAGCCATTATCACTATGATAGGCCCGACTATGTTACGATGGAAATACGATATTCGAGGCGGCATGGAATCAAGATAGAGGAAGGAAACAGAAGGGTAGCGGAACGCCTATATATCGCAGAGCGACTTGCCGAGGACGGCAATCTAGATCGCTTGGTACTATGTGAGACTTGCTGTGGAACGATTGTATACTGTTCTCCAGATAAAATATGGACCTAAAGACTTCAATCCACGATCATGGATTGACCAATCTGCCGAATATATGTGGAATGCAGGTGTGGATAGAATATTTGCTAAGTATGCACCTGGGAAAGAGAAGCGTCTTAAAGAGATTCTTGATCTCGCGGTCGCTGGTGGACATGATAAACCAAACCCGGGTGCAACGAACTTGAAAAGAGCAGTCAAGGATATGAGACCGTTGTTGAGTGAATTTGGGATAGGTGGATAGGTGAGCATAAAGGGGCTGTTAAAAGTACAACAGAACAGTTGTGGATGTTATATGGACAAGCCACAGATACGTCAAGCCTGCAAAGAATCTGTGACAGCCGCAGCAGCAAAGGAAAGCAATATGACCCGGACACCCGACTCCAAGACCTTGTCACAGCAGCGCTATACTCAATACGCCGATGGTTACATCACCAGCGAGACCCACGCCAGGGGCTCCGACCTGGATCGTCTTTTGGCAATCGCCGAACCGCAATCACACTGGCAAATGCTCGATGTCGCCACCGGCGGGGGGCATACGGCGCTCAAGTTCGCGCCGCATGTGCAGCATGTGATCGCCAGCGACTTGACCCCGCGCATGTTGGAAAAAGCGGAACAGTTTATCGTGAAGGAGCAGGGCGCAGGCAACGTTTCCTTTCGGCAGGCTGACGCCGAGAACTTGCCTTTCGAAGACGCGCGATTCGACCTGGTGACTTGCCGCATTGCCCCCCATCACTTCCCGGATGCGGGCGCCTTTGTGCGGGAATGCGCCCGCGTCCTGAAACCGGGCGGCTTGCTGCTGCTTCAGGATCAGTTGCTGCCGGATGATCCGGGGGCGGCGCGTTTCGTTGATGACTTCGAGCGCCTGCGCGATCCCAGCCACCATCGCGCCTTCAACACAGCCGAATGGCGCGCGATGTTTGCCGCGGCTGATATCGTTGTTGAGCACAGCGAGGAATACATCAAGCGCCACGACTTTCTCGATTGGGCGCAGCGGCAAGGCAATGATGAAGAAACCATCGCGGAGTTGATCCGGATGCTGCGTGAGACATCGCCGATCGCGCGAGACTGGATGGACCCACAACATTGGGGGAGGGAGTCCGCAACCTTTGTGAATCGCCATATCCTGATACGCGGCCGCGCGAATTGACCAGTGCCGAATCTCTTGGTGGCAACGGGAATCTTCCATCCCGAGCCGGGCGGACCGTCTACGTATCTGCGGCAGATCCTGCCTGCGCTGCAAGAGCGCGGCTGGGGCGTCCGAGTTGTCAGTTATGGCGAAAGCGGCGCGACTGAGTATCCCTATCTCGTTAGGCGCGTCGAGCGCAAAGCATATCCGCTCCGCCTGGCCAAATACGGCTCCGAAGTACGGACACATGCGGATTGGGCAGATCTGGTTTACGCGCATTCTATCGATCTGCCGCTTTGGGGCATAGGCGCGCCTCGCGTCCTCAAAGTAGTTGGCGATCAGGCTTGGGAACGCTGCCTGCGCAAGCGTTGGATTCCGCCCGACCTGCACATCGACCGATTCCAAGATTACCGTGGCGGCTGGCGCGTCCGCTGGCAGCAGGCTTCTCGCTCGCGCCAGGCAATGTCTATGGACGCCGTGATCGCGCCAAGTCTTTATCTGTGTCGTATGGTACAGAATTGGGGTGTCGCGGGCGCCAAACTTCACCTCATCTATAATGCGCTGCCTCGGCTGGGCGCATCAAGTTTGGATCGTGCCGCGCTACGCGCTGAATTGGGCTGGGATAGTCGCCCGATCCTGCTTTCCGCCGCGCGCTTGCAGCCTTGGAAGGGGATCGATCATCTGATTACTGTTTTATCCGATTTGCCTGATCTGCATTTGGTCGTGGTCGGTGAAGGTCCGGATTTGCCCAGGCTGCAAACTATGGCCGCGGAGTTAGGCGACCGTGTACGTTTTCTGGGCTACCAGCCGCAAGCGCGGCTGCGCAAACTGATGGCGGCGGCCGATGGTCTTGCCCTCTATAGCGGCTATGAAGGCTTGTCTCATACGCTGTTGGAGTGTTTGCAATTGGGCACGCCCGTCTTGGCCAGCGACAAGGGCGGCAATCCGGAACTCGTGCGCGATGGCAGCAACGGCGTTCTCGTGCCGCATGTGGATCTTGAGGCGCTACGGCATGGCATTGAACGGCTGTTGAGGCGACGCGATCAGTTTGCGGCCAATACCTTGTCTGGCATGGAACGCTTCAGTTTTGAAAACATGGTGGAGCAAACGGACAGGCTGCTCAGGTCCTTATTAAGATGAAGTCGCTTAACGCTTGATGAAGCGATAGCCAACACCGCGAGAGGTGAGGATGTACTCGGGTTGTTGCGGGTTTGTCTCCAACTTCTGTCGCAGGTAATGAATATAAAGTTTGAGGCTGTCAATGGCGTCGCCGTATTCTTCTCCCCAGGCTTCGGTGACCAATTCATTGCGTGTGACCACACGGCCCGCGTTGCGAACCAGCACTGCCAGCAGATTGAATTCCTTGGGAGTCAAATGTTTATGCGCGTTCTTGACCCAGACTTCGCGGTTCATAAAGTTGATGCGAAATTCTCCTCGGTTGAAGACAAGTTCTTCGCTCATGTTGGGCCTGGGCGACCGGCGCAAACGCGCGCGGATTCGCGCAACTAGCTCATCGTCATCAAAAGGTTTTACAATATAATCATCAGCGCCGATGTCCAATCCTTTTACAATGTCTTTGGCATTGCCCCGGGCAGTCAAGAAGATAATAGGCACATCCGACATCTCGCGCAGCCGCTTGCAAACTTCCCAGCCGTCGGTATTTGGCATCACGACATCGAGCAAAACCAGATCCGGCTGGTGATGATAGGCCATTCGCAAGCCACCTTGCGCGCAATAAGCCTTGAATACTTCAAATCCTCGCCGCGCTAAGAGCATAGAAACTATTTGAACTGTAGGCTTTTCATCATCAATAACCAGTATTTTCTCAGCCATTTGGTTTAGCTCCTGAGCCCGTCTAATATTTCACTGAATCAGACAATCCACGCCACTTGCCGCCATCACAAAGTAGTACAGTGATCGTCAGAATGTTAATGCGATCAAATCTCAATAGCTTTATAACAAAAATTACTAAATATGAATAGTCTCCTTTTCGCTCTTGGATCTTTTGAGCGAAAATGTTTCGAATTGTCGCGCAAGTATTACGAGGTTACGTTGCTCTCGGCACAGAAGTGAAAGGATTGTCTTTCCGGAATCGGCGTTTGAACCCGCTCTTATCTTTTGCGTCGTTGACGGGCTTGGTTCTTTGCAGTTTGCGAAACAAATCGCTGTACGAGTTTTCGAGAAAAGACTATGTTTGTATCGATTTGACAAGTCGCTCGGCATGTTCAAAGAAGCTGGGAACCGCGGCGGCAGTCGCGTTGATTTCTGCCGCAATCACGACGCCATTGTCTAATCGTACCACAGTTTTATCCGCATTCTCAACCTGGGTCAATGTTACGGTACTTTGATCCGGGGCTACAAACGCGACTTTCAAGTAGTTTGTATCGGCCGTGCTGAGTATTACAACGCGCCAGTTGGAAGGATAGTCGAGTTGAAATACGCCGGCGTCGAAGCGGGTTTCGCTAACGGTGACGAAAGCGCCCGGTGTATGCTGGATTTGCGGCGGCGTTTTGGCAGGCGCCAATGGCGAACACGCGCTCGCGAACAGAAACAATATGGCGACGTAGCGCCTAGACATGTGACGATTCAAACGGGGCAATCCACCTAATCGCTTACATCTCGGCAATAGAACGGGTGTCGGTCTTGCCTACTCCGTTGACCTTGCGTATGGCGCGGATGGTATTCATGAGCTTCGCATTATCTTCGGCTTCTACATAGGCAATGCAGTCGTCGGGTCCAACGACCAAATCGGCGCGCACGACGCCGTCTATCGCCCGGATGTCGCGTAGTGAATCGGCGAAGTCGACCGATATGTTCAAGTGGATCAGTACATAGGCAGCGGGCATGGCTTAACCTCTCAAGATGCGACGGTCACTTAACTTATAGCTGTTTTCCAGGGCAATCGCTTCAAATTGCTTCTTAGTACCGAGTACAGCGAGGGGCCTGTGGACAGCGCTAAGCCGCCGGCACAGAGTTTTTATATTTGCTAGCGAAGTTATCATGCAGTCGGCAGGCAGCCACTCCCAGAGAGAATTTGTTTTCGGTTTGTTCATTGCCAGACTTTGTCCGTTTCGGACAATAAAAACTATTTTTCGGACAGTAGACGCGGTTTTGTGGCTGAAACGGAGAGAAGCGGGCGGCTTCTGGTATGATTTTGGTTTGCCAGCGCAGCGGCGCGCCCGCCGCCATAAAGGTGACTTCTGCCTCTGACATGCCTCTGAACCGCCCCTAGCTGTCTCGCTAAATTTCGCAAGTGTATCGACACCGTATAGATACAGTCTGTTTTTTCGGGAGATACTTTTTAGAGTCCGGTGGTGGAGGGAGGAATAGACGGATTGCATCGGCTGGGGACCGAGATTGAGAGCTTGCGATAATTGTTCCATAGGAGGAGTGTATCATGATTTTGAGTAGAAAGAAAGAACAAATGTTCGCGGTTTTTCGATATTGCCAAAAATCGATTTCGGGCGTCTGGCAGGGTGGCGTAGGTCACGTAGGGCGCGCAGGTCACGTAGACATTGATCTTCGACACAGCCCGACGACATTGATCCTCGGCGCGCTCGGCGGCGAAATTGAGTTTGAATGTTATATTCGCGGCGGATGTCAATTTTGATGCGATTGCCCTGATCTGTTTTCGTCTTTAGGAGCAATCGAAGGAGAAACTACTCCCACTCGATGGTGCCGGGTGGTTTGCTGGTTATATCGTAAGCGACGCGGTTTATACCCGCTACCTCGTTCACGATTCGGGCGCTCACCCGCGCCAATAGATCGTACGGCAAGCGCGCCCAATCCGCGGTCATGAAATCGTCTGTGGTCACCGCGCGCAATACAATTACTTCTTCATAACTGCGGTTGTCGCCCATCACTCCCACGCTCTTGACGGGCAACAGTACGGCGAAACTTTGAGCGGTGCCTCGACGCAGCAAGTCGGCGCTGGCAAGTTCGCTAGCGAATATTGCGTCGGCGGCTCGCAACTTCTCCAGCCGTTCCCAGTTTAGTTCCCCCAAACAGCGAATGGCCAAGCCGGGCCCGGGGAAGGGTTGACGCCAGACGATCGCCTCCGGCAAACCAAGCTCCTCACCAATTATGCGAACCTCGTCTTTGAACAGGTCGCGCAGCGGTTCTATCAGTTTGAAGTTCAGATCGGCGGGCAGCCCACCCACATTGTGGTGCGACTTGATCGTTTTAGCTGCCTCGCTGCCGGCGGCGCTTTCGATGACGTCGGGATAGATCGTGCCTTGCGCCAGAAAACGGATATCTTGCAACTTGCGGGCTTCCGCGCTGAACACATCAATGAATAGCTTGCCAATTGTCTTGCGCTTGGCTTCGGGCTCCGTCACGCCGGAAAGCGCGTCAAGAAAGAGTTCTACTGCGTTGACCGCAATTAAGCTCATTTCCTGTTTTTCGCGAAAGACGCGTATAACATCGTCGGCTTCGTCCAAGCGTAACATACCGTGATCGACGAAAATGGCGGTGAGTTGCTCGCCAATGGCGCGGTGGATCAGCGCGCCGGCCACAGCGGAATCCACGCCCCCGCTCAAAGCCAGCAAAACCTGCTCGCCACCCACCGTCTCGCGAATGCTGGCGACTGAGTCGTCGATAAACGCTGCCGGAGTCCATTGCTCGCCGCAGCCGCAAATCTCGAAAAGAAAGTTGGCGAGAATGTCCTTGCCCTGTGGGCTGTGGTTGACTTCCGGGTGGAATTGGACGCCGTAGTATTGCCGGCTGACATCACCAATCGCGGCATAGGGGGAGTTTTCAGATTCCGCCAGGGCGACGAAGCCCGCGGGGGGCGCTTCGATGCGGTCGCCGTGGGACATCCAAACATCCAATTCGCCTGGCAAATTGTCGAAGAGCGGACTTCCTTCGGTGTGAGTGATGGTCGCCGGTCCGTATTGCTTTTGGCTTGCGCTGTCGACCACCCCGCCAAGGACATGCGTCAGCAACTGCATCCCGTAACAGATTCCCAGGACGGGCTTGCCGCTATCCAACAGGAAGCGTTGCAGGCGAGGCGCTCCCGCTTGGTAAACGCTTTTTGGACCACCCGAAAGAATAAAGCCGGCCGGATCGTGCCGGTTGATGTGAGCGGCGCTGCCATCATAGGCGTAGACCTCTGAATAGACACCCAGTTCACGAATGCGCCGGGCGATCAACTGCGTATATTGCGAGCCGTAGTCAAGGACTGCGATTCCGCCTTGCTTCAGCTTGTTCATGTCTCGCGCCCCATGTTTGCTCGCCTTAGAAGCTCGTACCAGTGGCTTGGCGCCGCAAGTTGCGGCGGCCGGCTGAAGCGATTCCCTAAAACAGCAGTTTGGCCAGCTTGAGAATGCCTTGGCTCCAGGGCGCCCGGTGCGAAATGCCTGATTGGCTTTCGATGGCATCGAGATTGTCGAGGTACCATTGATAATTGCGTATCAGCGCGTCTTTGTTGGAAAACTTCGGCCTGAAGCCCAGTTGTTCTTTCGCTTTTTGGATCGAGACATAAGAGTCCTTTGCCGCCGTCTCGTAGACCCACTTGTAAAGCGGAGAAAGTTGCAAGGATTCCAATAGGCGCAATAACCAAATGGCGGGCTCGGCGGGCAATCCGGTGACTTTCTTGCCGAAACCAGCGTAGTCGAGTACTGCCTGGTAATCTTCGCCCATGGTCGTAAAATCTTCGGCGCCGATGTTGAAGGTGTCGTTGATCGCGCCCTCGGGCAGGGTCATGCATAAGTAAATTGCTTCGCAAAGATCCTCCACGTCCAGAAGCTGGTAGCGGTTGCCGCCGTCGCCTAACATGGGAAAACCACGCCCGTCTTTGGCCCAATCATATAAGAGCGCGAAAACCCCCAGGCGCTCCGGTCCCACAAAGGATTTGGGACGGATTACCGTGACGGCCATGTCTTCGTCTCGGTAGCCGAAGCAGATATCTTCCGCTTTTATCTTGGCTTCGCCATAAGGTCCGACGCCGATCCGCGGATCGTCTTCGCACAGGGGATGACGGTCGGGAATACTGTAAACCGCTGTTGAGGAAATGTGGATGAATCTGCGGACGCCGCTCTGCCTGGCGGAGTCTATCACATTGCGCGTGCCATCAATATCGGTTGAATAGATTTCTTCCGTCGAATATAGTGGCAGCGCCGCCGCGCAATGTACTACAAAATCTACACCGTCCATCGCTCGATCCACCAGCGTCCGGTCGCGGATGTCACCGGTGACCTCGTTGATTTGATCCCGTTCGGGATAGGCAAAATCCTCGATATCGAGCGAGACAATGTCGTGATCCTTGGCAAGCAAGTAACGAGCGAGATTGATGCCCAGGAATCCGGCGCCGCCCGTCAACAATACTCGTGCCATTTGTCTCGCGTCTCCTGTGCCGCCAAAAGGCGCTGTCTTCGCTTGTCCGTATTCTATGTCAGAAGCGTCAATCGAGGAAACTGGCGCGCTGCGCCCAGGCGCCGTTGAAGACCATTTCAGCTAGCTGGTTGCGCTGTCTTTGTGAGGCGTCTCGTTCGCGATGAGCATGGCTCAGGTGACTCAGGTCGCTCGCGCGGTAGCCGAAGGCGATAGCGGTCTTGGGCTCGTAGTTCGCTGGTATCCGATAAAGCTCGCGCGCCTTTTCAGGGTAGAATCCCCCCATTTGATGGGCATAGATATCATAATCCAGCGCCTGCAATACCATTTGCCCGATCGCTAATCCCAGATCGTGGATGGCATGGCTGTTGAGTTCGCCCGTGTCGCGATGGGTCTGGGAGACCGCGATCATCAGTACACCCGCATGCTGCGCCCAGGACTGGTTGCCTTCCTTCAAAACGGAGAATACTTTTGCGAACTCTTGCTTGTCGTCTCGAGGCGCAACTATAAAACGCCAGGGTTGCAAGTTGTAAGAGGACGCTGCCCAGCGCGCGGCTTCCAGAATACTGAAAAGCTTGGCTTTTTCGATCGGTCGCGTCGGATCAAACGAGACCGGGCTCCAGCGCCTCTTGATCAAGGCATGCAAAGGCGAATGCGTCACAGCCGGTTTGTCGGGCAGCGCCGCCGAAGCAGTTTCGTCGCTGCGGAATGTTTTCGCGCCTTTCTGCCTCAAGGCATCAAATACCTTGGGGGCGATGAGCCAGACCAATTCTCCCCGAGCGGCTTCGCGGTCGTAGACATCGACGCGAGCCAAGCCGCCTTTTTTCATGGCGACATCGCTGCCGGTCATCTGGTTGACGAGATCGCTCATATCCGGGTTGTGACCGACAAACATGACTTCGTCATCGTAAGTCATATCGCGGGTTAGGGATTGAACATCGGAGAGGTTGAAACCGAAGTTGACTGCCTCGCTTACGGTCACGTCGACCTTGAGTTCGGCAGCGATGATCTCCGCAGTTTGAAGAGAGCGCAACCGCGGACTGGTGAAAATCACCGAAGGCTGAAAGCCTAGCTGCTTGATGACTTTGGCGGCACTGGCGAGGCGCGCCCGCCCTCGGTCTGTCAGTTCCCGCGCAAAGTCGCTACTGGACAAGTCTTCCGCGATGCCATGTCGCACAAAATAAATCCGCATATTGTCTCCGCGACTGATAATTGGTCACTATGATGAAGGCGCAAAACGACTTCAGTTGCCCGCTGCGGCGGGTGTTTTGGCCTCAGGCTTCTTTTCGGATTTGGTCTCGGACTTCGTTTCAGTTGTCTTGGCAGTTTGGTCCTTGTCGCCAGCGCTCTTTTCGTCGCCATTGGCGGAAGACGGATTGGCCGGCTTGTTCGCTTTGTTGTTGTCGTTGACGTAAAAGCCGCTGCCTTTGAAAATGATTCCAGCCGGCTGAATCACGCGGCTGACCGCCTGACCAGTCGTCGGGCAACTGAGTAATGGGTCGTCCAGGAATCTTTGTCGGACATCGAAGGTGCTGCCGTCCTCACGGCGATAGGTATAGACTGGCATTTGCTTTCACCACAGCTTGTCGTACTTAAGTGATAATCCTGCTATCATAATGGAGAATCGCAGGATTTTGCAGGCGGGATTCTGAAGCGAGAGGAATCGCTATGCCCGGCTCTTTGTTACCGATAGTTGCCGCAGGTTTGATAATCATAGCTGTTGTAGACTTATACCGGAATCGTGATAGCGAAAAGCGCAAGCGCAAGCATTCTTTACATTCTTCACACTCTTCAAACAAGGGCGCTCTTGGCGCTAACCGCGCGGATCCTATGCCTTGACCGCCTCGAGCGCCATCGTCTCGTAGCGCATCGCCTCCTCGCTGCCCACGTATTGGCCGTGTTGTTCAATGCCACGGAGGTTAGCGTCGCTGCTTTCCCCCGGTTCGACGCGCTCGACGTCGACGAATCCCGCGTCTTCCAGCGCTTTGATTAGCGTCGCCTGGTCATAGATAAACTTGTGACGCCAGCCGTGGAAGGACTGGTTGATCACATGGGCCGGGTTGTATTCGCCGACCTGGGAACGGAAGTTGTCCATGATCCAGCGGATGTAATTCTGCTGCGCGCCCTCTTCGGGCTGCGTGTACAATGCGATGATCTGTTCCAAATCCGGCGTCGCGAGACGGATGCGACCGCCATCACGCATAATACGGTGGCATTCGCGCAGCATTTGTGACGATTCTTCGAATTCCAGGTGTTCGATCACGTGTTCGCTGAAGACGTAGTCGAAGGAATCGTCAGGTACGGGGAAGGGCAAGCAGGCGTTTAAGAAGACCGTGCCCGGCGTAAAAGGGTAGAGCGTGGTATTCAACCAATCTGGCAGCAGGTTGGCGCCGGATCCGATCTGCAATTTGCGGATCTGGCTGGCTTTCATGTAGTTGCGGATTCTGCCGGGAGCGGCCCACCTCCAGTAGACTTGCCGACAGCGAAAGCGCAAGCTAGCCATCAATGCTCCTGTCTTTAAGGGCGGCTGTGACGACAAGGTCGTCGTGTTGGGCGTTGTTTCTTCCAGGATGCGGTTCCACGTCTCAATGTGCGCGCGCATCTAAAGATCTGACTATCGGAAGCTGACGAGGAAACCATTGAAAACGCGCGCTCATGCCGTCATTGGGCTGGAAGTTTGCGCGTTACGGTGATGTGAGCGCTTCGACTGAAGCGAAGATGGCGTCGATCAAACCCGCCGCGCTAACACAAAATAATAAGCCTTCTCCTTGCCTGTGCAAGGGGGGGTATTGAAAAAGAGCGCATTGTACTTAAAACGTCCATTTGCGCTAGCAGGATTTGCGCGTGCGCGCGCGGCATCATGTTGTACAATGGTGATCTGTTGCGGATAACTGAAGGACGCGCGATGATACGCTGCGGCGTCGACATGATCGAATGCCAACGGATTACAGAGGGCATTGACCGCTTGGGGGAACGATTTTTACAACGATTCTTCACGGTGGGTGAACGCGAGGACTGTGGGGACAAGCCGTGCCGATTAGCCGCGCGCTTCGCGGCGAAAGAAGCGGTAGGCAAGGCGCTTGGCACCGGCATTGGCGATATGCGCTGGGTCGACATCGAAATCCGCGTCGACGCTAATCGAGGGAAGCCGCGGCTCATATTACACGGAAGGGCTAAGTCGCTGGCAGCCTGCTCCAAATTGGATGAATGGGATGTCAGTCTGTCGCATACGGATGAGTTGGCTATCGCGATTGTCGTCGCCAAGTCCAGTGATGCATGATGGCAGATATGACTGGCTGAAAGCAACGAAGGCAATTGTCGTTTAAGTGGAGGGGCTCTCGTCCGGCAGGTCATCAAATAGGCGCATGAGCTTCAGCGCGATCTGCAAGTTGATCCGCGCGCCCGGCGACGAGAGATCGACAGCGCATATTTCCCGAATGCGCGCCAAGCGATAATTCAGCGTACTGCGGTGTATGTGCAGGGAGTCAGCCGTTTGTACGCTGTTTCCTCCGGCGTCAAGATACGTTTCCAATGTATGGAATAGATCGGCCTGCTTCTCCGCGAGCAGTTGTCGCAAGACAGGCACTTGCGAGTTTCGTTCCAGGCTTGGCCTCCCGGCCTGAAACAAGGTATGGATGTAGCCCAAGTCGGCAAAGCGCTGAACTTGCTTTTGGCTACGCAAGCGCTGCGCAATTTCCAAGACCTCGTTGCATTGCTGATGCGCGGCGCCGACCTTGTCCGCGCCACTGAAGACTGCGCTGATGCCGATGCGCATATCGCCGTTGTTGCGCGAAAGCCGCTGCGCTAGCGTCGCCGCCAAGGCATCAACGTCCTGGTTCGCTTGAACTAGAACAAGGACTTGACCTGCGAATTGCGCTGCGACGGCATTTTGTTCGCTTTGGGTCAAGATCTGGTTGACGCTGCGGTAGATGCCGGTCACCTGCGGCGGCTGCCTATGACGAAGTCCGATCATCAAGAGTTGATAAGGTTGACGAAGGTCCACGCCGTAGCGCAGCGACTGATCGCTAAGAATAGTTTGGCGGCTGCCATCTCCTTCGATGAGCTGCGCGATCAAGTTGCCTTTGAGCGATGCTTCAGCCGCTTGCAAGGACTCCTGATAGAGCATCAGCAGAGCTGCCACAGTCGCGCCGATTTCGATCGCCATCATGTCGATCGGCGAAAGGGCATGAACATCGGCGATGATCCACATATAGCCATAGATATCGCCGTGCACGACAATGGGAGCCAGAAGGCGCTCCATTTCCAAACCCACATTTGGCATCACCGGCAAGTAGACAGGGCGCAAGGATTCGCGGATCTTGGGCAAATACTCGCCCTCCAGCGCTTCGATCAATTGAGGATTGGTGCGGCCGTGTAAGATGGTGTAGCGCCGCGCCGAATCGACCTCGGCAATGTTCTTATTGGCGATGGCTTCAAATCGATCGTTTTCGATACTGATCGAATGCCCAACCAGATCGGCCAGCATTTCCGCCAATTCCCAGAATCCCCCACCTTCCAGGACCAACCTCGTCAATCGTTGCTGAATGTTGAGGGCTCGGCTGAACTTGTCCAGGTTCTGTTCCGAAATGCGTTCGTTGATCGATTTCGCGATATCGACAAAACGGGTTTCATAAGAAAGTTCTATCAGCGGCAGGTCCAATTCGTCACCGGTTTGACGTAGATAGTCGGGAATCTGATCCAGAATGTTGCCGATTGTGATGACCACTGCAACGATGCCTTTTTCCGCCAATTGGCGCAGCAATTCACATTGAGCCTCCGGCGCGTCCGGCAAATTGAACATGGTCGTGAGCACCATTTCGCCGCCGTGCAGCCAATTAGCGGCATCGGGCACACTGACGGTATATACCCAGCGAATATCGCGCGAAAGCCCGGCAGCGCCAGCTACTACCCGCGCATCTTCCAAAATAGGCAATTTCAAAGCCTCGCGAAGCGTCAGCATGTGTTCTTGAGCCTTCTTCCGGTGTGAACGCCTTTGAAAAGTATAAAATCCGAGTCAAAAAAGCGCAAAGGTCAAGGGTCTGGCAGGCCGACGCCTATAAGAAAAAACAGAAAGGGACGTCTATTCGACGTCCCTTGATTATTCTGGCTTCTGGCTAACTAGGCGCAATCGCTATTTTGGCGACGCCTCCGACTACTATTCCGAAGCCACGTCAACGTCCATTATCATGTCGTCTATGGCGCCATATCGTCAGGACTTATTCACCCAGTACTACCGTGCCTGCGCTGGTCAGATGCACACAGTTTAAGTTGTTGCTCATATATACATCTGGCGACATCGCCATACGCGGGGCTGTGGACGCATCGAGGACAGTGATGGGACCAGCTATCGAGAAGCAGACTTCAGCGTCGACGTCCGCAACACTCCAGATGTCAATCGCCGAGATGACGCCTGCGTCAACGATGGATTGTACGCCGATTCCGGCCGCTCCAACGTCCCGGCAGATGATGTCCATGGAGTCGCTATAGACTGCGATATGGGCGGGCAAGTCGGTACAAATCCTCGGCGGCGGCATCATCATCATGTCATCTTCCATGGCCATGTCGTCTTCCATCATCATGTCATCTTCCATAGCCATGTCGTCTTCCATCATCATGTCGTCTTCCATCATCATGTCGTCAGGCGAGGGCGTGCCCAATACGACCGTGGATGCGGCGCTGAGATGCACACAGTTTAGGTTGTTGCTCATATATACATCTGGCGACATCGCCATACGCGGGGCTGTGGACGAATCGAGGACAGTGATGGGACCAGCTATCGAGAAGCAGACCTCGGCGTCGACGCCCACTGGACTCCAAATATCAATCGCCGAGATGACGCCCGCGTCAACGACGGACTGCACGCCGATGCCGGCCGTTCCAACGTCCTGGCAACTTATGCCAATTGAATTGCTATAGACCGCGATATGGTCAGCCAAGTCGGTACAGATCCTCGGCGGCGCCATCATCATCATCATGTCGTCCATGGCCATATCGTCTTCCATCATCATGTCGTCCATGGCCATGTCGTCTTCCATAGCCATGTCGTCCATGGTTTCCATCTCTTGCGCGCTAACTGCCCCAAGTGATGCGAAGAGCAGGGCAATCAGCATCAAACAACAGACCGCGGATACGGGGAATTGTATTCTGTTCATGTCTCATGCGCTCCTTTTAGGAATCAGCAAATCAGGATAAGGATGCCGCTTAAACGTGTTGCTCATAAATCAATCACTTACTATTTTTTGCCTCCTTCGCTCAAAATAAGCTTATGCAAACAATAGCAAAAAATCGAATCTGAGTAAAGATTCGCGTAATCTTCATATCGTTAGATAATATAAACGATTGAAGAACCGCGCGTCAATTGAATGATAGAAATGGCGCTCGTGCCGAAGGATGTCAGGCAAGGGGCATGTGATGTCGGGCGGCGTAGCGGCCTGTGATGTGATGTGAAAGCTGTCTTTCGATGTCGGTCAACAAGCCGGAAGCGCCAAATCGAAACAATCGGTTGCGGAGCCAGTCATCACCCAACTCTTCCTTTATGAGAATTAACCAGTTTAGCGCGTCTTTGGCGCTTCGTATGCCGCCGGCCGGCTTGAAGCCGACCTTGAAGCCGGTCATGGCCTGATAGGCGCGGATTTCCCGAACCATGGTTAAACCTACTTCCAGCGTTGCGTTTGTCGCTTCTTTGCCGGTGCTGGTCTTGATAAAGTCGGCGCCCGCCATCATGCAAACTTTGCTCGCTTTCGCCACTTGCCAAAGCGGTCCCAACTCGCCGGTAGCCAGGATCGTCTTCATATGCGCTTCGCCGCAAGCGCGGCGCATCTGGCGGACTTCGTCATAAAGCGCCCCCCAATCGCCACACAGGACGCGCTCTCGTGAAATGACGATGTCGATCTCTTCCGCTCCCGCTTCGACCGATTGGTGAATTTCTGCAATGCGCTGTTCAAAAGGGCTAAGCCCGGCGGGGAAGCCGGTGGATACAGCCGCAACGGGAATGCTGCTGCCTTTCAGCGCTTGTCGGGCGTCGCGGACACGCTGGTGATACACACAGACGGCGGCAACCTTTGGCTGCAAGGACTCGACGTCCAGCGCCTCGACGATGTCTTGGCGCAAAGGCTGCCTGGCTTTGGCGCAAAGCCGAGTTACCTTGCCCGGGGTGTCGTCGCCGGCGAGCGTGGTCAGATCAATCATAGTGATGGCGCGCAGCAGCCAGGCAGCCTGCCATTCTTTCTTGATGCTGCGCCGCGCGACTAATGTCTTGGCGCGGTTTTGTGTCGCGCTCAAGTTGACCCTGGTGTCCCGCACCCAGCCCATTTCCAGCGGGATGCCGGGATTTCGTTCAATCTCGGATTTGCTCATCACTGTCACGCTGCATACACTGGCAGGTCCATTATATCGCCTGTATTGTCACTACCAAATATTGGCTCTCGCCCCCGGCGATCAGGCGCTGGTGCGTTCCATAAAAGCCAGCGTTTCCCTGGCTATCGCTTCGCCCTTTTCTTCTTGCAAGAAATGCCCGGCGCCGCGGATGACAATCTCCGGTTGATCCGCAGCTCCGGGAATCAGCCGCCGGAAAAAACCCGCAGCGCCGCCCAGTATGGGATCGCCATCGCTGAATATGACTTGCGCGGGCTTTTGCCACTTGGATAAGGTCTCGCGCGCAGCCTTCATTTCAGTTGCGCCCGGCATTTCGGGAGATATCGGCACTAGCGAAGGAAAAATGGCGGCGCCGGACTTGTAACTGTCATCGGGGAAGGGCGCGTCGTATGCGGCGATGATCTCCGCATTGAGTTCGTAATTGTTGATGGTTTGAGAGATCAGGCGTCCGACTTGCATGCGCTTGCCGACTTTCTGGCTGAAAGCGCGCCACTGCATGAAGGCTGGGCTTAATTCTTCCTCGCCAGTTGGCAGAAATGTATTCAAAATAACCAGCCTGGCGAAGCGATCGGCGTGATTCGCCGCGATGGTTAGCCCCAGCAAGCCGCCCCAATCTTGGCAGATCAGCGTGATGTTGCGGAGATCGAGTTGCGCGATGAACGAGAGCAGTTTGTCGTAGTGCATCTGGAAACTGTAGGCTTCCGCTTCCGCGTACTTGTCGGATCTGCCAAAGCCAATCATATCCGGCGCTACCACCCGATAGCGGCTGGCAAGCGGCGGAATCATCTTGCGATAGAGATAGCACCAGGTCGGCTCGCCATGCAGGCAAAGAATCAGTTCCTCAGCCCCGCCTTCATCGATATAGTGCATGCGCGTATCGCCGACTTGCAGGTAATGCGGGTCAAAATCGTAACCGGACAGGTTTTCGAATCTTTCCTCGGGAGTACGCATGACTCGCATTGACAGTCCTTTACATCGATAACATCGCCGGGGCTTGGTGCAGATCTGTCTGTTCAGGCGGGGATCACACTGTATAATACGCTGAATGACTACGCGAACGGTTTCCCTGGTCCCAAATCGCCTCGACGAATATTAACAGGCTTGTTCCCTTTTTCACAAGACTTCTGCCCTTTGCCGTCCGCTGCGCAGTTGCGCGCGCATTTCATTGATACATCCTTAAAACAGAAATTGAGCCGATCTGATGTTGGAAAAACTTGCTGAGGTTGAAAATCGATACCGGGAAATCGAAAACCTGATGAGCGATCCCGCCATCGCCACCGACTACGAGAAAGTGGCTGAACTGGCGAAGGAGCGTTCCAGCTTGCAAAATGTGGTGGATGCCTACCGCGCCTATCAAAAGCAAGCGCGGGAGTTGGACGAGGCGAAGGACCTGCTGGGCAGCGCCGATGATGCTGAACTGCGGGAGCTGGCATCGTTGGAAATTGCGGAATTGGAAGCGAGTAGCGCTGAACTGATCGAGCAATTGCGCGTGATGCTGCTGCCAACGGATCCTCGCGACAGCAAAAACGTGATCGTCGAGATACGCGCCGGAGCAGGCGGAGACGAAGCCGGCATCTTCGCCGGAGATCTGCTGCGCCTGTATACGCGCTATGCCGAATCCAATAAATGGAAAGTGGAACTGCTCGATGTCAACGAGCAGGGCAATGGAGTCTTCAAGAACATCACCTTTGAGATTAAGGGTGAAGGCGCGTTCAGCCGCCTGAAGTACGAAAGCGGCGTGCATCGTGTCCAGCGCGTGCCGACTACCGAAAGCCAGGGCCGCATACATACTAGTACTGCCACCGTTGCTGTCCTGGCCGAAATGGACGATGTTGATGTGCAGCTTGACATGAATGATGTGGAAACGCAGGTCTTCCGCGCTCGTGGCGCCGGCGGACAATCAGTAAACACGACCGATTCGGCCGTTCGGCTCATACACAAACCGACCGGCCTGGTCGTCGAAATGCAGGACGAACGCAGCCAGTTGCAAAACAAGATCCGCGCCAAGCAAGTGCTGATTGCCCGACTCTATGAAGCCGAAGTGGAAAGGCAGCGAGCAGAACGGGAAGCCGAGCGCCGCGGGCAAGTCGGCAGCGGCGACCGCAGCGAAAAGATCCGCACCTACAATTACCCGCAGGGTCGTGTCACCGACCATCGTATCGGCTACAGCAACTTCAACTTGCCAGCCGTCATGGACGGCACCCTGGATGTCTTCATTGACCAGTTGGCCACGCAGCGACAGGCTGAGCAGTTAGCGGCGGGCAGCGTCGAGTGATTTGGAGACTTCCAAGCCGACAGCAAGGATGATTCATGTCGTTCGTTTCGACCGAATTCATCGTCTTTGCGCTGATCGTCATTCCGCTTTACTTTTTCATAGCGCAGCGCTGGCGTTTGATCGTGCTGCTCGCGGCGAGTTACATCTTTTATGCGGGCTGGCGCGCGCCTTACCTGTTGCTGATCGTGTTCTCCACGCTCGTCGACTATTTTGCGGCGCAGGCAATTGACCGTTCGCCGCGAGCGCACAAGCCGAAGCGCCGGATTTTCTTGCTTTGCAGCATAGTGGCGAATCTCGGCGTTCTGTTTGTTTTCAAGTACTTCAATCTGTTCAGCGCAGCAGCTTCCGATGTTTCAGCTATGTTGGGTATCCCGCTTGAAGCGCGTTGGCTGCATGTGGCTTTGCCGGTTGGCATTTCCTTTTACACCTTTCAATCGATGGCATACACCATTGATGTCTATCGCGGTCGTTTGCCCGCTTGCCAAAACCTTGGGACCTTCGCCTTGTATGTCGCTTTCTTTCCGCAGCTAGTGGCAGGCCCTATCGAACGAGCGACGAACATGCTTCCGCAGTTCGCGCGCAAGCTTTCTGTCGACTACGATCGCATGGTCGACGGCCTGCGTTTGGTCTTGTGGGGTCTGTTCAAGAAACTGGTGATTGCCGACCGGCTGGCGATATATGTCGATGCTGTATACGGCGATTTGCAATCGCACTTCGGACTCAGCTTGGTAGTGGCCACCCTGTTTTTCACATTTCAGATCTACTGTGACTTTAGCGGTTATTCCGACATAGCAATCGGTTTGGCGCGCCTAATGGGATTTGATCTGATGCAAAATTTCAAACGCCCGTATCTCGCCAGATCCATAAGCGATTTCTGGCGGCGCTGGCATATTTCGTTGTCAACATGGTTCCGCGACTATGTCTATATCAGCCTGGGAGGAAACCGAAGGGGCTTGCCGCGCCAAATATTTAATCTGCTGCTGGTTTTCGCCTTAAGTGGGCTATGGCACGGCGCCAACTGGACCTTCGTTATCTGGGGTATCTATCATGGCGCAATTGTCGCGATAGAGACTGTTTTGAATGCTTGCAAAGTTAGATTCGTGCCGCGTAATACGTTTGGTCATGTGATCAAATTACTTTATGCCTTGGTATTCACATTTCTAGGATGGATTCTGTTCAGAGCGAATCGCATAGAGGATATTCAGTATATCCTGCGGCATATGTTCGATTTTAGCGAGGGTTTCGCCGGGCTAACCGATCCATTCAGCGCGGGTCTGCTGCCACAGCGGCTTGAATTCTTCATTTCCTTTGTATTGATCGGTTTTTTGCTCGCTGTGGATGTCGTTGACGAATATGCGGGAATAAACTCCCATTTTGCTCGTTTGCCCGTCGTATGGCGCTGGACAGTCTATTATTTGTTCCTGATCGCGATCTATATCTCGCTATTTTACCAGGCGACGAAACAGGAATTTATTTATTTTCAGTTTTGAGGTTATATGGTCCGTTTCTTCGGCAAGATCTGTTTGATTGTCGCGCCGTTGGCAGCCATAACAATTGGCTTTGCGGGATTGGCTTGGCATACCGGTGAAGCATTGCCGATTGATCATGTCGTAAGCAGGCAGCAGTCCACAGCTGGCACCCTCTATGGTACGCGGCTCCTTGAAGACATCATGTCATACAAACTCTTGACATATAGGGAACGTCAGCCAAAACTTCTGATATTGGGCAGTTCGCAGTTGTTGCAGTTTCGCTCGGAATTCTTTTCCAAGGAACCTGATGCTGTCTACAATGCCAGCGGCGGGGGCTGGCGCTTGCCTCAGCTCATACAGTTATATCAGCAGTTGGAGACATTGCCCGCCATCGTCATTCTTGGCGCAGACCTGTTTTGGTTCAACGCTCAAGTGGAACAGGTATCCAGGGCGACAAGCGCGCGGAATGTTGACGCTGGTCTGGAAGGCATCCGCCTGGCGACGATCGAAACGGTACACAAGCTGCTGGGCGGAGAACTCTCCCTCACGGATATGATAAGAAGACGTGACCCGGTTTATGGTCATCAAGTTATTGGATTGAAAGCGCTGGAAATCAGCTTCGGCTTCCGCGCGGACGGCAGCTTGCAGCGAGGCCTGCTTGTCGCTAACCCTACGATGCGCGCAGAACGGGTTGAAAAGGACATACAAAGTTTCGAGGGACTCGGCTTCAGCTATACGGCTGGCGACCAGTTGAACAGCGCTACACTGGATATGCTCTCGGGCTTCCTCGATCAACTGGATTCGGACGGTGTCGAAGTGATCGGGGTCACAACGCCTTATCACTTCGCTATTTACGAGAAAATGCAACAATCCGGCGCCTACTCCTACATGGAAAAGGCTGTTCCCCGATTGGAAGCGCTGTTTTCAGTCCATGATTTCGAGTACTACTTCTTTGATGATATGCGTAAATGGGGCGCTGCATACGGAGAATGGTATGACGGGCATCACGGCGCCGAGTCCAATGCCCTGCGAATGATACTGACAATGATTGAAAATCAGGCTGAACTTTTCGACGCCTATGCCGATCATGGGGCGATACGTGACTTGTTGCGCAACTTCGAGAACCCAATGGACGTCTTTGGAGAATATCAGAGTTGAACACCATTGGAGCGGCACTGCGCAATGCATACGGCGAACTGGCGCCTTGTGAATCCGCTGAGCTCGACGCGCAGGTCTTGCTAGCCTATGCGCTGGATGCGGACCGCGTTTATTTGCTTGCGCACGGGGACATTGAGCTAAGCGGCGAACAGCAGCGTTGTTTTACCGAACTGATCAATCGCCGCGCCGCAGGCGAGCCGGTCGCTTATATCATCGGCAGCAAATCATTCTACGATCTTGAACTGACTGTTACGCCGGAGGTCTTGATTCCACGCCCGGAAACCGAATTGCTGTTGGAAGAAGCGCTTCGTCTGGCAGCGCTGACGCCGGCGTGTCATGCCGCCGACATCGGGACGGGCAGCGGCGCGCTGGCGGTGACCTTCGCCAAGCACATGCCGGGCAGTCAGGTCTATGCCACGGATATCAGCGAAAAGGCGCTGAAAATAGCTCGGAAGAACGCCAAGCGGCACAGGGTGCATATCGAGTTTCTTCAGGGCAATCTGGCGCAGCCGCTCCTCGAGCGTGGCATTTCCGTAGATTTGGTCATGGCGAATCTCCCGTATATCGCGACGGAGGAACTCGCCGGCTTGGCTGTTAGCAAATATGAGCCTGCGATAGCGCTGGACGGCGGCGTCGACGGCTTGGATTGCATTCCTCACATCCTTGGACAGTTGCCACAGCTTTGCCATAAAGGGGCTTGGGTATTGCTGGAAATTGGCGCGGATCAAGCCGTCAAAGTGCGTCGCTTGGTGGCGGAGACCCTGAACGCGCGCTGCGATGTGTTGCAAGACTATGCTGGTTTGGACCGTATTGTCCGCTTCCAAATTGGCGCTGATCTTTGAATAGCCGCTGCTCAATTCATATGCAGATCGTCTCGGCTGGGTTATATGCGATATAATCCGATAGTCTATTCAATCGTGCCGGGAACCTCAATCCCATGCCTCTTCGCGACGACTTCCTTATCCGTGAGGACATCATTTTCCTCAATCACGGTTCCTTTGGCGCCTGTCCCAAACCGGTATTCGCAGAGTACCAAGCCTGACAACTGGAATTGGAGCGGCAGCCGGTTGAATTCTTGCTGCGCCGCCGCAATGAGCTGATACCCAAAGCGCGGAAAGAGATCGCCGAGTATCTTGCGGTGCCCGACGACGAAGTCGTTTTCGTGACCAACGCCACATACGGACTAAGCGCGGCTTTGCAGTCAATGCCATTGGCGGCCGGAGATCAAATCCTGACGACGAATCACGAATATGGCGCGGTCGATCGCCTGATGGAAACCGTCGCCAAGCGAACCGGCGCGGATATTGTCAGGCATCAAATCCCTCTGCCATACGAGAGCGATGAAGCCTTCGTCGAGGACTTTTTCACGTCTGTGACCGTGAAAACCAAATTGATCCTCATGAGCCATATCACATCACCGACGGCGTTGATTTTTCCCGTCGGGAAGATCTGCCAAAGGGCGCGTGAAATGGGCATCCTGACCGTCATCGACGGCGCGCACGCGCCCGGCCAGATCCCCCTGGATTTGGGGGATGTTGGCGCTGACGTGTACAGCGGCAACTTCCACAAATGGCTCTGCGCGCCCAAGGGCTCGGCATTCTTGCACGTTCGGCCCGAGTTGCAGGAGATGGTTGATCCCCCCGTGATTTCACACGGCAGTTGTGAGGGTGCCGACTTCATCCAACGTCATGAGTGGCTCGGCACCAAAGATATCGCCGCCTACTTGAGCGTACCGTCCGCCATCGCGTATCAGCGGCAGCGCAACTGGCAAAGCGTGCGTCTTGAATGTCATCAGCTCGCTGCCGACTTGCAGGCGCAGTTATGCGATCGCTATGATTTGCAGCCGCTGTCAATCAATCAATTCGCGCAAATGGTGACCATCCCGTTGCCGGATTGTGATGTCGGCGCGGTCAAAGACCGGTTGTACGAAGAGTACCGCATTGAAGTGCCCGTCGGCAGGCTCGAGAGGTGGTGCGCCATGCGCGTATCGGTACAGGCTTACAACACAAGGGAAGAATTGCGGACCTTGGTCAAGGCGCTTGAAGAAATTCTTAATTAACGCTCAAATGCCGCCACTGCGGTAATGTAGAACGTTTGCGGCGCCATATCCACCGCCTGCACGGATTGCAACTGAAAACCGGCGTCAATTACGCGCCGGCAATCGCGAGCCAAAGAAGCCGGGGCTCCACTGACATAGACCAGACGCCGAACACCCAGCCCGAGTAAACTATCCACAATCCCGCCATTGATGCCGCTGCTCGGCGGATCGACAAGGGCGACATCGTAGCGGGCAGACCTTGCTGTCATATCCCCCAAAACGGCTTCGACTTGTCCTTCAACAATATCAATATGCTCGAATTGGCGCAGATTGAAGTCGGCGTCGTTCGCAGCTGGCGGATAGCTTTCGACCAGCGAAATCAGTTCCGCGCGCTTGGCCATAACAGCGCTGAAGAAGCCGGCGCCGGCGTAGAGATCAAGCGCCCGTTCGCTGCCGCCAAGTCCGAGCGCCTCCATGACTTCCTCCGCCAGCGGGCCGATTTGGCTGATATTTGGGCGCATATAACTTCCCGCCGTTATGCGGATGGCGTGGTCGGCGACAGAGACGATGCTGTAGGCGTCGCCAATCAGGTTTATTGGCGAATTGTCCGGCAATAACAGATTGACGCTCAATGGCAGATCTGTGTGCAGCGAAGGCGCTTCTTCTTCATCAACGTGGAAGATGATCATGATGCGGCCGTCGGAACCTCGTTGCAGGGTCAGTCGGCGCGCTTGCGCATAATCAACATCGAGCTTCCCAAGCGTATCCATCAGATCCGGGTGGGCTGTATGACACTCCGCAAGCGCTTCAATGCCGCCTTTCGCTTGCCGCGGGAGGCCCCATGCGCTCGCCGAATAACGTAACAGGGTCAATCGATGATTGTATCCCCATTGCTCGGGCGCCGGCAGGAGCGGGCGCATAACGCTGTCGATTAGACTGTCTGGCAGCTTGCCGACGCGCGCTAGCTGATCGGCGAGCACATCTTGCTTGAGCAATAGCTGCGCTTGATAGTCGATGTGCTGGAATTGACAACCCCAACAGCGCCCGGGTCCAAAATGGGCGCAGCGAGAGGATACGCGATCGGCCGAGGCAGCGTGCAGGTCTTTGCCGCGGGCGAAGAGCACGGAGCCGCGCTCTTCGCTAATCTCCGCGCTGATCGATTCGCCGGGCAACGTATAAGGCACAAATACTCGTTTGCCTTGATGCGTCGCTAGCGCGAACCCGCCCTGCGCCATATCGGCCATTTCCAGTTTGATGGTCTTGCCAACCAGCGCGGACTTGACAGCTCGGCTCTTTTTTCTAGCACCACCGATTGAGGTAGACGAGCGAGTTCGTATATTACTGTTAGTACGGCGGCTTTTATCGCTGCCGCCGCGCGGCTGCTGCTTGGACTTTCGTCTGGTCTTTCCAGCCATGGTCTATTCGCTTATGCGCGAGATATCGCGCCGCATATCGCGCGGCGGCGGGCAAGATCCGATCTCTGCCAAGCACTCAGGCGAGGGAGCATAGTCCCAACAGGGGGTTCGATATTGCCCGGGTGATCTCCGCTGCCAGCCGCAATTGACATCACTCGGCGGCATCCGGCTTCGCTCGCCGATCCATCGAGAAATGAGTCGGCTCAATGAGGACCATATTTAGCCGTCTGCGGCGCTCTCATTCTCAAAGTTGACGCCGGCTTTTTCGAGTTCCAACCGGATCATTCTTTCGAAGATCACGTAAGGCTGCGCCCCGCTCAAGATCTGGCCATTAATGAAGAACCCCGGCGTACCGCGAACGCCGGCAATTTGCCCGTCGAAGCCATCCAATTCAACTTCGCCGACAAAGCGACCCTCGTCAATGCAGTCCGTGAATTCGGCCACATCCAGCTCATGGGCTTCGGCGGTTTGGATGTAAAAGTCTCGATTGAGCGAGCCTTGATTATTGAAGAAGTCGTCGCGGAATTCCCAGAATTTGTCTTGGGCGAATGCGCATTGCGCGGCGGCCGCAGCCGGCGTCGATTCCTGGGTTAAGCGCGCAAAATCGCGATATACGTAGCGAATATGCTGACCGTAGTTTTCCAGTAGTGGCGTAAAGGTCTGGTCGAAGTGACGCTTGCAGTAACTGCAGAAGAAGTCGCTGAATTCGACAATGACCACCGGCGCGTCTTCCTCGCCGAGGTAGGGATCGTCATCGACCAGAGCGAATCGGTCGGGTTCTTCCTCTTCAACAGCCAGCGCCATGTCGCTGGCGCGCGCGATATCGCTCTCTTCAAGCACACTGAGCATGACGCTGCGCAGTTGCGCCTCGTCAAGAAGAACGCTCGTGTTCTTGTCGGAATTCCAGAGATAGTTTCCGATCATGATTCCGATCAACATGAACACTGCGGCAATTAACGCGTAGTTGAAAGCGCTGCGAGAGGCGCCTGCTTCCTTCCTGCCGCCGCCAAGCTTAACGTCATGGTTCTCTTTCGACACGTCGTGTCCTTCCGCCGGGTGGCCATTTCGTTCCAGCCTAGTGTACAAGAGATTCTCGCCGCTGACTATGCGCCAGCTTAGTTAGGTAGTGTATCCTTTTCGGTTGAAATACTTCGTAGCCGGTCCTCGACATAAAATCTTTATGCCAAAATACGAACGACGTTGGTAGGGGCGTCTCGCCGAGACGCTCCACCATTTTCCAGAGCTATGTGACGTTAGAAACATATTGATTCTGGCGCGAGTGCCCTGCTTATTGCCCAAGTCTCGGCGGATCATGAATGAAACTCATTTTCAAGAAATATGTGCTGGATTGGCTACTTGCGTCTATAATTGGCATAAGCGTTGAAAAAGCAAAACATAACCGGGAGAAGCGTGTTTGGGCGCAGCACAAGGGGGATTGATCGTCAAGGAACAAAGCGGCTTCTATTGGGTCGAGGCAACTGACGGCAATACCTACATGTGCGAATTGCGGGGCAAGCTGAAAGAAGCGGCGCAATCCAGCGATATCGCGGCCATCGGCGACCGCGTGTCAATCTCCTTGCGCCGCGACGAAGGCACCGGTGTCTTGACCGGCGTTGTCGAGGCGTTGTCTCCGCGAAAAAGTGTACTTTCACGGGCGGTACGCACGACTGGCAAGCGCGGCGCGGGCCAAGCGGAACGCGAGCAGGTGATCATAGCCAATGCCGATCGCGCGCTGTTCGTGGTTGCCGCCGCGCAACCCCCGCCAGATTTGGAATTGCTGGACCGACTCTTGGTTGCTGGCGAAAAATCCCGGATCAGCGAACTCATCATTGTCGCCAACAAAATCGATCTGCCAGAGGCCGCCTCCATACAACGTCTGTTCGCCCCCTACGAGAAGATGGGCTATCGCGTCCTGCGCAGCAGCGCCTTGCGCGGCGACGGCATCGACGAGTTGCGGTCGATCCTGGATGAGGGCATTTCAGTCTTCACCGGTCCATCCGGTGTTGGCAAAACCAGCCTGCTCAACCGCATACAGCCGGGCTTGGCGCGCCAGGTGAAGTCGGTCGGGCGCGTCTCGGAAGAGGGCGTGCACACCACGCGCGACAGCGCCTTGATTCGACTAGACAGCGGCGGTTACCTAGCAGACACGCCAGGCATCCGATCTATCAACGTCTGGGATATCGAGCCGGACGAGTTGGATGCCTACTTCGTCGACATCCAACCCTACGTTCTGGATTGCAAGTTCGGCAATTGCACTCATACTGCCGAGCCGGGTTGCGGCGTGCGCAAGGCAGTAAGCGCTGGTAAGATCGAGCGCTGGCGCTATCGCCATTATCTGGAATTATGCGATGAACTGCGCGAGACTTACATCATTTACAATCGTTAGCTATTCCTCAAATAGATTCTCGCCACGGGACAAGCGCCGCGCGATCGTATAGGTCTGCAATTGGGAGCGCATGGTTGGCGCATGCGCGGCCAGGTAGCGCGCGGCGGCGATCAAAACATGCGGCGCCAATTCCGGCGCCCGCTCCTTCAAGATCGTATACTGGTTGAAGCTCGCCTCGATACACTGTATGGTGTGAAAGTTGCGATCTTCTCGCAAAAGCAAATGCCCCATCTTTGCCATCAGCCGCTCCGGCGATCCGCCACTAGAAAGATACTGCGCCGCCAGTGTGCCCGCCTGGTTGACTTGCTGCTGCAAATTCAGCATGGATTCCAGGTCGTCCAGCAGGGCGTCGGGCTCCGCCACGATCTTCGGCTGCGGCAGCCGAACCGACGGCACGTTCAGAAAGCGATCGAGGTAGATGCTCATGGCCGCGTCGAAAATGCCCCGGGCTAGCTCGTCCGATTCAACGCGCGTCAAGCCCTGGTAGACGGCATTGGCGAAGGTAAAGGTGTGCAGCGCCGTATCCCAGTCGCCGAACTCGTTGCTGGTATGGAAATGCGCGATGCGCCGCGCCGCGGCGTAAGCAACCGCCCCAGCCAGGTTCACGGGAGACATTCCCGTCCGCAGACAGTCGAGCAGGGTATCGGCGATCTTTTGCGGATCATCCCCCAGCAAGATCGTCGTAATGGCGGCAATATCGCGCGTAGCTGCCCGGTCGCGACCAGCGGCGATGGCGGCCGGCAACTCAAGGAAAGCCTTCTCCAGGATCAGTACCAGATCAATCGGCTTGCGCCAGGCATTTGATTCTTCCATGCGACGGGCGTCGGTCAAGTTTGGCACAACACTGGTGAAAGCCAGTTCGGCATGCTCCCAGCCCGCCAGATCAACCGACTCCAGCGCCTTGTTGATGAAGTCCAGGGTGTGACCGGCATCGAGGTAGCGATGGTCGGTGGCGGCGGCGAAAAGCATATCGGCGATCTGAACGTCATCGGCGCCAGCTCTTAAGGCGGAAACGATGGCGCGTTCCCCAGCCTGCGCATCGCGCACCTCGACAAACTGACGGAACCATTGCTTGAGCGTGGCGATCTCCGTTTCGGCATTGGGCAGCGGCCGGGGATTAAATCTCGGCGACATGCCGGCAGTATCGCTGGCGACATCCGCCAAGCCGTGGAACAACGCGAGCGGATGATCCGCCTCGGCGAGGTATGGAATCAGATTCATGGTACATCCATGCGTCGTTAGACCGCGCCCCCAGTCCATGCCGCGGAAGCAGGTGCCGAATTCTAACCCAATGCGGAAGGGCTCATTGGGCGGTACTCCTTGCCACAACTGGTTGATTACCGCCTTTGCCACGACCAGGCTCAGGTTGTGCTGCAAGCCATCGCGCAGTCGATTGCGCTGATGTTCGATGGTGTTGCCGTTAGCCTGTATATCGACATAAATCTCCCCGTCGCGCAGTTCGACCGGGAAGGCGTCAATGTCGTCCGCCCACAGGTCAAATGCGCCGCCACTGGCGAGATCAAAGCGCGCGTGATGCCAGTGGCATGTCAAAATTCCATTCTCTACCGATCCCTTGTCCAGCGGGAAACCCATATGCGGGCAACGATTGTCTACGGCGTAAACCCTGGCCCCATAAAGGAAGAGCACGATCGCCTTGCCATTGGGATGGACCGTGATGCTGCCTTTGCTCTGCAAATCTTCGTAACGGGCGACCGGGACAAAACTGTCCTTTTCCAATACCATGACTTGCTCCTGTTTCTCTATGCTTTGACGTTTGCGTCTCTTGGCAGGCGATAGTCGTCCCGTTCATGATGTTGGACGCTTCGCCTACACAATATTGTAACCGATACGGGCCGCAAAAGGTCAAATCTGCTGTTATGCGGGCCGCATTTTCTTGTCCGATAGCGCAGGTGATTCGGCGCTTGTCATTTCGGAACGATAGGTGCTAGACTCACAGGTGGATTCGGAGGTCACCCCTTGCCCGAACAAGCCTTGTATCTCAAATGGCGGCCGCAGACTTTTGCCGATGTCGTTGGGCAGGAGCATGTCACCCGCACACTGCGCAATTCCTTGATTCGCGGGCGTATTCGCCATGCCTATCTTTTCAGCGGTCCCCGCGGCACGGGCAAGACGACCAATGCGCGCTTGCTGGCCAAAGCCGTCAACTGCACATACGAAGACGCGGCCGGGCGTCCCTGCAACAATTGTTCCAATTGCGCCGCTATCAATGAAGGTCGGTTTTTGGACCTGATCGAGATTGACGCGGCTTCGCATACCGGCGTTGATGACGTGCGCGAATTGCGGGACAAGATCGCCTTCGCGCCGGGCGAAGGCGAATACAAGGTCTATATCATCGACGAGGTCCATCGATTCAGCGGCAACGCTTTTGACGCGCTGCTAAAGACGCTGGAAGAGCCGCCGGATCACGCCATCTTTGTGCTGGCGACAACCGAAATCGACAAGGTTCCAGCCACCATCAAGAGCCGTTGCCTCCACTTCGAATTCAGGCGCGTCTCGCAAAAAGAAGTGAGCGCGCTGCTGGCGCAAATCGCCGAAAGCGAGTCCTTTTCTATCGACGCCGCCGCGCTGGACTTGATCGCGCGTCAAGGCACCGGCAGCGTACGCGACAGCATCAGTCTACTCGACCAAATCGTCACGGAGCCGGAAGAGTTGGTCAGCCTGGAATCGGCGCAGCAGTTGCTAGGGACCGCCGCCAGCGTACATGTCCGGGATCTGGTCCAG
Source organism: Anaerolineae bacterium (assembly GCA_022820665.1). Lineage (GTDB taxonomy): Bacteria > Chloroflexota > Anaerolineae > Aggregatilineales > Phototrophicaceae > UBA6055. Next base: position 8,689 of record JAJEFB010000032.1, on the reverse strand, counting down.
GCGCTGGCGGCAGAAGATCTGCCGCTGGGCATCCATATCATCAACAAAGCGATTGACTCCGGCAGCGATCCTCGGCAGTTTGGTCAACAGGTCGTTGAATACCTGCGCCATGTGATGCTAACGCAGACCGCAAGCGCCGATCTGATAGAGGCTTCTCAAGAAGATCGCGCGCTCTGCGAGCAACTGGCGGAAGCTATAAGCCGTTCCCGGTTACTGAAAACGATTCGCAGGTTTAACGAAGCAGTCAACAACTATACCGGAGGCTGGCAGCCGCAGTTGGAACTGGAACTGGCGCTGGTCGAGAGCCTGAATGTAGAAGCAAGCCAGTCAAACGATTATCGACCCGGGTCGCGATCCGGGTCCGCAGTACATGCGGGGAAGACCTCCGAAACCGCGCAGGAGGCTGCGCCGGAGTCCGTATATGAACGTGTGGAGGGCAGCGCCCCGGGCGAGCCGCCGGCTTATCCTGTCGGCGAGATCCAAAAGGGATGGATGGAGATTCTTACCCAGGTACACCGCTACAGTCGCAATCTCCCGCCTTTGCTCGAACACGCCCATGTGCGCGCCATTGAAGGCAATCGATTGATCCTGGGTGTGCAGACAGATTTCTTCCAGAAAAAGATTGCCGCGCCGGAGCGCGCCAAAATAATCGAACAGGCGATCTTCGATCTGCACGAGGTCAAATTGCGAGTGGACGTGCGCGTGGTCGAAGGCGCTGCGCCGCCACCGGAACCGACAGAGGGGGCTAGGCCAGAACCGGAAGATCCCTTGATCGCGGCAGGCAAGGCGCTGGGCGGTGTGGTGGATGACGCTGAATAGCCCGAGCTTGCTGTGGCGGCTGACTTCGTCCCTCGTTCTTGACATTCTCAATCCGCTGTTTCTCAGTTCTCTTGCGCTGTTTGTAGGCATCGGATACATCTTGACGCTGTTAATACCGGTGGCAATCGGCCATTGGCAAGCGCTGTTCTGGCTGAGTTTGCTCGCGCCTGTAGCGGTCTTGGTCCGCAGCGCCCGCGCCAAGTGGGCAAGGAACGACTATCGCGACCCGTCGTGGCGAAGGCTTTTGCCCGTTGTGCCGCTACTGGTCATTCTTCCTGCGGTTTGGGCCGAATTCACTAGCCCTACCTTGCAGGTCACGCACCACGGCGATATACATATTGGCTATATACATCAGCTTCTGTACGAAACGACGCCAATCGACAACGTCTTCATGGTTGGCTTTCCCGCCAACTACTATTGGCTCTATCATGCCTATCTGGCGACGATCGCGCAGGTCACAAGCTTTAGCCCGGCATCGGCATCGTCAATCGTGAATGTCGCCGCGATATTCAGCAGCCTTATTTGGATAGGGCAGACGCTACAATTGCTGAATTTGGGCAAGTCGGGGACTCTGACGCTGGGTCTTATGATCCTGCTGGTCTACTTCTCGGTGAATCTGACCAGCACGCCAAGCTTATTGGCGCATTACTACAAGGGCACATATACGCCCTATGCCTTCGATATCATGAGGCTTCCCGGCGCCGACGAACGATTGCACAGCGTCATGGGCAAGGTGATGAACTTCACCAGCGTGACGCTGGGCATCATGACCTTCTCAGCAGCGCTGTACGCCTGCGTCCATCTGGCGAAAGAAAAGATCTCAATCGGCGCGCTGCTTATCGTTTCCGCCGCCGGCATCGCGGCCCTGGCGGTCAGAGAAATCGCGGCGCTGTACATCGTTATCGTCTTGCTGGGCGGCTTGGCGGTCTTTGTCGCGCATGACTGGGTCCGTGATCCGGACAAGATCAATTGGATCAAGCAAACGTGGCGAGCGCTTGTCGCGGAGGTTTCGCCCTTCGCTCTCCTGATCTGGCTGATCCTCAGCCTCGCGCTTTCGCTGCCGTTGGTCAAATACAATCTGGACATTGTCGGCAGCTTCAGCGCGGGACGTCCATTTGGATTAAGCGGCGCGAATATCCGAACGATTGTCACTGCCTTGCTCCTGCTTCTGCCGCTCTTTCTATTGCAATTTGTATTCTTGTGGCGCGCAAGAGATCGCGGCCAAACCTTCATTCAGCTCTGCGGATTCATCGCATTGCTACCGGCGACCTTCCTGACCTTGCCCGATAGTAATCAGTACAAGGGGGTCTATTTTCTGGGTATGCTCATGGTCTTGTCGGCGCTCTTCGCTCTGCGGACAATGCGGCAACACGAGAGCATGAACTGGCGCAGTCTCGGCCGGGTCCTATCAGTATTGTTGTACATCCTGGTACTTTCTCAGGTCATTTACGTGTCATCAAGCAACGTCAACCGGGCGGGCTTATACGCAGAGCAGGGGTACAGCTTTAACGGCATGCACCTAGAACATACTGGCGACGTAGACGGTCGCCTGCCGGCCTATCTCTGGATTCGCGATCATAGTCCGGCAAACGCTGTTGTCCTGCTTCCGCTTGTCCCGTCCAAATACTCGAACTTGTTTCACGAGCGCATGCTATATGTCCGCCTGTTGCAGCTCCATTTCAAGTCGAGTCTTCTTGTGTATAATGAGCGCGCGCGCGATTTGGAACTGATCTATAGTGAAGAAAGCGAAGCGGGAGAATATCGCGCCTTGATTGAAGACATGGAACGAGAATTACCCGGCCGTCCCCTTTATGCCGTTATCAAGGACTCGGAGGTCCGAACGGGGCTTATGAGCGAGCGTGGCGCAGAGATGGTTTACGAACACGAGGCGGACGGCGGCAATGTCTATCTCGTCAATCCAGACATCTTATCATGAGCGCTAGGATCGGTTTATTCGGCAAAGTGTTTTCATTCTTGCCGATTCTGCTGGTTGAGGCGCTCAACCCTCTCTACGTGATATCAATCGCGTTATACGTTGGCTTGGGCTATATCCTCACTTTGCTGATGCCAGTGGATATTTCTCACTGGCGAGCCGTATTTTGGATCTCGGTTGTCGCGCCCTTTATCCTGTTAATGATCCGCGCAATATCTATATGGCAAGGGGCATCGATCGAGGAGGCAAGATCCGCCTGGAGACGCGTTCTCCCGCTTTTGCCCTTGCTGTTTCTTGTTCCTGTTTTCGCCGTGGAATTGACCTATCCCGATCTGCAATTGCCGGGCCATGGGGACTTGCATATTGGCTATGCTCTCCAATTGCTCTACGGAACAACGCCGATAGAAAGCGTTTTTTTGGCCGGGTATCCAGCCAATTACTACTGGCTGTATCACGCGTATCTGGCCGTAATTGCATCCATTACATCTCTCAGTGTGCCAACCGTGGGTTCCATTTTGAATCTCCTGGCCATCCTAAGCAGCTTGCTGTGGATTGCGCAGACGCTTATTGAGTTGCGTTTGGCAAAACCCAGAACAGTGTATCTTGGTCTACTGGCAATTCTAGTCTATTGCTCTGTCAATATGTCCGGAGTAATCACCTTGGCGGGCCAGATCGCCGAAGAAGAAAATGTATTGCGATCGCTTCGATTCATGCTGCTGGATGGGGCCGATAGACGATTGCACAGCGTCTTGGGCAAGGCATTAAACTTTGGCAGCATGGCGCTGGCAATTATGTTTTTCACCGCCGCATTCTACGCCTGTGTAAAGCTTGTGAAGCGCAATTGGAGTCTTTATGTCCTGATATTGATCTCGGCAAGCGGCATTGCTGGCTTGGCGATGCAACAGATGGCGGCGCTATACATTGTCCTGGTTTTACTTGGCGGCGTACTCCTTACCGCCTTGGTCTCGCTGGTCGGCGCCAAGAGCATTTCTTCCCGTGTGATGTTCGCCTGGCGAGAGCTTAGACACAGCGTGAGTCCGACGCACTTGGCAGGGTGGCTGTTTATCAGCTTGAGTCTTTCGCTGCCGCAACTGATCTATATCGGACGATTCTCGGGTGGCAGCAGTCTCGAGGTTTCGCTGCGGATTTTTGACGATTACAACATTTCCATGCTGATTGCGGCATTGATTCTGCTACTTCCAGTCTTTTTTGCGCACACCATATGGGTCTGGGTTTTGCGCCGGGGCAGCGTTGTTGAGCGTTTCATCCAGTTTTGCTGCATCCTTGGCCTTGTCCTGACTTCGGTGTTATTCATAGGCAATGACATTAGGACTAGCCAGCAATACAAGGGTGCGTTTTTTGTGGCCATTCTACTGGCAACTTCGGCTTTGCTCGCCATTGACAGTCTGTCACAGAGCCGAAGCCGATTCTTTCGTTACATTGGCCGCGCTGCAATTATTGTATTTCTCTTTCTTACATTGTCGAAAATCGTTTGGATTAATCATTTTTATCGTCAGGAGGCATTAACTTCTCAGTTTGATTATGACGGCATACATATTGTCTTTCATAGCAGCGATAGTGATCAAATGGACGCATATTACTGGATACGCGATCATACCCCTACAGATTCAGTAGTAATATATCCTGTGCAAACCTATCGTTATACGAATACGTTTCATGAGCGCTTGCCATATGTCAAGAAAAAGCAGTCAACATTCACAGTCAATATCCCGGCTTATGATGAACGCGTAGAACGACTATCGTTACTCTTTAGCGCGGAAACGAGCCTGTCCGATTACCGGCGGTTGTTGGACGAAATGCGAAACGAGCTTCCAGGACGCCCACTGTATGCGGTTGTCGACAACGGCGAACTTGCGCCGGAGTTGATGACCCAGCGTGGCGCGGCAGCGGTATTTGCCCCCGAAGGTTCTGGCATATACGTGTACAAGTTAAACCCGGACACCGGCGCCTGAGACAAGCGCCGCTGAAATGGAGTTCTCCGCTTGAAATTGGCTATTGTCCTGATTCTTGAGGTTCTCAATCCGCTCTTCGCGATATCCTTCGCCCTTTTTGTCGGCGTCGGCTATATCCTTAGCTTGCTGATGCCGGTCACAATTGGCCTTTGGCAAGCTTTGCTTGTACCCTGCACGCTGATCCCGTTCGCCTGGCTGTTGGCTGGCGCGGTCAAGCGGTCGAAGCAAGGTCAATCCAGTGCTTATCGATTTTCTTGGCGGGTGTTTTTACCCTTGGTCATTCCGATCCTGGTCTTGGCGCCAGGGCTATATGCGATCCTCTCCAGCCCGACGGTGCAAGTGCTTTCTGATTCCGATCTCCATTTCGGGTATATCAATCAGTTGCTATACGGTTCCACCCCACTCGAAAACGTGTTTGTCGCGGGCTATCCCGCCAACTATTATTGGCTCTTCCATGCCTACCTGGCGGCGGTCGTCAAGACAACAGCCTTGCGCGCGCCATACATAGCGTCTGTTGTGAACGTTCTGTCTGTTGTCAGCAGCTTTCTGTGGATCGGGCAAATCCTTGTCATGCTCAAGCTGGGAAAGCCGCGCACATTGACATTGGGTGCCCTGGTCGTATTTGTGTTTTGCTCGGTGAATATCACCGGCGCGCTTAGCTTGTTTGCGCATCTCGTCAACGGCAGTTTTGAGTCCGATAATCTGCGTCTGCTGGTGTTGGAAGGCGGCCACAAACATCTGCATAGCTCCTTGAACAAGTTGGCAAATGTCAACTCGATGGATCTGGGCGTTTCGCTTTTTGTCTGTGCATTGTTCGCTTGCATCAAGATACTAAAGAATCAAATTGACCTGCGCTCGCTGATTCTGATTTCGGCTTGCGGCATTCTCGGGCTGGCTGTCATGCAGCTGGCAGCCGCCTATGTGGTTGTCTCGCTTTTAGGCGCGCTTGCGATCTTGTCAGTATGGGCTCTGTCGCGCGAGCCTCGGAGAATTGATACCCTACAGATATTCTGGAAACAGTTGACCAAGCGCATGCGCCCGGCAGTCATCATACTGTATCTGGGTTTCAGCCTTGTCTTGTCGATCCCCCTGTTAAAGTACAACTACGATATCGCCTACAATACGCGCGGTCTCAACAGCTTTGCATTGTTCAATCCAAAGAATTTGGCGATGATCTGGGCGGCTTTCGCTTTGCTGTTGCCACTTTATGCTTGGCAGTGGTATCTGGTATTTCGCAGGGGGGATCGAGTCGCAATTTTCATTCAAACAAGCGGGTTGTTGGGTCTATTATTGGGGGCGAGCTTAACCATAACTGGCGGCAATCACTACAAAGGCGTTTATTTTCTAGCGGTAATCTTGTGCATTTCGGCTCTGTTCGCATTGCGGAACATGCGATTCAGCGAATCTCCGCGTTGGAGAAAAGTCGGGGCAACGATCGCTGTTGCGCTAATGATTTTGGTCTTCTTGCGCATCATATATATTGACATTTCTCTGCTTAACAGGCCTGTCACAAACGAGTACAGGGGTTTTGATTATGAACAGAACCACATTATTCATAATGTTGATAAGCGAGCGCGTTTCGAAGCCTATTATTGGATACGCGATCATAGTCCGCCTGAGTCGCTCGTCATGACCCCTCTGGACAGCTTCATATTTGCGAATATTCTCCCCGAGAGACAGTTTTATGTGAAAAAGGAACGCAATGTGTTTACAGCGAATATCGCCGATTATGACCGACGCGTACGACAACTTAACAAGTTTTATAGTGACGATACCGGCCCGCAGGATTATTATTACATCAGCAGAAACATCGCGCGACATTTTCCGGACCGTCCGATTTACGCGGTCGTCAAAAACTCGGAAGTGAGCCCGGAAGTCATGGCGGGACGCGACGCCGAACTTGTCTTCGAGCATCAAAGCGATGGGGCGAATGTGTATCGACTGTATCCATCAACTGATTCACCAGAGGAAGGCTGAAACGACCGGATTGTGGCGTATAGTCTCAGGTAGCATGAAGGAGCAAAGATATGAGCAAGCGACGCGGAAGCAGACGGGGTTCTTCGGCAGGATTGCCCGGGGGCGCCAATCCCATGGCAATGCTGCAGAAGATGCAGCAGGATATGGCGGAGGCGCAAGAAAGCCTGGAGCAAGAGACCGTCGAAGTGACCGTGGGCGGTGGCGCCATAAGAGTCGTGATTACCGGGCACCAGCGCGTGCAGGCGGTCGAAATCAATCCCGAAGTTATCGATATGGATGATGAAGAATGGCTTAACGACTTGCAGGATCTACTGGTGGCGGCGGTTAACCAGGCTATTGAGCAGAGCCAGGCAATGGCGGCCGAACGTATGGAGCGCATCACGGGCGGTCTGGGCAATATTCCCGGTCTTGGCGGTCTTCTCGGCTAGATGCCCTAACGGTCTGCCGCGTTTCGAATCCCGGCTTGTCGGATGCCTGGAAAAAACTATGAACAGTGCCATTCCCGAACCGGTTACCAAGTTGGTGGAGGCTTTTTCTCGCTTGCCAGGCGTGGGTCCCAAGACAGCCTCCCGGCTGACCTATTACCTATTGCGCGCCTCCGATGATATTTCTATAGCTTTGGCTCTTGCGCTAACGAACCTCAAGGAGCAAACACGGTTTTGTAGTGTCTGCTTCAATATTACTGTGGACGACCCGTGCCCTGTCTGTGCTTCCTCGGAACGCGATGCTTCGCTGATTGCGGTGGTTGAAGAGCCCTTGGACCTCATGGCATTGGAGCGCACTGGCATTTACAAGGGCCAATATCATGTATTGCACGGGGCGATTTCCCCCGTGAGCGGCGTCGGCCCGGACGATCTCAAGATTCGCGAGTTGGTGGAGCGTGTGAAAACGGGCGCCGTCCGAGAAGTTATCGTTGCGACCAATCCAGGTATGGAGGGCGATGCCACAGCGATGTACCTTCAGCGGGAATTGGCCGCAACCGGCGTTGCTACGACCCGTTTGGCGCGCGGCTTGCCGACCGGTGGCGATTTGGAATATGTGGACTCTGTGACCTTGATGCGAGCGCTGGAAGGCCGCAGCGAGCTAAGTTGACACAGCCGCTCGGCGCGGAACCGGCGAATCGTTTTGCCGCGCTCACACATGATAACCAGTCTTCTCATTATGCGTGCGAGAGGGTTTGTCAAATAAGATGCCCAGTTGGAACCTGAGGGCCCAAGACATGAGCAAATCCAAACCATTAGACCGTAAGGAAGCTATCAAGCGCATCGACGATTTCATCGCGCAGCACGATGACTGGCGGGGCGAGACCATGGCGCAGATCCGCAAGATCATCCACCAAGTCGCCCCTGAAGTAATCGAAGACTGGAAGTACATGGGGTCTCCCTTCTGGTCGCACAAGGGAATCCTCGGTCATGGCAACATCTTCAAAGCCAAGGTGAAGCTCACCTTGCATCACGGCGCTCATCTGCCGGATCCGAATGGACTCTTTAACGCGAGCTTGGGCGCCAGTCAGTCGCGCGCAATTGATATATTCGAGCGTGACGAGATAGACGTTGCCGCGCTGAAGACCTTGCTGCGCGCGGCGATGCATTACAACGCGACGCACAACGTAAAGAAGAGCAAGGGTTCGCGGGACATTTAGCGCAGGTCGACCTAGCGGCTTCTCCGACATATTTGGCGAACGGGCTTAGAGTGCGACTGTGTTTGTTGCCCCCGCAACAGTAAATTCCCGGCGATTCTCAAGCAGTTTCCACAATTCATCTAACGTATCCTTGACAGTTGCGGCTGTCGTTGCTAAGCTAGGGTTGAAAGGTGAGAGGTGATCTCTCGTCTTTTTTGTCCCGACTAGGGGCGAGTGCAGATTAACAGCAGAATAGTGGGTTAAGACGGAGAAATACAAACCCTGATCGAATACGGAGAGTTTGATCCTGGCTCAGGATGAACGTTGGCGGCGTGCCTAACACATGCAAGTCGAACGGTAGGCGCC
>JAJEFB010000053.1 GCA_022820665.1 Anaerolineae bacterium | reverse complement strand
GAACGAGTCAACCGAATGCTGAGGCGACTTTTCCGTCCCAAAGGAGCATTTCATTCCAGACTGGGATTAATCGCCGCTGTTGCCCGGGTACTCAATCCTTTTCGGCTCATTTGAATTTCAACCGAAAAGGATACACTACCTAACTGGCGCTGCTTGTCAAACCGCGCCCGAACTGACTATACTAACAGCATAAAACAATTATTAAGTCTTCCAAAGGTTAGTTGATATGGCGAAGGTACACTTGGAAAGAGACGGTCTTGTTGACGGCATGCCTCGTGACGAGCGCGGTTACTGGCGGCCCGAGGGGGATGTAGGCGCGCCCAATCCCTGGTTCACTTGGCCGCCCAAGCCGCGCGCAGCCGTAATGTGGTTAAAAGAGTACCTCTGGCCCTACAATATTCTATTCATGATTGTGGCGGTTGTGACTTGGCTTTATTTGACGCCGGAGACCTCGCGGATGAGCGAATTCCGCGCCGGCTGGATGCTCGAGATATTCCTACGCAACCAGATCATGTTGATTGTCTACGCCTCCGTGCTCCACGTAAGCATGTGGACAATGAAGACGCAGGGCTATCAATACAAGCTGTCGCTGAAGTGGATGGGCAAAAGCAAGAAATTCCTCTGGAACGATCAAGTGCGCGACAACATGTTCTGGAGCATCGTCAGCGCCGGCACGATTTGGACGGGATATGAGGTGCTGATGCATTATGCCTACGCCAAGGGCTTCATCCCATTTCTTGACCCGCGCGAGCAACCGGTCGTGTTCGCGCTGATCCTCTTCCTGTCGCCGCTATGGTACAACTTTTACTTCTATTGGGGGCACCGGCTGCTGCACGTGAGATTTCTTTACCGAGCGGTGCATCATGTGCATCACCGGAATATTGAAGTTGGACCTTGGTCTGGCCTGTCGCAGCACCCGATTGAACATCTCATCATGTATTCAAGCATGCTGATCCATTGGGTCATCGCTGCGCATCCGATCAATATGATCTTCCAAGGGCAGCAGGTGACATTCGGCTCGATAACGGGTCATGGCGGCTTTGAGGAAATTGTCGTCAAAGACAAATTGAAGATTTCTTACGGCAACTACTGGCATTCGCTGCATCATCGATTTTTCGAGTGCAATTACGGCGAACCCACCATTCCGCTTGATCATTTATTCGGCACGAACTGCGATGGCTCGCCAGAGGCGCGCGAGAAGATGCTGGCCAGGATGCGCGCCATGCACGGCAGTTGAGTCTGTACCGGCGGGGGGTGTCGCCGGTCAGTGTCCACGCGACCTACGCGACCCTCGGTGGTAAAAACAATTTGATGCGATTGCCCTGGAATACCAAAAGGAGAAGATTTGACAAGATAAACGAAAGCTGATATAGTGTTTTTAGAAATAAAGTGAAAGTAAAAATCCTGATTAGTAGTGATAACTCCCTGCTGGCGGTTGAACGTCAACGACGGATACGCGACATCCTCCAACGTGAAGGCGCAGTTCGGACAGCTGTACTAACTGAGTTGCTCAATGTTTCTGCCGTAACGATTCGTGCTGACCTACGCGAGTTGGAGAAGGCGGGAGAATGCGAAATTATCTGGGGAGGGGGCGTTTCAAAAGTCCCGCCTCCTAACCAGAAACCGTTGCTTCAACGACGAACCAAGCTTAATCGCGAATCAAAGCAACGGATTGGGAAAAGAGCTGTCGAGTTCATTGAAGTTGGACATACGGTCTTTTTGGATGCGGGCACTACGACTGTAGAAATCGTTTACCATCTGCCGCGTGACATGGAGTATCTGCGTATCGTTACTCCAGCACTCAATATCGCTGTCGCCGCGACGCATTATCCCAATGTTGAACTTGTGATGCCTGGTGGTGTCCTTCGACAGTTGACTCGCTCCCTGATAGGAGCACAAACGGTGCGCTCGCTGGAGTTGTTCAACGCCGACATTGTGTTCTTGGCATCAAGCGGGTTCGGCTTAGAGAACGGTGTAACAACCGGCAACATACTTGAAGTCGAAGTCAAGCGAACAATGGTGGAACAAGCCCGGAAAGTCATCTTGACAGCTGATGGAAGCAAATTCGGACGCAGCCTCTCCTTGAATGTGGTACCAATTTCTGAGATCGATGTGCTCATTAGTGACTACCAGCTAAGTGATGCGGACGCACAAACACTCCAGGAAATCGGCTTAGAGGTGATTCGTGTGTAATGAGTTGATTGATATTGCTGCCGTCAAGTCACGTTGTTGGACTGCTTGCCGCACCCATATGAACCGGAGCGATAACCGGATTGAATCACACACCTAAGGAGAAAGGCCTATGAGGTGATGAGTCAAGAATGTCCAGCTATGAATTCCATATAAGGAGATATTAAAATGAAGAGATACAGCAACGCATTTTGGCCGCTTCTGGTTGCGCTGCTGCTCGTCCCAGCGCTGTTGATGGGAGGCAGTATAGCGGCGCAGGATGATCCCGTCGTGATCGACTGGGCGAATGATGCGGCTTGGCACGAGGCCGGTCAGGACGCCGTCGGCGAGGCGTCGCTTGGCGTGACTGGCATTGGCGTCAACACGGTAATTTTCACCTCGACCGACACGTACCAGGCTGCGGTGCGCGGCGCGCTGCCTACCGACGACGCTTTCCCGCTGTTTGACTGGTGGTTTGGCTATCGTATGAAAGACCTGGTGGACGCGGGGCTGCTCGCGGATGTCACCGACATCTGGCAAGGGCATATTGACAAGGGCGAATATCCGGCAAGCATGATGGGTTCGTTTGGCTTTGATGGGCGCGCCTACGGGTTGCCGAAGATGATCAATTACTGGGTCGTCTTTTACAACAAGCATGTCTTTGCTGAAAACGGACTCGAAGTGCCGACCACATGGGACGAACTTATGGCGGTTGCGGAAGCGCTAAAGAGCAATGGCGTAACCCCCTTTGGTCTGGATGTGGTTGGCTGTCGCTGGTGCAGCTTTATCTGGTTTGAAGAAATGATGGTGCGCGTCGATCCCGCCCTTTATCAGAGTGTGATGTCGGGCGAGACGGCTTACAACGATCCCCAGGTGGTTGCCATTATGGAGCAGTGGCGCGATCTGCTGGATGCGGGCTACTTCTCGCAGCCGGGCGACTTCTCCGATAACTGGGAGGCACCATTTGTGAACGGCGATTTTGGCATGTATCTGATTGGCGACTGGTGGACAGGCTCGCTCGAGCGCGCCGGTTTTGTCGCCGGTGAGGATTATGGCGTTTTCGTCATGCCGGGAATCACAGAAGCGGGCAATCGCAGCCTGATCATTGAAGGACGTCCCTTGCTGATTGCCGCAAACTCGCCACAGCTCGATGTCGCGCTCGAATTTGCCGACTACTTCATGAGTGTCGAAGCGCAAACGGTCTGGGCGGAAACCAGCGACATCAACTCGCCTAATCTGCTGGCGCCCGAAGAGACACGCCCGGGACATCTGGTAGATTTGGCCAACGCCGTCGCCAATGGCGAATACGAGCTCTATACGCGTTACTGGGAAGCCACGCCGCCTCAAATCGTCGAACAGGTGGTTGATTTGCTCGGTCAGTTTGTGTTGGATCCGGCTGCCTTACAGACGGTTCTGGACGGCGCGGAGCAGATTGCTCAGGATTATTGGGCAAGCGCCGGCGGTGAATAGAATCTGGAATTGGAGAGGCCTGTCAAGCGCCTCTCCAACCATCCTGAATGCAGGCGGGCGGGTTGCCCGATACAAACCAGGTGAGCACTGATCCGCTTCGAAATGAGGTCCCGGTCACAGCGCTGGGAGAGGCGTCGGTCGAAACGCCCACGCGCGCGCAGGCGCTGTTGCGCAAGATTGAGCCTTATCTTTATCTATTGCCTGCGCTTCTGCTCGTAGGCGGGCTACTGCTCTATTCGGTCGCCCATACCTTGGCGATCAGCTTTACTGATTGGGATCTGATCACGCCGCCTCGTTTTGTGGGCTTGCAAAACTATATTGACGCGGTCCGTGATCCCACTTTCACAAGGTCATTTACAAATACGTTGGTGTGGACCGGGGGAAGCTTGCTGCTTCCGGTCGGGGGCGGCTTGCTGCTGGCAGTGGTTTTGGAGCGTATACCAGGGCAGCGAGTCTTGAAAACGCTTATCTATCTGCCGGCGATATTGTCGACGACGGTGGTCGCCGCGATTTGGAGCTATGTCTACACCAACAATGGCGTCCTGAATGAAACACTGCGCTGGGCTGGTCTAGATGCCTTGGCGCGCCCATGGCTGGTTTTTGCGCCGACAAACACGCTGGCGATGATCGTCGCATCCTCATGGCGCGCGCTTGGCCCCAGCATGGTGCTGTTTCTCGTTGGCTTGCAGACAATACCGCCAGAACTCATCGAAGCGGCAAAGATAGACGGCGCTGGTGAACGAATACTCTTCTGGCGCATCAAACTGCCCCTGCTCCGACCAATCACGGCGGTCGTCGTCATCATGTCGGTCATCGGAAGCTTTATGACTTTTGACCTGGTGTGGGTGATGACCCAAGGCGGCCCCGGACGCTCATCCGAAACCCTGGCTGTGACCATGTACCGCCAGGCCTTCATCATGTGGCGAATGGGTTACGCCGGGGCTGTTGCCGTGATACTGTCCGCGATTGTTATAGTATTCTCTATCTCGTATTTGCGTGCGACATTGAAGCGAAGCGCCCTATGATTGAGAGACTGTCGACAGGGAAACATTCTCTTGACCGGTACCTCGTGCTGGCGCTGCTAATCTTGTTCGCACTTGTCTGGGTTACCCCACTGGCAATCGTAATATTGAGCAGCATGAAAACCCCCATCGAGCAATCGCAAAGCGGCATCCTGGCTTTACCAGAGAATGCTGCAATGATCTTCGACAATATCACGTCCGCTTCCGAATTGTCAGGCATCGGCAATGGAATCCTTAGCAGTCTCATATACGCATTCGTCGGCTCTGTGACCGCCGTCATCGCCGCATCATCCGCCGCATATTCGATAGCCATGCTGAAAATCCGCTTCCCTTTCTTCTGGTTTCTGATCATCTACAGCGGCACTATCTTCCCCTTTCAGATGTATCTTATGCCTTTGTTTGGGCTGTACCAGACTGTCGGTCTTTACGATACCCGTATTGGAATGCTGCTGTTCTACTCGGCTATTGCTGTGCCCTTCTGTATATTTGTCTTCCGCAACTACTTCATCGGACTTCAAGGGGAAGTGATTGAAGCAGCATCATTAGATGGGGCTTCTTCCTTTCAAACCTACTTGCGCATTGTGCTTCCAATGGCGAAAGCGCCCGCTCTTTTTCTGTTTGTGACGCAATTCAGTTGGATCTGGAATGACTTTCTCTTTGGGCAGGTACTTGCGAAGTCGGACTATGTGCGACCGGTCATGACGTCGCTGGCGATGCTCTCTGGCACCTACGGCAAGGGCACCATCCCGCAACAGATGGCCGGCGCGCTGACAGCATCGATTCCGACGCTAATCCTGTTCTTTGCCCTTCAAAAGCATTTTATGCAAGGCATTATCATGAATACAGCAGGCGAGTAATAGATCCATCATTCCGGCAGAGCAAATTGCGCCGGGCGCAGCCGTGCGATAAGCTTGAAGCGAATACATATTTTGAGGTTGGATTACCATGGCAAATATAAGCACAGAAAGAGACGGTCTTGTTGACGGCATGCCGCGGGACGAGCGCGGCTACTGGAAGCCGGACAAAGAATTTGGCGTTCCGAATCCCGTATTCACCTGGCCGCCGGATCCCAAGGCGATCGCCAAATGGGTCAAAGACTATATCTGGCCCATCAATCTCATTTACATGATCGTGGCGACCGTGACCTGGCTTTACCTGACGCCGGAGCTGGCGCGCATGAAAGAATTCAGCGCCGGCTGGATTTTGGAAATCTTCATCCGCAACCAGGTCATGCTGATCGCCTTGGCAACCGTTTTGCACGTTCGCTTGTGGTCGCAGAAATCGCAGGGCTACCAGTACAAGTGGTCGTCGAATTGGATGAGCAAGAACAAGAAGTTTCTCTGGAACGATCAGGTTCGCGACAACGCATTCTGGAGCATCGTCAGCGGCGGCACGATCTGGACCGGCTTCGAGGTGGTCATGCTCTGGGCATACGCCAACGGCATCATCCCCTTCGTTGACCCGCGCGAGCAGCCGGTTTGGTTCATTCTGATACTCGTCCTCGTTCCGTTATGGCGAGACTTCCACTTCTATTGGGCGCACCGCTTGCTGCATGTGAAGTTCTTCTACAAGATCGCCCACTATGTGCACCACAAGAACATCGACATCGGTCCCTGGTCGGGCTTGTCCATGCACCCGATCGAGCACCTGCTCTATTACACCTGTATGCTGATCCATTGGGTGGTTCCCTCGCATCCCATCCACATGATGATGAACGGGCAGCACGCCAGTTTTGCCGCGATTACGGGTCATGGCGGCTTCGACGAATTTGTCATCAAGGACGGGGTGAAGGTCCCGTCAGCCGCGTCCTACTACCATTCGCTGCATCACCGCTACTTCGAGTGCAACTACGGCGAAATGGGCATGCCCTTCGACCATTGGTTCGGCACCAGCCACGATGGGACGCCGGAAGCGCGCGAGAAGATGCTGGCGCGGAAGCGGGCGATGCACGGGAGTTAGCAATCATAGAGAAGAACAGCCGCAGCGCGCTACAGGCGAGAGATGTTCTTGCGGTGACTTGGCGAAATGATCAACCGGGGACGGCGGACGCTAGGATCCAGGTTGTAGCGTAAAGTCGACGGCTCTATCGCGGTCACAAATGAGGATGTCGTTTTTCAATTCCAGTTCCGCGACTTGCAGCGCCGTTCGCTTGACATGACAGGGATGAATCTCGTCCATGCTGAACTCTTGTTCCCGGTCCCAATCCGGATGCGTGAAGTAGAAGATGAAGGCGCGCTCTCCATTCACCAGTACATCCGCATGTCCGCCAATCGCGCCGTCGTCTCTGCGTAGGCCGGGCGCGTCGAGGATTTGCCTGCAGGGGTGCCAGTTTTTCGCGTCCGCCGACCGATAGACGCCCAGCCCGTCCCAACGATCAACGATCATCCAGTAGCTCCCGCGCCAGAAGAAAACATTTCGTCCTTCGTGCGCGCAATCGGTGATAACTGGACCGCCTACCGTCCAGTGGTAGAGGTCATCGCTGTCGGCCGCCCAGGTATGCGAGCCGTTGACCTCGTCTTTATACCACATGCGCCAATGGCCGCTGGGCATTCGGTGCAGGGCAGCGTCAATCACGCGCTCGGATGACAAGCTCAAGACACTTTGAAACTGCCAGCGCCGCAGATCCTCACTGGTCAGATGCGCGATGGCGCGCGAACCGGACCAGTCATGGGGCAGGCCGCGGACATAACTCACGTACATGTGGTACAGGCCGTCATGCCAAATGACCTCCGGCGCCCAAAACGTACTCCTGCCGGGCTCAAACTCAAGCCCAGCCAGCGTGCCGCGGTAGCGCCAAGCGCGCCCTCGGTCTGCGGAACAGGCGATGCCGATGTCGGTCCCGTGCAGCCAGGCGACGCCGCGACAGGGCACATTGGCGCGCCGATTGGTGTAAAGCAGCCACCAGGTTTCGTCTTGCCGATTCCAGATCACTGTCGGATCGGCAGCGCCATCGTAGATCGGGGCAAGTTCAATGCTGTTTCTGAAAAAGGGGGCAAAATGAGGGCATCTTCCCAGCATTTGAGGACGAATTGCGCTTCACAGAGCGCCCGCTTCGAGCAATGGCGTTCCTGTTTCCGGTTAAGGAATTCATGTCGAGGACTGGCAAAAGTTTTTCAACCAAATAAGGAGACACTACCGCATTGGTGAATCCAGCGCCGCATTGGTTATACTATCGTCACTAACAAGGAGGCGGGAGATGGAACAGCGACAGTTTGGGAATACGGATTTGCGGACGTCGGCGCTCGGATTCGGCACTTGGGCACTGGGCTTGACGCAGTACGGTGAGATCGACGTAGACGAAGCCGTGCAAGCGATACATATGGCGATAGACCATGGGATCACCCTCTTTGACACCGCGGAAGTTTACGGTCCCTACACGTCCGAGGAGTTGCTGGCTCGTGGATTGGGAAAACGCCGGACCGACGTCGTTCTAGTGACCAAAGTGGGTTTTGTGTTACACGATGAGCCGACGATTACCGGCGACCCCGCTATCGTCGGACGAAACGCATCGGCGGCTCATATCACTGAACGCGCCGAAGGCTGCTTGAAACGCCTCAACAGCGATTATGTCGACTTGATGCTGATTCATTGGCCCGATCTCGTGACGCCGCATGAAGAGACAATTGGCGCGCTCGAAGACCTGAAGGCGGCGGGCAAGATCCGCCACTACGGCGTCTCCAATTATGACGTGAGCATGATGACTGACTGCCAGAAGCATGGCAACCTGACCGCCAATCAGATTGGCTACAATCTCTTCGACCGGCGCGTGGAATCCGCGGTTTTGCCCTACTGCCTAGAGCAAGGCATCGGTTTCATGGCATACGGCAGTCTGGGTTTCGGTCTGCTGAGCGGCGGCTTGACGCCGGATACCGAGTTCGCCGAGAATGACTGGCGTGGCAAGGGCATGGCTTTTGGCTTGCCGCTATTCGAACGCGAGAACTTCTTGAAAGAACTGAGGGTCACGGAACGGCTCAAAGCAATGGCTGCGGGTTACAACAAGTCGGTGGCGCAGTTGGCGCTGGCTTGGGTCTTGAGCCATCCAGCGGTAACTGTCGGGCTGGTGGGCATGCGCAACGAAGTCGAATTGCGCGAGAATATCGCCGCTGTCGACTGGCGCTTGACTGACGATGATCGCCAGGAGATCGACCGCATCTTCGCGGAAGAAGGCGTGCCGACTCATGCCGAGGCCAGGCAAATGACGGATGTGTCTAAAGGGGGCGATTCACACGCGGACTAAGGCGGCATTGTAAACACGCAGGCGTCCGCCGCTAGTCCGCTGCGGCGTTGTAGCCGAATCGTGACGACAGGCGCGCCAAAGTTCCTTGCGGACGGTCTAAACTATTGTCAATCCCAGATGCTGCCCATCCGCCAGACAGTAACTTGCGCGGTGGCGGTCCCGCTTTGGGCAAAGAAACGCAGTCCCTGGGCGTCATCCCGCGAGGGATAGATGCGGCTGGTCATCGACAACTGGTCGTTGGCATATATTTCGATGACGGAGTTGTCCAGGAAGATCGTCAGGTTCAGAGCCTCATCGTCCCCGAGGTTCAAGGCATATTCGCAGGGGTCAACTGTGACTTCTGCCGTGTCGGTGGATTTGTCGCGCGTCAAGCGCAAGGCGCCCGAACGATAATCATAGGCGAGTTGCGTGTATTGCGCGCCGTCAGGACTGCGGCGGAATTGAATGCCGAGCGCTTCACAATCTTGCGAAGTCACGCGCAGCGATATTTCCAGCTTGTCGCCCGTCGCGCCGTCGAGCGAGTTGGGATTGCCATCTCCAACCGATACGCCGTCGTCAAAGAGCGTGGCGCTTCGCAACTGCTGAAGTTCCGCCGCTGGCTTTACAAGCAGATGCCCGCTGTCATCCAGCGAGATTTCGCGCGGCAAGGTCAAGCAGGAGGCCCAGCGGGCGGCCGCGTACTGGTCGCGCGGGCGCGCCTCGCGTATCCATCCCCACATCAACCAGCGACCGTTTGGATCGAGCAGGCTGTTCGGCGCGTAGAAGACGTCCCCCCAATCCAGGCGTCTCGGCGGACCATCGGGCGTATAGCGGCAGTTCGCATAGTTTCCCAGCCAATAAACTGGCCGTCCATGAGGTGATACAACCAGCATGCGCTTTTTCCCCAGATCGAGGAAATTAGGGCATTCCCAATTGATGCCGCTTTCCGCCGGGTCCCCGATATACAGCGGGTTGAGGTACTCCCAGCTGATCATGTCAGGCGAGCGATAGAGCAGGGCGACGCCGCCTTGACCTTTGATGCCAGAACCCAAAAGCATATACCAGCGGCCATCGCCCTCCTCTTTCCACAAAAAGGGATCGCGAAAGCCGATGAGATCCATGCCTTCCGGGATTGCGGGTATGACTGGATTGGCGGGATGCTTCTGCCAGGTCTGCAGGTTGTCCTCGCTGGTTGCGATGCATTGCGTCTCCTGGTCGATCTCGAGCACAAATTCGTGGTAGTAGCCCTGTGGGATGCGCTGCCTGTCTGAGGGCGGCAGGTCGTCGTCGGCGCTCCAAAGGGTCATATCGGCGACGCCGGAATAGATCATGGTGGGCAGGCCGTCGTGAATAACCACGCTGCCCGACCAGCAGCCAGCGGCATCGTAGCTGTCCGGGCTCGGCATGATGGCGATGGGACAATGCTCCCAATGCACCAGATCGGGGCTGCGAACATGACCCCAGCCCATGGGACCAAAATCGGCGATGTAGGGATTGTGCTGGAAGAACATGTGCCAGTAGCCCTTGTAGTAGCAGGGACCGTTGGGATCGTTGATCCAATTGGCGGCTGTAAAGAGGTGATAAGCCGGTCGTTGCGGATCGTCGGCGAGCGTCGCGGCAGTTTCGGCAACGGCTTGGTCCGCTTTGGCGAGAATCTCGGAATAGCTTTCGGACATTGGCTTCTTCCTTATGGCGTGCAATCGGTCATGTGATGATTTAATCTTTCAGCGCGCCAAAGGTAATGCCACGATGGAAACTGCGCTGTGTGATCAGATAGAGGATCAAAATGGGCGTGAACAAGATGACGGTGGTGGTGGCGATCATGTCGTATTTGAAAGTGAATCTTCCCATGAAATCGATGATGCGCACGCTCATCGGCATCAGCCATTGTTTGGTGGCGATCACCAGCGGGAAGAAGAAGCTGTTCCAAGCCCACATGAACTCAATCAGCGCCAGCGACATAATGGCCGGGCGCGCTAGGGGCATGATGACGTAGCGCAGCACCTGCAGGTCGGAACCGCCGTCAACAACCGCGGCGTCGATCAGCGCGCGCGGGATGTCTTTGAAAAAGGTGGTCATCAGAAAGACGCCGAATGTCAAGCCCAGCGCCGCTTGAGGCAGAATCATCCCGGCGTAGGTGTTCAACAATCCCAGGTCTTGCAGCAATTGATATACCGGGATGAGCACGGAGGTTTCTGAAACCATCAGTCCTGTCAGTACCAGGAGGAAGAGCCATTGCTTGCCAACAAAGCGATAGACCGCAAAGCCGTAACCTGCCAGGACGGATATGATGGTCGTCAGAATCATCGACGATGTCGACAGAATCATGCTGTTGTATAGCGCCCCCTTGTAGCCTTGTTCGTTGAGGATGAAGCTAAAGTTCTGCCATTGCGGATCTTTGGGCAGGGACAAAAAGCTCTGGAAGAGCTCGGCGGAGGTCTTAAGCGCGGCATTGAACATCAGGTAAATGGGGAATAAGGCGATAAAGACAAATAGCAGCAAGATGGCGTGGATGATGATGCTCTGTATGATACGGGAGGACCGATAGGATCGCCGTTTGCGCGGCTCCGCGCTGATATTCATCTCATCTCCTTTAATCGCCTTCTTCAGTGACGATCTGCCGGATGACAACCACGCTGAGCACCAGGATGACGACGGTCAATATCGTGCTCATCGTCGCCGCATAATTGAAACGTCCCTCGCGCATACTGTGCCAGTAGATGCGCAGCCCTACCACTGTGCTGGCTTCGTTGGGTCCGCCGTTGGTCGCCACGAAGATCAGATCAAAGAATTTCATCGAACCAATGATGGTGTAGACGAGAACAAAGGTGATGGCATTGCGCAACAGCGGAATCGTGACATATAGGAAACGCTGAATGGCGCCTGCGCCATCAATCTTGGCCGCGTCGTACAGTTCGGGGCTGATGTTTTGCAGCCCTGCCATAAATATCAGCACGCAGAAGCCGTAATAGGACCAACTGCCGATCATGTTCACAGCGATGAGCACGATGGACTCGTCCGCCAGCCAGGGTCGGCCTGTCAGGCCGATTGCCTCAAGCATGTGGTTGAGGGGCCCGATACTGGGGTCGTAAATCCAGCGCCAGACGATGGCGGCGCAAACTGCCGCTACCGTCTGCGGGATGAAGTAAATGCTGGCGTAGACCAGGCGCGTCCTGCCCCGGCCGGAAAGGACAACCGCCAGCAGCAATCCCAGAACGACGGGAATAGCGATGCTCAGCAAGACCCAAATGATGTTGTGATATAGAGATTTGAGAAACAGGTCGTCTTGAAGCAGTTTCGTATAATTGCCGAGTCCAACCCAGAAGTAATCTCGCGAGCGCCCGGTCGGCGAGTCAAAAAAGCTCAAAACAAAAGCATTGAGGATGGGATAAAAGATCCAAATGGCAAGGTATATCAAAGCCGGGGCAATAAATATATAAGGTCGTATATTGAAGCGCGGCATGCCTGTATCTTTCCGGATCAAGGGTCGCTTAGGGCTGGCGTTGCGCTTACAAGCGGTAGGGAGCCTCCGGCAGCCGGAAACGGCTACCGAAGACCCTAAGTTTTCGAAGCGGGGTTACATGCGCTCGCCCGGCTCCCAAACCTGCCCAAGCTCTGCGGCGACTGCCATTTCCTCGTCCATATTATTGAGGAAGTCTTCGATGCTCAGTTCGCCGCCCAATACGCCCTGCACGCCTTGATAGAGGGCGCGAACAACGTTGGGGGCCACGGTGGTGTGGAAGGCATCCACATTGAGATCCTGCATCTCTTGACCGATACGGAAAGCCTTGCCGATCACCGGAGCGACGTCATAGATGCTCCAGTCGATGGGGTCCTTTTGGATCGGAATGGCGAAACCTTCTTCGATCCAGGTCGGCAGCCAGCGCGGGTCGGTCACGAAATCAATGTACTCGGCAGCGAGATCCGGATCAGCGGCGTGCGCCCAAATGTAATAGGCTGAGCCTTCCGACATGTGGGTGGCTTGCGGGATGTCATCGTAGATGGCGGGCATGTAGAAGACGTCCAGTGTGCCTTCGGCCATGTTGCCGCTAATATCGTGAATGACCCAGGTTCCGGTCCAGACCGATGTCGCGCGTCCGGTGTACAGTTCGGCCAGGGAATCGCCATAGTGCTTGCCGTTGAAACCGGGCGAGAAGCAGTCGGCATCGACCATTTCCAGCAGTTTCTCCAGGGCGTCAACCACTTCAGGACGATTCCAACTGGTGTTGCCGCGCAATACGTCCAAGCCAACCTGGCGACCGCCGGTAAGGGCGACCATGTCGGTGAACATGTTGGCGCCTTGCCAGCCATCGGGGCTGTTAGAGAAGGAAATCGGGATGTAGCCAGCTTCATTGGCGACAGCGCACCAATTGAGGATGTCTTCCCAACTCTGCGGGATATCCAAGCCCAGTTCTTCAAATATGACCTGGTTGTAATAGACGTACTCGAGGTCTTGCTCCCAGGGATAGGCATAGAGCTTGCCGTTCCACATATTGCGCTCGATCGCCCAATCGGGCAGGCGATCCCACCAGCCGTACTGGTCGGCGTAGGGCGTCAGGTCGAGCAGGTAACCTTCTTGCGCGTAGGCGGTCAGACCAGCGCCGGAGGGCCAGGAGTAGAAGACGTCAGGCGCATCGCCGGAGGTCAGAGCCAGCTCAATCGCGTTACGAATCGGCCAACCGCCGCCGAAGACCGAGCGGTCCATGAAGACATTGGGATGCTCCGCGTTCCAGGCGGCATGGATAACCTCAAGCGCGGGACCGGCCGCGGTCATACCGTAGAATTCCCACTGGTCCCAGACTTCCAGGAACTGGCTGTCTTGCGCCGAGACGATACCGCCCAACAGCGACAAGATGAGCAACAAGAATGCAAACTTCTTCAACATTGACATGATATTGTTCTCCTATTGTCTTAAACTTGCTTTCAAACGTTGCGAGCAACTCTTGGTTAGCGCATCCGGGTCATGCGCCCGGAAAACTGGAAAGATCAAATCAATAAGAACCTCCTTTTCGCTTTGAAGAATCCGACAATTGATTGACGGCATTGTCCGTTTCCAATGCAAGATAACGCATCACGGCGCCCAGGGACCGATCAGGTACGGATTGACAGGTTATTGAAGCTGACAGCGCCTTGGTCGACGAAGAAACCGAACATGGTCTCGGATTCTTCATAGATGCGGTAGGACATCACGATTTCATCGTTGACATAACACTCGACCAGTTGGCCGTTGCGCAAGATGCGCACCAGATATTTGCCATCTTCCGGTTCGCTGTACAAGAACTGATCGACCAAGATGGGACGCGCCATATCGGGACCGAGTTCAGGACTGCCGGGCACCCAAGCTTGCCAGAAGGGTTCCCATTGGATGGGCCAGCGGCGGATCGACGCCCGTTTGCGCCCGGGTTCGACCATCAGCAGGTGCCCCATATACATGTCTGCCGTCGGCTCCATCAGTATTCCTGCGTTCATGGTGTTGGGATCGCAGGCGATCTCGACTTCGAGCATCAGATCGCCGCGCGCCGTTTTGATGTGACCGAATCCAAAGGCGCCACGGGCATCGCAGCGCGTGCCGTCCCAGTCGCCATCGCCGGGGATGAGCTCGAAAGCCTGTTCATTGGCATAGCTGGCGACAACCTCGGCGGGCAGACGACAGGTTAAAGTGCCATCGGGCATGGCGATCAACTCGCGCGGGGAACCATATTCACCGCCCCAGATGAAGTCTTCGTCGTTACTGCCGAATTTGCGCCGCGGGATCCAGGCGAAGGTGAAGCGCCGCTCGCCGTCCCCGGCCGATTTGGCAGCGTAGAATTTGGAGCCGTCCAAGGCGTCAAGCGGCCGCGCCTCCCAAGGTTCCCCTGGCTTCGCGACGCGGTACAGCGTCTTGGCGTCGCCTGAATAGCGCGAAAAGACCAAATAGTTGTAGCCACCGAGGCTGAAGGTCTCCGGACATTCCATACAATGCGCCTGCTGCGGCGCCCAGAGCGTGCCGCCAAGTTCCCAGCTTTCCAGGTCATCCGAGTAAGCCACGACCACGCAACCGCGTCGATCCTCCAGACCTTCCTTGAAGCGGGCTGCGATCAGCATGGCATAGCAGCCTTTTTCGTCGTCGTAATAGACGTAGGGATCCCGCCAATCGGCGGGTTCCCATTGCGCCGTATCGGCGATGAGGATGGGATTGTTCGGATTTTTTTCCCAGGTGATCATGTCATCGCTGGTGGCGTGACAGATGGTCTGTTGGAACTTGGCGTTATGGCTGTAGCCGGTGTAGAAGAAGTGGAATTTGCTGTTGTGGTCGTGTATCGACCCGGTCCAGACGGCGCCGACATCAGGATCGCCTTCTCCTCCGGGCCCAAAGGCGTCGGGCAATTCTTCCCAATGCACGAGATCTTTCGAGACGATATGCGCCAAGCGACAAGCCGCGCGTTCGGGAACAGTCCAGGTATCCGGGGGCGTCGCCAAGCAAAATATATGCCACTCGCCATTGTAATAGAAGGGCATGGTGTCGCCGACGTCGCCGATTTGGGTTTTGTAGCCAAAGAGTCTCATAAGAAATGCCTTCCTTTTGCTATGAAATTCACGTCTTGTCGACGTGTCATCCCTGACTTGCTTCTTTGAACAAATCTCCCTGCGTATTTGAACACAAATCAGTCATGATGTCAAGAAAACAGTCATAATCGTGCATAATTCGCGCATAATAGTGTATAATCGCTATGGATTTGTCAAAATACTGCGGTTCATCTTGTAGCCAGGGGAAGCGCAAGCGCCTATGCAGCGAGCGAAACGTACAGGTTTATGAACAAATCAAGTCGCCAGCGCCTGATTCTTGAGCGCGTACAGGCTACCGTGCCAAACGAACTCTTGTCCACCAAGGATCTCGCCGCTCAATTCGATGTCTCCGAAGCGACAATCCGCCGCGACTTTAGAGCGCTGGCTGAGGCCGGTTTGATCCAGCGGCAATATGGAGGCGCCCAACTGACGCAAGCGCCGGTTCGCTCCATAGTTGGGCAGGTTGGCGTTATCTTGTCTACACGTATCGACAAGTATAGAGACCCCTTCTATAACATGATGCTGGAGGGCGTCGACAGGGTGCTTGAGCGACAGGGTTATCAAATAGCCTATGTCAAGATCCTCCACGAGATCGACAGCGCCGTGAAAGCCAGGCACTTGCTGGCATCGTTCACGATTGACGGCTTGATTCTGCTCGGCACGGACTTGAGCGATCGCATCCGCCATTTACGCGAGCATTTTTCTCCTGTCCTGCCTATCGTAACCACGGACGACAAGCATGACATTGAGGACGATGTGATCCTCTTTGATGGCGCAAAGGGCATGCGCGAGTTGGTTGGGCACCTGGTGAGTCTGGGTCATCACCGTCTGGGCTTTGTCAGCGGTAATGTCGACAACCGCTACGATGGCTTTCGCCAGGGACTTGAAACCTTCAACCTGCCGAAAGACGATGGTCTTAGCCAGATCCTGGAGCCGGGTCCCTCGGGCTGGACCCCGGATCTCGGCGAGCGCGGCGCCCGCAAGCTCATGGCGCAAGTGCCACGCCCGGATGCTATCGTCTGCGCTTCGGATCGCTTGGCTATCGGCGCTATGGGCTGGTTGCAGCGCAATGGTTTTCGTGTCCCTGAAGACATCGCCGTGACTGGATTCGACAACATACCTGATGCCCAATTCACTTTCTCGCCCCTGACCACGGTGAATGTGCACAAGGGGCTGATGGGCGAGTTGGCTGCGGAGCGCCTCGTCCAGCGCATCGAGAAGCCGGACAATCGTTACTTAAAGATCATCACGCCGGTATCGCTGGTCATCCGTCAATCCTGCGGCGCGCGCCTCCAGCAAAATCGCTGAGCGCTACACGACATTCCGAGCTTATTGCCAAATGGATTCGGTCCGTTGATTTGTCTTACGGGCTCTCTTGCAGTCCCGCGGGCGCCAACTCGCCGATAGAATTCTCGAGTTGGTCGTCGGGCTTATCGTCGCGCATCCGCTTGGCGGTGGCCGGCAGGGGCGTGTCATATTGGTAATCGGGATCGACTTTCTGTTGCCGCCAGACCTGGCGCATTTCTTTCCAGGCGCCGATCAGCGTGCGCGGCTCTGGCATATCTTGGGTGATCTCTTTGTACAGTTTGCCCAGGTTGTAACAGGGAACGCCGGCGTACATGTGATGCTCGATATGCCAGCCCATGTGCCAGTACAGGAACGAGAAAAGCGGATTGAGTTTGATCGAGCGCGTATTCTTGCGGAAATCGGGCGTGTCATCGCGCAAGCCACAATGTTGGGGCAAGTTGACTAAATATTGCAGCAGATTGGCCGTGAAGACGGCTGTGGTAAAGATTAGCGGCAGCACCCACAGCCCGGTCGCTATGGCGATTAGCAACACGGACCCATGGAAAAGCAGCAAGAGGCGCGACCACAGCATGGCGTTGTGATGCTCTTGAGGCTGGTCGCGGTGCAATGCGCGCAGCCATTCGTTAGCGGGCGCTTTGTCGGCTTCGGGATCACGACCGAAAGCCGCCATTGCTGTGAGGATCACGGTGGAAATGAATCCGCCTTTGCCGAAGATGCGGCCGGGCTGCGTCAGCAAATTGACGGTGAAAAGCTGCAACATGAAGGTCGAGGCGAGCGATGGTTCTACCGGCAGCAAGACCTCGCGATCGCCTTCCGGGTGCAGGGTATAGCGATGGTGGTAGGTATGGCTGCTGGCATAATCGAAGGGGTCCCACCAGCCAATCAAGCTGAAGAGGTAAAGGAAAACCTTGTTCAGCCACTTGGTCTTGAAGACGGTGCCGTGCCCGAGCTCGTGTGTGCTGTTGCCGCGCATGAAGGCGGTTACGGTGCCGTGACAAAAGAGCGCGACCAGGAATGCCAACCACAGTTCCCCCGACCAGAAGTGGAAGACCAGCGAAGCGGTGATGATGAAAAGCGCGAAGTGACCACCGGCCAGGAACCAGCCCTGGGCGTCGCTGCGCCGAGACAGTTCGCGCAGGGCACCGGGCCGCGTCGGGCTGCGATACCAATCGACGCGAAAGGTCTTGCGGACTTGGGATAGTTCCGGGTATGTCATGACAAGCCTCCGTCCGCTTGGCGCAGCATTGCTTAGGGACTCTCTTGCAATCCCGCCGGCGCTAACTCGCCGATGGAAGCTTCAAGTTGCTTGTCGGGACTGTCTTCCCTGGCGCTTTTGGCTGTAGCCGGCAAGGGCGTATCGAATTGGTAATCGGGGTCGATTTTCTGTTGGCGCCAGACCCCGCGCATTTCTTTCCAGGCGCCAATCAGGGTACGAGGCTCCGGCATATCGTGGGCGATTTCCTTGTAAAGTCTGCTCAGGTTGTAACAAGGAACACCGGCGTACATGTGATGTTCGATATGCCAATTCATCCGCCAATACAGGAACGAGAATAGCGGGTTGAGTTTGACCGAGCGCGTATTCTTGCGGAAATCGGGGATATCTTCGCGCAGGCCGCAGTGCTGCGTTAGGCCGACGAAATAGCTCAGCCAATTGCCGATGAATACTGAAACGGAAAGAATCAGCGGCAAGACCCACAAGCCGGTGATGACGGCGATGAGCAGCACCGATCCGTGGAAGAGCAAAAGGATGCGCGACCAGCGAATGGAATTGCGATGTTCCTCCGGCTGGTCACGATGCAAGGCATTGAGCCATTCATCTATCGGCTTGTCGCCCGGGGGCTCCATACCGAGGGCGCCCAAGACGGTTAGATACAGGGTGGAAATCAGACCGCCTTTGCCGAAGGTGCGGCCGCGCTGCGTCAAAAGATTGATGGTGAAAAGCTGCAGCATGAAAGTTGAGGCCAGCGACGGCTCCAGCGGCAGCAGGTTCTCCCGGTCGCCTTCCGGATGCAGGGTATAGCGGTGGTGGTAGGTATGGCTGCTGGCGTAGTCAAAGTGGTCCCACCAGCCAATCAAGCTGAAAAGATACATGAAGAACTTGTTCAGCCATTTGGTTTTGAAGACGGTGCCATGGCCGAGCTCGTGCGGTGCCGTGCCGGTGAAGAAGCTGGTCACGGTGCCGTGAAAGAACAGCGCGACCAGAAATGCCAGCCAGATCTCGCCCGACCAGAAGACAAACACTAGAGAACCGGTGATAATGAAGAGCGCGAGGTGACCGCCGGCCTGGAACCAGCCCTGGGCGTCACTGCGCCGAGACAGTTCGCGCAGCAAACCCTGTTTTGTTGGGCAGCGATACCAATCGACGCGCAAAGTCTTCCGAACTTCGGATAATTCTTGATAGGACATGGCAAGCCCGCCATTTACTCGTTCATTGTGAAGAGGGCGTTGGTACTAGACTTCGACGCCGAGTTCGTCCAGGAGCGCTAGTACTTCGGGAGCGACGGTATCGGGACTATTCTTGACGCCGCGCTTTAAGGCATAGATGGCGTGTTCATTGCCGGCGCGCGCCATTTCGATTGCTTCCGCGCGGCCCTTCTCGCCGAAGCTCAGATCTTTCTCGACAACCGGATTGTCGTATGACTTCCAGTAGTACTTGAGATCATCCGACTGCCAGCCCGGGTAGATGTCGTCCCAAGTGAGCAGACTCGGTTCATGCGGCGTCAGCATGTGCTCAGCGACATTGTCGCCGACGAGCATATAGCGATTGTCCAGGGAGAGGCGCAGCTTGTCTTCGGTATAGTTGGGCAGCGCCTGGTGGATGGTCAGCGCGGGGAAGAAGAGGGCGTCGCCAGCTTCGTAATCGGTGGTATACCAGACCGGATCGATGTCTTCGTGTTCGGTTTCGTCGACGATCAGCCCGCCGGCGCCCAGGGAGAAGTGGTGGTCGAGCACGCGATCGACCTTGTGAGACTTCGGAATCACCGCCAAGCCGCCCAGTTCAATCGGGCAATCGCCGATCGGCGCCCAGCAGGTGATATTGTCGTAGCTGCCCTGGAAGTGCACGAAGTCCTGGTGCTTGGGCGTGGTGTGCTCGGTGTATTTGGGGAACCAGATACGGGCGATCTTCTGCGGATGCGGCATGATGGGTTTGCCCACCATCTTCTCGATGATGTCCAGGTACTCGGGCCAGTGCCCGGCACGATGGAAGTTTTCGATCTTGTAGACTTCGGCGTAACCGGCGCTGTATTCATTGTCGCCTTCGGTGTAGCGCATGTTGATATCGGCGATGCCGTCCATGGGGTCGGTGCCGGCGACGAGCCAGCCGACTTGCTGAATCATGCTCATCATCTCGCGGCGCAGCTCCCACAGTCGGTCGGGATTCACCAGCCGCTTGAAAAAGAGATAGCCCTCATCGGCGATGCGGCGTTGCAGTTCCTCGGGGTCGTTCATGGCGTCGTTGGAGACGCGAAATTCTTTCAGTTGGTCATTCATTAGTTTGGTTTCTCTCATTTCTTATCTTATTTGCGCTCGCGGATATTTTAGTCTTAAAGACTTGACAAATCAAATTTAATTGTCCCATAGATGATTTTTGAGAATCCGAGGCGTTTTATGCTATACTCCATCTACCGTATACATTTCATCGACAGGAGAAGCGAATAATGTTTTCCAGATTAGGCATCGCGCTGATCTTCATCCTGGTTTTGAGTTTGCTAACCGGAATTGTCGGCGCGCAAGATTCAATCAGCATCACGATTCGCTGCAAAGCCAGCCCGCCTGAAGAAGACTGGCGCTGCAACAATTTTGCGGAAGTCGAAGCCGAAGTCGAAGCCAACCTGGGCATCGATATCGAGTTGAACCTCATCCAGGACAATGCCGGATGGGGCGACTACAAGAACGAATTCGTTCTGGCATCGGAAGCCGGCGAAGCGCCCGATATCATCTTGTCGGGCCACGAAGACATTGGCGCCTGGGCGCCGGCCGGGTTCATCATCCCGCTGGATGACGTGATTGGCATGCACAGCGAATTTGATGATATTGTGCCGTCATTGTGGGATTCGCATGGCTACGCGGGCCAGATTTGGGGTATCCCGCAGGACGCCGAAGCGCGACCGATCTTCTACAGCAAGCTGCTGCTGCGCGACCTGGGCTGGAGCGAGGAAGACATCGAGTCCCTGCCCGACCGCGTCGCTGCTGGCGAGTGGACCTTCGCCGATATGTTGGCGACCGCTGAAGCCGCGGTTGAAGAAGGCATCGTCGATGCTGGCAATGGCTGGTGGCACCGCCCGAGCAACGGTCCCGATTTCCTCTACTACTACTACGGCCATGGCGGCGAAGTCCTCGATATGGAAGGCAACCTGGTGGTGGACAGCGAGGCTTTGGTCGCGACCTACGAGCTGCTGGGCGGCGCGGTGGCGTCTGGCGTGCTGCGCTCCGATGTCATCGGGCTGGACTGGAACGAAGTCTGGCATCCGACGGTGGCGCAGGCCGATACCGTGCTCTTCGCCGCTGGCGGCACTTGGAACTGGCCCAACTGGGCGATCAACTATGTTGCCGACAAGGGCGGCGATGAGTTCCTCTTCGAAAATATCGGCTTGACCCTGATCCCGGCCATGGCTACGGGCAAAGCAATCACGCTGACGCATCCGCTCACCTACATGATCAGCAGCGGCAGCGAGAATCCGGATGTGGCTCTGGAGTTGATCGCGGCGATCACGACGCCCGAGCACAACAACAAGCACGCCATTGACAGCTTCCATCTGGGCATTCTCAACGCGCAGTTGGAATCCGAGGCTTACGCCAACAACCGTTTGCTGAGCAGCGCGCACTACATGCTCGATCATACGACGGCACTGCCCAATCATCCCGGTTGGAATGCCTGGTCGAACGCCTACTTCCTGGGCATCCAGGCGGTAGAGACGGGCGAAGCGGATGCGGCAGGCGCAGCCGATATCGCCATCGCGCAAATGCAGAATGAGTTGGGCGACGGCATCACAGTTCGCTAGTTGATTGTCTGTCGTTCGCGCAAGTCGTTTAAGATCGGTCAAGGGGAGCGGGACCGCTCCCCTTGACCGGCAAGCAGGCCAAGCTCCGCATTCCCAAAATGATCCGGGAGCGCCCGCCCTGAAAATTGGGTTTCCAACAAAGCGCGAGTTTCACTTATGTCCGAACAAGCAAAAACAGGCGATACGACAGTTCCTCGGAGCCGCGGCGGAAGCAACGCCCTGAAGTCATATCTGGGCGCTTACGGATTTATGGCGCCGGCGGGCATTCTCGTCATCGTCTTTTTCTTGATCCCGGTGGCCATCGTCCTCTACTTGAGCCTTACCAATCTGGCGAGCTCGAATTTCACCTCCAACCTCGCCATCATGGAATTCATCGGCCTCAAAAACTATCAGACATTGTTGAACGATCAATTCGCGCGCAAGATTTTCTTTAACACCATCTTTTATGTGCTCGTTACGCTCTCAATCTTTAACGTATCCCTGGCGCTATTGGTCTCCTTGCTAACGACGCATATCGACCGCAGCGCGGGCTTTGTCTTTCGCGCGCTGTGGATCTTGCCGCGCATCACCTCGCCCGTTGTCTATATTCTGATCTGGAAGCGAATGATAGCGGAGGCGCCCTTTGGGATTATCAACCAATTCAACGAGGCGCTTGGGCAGCCCACTTACAACTATATTTCCACCAATCCCTGGGTATTCGTCGTTGTCGTTAATGGATTTATCGGCGTGTCCTTTGGCATGATCATTTTCACCTCCGCTATCGAGTCGATCCCCAGGGACCTGCTCAATGCCTCGCTGGTCGACGGTTCGTCGAAGTTGCAGCGCATCCGCTATGTCATTATGCCTTTGATCCGTTGGCCCCTGCTCTTTGTCGTGACCTACCAGACCCTGTCCTTGTTGACATCATTCGTGGAGATTCAGTTGTTGACCGATGGCGGTCCGGGTCTTTATCGCACGGAGGTATGGTCCCTGACGGCGTATCACCGCGCCTTGTCGAATTATTTTGGCAATGCCCAGTGGGGTTACGGCTCGGCTTTCGCCGTGCTTTTGGTCATGATCGGCGTCGTGCTCGCCGTGATATATATGCGGGTATTCCGCTTTGACGAATTGATCGCCGAGCCGCGGGTGGAAGCACTATGAAGTCGCGCGACGGACTCTTCGACACGCTCAAAGTCAAAGTCGACGAGAGCCCACAGAGCTTCCCGCAAGACCTGGCGGAAGCCCTGCGCTTCGGCGCCATCAGCATTTGTGTTTTGCTCATCGCCGCCTTCTTGTTCAGCGGGGTAATTGGTCCGCTTTTTGCCCTAGGCAGCGTCGAAGAGACGGTGACGGATGTTTTGACTCGTCTGGCTTTGCTGGCGCTGCCCTTTGTCGCTTACATCTCCGGGGCGAGCGTCGCCCGCCGCTACACAAGATCCGATATCGCGAGGGCGCTGGGATTGGCTTTTACCAGCACAGCGCTATTGTTCGCGCTCATTTCCGCCGGATATTTTGTTCTTGACTATGGTGTATTCGCGCCGCGGCAATCCCTGCAAATGACGCTGAGCCAGACTGAGGCGGGCATTCGCGTCGATGCAGTCGTCGCCGGCGGCGCGGCCGAGACGGCTGGCTTGCAGGTGGGCGATGTCATTAGCGCCATTCGTCGCGACGCGGTGGATTTGGGCGCCTTCAACAAGCGCCTTAGCCAGTCAACGGAGGGCGACCCGCTGCGTTTGCGCTTCACGCGAAGCGACGAGGAACTGCAGGAGACGGTCCGGGTTGTTCTGGTTTCCGACAAGCAGCTTGGCGCTTTGTTGCCGGGTTTGGCGCTGGCGCTGGTATTCACCGCGATTATCGTATTTTTGCCTGGCCATTGGGCGCCTTATATTGCGCTGGTCGGGCTGCTATCGCCTTTGATCGTCGGCTATTTTTGGGTGATCATCGCCACGTTCAGTTTCCGCACCGAAGGGCTGGTGCCGCTCGATGGGAATGACAATTTTGGCGGCTTTACCCTGAAAAACTGGGAGTCGATCTTCGTTGGCAATATCGCCGGGCTGGAATTCAATATCGTCCCTATATTCATGACGTCGCTGGCGATCGCAGTGGTTATGACCTTCGTGGTCTTATTGGTTTCGTCGATGGCGGGTTACGCTTTATCGCGAATGCACTTCCCAGGGCGGCGTTTCTTTCTCTCGTTCACGCTAATCCTTCACGGCTTCCCAGCCATCACCTTGCTCATTCCCATTTTCATTGTGCTGTTGCGGCTTGGGAACATACCGGTCATCGGCGAATTGATCGGCTTCAATACAGTAGGCGGCATTGCCTTGGTTATGGTCGCCTTTCAACTGCCGCTGGGCGTTTGGTTGATGAAAGGATTCTTCGACAACATCCCCTGGGATATGGAGCGCTCGGCGCTCATAGACGGCGCTTCGCGCTGGCGCACTTACTGGGAGATCCTCTTGCCGCAGATTCGCCCCGGCTTGCTGGCACTGGGGATTTTCGCTTTCATCGGCGGCTGGAACGCTTATATTATTCCAGCTACGTATTCTATCGGCAGCGGCGTGAGCAACTTGCCGGTTTTCCTGAATGAACTGATTGACGAAACAGCGCCAGTTGACTGGAACCAGGTGGCGGCTGTGGGCTTGTTCCAATTGATACCCATTTTCATCTTCTTTATCTTCGCCCAGGAATACCTGCTGAATATTTATGCCGGCGGGACGAAAGGCAGTTCCTGATACCGTTTCGCGCAAGGGCTGTTGCGGCAGAGCGAGAAAGACGCATGCAATGAAAGTGACAATCGATAATCTCAGTAAGAAATTCGGCGAAGTTGTTGGCGTCGAGAACTTGACCCTGCATATTGAAGACGGTGAATTTGTCGCCTTTCTGGGACCTTCCGGCTGCGGCAAGACGACCACGCTTCTTACGCTGGCGGGCATCTATAAACCCACCGACGGGGTGATTAGATTTGGCGAACGGGTTGTCAACACAGTTCAGCCGAAAGATCGCAATATCGGCATGGTCTTCCAGAGCTACGCGCTTTACCCGCATATGACCGTCTTCCAGAATATCGCCTATCCGCTCAAACTGAAAAAAGTATCGAAAGCCGACCAACACGATCGCGTCCGGCAGGTTGCCAATGTGATGGGTATCGGGGAGTTGCTGGATCGCCGCCCGGGACAACTGTCGGGCGGCCAACAGCAGCGGGTGGCTTTGGGCCGGGCTTTGGTGAAAGAACCGGACGTGCTGCTTTTTGACGAACCGTTGTCCAATCTGGACGCGCGGCTGCGGCTGACTATGCGCGGCGAGATCAAACACTTGCAGAAGGACCTCGGCATCACATCGATTTATGTGACGCACGATCAGGTGGAAGCGATGACCATGGCCGACCGAATCGCGGTGATGAGCGGGGGACATTTGCAAGCCTTTGATTCGCCCGATGAGTTATATGACCGACCGAAGACGCAGTTCGTCGCGGGCTTCGTTGGCAACCCGCCAATGAACTTCGTCGATGTCAGCGTCCAGGCGTCCAACGGCCGCTTCTTCGCCGAAACGGAGTCGCTTCGTTTGGAAGTACAAAAGGAGCGCGGCGCGCCGCCTGCCAGCCATGGTGGTCCGGTCGTGATGGGCATAAGGCCGGAGGATATCCAAATAGCGAGCGACCCGAACAACGGAACGGTATCGGGCGAGATATTTGTCGTTGAGCCGCTGGGGCGCGAAGACCTGATCGACGTGCGAATAGGTCGGCACAGTTTCCTGCTGCTTGCGGACACGGAAGACCGGCACCAAGCCGGGGAGCGCGTCTCGCTGGCCTTTGATATGGAGCAAGCGCAGTTCTTCGACCCGGAAACAGAAAAATCGCTTTTGTGGCAGTGAGGACGAGCCGAGCCTGTCGCCATGCTGGATATGCGCTTGCAGGGGCTTGACCGAGCGGTAGCCTCTCCTTCGGATCATGAGCTTGCCTTGCGCTACGCCGCATTTATCCGCTTTGACGCGAAAGAGCCATTTCTGCCTTCGGCTGTCGGTTATACGGTCTTCCGCGAGAGCGCGTTATCGACCTCCTTTCCTCGCGAGATCCTACTGAAAGAAAATATCGCCTTTGCCATCGAATATGCCATTTGGTGGGATTGGGATATCGGGCACCTCTATGAACTTGAGCATATCTGGGTTTATGTCGATGGCGACGGGGTTCTGGTTGATACCGAAGCGAGTTGGCATGGCGGTTACAATCGGATGGCGGATGGTGGCCAGGGTCCCCATATTGAAGATAACCGCCCCGCGCTGTACTCAGAACCCGGCAAACATGCATTTGCGCCCTCACCGCGTTGGTTGCTGGAAAGAAAAGCCACGACGCTGGCAAGCTGCGGCCGTCACGCCGGCAGAATGGGCGTACACGTAACGCCTTTGTTTGCAGGCGTCATTCGGGAACGGGTACCGCTGAACAATCGTCTGGTTCATAGCTATCTGGAACGTTTGCGCTTCGAGCCGAGTTTCGATTTTTCAAAGGAGTTTGACCTGCGCGAGGCGATCTTTGTCCCCTGGCGGCAGCTCTGCGAGTGGATACCCAGACGTATCAGCGCCTGGATTGAGCAACTGCGGCATACGATTCCGCCGGATCAGCGACGTGTGTTGCGGATCGCGCATCGCGGCGGGTCGGCTTATGCCCGGGAAAACTCGGCAGAGGCATTGCGGGCAGCCGCCGAGCTCGGGGCTGATATGGTGGAAATTGACATTCGCGCCACCGCGGATGATGTGCCTGTCGTCATCCATGACAGCAGCTTGAGACGCGTCTACGGCATTGATGGAAATGTCTCGGATTCCAGTTTGGATGAGCTGAGACGCCTGGATACAGACCGGGGCAAGATCATCAGTTTTGAAGAAGCCGTTAGCTTGTGCCGCCGTCTGGGCTTGGGTTTGTATTTGGATATCAAGCAACTCAGCGCGCGGTCGGCTCTAGCGCTGCTGGAGACGCTTGATGAATACCACTATCTGCGAGACACGATTTTCGGCTCGTTCCGGCCGGATTATCTAGCTCATGTGAAGGCGGCTCGATCCGATGCCCAGACTTCGATATTGTTCGGCGCGGTCAATATTGATCCGGTGAAGCTGGCTCAGTCGGTTGAGGCGGATTATGTCCATCCCTGCTGGGAAAACCGAGCTGAGCAGCCGCATCGTTTGCTCAAGCCCGAGTGGATAGAGGCGGTGCGGGAGGCGGAATTGGGGATCGTCTGTTGGCACGAAGAGCGCCCATCAGAAATTGCCGCTTTGAAGGCGCTGGGCGTCGATGCCATCTGTTCCGACAAGCCAGAGTTATTGGTGTAGACCTGGCCTGTAGCGAGACGGCAAATGACAGCAGAAACTCTCTTCCCAACCAGCGTGATCGGTAGTTTGCCACGTCCAAAATGGGTTATTGACCTGCTGCTGGCGCATCAAAACGGAAGCTTGAGCGATGAAGCGCTGGACGAGGCTATGGATAAAGCCGTCAGCTTTGCCATTGGCCTGCAAGAAGCGGCCGGCATAGACATCATATCGGACGGCGAATGGCGCAGAATCGGTTACTTTGAAGTTTTCGCCCAGATGGTTGGCGGCTTTCAACAAGCCGAATATCAGACTACTTCGCTTGCGCCCGAGGTCGTACCGGATACGGGTTTCTCCGCGCCGCAGCAATGGACGCTAAAGGAATTCCAGCAAGCTCTTGTAGTAGAGAAGATGACTTATAGGCGTCCGATTGCGGCGGGGGGCGCCTCTTTCCTGCGTCAGACGACCGAGCGGCAAAGCAAAGTCGCATTGCCATCGCCGCATATGATTGGGGGGCGGCTGTGGCATCCGGATTATTCCAGCGACGCTTATGCCAGTCGTCGCGACTTCATCGAAGCTGTTATTCCGATTCTGCGGAGGGAAGTCTTGGCATTGCGCGATGTCGGCGTCGATGTTGTTCAATTTGATGATCCCTGGTTATGCTTCTTCGTGGATCCGGAGCACCGGGCGCGGTTCAAAGACCCGGATGCCGAGATCAAGCGCGCGATTGATGATCTGAATTGCGTTGTGGCGGGCATTGACGGT
The DNA here is from genome assembly GCA_022820665.1 of Anaerolineae bacterium. GTDB lineage: Bacteria > Chloroflexota > Anaerolineae > Aggregatilineales > Phototrophicaceae > UBA6055. Next base: position 25,527 of record JAJEFB010000053.1, on the reverse strand, counting down.
ATCAAGACCGCGCTGCATGTTTGCCGAGGCAATCGCGCGCGCACGGTTTACGCCAGCGGGGATTACGAACCGATCATGCCCTATCTGCTGAAAGCGGATGTTGACCAATTGGCGATGGAGTTCGCGGTATCGCAAGCGGGTGATATTTCGGTTTTTGGTCGCTTCCCGACAGATAAGGAAATTGGCTTAGGCGTGGTTGATGTACGCGGAGAGATCGTAGACACACCGACGCTCATTGTGGAACGTGCCGAAAAGGCGCTGAGATTCCTGGCGCCGGAGCAGATCACGCTCAACCCGGATTGTGGATTCGCACCGACGAGCACGAATCCGATTTCGCTCGAAGAAAGCTATCAGAAGCTCACAGCGATGTCGCAAGCCGCCGGGATTCTGCGCGAGCGCTACACATAAGCCCTGATCGCCCCGCTGCAAGTCACAAGGCTATGGCGGCAGTGCGCGGATGGATGCGGGGCAGTTCATGAAACCTTGTCAGGCCGATTGTCAAGCCGTCACATAGGGTTTGGTCTTGTGCCATATCAAGGGGTTGAGTTTGTCGTTGTCCAACACGTCGCCAATTTCTAATGTGTCCAGGTAGTTCTGCGGCAGGATATTGGGTATGCCATTGAAGACGCAGCCATCGGGCATATAGCCGCAGGTCATCGCCCGCCTTGTGCCAGGCGTCATGTTGGCGCCGGCGCCATGTGCCAGCAAGCCGTTGTGGAAGGAGCAGGATCCGGCGGCCATCGGCGCGGCCACGGACTGGATTTCCGCCCATTGCGGATAGACATCCAGCAATTCCCCCGTATTCACGCCGATGCTCGAATTATCAAAGGTGGCGGTCTTGTGCGTGCCCGGCAGAAAGTAGAGACAGCCGTTGTCGCGGGTGGCGTCGTCCAGCGCGATCCAAATGCTGATGGCGTCCCGCGATGAATAGGACCAGTAGGGGTTGTCCAGGTGCCAGCCAGTGGGGTTGGCCCAGGGCTGCTTGATCAAGGCTTGATCGTGCCAAATGCGCATGCCGTCGACCCCGGCTAGTTCGCTCGCCAGCTTCCCGAGGCCTGGATCCACCATCAACTCGCGCATGCCCTCGTGGTCGGTCCAGAGGTTGATGCGCTGCACGAAGACACGATTATAATAGCTGTTTTCTTCACTATCATTATCCCGCCAACCGGGACCGTCTGCGAGCCGGCGGTCTGCGCGCTTTTCCACGGCATCGTCGACATTTCGGCGCCAGGTTTCCAGCTCAGCGGACGTCAGAAAGTCCTCGATGATGATATAGCCGTTCTCTTGATAGAAATCAATTTGTGCTTGTGTCAAGTCGGTTTTCATTTGACCGATTCTCCGCGCGTAAATTATCGCATTCACAGAAAGTATCACGCGCTCACTTGGCGGTCAAGCCGCTCGGCGCATAACCGGCAGAAGGACACAAGAAGGTCGCGCTCACAGATTTGAGCAAGCCTTCTCTCTACATGAGCAAGAGATTTTGTTGAATGAGACAAGCAAAGGGTATCAATTCATACTCGTTCATGAAGGCGCAATGCTGAAATCCGTCCGATCGTTGGTCTCTGGACTCAAGATTGAGCCTGGTCGGTCCGCGTCAGCAAATAGGCGATGATGTGACCAATTTCCGCTGAGGATAGCCGCTCAGCAAAATTACCGGGCATGGCATTCGCGTATCCGTCAACAAGATAAGCGCCCGGGAAAACAATAGATTCGTAAAGATACTGTTGTGCTGACAAGTGCGGCCGTCTCGCCGCAGCTCGTTCGGCGATGCCAGCAAACAAGGGCGCAACACGCCCATCGCCCAAGACATGACAGACATTGCAATTGTGTTCTAATAAGAGCGCTTCCGCCTCTATGGCGGAAGCGCCGACCAGCGCCGCGGCGACTTCTGTCGCATAAGCGGCCCGGCTGACGGCTTGGACTTTCTCGTCGGTTGACCGACTGCTTACAGCAAAGGCGACTAGAAAAACTGATGTGACAAGGATGAAGAGCATCGTGCTCACGTAGACAGTCAAAGATCCTTTTGATATCCATGTCCGCCGCGTCACCGGGCGCATCCTCTTATTGCAGTAGCTTGTCCAAAATCATCGCCAGGAAAAGCAGCGCCAGATAAAGGGACGAGTATTTGTATAAGGAACGCGCATTGGACTTGTCTGGTGTGCGTATGAGTGTCAAGGAGCGCCAGACGAGCCACAAGCCCAGCAATGCTGCCGACAACAGATAAAACATCCCTAGCATATTTGGCGCCTGCGGCAACAGCAGCAACAATGCTGGCGACAAACTGATTATAAACAGTTGGACCGAATAAAAGAGAATCTGATACCGAGTAACTCGTTCGCCGCGGGCGACTGGCATCATAGGTATATTTGCAGCCGCGTAATCTTTGTTCACCAACAGCGCCAGAGCCCAGGAATGCGGCGGCGTCCAGTAAAACACAATCGCAAACAGAATAAAGGCTTGCAGGTCAATCTTACCAGTTGCCGCTGCCCAACCCACCAAGACAGGCACTGCGCCAGCGCCGCCGCCGATTAAAATGTTCGCAACAGTGTTGCGTTTTAGAACCAGCGTATACAGAACCACATAATACACTGCTCCTGCCAGGGCTAGGCCCGCGGAAAGCCAGTTGACGAAAATCCCCAGCAGCAATACGGAGCACGCAACCAGCGACAAGCCAAATGCCAGAGCGCGTCCGGCAGCGATACGCCCGGAAGGAATGGGGCGGCGCGCCGTACGCGCCATTTTTGCGTCGAGACTGCGATCCAGGTATTGGTTGATGGCGCTGGACCCGCCTGCCGAAAGCGCGCCACCGAGAATAGTGAAGAATAGCAGACCAATCGGGGGCCATTTGCCCGTGGCAACGATCATGCTTGTCATACAGGTGAAAACCAGGAGCAGGACAATGCGCGGTTTCGTTAACTCGAGATAGGTGCGGGGCAACTCTCCGAGCGTGAAGTTTTCTCGTAGAATGCTTGTCATTTCGTCCTCGTATAAACCGACCGCAAGCCGATCCGATTCAAGGTTTCAATTGTGGCGAGCGCCACGAGCAGTCCCCAGACAGCAGCAGCCAAGCCGACATGAAGCGCTCCCCACTCCGGACCGGCTACGCTGAACACAAACATCGCGCCGGCGCCGACTTGCAACAGATACGCTAGGCAAATTGCCAAAGCGATCTGCTTGATCCGGTTTTCTTGGCGATTCCTATAAACCTGCCGCAAGAGCAAGAGAATCGTCAGGCTCATGGCGGCCACCGCAAGACGGTGAATCATGTGTATAACAGCGAGTTGCCCCTGTTGAAAGGGCAGGAGGAGACCGTCGTCGCATAGCGGCCATTCTGTGCAGGCAAGCGTCGCGCCGCTGCCGCGCACCAGGGCGCCGGTCAATATGACCAGCAGGGCAAAGGTGGCATTGAGATTGGTCAAAGTTGATATCGAATCCGCATGATATGCCCGCTGCGGTTGATACCAGGCCATCACATTTGCCGCAATTAAGGCCGCAAATAGTAGCATAGCCACCCCTAAGTGCAGCGTGACAAATGTGGGTGGCAGGTCAAGAAACACGACAATCGCGCCCAAGCCACTCTGAAGGACAAAGAGCGCTGCCGCCAAGGCGGTCATGCCTAGGATTTGCTTGTTGGAGTGGCGCCAGGCGACGACCAGCGTCGCCAGTCCGAACATGCCGATCAACAACGCGAATAGACGGTGGAGCCACTCAATCCAAGCAGTGATATTGTCCAGGGGCGGAAATATTGTTCCGTTGCACAGGGGCCAGTCGTTGCCACAGCCGAGGCCCGAATCAGTAACCCGTACGATAGCGCCAAATACAATCAGACCTAAGGTGAGCGCAGCCGTCGCTAGCGACAGACCGACAAAGGGCTTATATCTCGATTCAGGTTGAACGTGTTCACTCACCATGAGTCAATCCTGGGCTAACTGTCCTTGTTGCAAGTACAGCGCAAAGTTTCAAGATGCAAGATCGCTCGGAATCAGGCGTCATCTCTGCCAGTGACGAACAAGATGTCCGCAAACTTAGCGACCTGGATATGGTCTCTAGCGGTTGGATTGTACGTTTCTTCACAAACTGCGACAAGTGGACAGAATCGCAGATCGGAACGGTACGATACGCTGTCACTAACCCGGATAAAAACTTGAACCGCTTTTGGGTCAGATCGCCTGGATTCTCCTCAGCCTGCCTATAATATAAAGGCACGGGTTCGACAGGTTAGTCGCCTTGTGTTAGATTCTGCCTAAGCAATTCACCTGGTTGGAGACCGTGCCATGGAGCGATCGATTCGATTTGGTCTTTTGGCCAATCGAGATATTAACAAAGAGACCTTTGTCGAGCCTTGGCCCGAAGCCGGCTTGATCGTCGCCGACAGCCCCTACGATCCGCAACCGAGCGTTTCGATCGAGGAGGGCAAGGTCGTCGAAATGGACGGCAAGCCGCGCGCCGATTTTGACGCGCTTGATCTTTTTATCGTTTCCCATGCCCTCGATCTTGATGTCGCAGGCGCTGCGATGGAGATACCGTCAAAGGAATACGCTCGCATGCTGGCGGATATCAACGTGCCGCGCGAGGACATCGCTCGTCTCATCACGGGTTGTACACCGGCGAAGCTCACCGACATTGTGCGCCACATGAATGTGCTGGAGATGATGATGGGGCTGGCGAAGATGCGCGTCAGACGCGTGCCGGCCAATCAGGCGCATGTGACCAACTGGCGGGAGCACCCGGCGCTGCTGGCGGCGGACGCGGCCGAAGCGGCATTGCGCGGCTTCGCCGAAGTCGAAACAACGGTGCGCGTAGCGCGCTTTGCGCCATTCAACGCGCTGGCCATTCTCATCGGCACACAGACCGGACGCGGCGGCGTTTTGACACAATGCTCGGTGGAAGAAGCGCTGGGCTTGCGGCTGGCGATGAAAGGGCTGACCAGCTATGCCGAAACCCTTTCCGTTTACGGCACGGAAATGACCTTCGTCGACGGCGATGACACGCCTTGGTCCAAAGCCTTCCTGGCCTCAGCTTATGCCTCGCGCGGGGTGAAGATCCGCTTCACCTCCGGCACGGGCTCTGAGGCGCTGATGGGTCGGGCTGAACAGAAATCGATGCTTTACCTGGAAGCGCGCTGCTTGCTGGTGGTCAAGGGCGCGGGCAGCCAAGGCGTCCAGAATGGCTCGATCTCTTGCATTGCCTTGCCGGAAGCGCTGCCCGGCGGCGTACGCGCGGTACTTGCCGAGAACTTGCTGGCGTCCATGCTGGGTCTGGAAGTGGCATCCGGCAACGATGCGCTGGCGTCGCATTCCAGCATCCGCAAGACCGCCAAGCTCATGCTGCAGTTCATCCCCGGCACCGACTTCATTTTTTCCGGCTATAGCGCGATACCCAAACGCGACAACTTGTTCGGCGGCGGCAACTTCGATGCCGAAGACTTTGACGATTACAACGTGCTGCAGCGCGATATGCAGATCGACGGCGGCGTCAAGCCAATCCGCGAAGACGAAGCGCTCGACATCCGTCGCAAGGCGGCGAAAGCGATACAAGCGGTCTACCGCGAATTGGATTTGCCCGCCATCTCGGACGAAGAAGTAGCTGCCGCCACCGTGGCCCACAGCAGTGACGACATGCCCGGGCGCGATATCGTGCCCGATCTGGAGGCTGCTGACCGATTCATGGCGGACGATTCCGATTTCGTTGCGATCATGCAAGCCTTGCAGCGCAGCGGTTTCGGCGAGGTCGCCGATAATATCCTGGAAATGGGTCGGCAACGCATCGCGGCGGACTATCTGCAACCGGCCGCCATCTTCGATGCCGACTTCAAAGTGCAAAGCGCCATCAACGACCCCAACAATTATACCGGTCCCGGCAGCGGGTATCGACCGCAGGGGCAGCGCTGGCAGGACATACAAGCCATACCCCAGGCGAAACCGCCAACCGGATTCGTCGAGCCGCATGAGGGCGAACCGCTGTCGCGCCTGGTTGAGATTGGTCCCGCCGCGAGGGGAACGGGCAAAGAAGTCGTGCTGGCGCTGGGACCGGCATTTGGACGCGCGCTCGGCAAGACCATCGGCGGCCTGGAACACGAAGAGGTGCTGAAGGCGATCCTCAGCGGCATCGCGGGCGAGGGCGCTGTAGCGCGGATTATCCGTATCTATCACTCGTCCGATTGCGCCGCGATTGGCTTTGTGGGCGCGCGGCTCAGCGGCAGCGGCATCGCTATCGGCTTGCAGTCACGCGGTACGGCGGTGATCCATCAGAAGGACCTGGCGCCGCTCAATAATCTGGAGCTTTTTTCACAGTCGCCCAGCTTGACAATTTCTACTTACGAGCATATTGGAGTAAACGCCGCGCGTTACGCGCTCGGCAAGCCGACAGTGCCGGTTTCGGTCAAGATCGACAACGGCGCCCGCCTGCGCCTGATCGTCAAAACCGCGCTGCTGCATCGGCGCGAAACGGACGAGGTCCGCCCCGATCAAGCGCCCTTGGAGTGCCTCTTTGATTGGGAGCCGGACTGATGACCATGACGGTCAGTGGTGCGCCTGCCGCGCCCGCGGCTGCGAACTGAAGGAAGCGCCATGCACGAAAAACCTGGGGGAAAATATCCTTTGCGTGACAACGCGGCTGGTGATTTGCGCAGCTACAGCGAGCGTCCGCTGAGCGAAATCACCGCCGAAGCGGTGGCCAAGGGCGAGCTCTCCGGCGACGATTTGCGCACGCATGCCGATGCCTTGCGTCAGCAGGCGCGGATCGCGCGGGATGCTGGATACCCGCAGTTGGCGGGTAACTTCTCGCGTGCCGCTGAACTCACGTCCGTGCCCAACGATGAATTGCTGAAAATCTATGAACTGCTGCGCCCGGAGCGCGCGACGCATGAAGAATTGACGCGCCTAGCGGATTATCTCGAATCGACATACGGTGCGAGCGAGAATGCAGCCTTTATTCGAGAAGCGGCGGAGACTTACCGCGAGCGCAATTTGTTGCGGCGTTGAATAGATAAGCACAGCCACCCGGCGGCAGCGAAAAGGTTTGCCGCGCTCATAGAAAATAACAGACCTTCTCGTCGCATGAGCGACGCGGTTTATTTAGAAAGAGGCACAAAGGATACGAAGAAGTATCGAAGGAAATCACTCTTTGCGGCCTTCGTGTCTTTGTGGTGAAAACATAATAGATAGTTCACCTGTTTGGAGATAAGAATGACTGACGCAAGCCTTGAATCGAACGTCGGCACGTATTCGCGACCGTCCGCCCTCAAAATCACCGACCTGCGGATCGTCAATTTGCGCGCGCTGCCATTTGATGTGACTCTCCTGAAGATCGACACCAATCAAGGCATCAGCGGCTATGGCGAGGTGCGGGACGGCGCCAGCCCGACTTATGCGCTGCTGCTCAAATCGCGCTTGCTGGGAGAGAACCCCTGCAACATTGACAAGATATTCAGGAAGATCAAACAGTTCGGCTTTCACGGCCGGCAGGGCGGGGGCGTCTGCGGCATCGAGATGGCGCTTTTCGATTTGGCCGGCAAAGCCTACGGCGTACCGGCTTATCAACTGGCGGGCGGCAAGTTCCGCGACAAGGCGCTGGTATACTGCGATACCGATTCCACGCCGGAGGGCGCGGCCATGGGCGCGCGCCTCAAGAGGCGTATGGACGCCGGCTTCAAATTCCTCAAGATGGATATCGGCATTGGCTTGCTGGAAGGGATCAAAGACGCCGTGTCCGCGCCGCCGGGCATGTTGGAGTCTCGACATATCATGCACCCTTTCACCGGTATCCAGATCACCGACATCGGCGTTGAATATCTGGTCGAATATGTGCGGCAGGTGCGCGAGATCATCGGCTACGAGATCCCGCTGGCCGCCGATCATTTCGGTCATATCAATGTCGAATCTTGCATTCGACTGGGACAGGCATTGGATCCCTTCTCGCTGGCTTGGTACGAGGACATGATTCCCTGGCAGTTCACTGATCAGTGGCTGCGCTTGAAGAACTCGCTGCTGACCCCGGTCTGCACCGGCGAAGATATCTACTTGAAAGAAGGCTTCCTGCCCTTGCTGGAGGCGAAAGCCGTCTCGGTAATCCATCCCGATCTGGCGACTTCCGGTGGCATCATGGAAACCAAGAAAATCGGCGATCTGGCGGGAGACTACGGCGTGCCGATGGCCATGCACATGGCGGGATCGCCGGTCTCATTCCTGGCCAATATCCATTGCGCCGCCGCCACCGAGAACTTCTATGTGCTGGAGAACCACTCGGTGGACTTGCACTGGTGGGAGGATTTGATCGACGGGATCGAGAAGCCGCTGGTCATCGATGGTTACGCGCCCGTGCCGGAGGCGCCGGGCTTGGGCTTCGGCGAACTCAACGAAGCGGTCATCCGCGAGCATATGGACATGAGAAGAGGACGCGATGCCGGTTACTTCGAGCCGAGCGAGGCCTGGGACAGCGAGTGGTCGCGGGATCACTTGTGGAGCTAATCATGCGCATTGCCGATGCACAGATCACGCCCGTCGCCGTCGCCGACCCGCCGCTGCTGAACGCGGCGGGGCTGCACGCGCCCTATGCCCTGCGCATCGTGCTGGAACTGGTCAGCGACGATGGTCTGTCGGGCTGGGGAGAAATTCCGGGGGACGAGGGGACACGCGCCGCGCTGGAACAAGCCGCGGAGCGACTCATCGGCGTAGACCCCTGGCAACTCAATCACATCTTCGCGACGCTGAATGCGCTGGCGGGGGAAGATGAACGGGGCGATTCGCCCTGGGATCAACGAAGCTGGGTGCACGCGCGCAGCGCCATCGAAGTCGCTTGTTACGACTTGATGGGCAAATCTTGCGAGCGTCCCGTGGTTGATTTGCTGGGTGGCACAGCGCGCGATCGCGTACCCTTCGCCGCCTATCTCTTTTACAAACACGAGGGCGCGGGCGGCGAGTTCGGCTTCGAGCGCGATTCCGCCGCGACTGGCTGGTTCGCCGCGCGTCAGGAAGCGGCGCTGGACGCTGATGGCATCGTGGCGCAGGCGCAAGCCATGATTGAGCGCTACGGCTTCCAGTCGATCAAGCTCAAGGGCGGCGTTTTCGAGCCGGGCGTCGAAGTTGACTCGATTCTGGCGCTGCGCGAAGCTTTTGGTCCGGATATGCCGCTGCGCCTGGATCCCAATGCCATCTGGCGAGTTGATACCGCCATCGCGGCGGGTAGGCGACTGGAAGGCGTATTGGAGTATTACGAAGATCCCGTGCGCGGCCAGGAGAACATGAGCGCGGTGGCGAAAGCGCTGCATATTCCCTTGGCAACCAATATGTGCACGACCTCGTTTGACGATTTGCCCGGCAGCGTGCAGCATAATTCCGAGGCGATTATCCTCTCCGATCATCATTTTTGGGGCGGCTTCCGCGCATCGCTGGATTTGGCGCGTTTCTGCCGCGTATTCGGCCGCGGCATGTCCATGCACTCCAACAGCCACCTGGGCATCTCGTTGGCGGCGATGGTGCATTTGGCGGCTGCAACGCCCAACCTGAGCTACGATTGCGATACGCATTATCCCTGGCAAGACGGTCATGACTTGCTCCTGGAACCCCTGCCTTTCGACGAGGGCGCCATCGCTGCGCCGAGCTTGCCGGGCTTGGGCATCGAGGTTGACCGCGACAGGCTGGGGGCCTTGCATCAGCAATACCTAGCTTGCGGCTTGACCAAGCGGGATGATGAAGTCGAGATGCAAAAGATCGAACCTGGCTGGAGATTTCAGGCGACGCGCTGGTAACGGAGGACCTATGACAATTGACAGTCACGCATTGCTCGAGGACCTCAACTCGGTGATCGGCATTCCATTGATTCCCTTCAACGGCGGACAAATCGACTATGACGGACACGCCAAGAATATCGACTATTTGATGAAGAACAATAATTTGAGCGAGGGTCGACCGCGGGTGATTTCCATCGCGGGCACGAGCCTGGTTCATCATGTTGCCATTGAGGACCAGGTCAAGCTGCTTGATATCGCCGGGCAGCGCATGAATGGCGGGGGCATTCTGATGGCGGCTATCGTTCCCAATCCCTTGCCCGCCGCCGCCCACTTGATCGCGGAGCTGGCCACCCTGCAGCGACCGCCCGATGTTTACTTGATTATGCCGCTCGGCGGCACCTATGGTCCGGCTGGCTTGTACGAGACCTTCATGCGCTTTGCTGAAACGCATGCGAATCGGCATGGCGCGCGCTTCCTGTATTATTATCGGCGTCCGCGCGACCGCGACATGATCATCCGCTTGCTGCGCGATTCGCCTCATTTCGTCGGGGTCAAGATCGGGACCGACGAAGACGATGTGCTGCCCTTCGTCGAAGCGCTGGAGGAAAGGGAAAAAATTGTCATCTGGGGCATCGGCGATCGCTCGACGGCTGCCGCTGAAATGGGCGCGAAGGGTCATACCTCGGGCATCAATGTTGTGGTGGCCAGGGCGTCTGACGAAATCAACAACGCGCAGCGTAGGCGCGATTATGAAGCCGCCCGCCAAATCGAAAACGAGATTTCGCCGCTTGAGGATATCCGCTTTATGCAAGAACGCGCCTACAACTATTCGGCTGTGATGGAAGCGATCAACTGTGCCGGTTTTGATGACGTCGTTGGCGGGGGCGGCGGTCCCTTCAACCCGCCCGTTCCGCCGGATATCGCGCGCCAAATCGAGCGGATCATGGCGAGTATCGAGCATTATCACTGAGACGAGGAAGTGTAGACACATGAAAATCACCGATGTTCAAGCGAGCGTGATCGGCCGCCAAGAGCCGGATAGCGGCGGCAGCGTCTGGACTTTTGTGCGCGTTTACACCGACGAAGGCATCGTCGGCACCGGCGAATGCAATTCTGGCGGACCGGGTTTCTCGGGATTCGCCACCAAATACGCCATTCTGGCGTTGAAAGACCTGCTCATCGGCGAAGATCCATTCAATATCAACATGCTGTACGAGAAGCTGCGCCGGCATGGACGCTACGGCGGCGCCAGTAACGCGCCGCTGATCTTCGCGCTGACCGGCATCGACAACGCCCTGCACGACATCGTCGGCAAGGCGCTTGGCGTTCCGGTTTACAAATTGCTCGGGGGCAAGTTTCGTGATCAGATTCGTCTATACGCTGACTGTCATTTTGGGACGGAGGACAGCCCCGCTTCCTTCGGGGAAAAGGCTTTGGAAGCGGTGGGCGAGGGCTTTGGCGCGGTCAAGTTTGATGTCGACGGCACCGGAACCGGCCGGCTGGACGCCTTCAATTGGACGGTCGGCGCCAAAGAGATGTCGCATATCATCGACATCATCGAGGGCGTGCGCGATGCGATCGGCTACGAGATCGACCTGGCCATCGACTGCCACGGTCAATTTGATTTGCCTTCGGCGATCACTCTGGCTCGCGCCGTCGAGCCGCTGCGCCTGCTCTGGCTGGAAGAACCGGTGCCGGCGGAAAATGTCGATGCTTTGGCGCAGGTGCGCGCCTCCAGCAGCACGATTATCTGCACCGGGGAAAATCAATATACGCGCTTCGAATTCCTGGAGCTATTTCGCAAAGGGGCTTGCGATGTGATCATGCCCGACCTGGCGAAAGCCGGCGGCATTGCCGAAGGGAAACGCATCGCCGATTTGGCGGATGCGCACTATATCCCGATTGCGCCGCACAATGTCTCGTCGCCGCTGGGCATGATGGCGGCTTGTCATGTGCTGGCTGCGGCGCCGAATTTTCTATTCCTTGAGTTTCATGCCCGCGACATTTCCTGGTGGAATGACCTTTGCGACGGGGACAAACCCTTCATTCGGGACGGTATCATGACCGTTTCAGGGCGTCCGGGCATCGGCGTGGAACTCAACGATCAGGTTGCGAAATCGCTGCTCTGGAAGGGCGACAGTTATTTTGATTAGGAGAGCTTTACGGCGTCGCCGCTGTCACAAGCCTGCACGACGCCAAAAACAAATTCAACTGTGCGGATATTGTCCTGAGCCGACGTAGCGACCGGCGCGCCTTTTGTGACCGCTTCGAAAAATTCATGCAGCAGATAGTCCTGCCCCTCGCGCTCCATCTCCAGCAAGGGAACGAGGCGCCGGTCGCCATGCACATTGGCTAGAGCGCCCCGCCTGTCAGTCACCTGCGAGAGATCTTGTACGGTCACGACATCGTCTTCGACCAGCATCACGCCCTTTTCGCAATCGAAGCGCCAATTTGCATTCCAACTGGTGGGCAGCGCCTGTGAACACCAGGAGGCGCTGTAGCTGACAAAGACACTGTTCTTGAAGCGCATGGCAGCGGCGGCGCTGGCGTCGCCCTTGAACCAACTCCAGGGCGGATTCCAACTGCGGGCGCTGATTTCGGACGGGTCGCTGCCAAGGAATAACCGCATCATGTCGAAGTGGTGGATGGCCATATCGATGATGAGCGGATGAGGCATTTCCTCGCGGAAGCCGCCGAAGCGCGGACCTTTGAAGAACTCGGCGCGGACCGCCCCAAGAGCGCCTAATTCGCCAGTTTCCAGCACTGACTTAACTGTTTGCGTCAGGGGGCGATAGCGGTAGTTCTGCGCCACCATATGGGTAATGCCGGTCTCTTGCACTTTGGCGACGATAGCTCTCGCGTCTTCCAGTGTGCCCGCCAGCGGTTTCTCTGAAAGGACCGGCAAGCCGGCTTCCAGCGCCAGGGTGGAATTCGCCCTATGAAACTGCGGGGGCGTCACATCAATCACCGCATCAGCATTGAGTTTCTCCAAGGCTTCCGGCAGTGACTTGAAGATCGTAGCGGGATCAAGGCTGTACGCGGACGCTTGCTCACGCGCGATGGCATCGTTGATTTCCACGAAGCCGGCATGTGCGACTTCCTCCGAACGCCGCACGGCATTCAGCCAAGTATTGCCCATGCCGCCGATGCCCAGTTGGATGACTTTCATACTCGTACTTTCCGGTGAGGAGCCAATGGCTGCGGGACTAGCGGACGCGTCCGCCGTTGAAACGCTGAAATATCAACGAGAGGATGATGATCAAGCCGTAGAAAAACTGCGTGAAGAAGCCGGTCAGCCCGGCCGCGATCACACCTGTCTCGATGAAGGCGACAATGGACGTGCCGATGGCGCCGCCGAATACCGTGCCGATGCCGCCCCAGGTCGGCGTTCCGCCCACAAATAGACCAGCCAGCACCGGCAGCAACAATCCGTCACCGGTGGTCGGCCACCATACGAAATTAATCATCACCGAAAAGACGCCCGCCAGCGCCGCGCCGATGCCGGTGAATACGAAAACCAGGATGCGCGTTCGGTCGACATCGATACCCATCTCGGCGGCGCTCTCGGGATTGTCACCGACGCAATGCACGCGCACGCCGAAACTGTGCCGGTTGTAAAGAAATACGCCCAGAGCGGTGAAAGCCAGCGCCCAAAGCATTTGATTGGGAATGCCCTGATTCTCAACGATCATAATTGTGTCGTCGGTCAGCAGGGTATGGATGAAGCTGCCGCGAATCTCTGGGATAGCGATGGAAAAGCCTTCAACAAGTATATTAATCAAGCCGCGCAAGAAGAAATTCATGCCAAGCGTCGCTACCAGGGCGGACAGGCCGATGCGCACGACAAGTATGCCGTTGAGGAATCCCAGGAACGCGCCGACAAGCAGCGCCGCCGCAATGCCAATGAGCGGGTCGCCTCCTTGGTCGACAATCGATACGAAGGCATATGAGGCCAGGCCGACCACCGATGGAAAAGATAAGTCGATTTCGCCGGCGGTCACCACGAAAACCAAGGGCACGACCAGAAATATCGAGACCGGCAGCGCAATCATCACGGAACGATAGGTTTTGAATTGAGAAAAGACCGCGGGATTCGCCATGGCGAAGCCGATCAACATGACGATCAAGAAGAGCGTGGAGGTGATGGCGCGGCGATTGTTGCGCGACCACTTGACCAGCCCGCTGGCTTCTTCCCGCGCGATCTGCTTCTGCTTGCCACCTGTCGCGCTCCCTATCATGGACGCAGTCTCCTGACTATGCGGACGAAGCCTCTGTCGCGTGGCCCAATTCCGCGATTTCTTGCATATGCTTGATGAGGACTTCGGCAACTGGGATCTTGGCTTTGTCCTCCGTCATGACGACTTTGCCGCGATCCAATACCACAAAGCGATCGGCCACATCAAAGACATGATAGATATTGTGCCCGATGAAAATAATAGAACGGCCGCGAGCCCGGACGTTCTCGATGAAGCCGAATACCTTGGCTGTTTCCACCAGCGAAAGCGCGGTCGTCGGCTCGTCCAGGACGATGAGGTCGGCATCGAAATAGAGCGCGCGGGCGATTGCCACGCCCTGTCGTTCGCCGCCAGAGAGCGTCGCCACCGGCGAATCCGGATCGAATACTTTCGACGTGAAGCCGATTTCGCGCATGAGCCGATTGGCTTCTTCGTACTGTTTCTTGACTTTGATGATGCCGAAGCGGTCTTTGATTTCCCGTCCCATGAAGATGTTGCGGGTGATGGTCTGCTGGGGAGCCAGCGCGCGATCCTGATACACGGTCTCAATGCCAGATTCGCGGGATTTGGCGGCACTCCAATTCCTCACCTCGCGCCCGCGCACGATGATCTGCCCGCTGTCCGGCTGATGAACGCCGGACAAGATCTTGATCAAGGTGGACTTGCCGGCGCCATTGTCGCCAATCAAGCCGACCACCTCGCCCGGGCGCACGCCGAAGCTGATGCCGTCCACCGCGTTGACATTGCCGAAGGATTTGGTGACGTCTTGCAATTCGATGATGTAGTCGTTCTTCATTTCTCTTAAGCTCGCGCAACGGGCAACGGTGGGGGCGACCCAATGGGTCGCCCCTACTAAGAGCTTGTCTAGCGGTAGCCCGCGATGGCCAGTTCCTCGACCTGCTCATAGTTGCTGACATCGATGAAGCCGGCGCCGGTATCGGCATTGAGCGGCGCCAGGCCGAACTTGGCGGTCTGGCAGATGCTGAGCACAGGCAAATAGCCTTGCAAGAAGGGTTGCTGATCGGCAGTCAAGTGAATCCAGCCGTCGGCGAAACCCTGCATGATGAACTCATTGGTGTCGAACCCGATGGCTTTGACCTGTCCCGCTTCCAAACCGGCCGCCTCGAAGTAAGTCTGCGTATTGCCCAGTACCTGCCCGCCGGAGAAGACGACCAGCTTGACATCGGGATTGTCGGTAATGGCGGCGACCATAGCCGGGATGCCCAGGTTGGGATCGGCTGCCCAAGTCGGGGCCGAGTCGACATGAATAATTTCCATGCCCGCGTCTTCCAGCGCTTCCCAAGTGCCCAATTCGCGCAAAGCGCGTTCACGTTGCGCCAGGTTCGCCAAGACGATGGCCTTGTCACCTTCGCCGAATCCGAATTGGCGCAGAGCCTCTTCGCCCAGCGCCCGGCCTTGTGACGCCAACTGAGCGCCGACATAGCCACCGCCGTAGCGCGCGCGTACCTGGTCGACATCGACATTCTGGTACATCATGATAATGCCGGCTTCGGCCGCTTCCGCCGCCAGCGGCATGATCGCCTCGTTGCCCGGGTGGCCCATCATGGCGATGCCATCGGGAGCCTGCGCCACCGCTTCGCGCAGTTGCTGCGTCATCAGTTCGCTATCCCAGCCGGAGAAAACGTATTCGACATTTGCACCCAGGTCGCGCTCTGCCGCCAGCGCCCCGCGATAAACGATGCCGGCGAAGGCATCGCCTTCCGTGCCACCGGCGAAGAAGCGAACGGTCACGCCCTCGCACCAGTGCGCGCGATCAAGGTCGTCCTGCGCCAAGCCGGGCACAGCCATCGCGAGAATCAATACAATCGCCAATAAAGCACTTGTGAAATGCTTCTTGTTGCACATAACTACCTCCATTGTTAATCGGACAACTGCAAAACCAGCGTGGCACACTTGGCGTCGATCAATGTACGGGTAGGCCCGCCAATGTCTTTCCGCTGGCAGCGCAAGAGTTTACCAAGTTTCTGCGCAAAATTCCAACCAATTGTTCCGGCGTCAGGCAGATGATTGCGAAACAGGTGCGATTAAGTTATAATATCGCAAACTTTTTTTTCGGGTTCACGAATTCTGCAAAATTTTTTGCAGACAGGAGGAAGTCATGTCAAAACGTATGCTGGTTCTCGGTCTTGTGTTCTGCTTGTTGCTGATACCGTCAGTAACAAGCTTGGCTCAGGACGATATCCTGCTATACGGCGGCAACCAGGATATCGACAATATCGACCCTGCCACGGGAGAAAACTACTCGATCAACGCCGCGCTGCGAAGCTTGTACGACGCGCTCTACATCTATCGCGGCAGTGAGATTGAACCACATCTGGTGGAAAGCCACGAAGTCAATGACGATGCGAGTGTCTGGACCTTCAAGCTGAAAGAAAACGCCGTCTTCCATGATGGTAGCCCGGTCAATGCCGCCGCCGTGGTCTACAGCTTCAATCGCGCGCTGGAGATCTCTGGTCCGCCGACCTGGCGCTGGGCGACTATCGCGGACGAGAACACCGCGCAGGCTATCGACGAATTTACCGTTCAATTCACGCTCACACAACCGTATGCTCCATTCATCGGCACCTTGGCGCAGCTCTTTATCGTCAATCCCGCCGTTGTCGAAGCTAACCTGGGCGATGACATGGGACAGACCTATCTCAAAGAAAACGCCGCTGGCTCCGGTCCTTTCACGCAGGGACGTTGGGAAATTGGCAATATCTACGAGTTCATCGCTGTCCCCGACTACTGGGCTGGCTGGACTGGCGACGACCATCTCGATGGCTTCTTCTGGATCATACAGCGCGACGCGTCCACTCAACTCAATTCGCTGCTGGCGGGCGAAACCCATATCGCCGATTCTGTCGCCGCCAATGACAAGGAGAAGGTTATTGGTTCCGACCAGTTCTCTTGGGAAGAGCACAGCGGTTACTTCACCAATACGCTCAAGATGAACAATACCGGTGAATACACCAGCGACATCAATCTGCGCAAAGCCATCGCCCATGCCATGAATTATGATGCCATGGTCGAGGCGCAGGACGTCAAGATCACCGTGCTGCCGGGCCCGACACCGGCCAACTTCGCCGGCTATGTCGCGGACTTGGACTATCCCACCTATGATCTGGACAAGGCGCGCGAATACCTGGCGCAGACTCCCTGGCCCAACGGCGGCATCACCATCGACTATGTCTACGTCACCGAATTGCCGCGCGAGGAGATTCCGGGCCTCATCCTGCTGGAAGGCTTGGCGGAGATCGGCATCGAGATGAACATGATTCCGATGCTGTGGCCCGATATGGTCGCCAGTTGCGGCTCGCCGGATACAGGTCCGGACATCATCAACATCTACACCTTGCCGGCTTTCATCGATCCAGACGCCCATCTTTACAATCAGTATCATTCCGAACAATGGGGCAGCTTCAACTCCTGCAGCTTCTATCATAACGACCGCGTCAACGAACTGCTGGACACCGCTCGCGTGACCGGGGATGCGGAGGCGCGCGCAGGGATGTACACCGAGGCGCAAAGAATCATCGCCGCCGATCAACCCTCGGTTTGGATGTACACCGAAGACAGCAGCACATCGCTGAATACATGTGTGAAGGGATACGTATACTCTCCGGCGTATCCGTTGACGGTGCTGTTCCAGGATCTCTGGATGGAAGATTGCTAACCCCACTCTTTATCTCCCCCCAAACATTTTGGGGGGAGACTTCCTATCGCGGACTCGACGCGGGTTACGGCGTTTTTCACGTACAATTGAAGCAGGAGAGCATGGCGAATCAGACGCGATTGGATTTGGAACAGCTATTTACCGATTTACCAGTAATGACGGAATGGCGAGCGGGAGAGTGTTATTCGGCGCTTTTGGTATGCCTTGAACACCATAATCATCAATCAGGCGCACAAGCCGACTTGCGCAATCTCGACGAAACGCTTGCAACACTTGAGTTTGTGTGGTCAAAGCCCATAAATGACAACGACCGCAGAAACTGGGGCGAGCCAAGAAACGCGGTCGAAGATGCCGCTGAAGGTATAGCTTGGCTCATAATCCATAGGTTCACCGAGTATACTGTAATTGAGCGGTCCAATATAGGAAGCGGCGTTGACTTCTGGCTGGGGGGCAAAGAGGACGTCGATAATCTCGTATTTCACCATCGCAAGGGGCGTATGGAAGTCAAAGGAAGAAATGAATTACAATACATCAGTCAAATCCGGCAAGTAGTGGATGACGCTTTGGAACAAACAACACAGTCCAATTATACTGGAGTGCCCACTTACATTGTTGTTACAGAGTTCAGCCGACCAGTAATATACCTGGTGCAAAGATGAATGACAAAGTTCAGTCTGTGAACCGCTTGCACAGAGAAGCGATGGAATATACTGACCAATCGTTGGTGGCGCGAAGATATGGTAATCGGGAGAAATATCTTAATTTCACGAAACTTGCTTTCGAAAAAGAAGCCGCCGCCGCGCAACTAATGGTGGACGAAGACATTGAACCTACTCGTTCTGTGCTGCACCGAAGTGCCGCCACCCTGGCTTGGCGCTGCGAAGAATACGATGAAGCGAAACGACTGATTTGTCGAGCGCTTGCTGGCAACCCTCCCCCTGACATTGAATACGAATTGAACGACCTGCTAGAAAAAGTCGATCACGCTCTCCTGGGTTGCGCGGAAACGAACGGAAACTACCGCGCCACCGACGAGACCACTTCTAAAGTCGGCTTCTTGAAAGTCGCTGATGTCGACGGCAAGAGCGAGTGCAAGCTAATTACTGAAGCCAATGAAACCTGGACGATACAAGCGCCTGTCGAGACAATGAATGAGATCGTTCGAGCCTATTTCAATAGACGAGTCGAAGTTGAAGGCAAACAAATGAAAAAGATGCGTCTCGTCAAACGCATCCTGCTCGAGACCCCGGACCAAGTCCGAGCAGTATGACCACGCCAAACAGGCTTTCAGCAACTTGAGCTGCTTCCAATGAACTTGCGCTTTTACCTGCTGCGCCGCATCGCGCTCATCATCCCGACGCTGATCGGCCTCAGCATCCTCACTTTCTCTATTGCTCGCCTGGTGCCGGGCGATCCAGTCGGGCTGGCTGCCGGACCGCAAGCCACAGAAGAGATCAAAGAGGCGCTGCGGCGTGAATTCGGTTTTGATCAACCCCTGCCGATTCAATACGTCACTTATATGACGGGCTTGTTTCGCGGTGATTGGGGCGAATCGCTCTATACCCGTCGCGATGTCCTCGGCGATTTGCGCACCTTCTGGCCCGCAACACTGGAATTGACCACTGTCGCCGTGATCATCGCCACGCTGCTCGGTGTGCCAGCCGGCGTCATCTCCGCCATGTATCGCAATCGTATGCCGGACCATGTCGCGCGCGTCTTGTCGCTGTTCTTCGTCAGTTTTCCGGCCTTTTGGCTGGCGATGATCTTCCAGACCTGGTTCGGTCGCGACTTGGGCATGTTTCCCATCAACAAGCGTCTGCCTGTGCTGGTCGCGCCACCAGCTACCACAACCGGGCTTTTCTTGATCGACAGCTTAATACAGTTGGATTTCGAGACCTTTTTGGTCTCACTAAAGCATATCTTTATCCCCTCATTGGTGCTCTCCTTCAGCGCCTTCGCTAGCATCACGCGCATCACCCGCGCCAGCATGGTTGAAGCGCTGGAGAAAGACTTCGTGCGCATGGAGCGCGCCATCGGCATTCCTTATCGCGTCATCATCTTCAAATACGTGCTGCGCAATGCCTTTATCGCCACCATCACCGTCATATCGCTCAATTTCGGCTGGTTGATGGCGGGCGCGATTCTGATCGAAACGATATTCGACTGGCCCGGACTGGGCCTTTACGCTGTGCATGCGTCCCTGAGCCTCGATTTTCAGCCGATCATGGGCATCGCCATTCTTTATGGCATCGTGTTTAGCATCGTGAATATCCTGACCGATATCGTCTACGGCATCTTGGACCCGAGGATTCGCTATGGCTGAGTTGCCCTCGATCCAGTCAGAAAAGCGGAAAAGCGCGCGCTCGGCACGCTGGGAGAACTTCGCCCGCGGGCTCTACCGCTTCCGCTCCAACACACTCTCGATGGTCGGGCTCACGATGCTAATCTTCATCTTGCTGGTGGCGATCTTCGCCCCAATCATCGCGCCCTATCCCGAGGACGCTGCCGGCAAAACTCGTGTCATGGCGCGTTTGCAACCGCCGAGCGAGGATTTTGTCTTTGGCACTGACAAGATTGGGCGCGATATCTTCAGCCGCGTGGTCATGGGAACCGGCCTGGCGCTGCAAGTCGGCACCATAATCATCCTGCTCGCTACAACTATCGGCGTGACTGTTGGCGCCATAGCCGGATATGCAGGCGGCTGGATTGATGACATCTTGATGCGCATCACCGATATCTTCCTGACTGTGCCCGCTTTGGTGCTGGCGATCGCGATCTCCGCGGCTCTGGGCAAGGGCATCGTCAATACCATGATCGGCATCTCGCTGGTCTGGTGGCCCGGTTTCGCTCGTCTGACCCGCAGCCTGGTCTTGTCACTGCGCGAAGAGCCCTTTGTCGAAGCCGCCTTTGGCATCGGCGCCGGCCACATGCGCATCATCTTTCGGCATATCCTGCCTAACGCGGTCTCGCCCATCATCATCAAGATGACCACCGACTTCGGCTTCGCGGTTTTGACTGCCGCCGCGCTGGGATTCATCGGGCTGGGCGCGCAGCCGCCGACCCCGGAATGGGGCGCCATGATCAACGATGGTCGCCGCTTTTTCCCAGACGAGTGGTGGATCGCCACTTTCCCCGGGCTGGCAATCTGGTTGATGGTCTTTAGTTGGAATTTAATCGGCGACGGCTTGCGCGACGTCTTGGATCCGCGCGCGCGACGGTAGCATGCTCATGGCTGATTTGCTCAACATAGAAGACCTGCACCTGGAATTCCACACCTACGACGGCGTGGCCAAGGTGCTGGCTGGCGTCGACTTAAGGATGCAGCGTGGCGATGTGCTGGGCTTGGTCGGCGAAACGGGCTGCGGCAAATCGATGACAGCGCTTTCCGTGCCGCGTTTGATCCCCATGCCGCCGGGGAAGATCACCCAAGGCCGCGTCACTTTCGCTGGAGAAGACATCCTGAGCAAGTCGGAAAGCGAAATGGAAACTTTCCGCGCCAGCCATCTAGGCATGATCTTTCAGGATCCGGTCACGAATCTGAATCCGCTCTTTACCATCCGCGAACAATTGGTGGATTCTGTGCTCTATCAACAGGCGCGCGGACAAAAGGTGCCCGGGCGTTGGAAGGGATTTATGCCATCGGTGCGGCAGTTGCGGGCTGAGGCGCATGAACGGGCGGTTGAATTGATGCGCCTGACCGGCATTCCCGATGGCGACAAGCGCATTTTTGAATACCCGCATCAATTCAGCGGCGGTATGCGCCAGCGTGTCTTGATTGCTATGGCTTTGGCAGGCGATCCGGATTTGTTGATCGCCGATGAACCGACCACCGCCCTCGATGTCACCATTCAGGCGCAGATCCTGCGCTTGATACGCTCGCTGGTCAAGCAGCTCGGGTTGACCGTCTTGCTCATCACCCACAATCTCGGCGTGGTCGCGCGCAGTTGCGAACGCGTCGCCGTGATGTATTCCGGGCGCGTCGTCGAAGAATCGCCGGTGCGGGAGCTCTTCAAGAATCCCAAACATCCCTACACGCGCGGATTGATCAATGCCGTGCCACAAAAGGACGTCAGTCGCGGCGGACTGATCGGCATTCCGGGCATGATCCCGAATTTGATCGATCCGCCAGCGGGTTGCCGTTTTCATCCGCGCTGCGAACAGGTGATGGACGTCTGCCGCCGACAGGTTCCGGGGGCGACCCCGGTCGGCGCGGAACACAAGGCATCGTGCTTCCTGTACCCGGAGGATGCATGAGCCGTCTGCTGGAGATCAATCACCTGAAGAAGTACTTTCCCATTCGCGGCGGCTTGCTGAACCGGAAAGTGACGGACTTCCGCGCGGTGGACGACGTCAGCTTCACGCTGCAAGAAGGCAAAACCCTGGGATTGGTCGGTGAATCCGGTTCCGGCAAGACGACCGTCGGCAAGTGCATATTGCGACTTTTGGAACCCACGTCTGGACAGATCCTCTACGATGGGCAGGACATCACGCATATCAAAGCCCATGAATTGCGCCGCCTGCGGGGCGAGATTCAAATGATCTATCAAGCGCCGGCAGCTTCATTGAACGGGCGCATGACCGTCGGGCAGATTATCGGCGAGCCGCTTTGGATCCACGAAAAGCTGCGTGGAGACGCGGCGCGCGACCGCGTGCTGGAACTGATGACCGTAGTTGGTTTGAAAGAAGAGCACTACTACCGCTATCCACACGAATTCAGCGGCGGGCAACAACAGCGTATTGGCATCGCTCGCGCCCTGGCTGTGCAGCCGCGCCTGATCGTTCTCGACGAACCGACCTCCGCGCTCGACGTTTCCGTTCAAGCACAGATTCTGAACTTGCTGCAGGACTTGCAAGATCAATTCGACTTGACTTATCTCTTCATCTCGCATGACCTCGGCGTGGTGCGTTATATGTGCGACGAGGTTGCCCTGCTTTATCTGGGCAAGATCGTCGAAGTGGCGAAGACCGAAGTCATTTTTGAAGAACCCAAGCACCCCTATACCCAGGCGCTGATTTCCGCCATTCCCGAACCCGATCCAGATCTGCAACGGGAGGAAATCATCATCCGCGGCGATCTGTCGCACGCTTTTCCGCAGGGTGGCTGTCCCTTTGCGCCGCGCTGCCACGCTGAAAAACTCGCGAGCTGCGATTCCGTTTTG
The DNA here is from genome assembly GCA_022820665.1 of Anaerolineae bacterium. Classification (GTDB taxonomy): domain Bacteria; phylum Chloroflexota; class Anaerolineae; order Aggregatilineales; family Phototrophicaceae; genus UBA6055. Next base: position 2,727 of record JAJEFB010000053.1, on the reverse strand, counting down.
CCACCGTTGCTCGAAGCGGAGCAACAGCATCTGGTCGCCTGTCATTTGCATCCCCCCTTATCCGCATCATCCGCATCGGAGCCTGCTTGATGCTCAAGCAAATCACATTGGAAGATATTCGTCCCATCGGCATCGGCGCTGGCATTTTAGGCACAGGCGGCGGGGGCAACCCCTATCTGGGCGGCTTGCACCTGGCCTCGATCATTCGCGAAAAAGGACCGCAAAGCATTATCGATCCCTTCGATCTGGCGGATGACGCGCTCTGCTGCGTCGTCGGCAGCATCGGCGCGCCCACTGTCAGCATCGAGAAGTTGCCGGAAGGCACCGAGATGTGCCGGGCTCTGCGCTTGCTGGAGGAGCATATCGGCCGTCGCTTTGACGCGGTGGCCATCGCCGAGATTGGCGGCGCGAACTCCATGCAGCCGCTGATCGGCGGCTTGCAGGCTGGCATCCCGACGGTCGACAGCGACAGCATGGGCCGCGCTTACCCGGAAATCCAGATGTCTTCCTTCCTCTTCGATACCAGCGCCCGCGCCGCGCCGCTGGCTATGGTGGACGCCGCCGACAACACCGCAGTCGTACCGGGCGCGGCCAGCGACAAATGGGCGGAGAAAATCGCCCGCAACATCGCCGTGAGCATGGGCGCGCGCGCGGGACTGGCTGGCACAATCATGAGCGGCGCGCAGGTCAAAGCCGCCGGCGTCCATTACACGCTGAGCCTGGCGCATCATCTCGGCTGCCAGGTGCTGGAGGCGCAGCGACAAAAGTCCGATGTGCCCGAGGTTGTGGCAGAGGTATTGGACGGCAAAGTTGTCTTTCACGGGAAGATCACCGATGTCGATCGCCGCGTCAGCAAAGGATTCGCGCGCGGTGGCGTCCGCATCGAGAGCTTCAGCGGAGCGGACAAACTGGAAATCGAGTTTCAAAACGAATTCCTGATCGCCTTCATCAATGGCGAGGTGGAGGTGACGACGCCCGATCTGATCTGTATAGTCACCGAAGAAGAGGGCGAACCGGTCACGACGGAGTTGCTGCGCTATGGCACGCGGGTGGTTGTCATTGCCGTGCCGGCGCCGCCGCAACTCAAGACGGAGGTCGCGCTGGACGTGGTGGGACCCGCCGCCTTCGGCTACGATGTCGAGTTCCGCCCCTTGCCGGGCGGCGTGATTGGCATGCCCATGGCCCCGTGAAGCAAGGGTACGGGTTTAGCACGATTGAATTTGGGAGGGAGACTGCTTGTGAAAGTCAAGTTGCTTGCAGCAATAATAGCCGTGTTTTTGCTATGCAGTATGGTATCGGCGCAGGCTTATTCGATTCGCGTACATGCCAACACCAATTTGCGGGAGGCCTACAGCCTCCAGGCTGGGGTCATTGAAACCGCCCCAGCTGGCTCCGTTTTGCAAGTAGTCGACAATTTCAATCGCTGGCTGAAGATTAATCGGAACGGGCGCGAAGTCTGGATGGCGAGTTGGGTCAGCCATACCCGAGTTGCGGAAAGTGGCCAGACAGAAACAGCCGCGCAGCCCGCGAGCAATATCGACAACTGCTGTTTTGTGGATCGGCAGTGCCACAGCGCGCAAGACTGGGAGAATGGCTACTGGGCTTTCCAGAACGGTCAATGCGCCGCGCCGGCGTAGTCTCAGCCGCAGACTCCCGCACAGCCCGTCAGCAATGTACCCGCGCAAGTAGACAACTGCTGCTTTGTTGACAGGCAATGCGCTACGGATGCGGAATGGGCAGATGGCTATCATGCTTTCCAGAATAATCAGTGCCCGGTATCGACAGGCTCTCAGCCAGGGGCAGTCACAGGCTCTCCGGCGCCAAGTCCGGCAGCGATACAGATTTCGACGTCATACATGACAGAGGGGGTCAGGCGCTTCCTTGCCGATCCCGCCACAGATCCCTTCAACAATTGCTGTCATATGCGATATCAAGATAAAGACTGTAGTGGTGAAGCTGAGTGGGAAGCAGGTTATTGGGCACATCAGAATCGGCAGTGCATTGCTCCCGCGCCGCTTGGCACGCGTCCTTCAATAGAGGGCAACGCCACATTTGTAAACCTGGTGGAAAGAGCCCTGGACTTGATAGGAATTCATGCGCCGGAGTGGCTGAATTATATCTACAGCAGTGGAACGCTGAGGATTGCATTGTACCCGCCAGGGGGCGCTAATGGCTATATAAACACGACCTGGACCATTGCGAGCGAAGATCGGGAATGGATGCTCGACCACGATTTTATTGTGGGTTATGCGGGCTTCATCGCTCATGAAGCCTGTCATGCCAGCAGCGCACATACAGCCAATCAGCGGGCTGGACCAACGAAGCAGCTTGCGTCGAAGCGCAGTTGGCGGTTATCGAGGCCATCAAACCGAATCACTCTGCAGTTTGGTGGCTGCGGGATTTGATCGCCAATATTCAAAACCCTGACCGCTGGTGGTGGTAGAGATGTTATAGCTCATTCGCAGGTTGTTGGATTACTATCAAAAATCACGCAAGGAGAAGACAAATGAGCAAAGGAATTCACCAATGAAAGCGAAGCTGCTGGTGGCAATAATAGCCGTGTTTTTTCTGTACAGTATGGTATCGGCGCAATCTTATTCGATTCGCGTGGAATTCAACACAAATTTGCGCGCTGAATACAGCCTCGATAGTCACGTCGTTGAATCAGCCCCAGCCGGCTCCATTTTGCAAGTGGTCGACAGTGTCAATCGCTGGCTGAAGATTAAC
>JAJEFB010000010.1 GCA_022820665.1 Anaerolineae bacterium | reverse complement strand
GAACGAGTCAACCGAATGCTGAGGCGACTTTTCCGTCCCAAAGGAGCATTTCATTCCAGACTGGGATTAATCGCCGCTGTTGCCCGGGTACTCAATCCTTTTCGGCTCATTTGAATTTCAACCGAAAAGGATACACTACCTTGATTGACAAAGCCCCCTTATTTGACAGTTGGCGACATAATGTGCCAAAATCCCTGGCTATCCGCCAATGTCCCGGCGGACATGGTGATTTGCCGGGCGCAGTTACTTGACAAGAGACTGCTCTCAGTTTATACTATGCTCGTTAGTTAATCGGTTAACCTGGCATCGTTTTTGAAATCAACTGTTGCGATTTCAGCATTGGGAAAGAGCGGGTTAGGAGGTGCGCAGGCGATTCTCCCAATTTGCAGTCAAGCTAAAGGTGTCGCTATTTTGAGGAGCTAAACATGAATGAAAAGGAAAGAAAAGCGGGAAACGAGCAGCAGTTAAGCAGGCGCGATATGCTGAAGATGCTGGGCGGCAGCGCCGCTGGCATGAGCATGGCGAAGATCGCCGGGCTGGGCGGCAGCGCCGCGGCATTGCTGAGTGGCATGCCAGCCGGCGCGCAGAGCAAAGTCGAAATCTGGACTGGTTTTGGCCAGGGCCGTATGGCTGACGCCATGACGGGCGCCATCGAGCAATTCGCGGCCGAAAACCCCGAATTCGCCCCCGAGCATATCATCGTTCCCTGGGGCGAGATCACCGATCGCGTGCTGGCCGCCACCGCCGCGGGCTCGCCGCCGGATGTACATCGCGGCTGGTCTGGCACCGTTGGCAATGCCGCCATCGGCGCCCTGACGAACCTGCAGCCCTACGTTGATGCCCAGAATGTCGATCTGGACGATTTTTGGCCCGCCACGCTCAACCAGATGAAGCACAATGGCGAAGTGCACGCCATGAGCATCTCGACCATCGTGCAATTCCTTTACTACAACAAAGATCGCATGCGCGAAGCCGGCTTGGATCCCGACAGCCCGCCGACCACAATCGCGGAATTGGACGAACAAGGCGCGGCGCTCAATGACGTGGCAGATGACGGAACGATCAATCGGCTTGGATTCTCCCCAACGGTCCCTGGTCTGCAAATCTGGGACTGGGGCGCGGCTTTCGGCAGCCAATACTGGGACGAGTCCGAGGGCAATATCGCCATCGACGAAGAAGCCATGATCGCCTTGTTTGAGTGGTACAAGTCCTACGCGGATGAGTTTGGCGCCGAGAACTTGCAAGCATACGCCAGCACATACGGCGGCAACAACTTCGGTCGCAATACGCCGCAGGGCATCTATTACACCGGCTTGATCACATTCTGGGTCCTGGGCAGTTGGTCCTATAACGATATGGGCGAATACGGTCCGGATGTCGATTTTGACGTCGTGCCGATTCCGCAGTTGGCGAGCGCGGATGACTCGACGCCGGGCACATCCAATGGCAACATGTACCTAGTACCTGCCAATTGCGCCAATCCCGATGGCGGTTTCGCCTTCGCCAACTTCATGAGTTCATCGCCCTTTGTGGCCATCAACAAGGCGCTGCCGGATAGCGTCATGCCTTCAAGACGCTCCCTCGCGAACCTGCCGGAAGTTGACGAAAAGGAAGGCGGCTGGACGATCCTGGCGCGCGACGAGATTTTGCCGAATACTTTGCAGCGTCCAAGCTTTGGCGGCAACGGCTTCTTTGGCGGCGCGCTGACCGATGCGGCAGAAAACGTCATGTTCCACGGCGCCGACCCAGCCACTGTGCTGGCTGACGCCGTCGAACGCTCCCGCCGCGAGGTTGAACGCTTGCGGGGTTAGTTTTTACCCCCACCCCCTTAGTCCCCCCGTTTTCGGGGGCTTCCCATAAAGAGGGAGGGGGAATCACAGGAATATGTAGGGGAGATACGCTGAACCGCCAGCGTTAGCCGGCGGATTTACAGGGGCGGCTCGGTGAGCCGCCCAGATGAACCAGGGAAATTGCCAAAACCTTCCATGTTCAAGTTAAAACGAGACCCTGCCAAGCAACCCAATAGCTGGCGCACGGACAATCTGCCGGCTTGGGGTCTGTTTTTTGTCACGCCCTGGATCATCGGCTTCCTGGCTTTCACTGTTTATCCCTTCTTCGCCTCCTTATATTTCAGCTTCACTAATTTCAATATCATCAATTTTAGTCCACGATGGGTGGGTCTGGATAACTATGTCGAGCTCTTCAGCGCCGATCCACTCTTTTGGATATCGATCGGCAACTCGATAAAGTACGCAGCCCTGCTGCTTGTCGCGGCGACCATCTTTGACATCTTCATCGCTTACCTGCTAAGCCTGGATGTTAAGTTCTTGTCGATATATCGCACGATATTCTTCTTTCCCGTGCTCGTACCGGTCGTGGCTGCCAGTTTGACCTGGATTTGGATCCTGAATCCGCGCTTTGGTTTAATGAACGGACTGCTGGATCTGATTGGCGTCAAGGGACCGAATTGGCTGGCCTCGCCGAATACGGCGATGTATTCGCTGATCTTTATTGCTGTCTGGGGCAGCGGGCGCCAAGTGATCGTTTATCTGTCCGGCTTCAACGATATTCCACGATCCCTGTATGAAGCGGCCGACATTGATGGCGCGTCGGGCATTCAGAAGTTCTGGCGCATCACGCTGCCGCTGCTATCCCCGCAGATCTTTTTCAACGTGGTTACGCTGATTATCTTTTCCCTGCAATCATTCTCTGAAGTCTACATCATGACCGGCGGCGGCCCGGCCAATTCAACTTTGCTGTACGCCGTAAACTTGTATAACCGCGCCTTTCGCGATTTCGCTATGGGTTACGCTTCCGCCCTGGCTTGGATCATGTTCCTATTGATTTTGGGATTGACCCTGATCATCTTCAAGTTCTTGAGCGGGAGGGTCATCTATGAACGATAGCCACAGGGCGCGTAATCGGCGGAAAGGACTGCCGAGCAAATGAGGAAATGCAAGTCTCGTCCTAGCGCGGGAAAGGTAGATTGCCGAACAGGAGGCAAGCACTAAAATGGCCGTCTTGCAACCGGCCGCTCCCGGACGCCGCGCGATGAGCAGCGAAGAGCGGGGTTATTTTCTGCGCCAGCGGCTGAAAACCGTCATCACCCATGCCATTTTGATTGTCTTCGGCATCACCTTCATGCTGCCCTTCGTCTGGATGATCAGTTCTTCGCTCAAGCCGAATGTCGATATTTTTGAGTTGCCCGTGCGTCTGATACCCAAGACCTATCGCATTGAGAATTATATTGACGCGACCAATGCCATCCCCTTCTGGCAATACTTGTGGAATTCGACTTATTACACCATCTTCGCCACCATCGGCGCGGTGCTGTCCAATACCTTCATCGCCTACGGCTTCGCCCGTGTGCGCTGGCGCGGGCGAAACGTGCTCTTCATCATCGTCATCGCCACCATGATGCTGCCCTTCCAGGTGCGCATGATCCCGCTCTATGTGCTTTTCGCCAAGCTCGGCTGGTTGAATTCTTTCCTGCCGCTGATTGTGCCGAATTTCTTCGGCAATGCCTTTTACATATTCTTGATGCGCCAATTCATGATGACGCTGCCCAAAGAGTTGGATGACGCCGCGCGTATCGACGGCGCCAGCGAATGGGGCATCTTCTGGAGGATCGCGGTGCCGCTGTCCAAGCCGGCTATCCTGACCGTCGCCATATTCGAAATCATCCACACCTGGCACGATTTCGTCGGTCCGCTGGTTTACTTGAGGCACCCGACCAAGTACACGCTGTCGATCGGCTTGCGGCTCTATTTCACGCAGTACGGCGCTGAATGGGGCTTGCTGATGGCGGCGGCGGCCATGTTCACCATTCCGATGGTGATCTTCTTTTTCTTCGCGCAGCGCTCTTTCATTGAGGGCATCACCCTCACCGGGCTAAAAGGCTAGCCGCATGGCTCGAGTGCTGCATCAGCCGCAGACGCGAGACGCAATCAAAGCGGGGATAGATGCGCTGGCCGGCGCGGTCATCCCGACGCTGGGACCGCTCACGGGACCGGTGGCGCTTGACGACAAGACGCGTGGCGGTTCGCCCGAACTGCTCGACGACGGCGGGGTTATCGCGCGGCGGATCTTGCAATTGGACGATCGCGACGCCGATATCGGCGCCATGCTGCTGCGCGAGACCCTCTGGGAACAGCGCGAGCGTTGCGGTGACGGCGCGGCCACCGCCGCGGTCCTTTATCAAAGGGTTTTCAGCGAGGGGCGCCGTTTCATCAGCGCGGGCGGTGACGCCATGCTGTTGCGGGAGCAATTGGAAGCCGGCATCCAGATCATGCTCGCAGCCTTAAAAGAGCAGGCGCATGGGATCAGTTCGCCAGAGGAAATCGAGCGTCTGGCTTTGTCCGTCTGCGGCGACCGGGAGATCGCGCAAGCGCTGGCGGACATTTTCGACCTGCTGGGTCCGCATAGCCCGATCGACGTGCGCGATGGCGGGCGCGACCTGCGCCATGAATTCTTTCTGGGCTCGTTTTGGGAGAGCAACGTCCCGTCTGGGATTGTTTTTGAGGGTGTTGTGGGCGAGCGCGTCGAACTGAAGAACACAGCCTGGCTGATTAGCGACTTCGAATTGGACGATTTGAACGCCCTGGTCGCGCTGGTTACCGATGCCTATCAAGCCGGTTTTGAGTCGCTGGCGATCGTCGCCAAGTCATTCTCCGAGCAGATTATCGCCGCGCAAGGCGCCAACAGCCGCATGGAAGATTTTGAACTGGTTTATATCGAGCCAACCGGACTGGTCGACGAGCAGGAAGCCGCGCTTGAGGACCTGGCATTGCTTACCGACGGCCAGGTTTTGCGGACGATTACCGGGCACAGTCCGGGTGCGATCAGTCGAGACATGCTCGGCGCGTCAGAACTGGCTTGGCTCGATCGCAAGCGCTTCGGCATCATCGCCGGCGCCGGCGACAAGGAAACCGTCCAGCGCGAGATTGCGGCGCTGGAGCGGCGCTTCGAACTTAGCGACGATGCGCGCCGGCAAGCGCTGCTGCGAAGTCGAATCGGTCGGCTGCGCGGTGGATCAGCCGTCGTCTACGCGCCCGGCAGCAGCGAGAGCGAGATGCGCTATCAGAAAAGCCTTATCGAGCGCGCAATCGCAGCGATACGCTCTGCTTTGCTGGAGGGCGTTCTGCCCGGTGGCGGAACCGCATTGCTAGGTTGTATCAACCGCTTGCGTGCAACTTACAGCGCGGGCAGCGACGCGCATGAGCGGGCAGCCGGGCAGATCCTGATTGGGGCGGCGACAGCCCCGTGCCGACAGTTGCTCGCCAATGCCGGGCACGAAGCGCCTGGAATCGTAGTTGACAGAATCTTGTCCGGCGTGAACGGCGCCAGTTACGACCTGCACGCCGAGAACGCTTCGGATACGGCCGAAGAAGGCGTGATCGATTCGGCGGCGGCGGTCATGACAGCAGTACGAAATGGCATTGGCGGGGCGGCGCTGGCGCTGACGGTCGATACGATTGTGCACCGGGTCAATCCGCCGCTGGCGATAGAACCGGGCGGGCTGCCCTCATCAGCCAATATAGGCAATATCGAACTGAAATAGTCAAAGCCAGGAGAACACAGATGGGCTGGAAACCGAACGCGAAGCAGGCGCGGGATTATGAAGAGCGCGGCTATTTCACCGTGGAAAATGTCGTATCGCGTCAGACTGCGACAGAAATGCTAGGCGTGATCAAGAACGCGATCCTGACGCCGGATACCGACGACATCATGACCGATGCTGACCCGATGGATCCGATGAACGATGACACACCTGATGCCCGCGCCGTGCGCTTCCGCAAACTGAGCAAGTTCAATCAGCGGAATCCGCTCATCTGGCATAACGCGCACTGCGGGAGACCGGTTCTGGAAATCGCGCGCTACTTCCTGGGCGATGACATCTTGCTCAAGTACGACAGTTGTTTCCTCAAACCGGCGCGTTCGGGCAGCGCCACGCCCTGGCATCAGGACAATGGTCTCTGGCGCGATGGCGATATCGAGCCCTTCAACTTCTGGATGGCGCTGGACCCGGCCACGATCGAGAACGGCTGCCTGCAGATGATCCCCGGCAGCTATAAAACCGAGATTGTGCCTCACGTCCTTTACGAAGACAGCATTCATGGCGTGCTGCCGAAGGAGCGCGTCGAGGAGATGATCGATACTTTCGGCGTCGAGCATATCGAACTGCAGCCGGGCAGCATTGTCGTCTGGCACAGCAGCGCCTGGCATTACAGCCCGCCCAATACCAGCGAAAAGGGGCGCATCGCCATCGCCGGCGTGTTCAGCAGCCCCGATATTGTGGAGAACGGGCGCAGCAATGATGTCGGCTACAAGTGGCTGATGAAAGAGGGCGAAGTGATGCCCGACTTCCCGGCGAAGGAATACACGATGAAACGGCAGAATTTTTATCAGGCGGAGCCCTGGAAGAAAGTCAGTTAAGCCGCTCACTGACCGGCGCCGCCGTCGAATCGCGCAGGACAAGATGCGATGGCATAATGACACGTCTGACGGGCGCGTCGGGCGTACTTATCCGCCGGAGCATCAGTTGAGCGGCGTTTTCGCCCAGCCCGCGCGGATCGGCTGAAACGGTCGTCAGGCTGGGATGCCACAGCGTAGCTTCCGGCACATCGTCGAAGCCGATGACAGAGAAATCCTTCCCCGCTTCCATGCTCGCCGCGCGCAAGCCAAGCATCACGCCAAAGGCGATCACATCGCTGTAGCAGTAAGCCGCTGAAGGCGGCTGCGGCATGCTCAAGAGTTGATGGATCGCGTCATAGCCGCCGCGTCGCGTGACGGGGCTGGCGATGCAAAGCGCGGGGTCAAAGGCGATGCCATGTTGCCGCAAGGTGTCGCGATAACTGTGCAAACGTCTTTGCCGGGTTAGAGTCGAGTTGTACCCGCCGACAAAAGCGATACGTCGATGCCCTTGTTGTATCAGATGTTCTATCGCTCGTTCGGTTCCATTTTCGTTATCCATGCCGACGCAATCAACCGCCAGCTTCGAATAATACTGGGTCAGCAGGACCATGGGACAAAACTGCGTCAAGTCCCGCATTGATTCGGTCCTGGTCTGCGCAACCGGTGACAGAATCAAGCCGTCGACATCGCGCTCCAGCATGGTTTTGATCATGCGCGACTGCTTGTCCAGGTCATCATCCGTCGTGACCAGGACGAGACTGTAGTCGTGATCCGCCAATTGAGATTCGGCGCCGGATGTCAACTCGGCGTTAAATGGATTCGAGACGTCTTTGATGATTAAGCCGATGGTGTAAGACCGCCGCGTACGCAGGCTGGCGGCGCGCTGATTGTAGACATATCCCAGCGCATCAACCGCTTCCAGGACGCGCATGCGCGTCGGTTCGGAGATGCGCGGGTTCTCCCGCAAGGCGAGCGACGCAGTCGCCTTGGAGACGCCGGCCGCATCGGCGACATCTTGCAGCGTAACCTTCCCTTTTCTTGACTTTCGATCCGTCATGGCAGCGCCAGGTAAATCGGTTCAATCGGGGCTACATTCATATTAGCATAAATCCACTGTCTGGGGCACAGTCAGCCGCAGCCGCGGGCAACTTGGCGACTCTCATCCAAGCTGTCTTCTGCTACAATGCAGCCATGAGATGACGGGGTACTGGGAAAAGGAAACGGGCATGGAGAATCTGGCGGATATCGGCTTGATCGGCTTGGCGGTGATGGGCCAGAACCTGGCATTGAACATCAACGATCACGGCTACCGCGTCGCCGTGTTCAATCGCACGACGTCCAAGGTGAGTCGCTTCATCGAGAACGAGGCGCGCGGCACGGAGGTGATCGGTACCTATACGCCACAAGAATTCGTCAGCAGCATCAAGCGTCCGCGCAAGATCATCCTGATGATCCAGGCTGGCGAAGCGGTGGACAAGTCGATCGCGCAGCTCGCGCCCTTGCTCGACGAGGGCGACATCATCATCGACGGCGGCAATTCCAACTTCAAGGACAGCATCCGCCGCACGGCGGAAGTCGAAGCGCTGGGGCTGCGCTACATCGGCGCCGGCATCAGCGGGGGCGAGGAAGGCGCCCGTCATGGTCCCTCGATCATGCCCGGCGGCTCGGCCGCGGCTTGGGAAGCGGTCAAACCGATCTTGCAGGCGGTAGCAGCCAAAGTAGCGGATGGCACTCCCTGCTGCGATTGGGTGGGCGAAGACGGCGCCGGGCACTTCGTCAAGATGGTGCACAACGGCATCGAATACGGCGATATGCAGTTGATCTGCGAAGCCTATCACTTGATGTCCGCCGCGCTGGGCATGAGCGAAGCCGAAATCAGCGACGTTTTCAAGGAATGGAACCAGGGCATCCTGGAATCGTTCCTGATCGAGATCACCGGCGACATTCTGGCTTATCGCGATGAAGACGGCGCGCCGCTGCTGCGGAAAATCCTTGATACAGCCAGCCAAAAGGGCACCGGAAAATGGACGGCGGTAACGGCGCTGGAAGAAGGCACGCCCTTGACCTTGATCGGCGAGGCGGTTTTCGCGCGCTTCCTTTCCGCCATCAAAGACCAGCGCGTGGCGGCCTCCAAGGTACTGAGCGGTCCCAGCGTCGCTTTCGACGGGGACAAAGCGGGCCTCATCCGCGATTTGGAAGGCGCGGTCTACGCGGCCAAGATCATCAGCTATGCGCAGGGTTACATGCTGATGCGCGACGCGGCAGCCACTTACAACTGGAATCTGAATTACGGCGGCGTAGCGCTAATGTGGCGCGAGGGCTGCATCATTCGCTCGGCATTCCTGGGCAAGATCCAAGAAGCCTATGCGAATAACTCCGGGCTGGAGAATTTACTGCTGGATGATTATTTCCGCGACGCGGTGATTGCCGCGCAGCCGGCCTGGCGGCGGACGGTGATGACCGGCATCAAACAGGGCATTCCCCTGCCGATCATGAGCGGCGCGCTGGCTTTTTATGACGGCTATCGCTCGGCGCAGTTGCCGGCGAATCTGCTGCAAGCGCAGCGCGATTACTTCGGCGCGCATACCTACGAGCGCGTCGATCGTCCGCGCGGGACGTATTTTCATACCAACTGGACGGGTACGGGCGGGAATGTGACTGCCGGGAGTTATGATGCTTGACGCTCGCTACTCACTACAAGACCACTATTTTAAGAACTTGATTCGTTGGTGACCTCCGAATGCTCGTCGCTGACCAGCATGACATATCCATCATGATTATCGATCAGCGCGCTATTGAGCGCTTCCCACTCCTTGAAAGGGGAGCGCATTGATTTGAGTTCAAGCTCATATCCCTGCAAGCGCTGAAAGTTTTCGATTAGGACTTCGGCGTTGGGAAGAGACTCGAGATAAAAGGGCTCCTCTGTTAGTACGGTATTCAATCCACTGCGGGTATATAGTGCTTCAGTCGCTGTGTCATTCCAAAAGTATTTGCGGTTCTGGAATATAACTTCCCGTAGCACATCCCGCCTTTCGCGAAGCCATCGCTCAATATTGAGGTAACGATCCAAGTGTTCGTCACTGACGGACTCGTGAAAATAGATCGCTGTACGATTTCCAATCCACCTTTTGACGAAACTTCTAGCACGCGATTTGTGGCCATTCACACATTTCGACAGCCAGTCAATTGCAGCCTCATCTTCGCCGATTTCTAGCCGTAGACGCGTACCCATTGCACAAACCCTCATAGCGAGGACCTGGTAATTCATTGCCAAGTCCATATTTGCCGCGTTCACCTCCGCGCTTAGCAATTTATCGAGGTCCTCTATAAGCTGTCCTCGTGCCACTGCAAGATCATAGTTCACCTCTGCAACAGCCTGCCGCTTGTATTCATCGCTGTTTACAAGGAAGGTGTTCTCAGCGTAGTCGAGCGCTGCATGGAGACTAACCTCACGATCTCTTTGAAATTCTTCAGACACCCGATCGTAGATACGCTCGATTTCGGCCTCGTGCGCACGGATACCTTGAATGTGTTCCAAGAGCGCATACCCTGCCATCGCGACACCAAGGATAGGAATGGCGCCGGCCAGCAGTTTGCCCAGCGTCGCCGGCTGATTACCTGATAGCCTGATAACATCGTCCAGTAGGCCCACAGAGGACTCCGTCACTTGGCCGATTTTGCCACCTTCACGCAGCCAAGCGACTATCCGCTTGTTACCGGAATAGCGAATCACCCCGCCTACACGCTCCATTGAACCGGATGCCAGTCCGGTTTCGATGCGTTTCGGCACTTCCAAATGAACGGTTATGGATGACATGGATAGCCTTTCAAAAGCATTGGACAAAAGATACAGAAAACTAACTGTTACTGATAAGACAGTCCGAGGCGCACGATCTTACCAACTGTTGCGTCAGATTGCAAATTATTTCGATAAGAGATGGGGAGCTTTAAGACGGCAACTCCGGCGCGAACTGGTAATCCGGCTCGCGCCCCTGACGGCGCAGGATGGGGATGATCTGCGCCCAGGCGCCCGTGACGCCGCACGGGCAGTCCGGCAGGTCATGCTTGATCAGCCGGTGAAGCTCGGGCAGATTGTAGAAGGGCACAGCCGCGTACATATGATGCTCGATATGGTAGTTCATCTGCCAGTAGAGGAAAGCCAGCACGGGATTGAGCAGGATGGTGCGCGTATTGATGCGGTAGTCGTCGACTTCGTCGGTCAAGCCGATATGCTGGGCCACGTTGAGCAGGTATTGGAATCCGCCGCCATAAAAGGGCGCCAGCGTGATCAGGACCGCCAGCATGGGCAAGCCCGTCAGCAGCGAGAACAGGACGATCAGCCCGTGCCCGATGATGAGCAGCCGCGCCCAGTTGAAGAGCGCCCGTCTGCCCGCGGCGTTTTCCGGCGGGAAGAGCGCTAGCTCCCAGTCGTTTTCGATGATGCCGAAGCAGAGCAGAATCACGTTCTTCATGCGCAGGACGAAGCCGCGCGGATTAATGAAGGCGAAGCCGAGATAGGAACGCAGGGTCAGTTCAACGGGCAAGACCACTTCGCTGTCATCGGGCGGGTGCAGGGTATAGCGGTGGTGCGCCTGATGGCTGGCCCAAAACGAGACATGGCTGAACCAGCCCAGGAAACTGTAAATGTTGCGAAAGATGATGTTCAGCGCGTTGGTCTTGAAAACGGTCTTGTGGCAGAGTTCGTGGAAGCCGTTGACCATGAAGGCGTGCAAAGCGCCGTGCAGGTAAATCAGCGCGATCACGACCAGCCAGTGCGCGCGACCGACCGCGTACCAAGCCAAGCCGCCGCTGCAAACCAGCAGCGCCAAGAAGCTGATACTCTGTATCAGTCCGCGGAGGTCGCTGCGCTGATTAAGCCGAGCCAGATCCGCCGGGGCAATTGGCGAACGGTACCACTTGATGCGCTTGGCTTGCCGTTTCGCGTCCATCGCTTTTCTCCCAGCGTCACAAGCCCATCATAGATTATCACGCTGACTATTGCAATTGATCGAAGCTCAGCATCGCTTTGATGACGCCGGTCGCCGGATCCAGCCAGGTCGGGAAATCGTCCACGATACTTTCCGGCGCGGCGCGATGCGTGATCCAGGGATCGAGGTTGATGGCGCCTTTCCGCAGGCATTTGATGACCCAGGCAAAATCGGACGGGGTGGCGTTGCGGCTGGCGAGCAGGGTCATCTCGCGCGAATGGAAGTGGGGGTCGCTGAAGCTCAGATCGCCCTTGATATGCCCTACCAGCGCCAGCGAGCCGCCGTGCGCTACATAGTCAAAAGCCGCTTCCATTGAGCGCGCGCTGCCCGTGCAATCGAATACGAGCGTCGGCAATTCCCCGCCGAGCAGTGGCCCGATCTGCGCCATCGGGTCCTCCCCGGCATTAATCAGTTTGTCGATGCCGAGCGCTTCGGCGCAGAAATCGAGCCTGGTTTCGTTCATCTCCATGACCATCACGTCGGCGCCGGCGATCTTGGCAAAAGTTGCCGTCGCCAAGCCGATGGGACCAGCGCCGATAACCAGCGCATTTTCGCGGGCTGATATCCGGGCGCGTTGGACCGCATGCGCGCCAATGCAAAGCATCTCCACCAGCGCCAGTTGCTCGATCGGGACCCCGTCCGCCCGCAGGAGCTTGTCGACCGGCAAGGTGAATCGTTCGCGCATGCCGCCGTCGATATGCACGCCCAACACTTGCATGTCCGCGCAGCAATTGCTTTTGCCGCGCCGACAGGCGACGCACTCGCCGCAATTCATATAAGGGATAACACAGCATTGATCGCCGGCGGCATAGTCCAGCGCGCGATCGGTATCTCCGATTTCCAGCACCTCTACAGCCAGTTCGTGTCCCATGATGCGCGGGTAGCTGAAAAAGTTCTGATTACCGCCGAAGGCATGCAAATCGGTGCCACAGATGCCCACGCGCTTGACCTGGACGAGGGCCTCGTCGCGCCCGGGTTTGGTCGGTTCGGCGACCTGCCGCAAGTTCAGCTGAAAGGGTTCTTCCAATACGATTGCTTTCAAGGCATTTACTCCAGTATTCTCAAGGAAGGCTGTAAAAAGCCCTCGCGTTGGCGCCCATGACTTTGTCTTTTTCTTCGTCCGACAGCCCATCTATGTAGTCGCGGACAATGCCGACCACTTCGCTATAGCTGCCGGAAAGCGTACAAACGGGCCAGTCGCTGCCGAACATCAGTCGGTCAATGCCGAAGCAATCGAAGACGACGTCCAGGTAGGGCGCATAGTCGTCCCGCGTCCAGGTCTTCCAAGACGCTTCCGTGACCATGCCTGAGACTTTGCAGCAGACGTTTTCGTAAGACGCCAGTTCGCGGATCTCGCTCGCCCAGGGTTCCAGTATGCCGTCCTTGATGAAGGGTTTGGCGATATGGTCGAGCACAAAGAGCTGATCCGGGAAGCGCTTGACCACATCTATCGCCACTTGCAGGTGCCTCGGATAGAGCAGCAAGTCGTAAGTCAGCTTATATTGATTGAGCAGCGCCAGCCCATCAAGGAAGCCGCCGCCGAGCATGCAGCGATCGTCGACTTCGTCATGCACGATATGACGGATACCGACCATGCGCGGATGCGGCGCGAAACGCTCCAACTGCGCCGCGACATCGTCCGCGCGCAGATCTACCCAGCCGACGACGCCTCGGATGAAGTCATGCGCATCGGCGAGTTCCAGCAGGAATTCGGTCTCGCGGGGGTCCTGTCGCGCCTGCACGGCAACAGTGCCGTCGATGCCATTGGGGACCATCAGCGGCGCCAGATCAGCCGGCATATAGTCGCGCTTGAGCGCGCCTTTGGCTTCATCAATCCAGGGATATTCGTCAGCCGCATAAATCCAAAAATGTTGATGGGAATCGATGTGCATGCCCATTGCGACCTCCTAGTTGTTCTCGGGCAGCCCGGTCTGCCAGGTCTTGTCGCGGATCGGCGCCAGGACCTCAAGCACCGCCTCAATCAAGGCTTCGTCATAGGGCGCATCCAGCCATTCAACATTGCGCCGCATATTGTCCGGGTTGGCGGTGCCGATCAAGGTGCTGTGGATATCCCGATTGCGCAGGGAAAATTGTACCGCAAGTTGGGCGATATCGACGCCTTGCTCACGGCAAAAGGCGGCGGCAGCAGCGCAGCCGGCTTTGATCTCGTCGGTGGCGGGATGCCAGTCCGGCGTACCGCGGTTGGTGAGCAAGCCCATGCTCAGCGGCGATGCGCCGATGATGCCGACATCTTTTTCCCTCAAATAAGGTATCAATCCCGCCAGCGTGGTATCGTTCAACGAATAATGCGCGTAGGACAAGATGGTATCGACCTCGATGCGAGCCATGATGGCGGGATAAATCGCCAGAGGGAATCCGGTGATGCCGACAAAGCCCACTTTTCCCGTTTCCTGCGCCTTCCGCAGCGCCGGGATTGTCTCGTCGACGATCTGATCCAGCGGCACATATTCGATATCGTGGCATTGGATGATGTCGATATGCTCGACGCCCAATCGTCCCAAGCTCTCGTCGATGCTGCGCGTGACGCGCTCGGCGCTGAAATCGAATTCTTCTTCTCCGTAACGCCCGACTTTGGTCGCCAGCACAACCTTGTCTCTGGGAAGGCCGCGCAGCGCCTTGCCCAAGACCGTTTCCGCCCTGGTGATACCATAGAAGGGTGAGCAATCGATCAAGTTGACGCCCAGGTCCAGCGCGACATGCAGGGCGCGGATGCCCTCGTTTTCGTCGATGGGTCGGAAGACGCTCCCCAGCGACGAAGCGCCAAAGCTCAGGATCGATACGTCCAGACCGGTTTTCCCCAACTTGCGATATTCCATTTGGCGCGTCCCTCTTAGATGCTGGTATTGCGCGTGATCTTGAAGGCGTAGACGTGATCGCAGGGTTTGTGATCGGGCCGCTCGATCTGGAGCCCGGCTGCCGTCATTTCCCATTTGAGCTCGCCCTCGCCACCGAGCAATTCGACCGAGCGCAGCTCGCCCGGATAGAATGCGCGCGCCGATTCGATGAGGAAATTTTTCTCGGGCCAGTCAAAGGTCATAGCATAGAGCACGTTATCCCGCACGGTGAAGCGGATATCCTGAGCCGTGTATCGCAGCTTTTCCTTGGTATCGCTGAAGGCGCCGACGTGGGACATGCGGGTCGGTCCCTCGCCGAAGGTATTCCAGGGCACCGTATCGTAGATCGCCTCGCCGTTGACCCGCAGCCAGTCGCCCATGCCTGCGAGGATCGCTTTCGACTCGTCCGGGATGGTGCCGTCGGGTTTGGGACCCACATTGAGCAGCATGAAACCATTCTTGCTGACGTTATCCGCCAGATACTGCACCATTTCAGTCACGGACTTGTATTCAGTTTCCTTGATATAGCCCCAGCCCTGGCCATCATCGACGGTGGTATCGGTAATCCATTCGTAGTGGGTCAGGTCGGCGGTCTTGCCCAGTTCAAAATCGAGCAGAGCGGCGCCGGGCGGGATATCGTGCCATTTGTAGCTGGCGACGACTTCCCGTCCCCATTCGGCTTCTTTATTGTAGTAATAAGCCAGGAAGTCCTGTTTATACTGATCGTGCACGAAGCGCAGTCCGAAATCGAACCAGATATAATCCGGCTCGTAGCGCTCGACGACTTCGACCAGCCGCCCCTTCCAGCGATCGAGGAAGGCTTTGCTGGGTTTGTCCTGCGCCATCCATTCGCCGTGGTCTTGATGGACGCCGGCTCGCTCCGGATCGTAGTCGAAATCGAGATTATGAGGCTGGCCATAGAGCCCGGCGTATGCGGGATCGGAGGTATCGTATTCGCTTTTCCAATGCGGGAAGAACCACCAGTTCTCGGCGTGGTGCATGGCGACCATGAAGCGCATGCCCTGGGCGCGGATGGCTTTTTCCAGTTCTCCTACCACGTCTCGCCTTGGTCCCATCTTGCCCGCGCACCACTCGGTGTCGCTGGCGTCCCACATCGGGAAGCCGTCGTGATGTTCGGCGACCGGACCCGCGAATTTGGCGCCGGCGCGTTTGAAGAGCTCCGCCCACTCATCGGGGTCGAATTTCTCGGCGGTGAACATGGGTATGAAGTCCTTGTAACCGAACTGCGAGGGATGCCCATAAGTCTTGCAGTGGTAATCGAATTGCCGCGAGCCCTCACGATACATGTGATAAGGATACCAGGTCACGTTGGGCCCGGTGGCGGGCACGCAATAGACACCCCAATGGGTGTAGATGCCGAATTTCGCCTCGCGCATCCATGCCGCGGTAGCATGCGTCTTGAGCGAGGCCCAGGTCGCGTCGTAGTGTTTTCTCATGTTTTTCTCCTATCCAAACACTGGCCAACCTCAATGCCCCATACAAGCTCGACTCACTGCGGGCGGAAACCCGAAGCGCCGCAGAATGAGGGAAGGATTCCAGTAGATACAAAGCCCGGCTTTTCCGCTCGATGGCATTGGGAGGCGCCCGTTACATGTCGCCGTGTATCGAGATTTCAACTCGATTGCCGCAGGACCAACTCGCAATTGAAAAGAGCGGAGGGGATATCATCTTGATCTCCGTTCAGCGCCTGCAGCACCTTGCGCGCGGCGGTCTCGCCAATGCGGTAGGTGGGTTGGCGCACCACGGTCAAGGGCGGGCTCGATACCTGCGCCCAGGGATGATCATCAAAGCCGACGATCGCGACATCCTGCGGGCAGCGCATGCCCAAGGCTTGCAAGCTCATGAGCGCGCCCAGGCTCAGCAAGTTATTGCAGACGAACACAGCCCGCGGCCGCTCTGCTTGCGCCATGAGCTCTCGCATAGCGCGCTGGCCGTCTTCAATGCTCAAGCGACTGGCCACGGACCAGCGCTCACGCAGGGGCAGCCCTGCTTCCGACAGCGCCATTTCGAAACCGGACAGACGTTCACGCATGGTTGACAGGCGCTGAAAGCCCGAAAGAATGCCGATTTCGCGGTAACCGCGCTCGATGAGATGCTTCGTTCCCAGATAAGCGCCATATTTGTTGTTAACGCCGACATAGGGCGATTTGGCGTTGTCGAAAGTGCGATCCAGCATAACGATTGGAATGTTCAGCTTGGCCGCCTCGTTGAGCGCGTCCCAGTTTTGGCTGGCGGCGGCGGCGATGATGCCATCGACGCCCTGACGCAGCAGAATATCAATGTAATATGCCTCGCGTTCCAGCACCTCGCTGGTATTGCAGACCATCAAGCTATAACCATTGGCGATCAGCACATCTTCCACGCCCAACATGATTTCGCCGAAAAACGTATTTGTGACGTCGGAGACGATCAAGCCAATGACGCGAGTACGTTGCGTGGTCAGGCTGCGGGCAGCCACATTGGGCCGATAGCCGAGCGAGCGAATAGCGTCCTGCACGCGTTCTTTGGTAGTCTCTTCCACAAAGCGCGTCTCGTTAATCACATGCGAGACGGTAGCTTTGGATACTCCGGCTTGTTCAGCAACGTCTTGCATCGTTATACGTTTCATCAATGCGTAGTCCTCTTATTTGTAAACCACGTCGCTGGTGCGGCGAGAAGGTTTGTTACTTTCTGTGAGCGCGATATTCTTGTGGACAATTCGCTGGCTAAACGTCGAGCGGCAGAGTAACGCGTTGCGTAACCGATTCCTGGATAGTATCTGATAGCGCTAGAATCGTCAAATTTGTGGCTGTCTCGGGGTGTATTTCAGATTTTTGGCGATTAACCACCGAGGACACCAAGGGTCGCGAATAGAAGATCGATGAAAACGGGCGGCTTGGCGGGTCGCGTAGACACTGACCGCCAGCCGCCCCTGTTTACGTTGCGAGCGGCGGACCCTCACCCCCCGTCTCCTATAAAGGGGGGAAGCTAAGCGCCGCGGGACGCAAGGTATTTTGCGTGGGTCGATGCTGTGCAGCGCGTGGGTCTACATTTTGCCAGATTTTGTGATATTCGACGTGTATTGATTTTGCTGCAATTGCCCTGGCTAACCCGGCAGCTATGTTGCGGGCGCAATCGCCCTATGTTATAGTCGCCTGCGTCGCTGGGAAACCGATTGCGCGGCTCGGATGGATCATCAATGCCTCGGCGCGCGCCAATAACAGGAACGCCAATGAAACGTGTCACTGTGCTGGGAAAGCAACGCGCGGGAATCGCCATTGGGCAGGTCCCTCAAGCCAAAGAAAACTGGGTCCTGGTCAAGGTGCATGCCGCGCCCATGTGCACCGAATACAAAGCCTTCGCCTCTGGTACCAATCACGGTTTTTTCGGGCACGAAGCCGCGGGTGAGGTGGTGGCGGTGGCGCAGCCGGGCAAAGTAAAAGTCGGCGACCGCGTCGTGGCGATGCCGTTGTCCTCGTGTGGACAATGCGCTTACTGCCTGGCCGGCGAATACATCCACTGTCAGGACTTGATCGACTTTGAGACCTGCCACGGCAGCGATGATGGCAAAGCGACTATGTCGCAATATCTTTTGAAACAGGACTGGATGCTGGCGCCGATTCCCGATGGCATGTCCTACGAACACGCGTCGATGGCTTGTTGCGGCTTGGGACCGACCTTCGGCGCCTTTCAGTTGATGGATCTTGACGCGCACGATACCTTGCTCATTACGGGCTTGGGACCGGTGGGACTGGGCGGCGTAATCGGCGCCAGGTATCGCGGCGCGACTGTGATCGCTGTTGACGTGAACAGGTACCGCGCGGCGAAAGCGCTTGAACTCGGGGCCGAAGCCGTGATCGACCCGGCAGACGAAGACGCGCTGGCGCGAATTCTAGCGCTCACAAGCGACGGGCGCGGCGTTGACAAAGCGGTGGATTGTTCCGGCGCGGTGGCGGCGCACCGGCTTTGCATAGACGCGACCCGGCGCAAGGGCATGGTCGCTTTTGTCGGCGAATGCGCAGATGACACGCCGGTGCAGATCAGCCAGGATATGATCCGCAAGGGCTTGCGATTGATCGGTTCCTGGCACTACAACCTGGCGGATACGCCGCGCATGATGGCGATGATCAGCCAGGTCGGCGACAAACTGGATCAACTGATCACCCATCGATATCCTATTGATGATATTCAAAGCGCCTGGGAGACGCAGCTTTCCGGGCAATGCGGCAAAGTGATTTTACAGCCCTGGGAGGGAAGCGATGTATAAAACGGTTATTATCGGCGTCGGCGGCGGACGGGCGCACGGGCACGCAGATGCTTACCAATATGTGAAGCGTGGCCGGGTGGTGGCCGTCTGTGACCTGGAGCGCAACGCAATGGACGAGTTCGCCGACAAGTACGATGTGAAAGCGCGTTACAGCGATTACCGCGAGATGTTCGAGAAAGAAAAGCCCGACCTGGCGCAGATCAGTACGCCGCCCAGCGTTCGGCTGGAGGTCCTGGAAGCGGCTGAGGCAGCGGGCGTGCCGGCGGTCTTGGTGGAAAAACCGCTGGCGATACAGGGCGAGGACTACCTGGCGATCAGAGACTTCGCGGCTCGCAATCCGAAAATCAAGGTCGCCATCAATCATCAATTGCAATTTCATCCGCGCCGGCAGCATCTGCAAAAGCTGGTGGCGGATGGCGCTATCGGCGATATCCGTTTCATCGAAGCCAGTTCGGGCATGAACCTGGCATACCAAGGTACGCATTCCCTGCAGGCGATCGGCGCCTTTAATCCGGCAGCGCCTACAACCGTCTTCGGGCAAGTATCGGGCGCGATGGGCTTGCAACCCAATGTCAAAGAGCATTACGCGCCCGATCAAAGTTTGGCCGCGGTCGCATACGATAATGGCGTGCAGGCGACGCTGCGCTGTGGCGAGAACGCGCCGCGGGTGCCGCGCGGCGACGCGATTTATCAGCACAAGCGCATCGCGGTATATGGCATGAAGGGCTATATCCACTGGACGATGTGGGGCTGGGAGACCTTCGTCAATGGCGCCTACGATAGCGGCGATCACGAGTACCCGGAGGAAGACGTGCTCGGGCAAGCAGCTATGACCGAGGCGATGTTCGACTGGCTGGAAGACGATAGCGCCGCGCATCCGCTAAACCTGGATCGCGCCCTGGTCGACTTCAATGTGATTCTGGCGCTTTACGCCAGTTCTCTCAAGCACAAGGTGGTCGAGTTGCCCTACGAGCCGGAAGCTAATCTGGTGCCGAAACTGCGCGACGCTCTTCAAGACTAATCGATTATGGAGCAGAAGCCCAAAATCCTCGTTGCCATTCGAGAATCACTATATCGCGAACTGTTCGCGGCCGAGGAAGACCGGCGATTGCGACAACTTGGCGCGCTGGATTTCGCCGCATTTGACGAGAACCTGAGCTCGCGGCAACTCGCGGATGCGATCGGCGATATTGACATCGTCATCACCGGCTGGGGCGCGCCCGTCTTCACGGATGAGGTCCTGGCAGGAGCCGATAGGCTCAAGCTGATCGCGCACTCGGCCGGCTCTATCAAGCGCTTGCTGCCGCGGCCGGTCTTCAAGCACGGGACGCGCGTCACGCATGTCGCCGCCGCTTTGGCGCCGCCGGTCGGGGAGACTACCCTGCTGCTCGTCTTGCTCGCGCTGAGGCGATTCCACAAGATTGACCGCGCATTCAAGGACCGGGGATGGGCCGCCGCGCGCTCGATTGAGCTGGGCAAGGAGCTCGCCCGACAGCGCATCGGCATCGTCGGCGCCAGCCTCACCGGGCGCGAAACCATGCGCCGCTTGCGCGCGATGGATGCCGAACTATGGGTAACCGATCCTTACCTCAGCGCCGACGAAGCGGCGGCTCTGGGCGCGACAAAAGTTGAGCTGGAACGGCTGCTGCGCGAATGTCCCATCGTCAGTTTGCACGCGCCTTCAACAGACGAGACATATCAGATGATGGGCGCCCAAGAGTTCGCCATGCTGGGCGACGGCGCGATCTTCATCAACACGGCGCGAGCGCACCTGATCGACGAGGGGGCGCTGCTGGCCGAGTTGCAGTCGGGCCGGATCTTCGCGGCGCTCGATGTTTTCGCGCATGAGCCCTTGCCGGACGACAGCCCCTTCCGACAGTTGGAGAACGTGATTATTACGCCGCATATTTCGGCGCATACACAGCAAGCGCGCGCCCGGCAGGGTCGGTTTTGCATCGACGAGATCGAGCGCTTCCTGCGCGGCGAATCGTTGCGCTACGAGGTCACCCGCGCTAAGCTCGATATCATGGCCTAAAGCAAGCAGCCGCTCGGCGGCAGCGAAAAGGTCTGCCGCGCTCACGCAAAATAGTAAACCTGCTCGTCGCATGAGCGACGCGATTTACATAAACAGGAGCCTCAACATGGGAAAACTACAAGACAAGACGATCATCGTCACCGGCGCGAGCAGCGGATTCGGCGAAGCGATTGCCATCGCCTGCGCGGCCGAAGGCGCCAGGGTCAGCCTGGTGGCGCGGCGCGCGGAACTGTTGGAAAAAGTCGCCGCGGCGGCGCGCGCAAAGGGCGGCGAAGCCCTGGTCTGCCCGGCGGACGTCAGCGACGACGCCCAGATTCATGCGGCGATCGAGCGGACCCGCGCAGCCTTCGGTCCGATTGACGTGTTGGTGAACAACGCCGGAACCAACATTCCGCAACGTTCTATCACAGATACATCGGCGGCGCATTGGCGCGAACTGATGGATATCAACTTGACCAGCGCCTACGTTTTCACCAGAGCGGTCTTGCCGGAAATGAAGGCGCGCGGCGATGGGCTGATCGTCAATTTGGCGTCGCGGGCAGGCATGTTCCCCAGCATCGGCGCCGGCGTCGCTTACAGCGCCAGCAAAATCGGCATGGAAGCGCTCAACGCGGTCACCAACGAAGAGGGCAACGCCCGGGGCGTGCGCGCCTGCCTCTTCAACCCCGGCGCGGGAAACACGCCCATTATTGACCGGCGACCGGTCAAGTTCAGCCAGGAGCAAAAGATGAAAATGATCCAGCCGGAAGATATCGCGGCCACTGTGGTTTTCATCGCGGGCTTGCCGCCGCGCGTCAACATTGACCTGGTATCCATGTTGCCGACCCAAAGTTGAGCGAGACGGGCGATGAATGAATTAGCCATCTTTAGCAAACCCTGGAAGACACTGCCCCTGCCCAATCTGGCGGCGCATATCAAATCCCTGGGCTTCGACCTGATCGAATTGCCGGTGCGGCCGGGCTTCCAGGTCGAGCCGGAAACAATTGAACGTGATCTGCCGGCCGCGGTCGAATTGCTGGGCGATCATGGTATCCGCGTCTTAAATGTGACGGCGGCGCTGCCCTTCGATGACGAGAGTCTTTACAGCGCCTGCGCCGCCGCCGGCATCAAGATGAACCGCGTCATGTTCTGGCAAAGTGATATGGATTACTGGACCGCCGAAGCGCAAGCGCGTCGACAGCTGGATAGTGCCCTGCCCTTCTGCGAGCGATACGACCTGCGGATTGGCGTGCAGAACCACAGCGGCAAGTTCGTGCCCGTCAACGAAATGGGCGCCTACAATCTGCTCAAAGATTACGACCCGCGTTACGTGGCTGCCATTTGGGACCCGGCGCATAACGCGCTCGAGGGTATGGATAGTGACGCGGCGTTGGATATCCTGGCACCTTACCTATGCGTGGTTAACCTCAAAAACGCCTACTGGCGGCGCCTGAGCGGTCCCGAAGCTGAAGTGGCCGAGTGGAAGATCTACTGGACCTCTGGCGCGCAGGGACGCGCTTCCTGGTCCCGTGTGATCGCGAAGCTGCGCGCGATCGACTATCAAGGACCAATCTGCTTCTCGGCGGAATACAGCGACGAGGAGCGGGTTGACGAGTTGATCGTCGGGGACCTGGCTTTCGCGCGGCGATTGTTGGCGGAGGAATAGGGATGCGAATCAGCCCTTGATCCCCGAAGTGGCGATGCTCTCGATGAAGGCGCGCTGCAGCGCCAGGTAGAAGATCAAGACGGGAATCGTCACCACCGACAAATAAGCCATGATCTCGCCCCATTGCGTATTCAGTTGGAAGAAATACTGCAAGCCGACCATGATCGGACGCAGTTCCTCGGAGCGGATGGTCATCAGGGGCCAGATATAAGCGTTCCACATGACGAGGAACTTGAGAATCGCGACAGTCGCCAAGATCGGACCAGCAATGGGCATGATGATACGCGTGTATATCTGCCAGATGCTGGCGCCGTCTATGCGGGAAGCCTCGACCAACTCATCCGGTAGATCGCGAAAGTACTGATAAAAGAGGAAGATCCCCAGCGAATCGGCGATGAATGGCAAGATTTGAACATGATACGTATTGAGCCAGCCGACCTCGATTCCCTGCGGTCCGATCCAGGGCAAACTGTTGACGACCAGCAGCAGGGGAATAGCGATCACCTCGAAAGGCACAATAAAGGTAGCGATGATCAGCGAGAGCACCAGCGCTTTGCCGCGCCACCTGAGGAAGGCGAAAGAGAAAGCCGCCATTGAGTTGAGCAGGATGCTCGCGAACATCGCCACTACAGTTGTGAAGATGGAGTTAAAGGCGAATTGCGCCATTGGCACGCGTTCGAAAGCGTCCGCATAGTTGTTGAGCGAAACATCGCCATAGGGCAGAAAAGCCAGCAGCGAGCCGGAGTCGCGCAGAAGTTGAAGATCCGGCTTCAAGGACGAGACGACCATAAAGACAATCGGGAAAATGAAGATGGCCGAAATCAGGATTAACAGCGTATAGCGCAGGCTGACGATCAGGCGATGTCGAGTTTCCCAGGTCATGGTCGTCATGACGTATCCCGATCGCGCGTCAGATAGCGATTTACAATGGTGATTGCCAGCACGATGATGAAGAGCACGACGGAAATGGCCGAGCCTTCGGCGATATCTTGCTTGTCATAACCGCGCTGCACCGCTTGAAAGACGACGCTTTGCGTGGCATCCAGCGGACCGCCGCGGGTCATGACGTCGACCTGAACGAACAAGCCCATGGCTTGGATGACGATAACGATGAGGATCAGCACGGCGGTGTTGCGCAAACCGGGCCAGGTAACATAGCGGAACTTCTGCCAGGCGCCGGCGCCGTCGAGGGCAGCGGCTTCGTAGAGGCTGGTCGGAATCGTCTGTAAGCCGGACAACCAGATGACCATATGGAAGCCAACAGCTTGCCAGGCCGACATGGCGATCAGCGCCGGCATAGCGGTGTAGGGATTGCCCAGCCAGTCCACCGGCTGAAAACTGCCGAACGTCACGATGCCCAACATAGTGTTGAGCAAGCCGTTCTGACCGTCGTAGATGAAGCGCCAAAGCAGCGAAACCACCACCATCGACACCACCACAGGCGCGAAGTAAATGGCGCGGAAGACATTGATGAATGGCAAAGCCTGGTTGAGCAAGAGGGCGAGCAGAAGCGCCAAACCGCCTTGCAGCGGCGCGATAACCCCGGCGAATATCAGCGTATTGATCAAGGCGCGCAGGAAGACAACATCCGCGGCCAGGATCACCGTGCGATTCTCGCCCGATTGCCAGGACGTAAACTCGCGCAAGCCGTTCAGTTCCGGGTAATCCGGGTTCTTCCGCGTGAAGTTGCGGAGGCGGGGATAAGCGATGCTTCCGTCATCGTCGTAGACAAGCGCGCCGCCCTCGTCGCGTTCCGGCTCCAGCGTGAAGAGACGAACGGTCAACAGCCGCTCGAAGTTGCGCAACCCGACCCATTCAGTCGGGTTTGGCGAAACCAGCCGCTGATTAGTGAAGGACATGACAAAAGCCATCAAGAAAGGGATGACCAGGAAAATGGTCAGAACGAGCAGCGCGGGGAAAGCCATCAGCCAGCCCAGGATGGCCTCGTTCCGCTGATACAAAGGCGCGTCCTTGGGCACGAGCAAACGCACCCAAAGCGGCGCGTTCTTCCTCGTCTC
Source organism: Anaerolineae bacterium (assembly GCA_022820665.1). Classification (GTDB taxonomy): domain Bacteria; phylum Chloroflexota; class Anaerolineae; order Aggregatilineales; family Phototrophicaceae; genus UBA6055. Next base: position 5,371 of record JAJEFB010000010.1, on the reverse strand, counting down.
CGCTGCGCGAATCATGACTTGTCCAAAGAAACCAATTCGTATCGAGCGTGGCGCTTATAGAAATCTCAAATCAAGCATTATTTGTAGGGGCGAGCCGGCGGCTCGCCCGCAAATGTTCGGTCAGTGGGCGACTCACAGAGTCGCCCCTACATTGCCCGTCTGTATTCAGTGGCTTGGATCGCTACACGGTGTCATTTTCTTGCTGTCGAACGCGTATTTTCGTCCGATTTGTCCACCACGAGTTGAGTACCGGACAAGCCTTACACGATGTTGATCGATCGCACTTCGCGATGCGCCAACTACATATCGAAGCCGTAGCCCATGTTGTCTTCAATGTCGGCATCAATTTCGTCAACGGCCGCGTCCAGCGTATCCTGCACGTCAGCGCCGTTGGCGATATCAGCCAGGGCTTTCTCGAAGATGAGTGCCAGAGTCGCGTAACCCGGGGTGACCGGACGTACCAGAGCCTGCGCTTCACTCAGTGCGAAGTAGACTTCGAGCGGACCGCCAGGCGCGTAGCTATTGCTCATAGCAGCGGCGTTTGCGGTCGCAGGGATCAAGCCGATGCCATCGCTGAAAGCCGCCAGATACTCGTCCTGAATCGCGAACTCGATAAAGGCAGCCGCGCCTTCCGGATTTTCGCTGGTGGAGGAGATCCCGAGTTGCCAGGAAGCAGCGCCGATGGTCGAGCCGTCCCCGAAGTCGGGCGCGGGCAGGAAAAGCAGATCATCACCTACCGCCTCCAGCGCGGTGATACCGGCCCAGTTGCCATTCCATTGCAAGGCGTATCTGCCATCGATGAAGCCGGTTTCGCGGTCAGCGCCGTCTTGAGAGGTGCCGGGCGCCAAGCCCCGCTGAAACAGGCTCTGCCACCAATTGCCGAAAGCGACTCCTGCCTCGCCGTTGAGGGCGCCTTCCGCGGTAAGATAGGTCGAACGGTCGATCATGTCGCCGCCGAAGCTCTGCAGGAAGGGCGAGAAGGCATAGGGATACCATTCGCCGGTCCAAGCCATGCCCAGGTCAAACGCGTATTCATAGTCGCCGGTGGCTTGCAAGGTCTCGAGGATGGCGTCGAATTCTTCGCCAGTCCAGGGATCGTCCAGCGTGGGAATGCGAATGTCATTGGCTTCCAGGGCGGAACGACGCGCGTAAATCGATACCGCGGCATCCCACAAACCGACAGAGTAGATTTCGCCGTTCCATTCGCCAATAGCGCCCGGCAGGAAGTCATCCAATGCCCCTTCGGACAACGACAATGGCACCATCCAGCCAGCCCAAGCCCAGCCAGGCATGACGGGACCATCAACATCAATGATGTCGGGCAAATCACCTGCGGCGGCCGCTGCCACTATGGATGAGTTGTACGATTCCTGGGGAAATTCTTCCAACGTTACAACATATTCTGATTGCGATGCGTTGAAGTCTTCAATGATTTGAATAATCAGATCGCGCTCAACATAATTTCCGGCGCCGTGGTACCACATGCTGAGTTCCGTTTGCGCGCTCACCATTGGTGCCGTCGCCACGAGGAAAACGACGAGCGTCAGCGTAAGCATTGCTTTTTTCATCTTGCATCTCCTTAAGACTGATAATATAAGCGATCCTTCCCAGATAGCCGACGAAGAACGCCGCGATAAATGGCAGACCCCATCGTCGCGGCTTCGAAGTTAGACTATGTGATGCGGGAAAGGGGGACCAGTGTAACCAGTCCCCCAATGTTGTTCAAGGGCTAAGACAAGGTCGCGCGAGCTAGCCGCCCAAGAGCGCGTTGGTCTGTTCGTGCGCGCGCTGCACCGCGACGGCGGCGTCGCGTTCCTCGCCTGTCCAGAGCAAGTCCATATTGCTGATCCAGACCGAAGTCTCCCATTCCAGGTATTGCGAATGGTAGACCGGGTGTACGCCATCGCGCGCGCCGATGACTGAGAATACCTCGTGGTAAGCGTCGGCGTAGGGCGCGTCATCCGGCGCGGCGCAGTTATGGAACTCGGACTGGCTGGTCAGCGCGGCGCCCATGGCGGCGGTGCGGCAGAGGTGATCCGGGTTGGCCAGCGTGAAGCGAATCAGTTCATAGGCCAGATCCGGATGCGCGGCCGAAGTCGGGATCGAAAAGGCCGAGCCGCCGATGAAGTTGTAGCGACCGGCGGGACCGGTCGGCGTCGGCACGACCGTCCAATTGAAGCTGTCGCCGACCAATTCCCACATGCGGGAGGCGGCGTCGTTCAGCGCGTAGTGCATGGCGACATTGCCGTTGGCAAAGAGGAATTCAGTCGTGAAACCAGAAGCGGCGATGGAGTCGGCTGTCGGGTGCGCGCCCGAATCCCAGAGCAGGTCAGCCATCCATTGCAGGGCGGCGGTGGTCTCCGGCGAATCCATCACCGATGAGGTGATCTCTTCGTTGAACAGGTCGCCACCGAAGCTCTTGATGATCCAGTAGGCTCCGCCAGCGCCTCTGCCGACGCTCACCAAATTGCTGATGCCCCAGATATCGGTATCGCCATCGTCGTCGGTATCCTGGGTGAGGGCGATCGCCAATTCAGTAAACTCTTCGAAGCTCGTGTTCTCGTTCGGCGGCTCCAAGCCAGCCGCTTCAAAGAGATCGAGATTGATATAGAGCCCGCCCGGCGCCAAATCATAGGGAATCGCGTACTGGCTGCCCTGGTAGTTGAAGGCGTCGACTTGCGAAGTAACAAATTTCTCGGGCCAGCCGGGGATCGGGCAAGCTTCCAGGTAGCTGTCGAGATTCAGCGCCCAGCCGTTGGCGGCGAAGGTATCGTTGCGGGTATCGTGCATCCAAGCCATATCGATCTCGGCGCCGCCGGCCAACTGCGCCGGCAGGGTCGTCCAATAGTCGCTCCAGTTCACGCCCGTATTGAGGATCTGTTCAACATTGGGATAGTATTCGCCGAAGAATTCGTCGAAAGCCAGCAGGAATTTATCGACCTCGCCGGGTCCTTCCCAACCGGTGATGGTGATGGCTGCGGAGGCGTCGCCATCAACCGTGCCGCAGGTCCAGTCGGTCATGTCCTGCGCTGAAGCCGCGAAACCAAAGCTGAGCAGCGCCAGGACTGTTAAGAGTAAAACGAATTTGCGAATCATTTGCGCGTCCTTTCATAATTGAAAATTCGATTCCGAAGCGAAGAACATATTGGGTCCCTAGCCACCTCCTTTGATGCCGCTAGTGACAATGCCGCGGACATAATACTTCTGTCCGACGACAAATGCAATCAGGACGGGGATGACGACGAACGTGGCAGCCGCCATGATGAGATGCCAGGGGGTGCGCATGCCGGACTGGTTCTGGAAAGAGGCCAGCAGCAATGGCAGCGTCTTGACCTTGGGTTTGCCCAGCACGATCAGCGGCCATTGGAAACTGTTCCAGGTGTTGACAAAAGTGAAAATGGCGAGCGTCGCCAGCGCCGGTTTGGTCAAGGGCAAGATGATCAACCAGTAGGTGCGGAAGAAACCACAGCCGTCAATACGCGCGGCGTCCTCCAATTCACGCGGAATAGTCACCATAAATTGCCGCATCATGAAGGTGCCCCAGGGGGTGAAGAGGAAGGGCACGATCACCGCCTGCAAGGTACTGATCCAATTGAAGTAGCGCATCTGCACATAGAGAGGAATCAACAAGACGGTGAAGGGCACCATCATCAGCGAAATATAGAGCAGGAAGATCTTGTCGCGCCCGGGGTAACGGAGCCGAGCGAAAGAATAGCCGGCCAGGCTGGCGGTGAATAGCTGCCCAAGCACAACCGCCGCGGCCACGAACGCGCTGTTGAGAAAACCCAGGTCGAAATGCGTCATCGTCCAGGCTTCGGAGTAATTCTCGAAGTGCCAGACCTCGGGTATGAACTCCGGCGGGTACTGGTAGATGCCGCGGATATCCTTAAACGAATTGGCGACCATCCAGGCGAAGGGCATGATGAAGATAATGCCAACCACAGACAGTACCAGGTAGACGAGCAAATCCATCAGAATCTTGCTCTGCTTTTGGCCGAAGAGACTGCCTTTTCTCGCGCTTGCAGTAGCCATCGCTTTTACCCGGTTCCGCCGCCCTTATTCGTCTTCCTCGAAACCAAACACCCAGCGCTGCGCCAATTGCCACTGAATAATGGTGATGATGAGAATGATCACGAAAAGGACGGCCGCCAGCGCCGCCCCATAACCCATCTTGAAGAACTTGAATGCATTGTTGAAGATGTAGAGCGTCAGCGGCGTGGTGGCGTCGGCGGGACCGCCTTGCGTCAGGACGAAGAACTGATCAAATGCCTGGAACGCCCCGATTAACGACGTGACAACCACAAAAAATATTGCTGGCGAGAGCATGGGCAAAGTGACGTAGCGCATACGCTGCCAGCCACTGGCGCCGTCTATGGAAGCCGCCTCGTAGTACTCTTCCGGGATTCCCTGCAAGCCCGCCAGCAGAATCAACATGGCGAAACCGATACCCTGCCAGTTGCTCATAATGATGACGCTCGGCATAGCCCATTTGGTATCGTGAATCCATTTTGGTCCATCAATGCCGAACCAATCGAGAATGTGGTTAATCATTCCGATTTCAGGTTGGTAAATCCAGCGCCAGATTGTCGCCGCAGCCACTGTCAAGGTGATTTGCGGCAAAAAATAGACGGTGCGGAAAAAGATGATTCCCCGCATTTTGCGATTCAAAGCCAGCGCCAGCCAGAAGGCGATGAAGATGCCGGTCGGCACGGCGACAAAGGTATAATAGAAGCTGTTGACGAGCGACTTCCAAAATAGCCGATCGTTGACCATTGTATCGAAGTTTTTGAGGCCGATGAACTCCGGCGGCTTCGCCAGGCTCCAGTCCGTGAGCATGATGTAGAAGGCGAACAGAATCGGGAAGAGCATGAAAACCAGGAACCCGATCAGGTTCGGCAAGAGGAACATATAACCAGCGATCGATTCTTCTCGACGCAAGCCCGTGAAGGCGCGCCGGAACTCGCGTAATTTCGCCGCCCAGAGGGACTCGCCATCGCGCCTTGTTTTTAACGCCGCGGCCATCTAGTCGCCTCCCGCGACGTCATATTGCGGACTTGTGAGGATGATCCTGGTCGCCAAAATCAATGACGGTGGAGAAATGATCATTCGTCGGACCGCCAACTCTTCACTTGCAATTCAGCAATTCAACTACTATCAATCATAAAACCGATTACGCAACCGATACAATAATCTAACATGCGGATTATGCTCTGTCAAACCGCTCGCTCCCGCGGTAGTGTATCCTTTTCGGTTGAAATTCAAATGAGCCGAAAAGGATTGAGTACCCGGGCAACAGCGGCGATTAATCCCAGTCTGGAATGAAATGCTCCTTTGGGACGGAAAAGTCGCCTCAGCATTCGGTTGACTCGTT
>JAJEFB010000049.1 GCA_022820665.1 Anaerolineae bacterium | reverse complement strand
AGGCTTGCGTTATTCCGATACATCGAAGTCTGGTACAACCGCCAACGTCGGCATTCCGCACTAGACTATCTTAGTCCGATGGAGTACGAGGTGCGTAACGGTTAGACAAAACCTGTGTCCACTTTTTCGGGTGAAGATCAGGGGAAGGGGCCGGGGGATGGGGTTAGCTGGCGCGAATTTCGCATTACTTGCTGGGAATTACTTCTGCGCCTCGGTGATGAATCAACGCCCGTGCGCGTCCATCGCCGCCACCGCCGCGATGGCCACGATATCCTCGACATCATCCCCCGCTTGCAAGACATGCACCGGCGCGCCCATGCCCAGCAAGATCGGTCCAATCGCCTCGGCATCGGTCAGCCGCGACAGCAGCTTGTAGGAGGTATTGGCCGCGTCCAGATTGGGGAAGACCAGCACATTGGCGTCCCGCACCTGGCTGAAGGGATAGCGATCTTCGATGATATCGATCACCACCGCCGTATCCGCTTGCATCTCGCCGTCGATCAGGATATCGGGTCGCCGCGCCCGCACGCCCTCCACCGCCCGCCGGACTTTGTCGCTCTGCGGATGGGGCGTGGAACCGAAATTCGAGAAGGACAGCATGGCCACGCGCGGATCAAGCCCCAGGGTCCCCGCGAAATCATTCGCCAGCACGGCGATTTCCGCCAGGGTTTCGGCATCGGGATCGATATTGACCGTGGCGTCAGTGAAAAGATAACTGCGCCCCTCGATCACCATCAGATAGACGCCGGCCGCCCGCGTCGCGCCCTCGCGCGTGCCGAAGACTTGCAGCGCCGGTCGGATCACGTCCGGGTATTCGTAGGTCAAGCCGCTGACCATGGCGTCGGCGTCGCCCTTCTTGACCATCAACGAGGCGTAGTAATTGCGCTGCCGCACCAGCGAGCGCGCCTTGCCCAGGGTCACGCCCTTGCGCCGCCGCAGGTCGTAGAGCAGATCGCGATAGTCGTATTGATTGTCGGCTTCGTAGTGATCGAAAGCGTCGGGGTCGTAGTTCAAGCCCAGATTGTCGATCGTCCCGCGAATGCGCTCTGGCCGTCCCATGAGAATGGGATGGGCGATGCCCTCGTCGCGGACCTGCATGGCTGCGCGGATGATCTTCGCCTCTTCGCCTTCCGGGAAGACAATGCGCTTGAGCGATCCCGCCCGCGCCCGATTGATGATATTCTGCCGCACCTGCCGCCCGATGCCCTGGCGGCTGATCAATTCCCCGCGGTATTCGTCGATATCCAGTTGACGCCGCGCCACCCCGGAATCCATCGCCGCCTGCGCCACCGCGGGCGCCACCCAGAGCAACACGCGCGGGTCCAGCGGCTTGGGAATCAGATAATCTTTGCCGAACTTGATCGACTCCTGCCCGTAAGCCATCAAGACGCTATCGGGCACGTCTTCGTGCGCCAAAGCCGCCAGAGCTTGCGCCGCCGCCATTTTCATCTCCTCATTGATGCCCGTCGCATAAACATCCAGCGCGCCGCGAAAGATGAAAGGGAAGCCCAGCACATTGTTGACTTGATTGACATAATCGCTGCGGCCCGTGCCGATGATGGCGTCCGGGCGCGTTTCCAGCGCCAGCTCGGGCATGATCTCCGGCGTGGGATTGGCCAGCACAAAGAGCATGGGGTCGGGCGCCATGCCCTTGATCATGTCTTGCGTCACCGACCCGGCGATGGACAGACCGATAAGCGCATCTGCGCCCTGCAGGGCGTCGTGCAGCGTCCGAGCATGGGTCGGGATGGCGAATTCGGTCTTGTAGACATTCATGTTGTCTTCGCGCTGGTGGTGGATGACGCCGCGCGAATCGAGCATGAGGATATTTTCTCGGGCGACGCCCAGCGATTTGAAGAATTTGCCCGTGGCGATAGCGCTGGCGCCCGCGCCGTTGATGACGACCTTGATGTCCTCCATGCGCTTGCCGGTGATCTCCAGCGCGTTGAGCAATGCCGCGCCCGAGATGATCGCCGTGCCGTGCTGATCGTCGTGGAAGACCGGGATATCAAGCTCTTCAATCAAACGCTCTTCGATCTCGAAGCATTCCGGCGCTTTGATGTCTTCCAAGTTGATGCCGCCGAAGGTGGGCGCCAATGCCTTGCAGACCTCGATGATCTCTTCGGTTTTGCGCGAGGTGATTTCAATATCGAAGACATCGACATCGGCGAACTTCTTGAAGAGCACGCCCTTGCCTTCCATGACCGGCTTGGAAGCCAGCGGACCGCGATCGCCCAAACCCAGGATGGCGCTGCCGTTGGAGATCACTGCCACCAGGTTCGCCCGCGCCGTCATCTCGAAGGCGGCCAGCGGATCCTTGTCGATCTCCAGCACGGCTTCCGCCACGCCCGGCGAATATGCCAGCGACAGGTGCAATTGACTGTCGAGCGGTTTGGTCGGCGCGATCTGAATCTTGCCCGGTCGCCCGCGCCGGTGATAATCCAGCGCTTCTTGACGCGTAAATGATGCCATGTCGATCATCTCCCCAGAACGATCAGTGGGTCATGTCCTTTATTCTACCGCATCCCATGTATGGAGATGGCCGATCAAGGTCGTGGGTAGTGTATCTTTTCCGGTTGAAATACTTCGTAGCCAGTACTCGACAGGATATCCTAAACCCGAAATAAGAATAATCTGGTAGGGGCGACTCGTTGAGTCGCCCGATACTCATTCAGTTTCTACTCGTCGGGCGATCCATCGGATCGCCCCTACCGGTCGTTAGGCGGCTGTTGTTCTCTATTTTAACCGAAATGGATACACTTCCAGATCGTGGAAGGCACAGCCCCATGGATCGCCCGCAAAATGTCACGCAGCAGGTAAAGTCTTGAATTGTCAAGCGAGCTTTTCGCAAATCGTGTCGGCGAAGTCTTCGGTGCTGACGCCGGAGCCGGCCAAGATGTCGGCTGTATGCTCGCCTTCGCTGAGGGCTTCGTAGACCGCGCGTTCGATCCGGTCCGCGATATCCGGCAGCTTCCAGTGATGGCGCACCAGCATCGCCGCGCTGAGGATAGCCGCTGTCGGGTTGGCGACGCGCTTGCCGGCGATATCCGGCGCGGATCCATGCACCGGCTCGGCAATGGCCACCTCTTCGCTCAAATTAAGCGCGGGCGCCAAACCCAAACCGCCGCCCCAAGCCGCCGCCATATCCGACAAAATATCGCCGTAGAGATTGGGCGTGAGGATGATATCGAAGCGCGTCGGCTCTTTCACCAGCCAGTAGGCTGCCGTATCCACCAACAACTCATCGGTCTCGATGTCGCCATATTCTTGGGAGACTTCGTAAGCCACGCGCCGAAACAGCCCGTCCGTCTGCGGCAGCACATTGCCCTTGTGCACGATGGTGACTCGGCTGCGCCCCTCGCTCTGCGCCAGTTGAAAAGCCTTATGCGCGATAAGCTCGGTAGCGCTGCGCGTGATGCGCTTGGTCGCGGTGCCGGTATCGCCGGCATCCTCCGTTTGCTCATCGCCGATGTACAGGTCTTCGGTATTTTCCCGCACGACAAGCAAGTCCACGCCCTCGCGCGCCGTCGGCACGGGCAAGTAGCGCGTGGGGCGAAGGTTGGCATAGGTTTCCATCAATCGGCGCAGCTTGACGATCGGCGAGGAGTAACCCTCAACCGGATAGGAGGGCGAACTGCAAGCGCCGAATAACACCGCCTTCGCTTCTTTCGCGATGCTTACCGTTTCTTCGGGAAGCGCCTCGCCGGTCGCCTCGAAGGTACACCAGCCGGCATCCGCGGCTACGATATCGAGTTCGGGGAAAAGTTGGCGCAAGACGCAGACCGCCGCCGGCACCACTTCCTGGCCGATGCCGTCGCCTTCAATCACACACAACTTCACAGCAGACTCTCCTAACAGCGGTCGTCTTGCCCGGCCAATTTTTTCCAAAGACAAGCGGACTTACAAAACAAATCTATTGAGCCACGACAAGGCGCATTAGGAAAGCGCAGGCGGGGAAGTTGTATATTGTTTACATTGTGTCACATCGGAAACGGTTTGTCGAATTTTCCTCATCTTTTGCGGCAAAACTGTACATGGGCGCTGCTTCAGTCAACTCTGTATTCGGAGTCCAATTGTCCATTAAACGCTGCATTGGCGGCGGCTGCGCGCTTATTCACTTCTGGAGCATTATCGACTACAATAGCTGTGGAACAGGAAGGAACCCTCCACATTGTCGGAACTCAAACCATGCGTGAGATGCGAATCGGAATTGCCAGTTTCGGAGTTTCCCCATCCGGAAAGCGCCTTTTGCAAAGACTGTACAGACGAAATCGTTAACATCATCCGCAGCAAGTACAGCACCATAGAAGCCGCCCACTTTCGCGCCAAACTGCGCCGCCGCTCCCGCGAAGCCATGGAAGAGTTGCGGCGCAAGATGCTGTGATGCTATAAAGTCGCTTCATACGCTACTCGGGACATGGTCTTAACGCACGAACCGCCGCGCTCACTCTCAACTGAGCGCGTGACGGTTTTCGTTAATCAGCGCCGGGCCGCCCGGCATAGCGATTGAAACCCATAACATCTGCCCCCTTCGCCAGAATCGCCGTATGACCGGGATGCAAGGGCGACTGATCCTGAAAGATATGCACCATTGGCAAGGTTACCCGCACGGAAATGCCCAGCCGCCGCTTGTCAGAAACGTTCTTGCTCGAACGGTGCAGCAGGCGTTCGCTGAACAAGAAGAACTCGCCGGGCAGCAATTCCATATTGATGGCTTGCTCGATCTCAAAGAACTGGGGATCCGCCATATTTTTGAAAGCCATGCCCTCTTCGGCGGGAATATGCGGTATCGAGCGGCGGTGCGAACCCGGGATGATCTGGACACAGGAATTCTCGACTGTGACCTTGTCAATGGCGAGCCAGGCGGAAATATTGACCGGCGGTTCCAGCGGCCAGTAAGTGATATCCTGATGCCAGGGGATCTCGGCGCCGCCCGGCTCCTTCAGCCAGAAATTGGTCGCCCATGCCACCAGATCCGGTCCCAGCAAGCAGGCGATGCGCTCGATAATAGCCGGATGCGTCGCCAGATCATAAACCACGGGAGAGTCCATATGTCGGGATTGTCCGCGCGATCGCGGATTGGGACCGTCGCTGGTCAGTACCCCCGTATCGATCTCAGCTCGTATCTCCGCCATTTCCTCCGGGCGCATTGCCGCGTAGGGTCCCAGATAGCCCTTAGCGACGAAGAAATCGACGTCTTCTCGGCTCAAACGATGGTCTTGTTTTGAAGCTGCCATGCCCATTCCTTTCGCTATGAGTTGCGAATGCATTCTTTAGCTGACGGTCACGGTACTGCCATCGGCGGTCTTTTCTACCAGCAAGCGCGCTGGAAAGGAATCGCGCAATTCGTCGATATGGGTGATTACCAGGATCAAGTCAAAATCCGATTGAATCTTGTTGATAGCCTCCACGAGCCTGGCGCGTCCCTCGGCATCTTGAGAGCCAAATCCCTCGTCAATGAAAAGCGTACGCAAATTGGCGCCCGCCCGCCGCGCTAGCAACTTTGAAAGCGCGATGCGAATGGCGAAATTGATGCGAAAGGCTTCCCCACCGCTGTACATCTCATAATCACGCGCGCCCAGGCTGTCGGCGATAGTGATATCCAGGGTCTCCAGCGCAGCGCCGGCCAGTGTCTCGCGCTGCGTATTAAAGCCGATTCTCATGCGCCCGTCGGTCATGCGCCTCAACAAAGCATTCGCTTCCGCCTCCAATTCCGGGATCGCCGTTTCGATGATCATCCCGGGCACACCGTCGCGCCCGAATGCGATGCGCAGTTCCTGCCGCAAGCTCTCTTCTTCCAAAGCCTCTTTCAGACGTCCCTGCAAGCGCGTTCGCGTTTGGCGCCCGGCAGCCACCGCCTTCAATTCTTGCTGCGCGATCGTCCGGCGCTCGCGCAGAAGCTGGACCTCAGCCCGGGCTTGATCGAACTGGCTCCGCAGTTCTCGTTCTTGCTCGACCTGCGCTTCCAGGCGCTCAATCTCGCTCCTGTTCTTCTCCAGATGCTGCTCGTCTTCGCTTTGCGCGCTCCCCAGCGCCTCCAATTGCTCCCGCGTCCTGTCCCTCAGTTCCTGCGCTTCCGGCAGATTAAGTTGCGCAAATTCCAGGTGTTTTTGACGGCGATCATAAGCGGCAAGCGTCTCGAGCTGCGCTCTGTTGTCCGCATAGGATGTCTCGGCGCCGGCAATCCGCGAACGCTGCTCTTCCAGTTCTTGCAACTGACGGCGCAATTCCCCGCCGAAACTTGCCTCATCGAGTTGCGCTTCGACCTGCGCCAGTTGACTGCGCAGGATCCGCAAATCGTCCTCCGCATCGCGCGCCGCCTCTATCTGCTTGCTTAAGGCGCCCTTCCGCTGCTGGAGAGCCGGCAAATGCTTGAGTTGCCGAGCCCATTCGTCGACTGCCCGCTGTTTTGCCAGGCTGTCGTCTTCGATGCGCCGGATCTGGTCGCGGCAGTCGCGGTATCGTTGGCGTTTGGCGTCGCGCTCGTCGGTCAATTGCGCTATGGTCTCGCCCCGATGATCTTCGGTCAAGGCTTGTCCACAAAGCGGGCAGGTGGCTCCCTCCGCCGCATTCATTCTTTCCAGGCGCTCCAGGCGCTCATTGAGCGCTTGACCTTCGGTCCGCAATTGGCCCAACTGATCCCGCAAGGTCGAGCGCCGCGCCCCGAGCGCTTGAAGCGCTTTTGTTGATTCGTCCCGCCGCGCATTCAAGTTTTCCAGCTTGGCAAGTTCTGTCCTAATCGCATCCAGATCATCTGTCTTCCCGGCATTGATCTGCGATTCCAACTGTTCGATACGGGCTTTCAAGACCTCGCGCTCGCTTGTCAGCTTCGCCTCTTGACCTGCCAATGCCTTTTCCAGCTTGTGGACCTGAGCATCAAGGGCTTGCCGCTGGGACAAGCTTTCGGCGATTGCGTTCTGGTTTTCGCGCGCGGCTTGCAACTGCTGATAGCCCGATTCAATCGCGTCCGCAGCCGCGATGACCGCATGATATTCAGCGATTCTATCATCCTGCCGCTCAATCTCCGCCTCGGCCGCTTCCATATCAAGGCGGCGCGAGGCGATACGGCGCTCCAACTGGCTCCGGTTTTCGCGTTCGCGCAGCAGCAGCGCCGACGTATTGGCTAAACTGTCGTACTGCGCGCTGATACTATCCAGCTTGACTTCCGCCTCGTCGACCGACTTTATCAGCGCTTCCAGAGCCTCCCGCAGTTGCGATTCGCGGGCAATCTCTTCGTCGGCTCTCCTGATATCGTGCTCGAGGATGCTAATCTCTTGAGCGATTTTGCCCAGCTCGTCTTTGACAGCGTCCTCGTAAACGCTCCATTTGTCCAAACCGAGAATCTCCGCCAGGATCCGTTTTCGCTCGGCGGGCGTCTTCAAAGTGAAGGCGTCAGCGCGCCCCTGTTGCAAAAAAGCCGAATGCACGAAGGTTTCATAGTCCAGCCGCAGGATTTGATTAATCTTGTCCTGCGTCCGTCGAATGCCGTCCGCCGTAATGCGGCGAGGGCTTTCGTCCGCGCCCCAGACGAGCAAATCAAGCGCGCCGCGCCTGCCGCGTCCGGTCCGCGCCCGTCGCCGCAGCGCGCGATAACGGATGCCGTCTTGCTCGAAGTCGAGGCTGACTTGCATCTCGCGCTGGCTCTGGTGGATCAGATCATCTTCGCGCCGCGCGCGGGCTTTACCCCAAAGCGCCCAAGTGATCGCATCGAGCAATGAGGACTTGCCCACGCCGTTGTTCCCGCTGATGCAAGCCAAATCAATGCCGTCAAAACTGATCGGCTTGGGCGCGCGATAAGCCAGGAAATTACTCAACTCCAGACGCTTCGGGATCACCTAAGCTTCCCTCAATCGAGTGTCGTATCGACAGTGAAGTATAACGCCTGTGACGGGGGCATTTCAAAGGACGGGTGGATCAAATCAGAGCAATCGCTTCAAATTGCAATATCCGCGTACAACCCAGAAGATTGTAACCACCGAGTACACCGAGAGCACCGAGAAAATCCTTTCAAAAAAATGATAATTGTGTGCTTGCTGCTGCAAGTGGACTTCAGTGGCAAGTCACTATCACCCTTTATGTATGGGGATTCAAAGGAGTTTTGCCCTTTAAAAACTAAACTCAGTGATTCCAAGTAAGTAATGCAAAAAATAAGGAGCCTGTACGGGCGAGCCGGCGGCTCGCCCTCAAAATAAACATAAGCGGAACGATAGCAATGGTCAGCCACTGGCGTAGGTCAGTGTCCACGCGACCTGACCCGTACAGATTTCGACCTGGGATGTGGATGGTGGTGAAGTGCGGCATTTTTTCTCATTACTTACTTGCACTTACTTCTATGTCGGCGGGCTGTGTCTACGCGACCTACCATGTCGCCCCTACGAGTTTCGCCGCCGCCACGCCCATGAACACTCCCGTTGGACAATAACAACATAAGTTGTCCAACGGAGTGTGTGTTCAGTTAGATAGATATTCTCCAATCCTAGGGAGTATCTATCTAACTGAATGGGAAAGCTTGCGATAGATTTTACGATTATTGGGACCCGTATCTTCAGCCAGGGCGCCTTCGGCGACCAGTTCTTTGATGAAAGGCGCGCATTTCAAAGGACAGGTGGGCCAAACTCTGCTACAATCAGCGCCATCACTGGACCGGGAGTCGCTCATGCTCACCGCGCTCTACGACGGGACTTGCGTCATTTGTCAATCGACGCGCGGAACCATTTCAGCGCTCGACTGGCGGCATCGCGTCAGATTCATCGACCTGCAGGACCGCGCCGCCTGGCAATCGCAGTTTCCGCAACTGAAGGACGCCGACCTGCTGGAAGCAATCCATGTCATAGATGAGCGCGGCGCGGTATTCGCCGGCATAGACGCCACCCGCCGCATGCTGCGCGAATTGCCGCTCGGCTTGCCGATTTGGCTGCTTCTGCAAGCGCCGGGCGCAGACAAGCTGGGCGCCGCCCTCTACCGTTTCATCGCCCGTCGTCGTTACCGGATCAATCGCCTGTTTGGCAAGCCGATTCCCGATTGCCTTGACGGCAACTGCGAGACCCCGGGCTAAGTCGCCAAGATAGCAGGCTCATTTGTCCAGGTAGACCCAATAGCGCCGCGTGAGTGCGCCGCGCCTATTGTCGACCCGATCAACCAGGACCCCGCCATTGGCTTCGATAATTTTCCAGGAGCCGATATTGTCATCATCGCAGGTGATCAGTATATCAGCGATGCCGCGCTGGCGAGCCTTCTCGATCGCCAGTTTGCACAGCAGCGAGCCATAGCCTTTTCGACGTTGAGAAGGACGGATCTTGTAACCGAGATGCCCGCCAAACAATTTCAGGCTCTCGTTCAGCCGATGACGTAAAGACACCTCGCCCAAATAGCCCGCATTGTTCGCGACCAGCCAATAATGCGTCGCCGGCGCCATGCCCGCCAGCGGCTCAGTTTCCGCCTGACGCAGCGCCAGCAGAAACTCGTCGAAGCGCTCTCGAAGGATCTCAGGATGCCAGGTCGGCTCCTGGTTTTCCTCGATGTACTCATGAACGGCGTCAATATAGCTGTCCTTGTACGCGAAGGATGGCGTTTCGAGAAAAGCTGGTTCTGGGGTCATTTTGGCAATCAGCGCGGCTGGGCGCCAGGGTTGGCGCCCGCGGAGTCTGTTGCGCTGTAGAAGGCATGCCGCAGGGGTTTTGCCTTTAGGCGCTGCCTTCAACTTCTTTCGCCGCTTCTCCCTCGGCGGCGCTGACTTCGGCAACATCTTCCGGGTCGTCTTGATCTTCCCAACTGATGATCCAGATACAGGCGCCAGCAACCAGCACTGTGGCGACGATCAGCGCGATCCACTGCGAAGTCTCCAAGCCCACGTTACGCGCTTCGTATACCAGCAAGGCGACCATGCCAACCGCCAGGACCACCCATGCCGAAAGCCGGGGATGGCGCATAACCCATTTGACGCCGGGAATGTTTTCCATGTGATACAAGTCCTCACGCCGGATACTTGAACTAAGTATAGCCCCGATACATTTATGGCGACAAGTCTGAAGCTGATGAGCGAAGTCGCGCCGGCGAGTCGGCGGCAGCGCCCCGTGAACTTGCGCGCTTGCGGGCTTCTGAAATGTTTACGCGTTTCTTGCAAACCTTCGGTTTTCAACCTGCGTATAGCGCATAGACAAGCACCTACAGGAGCGAATTGCAATGAGCAAGGAAAAACGCAAGGTCGAGTGGTCATTTGATTTTGAGAGCATGGGCGACCGTGTCAGCCAGTTCTTTTCGGACATGATCGGCGACGATGTCGAAGTAAAGACCGCCAACTTGAGCGCGCCAAACGATAGCGCCGAATCCGCAAGCGTCGAAATAGACTTTTCGGTGGGCAGAGCCAGCCTGAACGCGCTGGCTCCTGGCAGCGACAATCTCTTCGAGGCGGAGATAAACTATGTCGGTGAATATGAATTCGAGGTCACAGGCGCGGCGCGGCGTACTATCAAGTTGCGGCAGAAAGGTCAATTTCCCAAGGGAATCGGTCGCATCATCGGCAAAAACAAGGACCTGCATTGGGATATTGCGCTGGCTCCAAGCATCCCTTATCAGCTGAGCATGAAAGGCGGCGTCGGCGAAACCGATATCAACCTAAGTCATCTCCTGGTCGATGACATCCGTCTGGAAACCGGGATCGGCAAGATCGCCCTGACCTTGCCGACGCAAGATGCTCCGATTGCCGCCAAAGTCAGCGGCGGCGTCGGCAAGACCGATATCGTCATTCCCGACGGCAGTTGCGGCAAGCTCGATATTGACGGCGGCGTCGGCGAAGTCATTGTCACGCTGTCGTCGGAAGCGGCGGTTCAGCTCAACGCGACCGCGGGGCTGGGCAAAGTCGATCTGCCAGAGTCCTTTAAGCAAGTCAAGGATACCGGACATGTGATAGGTGTGGACGGCATTTGGGAAACTGCCAACTTCAAGGGCGCCGACAAAAAGATCACTATCGACTTCGACGGCGGAATCGGCAGCTTTCAATTGCAGTTTTTCGACTTGCTATGAGGCGACGAATGGACGGCAAGGTCCCGCGCTTTTAAGATGGCGCCGCCGCCGCGTCCTCTGGCGGCGGCATGCCATCTTGCACCATCTTGACCAACATCTGTGTCAATTGATTGGTCGCCTTCTCGACGGTCAGATCGGGACAAATGACTGCGATTTCATGGCTGATCATTTTCATCAGGCGGCTTTTCAGCTTGGTCTCGACCGCCGTTAACTTGTCGCTTTGTTCGCGCCAAAACAGATCGCGCAGGGCTTGCGCCATAGCCATCGGTTCGCGGGTTTGTATTTGCTTCTGGATTTTCGCCTGGCGCGCGCGATAGTCGTCGGACAATTCACAGGGCGGCTCGGCGAAGACCTCTTCGATGATAGTCAGGTCCTCGATTGCCGGGCGTATATTCATGTCGGTCGCCACGTCGACCGGGATCATCACTTCGCCTCGCTCGCCGACCAACTCAACAATATGGTAAGCGCGCGTTTTTCCTTGCAGCGTCAGTTTCTTCTTGCCAACAACCGTACCTGCACCGTAACGGGGATGGATAATCTGGTCACCATTTGAATACATAAGCGTCTCCCCTATTGTTTTCCTTGTTGTAATCCGTCAGTCATATTCATGTAGCGCGGTTCAACTGCTCCCTCACCGAACCGCCGTCTTCCAAGCAACTTGTCATCTACTTTCTTCTACGCACGCGTCTTGGTTCGCGTAGCGCCCGCCTGCTTCGTCCTCGAACATCGTCCTGATTTTGATACACATTGCACAAAGCGAACCCTTAACACGCATCGCAAAAAATCGTGACAACGACGGGCAAAAGAGCCGATCGCAATCTACGAGCGCTCATTTTCTTTTCAAGTTTTGTGGTCACACGCCGAGGAATGCAGTGGATATGGAAGGAAATAGGATAGAAAGATTCTGTTCGATAATTGTTCACTCGCCTAGTTTACCACGAAAGCCGCATTTTTCCAAGCGCTCCAGCCGGGGCGGGCACAGGATCCCGCCCCGGGCATACGTTCTGGAATGACAACAATTGCGGGTCAATAACTGAAAATAGCGCCCCGTTTATAGGTAGGCATCGGGCCGCCGGTCTTCAAAAACGGGAATGGATTGCCGGACGCGATCAACCTCATCCAAATCGATTTCCGCGGTCAAGAGCGCCTCATCTTCGCCGCCTTCGATGAGCGCCTGACCCCAGGGATCAATGACCACCGAGTGTCCGCCGAAGGCCGTTCCGCCGGTCTCGCCACAGGCGTTGGTCGCGACGACATATGTTTGATTCTCGATCGCCCGCGCCTTGAGCAGCGCGCGCCAATGCTCAACGCGGGCCAGGGGCCATTCGGCGCAAATCAGGATTAGTTTGGCCTTGTCAGCAACCGCATAGCGCCGGAATAATTCGGGAAAACGAAGGTCGTAGCAGATCGAAAGTCCCGTCACGCCCCAGGGCAAATCCAGCGCGGTCGGGCTCTCGCCCTCGCCCAGCCACAGGTGCTCGTCAAACAGGCGGAAGAGATGTATCTTGCGATAGGCGCCGGAAAGTCGTCCGTCCGCCGCGTGCAGCGACGCGCAATTCATGGCTGCGCCATTGGACCGCTCCAGCGCCGAGCCATAGATGGCGATGCGATACTGCTCGGCCAGCGCGGACAGGCGCGCGAAGCTGCCCGCGTTCAACCCATCGGCATAGTCCATGGCGTTTTCCAGGTCGTAGCCGGTCGTCCAAAGCTCGGGCAGGATGACGAGATCGGAGCCGCTTTGCGACGCCCCCTCGATAAGCTGCTCGGCTTTCTCGAAATTCGCTTCGACTTGACCGAGCGCGATGTTCATTTGACCCAAGCTGATGGATAGTTTTGTCATGGTCTGCCTCGCGACATATTTGACGGCGAGTATAGCGGGGGCGAAGCGTGGGCGCAATCTATCAAGCGCCAACAGCCCAGCCGACGATTGTCCTATGCTCGGGCGCGAATCGCTTGTCTGCCGCCTCGGATTATCTTATTGTGCGAGAATACTCCTTTGCGACCAGATGTGTGAAAGGCGATCTCATGCCTAGCATCGGAAAGGCAATCCCGTTTATTCTCTACGCTGCAGCGGTGCTGTCTGCTTTTTGCCTGTCCGACAATAAGGTCATGGCAGCGGTCATTCCGGTGGATGTCACTTGCAATCTGCACGACGCGATCGTAGCCGCCAACACGGACAGTCCAACGGGTGGATGCCGCGCTGGCTCGGGCGCGGATACTATCTACCTGACCGAAGATGTCACACTGAATGAAGAGTTGCCGATCATCAAGTCAGTGATTTCGATTGACGGCGAAGGCTACACCATCAGCGGCGCCAATCGCTTCAAGATCTTTAAAGTCGGCGAAAGGCCCCTAGGCCGCGGTGACCCCGATACTGACATCAAACTTACGATCAATCGGCTGACAATCAAGGAAGCGCTATCAATTGGTATTGGTTCCGCGCTATACGTTGCCATCGGCGCGGAAGCCGACATCTATCATAGTCAAATTACGGACAACTCTGCTCGAGACGGCGGCGCGATATTTAACTGGGGAGATTTGACCATAATCAACAGTTCGCTGTCATACAATCTGGCAACGAACAATGGTGGCGCGGTTAAGAATCATGGTTCGGCTACGCTCAAAGTCCTCAACAGCACATTTCGAAATAACTCCGCCGGCAATCAAGCTGGAGCGATTTTCAGCAGCGGACCAGCGACCATAAAGTCCAGCGGTTTTGTCAAAAACTCGGCTCTCGAAGGTGGCGCGATATTCGTTGAAAAGGATCACCTTACGATCAGTGACAGCACATTTAGCGCAAACACGGGCGCTTTATCGGGAGGCGCCCTGCATTTGCTGCAAAGCATAGCCACAGTCTCACATGTCACGGTCTATGGCAATGAAGCCAGAAGCGGCGGCGGAATCTTCGGGAACGGCGGGACAGTTAACCTCCATAACAGTATTATCGGTGGCAGTATTGACGGGGTAGATTGTGTTGGGCAATTTGCCGAGAATCACGGCAACTTAATAGAAGACGGCAGCTGTGAGCCTGCCTATGCAAGCGCCCCGTTGCTTCAACAATTGACCGGATCGCCCGCTTACCATCCTTTGCTTTCAGGCAGTCCAGCGATCGACGCCGCGGAAGACGAATACTGCACAAGAAACGACCAGGTGGGCAACAGCCGACCAGCAACCGGGGATTGCGATATCGGAGCTGTCGAAATGAAAGAAGCAGCGGCAGGCGACAGCAGGGCATCGCAGACAGCAGCGCCATTGGAACGGACGATCTGCACGCTGTCAGATCAGATCCGCGCGGCGAACCGGGACGCCGGCGTGGGCGCTTGCCCGGCCGGTCGTGGAACCGACACCATACATTTGAACCGGGACATTGTCCTGCGCGCGCGGCTACCGAAGATAACTTCAAAGATCATCATCATGGGAAACGCGCATACGATTAGCGGTGACAAGACGACACGGATATTTGATATTTCAGAAACTGGCAACCTCACGATCCACAATCTGACCATGAGACAGGGCAGGAATGCGGGACAAGGCGGCGCTATCAGACTGCTTGGCGGTAAGCTAACGATCATGGACTCGACCATCCGGGACAGTTCCGCAGGGCATGGCGGCGCGATTTACAGCGAGAATGGATCGCTCAATATCGTCAACAGCGAGTTAAAGGCCAATTCCGCTCGGTTTAGTGGTGGAGCAATCGCAAGCCAAGGCGGCAGTTCCATTGCGCTAGTTAACAGTAATATCAGTCATAATTCTGCATTAGGCAGTGGCGGCGCCCTGGACGACACATCCGGGATCTTGCGTTTGGTAAACAGTACAATTAGCCACAATGCGGCCAGCTATGGCGGCGCCATTTTCAGCATAGGTGGAGCCTCTGCTATGAACGACTCGCCGCAAGAAAGCTCTCTTACAATCGTCGACAGCATGATAAGCAATAACACTGCCAAATTATTCGGCGGTGGATTGAATAGCTCGTCATCAAAGCTGCTTATCACTGGCAGCCAGTTTAGAGAAAATGACGCGGGCGCGGGCGGCGCGCTCGTCGTAGTTCGGGGCCGCGTGATCGTCGAAAAAAGCAGTTTTATCAATAACTCTGCCCTTGATGCGGGCGGCGCGGTTTTGGCGGAAAGCTGGGGGCATCTGGACTTTGCGAACAGCACGTTCAGCGGCAATACGGCAAAGGCGGGCGGAGCGTTCTGGATTGGAGAAAGCACGTTGACACATGTTACGATTGCGAATAACGTCGCATTAGAAGCGGGTGGAATCTTCATGCTCGACGGGCTAACCCTGCGAAATAGCATCCTCGCTAACAACATAGGCGGGGATTGTGATGTGACTTCTGATTACTATCAACCGATAGACCACATGAACAGTCTGATTGGCGATGCTAGCTGCAATGCTCAGATTAGCGGCGATCCCATGCTGCTGCCTGAGAATGTATCCGGCCATCATCCATTGCATGGCGACAGCCCAGCCATTGACGCCGCCGATCCGCGTTATTGCCCGCCTACCGACCAACTCGGCAACCCCCGACCGCAAGGCGACGGCTGCGACATCGGGGCTATTGAATTCATGGGAGAGTAGTGATTGAGCCTGCCGCGGCTCCTCAGCTATCCAGGCCAATGGACACGAACTTCTGATCCATGTACTCGTAGAGACCCTCTTGCCCGGCCTCGCGACCGAATCCGCTGGTCTTGGTACCGCCGAAGGGCGCCTCTGCGGTGGCCGGCACCATGTCATTGACGCCGACGATGCCAAATTCCAGCCCCTCGTAAACGCGCGTTGCCGTCGAGAGATCCTTGGTCATCACATAACCCGCCAATCCGTAAGGCGTATCATTCGCCATTTGCAGCGCCTCGTCTACCGTAGAAAAGGTATTAACCGCCATCGCCGGTCCAAAGACCTCATCGCAACCGAGCTGCATGGTCGCGGTTACATCAGTCAACACCGTCGGTTGGTAGAAATAACCGTGTTCAATCGGCGGGCGTCCGCCACCTGTGACCAGAGCAGCCTTCTTTTCCAGCGCGTCCTTGACGAAGCTTTCGACTTTATCGCGCCCGGCGCGGCTGACCATGGGTCCGGTGGTCACGCCGGCATCCATGCCGTTGCCGACCACCAGTTTCTCGGTCTCGACGCGGACGCAATCCAGAAATTCTTCCAGCGCCGGCTGCTCGACATAGAAACGTGTCGGCGAGATGCAAACTTGTCCGTTGTTGCGGAACTTCGCCATGACGCCTTGCTGCGCCGCCCAGGCTATATCGCAATCGGCGAAGAGGAGCACCGGCGCGCTGCCGCCTAATTCCATGCCCAGCTTCTTGATGCCCTGGGCAGCCTGACGCATCAGGATCTGCCCTACCCGTTGCGAGCCGGTGAAGCTGACCTTGCGCACGCGCGGATCGGACATGATCGTTTCGCCCATGACCTGCGGATCGCCATTGATCAGGTTGACGACGCCCTTCGGCAAGCCCGCCTCGACCATCACATTCACCAGCGCCATTGCGCTCATCGGCGTCAACTCGCTGGGTCGCCCTACGATGGCGCAGCCGGCAGCCAATGCCCCGGCCCATTTGCGCGCCAGCAAATATGCCGGGAAGTTCCAGGCAGTGATAGTCGCTACCACACCCAGCGGTTGCGGCAGCGACAGCAGGCGCTTGCCCGGCTTGCTCGCGGGGATCGCGCGCCCGTAGGCGCGTTTGCCCTCCTCGGCGAACCAGTCAAAAAGATCGGCGCAGGCGCCCCATTCGCCCCTCGCCTCGCCCAGGGGTTTGCCGCATTCCGCTGTCATGATCGGCGCTAGCTGATCCGCTTGAGCGCGGATGGCGTCGGCGATATCGCGCAAGATCCGACCGCGCTCGTAGGCGGTCATGCCTTGCCAGCGAGGCAGCGCAGATTCCGCAGCGGAAATGGCGCGCGAAGTCTCGTTCGCGCCGCCAAATGGCACCTCCGCCACTTTCTTCTCCGTAGCGGGATTGATCACCGCCCAGGTCGCGCCGTCAGAAGCATCCATCCATTCGCCGTCGATCAGCATCTTGAACCGCATGATGTCGCTCCTACCCAACAATGGTCAGCCGCTCGGCGCGTAAGCGGCGAAAAAGTCCGTCGCGCTCACAAAAATTACAAGTCTTCTCGTCGCATGAGCGACGCAATCTATTAAAAAATGTGGCAATAGACGAAGGGTCCTCGCATGTCAACCGACACCGGAACCCTTCGCCTATTGCCATTCCCCCCGTTCATACCAGCGTCCCTTGCCAGCGACCCGCAAGCCACTTCTTCCGTCATTGATGGAGGAGCGGTTCGCGTTGGTCATCAGGGACATTCATCGATTGGTCTTGCACACAGCAAATCTAAATAAGTATTACGTCAAGTTGCTCATTATGCAACATTGTTGAAAAGATTGTCAATAGCAATCCTGGTCTTCTCATAATTTGCTCACCTGAGATTGAAATCGTAGCCCAAACGAGCCGACAAAGCCGCGGCGATGCTCACGACGACCGAGCCAAATTCGTCGATTCTTTCCAGCGTGACGCGCCCGGCCGGTCCGCTGATGCCGATGGCGCCGACGAGCGCGCTCTTGTGGTCGTAGACCGGCGCCGCCACACAGCGCACGCCATAGTTGTATTCTTCATCGTCAATGGCATATCCGCGTTTGCTGGTTTGCGCCAACTGCGCCTCCAGGGTCGAGCGATCGGTGACCGTACGGTGTGTGAAGGGCGTCAACTCATCCGGGATGCGGCTGTCGCCGAATGCCAGCAGGATTTTCCCCAGCGCCGTGCAATACAAGGGCGAGAGCGTACCAATCTCCGATTCCACGCGCAATGCCGCCGTTGACTCCACCTGGTCGATATAGAGCGCCTGCCGCTGCGCCAGAATCGCCAGATGCGCGCATTCGCCGGTCTTGTCCACCAATTCGTGCAGGTAGGGACGCGCGTGGTCTCTCAAGGTAATGCGGTTTAACAAATGCTGTCCCAGCGTGACCAACTGAGGTCCGAGCAAATAGCGCGCGGTGAGCTGATCTTGTTCGACGAAGCCGTATTTCGCCAGCGTATGCAAGAGACGCGACGCGCTGCTCTTGTCGATCTCGAGTTGCGTGGCGACCTCGGTCGTGCCCATGCCGTTGCGCGAATGCTCCAGCAAGTTCAGGATTTTCAAGCCCTTCGCCAGCGATTGAATCTCTGCCATGTACGCTATCTCAATAACTGCAACTAAAGTTGCATAATATGCAACAAACGTTGCGCATGTCCAAATTTGTCTCTCATTAGTTGACAATTATAAAACACTGTTGTATTTTTAGCAACAACGGTTGCAATTGTCCAGTCACATTTGCCATTTGCGGGCAAAATTGCGTATTATTCTTAGGAGGTGACGATGGGAAATCCGTTCCGACCGGCCTGATCTAAACAGTAAGCATACGGAGAACAGGATATGTTGAACAAACGCTTGATTACAGCTTTGCTCTTGGTTTTTGTGACGGCGCTGCTGGTCACACCCGCCCTGGCGCAAGATGACCTGATGGGAGACTTCACCGTTTCCCACTACTTCGGCGGCTTTGGTGGCGAATACATTGATGAAATCGTTGATGGCTTTATCGCCGCCAATCCCGGCTTGATGCACGCGGCCAGCCCGGTCGATCACGAACAATTCAAAACATCAATCCTGGTGCAACTGGCTGGCAACAACCCGCCCGATACCTTCAGCTACTGGGCAGGCGCGCTCATCCAATCCATCGTCGATGGCGAGCGCCTGCAGCCCATAAACGACATCTGGGAAGGCAACGACCTCGGTTCACAATTCCCGCAAGCGATCATCGACAACGCACTGACCTACAACGGTGACATTTACGCGGTTCCTCTGACCTTGCATTGGGTTGGCATGTTTTATAACACGGCGCTCTTTGAAGAGGTCGGCGCCATGGTCCCGACCACCTGGGACGAGCTGGTCGACGTCGCCGAGCAGTTCAAGATGGCGGACATTCCCGCTTTTGCCTTGGGTTCAATCAATCGCTGGCCCGGGCAATTTTGGTTTGATATGATCTTGCTGCGCAGCGCTGGCAACGACTATCGCAACGAATTGATGAGCGGAAACGCCTCCTATACCGACCCAGAAGTCCTCCGCGCTTACAGCTTGTGGAAAGAATTGGTGGACGCTGGTTATTTTGTCCCGGACGCCAACGCCTACGACTGGGATGAAGCCGCCAACCAAGTCGCCAACGGTGAAGCCGCCATGACCCTCATGGGCACCTGGATCGGCGGTCTCTACGCCGGCAATGATATGGTGGCTGGTGAAGACTTTGATTACTTCTCCTTCCCCACCATTGACGAGGATGTGCCACGCGCGTCACTCGGTCCGATCGATACCTTTGTCGTCTCGGCCGGCGCCGCCAATCCCGACGCCGCCAAAGCATTCCTGGTACATCTGACCGATCCGGAGATCCAATTGAAGTTCGCCTTGGGCGCCGGCAACCTGGCGCCGAGCCTTGCGGTGGACACCAGCAACTACAATGATGTGGTCGCCCGCATCGCTGCCGAGATCGCTGCCGACCCCGCATTCGCTTTCAATTACGACTTGGCGACCCTGCCCGCCGTTGCCCAAATCGGCCTGGACTCCTTCCAGGAATTTATGGCGAACCCAGGCGATTACGAAGCCATGCTGGGGCGGGTGCAGGAAGCCGCCGCCGCTGAATTTGCAGCAGCAATGGGCGGCTAAGTAACGTCGTTCATGGCAACGGACATTGGCTTTAGCCCTTGGCTAAAGCCAATGTTCCAATTTCAAAACCGGGCGGCTCAATGAGCCGCCTCTACAAGTCCAATTGTTTTCGGGGGCAGGTCCCCTCTTTTTGGTGTCTGCGAAGCGCGTGGAAGTGCCATGCAACGGCGTCATGGATGGATCATACCTGCGAGTTTCTTGCTCTTCCCCTTGCTCGTTTACTTCGTTTTTGTCATCCTGCCCACGCTGAACTCCCTCTACTATTCCTTTACCGATTGGGGCGGGTACAGCGTAGAATTCAATTTCGTCGGTCTTAGCAATTTTGAAAAGATATTCACCGACCGCCTCTTCAGCAACGCCATCAAGAATACGGCGATCTGGCTGGTGCTGGCGATGACCGTACCGACCCTGCTTGGCTTGGCTCTAGCGCTTGCGTTGCAGGGCAAAAGCCGCCTCAACACAGTCTACAAATCGCTCTTTTACCTGCCCATCTGCCTGTCGCCGATCATCATCGGCATCATCTGGGTCTGGCTTTACAATCCCAGTCTGGGCATCGTGAATATCGTCCTGCGCGCCATCGGACTCGAAGATCTCGCCGTCGCCTGGCTGGCGAACCCGTATACCGCGCTCTATGCTGTCTTCGTCGCCTGGGCTTGGCAGCAAACCGGCTTGACTATGGTCATCTTCCTGGCCGGCTTAACCTCGGTGCCAACGCCCCTGATCGAAGCGGCAAAGGTCGATGGCGCCAATTATTGGCAGACCCTGCGCAAAGTCATCATCCCCATGCTGCGTCCAGCAACTGTCGTTGTCTTGGCGCTGACGGCAATCAACGCTCTGAAAAGCTTTGAAGTCATCTGGGTCATGACTAAAGGCGGTCCTTTCAACCGCTCCGATACGCTTGCGGTCTTCATGTATAAAGAATCATTCAGCAAGTATAAGATGGGTTACGGCAGCTCCGCCGCCGTCGTGCTCTTTATCATGACGCTGGTGATCATCGCGCTTTATTTCCGTCAAACCTCCAAAGCGGAGGAACTCTATGACTGACACGCGGAAGAAGCCCATGAACTGGCCTCGGCTGCTGGGATATGCCCTGCTCTACTTCGCGCTGACGATCCTGCTGATCCTTTTCATGACCCCGGTCTATGGCGCTATTGTCACCGCATTTAAGTCGCAGGCGGAGGTCTCGGCCGGCGGATACTGGACGCCGCCGACCAACCTGGCGGGCGAAAATTTCGCGCGGGTTATGGATCCGGAACAAGGCAATCTCGGTTTGTACCTGGGTAATTCGCTCCTGTTGACGATCCCCGCTTCCATATTTTCCATCGCGCTGGGCACACTGGCGGGTTATGGACTGGGCAAATACAGCTTCCGGGGCGATGCCCTGCTATTTATCTTTATCGTGGCGGGCATGTTCCTGCCGCCGCAGATCGCTCTGATCCCGGTCTTCCGCCTGATGAATGACATCGGTCTTTACGATACCCTTTGGGCTGTCATCATCATTCATACCGCTTTTGGCATCCCCATTTGCACTCTGGTCATGCGCAACTTCTTCCAGGTCGTGCCCAACGCCCTGCGCGAAGCGGCGCTGATCGACGGCGCCAACGAATACAAGATTTTCTTCCGCATCATGCTGCCATTAACGCTGCCGGCGCTGGCGGTGCTGGCCACCCTGCAATTCACTTGGATCTGGAACGATTTCCTCTGGCCCTTCATCCTGACGCAAAAAGCCGACAGCCGCACCATCATGGTCGGCATCCTCAACTTGACCGGGCAATATACCGTCGATTGGGGCGGGCAAGCAGCGGCCTCATTGATCGGCTCGCTGCCGACGCTCTTCATCTTCATCTTTCTCCAGCGCTACTTCATCCGCGGCTTGACGCTGGGCGCGGTGAAGGGCTAAGCTGCGCTTTCTGCCTTCTCGCGGCGCAAACGGACGCCTTCACCTACGCGACGCCTACTTTCTCCCGGGTCTGGCGGATTCGCTATTACACTGCATAATTGGACGGCCGACGGGCGCGTGGCGCTGCCTTGAGCTGTGAAGCAGCCCTTAAGCGCAATCCATGATATATCGGATCGTCTGGTTATTTGGGGGTATGGAAGAATGAAGGTCAGGCGCGCCAGATTCGCTTGACCTTCATTCTTCCGCCGATCTTTGCAGGGGCGAGGAGCATGCGCTAGAGTACCCGGGTAGGGATTACAAGCTGTCACGATACGAAACAATACCTAAGCGACAGACGACAAGGTATAGGCGGGCGCGGAAAACGCGCCGATCAACCGAGCAATGTTAGACCGCCCGGGACAGCTTGCGCTCTGGGCGCATTAGAATCCGCCGTTATGGAACGGAGTGACAGCGAGTGAACTTCACTGCTGATTGCCTGCCCTTCGCGCAGCGCGGGCGCTTTTACCGCGGTAACCTGCACGGGCACTCGACCGAATCCGATGGCGCCTGGAGCCCGGCTGAGTACGTTCGGCAATACCGTCAAAACGGCTATGACTTCGTCGCCATCACCGACCACTGTACCGAACAGCATGGCTATACGATCACGGATACACGGCGGTTGCGCAGCGACGATTTCACCACGCTGATAGGCGCCGAATTGCATCCAGGGCAGATCGAGTCGGGCTCGCCCTGGCATCTGCTGGCGCTTGGGCTGCCGCTGGACTTCGAAACGCATCGTCCGGGCGACAGCGGCGCCAGCGTCGTGGCGCGGGCGCATGAAGCCGGCGCTTTCGTGGCGGCGACGCATCCCAATTGGTACGCCCAGACTGTAGCGGACTTTGAAACGCTGGGCGCGGCGGACGCGGTCGAGTGTTACAACGGGGCTGGCGATGTGAAGAGCGACCGAGGCACGAGTTGGCATTTCATTGACATGCTTCTGCATCGCGGACATCGGGTCGGCGCCATCGCCGTTGATGACGTCCACGCAGGAGGGGGAATTGACGATTTCATGTGCGGATGGGTTCATGTCAAGGCCGAAGCCCTCACGCCCGAGGCCTTGCTGCGGGCGCTCAAAGCCGGGCACTACTACGCGAGCGCGGGACCACAGTTGCATCATGTCGAAATTCGAGCGAGCGACAAGCTGGTGGTTGAGTGCTCGCCAGCGAGGCAAGTCCTGATCACGAGTGAGCAGGCGGGCGCGCTGCAGGTCAGCGGCGGGGTGCTGGGAGGCGCCGAGTTCGACTTGAGCAATGTGGATTCACGCTGGCTTCGGGTGACGGTGCGGGATGAATACGGCGGGCGAGCCTGGACGAATCCTGTGTGGCTGAGGTGAATCCCGTATCACTCAGCTATGGCGAAAACTTTGGCGCTCCATCGATCGCGACTAACCCTCCCGCATCTGCCGCGTGAGCAAGCCGATCACCAGCCGAATCAGCGAAAACGGCACCAACACCGGCAGCAGCAACTCCACCAGCACGGTTGAACCCACCGCCAGCGCCAGCCGCAGATTCGCGACATCAAGCGTCAACTCCGTCGCGCCCTTTGCCGCGTCCAGCGCCGCGGCCAGGAAGTCGACATTCAATTGCTGCAGCATGATCATCAGCAGGAAATAAAAGGCGACAAAAGCTACCGACGAGGTCATGGCGATGCTGCGGAAGGGCACAAATGCCCCAATGCCCACGCCGACCATGCCGAACATCAAGGGTTCCAGCACCAGCCGCAACATGGACACCAGCGTCATGGCGATGATCAGCAAATACGTGACCGGTCCCGATTCGCGCAAGGGGAACAAGCCGGCGTAATGCATGATGATCAGTGGGGGACCGAATATCGCCGCGCCTTGCACGATCAAGATCAGATCGTCCATCTTGCGCCAGAGTGAAGCGGCCACCTTGCCCAGGAAAATCTGATCCAGCGACATCGGCGTCGACATCAATAGCTGCATGGTGTTGTTGCGAATTTCGTCGGCCATGGCCGAGGCCGAATTGGCAGCTACGGAAAAGAGCGCGCGCAGGTAAAAGATCATGCCCACCGGGATGACCAGCACGGAAACCACAATCACTGTGGTCGCCAGGTCCGTGATGAATGGAAAGAAGATGCCCAGCAACAGCGCGGCAAGCCAGAAACCGCAGGTATAGAAGATAGGCTCGAATTCCGGCGGCAAGGTGCGCCAGTATAGACCCAAATGACGCCGCACAATGGGATTGGTCGCCCGCGCCCAATAAGGCAAGTTCTCCATGGGCGAGCGCTCGTCAGATCGGATTCTGTCGATGGCGCGTTGTCGTGTTGTCGCGTCTGCGGACATGTTGTTCTTTTTGGCGCTAGGGGAAGCTGATGGCGCGATAGATCGCCGCCAGCGCCAAGTCGCAGCCCAAGTCTTGCAAGCGCGCGATGTCTTCCATGCTGTCGAAAGTCTGCCAGAGCCAGCCATCCTCGCGGCGCGTGAACAATTCTACATGGGCGCGATGCTGGTCAACAACGAGATAGGCGCGCAAGCTCGCAATCGCGCTATAGAACGCGCGCCTTTCGACGCGGCCGTAATCCAGCGACGCCGGCGATGTCACTTCGACCGCTAAAACCGGATTGAGCAAAGTGCTATCGTTGTCTTCCAGTTGCGGCTGGCCCCGGACCACGCTCACATCCGGATAGACATAGCGGCTTTCGCCGACCTTGACGCACATGTCGCTGTTGCAGACTGCATAACCGCTATTGCGCAACTGAATCTCGAGTTCTACAGTGATGTTGACCTTGATTCTGCTGTGATAAAACGTTCCGCCGGTCATGTCGTAAATGATTCCATCAATGAATTCATGCTTGAACTCGCTATCCGCTTCAAAGGCGAGATACTCTTCAACAGTGAATAAATGCGGCATCGGACCCCCCGGCGCAAAGTCGGGGTGAACGGGCGCCTTCGGATCCGGATCGCCCCAATCATAAATCACGCCATCAATGAACTCGTGCTTGAACTCGCTTCTTTCCTCAAAAGCGAGGTATTCTTCGACCGTAAATTGATGAGGACGGGGGAAGCCGCCCACGCGTTCTACCGCCATTTTCGACTCTCAGCCTTGCCATATTCCACGCCATTATATCACGAACCCGCGGCTTCCCAAATCAGCGCTCATCAAACGGGATGGCATCAAAACGATGACCTCTTCACGCTATTATGGTAAAACTATGGGCAGTTTCTCAAGTGAGACTCCGATGCGTGTAGCCATCATAACCGAGACCTTCCTGCCCAAGGTCGATGGCATCGTCAAGGTGACCTGCTTGCTGCTGGATCACTTGTCCAGGCGCGGCGTCGAAGCGCTGATCATCGCGCCGCGCTATGGCGACAGCCGGCGTTACAAGGACGTGCCGATCCGCAGTTTGCCCAGCCTGTCCCTTCCGCTTTATCCCGAAGCGCGCCTCGGCTTTGCCACGCTTGCGCTCTTCCGCGATTTGGCAGCCTTCAATCCGGATGTCGCTCATCTATTCCACCCGGTGATGACCGGCATCCCGGCACTGGGCATGCTTAAGTGGATGGGCGTCCCGACCGTAACCTCCTTTCATCTCGACTATGCGCGACTGGCCAAGCACTTCAGAATTGGTCTTTTTGATCTTGGCTTTACGCGGCCGATCATTGACGAATTGACCAAGAATATCTTCAATTGGTCGGACCACAGCCTGGCGCCTTCCAAACTGGTGCAAAGCCAAATGCGAAAGCTGGGCATCAGCAATGTCGGTTTGTGGCGCCGCGGCGTTGACGCCCAGACATTCCACCCCGGCTTCCGCTCGGCGGCGATGCGAGACGAAATGACGGGCGGCAATCCGGATGAAACGGTGCTCATCTACGTCGGACGCCTTTCCGACGAGAAGCAGATCGAACACATACGCCCCGCCCTGGCATGCCTGCCAAAAACGCGGCTGGTCTTGGTAGGGGATGGACCGGCGCGCCCTGCACTGGAACGCGCTTTCGCCGGCCTGCCCGTCACATTCATGGGATATTTGCGCGACCAAAGACTGTCGCAAGCCTATGCCAGCGCCGATATTTTTGTCTTCCCATCGCGCCTGGAAACCTACGGCTTGGTCGTCATTGAAGCGATGGCTGCCGGACTGCCAGTTGTCGCTGCGCGCGTTGGCGGGGTCAGCGATATCGTGACTGAGGGCGAAACCGGTTACACCTTCGAAACTGGCGATACAGGCGCGCTGACGGAAGGCATCGGCAAGATCGCCGGCAACCGGGACATCATGCGCGCCATGGGCGCCCGAGCCCGCGCCTATGCCGAAACACAATCCTGGGACGCCATCATGGACGAGGTGATTGAGCTCTACGCCTCGCTGCTTATGGAACGACGAAGGCAGGCGGAAGCGATTTAGCCCGCCATCACCCGTCCCACCGCCTCAACCACGCGCTCGTGATGCTGTCCATTGCTGACGATCATGCCCGGGTTCGGCAGCGACTCTCCTTGTGAAAAGTCGAGCGGGCTTCCGTCCAGGTCGGTCACCATGCCGCCGGCGCCTTGCACCAAGGCCACACCCGCCACATGATCCCAGATCTTGTGCCGGTAAGCGCTGCCCTCGCGCGGCAAGCGCATGTAAAGATCGGCATCGCCACAAGCGACCAGCGCGTACTTCTCCATGCTGTCCAATTCCAGGATCCGCATGTCGCCCAAACCGGCCAATTCCCGCGCTCGCCCCATGCGCGATTTGCTGGCATGTGCCCTTTCGAAACTTTGCACGACGATGAACTCGTCAGCGTCGCGCCGGGCGGACACCCGAACGCGCTCGCCCTCGCCAGCCGCGATCGGCGCTCGCCAGGTGGCGCCGTTTTCCGTATAGAAGAGCGCGCCCTGGCCATCGGCATAACCCGGCGCGGCGACAATACCGCCCGCTACCTGTCCGTCCACCAAAGTGCCGCAGGCGATGGCGTAATGCCGCAGCGCGATGAAGCCCTTGGTGCCGTCGATGGGGTCGATTACCCAGCTGCGTTCTGTCGCCTTTCCCTTGCCGTGCTCCAGCCAGTTGACCACGTCTGTCTCGCTGAGGGCGCCACCCAGCACATCCTCAATCAGCGCGAGCGCCTGCGACCGCTGCTCAGCCGAAAGCAACTGCAAAAACTGCTCGCCCGACTCTTCGGAGACGACGCCATCATCGGGAAAATGCCTCATCAGCGCGCGGCAGATGAGCGCTTGCGAGCCGTAATCGGCGATGGTCACCGGTTCTTTATGATCGCCCGCGGACTTGGTATTGGCGATCAGATACTGTTCCTGTACGCGGCGGCAGAGCCTCACGGCGTCGCGTACGGCAGCGCGTATCGCTTGCATGGTTGATTCCTGCCAGGTTACAGAATTACAGAAGGCAGTGACGATCATAGACCGATGTGCTGGCAATTGATAGCGGCGATCTCTCCAGCATTCACAAGTCAAGCCATCTTCACTTCAACACGTCACACAGTTCAAAAGACTGACAGTGCCAGCGGAGGCGCATGTTCTCGCCAACGCGCCAGTTATGTGACCAGGGAATCCGCTCCGCGCCCCAAGCCGAGGCGCCGATCATACTCGACCAGGGGTCTTCATCGCTCCAACGCCAGAGCAAGCCGCCAGGTCCCATGCCACTGTGTAAAGCGAATTGGATGCTGAAACTCCCTCCCTTTGGCAGCGGCGGTCCTGTCCAGCGATGCGGACTGCGATTCGCCCTGGGACTGAGCAGCGCGGTAAGGCGATTATCGACGCCGCCAGCGCCCAGCCAAAACCAGGGCAAAGCGTCGTCCTTCGCCTCCGCCCGTAAGATCATCCGGGGAGCGCCGTCAGGCGTCTCGGACAGCTCCCCATTGATCTGCCATACGACGAATTGAACCTTGTCAAGCCGCTCCAAACAGTCCGCGGGCAGCGACCGAGCCGCGGCCGGGCTGAAGAGCCTCCAGCTATGGGACCGGGTCAAGGACCAAGGCCAGCAGAGCCACTCTCGGACTTGTCCGGCGCGATCCAGCACTTGATAACGCAGACCGATATCATCCAGCGCCGCCTGCACGATGTGCAGATACTCGTACTCAGTCGGCATGCGATGCGCCGTGCCAGCGCCCGCGCTGCAGATCTGCAAGACGCCGCCATGAACCTGCACATCAAAAGCCAGGATATGGCTGCACACATACGCAAGCGCCCCATGCCGCGTCAGCGTCTCCCAGAAGCGTCGACCGTTATCGCGCTCCAGATTACGTTGGTAGTCGCCGGCATAGCCATTGACTGTCCATACGGGGTGATGACCGAAGACCAGTTTGTGCCCGGCGTCCGCGTTGCGCTCCAGCGTCGCTTCCAGCCACTCGGTTTCCACCGTGCCTTCGCCACCCGTGCCCGACCACAAGGTATTGACAAAGATCATCAGCAGGTCGCCACGCCTCACAAAATAAGACAGACCGCGTTGATCGGGCGGTCCATTTTCTGGCTGACGCGCCATTGTTTCGCGGAAAACGGACTCGCTCATACGATCATAAACCGTGTGATTGCCGCTGGTGTGATATACGGGCGCAGCATCGCGATCGAGCCAGGACAATTCCCTTTCAAAAAAGTAAGTCCATTGCCGGCGCAGGCTCTCGCGATCCATTGTCAAACCCATGATCTCGTCGCCCGGGAAACAGATAAATTGCGGCGCTTGATCCAAAGCCGCTATCAGTTCATTAATCTTCCGAAAGTTCTCTTCGTGGGGCGTCCCCGGCAAGCCCGAACAACTGTCGCTGTAGATGACGAAGTGATGCCCGCCGTCGCCTGCCTTGATTGTTGGAATGGATGAACGCGTGAGCATAGAGCCGCTCCAAAAGGTATAAAGACGCGCTACGGTATTGATCTGCGATTATAAAGCATACCTCTCGATACAGCAGCGGAGCCGGGTTTTTCCACAATCTGCTTTGCTTTGCTATGATCACCCCACGGCAATCGTATTAAAGATAACTGCCTTTCCATCCTCAACCTCAATCTTCCCCGCAGGTCAGTATCGGCGCATAGTGGCGTAGGCGGGCTGTGTCGGCGGTCAGTGTCTACGCGACCCTGCGAGGCGCCCTCCAAAAATCGCTTTGCGGCAATCTTGAAAACTGTGAACATTTGTTCTTTATTTCCGCTCAAAATAATGATATGCTCTCCCTATGGATCAATTATCGCAAGCCCTCAATCTCGCTCCCCAGCCGATGCAATCCGCCTACTCCCACCTTCACAGCCGGACTCTAAAAATTACCTCTCGAAAAAACAGACTATATCTATACGGTATCTATACACTTGCGGATTTTAGCGGGGCAGCTAGGGGCGGTTCAGAGGCATGTCAGGGGCAGAAGCCGACTTTATGGCGGCGGTCACGCCGCTGCGCCGGCAAACCAAATTCATACTATCAGCCGCCTGCCTTTTCTTCGTTTCGGCTGCAAAACCGCGTCTATTGTCCGAAAAATATATTTTATTGTCCGAAACGGACAAAGTTCGACCGAAAACAAATCGAAAACAAATGCTCGCCGAGAGCGGCTTCATTCTGACTGCATGATAACTTCGCTAGCAAATAAAAGACTTTGTGTCGGCGGCCTACGCACCCCTCGCTGTACCCGGGGCTAAGAAATAATTTGTTGCGATTGCCCTGATGATCACCCTTACAGCGCTTGTGAGTCTCGTGTATAATGGTCGATCCCTGAACTATTGTTCTGTCCAGCAGATGTCATAGGAGTTCACATTGGTTCACAAAAGTGAGTTCACGATAGAAGGCTTGCGCGAATATAATCGCTCAAGCGCCGTTCGCTGGATCATCTCGCATTGCTTTGAGCACAAGCTGTATTTTTTCGTCGGATTGGTGGGCTTCGCCTTGACCTACATCGCCTTTTCGGGAGCGCGCGTGATGTTTGGCCGCGGCGCGGAGCTAATCATCGAAGGCGGGGACGCCGCGGCGGTGATCGCGGTCAGCCTCGCCGTCTTGGTCTTGTCGGTTTCGGACGGTCTGTTTTCGCTAATGGGATCAATGGCGATGGTCATCCTGTCGACGAGGGTCGAGCGCGATTCTCGGCACGAGCTCTACGCCAGCCTGTTGGGCAAGAGCCAGACCTTCCATGACCAACAGCGGGTGGGCGACATCATGGCGCGCGCCACCGATGACGTGCGGCAGCTCAATTTCGTGATTCACCCGGGCATCATGTTCATTTTCGATATGGTGCTGGGTTTCGCCGTGCCGATGATTTATATCGCGGCCATCAATCTGGAATTGCTGCTGGTGCCGATTATTTTCGTCATCGCCTATGTCATCGTCGTGCGCCGCTACATGCGCCGGCTGGAACCGGTGATGATGCAGCAGCGCATGCAATATGGCACGCTCAGCGCCCGCCTGGAAGAGACCATTAGCGGCATCGAGATCGTTAAGGTGGCGGCGCAGGAAATCGAAGAACGCAAGAAGTTCAAGCGCAACGCCTGGAAATATCGCGACTTTTTCGTGCAGCAGGGCAAGATCGAAGCGGCTTATCTGCCGCTGTTGATGTTCGGCATCGCCTTCGGGTTCTTCTTCTTGCACTGCCTGAATATGTACGAGCGCGGCATCCTCAGCATCGGCGATATCATCGCGGTAGCTGGCTTGATGCAAGTGCTTTCGTTCCCGGTTTTCATATCGCTCTTTTCGATCAGCATGATTCAACTGGGCATAGCCGGCGCGCGCCGCATCCTCGAGTTGATCGAGCAGCGCTCCGATATCGATGAGAATCTGGCCGGATACAGCGCGGCGGTGGAAGGCAAGATCGAGTTCGATAACGTGACTTTCAAATTTCACGGCTCCACCGTGCTGGAGAATGTCGCATTCACTGTGGAGCCCGGGCAGACGGTCGCCATTGTCGGGCAGACCGGCTCGGGCAAGTCTACGCTGACGCAATTGGTCAGTCGCACCTACGATGTCGATGACGGGCGCGTCATGATCGATGGCGTCGATGTGCGCGACTGGAATCTGGATCGGCTGCGCTCGCAGATGGGCAAGATCGAGCAGGATATCTTTCTCTTCTCGCGCTCCATCGCCGAAAATATCTCGTTTGGCGTTGAAAACGCCTCGCGAGAGCAGATCGAAAATGCCGCAAAAGAAGCGCAGGCTCATGATTTCATCCTCTC
This sequence comes from Anaerolineae bacterium, assembly GCA_022820665.1. Classification (GTDB taxonomy): domain Bacteria; phylum Chloroflexota; class Anaerolineae; order Aggregatilineales; family Phototrophicaceae; genus UBA6055. The sequence continues at coordinate 168,066 of JAJEFB010000049.1, read as the reverse complement.
TTTCAATGAGGGCTACGAGAGCGAAATCGGAGAACGCGGCGTCATGCTGTCAGGCGGCCAACGTCAGAGGCTGGCGCTGGCGCGCGCATTCCTGCGGCAGCCGCGCATCCTGATCCTTGATGATTCGACCAGCGCCATCGACAGCGCGACCGAAGACGAGATCCAAAAGGCGATGCGCCGCGCCCAAGAGGGACGGACAACGATATTGATCACGCATCGGTTGTCGCAGATCCGCTGGGCCGACCGCATCATCGTTCTGGAAAACGGCCGGGCAATTGCCAATGGCTCGCATGAAGAATTGCTGCGCAGTTCCGAGCATTATCGCCGCATTTTCGACCGTTACGACGCTGCGGAGTTGCCGCAGCCACAGCTCGTCAACTAGGGAGGGACAACATGGGTTTCATAATGGATGGGCTGGACGCAGAAGAATACGATCGCAAATACTCTGATTGGCAACTGGTCAAACGCATACTGGGTTACTTCAAGCCGCATCTGTGGAAGATGATCGTTGTCGGGCTGGTGGTCTTCCTCAGCTCGGTCATGGACCTGGTTTTGCCGGTGGTTGTCTCGCAAGCGCTTGATCAATTGCAATTCACGCCCGAGACCTTCGACCCAATCGGCACTGCGATCATACTGGGCCTTGCGGCGAGCGCCGGCTGGGTGGCCAATATGGTTCGTCAGTGGCTGTCGGCGGAGGCAGTCGGCGATGTCACGCTTGATTTGCGCGAAGACGCCTTCAACGCCGTGACCGAGCGCGATATGTCTTTCTATGACCAGTATCCGACCGGCAAGGTTGTCAGCCGCGTGCTGTCGGATACGCAAGCCTTCTCCGAGACGGTGCGCCTGAGCATCAATCTGATGAGCCGCCTGCTGCTGGTGGTGCTGCTGATCATCTACCTGTTCACGGTCAATGTGAATATGACCTGGGTGCTGATGGCGATCATGCCCTTCATCGTCTATACGGCGCTGAAATTTCGCACGGTCGCGCGGCGGACGGTGACCAACTCGCGCCGGCAGCTGGCGACGGTCAACGCCCATATCCAGGAGTCGATCAGCGGCATCGGTGTCGCCAAAGCTTTCCGCCGCGAGCAGATGATCTACGATGAGTTCAAGACGGTTAACCAGGAGTCGTATGAGGTCGAAAAGATCAACGGCTTTGTCTTCGGCAGCATCTTCCCCATCCTGGTCACAATCGCCGGGTTGGGCGTCGCGGCAGTCGTCTGGTTTGGCATCAACCTGGCGCAGCAGGGCGTTCTGACCGCGGGCGAATGGTTCCTTTTCATCCAGGGCATGGGCATGATCTGGTTCCCGCTGACGAGCATCTCGTCTTTCTGGAGCCAGTTTCAGTTGGGCTTGGCGGCGGGAGAGCGCGTTTTCGCCTTGATCGACGCGGAAGCAGTGGTCAAGCAGAAAGCGGACGAAGCTGTCCCCGCCGTCAAGGGAGAGATCGAATTCGTCGATATGGACTTCCACTACATCACCGGCGAGCCAGTGCTGCAAGGCTTCAGCTTGAAGATTCGCCCGGGCGAAACCCTGGCGCTGGTCGGCCATACCGGCTCGGGCAAATCGAGCATCGCCAAGTTGATCAACCGCTTCTACGAGTACCAGAGTGGCGACCTGCTCATCGACGGACGCGATATCCGCTACTTCAACTTGTCGAGCTATCGCTCGCAACTTGGCGTGGTGACGCAGACGCCCTTCCTCTTTGACGGCACGGTGATGGAGAACATCCGCTACGGCAAACCCGAAGCCAGCGATCAAGAAGTCATCGACATCGCCTACAAAGTGGGCCGCGGCGACTGGCTGGTGAGCCTGCAAGAAGGGCTCGACACGCAAGTCGGCGAACGAGGCGGAAACCTGTCCATGGGCCAGCGCCAATTGGTGGCGATTGCGCGCGTGCTGCTGCAAGATCCCGCCATTTTCATCCTCGACGAAGCCACTGCCAGCGTCGATCCGCTCACCGAAACGCTGATTCAGGAGGGCTTGGACACGCTGATGGGCAACCGTACTTCGATCGTCATCGCGCATCGCTTGTCGACCATCCAGCATGCCGATCGCATCATCGTGCTCGACCAGGGCGAGATCATCGAATCGGGCACGCACGATCAACTGATGGTAGCCAGCGGGCACTACGCCAATCTCTATGACAGCTACTTCCGCCACCAAAGCCTGGAGTATATCGAGCGTCTGGCGGGGTAGAGACGCTCGGTGATTGCATTTGCTATATCCAGCGTGTACACTTTGATAGAGTGATATGCATACAGTAATCGAAACGGATGAGTTTGTTCGCCGAGCAAAGAAGTTGGGGCTATCCGAACAGGAAATCGACCTAATCAAATTAGTAGTGGCTAACAATCCCAGCGCTGGCAATGTTGTGTCGGGAACCGGGGGCGCCCGCAAAGTCAGAATTCCTGCCAGAGGCCGAGGCAAAAGCGGTGGCTATCGCGTGATTACTTTCTACTCAGGGGTCGATTTACCTGTCTTCTTGCTTAATGTATATAGCAAGGGCAGTAAAGGTGACTTGACGGAGTGGGAGAAAATACTTTCAGGAATACAATATCGACGATACTGCGAGTTTACGGAGAGTGAACAGCATGAGCGAGTTTGGCAAGAGCCTCCTTAAGAGCGCAAAGCAGGCTGCGGAAATCGCCGCGGGCACAGCCAAGCCCGGCACCTATCGCATCACGACCTATGATGAGAACGGCAAACCCCAGGTCATCGCCGATTTCAGCGAGGAAGTTTTGGCGCAGATGGATGCCGAGATCGCGGCTGAGCGGGAAGCCGAGACACAACAACTCGAACGGGAAGCACCGTCCGCAATCAAAGATAGGTAAACGACTGGTTCTATAGAGGAGCGACGCGAGAATCACACATGCCAATCACAAACCTCACCGACAGCAACTTCAAAACATATATCGGCGACTCCGCTGCGCTGGTTTTGATCTCCAATGGCAGCGACAAGCTGCGAAGCGACTTCAAAACCGCTTTTGACAAAGCGGCTGACGAAGAAGAGGGCATCCTCTTCGGGCAGGTCGATCCGACCATGTTTGGCAAGTTGAGCGAGCTTTTCGATTATCAGAACCGTGCGCTGTTAATTGGACTTTATCGCGGTGAAGTCCGGTTTCGGCGTTCCCGCCCCTGGGCCAGCGACCTGCCCGATTACCTCAGTCAGTTGCAGGATGCCATTTCCGCCGATCTGCCGCCAGAAGCCGAGAACGAGCAAACAGACGAAGCGCAAGAGACGGCGCCCGCCCTGGACAAACCGATGGAGGTAACCGACGCCAGCTTCGAAAAAGAAGCCATCCTCGCCTCGCACGAGATGCCGGTTCTGGTCGATTTTTGGGCGGAATGGTGCGGTCCCTGCCGCATGGTGGCGCCGATCCTGGACAAACTGGCCGCGGAATACGCCGGTCAGATCCGCGTGGTCAAGGTCGATACCGATGCCAACCCCGCGCTCAGCCAGCTCTTCCAGATTCGCAGCATTCCTACCATCGCGGTCTTCAAAGCGGGCAAGCTGATCTTCATGCAGCCCGGCGCTTTACAGGAGCCGCATTTCCGCCAGTTGATCCAACAAGCGATCGAAGTCGAAGTCCCCGCGGACGAGGCGGCGGCGAGCGCTTGAGGCGCGCCCTGGCCATGCTGCTCGATTGGCTGACTGTTAGCCCTGAAAGACTGTATCGGACCATGTATCCGGCGGGAAGAAATATTCGCCGGTTTCGAGGTTTTGCATAAGCCAGTAATCGTCGGCGCGGGCATCGTTGCTAACTAATCGAAACATAATCTTGTTGCCGGCAGGATTGACTGCTAAAGCATCCCAATACCACCACTCTCGATCAAAACCGAGTTCCATGCCAGCGGGCGGCTTTTCGACCACGCCATTGCGTTCCCGATAGAACGCCGCCGCGGGCAAGCGGTGACGTGCGTCAACAGGATCGCCTGTGACTAGATCGTATGCCGCCACCTCGTCATTCAGACGAACGACTCCGCTACTGAGAATTGACCGGAGAGTATAAAAGTGAGCTTGCGTCGCTGATTGATTCAAACGCACTCTGTTTAGGTCACTGTATCCCCCTTCAGATTTCTCTTCTTTCAGTCGGTAGGGATGCCGGATTTCTAGCAGCCGCTGGCCGAAAGCGACGGACTCGATATCGATATCGAAGACAGCGGCGACAAACTCACATGCGTTGACGACGCAACGTTCCCAGTCCAGATATGATTCGCGATGCTGCTCGACAATGGCCAGCCGCACGACGATGAGACGCTGATTTTTCTCGTCGTACAGTATGTCATAGTGCCTTGCTTCGCCGAACTCCAGTCGTGCCAGCCGCATGCCGAAGCCCTCGGATTCGCGGTTGAGATCCCATACTTCAACCGAATCAATCCGCGAGACAACTAGCAAGCCGCGCCCATTGGGCCAGATATGCGCGCTTGCCTCTTGCACCGCCTCGGACCGCCACAGGATTTCTCCGAATGTCGACGACTTTAGATCGGCGTCAATGAGAGTGAAATACATCTCGCAGGCGTCGCAAGGTCTCCGCCAGCCGGTGTGCCAGCTGGTGTGTAGACGGAGGAGGGCTTCATCTTTGGTTTTATTCCAGCTACCCGTTTCCCAAGTGACGAGTTCTCCGAAATCTATGTTGGCCACCGTTTGCCCGAAAGTCGATGAGGCAGAGTCGGTATTGAGGAAGGACATCGAATTGCGATACCAGCTTGCGACTAATGTCGCCTTCCCCACAAGCTCGTGCAGCTTTTCTATGTCCCAAACGAAATGTTCGACCCTGCCCCACAAGTGCGAATACACCTCTTCGTGCGTATTCACATCCCAGGCATGTTGAAAAATGAGCTTGTCCGCCACGATTGCCTGAGTCATTATGTATTGGCCGTCGAGAGACCAAAATACCATGCGCAGGCCGCGTAATTTGGGCCGCGAGAGCGCCTCGCCTCCGGGCAATACCCATTCAAGCTCGCTATGGTCAATTTCCAGCGCCAGCGAGCCGTCGTGGTCGCGCCAAATCCGTGCTAGCGGACCCTCGCCCCAGGTGGCGATGAATTTGCCGTCGGGGCTCCAGCGAGCGCGCGTCATGCCTTCATGCTCGGGCCAGTATATCGCTTCCTGTCCCAGCGAAGCGACAGCAGTGAAGAATATCAAGATCATCGTCAGCAAATTTCGCATCGCGATGCCCTAGCCAATCTCGCTACCGGTCAGCAGCGCCAGGCTATACGGATCATGCGGCGGACTGAACATATTGGGCGGATGACGGTCGCGGCCATCCAACTCGCCGATATAGGTCTGCGTGGTTTGCAGACTGGTATGCCCCAGGTTTTGCCGAATCCGCTCCAGATCCATGCCATAGTCGTAGGCGTTGCGCGCGTAAGTCCGGCGCAGATCATGCGGCTTCACAACGCGTAAAGCCCCGTCAATGCTGATGGCATAGCAATTCATGATATCGTTGACCGTCCAGGCGCCGATGCCAGTCGGGCGCACGGTTTTACCGCCGCGCCGAATGCCCCGGAAGACGAAGCCGCCGTTGATCCTCGCGCTCCCCAGCCAGGCATCAACATACATAAGGCACCAATTGAGCGGACCATAGGGGATGAGACGCTGCTTCGCTCCCTTGCCCTCGCGCACGCGCAATGATAGTTCGCCGCCCAAACGCTGCCGCAGATCGTCGACTCGCAGCGCCGCCGCTTCCGCCGCGCGTATCCCCGTGCAGACCATCAAGGTTATCAGCGCCGTATCGCGCAGCCCGCGCAGATTGGCGATGCCCGGCGCTTGAATCAAGGCGCCGACCTGATAGGGCTTGAGGCGCAGGTGCTCGCTATCGGCAATGTCCTGCTTGGCGACCAGCTTGACCGGAGCGGACGCCGGGTGCACGTCATTCATCATGCGGATGAAGTACTCGTCAACCATGGCGCGCTGCTCGGCTTCGCTGTCATCAGGATTGACTAATTCAAAGAGGAGGTCGCGCATCTCGTTGCTGCGGGTTAGCGCGGCATAGCGTCCGCGAATCGTTGCCAAATGCGCCAGCGCGGTTTGCGGCGACAAAATGGCGGATTTGCGCGCCCCCTTTTTGTCGACGCGCGTCCGTTCGAATAGCAGATAGTCCCGATAGGCTTGCAGATCCGGCTGATACCAACTGCGCTTGGTTTCCCCCAGCCAGTCAATATAAAAACCGAGCCGTGATTTTTCGTCCTTGCTCGGATTGGCCGGCATCAGCATGGCATAGTTATCCCGCCACAGCCTTCGCTTTGCTTCGTCGGACATTGCTTTTACTTATAGACCCCCCAATCATTCCAGTATAGCATGTCGACAGCGCTTGTTCTTTGCAACCTTCGCAAAAGCGCTCAACTGCGCTAAGATAAGCTGTCACTTGCACCGCTCGTCAACGTCCCTTCTCACAGGACAGGCCATGCCCAAGCTCTTGTTCATCGCGCTGCTCTTGCTTTTCGCCGTAACGCCTGCCTCCGCGCAAGACGCTGTCGCCGAGGCGATGCGCGAGCAACTCCTGGAAATTCAACAGCAGGTCATTAAACGGCGAGAATTGGATCTGTTGGCAGAAGCGCCTTTGACCTTTCCTTCACAGAGCGAACTCAAGGCTTTCCTAAAGCGTCGTTTTCTCGAGGACTACCCGCCGGAGCAGCTCCAAAGCGATCTGGTATTTCTGCAGGCGCTTGATCTCGCTCCGCCGGGGCTGGATCTGAAAACTGTTCTGCAAGATTTCTGGTTAACCTGGATTGGTGGTTATTACGATATCGTCAACGGCAGTGTCAATATTGTCCTCCGCCCCGAGGATGGCGCCCGCGACGTCTTGCCGATCCCTCAGCAGGTAATTTATGCTCACGAATTCGTTCATGCCCTTCAAGATCAGCACTTCGACCTGGAACGAATCATTGACGATGCCAATAAGGAAGACGACCGCGATCGCCGCCTGGCAATACACGCGCTATTCGAAGGCGATGCCGATTACATCATGCACGACTTCTTACGACACCTGTACGACGTGGACCCGGATGCCGTCAATCGCGCCTTTTCCGCGGTTCGTGAACCCGATTCCGAACCGGAAATACCGCCCGTTATCATTGATACGATAGAGTTCCCCTATCGACAGGGGTTTCACTTCATTGCGGATGTCGTCGCCGCGCTCGGTTGGGAAGGCGTCAACCAAGCGCTTCGCGACAACCCACCGCAAACAACCGAACAAATCTACCATCCGCAACTCTATCTGGCCGGGGAAGGCGCAATGCCCGTAAACATGCCTGATCTGGACGAAATTGTCGGCGCCGAGTGGCAAAAAGCCTATGACGGACCCGTCGGCGAATTCTTCTTGCGCCAGCATTTGGAAGTTTATCTCGCCGCGTACCAGGCTAATGTTCTCGCCAGTGGATGGGGCGGCGACCGCATGCGAATATTCACTAACGGAGCGGATGACCGGTTGATATGGGTGCTGTACCAAAAATGGGATTCGCCGCATGACGCCGAGGAATTCGCCCGCGGCTATCGGCGTCTGCTGGAAAAGCGCTATCGCCAGGTTTCCGACGACGGGCTTTGCTGGGTCGCCGAGACGTCGCATTGTATGGCGCAGGTCGGCGAAAACGAAACGCGCATCAGCGCCGCGCCCCGGGTGGAACCGGCGCTGGCGCTGCTGGCACTGGACAATTGAAGGCTCAACCCGCGACAAGCACCTCACGAAAAACGGCGTTATGGCTTATAATTCCTGCCACTGCCACCAACGAGGGATCAAGGCAAACATAAATGAGCCAGGCGAATACAGCGGAAATCGGTTTAGAGAAATTTGGAGAAATCGCCCGCAACATTGAAGCGGAAGTGGGTAAAGTCATCGTCGGTCAGCACGAGGTCGTGCGCAGCGCCATCATCTGTGTCTTGGCGGGCGGGCACGCCTTGCTGGAAGGGGTGCCCGGCTTAGGCAAAACCATGCTCATCCGCACCTTGGGCGATGTTCTCGATCTCAAGTTTTCCCGCATCCAGTTTACGCCCGATTTGATGCCAGCCGATATTGTCGGCACTGACATATTGGAGGAAACGGAAGACGGTCGCCGCGAGTTTCGCTTCCAGGCTGGTCCTATCTTTGCCAATCTGGTGCTGGCGGACGAGATCAACCGCGCCACGCCCAAAACCCAATCCGCCATGCTGGAAGCCATGCAAGAAAAGACGGTCACCGTCGCCGGACGCCGATACGACCTGCGCATGCCCTTCTTTGTGCTGGCAACACAGAATCCGCTGGAAATGGAAGGCACTTACCCCCTGCCGGAGGCGCAACTCGACCGCTTTCTTTTCAAGGTTGATGTCAAGTTCCCCAGCGTCGACGACCTGGTCACGATCCTGGATCGCACCACCGGCGTCGAAATGCCCCAAGCGGAGAAAGTCGCGGACGGCGAACAAGTGATTGGCATGGGGCAGCTTGCCCTTAGCGCGCCGATACCGTCCCACGTCAGCGAATACGTTGCGCGTATCATCGTCGCCACCCATCCCGAAAGCCCAGAAGCCACGCAAATGCTGCGCGATTATGCCCGTTACGGCGCTAGCCCGCGCGGCGCGCAAGCGCTAATAATCGGCGCCAAGATTAATGCTTTGCTGGAAGAACGCTATAATGTTTCCTTCGATGATGTGCGCGCGGTCGCCCCGGCCGCCCTTCGCCACCGTATCCTGCTCAACTTCGAAGGGCAAGCCGAAGGGCTGCGAACCGACGATCTCATTGCCGACGTCCTGAAGTCGGTGCCCAGGAAAGCGAGCTAGACCATGTCGAAGCTCTCCATTCAGGAAGGCTTGCTGCCGGGCAAAACAGTAAAGGAACGCCTTGCCGCGGCCGGGCAATTGAAGTTTGACGCCGTCGAATTCCCCGCTGTGGATCTCGACGCGCGTTTGCCGCGGATCGCCGAAGCGCTGGACGCTAACGGTATCAAAGCCAGCGGCATCAATATGGGGCGGCAAGATGGCTGCTTGTCGGCGGACGCGGCGCGGCGCGCGGGAGCCGTCGATGCCTTGCGAGAGGCGCTCACTTGCGCGCTCGATCTGCAAGCGGATTATGTCACCTTTGCGCCGCAGTGCGGCGAAACAGATCTGCCGGATTTAACCCCTTACGCGTCCCCGATGGAATTGCAAAAAGAGTTGCTGATTTGGCTGCTGCGCGGTGTCTCTGATCTTTGCGACGCCATGGACGTTCGGCTGGCGCTGCAACCGCTCAACCATTACGAAACATCGTTCATCACGCGGCTTGATCAAGCCGCGCATTTCCGGCGCCAGGTCGACAATCATCCCAAGATCACCGTCGCCGCAAATCTTTATCACATGGCTTTGGAAGAAGAAAATCTGGTGACTGCGCTGCGAGAGCACAATGACGACATCAGCGTTATCTACCTGTCAGAGAACAACCGGCGGCTGCCCGGGCAGGGACTTCTGCCATTCTCTACGATCGGCGAGACTTTGGCCGAGACGGCATTCGACGGTTGGTTGGTCTTGGAAAGCTTTGAAACAATAGGCAACCCCGAACGCACGCGACAGACATCTCAGGACTTGCCCGGCAGCATCCAGTTCTTGCGGGGAGCGGGCCTGCTCTGAATCTACGGCGAATGCGTGTTGTTAACAAACCCCTTTGCTCGTGCGAGGAGAGGGCTTGTTGTTATCTGTGAGCGCGGCAGATTTTTCGCCAATTGCGCGCCGAGCATCTTATTACCGTTAGGACATAAAAAATCGCCGGGAGATCCCAGGCGAGTTCTTGAAGCAACAAGTATTTTCAATTGGGGATACGCCCTTGGCGTGTCCCCAAATAATTTCGCGTTTTACCTAATTCACTGCGTCAGAAAGGCTCGCGCCCGCTTTGAACTTCACGACCTTTTTGGCAGCAATCTGAATCTCTTCCCCAGTGCGCGGGTTGCGTCCGGTACGAGCATCACGTTGTTCAACAGACCACGAGCCAAAGCCAACCAGTGCAATCCGTTCGCCGCTTGACAAACCTTCTGTAACCGAATCCACAAAGGCATCTAGCGCTCTACCAGCGTCTGCCTTGCTTAGACCCGATTTTCCTGCGATTGAACCAATCAATTCAGCTTTGTTCATTTTAGTTGCTCCTTAAAGTAAATGCTGATGCGATAGTATAACACATTTCCGCCTCAAAACAGGCATTATTTTCACTATTCTCAATAATATACGCTGTTTTAGCAATTTTCTAAGATGTCCTCAACGCTAGCTTGTTTCATACGCGTAACCGGTTACTTGTCAATACCGAACCCTGTGAGAAAAGTATCGACTTCATGCCGCGTAGGCAAGGCTGTTCGACCGCCTATGGCGCGGCAATTCAAGGAGCCGACCGCGGCGGCAAAGCGCGCCATCCGCGGCGCCTCCCAGTCTTCCAGCAGCGCGGCCATAAATGCGCCATGATAAGCATCGCCGGCGCCCGTCGTATCCACCACATCGACTTCAAAAGCTGGAATATGCCTCGTTCCGCCTTCCCAAGAAACCACCGATCCGCGCGCGCCCAGGGTAACTGCGGCGATTGCGGCGCCCCCTTCGCAGAGGGCTTCCGCGACAGCTTCCGGGGGGCGGCTGGGCATCCAGGCTTCCGCCCACTGCTCGGGCACAATCGGCACATCGACATAGGGGAGGACTTCCTTGATGACCGAATATGGACGCGCGGGATCCAACACGACTTTCATGTTCGCTTCCTGTGCCCAGCGCGCCGCTTGCAGCGTCAGCTCCGTGACATCGTCGATAAAGAGCACTTTGGCGGATCTTATGTCCTCCGCTGTGATCTCGCTCAATGCGATTGGCTTGCCGGTGGGCGGGCGCGTTATGATGCTGCGGTCGCCGGTCCCTTCATCCACCAGGATTAGCGATACATGTGACGCGCTGTCCGCGCGCGCGATCAACTTCGAGGTGTCGACGCCCTCGCTTTCCAACTCGTCACGAATGTATTGTCCGTCGGCGTCGTCGCCGACGAGCGCGATGATCTTGGCTCGAGCCCCGAGGCGCGCCGCCGCCACCAAGGCGCACGATGCCAAGCCGCCCGGCTGCCGCAAGTAGGTGGAGGCTTTCATATTGACATTGTCGCCCGGCATATGCGCTACCGTCATCAGATGATCGACCGTGCACACGCCTATGCCGACGATGTCGGGCGCGTTCGACATCAAAAGCCGCCCTTCAAAGATTAATCCGCCCATGTTTTTAACCCATATCTTGGCTTGTCGCAATTCCGTTACGCCGGTTGCGCCGCCTCTAGCGCCGTCGTCTTTCCCAAAGGCTGCGGCCAACCCATAACATATCCGTTACTTGAAGCCACATCAGGGTAATCGCATCGACTTGTTTTTTCACCGCAGGTCACGTAGGCACCCACCGTCAAGGCACGAAGAACACAGAGTTTTTTGCTTTTCTCGGTGTCGTAGGTCAGTGTCGGCGGTCAGTGTCTACGCGACCTACGCGACCCTCAGTGGTTAATATTGAGTCCAATTTCGCATCATGCCAGTCGCTATCCTTTTGAAGCGATTGCCCTGTTTGCTATAGCTGCGGCTTGGGAAAAGCGCCCCTGCTCCGTTACAATTCGCAGACCGAGTCGAGTCTTCAAGAGAGAGGAAATGCCAATGGAAACGCGAGCCGATATCATCGCGGTTATCCGCAATTTGCCCGCGCAACTGCGTGAGAAAGTCAGCGGCTTGACGGTGGAGCAGTTGACCACGCCTTACAACGCCGGTGAATGGACGATCGCGCAGAATATCCATCACCTGGCGGATACGCACATGGTCTGCATCCGACGCTTCAAGCTCATCCTCACCAGTCCGGAATTTCATTTCACGCCTTACGATGTGGACGCTATCGCCGAATATCCCGATGCCAAAGACGCCGATATTGAGCATTCGCTCAAGATCCTCGACGGCTTGCAAGCGCGCTGGGCGATCTTGCTGGAAAACCTGAACGATGAAGAATGGGCCAAGATTGGCTATTCCCAGCGCGGCGATCTCAGCATCGAGGAAATAGCGCGAATCTACGCGCAGCACGGGCTCAACCATCTGGTTCAGATTCAGGACGTGTTCGACTGCATGCCCGCATGACAGCGACTTTTCTTGTCATTGAGACCGCGCCGCAATTTGATTTTCGCGGGACGGTATTCAGCCACGGCTGGTACATGCTGGCGCCCTTTTCCTGGGACGAGGAAAGGGCCGCGCTCTCCACTATCTACGAAACGGCGGCGGGCGCTGTACTGAGCCTGGGGCTTAGCGCGTCCGAGCCTGGCCTCCGAATCGATTTGCCCGATTTGGACGGGCTTGGGGCGGACCTGCGAGACGAAGTGGCGCCGCTTGTCCGCCGCCTGCTCAGCCTAGGCTGGGACTTGCGCCCTTTCTACGCTGCCATGCGCGACTTCCCTGGCTACGATTGGCTGGAAGCGGAAAAGCGCGGTCGCATCCTGGTGGGCGGGAGCCTTTGGGAAGACTTGGCCAAGGTCTTGCTGACGACCAACACCAGTTGGGCGCAGACCGTGCGAAACTGCGCGCTGCTTTGTCAACTGGGTACGCCGCATCCGTCGCTTCCCGGCCGCCATGCCTTCCCCAGCGCCGAGCAAATCGCCGCGCTGAATTTTGATGTATTTGCGCAGGTCCTGCGCGCGGGCTACCGCAACGCCTATCTTTACGAACTGGCGGGCAGAATCGCCGGCGGGGAACTGGATCTCGATGCCTGGCTGCGGCTCGATAGCGACGGTCTGTACGCGGCGGTGAAATCGCTGAAGGGATTTGGCGATTATGCCGCCGGCACCATCGCGCGCATGGCTGGTCACTTTGACAGGATCGCCATCGACAGCGCCTGTCGCGAGATGTATGCGGAACTCCACAACGGCGGCGTCAAGGGCAGCGACGCCGACATCAGCAAGCATTACGCCACATTCGGGCGCTGGCAGGGTCTAGTGATGTGGATGGACATCATGCGCCGGCATTACTAACCGGGCGGCGGTCAAAGCTGGGTAGCGCGCGCCAAGGGCGCGCTTCGCCAATCAACCCGAAATAAAGCGCGCCACATCTCGTTTGAGCTTGGCCAGCGATGCTTCGTGCAGGTACATCATGTGGCCCGCTTCGTATTCCTCGATGATGACATTGTCGCGCAAGCTGGCGTCCAAGCCCATGTGGCTCAATGAGTAGTATGCAGCGTGGAATGGCGTCGCCAGGTCATAATAGCCTTGTGCCACCAGCACCTTCATAAATGGGTTCTTGGCGAAAGCAGCCCGCAGCCCCTCGCTGGTATCGGGAAATTGACCGCCTTCATATTTCCAGTTTCGATTCACTTCAAAGCTCAATATCTCGTAATTGAGATCTGTTTTATAGCCGAGCGCCTCTCGCACGTATTGATTGAAAACAGCGTTGTACGGTGGCGTGATGGCGTGCATCGAAGGATCGAAATCGAAGGTTTGCCCTTCCGCCGATGCCATGATGCCGACGAAGCGCGAATCCAGCCGCCCCACCGCTCGCTTGTCATCGCGCAGCAATTCCTTGCAAAAGCTCATGATATTGATGCGCAGGTCAGCGCCCAGAACGAAACGTTCGCTCAGACCGGTGTAGCGCGCCAACTGCGCCGCGATCGCGCCGCGATCGTCTTCGCTTAGCCGGTCGCCTTTCGCCAGCGCCACCGTATAGTCGCTCTCCGACCAGGCCGCCACTTCGCTCAAGAGTTCGCGCAATTGCCGCGCCTGCAATTCCTCAGCGAGCTTGCCGTGATAATGCGCCGTGGCGCAGTAACTCGGCAGGAATAGCGTATAAGGCAAGTCATTGGCTTTGGTGAAACGCGCTGTCTGGAAGTTCATGATGGTGGAGATCAAGACCACGCCGTTGAAGGCGATGCCGCGGTCGATCAGGTGCCCGGCCAATCCCGCGGCGCGGGTAGTGCCATAGCTCTCGCCCGCCAGGTAAAGCGGCGAGGTCCAGCGCCGGTTGCGCGACAGATACAGCCGAATGAATTCGCCCACCGCTTCCAGATCCGCTTCCAAACCCCAGTATTTTTGATTGTCATCGGGATCGCTGGCGCGCGAGTATCCCGTGCCCACCGGGTCGATGAACACCAGATCGCCCAGATTGAGCCAGGTATAGGCATTGTCGATCAGGCGGTAGGGCGGCGGGGGCATGAAGCCCTCGTCGCCCATGTCGACGCGCCGCGGACCCAGCGCGCCCATGTGCAGCCAAATCGACGCCGAGCCCGGTCCCCCGTTGAAGACGAAGATCAGCGGGCGCTCAGCGGGATCGGCGTCGCCCGCGAGCGTGTAAGCGGTGTAAAAGATCTGGGCGACGATCTTGTCGCGCGCGTCCTTGAGCGGCATCTTGCCGGTCGTCGCGCTGTAAGAGAGCGTCGCGCCGTCCAACTCGAGTTGCTGCGAGGTGATGACCGGCGCCTCTTCTTTAATTTCGGGTTCAGGTTTGGGATTGTCGCTGCTGTCGGGCATGGATGGCACTCTTTCCGATGATAATGAGATTTGCTGAGACTATAGCGTCGTTGGGCGGTTTACGGCAATGTGCAGGTTTTCATTGAGAGCGGTGAATTCCACGGCTATTGCAATATCTTCACCACAAAGTCACAAAGTTATTTTCCTAAGTTCTCTGTGTACTCAGTAGTTCCAATAAAGTAATGCGAAATTCGCGCCAGCTAACCCCATCCCCCGGCCCCTTCCACTTCGGACGCATCCGAAGTAGAAGGGGAGTTTCGCGCGGTGCGAGCAAGTCTCCCCCATTGCAATGGGGGAGACTTAGAGGGGGTTAAACTCGCATTACTTACTTGCGCTTACTTCAGTGCGCTCTGCGCCTCGGTGGTGAATCCCCTGTATGAAACTCGCATAGGGCGATGGCCATGGTTTTCACCACTTCTGACTAATTAGGAGGAATTGAGTGCGCGCCTCCCGTACCTGATATAATTGACAAATTCCTTACAAACAGCCACAGCGCCAGCCCATGCCCAAAGCCCCACGCCAATTCCGCACTCAAGCCATCATCCTCAGCCGCCGCGATTTCGGCGAATCCGACCGGCTGCTGACGCTCTTCACGCCCGAGCGCGGCAAGATCCGCGCCATCGCCAAAGGCGCCCGCAAACCGCAAGCCAAACTCAGCGGGCACGTCGAACTCTTCGCGCGCAGCGACCTGATGATCCACCGCGGCCGCAACCTCGATATCATCAGCCAAGCCGAACTGATCGAACCCTATCTCGGTCTGCGCGAGGACCTGCGCCGCAGCGCCTACGCCAACTATGTCGCCGAGTTGCTCGATCGCTTCACAGCGGACGAAGACGTCAGCCAGCGCGAATTGTTCGACTTGCTGGATGGGACCTTGAGCCGCGTCGCCGACGCGGCCGATCCGCGCCTGGCAGCGCGCTTTTATGAACTGCGCTTGCTGGACCTGGCCGGCTTTCGACCTGAACTGATGGCATGCGTCTTGACACGCGCCGAGCTGCTGCCCGAGGCTCAATTCTTCAGTTACGAAGAGGGCGGCGTTGTCAGCCGCGCCGCCGCCGCGCAACTGGGCTCTGCCCTGCTGTCGCTGGAGATCGAGACCTTGAAGATTCTACGCCACCTGCAGCGCAGTGCCGGTGATTACGACCGGGTGGCGAGCTTGCGCCTTTCGCGGGCGCAACACGCAGGTGTCGAGCGTATTCTGTTGGGCTATATCGCGCATTTGCTGGAGAGCAAATTGCAGAGCGTCGACTTCATCCGGCGTTTGCGGGGGGCGGCTGCCGCTCCATAAGCCGTCGATAGACCGCCACCGTAGCCGAGGCAATGCTGTCGTTGGTGAAACGCGACAAGAATCGCTCCCGTCCGCGCCCCGCCAGATCGCTTCGCAAAGCCGCCCGGTCTTTGATATCCCGGATGGCGCGGGTCAGCGCAACGACATCTCCCTCGGGAACGATCAAACCGGCATCGCCGATCACGCCGGGGATAGCGCCGCTGTCGCTGCCGATGACCGCTACGCCGCTCGCCATCGCTTCCACCAGAACACGACCAAATTGCTCTTTCCAGTTATCTTGGGTTAGTGAAGGCAAAACCAAAACATCGATCTTGCGGTATTGTGTCGGCAGTTCCGTCGACGGCAACTGTCCGACAAAAGCGACGCGATCGGTCATGCCGAGCGCGCCCGCCAGCCTCCGCATCTCATTCAGCGCCGGTCCGCCGCCCACCAAACGCAGCCGCCAATCACCATCGAGGGCTGTCAGGGCGCGCAGCAGGAGATCTACACCTTTGGCGGGCACGATACGTCCGATATAGCCTATGGTGAAGGGTCTATCCGGTCGCTCCGACGGCGGCTGAAAGAGTGCGCTATCGGTACCGAATTGCGGGATCGTACTTATCGGGCTGATATATCCCTTGGCGCGCAACACATCTGCGGCATCGTCGGTGCCTGCCAGGGCATAATCCGCCTTGCGGTAGACCCAAGACTCAGCCCAGGAAAAAGGCGGCGGATAAGTCCGCTTGATGTTTTGCCAGGTGAAAAAGAGCGCTTTGGCGCCGATTCTCCGCGCGTGATACAGCGCCTGCCAAGTTGCCAGATTGTATGGCTCCTCGTCGATATGAACGATGAGTGGCCGGAATTCTCTCAGTTCTCGCCCCAGCGTCGGATAGTGGTGAAAGTGGAAACTTCCGTTGAAACGGATGGGGATCGACTGCAACTGATAACCGGTTGTGTGGGCGCGTTCCAGAATTTGTTCGCCGCGTTCGTCTTTCCAGGAGGGCGGCGTCAGAACCTTGAGGTCAATGCCTTGTCTGGCGATCGCTTCCAGCTTGGGCTGATATATGCCGACGACACAAGCTTTGGAGAGCATCAAGACGCGCATATTGTGCCTGTCGCTCCGTCCCCCACACATCGCCGCTTAGATCGTCGGCGAACTGCCCAACTTGTAGCTGAAGGGGAATAGAGCCACCGGCACCAGCTTGAAGTGTTGAATGGCGAAGGGAATGCCGAGCAGCGTAAAAGCCAGCATAATCCCGAATAACAGGTGCGTCAGCGCGATCGACCAGCCCACCGTCAACAGCCAGATGATATTAAAAGCCATTGCCAAACAGCCCGTCCCCGACCCGCCGCCGTCGATGACCTTGCCGAAAGGAAACAGTACCATCACGCCGAATTGTATCGCTTTGATGCCAAAGGGGATGCCGACAACCGTCAGGCACAGCGCAAATCCGGCGAGGATATAGCTTAAGCTGGCTATCGCGCCCCCGAAGACCAACCAGATGAGATTACCCAGCAGGCTCATGATCGCCTCTTTCGCTCTTTACTGATTATACGAGAAACCATGAGACAGGTATCAACGGACATCGCTCGCGAGCAAAAAGCGTCGGCAGGGCATCCCGCGCCGTGACCGCGCGCGGGTCTAAATGATTTCGAGCGGCGCCTGGTCACAGTCAGCGTGAGCGTCGTATACCCGGAAACTCAGATCCGGCAGGGAGAGTACGCCGTAAGTAGAGGACGACGCCCTGGCGCATTTGAAGGTATACAGCGACCCGGGATTGACCAGACAGCCCCATTGCGTCTCCAGATACAAGGGCATATGCGTATGCCCGGTCACCAGCACATCGGCTTTCAGCGACCGCAAGACCATCTTCAAATACGTTTTTGACAGATGATCTTTGTACATGCCCCACATATTGTTGCCGGGCTTGCCATGGCACATGTAGACCGTCTTGCCAGCCAGTTCGCCTTGCCAATCGAGCGGCAAGCTCTTCAGATACTGCGTATTCTCGCGACGCAACCCATAGACCCATTCATCGTGGTTGCCCCGCGCCACCGGAATATCATGCTCGCGGATCAAGTCGACCACACGATCCGGTTCCGGTCCGCGTCCGACCAAATCGCCGGCGCACAATACCCGGTCTACGCGATGATGTCTCTCAAATCGACTGAGTACCTCTTGAAGCGTATTGTAGTCCGCATGTACATCCGAAATGATTCCAATTTGCATCCACACCAGACCTTAACCGTTCACTACAAGAACTATTATACGTCAGCTTGGGTCCTGTGTAGAGGCAAGAAATTGCTCAGGCGGTCTCTTGACTCAGTTACTTTTATGCCGGGACGGCTTCACACTTTATCTACTCGTCAGCGTTTGACCGCGGATCGGCTAAGAACCGGAGAAACGATATTCCGCTGCCAGTGAGCGCCAAGATCAGGATAATACATAGTTATAGAATATTGCTATAACATCACTTATACAGAGTATCATTATCGCAAGTCTGGTCGCCCTCGGTCACTCTCCCCGCTCGCAGGAAAGGAATACTTGCCTGCAACCGGAAAGATATAGCGAGCAGGTACTTTTGCGACGTCATTTGTGACAACAGTCGCTTGCGTGCTTAGACCGTTCTGTGATAAGGTATATAGAGAAAAAGCTCATCCTCAGCGTGTTTGCGCGCCCGGTACATTTCGCAATTATTCTGTCACAATGCGCTACCTGGGTTGAGATGAGCGAAAGCTAAGACAAGAATATTAGTATAAGCAATTTCCAACATTCTAGGCTTTTGTGAATGTGGGATTTGTTTTTTTATTACAATAGAACGATGACTACAAAGTGGGGGGGGGGGGGATGACAATGACGATGCTATTCTGGGTTTTGGCGGTGCTGTTACTGGCGGTTTTGGTTCTGGTAATTCCAGCCTTGGCCGGCCAACCGGCTCTCTTCTGAACTGCCGAATCTGTTACGACAAACTGACTGAAAACAATTGCGGTTTGTGCCTGGTTAAATCACATGTAAGGGATTCCGCGCCTGTTGCGCGGGTCGTCGGTTGCGCAGAACCGAGAATCATGTGAGCGTTTGCAGATTTTTGATCACAAGAAATTGCCCGAGCCGCAGTTCGCGCAGCTCTTGTCCGCGGCCTGAACAATGACCTTGCAATCATCACAGATTGTGATGCGGCCCTTTTGTAGGCTGTGGTTCACAGTCACGCGCTCATCGAAGACGAAGCACTCCCCTTGCCATAGCGACTCCGCCGGATCCACCTGCTCCAAATAGCGCAATATGCCTCCGCGCAAATGATATACCTCGTCGAATCCCTGTTCCAGCAAATACGCCGTTGCCTTTTCGCAGCGGATGCCGCCGGTGCAAAACATGGCTATGCGTTTATGCGCCTCGGGGTCTAAGCGCTGCGACAGAAATTGCGGCAGTTCATTGAAGGATTCGGTGCCGGGATTCAGCGCGCCTCGGAAGCTGCCCATCTGAACTTCATAGTCATTGCGCGCGTCGATGACGGTGACATCGTCCTGCCTGATCAAGTTGTTCCAATCAACCGCATCTACATAAGCGCCGACCTTTTTGTTAGGATCAAGGCTCGGGACTTTCAATGCGACGATCTCGCGCTTCAAACGAACTTTCATGCGCTGAAAGGGAATCGCATGATGAAACGAGGTCTTGATCTCCAAATCCGCAAGGCGCGGATCCCTCCGCAAGATATCCATCACATGCTCGACCGCGTCGGGCCTTCCAGCAATGGTGGCGTTGATGCCCTCTTCCGCAAGCAGTATCGTGCCCCGCAGGCCCGCCTCCCGGCATTGCTTTCGCAAGGGCGCTTGCAAGGCTCTGTAATCCGGCAAGTGAATGAATTTGTAAAAGCTGGCAATCAGAATTTCGTTTTGCATCAGAGGACTCGCTTATTTCGTAGACTTCATTTTATTGGGGCTGGGAACGTCCGTGCAGGGCGAATCCACCGCCAGTATGCACTTATGTTATAATTCACGACATGATAATAGGGCTCAATGCGCACCTGCTGTCGAATCAGTCGGGTTATCGGTCGGCTGGCATTCACAGCTATATCGCCCATCTGCTCAGGTATATGCCGGCGCAGGCTCCTGCTGACTGGCGATTTCAAGCGATGGTAGGCGCGTCCAGCCGCGCTTCCTTCGACGGAGTCGCGATGTCGCGCTCCCGCTTCGACACATCGTCTTCTTGGCGGCGAATCTTGTGGGAGCAAGTTTTGCAAGCCCGGCAACTGCGCCAGTTCGACCTTTATCATGCCATGGCATTTGTCGCGCCGCTCTATTTGAAAGCGCCCATGGTGGTCACCGTATACGACCTTAGTTTTCTGCTTTTCCCCGAACGACTGAGCGCCGCAAGGCGTTGGTACCTGCGCAATTTTACAGCTTTGACTTGCCGCCGGGCGCTGCGCGTTCTGTCGATCAGCCGCAGCACGGCTAAAGATCTTACCAGGCTGCTCGGCGTAAATCCGGACAATATCGATGTGACACCGCTTGGTTACGACAGGTCGGTCTTTCGGCCCTTACCCGTCTCGGTGATCGAGCAGTTTGCCGTCCGCCAGGGTTTGCCCGCCCGCTTTTGGCTCTTTGTTGGTACGCTGGAACCACGTAAGAACCTGGCGATGCTGCTGCGAGCATATGCCCGCCTGCCGCGCTCACAGCGCCTGCCCTTGCTCCTGGTCGGGGGCAAAGGCTGGATGACCGATGATGTTTTTGCGACAATCGAACGCGAGGGCTTGCAAGACAGCGTCCGGCATGTTGGTTTTGTCCCTGCCGCGGATCTGCCGCTTTGGTACAATAGTGCGGAGGCTTTTCTGTATCCTTCCATATATGAAGGTTTTGGACTTCCGGTGCTCGAAGCGATGGCTTGTGGAACGCCGGTTGTCACGGCGGACGTATCGTCCTTGCCCGAGGTTGCTGGTGACGCGGGGCTCTGCTTGCCGCCAGAGGACAGCGAGCCTTGGACGGCTGCGCTGGTCAACATCAAACAAGATCTTGACTGGCGGGAGGAAGCGCGCGAAAGGGGTTTGGAGCGCGCCGGGCGCTTTTCCTGGGAGCGCACCGCGGCATTGACGCTCGACAGTTATCGCAAAGCCCTGGCCCCCCACGGCCTGCCACTGGACAAACAAGAGTCCGACGCAATCCCGCAGGCGCAACCCACGGATCAAACGCAATCGTATTCCACGAGCGTTGAGCAAGAACTGATTATGTATACCACGGTACTCATGCGACAATCGAGATACCATTCCTGCGCGAGCGCGGCAGATCATTTTGCTTCCGCCGAGCGGCTCTGACAACTGCTTATGACTGCCAACCGACCGCTTTCCGAACGACCTACGATTGAGCCACGCTGGTTGTTCCCGCTGCTTGACGGCATTCTGGCATTTCTGGTATTTGCCCTCGCCTATGTACTGCGCTACGAACTCCAAGTTATCCGCCCCATCCTTGATCCGGCGCAGCGCGATTTCATGCCTTATGTCCCCTATGCCGGGGTCTACGCCGTGCTGATCTGGCTGAATTATCAACGCAACGGCCTCTATCGAAATATTGTCGGGCGCTCCTGGCTGGAAGAGGTTTATCTGATAGCCAGCAGCGTCGCCGTATCGATCGTGATCGTGTTGGCGATGTTTTTCATTTTGCAGCCCACCGCAACCAGCCGCTTGATGTTGATATACGTGGCAGCCTTAACTTCGATTATTGGCGCCTTGTCGCGCCTGGTAAGACGCTGGGTGCTGGCATATTTTCGTCATCGTGGCATTGGCATTCGTCGCGTGCTGATCGTCGGTATGGGCGATATCGGCCAAGATATGCTGGGTACGATGTTGGCGCGCCCCGACTTCGGTTACCGACCGATCGGGTTCCTGGACGATGACGAGACCAAAGCGGGAGTCAGCGTAGGGCGCGTTGCGGCTTTGGGCTCGACCAACCAACTTGAAGAGGTCATTCGCAAGCAGCAAGTAGATACGGTCGTCATCACCTTCCGCTGGAAACACTACGATCGCATCGAGGAATTGTCGGAAATTTGCCGCGCGACCGGCACGGATTTGCGCATCGTGCCAGAACTCATGCAACTCAGCATCCGCCAGGTGCAGGTGGAAAACCTGGATGGGATACCGCTTTTGGGCTTCGGCGCGCAACGTCCCTTCACCTCTGCCGATCAAGTGTTGAAACGCGGCCTTGATCTGATCCTTGTCGCGCTAAGTTTCCCCTTGTGGGCATCAATCAGCTTGCTGGTAATAATCGCGCTGAAACTGGAGGGAGAAGGTCCGGTCTTGTTCCGACAAGAACGCGTCGGCAAGAACAGACAAAAGTTCCAGATGCTTAAATTCCGCAGCATGGTGGCCGATGCCGAAGCCATGTACGAAGAGATGCTGCAAGCCTCGGGCGAAGACCCGCGCCATCCCAAATTCGTCGACGATCCGCGCATCACCCGCCTCGGCAAGTTTCTGCGCCGTACCAGCCTCGATGAACTGCCGAACTTCCTAAATGTTTTGCGGGGCGAAATGAGCCTGGTGGGACCGCGCCCGCCAACGCCGGACGAAGTGGAACTCTACGAGGCGCGGCATGCGCGCCGTTTGCAGATTACACCGGGCATGACTGGCTGGTGGCAAGTGCGCGGGCGCAGCAACGTGCCATTTGACGAAATGTGCGCCATGGACATTTACTATATCGACAACTGGTCACTGTCCATGGACATCGAGATTCTCATGTTGACCATTCCCCGCGTCGTCTTGCGCAGCGGCGCTTACTGAATCAGATATGCGCTGGCGATCCGGCATTACAATCCGCGCCAGTTTTGCGATCCCCTGCGGTACCATTGGCAGGAAGAACATCGGCCGCAGCAACTTGAACATCTCGTGCCAAAATGCCAGAAGTTTCTCCGTCGTCGCTTGATCGCGCGAGCGATCGTAAAGCCAAAAGACAATCAGTAGCATGTGAAACATATAGAGTACGGCGCCCAGGTCCGTAGCCGCGGTATCGCGCAAGGCGTCGTCTGAATCCAGTATCAACTGGCGATAAGCGCTCGACAGGCGATGCCCCGACGGGCTGTCCATCAACGAGGCAGCGGCATCGGAACGCATGGCGCCGGCGAATAGCGCCAACATCGCCCCGCGCATGGGGCGCAAGCGACGGAGGTTCAATTCCAGCACCTGACGATAGCGATCGGCAAGCTGCCCCGCTGGCAAGCCAGCCATCGCCGCCGCCAGCGCTTCGACTTGCTCGATATACCAGCATCGAGCGATATCCTCTTTGCCAGTGTAATAATGGTAAATCAAGCCGACCGATACCTCAGCCTTCGCCGCAATCTCCCGCATGCTGACGGCATCATAACCGCTCTCGCTGAAGCATTCGATAGCCCTGTGATAGATATGCTGACGCATCCGATCACTTCTGCTCTCGGGCTTGGAGGTCGTCGTCACATACCCCTCGCTTTCAGTCGATACGAAAAGAGTATACTTGATTTGCTGACGCGTTTTGCGGGCGAGGGTACGAAGACCGTCGACGCCTGCTTGCCATATGCCGGGCAATAATGCCGCCGCTTATGTAGTCGCGGGACAAGGCGATCAACCGACGCTCACGCTGGCGCAATTGCTTTGCGTCGCAACAGAGGCGATAATGCCTGGACAACCCGGAGAGAACGACGCGATCACGGACTGTATCGCTCGAAAGTGGAACTCAGCCCAGAGCGCGAGACATGACCACCAGACCCTTGCTTTGCCTGCTCTTGATCTGCCTGTTCACACTCGGCGCCTGCGACTCGATCCTGCTGGAGCGGAACTCAATTTTGACAGCGACCGCGCCGCCCGCAGTCCTTGAAACCAGCAGCGCCGATCCGGAAGATGTCTTGCGCGAGTTCATCGACGCCTGGAACGACGAAGACTACGAGAGCATGTACCGACTCATCGCCGGGCGCAGCCGCGAACTCTATCCCAGGCAGGTATTCATCAATCGCTATACCGAGGCGCATAGCGTCATCAGCTTCGCCGGCGTCACGCTCGCGCGCAGCGGGGTCGCGTACCAGGGTAGCACCGCTGTCGTCGACTACGACATCGTCATCGAGTCCCCTACTTTCGGGCGTATTCGAGACCGGGAACGCGCCATGCGTATGGTCGACGAAGGCGGCTGGAAGATCGCCTGGTCACAGATGGATATCTTCGATGGCATGTCTGCCCGGGCGCGCCTCCAGGAAGAAACCAGCTACGCGCAGCGCGAAAACATCTACGATCGGGAGGGGCGGCTCCTGGCGGAACAAGGCGGCTTGGTCGACAGCCTATATGTCGTCCAGCAAGACATGAACAACATCGACGACTGCCTCAACACGCTCGCCATTGTCACCCGACAGCAGATCAATACCATGCGCAATATCTTCACTGGCTATCTGCCGGAAACTTTGTTCCATATTGCCGAGATTGATCCAGAGCGCTACGAGGCCTATCGTGACGACTTGGAATTCGATTGTGGCGTCACCACGGTTTCGCGCTATCGCACGCGCCGCTATTACGGCCACGGCATCGCCACCCACGTCCTGGGATATATCGGGCGCATCCCCGCTGAATTGCTGGACTTTTGGAAAGCGCGCGGACGAGACGAGAGCGCGTTGGTCGGGCGCGCGGGCATCGAATTCAGTTATGAAAGCGTTTTGGGGGGCGAACCGCAACGGACGCTGCAAATCGTGGAGCAAGGGGTCGCGGTTGTCCGCGAGCTCGGCGGCTCGACAGGTCTGGCCCCGCAGCCAGTCACGCTCACCATCGATCGCGATCTGCAAGAGTCGGCCGCGCAGGCGCTGTCGGATGCGGTGAATTACGCTTTGCTCAATTGGGGCGGCATCACGCTTGGCGGCGCCATCGTCGCCTTGGATGTCAATACGGGCGAGATATTGGCGATGGCTAGTTATCCCAGCTTTGACCCGCATATCTTCAATCCCGATACGCAATACGATGTGCCGGATCGAACGGCGCGCCTTAACCGCGATACACGTTCGCCATTCACGAACAAAGCGATCGCCGAACAACATACGCCCGGCTCTGTCTACAAGATCGTCACGCTGCTTGCCGCCGCTTCGGAAGGCATCTTGCCCGATCCTTACCCCTATTTCTGCGATATTAAATGGGAAGGACAGGAACGCTTTGGAGACGCGCGCCAGGTTCGCTACGATTGGCGCTTGCTGGAAAATAAGCCGGCCACCGGCGAAGTCGATATGAGCCGCGCGCTGGCGACCTCGTGCAATCCTTTCTTCTGGGAAGTGGGCGCTCTCATGTTCCAGCTAGATCCCGACTTGCAAGCCAGTTACGCCGAGCGGCTCGGTTTCGGCAGCGCAACAGGCGTCAACGGCTTGGGCAAGGAAGCCGCCGGCGATGTAGCCTATCCCAATCCGCAAGAGCCAACGGAAGCCATCAACAATGCCATCGGACAGGGAAATGTCACGGTGACCGCGCTGCAGATGGCGGGAGCCACCGCCATGATCGCCAATGGCGGCAAACACTATCAACCTTATATCGTCAGCCATACGGGCACGCCGGGCACAGAAAACTATCGACAGGAAAACCAGCCAACTCTATTGCCCAGCCAGGGCTTGGACGAGAACGCGCTCGAGATTGTGCGGGAGGGCATGTGTCAGGTCACGACGATACCGGATGTAGGTACAGCTTGGTGGGTCTTCGAGGGAGCCCCATATACGGTCTGTGGAAAGACCGGCACGGCCGAAACCGCCGGGCAGCCCAACGCCTGGTTCGTGGCTTATTACCCGGCGAATGAACCGCGGATCGCCTTCGCCGGCGTCATGGCCAATTCGCGCGAGGGCTCGGAAGTCGTGGCGCCTATGATCCGCCGCATCCTCGATATACGCGAAGGGGCTGCGATCGAGCCCTATCCGGAATTCTGGCTGGGCTCCTTCAATCCCTTGCCATCGCAGGAAGAAGCGCTCGCGGTTTACGATCCGGAGAGTTAATTGCCGCAGCCGCCGGGCACGCTGCGGATCGGTGTCCAAGCTGGCAAGATATAGTCGATTTCGGGCGGAACCGGGGTCAACAGATAGACCTTGACATAGCGACGCCAGGAAACCCAGTCTTCATCGCTGTAACCGAGGTCAATCCAATAGCGTGAGCTGCGCGGTCCTCCTGTATCTGCCATGTAAGCAGTGCCATAGCCGGGAACAAAAACTTCGCTCCGATATCGAATGATCTTTGGATCAGCGGCGACGATGCCCTTTTCCAGCGTCCAGCCAATCGAAGTCACCTTGTCGCCGCCCAGCGCCGCCGGATGATAGCTGGTCGCTAACATGCACAGCACCCGCCAATAGAGACGCGGTCCGCCCGGCGTTTCAACTGTGCGCAGATCGATCTTCGTTCCGTAGCGGATGACTTGGTCTTGCGGGGGTTGCGTGATGACGGTTTCGGTAATATTTCGGCTGACTTCGGCGCCATTTTCATAGCGCGCCAGGCTGCGGATTTCCCGCGTCCCGTTCTTCCCCGGCTGCGCAAGAACCCTTTGATCGAGGCTCAATCCGTCGTCAGCCACATAGCGCAGTTCAAAGGCTATCGTCTCCTGCCGCGCGCTGAGCTCTTCGGTGACGCGCACGATTTCGATGAGCATGTCGGTGACGACCTCAGTGTCGCCGCTCGGTATCACATAATCCAAGCCGAAGAGAGGCGCGTTTAGCTCTTGCAGCACGTCGGCTACGCGCCGGGCTTGGGTGCGCACTTCGATGAGCACGCCATCCAGCCGCAAGGCAATCGGTATCGCCCGCTCGATTACTATCGTCATATCTCCGCTGATGGCGCTGTCCCGGGGCGGTTTGATCTCGTCGTTGGGGTGCAACTCAATGCCGGACTCGACCATAGCCGCGCCCACTGTTTCGGCTCTGGTTAGAACAGTGGATCGCTCGCCATTGTCGATGACGGTCAAACTTAGCGGTCGGCGGACTACGATATGTTCGGCGGGGACCGTCCAGTCCGCCAAGGCGTCGATATATGCCGGCGCGCCGTTCACTCGGATTTTGTCATCGTCAGTGACCGCGATTCCGGCGCTATTCAAGATCTCCAGGGGATTGTCCAGCGGGGTCCGCAATACCTGGACTTCGTCGCCGACTTCAATCGTCACATCACGCGCGGCTTTTATCGTGACGATCATGCCATCAAATATCGCGTCCTCAAGGTCATGAGAAAGCGAAGCATCCATCGGTACTGCAATACCCGATTCCTCCAAAAGCTCGGCAATTGTCTCGGCGCGCGTGGATACCTGGCGCGGATAACCGTCCCGATTGATCGTAACCTGCCTCTCGGCGCCGATGCCAGAGAATAAACCAGGGGGAAGGCTGCGGATAAAGAGTACGGTGCTGATAACCAGCGTGCAGCAAGTTACCGCAACAATCAAGAGCAGCGGCCAGCGCCGAGCCTGACGCGCCCTGCCCCGCCGCCGCACGGGATTCACCGGCCGCGTATCCTCCGACCGGTCGCGAAAAGGCTGGGTGTCCTCTGCCTGTGGCAAATTTGTACGCATATAATGAGTTTACCGAGCGTCAGCCTATCTGAACAGCGGATTTGCGCTGGGGGAAAGTTAATGAGACAAAGTCTCAATTAGGTCTGGCGTTTGGCTTCGAAACAATGTAGGATTCACTTAGGACAATTCTTGTAATGCGCCGTAAAGTTGGAGGCAAGACTGATGACAAGAAAATTAGGGAGAATATTTGCGCTATTTGTAGCGGCCTCAGCGATATCAATCTCGACCGGGGCGCAGGAGGTGATGCTGAGCGTGCTGGCATCGCATAGCATCCTCACCGACGTCGCGCGCAATGTCGCGGGAGACAAAGCCCATGTTCGTTCATTGATTCCATTGGGAGCCGATCCTCACGCCTTCATCCCGTCGCCAAGTGATCTGACAGACGTTGCCGGGGCGGATCTGGTGTTCCTCGTCGGCGCTGGATATGAAGAGGCTTTGCTGGACGCGATTGAAAGCGCCGGCGAAATGGCCAACATCGTAGTGGCGTCGGCTTGTATCCAGGTCCGCCCGTTTGGCGCGGCTATGCACCACGAAGATGACCACGCGGACGAGCATGAAGACGAGCACGATGACGAACACGCCGATGACATGAATGGAGCAAGCGATTGCGATGCGCACGACGCCGAATTCGCAGCCATCGTCGGCGAAGAAGAGGGCGAGCACGCGCATTTCATGACCTTGGGACGCGTGGAGGATATCGACTGCGGCGGGGGTCACGGTCACGATGACGCACACGCTCACGGCGAGGGCGCTTGCGACCCGCACCTGTGGATGGACCCGCACAATGTCATCTACTGGGTATTGAAGATCCGCGATACACTCTCGACGCAGGACCCGGACAACGCCGCTACCTATGCGGCCAATGCTGAGGCTTATGCCCAGGAGTTGGTCGCGCTCGAATCCGATTTCATCTTGCCCGCCCTGGAGGACCTGCCCGCGGAAAAGCGCGTCCTTGTCACCAGCCACGAGTCTATGGGATATCTGGCGACAACCTTCGGCTTTGAACTCATCACGACGGTTGTGCCAGGCATGTCCACCATGGTGGAGCCGAGCGCGCGCGACGTCGCCGGCTTGATTGACATGGTCCGCGACGAAGGTGTTCGGGCGATTTTTGGGGATGCATTCGCGCCCCAGGCCATCATGTCCACAATCGCCGCGGAAACCGGCGCGGAATTGGTCAGTTTGTACAGCGATACCTTGAGCGATACGAGGGGACCCGCCGCTACTTATCTCGATTATATGCGTTACAATGTAGCGACGATTGTTGAAGCGCTGAAGGGTGACGGATAGTCAGGGTTGCAGAGATATGGTCAAGCTGGGATTCCATCATTCCACGCGCGATGTCGACCGCGAGCAACCCGCTCTGCGCGTCGACCGCCTGTCAGCGGGCTACCCGGGCAATCGACAGGCTTTGAACGACATCAGTTTCACGGTTGATTCCGGTGAGCGCGTCGCCATCATTGGTCCGAATGGCGCTGGAAAAAGCACCCTCTTCAAAGCAATTGTCGGCGTGCTCCCATTCAACACCGGGCAAATCTCGATTTATGGCGAAGACTGCCATAGCAGCCACAGCAATGTTGGCTATGTGCCACAGCAGAGCGCCATCGATTGGTCTTTTCCAGCTTCAGTTTTTGATGTGGTGATGATGGGGCGCAGCCGGCACATTGGCTGGTTCCGCTGGCCCGGCAAGGATGATCGCGATATTGTCCGCGATATCCTGGAGCACCTCAGCCTGGATGGGCTGGCCAAGCGCCAAATCAGCGAGCTCAGTGGCGGGCAACGGCGCCGCGTATTCATCGCGCGGGCGCTGGCACAAGATACACGCGTCATGGTCTTGGATGAACCCTTCACCGGCGTCGACCAGACTTCCGAGCAGGAGATCATCGAGACTCTCGATATACTGACCAATCACGGCATCACGATACTCTTGTCGACGCATCACATGGAAAACGCCTCCCTGCATTTCGACAAGATCTTGATTCTGAAGGGCGAAGTGCTGGCATATGGCGAAGCAAAAGCGGTGATGAAACCGGAAAATCTGACGCGGGCTTTTGGCGGCGCCATTCCCGTCTTCGCCCACGGCGACGAATTGTTGATGTTCAGCAAAGACAAGGTCGGAGGCGCCCCGCGTGGACATCGCTAGTTTTTTGTCGGAGCCGCTCAGTTACGCCTTCATTCAGCGAGGCATGCTGGCGCTGGTGCTGGTCGGCGGCATTAACGCGGTCGTCGGCTGCTTCGTGGTGGTGCGCGGCATGGCTTTCTTCGGCGACGCGCTATCTCACGCTATCTTGCCCGGCATCGCGATTTCGTATACGGCTAGCGGCGGATACGTCGGCAGCAATCTCTTCGTCGGCGGCTTAAGCGCTGGCATCGTCTCCGCCCTTGTAATCGCCTGGTTGACGCGCAACCAGGAACTCAAAGAAGACAGCGCCATCGCCATCGTATTTGTCACCATGTTTGCGCTGGGCATCGCGATCGTCAGTACGCAAGGCAGTTACACGGCCGATCTAACCCACATCCTCTTTGGCAGCATCAATGGCATCAGCGAGAACGACTTGCTGCTTATGGCGGCGATGGCGGCGATTGTGGCGATCATCGTCATCCTGCTCTACAAAGAGTTTCTGATTATCAGCTTCGATCTCAGCCTGGCGCACAGCCTGCGGCTGCCCGTCGAAATACTGCGACTGACCTTGCTGATTTTGATCGCGGTTACCATTGTGGTTAGTTTGCAGGCGGTGGGCATTGCACTGATGTTGGCGCTGCTGATCACGCCGGCGGCCACAGCGCGGTTGCTGGTCAAGCGCCTGCATCATATGATTCTCATCGCCTGTTTGATCGGCATCGCCAGCGGTGTTATGGGATTCTACGCCTCCTATTACCTGGATATCCCTTCTGGCGCCTGCATCGTGCTGACGCTGAGCGCGCTCTTCGGCGCGGTCTTTATGCTCAAGTCCGCATTTTCGCTTTTGGCGGAACGCGGCTGAGGCTTGCGCTAAGTTGACACCAAGCCAACCTCGTGTTAAATTCCCAGAGACAGGGAGGTGCGCCATGACCAGCAGTCTCAAAGAATTAGTCGAAACGCGGGGTTACGCCATTGTCGAGGGTGTGCTGGACGAAGCGGCTCTACAAGCGATTATCGAGGATTATCACCAGTTGCTCGATCGCATGGCGCCTCAGTGGTACGCAAAGGGTCTCATCTCCTCAGCCTATGAAGAGCTTCCCTTTGAAGAGCGATTGACCGTGATCCTGGGCGAAGCGAAAAAAGATGTCTTTGCTCACATGGATATCGCCTTGTCCAACGAAACCGTGCATAGCGATGCCGGCATCAATGCCAGCCGCGCCGTCTATGATCTAATACGCAACGAAGGCCTGTTGGACAAAGTCGAAGAGGTCGTCGGCGGCGAGATACTGTCCAATCCGATTCAGCATGTGCGCATTAAACCGGCGGAAGCGAAGGTCGCGCCCGGCATGGTAAACCTGACCACAGTGACCAAGTGGCATCAAGACCAAGGCGTACACAGGCCCAACGCCGACGATACCGAAATCCTCACCGTCTGGCTCGCCATCACCGATGCCACAATCGAAAATGGCTGCCTGCAGGCCGTGCCTTATAGCCATCTAACCGGAATCACCGAACACTGCCCCTTCGATCAGGTTTTAATTCCGCCGCATTTGCTGGCGGGCGAGCCGGTCCCCTTGCCAATAAAAGCGGGGGACGCCATTTTTATGCACCGGCTCACTCAACACAGTTCCCTTGTCAACGTCAGCGATACGCTCCGCTGGAGCTTTGACCTGCGTTATCAGCCTATCGGCGCTCCCACCGGACGCGATGAATTCCCCAGCTTGATCGTGCGCAGCCGCGAGAATCCGGCGCAAGTGCAGTCCTACGAAGAATGGCGCGATTCCTGGCACGCCGCGCGCGATTACCTGGCAGGGCTGACGGAACGCCCGGCGACGCACCGCTGGTCCGCCGACGCGCCCGTCTGCGCTTAAGCCGCCAGCGCGAAGCAGAGCATTCATCCCAAACTTCAATCAACGTGCCGCGAAGCGACAGGCTGACATCGACGATGCGCTTTGATTCGCTCGCCCAGTCAACCTACGTATCCATTAAGTCTTATCGCAAGAGTGACGAGGCTGTGCCCACGCCGGTCTGGATTGTCGCTGACGGCGACAAATTGTTCTGCTGGACCCTCGGCAACAGCGGCAAAGTCAAACGCATCCGCGCCAACCCTCGCGTCCGATTGGCTCCCTGTGATGCCGCAGGCAAGATTAGCGGGGAGTGGATTCTTGCCAATGGCCGCGTTCTCGATAGCCCGCGCGACATCAAGGCGCAGGCGCGGCGCATGAGAAGAAAATTCGGCTGGAAATTCCTGCCTTTTCGGCTCTTGCCCTATCTGCGTGGAACCAAACCCGTTGCCATCGAATTTCGCCTCGTCTAGCGGAGCAAAGTCCTTTTCGCAGGTATCCGTCGCGTTCCTTGACAAGTGAAGATTTTGCTTCAGGAGAGCGCCGCTTTTTGATTTGGCTCGGCGCCAGTTTTCACTTTGGGCTCGGCCGGTCCGGCGCGACCGCGATAACGGGACTTTTGCGCGTCGATAACCAGCGCCACCAGAATGATCAAGCCGCGCACGGCATTGACCCAGAGCGGATCAACATTCATCAGGTTCAAGGCATTGTTGACCATAGCCAGGAAAAGAACACCGGCAAAAGCGCCGATGATTGAGCCTTCGCCGCCCTTCAAGCTGACGCCGCCGATCACAGCGGCCGCTACCACATTCAGCGTTATCCCTACTCCCAGGTTCGGCACCGAGGCTTCCAGGCGACCCAATAGCATCCAGCCCGCCAGAGCCGCCAGGAATCCGCTGACCATATAGACCAGGATCACAGTTCGGGCGGGATTGAAGCCGGAAGCGCGGGCAGCGTCTTCGTTGGCGCCGACGGCATAGACCTTGCGGCCAAATTGCATGCGGCTCATGACAAAGCCAAATACGGCATAAAGCCCAATGGTTGCGATCACCGAGACCGGTATGCCAGCAACGCGTCCACCGCCCAGCCAGTTAAAAGCGGCCGGCGTGCCGGGCATGATCGCGCCACTGCTGATCGCCAGCGCCAAGCCGCGCAAGACCAATTGCATCGCCAGCGTGACGATAAAGAAGTTCATGTTCAGCTTCATGATCATGAAGCCGTTGACAAAGCCGATTACTGTTCCCAGCAGCAAGATCAAGGGGATCACGATCAAGGGATCAAGCTCGATTCCCAAGCCGCCAGCCTGCGCCAGGTCGGTCTCTCGATAGGGTAGCATCAGCCAGGCAGCGGTCACCGCGACCAGCGATACTGTGCCTTCGGCCGACAGATCAAGCTTGCGCGCCATCAAACAGAGCGCCTGCCCGATCACCATCACGCCCAGAACGCTGCCCGTGATCAAAATATTGGTGATATTTGATATGCGCAGGTAGCCGTCGATAGTCAAGCCGAAAACCAGCACGGTGGCGATCAGCACGACCCAAATGAAATGCCGCGATAGGAATTCGAGCAGGTGATGGCGGTCAAGCGTTTGCATGGCTACTAATTTAGCTAACCCCCTTGCGGATGCCGGGAGAGGGCTTGTTATTCTCTGTGAGCGCGGCAGACCCGTTCGCTGCCGCCGAGCGGCTGCCTCCCTCGATTGCCAGCAATATGTCTTCCGGCTTCATGTTGTCGGCAGCGCGCGTGAACTCGTCGGTGACGCGTCCCTCGTACATGACCAGAATGCGGTCGCACAAGCCAATCAACTCACGGACCTCGCTCGATATGACCAGCAATGCGACGCCTTGCGCAGCCAAGTCATCGATGATGTTGAAGATATCGACCTTGGCCTGCACGTCAACACCTTGCGTCGGCTCGTGCAAAATCAGCACCTTGGGTTGCGTCGCCGCCAATTTGGCGAATACCACTTTCTGCTGATTGCCCCCGCTCAGCAGCATGGTACGCTGCTCGGCGCCCGGCGTCACAATGCCCAGTTTCTCGATGTATGCTTCCGTGATCTGCTGCTCCGGCTTGCGCATAAGGACGCCCAAGCGACTCACCAGCCGATCAAGCACAGAATAGGTGACATTCTCGCGCACCGGTCGCAACTGGATCAAACCGAAGCGGTGGCGGTCCTGCGGCAAATAGGCTAGCCCGCCGTCAAAGGCGTCCCTGGGGCTGTCGGGGTCGAAGGTCCCGCCATCCAGCAGCACTTCGCCGACGCCGAGCCGCTCCAAACCGAAAAGCGCCTGCGCCAATTCGTCGACGCCGCTGCCCTGCAAGCCAGAGAGACCGACAACTTCGCCTCGACGCAGCTTGAAATTGATCTGCTCGTAGGCGCCGCGCCGCGACAGGTTTTTCGCTTCGAGAACAGTCTCGGCTCCGGCCGTAGTCTCGCGTTCGTACTCCTGTACACCGCCGCCCACCATCATGTGTATCAACTCGGGAACATCAATTTCGCTGATCTCTCGCGTGCCTACAATATGACCATCACGCATAACGGTGACTCGGTCGCAGATCTCGAAGACTTCTTCCAGGTGGTGCGAAATGTAAATGAAAGCCACGCCTTGTTCTTGCTGGGCGCGCACGAAGCTGAAAAGCAGGTCGATATCTCCTCGAGCAAGCGCGGCGGTGGGTTCGTCCAGGATGATCAGGCGGGCATTATTGAAGAGCGCTTTGGCGATCGCCAGCATAGTTCGCTCGGCTACGCTTAGCCCTTCGACCGGCAGCCGGACGTCCAGCTTAAGCCCGAGACGTTTCAGCCGCTCCTGCGAATCGTCGTTGACCGCCTTCCAGTCAACCAGGCCGAAGCGGTTTTTGGGCAGGTTGCCGACCAAAATATTCTCGGCGACGGTCAAGGTATTGAGCAGGTTGATGTGCTGCGGCACATAGGATATGCCGGCATCAAGCATGGTCTGCGGCGACGCATGGCGCAAGGCGGTACCGTCGATGGCGATGCTGCCGCTGTCCGCTTGTCTGATGCCCATCAAAACGCCCATCAGGGTCGACTTGCCGGCGCCGTTTTTTCCGACCACGCCATGGATCTCTCCACGGCGCACCGAAAAATCGGCATCCGCCAAGGCTTGTACCCCGGGATAGGACTTGCTGATCCCGCGCATATCAAGCAGGATATCGTCCTTGCGCCCCATTGTCGTCGCCTCAGCCATCGCCGTGAGCCTTGTCTTCCAAGCCGATCGTCGTATCCGCCAGCGACATGCGCACCTGCACATTGTGCTGGTAGCGAACGCGCAGGGCATCCAGCAATACCGCGAAGAGCAGCAGCAAACCGCGGCTGACGTCAATCCAGAAGGGCGAAACGCCCATGATATTTAAGCCGGTATCCAGAATCGACCAGAGCAGTACCCCGCCAAAGGCGCCGATGATATTGCCGCGGCCGCCATAGATGCTCATGCCGCCGATGATGGCAGCGCCATGCACAGCGAAGATCAAGTTGGCGCCCATGGTCGGCGTCGCCGCGTTGAGGCGGCCCGCCTGCAACAAACCGGCAAATGCCGCGCAGACGCCAGCGATGATATAGACGATGATCACGACGCGGTCAACGTTGATGCCGGCCGCGCGCGCGGCGTCCGCATCGGCGCCGACTGCGTACATATTGCGCCCGAATTGCGTATAGCGCGTATGTATGTGGCCAACCAGGAATGCCAAAATCACAAAGATGCCCGCCACTGAAAGCACAAAGTTTCCGTTGTCAGTCACGACGCGCGCCAGGGTGCCGCCACCGAGCCAGGTGAACTCCTTTGGGAAGAAACTGATGCTGGTGCCGGGTGAAATGCCATAGGTAGCGCCACGTAATACGAAGAGCATGGCGATTGTCACCAGCAAATTGTTGACGCCGACTTTGGTGATCAGTACGCCGTTGAACAAACCGATCGCCCCGCCCAAGACCAACATCAGCGCGATCACCAGAATCGGGTTGAGCTGCCAGCCCCAGCCGCCCGCTTCGCTTGTCACCAGCATCAATGCGGCGAACATGGCAGTCAAACCCAGCGACGACTCCACCGAGAGATCAAAATTTCCCGTGATGAAGGTGTAGGCTTGGCTGAGCACCAACATGCCGAATGCGGCCGATCTCAGCAAGATATTGCCCAGGTTGTAAGGGGATAGAAAGCGATCCGACAGCAGGGAAAAAGCGATAAAGGCGCTAATGACGAAGAGCCAGATCAGGTTGTCAACCATTAGAGAGACCAGACGGTTGGGTCCAGTCCGCGTCATGAGTGTTCTCCTGATTAACGGCGCTCGGATTGGATGGTATGAGTCAAGAATAATCTGTTGCGCATATACTTATCAACGAAGCGTGACGGAATCTTCGTCCCTTAATGATAATACCGGAATGACCCGATAACAAATGAACCGCCGCCAGCGGCTCGTCCCGCAATCTGACGGGAGCGGCCCCTACCGGCGTCGCCAAAGCAGCGGGAGCGTCCATTCTGACATGAACGCTCCCAAATGCAAATTCTTATGCTTCGCAACGTCAAGTTACTCGGCTTGGTTGCCCCAGAGCGCGTCGCTGGTGACATTGTCCGGATTGACGCTGGTCGTCGCCAGGTTCAGCATATAGCCGGTATCGGAATCGGTGATGCTGGCCGGTGACCAAGGCGCGCCTTCTTGCACAACATCGCCGGTCTCGATCATCATGCCTTGCAGCTCCATGTTGATCCAATCGGTGATGATGCCGAAGTCTGGCAGCGGTTGGCTCGATGCCTGATCGGAAGTTCCGGCGCGGATGGAAGCCAGCGCGTCCGGGCAGCCGTCAACGCCGACCAGGAAGATGTGGCCGTCTTCTCCGCGTTCAAACAGCTGACCGATCTGGTCAAGCGCAGCGGTTACGACCTTGGTGCCGACACAGTCCGAGTGCATGTAGATGGCATCCAACGCAGTGCTAGCCGCGACGTCAAGCGTGGCTTGGCTGAAGTTCTCGGCGCGCCATTCGGTGGGACGGCTGATGATCTCGATATTCTCGTAGTTGGCGAGGTGATCGTTGAAACCGCCGCCGCGCAACTGCGCAACGTTCTGGCCCAGATCCCCTTGCAACTCCAGAACCGTGCCGCGCGGCTCGCCGTAACGCGCGGTCAATAGCTCGACGACGCCCTCGGCTGCCTGCTGGCCCGCCATGTAATTGTCCGACTGCACGGTCATGTTGATCTCGCAGCCAATAGGCGCGCGGTCGATGGTGTAGAAGGGGATGCCCGCGTCCTGCGCCCGCTGAACGGAGGAGCAGATCGCCTGGCTGTCCACGGGCACGACCACGATGGCGTCCACGCCTTGCGAAATGAAGTTGTCGATCTGATTGGCTTGGGCTTCGGCATCGAAGTTGGCGTTGGAACTGATGACTTCCCAGCCCTTGGCTTCCGCCGCGTTGACCAGGCCGCTCATGATCACGCCCTGGCCGCCGCTCAGTTCTGGCGCGCCGTAACCAATGACAACGCCTTCCATGATCGCTACCATTTCTTCTTCTTCAGCGGCTCCGCCTGCTTGATTGCCCCAGAGGGCGCCGCTGGTGACATTGCCCGGATTGACGCTGGTTGTCGCCAGGTTGAGCATGTAACCGGTGTCGGAATCGGTGATGCTGGCTGGCGACCAGGGCGCGCCCTCTTGAATGACGTCGCCGGTCTCGATCATCTCGCCGGCCATTTCCATCTCGATCCAGTCGGTGATGATGCCGAAGTCCGGCAGCGGCTGGCTGGACGCCTGGTCGCTGTAACCCATGCGTATCGATTCCAGCGCGTCCGGGCAGCCGTCAACGCCGACTAGGAAGATATGACCATCTCCGCCGCGTTCCACCAGTTGGCCGATTTGATCAAGAGCCGCAGTAACAACCTTGGTGCCGACACAATCGGAGTGCATGTAGATGGCATCCAATTCGGTGCTGGCGGCAACGTCCAGCGTCGCCTGGCTGAAGTTCTCGGCGCGCCACTCGGTGGGGCGACTGATGACTTCAATATTCTCGTAGTTGGCAAGATGATCGTTGAAGCCGCCGCCGCGCAATTGCGCCACGTTCTGGCCCAGATCGCCTTGCAGCTCGAGTACCGTGCCGCGCGCTTCGCCATAGCGCTCGGTCAGCAGTTCAACCAAGCCTTCAGCAGCTTGTTGCCCGGCCATGTAATTGTCCGACTGCACAGTCATGTTGATTTCGCAACCCAGGGGCGCGCGGTCAATGGTATAGAAGGGGATGCCAGCGTCTTGCGCTCGTTGTACCGAGGAGCAGATCGCCTGGCTGTCGACCGGCACTACAACGATGGCGTCCACGCCTTGCGAGATAAAATTGTCGATCTGGTTGGCTTGGGCTTCGGCGTCGAAATTGGCGTTGGAGCTGATAACTTCCCAGCCCTTCGCCTCCGCCGCGTTGACCAAGCCGCTCATGATCACGCCTTGACCGCCGCTTAGTTCCGGCGCGCCATAGCCAATGGTGACGGTGCCTTGCGCCGCCGCGGGAAGAGCCAGAAAAACGGCGAGGCTCACGAATAATAGTACGCTTAATAGTTTACGCATGATCGGTAATTCCTTTCGTCAAATACAAAGCCGTCGCTTGAGGTCTTTCGATTCGCAACTTCTCTTCAAAGATCGACCCCCTTTTCTCGGCAGCCCGAACAACTGCCGTCTTGTCGGAAATAACCCAAAATACCAGCCGCATTGCAGATGAGATTATTCTATCGCGACTTCTGACAGATGTCAATTGACAAATGTCAAATACTTGCATAGGATAGATGATAAACTATGAAACAGGAGAAGTCATTGAACATTTTCAGCGGGGACCAGACCCGATGAGCAAGCTCTGCATCGATATCAGCAAGCCAATCGAGCTATCCCACGTCTCTGACCCGGCGCGGGAAGAATACCGCATGGCGCTTGATACGCGCTTCACGGAAGCCTGGCCGCAATTCCGCAAGTACCAGCGTCAGGAGGATGCCTGGTACATTATCTCCGAGATCGTGATGAACACCCATTGCGGCACCCATATCGAGTTTCCCTATCACCATGTCAAAGACGGGCAAGACGCCGCGGACTACCCGATCTCGCAATTGATCGGCGAGGGAGTCGTTGTTGATATCTCCCCCTGGCGCGAGAACAATAGCAAAATCACCTTGCCCGCGCTCAAATCGGTCGCGGAAGACAAGATTCGGCCAGGGGACATGGTATTTTTCTACACGGGCAACGATGCCTACTACTATACCGACCAACAGCATGACCGGCCCTGGTTCAGCACCGATTGCATCGAGTGGCTGGCAGGCGCGGCGCGGATCAAGCTGATGGGGGTTGATACCTCCGGCCACGAAGTGCGCAGCGAAGATGGCGCTCCCCTGCCCGGTCAGCCCAATCACGAACTGCTACTGGGCGCCGATGTTGCCCTGATCGAGTACATGACCAATCTCGATCAGTTGCTGGACAAACGCTTTGTGGCTTTTGTGCTGCCGGCTAAGATCAAAGGCGCGGAAGCCTTTCCCGTGCGCGTAGTCGCATTT
Source organism: Anaerolineae bacterium (assembly GCA_022820665.1). GTDB lineage: Bacteria > Chloroflexota > Anaerolineae > Aggregatilineales > Phototrophicaceae > UBA6055. The sequence goes on along the minus strand of JAJEFB010000049.1, from coordinate 129,370 downwards.
GAGACGGAGCAAAGCCTATGAACACAGCGATGGATATCCGGCGCGAACCTGTCGACTGCGCTGGGCATGATCGGACCCTTCTGCTGCGCATGTTCCGCAAAATGCTTGAGGCGCGTGAATTTGAAGAACAGCTCTACTACCTGTTTTTGACAGCCGCCATGCCCGGCACCATGCATCAGGCTGTCGGTCAAGAGGCTGTGGCGGTCGGCGTAGTTAGCGCCCTCAATCCTGACGACTCCATCACCAGTACGCATCGCGGTCACGCCCATTGCGTCGCCAAAGACGTGCCGCTCAAGGACATGATGGCGGAGATGTTCGCCAAACGAGAAGGCAGTTGCCGCGGTATGGGCGGCTCCATGCACTTGACGGACTTCAACAAAGGCATGTTGGGCGCATTTGCCATAGTCGGGTCGGGAATACCCATCGCGACCGGCGCTGCGCTGTCCGCCCGCGTGCGCGGCAGCGGGCAAGTTGCCGTCAGTTTTTTTGGAGACGGCGCAGTCAACGAAGGCATCTTCCATGAAGCGCTCAATATGGCGGCTTTGTGGAACTTGCCCGCCATTTACATCATCGAAAACAATCAGTACGCCCTGTCCATGACCGTAGCCGAATCTTCAGCGGTGCCCGACCTGGCTTCCCGCGCTTGCGCATATGGCATGCCGGGCCTCCGCGTCGATGGCAACGATGTGCTGGCTGTTTACGAAGCGACGCGCGAAGCGGCAAAACGGGCGCGCGCCGGCGAAGGTCCCACCTTGATCGAAGCCTTGACCTATCGCATTCGCGGTCACGCTCGCTTTGAAGCAGCTGGTTACCGACCGTCGGAAGAGGTCGAAGCCTGGAAGAATGCCGATCCCATCGAACGGCTCGCGGCGGGACTGCTGGCGAGTGGAATCGCCAGCGAAGACGAATTGAACGTCATCCGCGCCGAAGCGGAAGCGGCTATTGAGGATGCCATCGAATATGCGCAGTCCTGCGCCGACGTCCGCGCCGAAGACTATCTGTCGTATATCACTGCGGAGAACTAGGAGCTATTCATGCGACAACTGAGTCAGGCTGCCGCCATTCGCGAGGGCATCGTCCAAGAGATGCGTCTGGACCCGAATGTGATCTTGCTCGGCGAAGACGTGGGCAAATTTGGCGGGGCCTTTCACATCACCCACGATATGCTGGATGAATTCGGAGCCGAGCGCGTATGGGATACGCCGATTTCGGAAGCGGGATTCACCGGGCTGGGCATCGGCGCGGCCCTCACCGGTTTGCGGCCGATCGTCGAATACCAATATCTCGACTTCATCTTCTGCGCCATGGACCAGGTCGTCAATCAAGCCGCCAAGATCAGGCTTATGTCCGGCGGGCGCGCCAAGGTGCCTCTGGTCTTGCGAGGTCCGCAAGGCGCGACCGGACGCGGCGCTCAACATTCTCAGAGTATTGAAGCCTGGTTCATGCACACTCCCGGCATGAAAGTGGTCATGCCCTCGACGCCTTATGACGCCAAAGGCTTGATCATCAGCGCGATTCGGGACGATAATCCGGTGCTATTCGTAGAGCACAAATTACTATACGGCGCGGCATCGCCGGGCGGCGGCAAAGCCCTTTCCGACTCCGCCATTCAAGCCATCGGAACGGACGTGCCGGAAGAAGCCTACGCCATCCCGCTGGGTAATGCGGATATCAAACGCGAAGGCAGGGATGTCACCATCATCGCCACGCTGCTGATGCTGCATCGCGCGCTGAGCGTGGCCGAAGAACTGGCGGCGGAGGGCGTCTCGGCGGAAGTCATTGACCCGCGTTCGCTGGTGCCGCTGGATGTCACGACCATCGCGGCTTCAATCGCCAAAACCAACCATGTTGTAGTTGTCTCCGAAGACGTATCGCGCGCCGGCGTCGCCGCGGAGCTTGTGGCCACCATCAACGACCACTGTTTCTACGATTTGGAAGCGCCGGTTCAGCGTGTGGCCGCCGCCAATACGCCGATCCCATTTGCGCCGGCGTCGGAGCGCCACGTCATCCCGCAAGTCGACGACATCCGCGCCGCCGTTCGGCGCGTCTTGTCATCTTAGGAGGGACGCATGGCAACCGAGGTCAGATTGCCGCACCTTGGCGAATCAATTGATTCCGCGATATTGGTCGCCTGGCATAAACAGGTCGGCGACGCAATCAAACGCGGCGACGAATTGGCGGACCTGGAAACCGATAAAGCGACCCTGCCGCTGGAAGCGCCCAAGAATGGCGTTTTGCTGGCGATTGTGGCGGCAGAAGGCGAAACTGTAAGCATTGGAGACCTTCTCTCCGTCATCGGACGCGAGGGCGAAAGCTGGACCCCGGAAAGCGAATCTCCAGAAAAAGACGCTTCCCCGATTTCTACAGTTAATACGTTTGTATCGAAACCTGTTGCGGACGGGTCATCCCTGGCGAAGATCAAGATATCGCCGGTCGCGCGGCGGAAAGCCAGGGAACTGGGCCTTGATCTCGCATCCGTAGTGCCGGCCGACGGCGTAAAGATCAGCGGCGCGGATGTCGAAGCGCATGCGCGACAGACCGCTCGAGCGGGCAATGCGACTGGCGGACGCCGCATCGAATTGAGCCGAAGCAAACGTCTCACCGGACAGCGCATGCTGGACAGCGCCCAAAATGTGCCGCAATTTGCGCTGACCATTGACGCCGACATCCGCAACTTGCTCAAGTTCCGGGAGGGGGCGAAGTCGGCTGGAGACAACTTCAGTCTGACCGCGCTGCTGATCCATGTGACCGCCATGACGCTGCGGGATCATCCCTTGCTCAATGCCAGCTTTGAAGATGACGGAATAACCGTCTTCGACGCAATTAACGTCGGGGTCGCTGCTGCCGCGGAAGACGGCTTGCGCGTGCCCGTGATTCATGACGCCGACAAGTTAAGCTTGACTGCGCTTAACGGCAAGCTCGGCGAACTGGCTGAAAAAGCGCGCGAAAATCGCCTGAGTCCAGCCGATATATCCGGTGGAACATTCACTGTCAGCAACCTGGGCATGACCGGGGTTACCCATTTCACGCCACTTGTCAATCCGCCGCAGTCGGCCATCCTGGGCGTAGCGGCACCGCGTTCGCTGATCATTCCCGGTAAAGACGAAGGAACCGAGATCGCGCGGATGATGGCGCTGACGGTCGCCTGTGATCATCGTGTATTGGACGGCGCGGAGGCCGCTGTCTTCCTGGCGTCGCTAAAGAGCGCTGTCCAGTCCTTTGATGGCGAGAGCTAGGTACGGCCAGAGGCGCTAGCAGCGAGGAGCAGACATGCTAAACGAGAACGACTATCCTATCAGCGTGCAATTCGATTTCGCAGCCGGCACCTTTGATCCGGTTCTGATCCGCGATGATCGCAGGCTCAGCGATTTGCGCATGATGTACCGGGATAAAGACGCCGTCAAGCGCACCCTCAGCTGCGAAGATCCGCTGATTTATGAACTTTGGTATTATCCATTCGAGACCAGCAAGAGCGATATGGCGCTGGGCGTGACGCGCCTGTTGCCCGGTAAAATCGGCGATGAATATCACATGACCAAAGGGCATATTCACGAGCGCGATGATCAGCCGGAGATCTATTTTTGCATAAAGGGCGCAGGCTACCTGCTGCTGCAGACCAGCGACGGCGAGTTCCGCGCCGAGCCCTGGCAAGCCGGCACGATTTCCCACATTCCGCCGATGTGGGCGCATCGCGTCGTCAATACCGCTGACGAGATGCTGGTCTTCGTCGCTTCCTACCACCTCAGCGCCGGGCACGACTACCGCCCCATCGTCGACAAGGGCTTTCGCAAACTGGTCGTCGAGCGCGATGGCAAGCCGACTTTTCTGGCCAGCCCCCGCTGGGAATAGGCTCTGGAAGCGACTGGGAACGAGGGCACAGATTTGAACGCTGACTCACCCGACCCCGTACTTGCGATTGACATTGGCGGAACCAGCCTGCGTCTGGCTTTGATTGGCGTTGACGGCGCCTTGCACGGCGAGATCGCACAGTATGAAATGCCGTTTTCTTCAGATGGCGCTGCCGACATGGAAGGTCTGCTCAATCTGATGGACCCGCATGTGGAAAGGGCACGCCAACGAGTAGCGGACGAACCTATGATCGGCGTCAGTTTGTGCGGCAATGTTGATCTCGTCAGCGGAGACGCCATCCTGGCGCCCAATTTGGGCTGGCGCAACTGGCCTTTTGGCAGGCTCGTCAGTGAGCGCTTTCGGCTGCCGGTCTGTGTCGCTACGGATGTGCGCCAAGCGGTCCTGGCAGAGGCGATCTGGGGCGCGGGTATGGGACTGCGTGATTTCGCCTGGGCGACGATTGGCACCGGGTATGGCGGATATCTGTTTTTGAATGGCAGGCTCTACGGTGGAGCACATGGCTTCGCCGGAAATTTCGGGCATATCACGCTCGACGAAGTCAATGGCTATCCTTGCGGCTGCGGCAGGCGCGGCTGCTTTGAAACATTTGTCGCGGGACCCGCAATCGCTCGCGCCGGGCAAGCTGCCCATGAAGCGGGCAAAAGTGTCATCCTGTCATCACTGGCGCTTGGCGGCGATGTGACGACGCCTATGGTATTCCGCGCGATTGAACTGGGGGACGAAACCGCAATTGCGATTGTCGATGAGGCCATTCGCTTAATATGTATCAATTTGGGCGGCATGGTGAACTTGCTCGATCTCAGTTTGATCGTGATAGGCGGCGGCGTGACCGAAGCGGCGCCTTGGTTCGTCGAGCGCATCAGCAGCGATATCCGCGCCTATCTGATGACCGCCGAGGCGCAGCGCGACCTGCGCGTGCTGCGCGAATCTATGCCAAATGCCGCGTTATGGGGCGCTGCCGCCCATGTCTTTGCGGCAGAGGGTCCTATCCCTGGGGATGCGCTGGAAGAAGGGATCGTACATAGAGCCATCCGAGCCTGGTGATATAGTGACAGTGCCGCTATTGGCACTTCGACCTTTCTTGCACGATACTGTAATCATAGACTCCGCGAGCGCGCGATGCCCGACCTGCCATCCGATCAATTGGCGACCTTGGTTCAAATCGCCAATATGTATTACAAGGACAATCTATCACAGCAAGAGATCGCCAATCAACTCGGCGTGTCGCGCTCGCTGATCGCTACTTACCTGCAGCGCGCTCGCGATCAGCAATTGGTCCGCATCGAGATCATCGATCCCCGCGACGATTCGGCGCATCTGGCTTTGGAGCTTTGTCGCAAGTTCGCTATCGAAAAGGCGCTTCTTGTCCCTTACGGCCATAAATCGGACGAACTGACACGTCGAGCGGTGGCTGCTGAAGCGGCTAAACTCATCGAAGCGCGCGTCAAAGACGGTGATGTTTTTGGCATCGGCTGGGGACGGACCACTTCACGAATGGTCGATCTGCTGGCGCCGACACGCGCGGTTTCGGTGGATGTCGTTCCACTCTTGGGCGAAAGCGGCCAAGAGAGCAACTATTCGCAGATGAACCACATGGTGCTGCGCACAGCCGAACATTTTGGCGGCAAGCCACATTTTCTACTGGCGCCGATGGTGGTCGGCTCGCGAGAACTGCGAGATATGCTGTGGCGCGACATGGTGGTGCGCGAAGTGGCGCGGCAGTGGGACCGGATGACCGTAGCCTGCTTCGGCATCGGCGTTTTGCCACCAACGCCGGGCATGATTGTTTACATCGGCGACGCCTATACGCCCATGCTGATATCGAAGGGCGCGGTCGGCGATGTCTGTGTGCATCCTTTTAACGAGCCCGGCGACATTCTGGAAACGCCGCTGACCGATTGCATGATCGGCGTCGGCGTTGATCAATTGCGGCAGACGCCCTGCCGCATCGCGCTCGCATCGGGCATCGAAAAAGCGAATGCGGTCGCAGGCGCCCTGCGAACGGGGCTGATCACGCATCTGGTCGCGGACACGCAGCTGGCGGTTGCTGTCTTGCGGAGTACAGACCTCTAGGCATTCGCGTATCTAACCGGATTGATGCCAGTCTTCCAGCCGTTTCAACTGGGCGCGCAGCCACTCGATCGCTCCCGCTTGTTGCGCCTTGTCCATCATCTGGAATTCCGACTCGGTAAGGTGCCGCTCCAGGCGCTTAAAGGCACCCGGGATTTTGGAACTGTCTGCGGGCTTTTGCGAATTCGTTACTGCCGTAACACTTTTGCCCGGCGCCCACCCTCTTATCTCAAATTCGGAGATATCATGATCGTCGGCATAGGTCCATTGCTCGCGCGACAGCTTCAGAAGGGCGCGATATTGTCGAATCCGAGAGGCGTTCTCGAATCCGCAAGCCAGGCATAGCTGCTCGGATTTGCCATAGGGAATCCGCCAGCGATTGGCATCCGCCACCTGCGCATAGAAGTCTTGCTCGTGCCCAAAGGACTCGATAGGCGCGAACTTGCCCCAGCCATGCAGATCCATTAGCAGCAGGGCGATTTGCCGGGCGCGGGCGATCGCGTTAAGCGCGTCCCGCGCGCTATTCTCGCTGGCTTGCCGCCACAAGTTGAGCTCCGCCATGCGCCGCGCCGGTATCGCCGCGTAGGCGTCGCCGTCGACAATCCCATTCAACAGGTGATAAGCCATCCAGCGACGCTCGCCGGTCTCGATCAGAAACTCGTCGCCCGATTTCACCACCGTGATCGGATTGGTCAACCCGTCCTGGCGGATGCTCGCCGCCAAGTCAGCCAGCCGCAGCAGTGGCAGTTCTTCAGGAGCGGCGCCGAAATCCCCGTTGCCATCCGCCGTCCGGAGTTCAACCTCGCCTTTAATCACGTCCATCAGCGGAAGGGCGCGCCCGGTCCCGTGCTCGACCTCCGCCAGCCAGCGCTTGATCTGCTCAAGGACCGTACCCTCACGATGCCGAGAGGGCACCACACGACGCGGTTGCATGGGGTTAGGTTTGACGCTGAAGATATCGATTGGCTTGGCGCGCAGGATCTCCTTGGTTTGTATCTCCACCGCGGAATAGCCCATATCGTGGCCGAAGCCTTCGCTCGCCGCAGCACCTACATCAAACAGGTTCTCGTCATACTTGACACCGCGTTTGCGGGCCGCGTCACTCATGATTGTGTACCCTTTCCGCAATGCGCTTCACAATCTGCCAGGTGATCTGCGCGATCAGAGACTTGGGATGATAAGCGTAAATACTCGCGGAATCGCTCTGCGTCAACTCGCCCCAGAGGATCGTCAAAGGTATCGCCTCGGTGATCACTTTTGCGAATGGCTTCTGCAAAAGCCGCAGGTTCTCCTTATGCAGCGAAGTTGATTTCCGAAACATATTGGGGATCAAGGCGATCAACTCGATTTCGCTTAAGCCCATGGCCCGCCGCTGCTTGCTAAAGCGCTGCAAGCTCTGCATAGTCTGCTTGATGCCGTCAAAGCTCATCGCTTCCAACTGCGTGGGGATGATAATCTTGTCGCTGGCAAGATATAACATGGCGTGCAAGGTCGAACGCGTGGGCGCCGTGTCAATGAAAACGAAGTCGAACACATCCTCGACCTCTTCCAGTTTGTTGTAAAGAGCGAATGAATCCGCAATATTGCCCACGATGCCAGCTGTTTCCGAATTGCCGGGCGCCAGGTAAAGCGCGCCTTTGGCCGCAAGGTGGGGGAACTGAAAAAGGACGGGATCAATTTGTCTCAAGCAGTGGTTCCAGGCGCCGCCGTCGATGTCATCGCGGACCAACAGATTGTAGAAATGGGGACGTTTATTCTGTTTCAAGGCGACAGTGAGATGTGCCTGGGGATCGGCGTCTATCATTAACACTGTGTATCCCAGGATTGCCAAGCCCGTGCCGATCTGCGCGGTAAGGGTGGTCTTGCCAACGCCACCCTTCTCGTTGTACACCATAACTGTCTGCATGCGCTGCGCCTCTTGCTTCCGCAGTCCGCGTAAAAATAAGGCTTCTATCTCAATTATCTCTTTTTTAATAAACCGCGTCGCTTAATCGACGAGAAGGTTTATTATTTTGTGTGAGCGCGGCAGGACGATTCGCCGGTTACGCGCCGAGCGGCTTTTTTAGTAAACCACGTCGCTCATACGACGAGAAGGTTTGTTTTTTTCTGTCAGCGCGGGGGTCCTTTTCGCCGGTTACGCGCTGCGCGGCTGTATCGTCCACTGTTGCTGGCGCAATTGGCGCAAGGTCGGTTACAATCTCTGTTCAGGCTAGCAAGGAAATCAAATCATGCGTTACAAAACGGAAGTCCTTGTCAATCTGCCGCGCGAACGCGTCATTGAACTATTCGATAGCTTTGAAAACCTGAAGAAGTGGCAGGAAGGGCTGGTCAGCTTCGAGCATATCAGTGGTGATCCGGGTCAGCCCGGCGCCAAAACGCGCCTGCTCTACGATATGGGCAGACGCCGCATGGAAATGATCGAGACGATTATCGAACGGAATCTCCCGGATGAATTCTCCGGCACATATGACGCCTCTGGCGTGCATAATATCGTGCGCAATTACTTCTATGACGAGGGCGAGCGGACGCGCTGGGTGCTCGATTCCGAATTCCAATTTCGCAGTTTCATGCGCATCATGTCCCTGTTCATCCCTGGCAGCAAATTTCGCGAGCAAACGCGCAGCAGCATGGAAGCCTTCAAGCGCTTCGCCGAAAACGCGCCAGCGGACGTCGAACCGGGCAGTGACTGAGCTAGCGCCGATCTAGCAATTGACGCGTCATGCCGGCGTGCCCAAGGTGCTCGGCTGTATGATCCAGGGCATGCAAGAGCGCCCAACCGCGCCTGCAGTTGATCCTGCGATCCAGGAACTCGAAGGACACTTCTTCGCTCAATCGCTCGACTGACTGCGAGGCGAAGGCAGTCCGGTAGAAGCTGATATTAGCGCTAAAGCGCGCTTGCAAGTCCTCCAGCGAATGGCTCCTTGCCTGAAATTCAGCGGGACGATCCCGATCGATCATATCGTCAATGGCGATGCCGATCCAAAAGCGTTCCGCCGCGGTCACATGCACCGCCAGTACGCAGAGGGAGTTCATCTCGGGACCCGGCGCCCAATCCAGTTGCTCGCTCGACAAACCATTGAGGCAGGCGAAGTAGTCCTCATGCATCGCCTCCAGACGACTAATGACATCGGCATATAGCGCGTCCATAGACGTTCCTCCAATCTCGAATTAGCAGTTGAACGTGAATCCGCGAGGGAGCTTTACTGAATACGAAGCATCACTTTGGAAGCGGCGTCCCAAAGCGCCTCCAGCGCATAATACTCGCGCTTGTCGGGGGAGAAGAAGTGGACCACGACATCGCCATAATCCATCACTACCCAGCCGTTTTCCGTCGTGCCTTCGTTGGTGAATGGAATCTGCTGGTAGCTGTCTTTTACATCCTGGCGCACCGTCTCCGTCAGCGCGCGCAAATGTCTGTCATTGTCGCCGGTGCAAATGATGAAAAAGTCGGCGATGATATTGTCGGGGCGCAAGTCGAGTAGCAGGATGTCCTCGGCTTTGCGGTCTTCAATCAAGTCTACGATATGATGAGCGAAGTCTAATGACGGCAAATGACGCTCCTCTGTATGTGCTTGTCAATCGTATCATCTAGTGTAGCATAGCAGATTTGTTTAGCCTACATACTGTGCCTGACCAGAGCAATCGCTTCAAATTGTTTTTCACCACAGCCGCTCAGCGGCAGCGAAAAGGTCTGCCGCGCTCACACAAAATAATAAACCTTCTCGTCGCATGAGCGACGCGGTTTATTAAAAAAGAGGACACAGAAGTAGAACCGAGAAAGTAATGAAAAATGCCACACTTCACCCTATCCACATCCAAGGTCGAAATCTGTACGGGTCAGGTCGCGTAGACACTGACCTACGCCGGTGGCTGACCCATTGCTATCGTTCCGCTTATGTTTATTTTCTGGGCGAGCCGCCGGCTGGCCCGTACAGGCTCCTTATTTTTACATTACTTACTTGGAATCACTGAGTTAAGTTAATGAACGATTGTCATTGGAAGTCTTGGCTTATGATTTTCGATAGTCTGCTAAGCGCTTCGGTCCAATACTTCCCTTCAAACCGTGTCGTGCTGCCGAATCCATGATAACAGTTCAACTATTTGAGAACAGTTCATGACATCAATTCGCATAAGTACCTTCAAACTGCGTCTACTTTCTGCGCTTAGCCTCACGCTTCTTGCATTGCCGCTCGCCTTCGCGCAGCAGCCGGGCGCCGACGGTTTGGGCGACCGCCTCTATCCGCGGCTCGGCAACGGCGGCTACGACGTGCGGCATTACAGCATCGACCTGGCCTTCACGCCGGAAAGCAACAGCATCGCCGCAACCGCTGTCCTCGACGCTGTCGCATTACTTGATCTCGCCTCGTTTAATCTGGACCTTTATGAATTGACTGTGGATAGCGTCCGAGTCAATGGCATAAGGGCAGCTTTCGCGCGTGAGGAAGCGGAACTTGTCATTTCGCCAGCGCAGTCCATTGCGGCGGGAGCCGCGTTTCAGGTAGCTGTAACTTACGGGGGCGTTCCTCAGCCGATAGTCGACCCGGCCGTGCCCTTTGTCAAATTGGGTTGGCAAGAGTGGGATGATGGCTACGTTGCCGCCGTCAGCCAGCCATCTGGCAGCATGAACTGGTTCCCTTGCAATAACCACCCGCTGGATAAAGCTACCTACACCTTGCGAATCGCTGTGCCCCGGCCCTTGACAGCGGTTGCCAACGGCGTGCTGAGCGAGACAATCGCCAACGACGATGGCACGCGCGCCTTCGTCTGGGAGATGGAACAGCCCATGGCAAGCTATCTGGCGATTGTCGCAATCGGCGATTTCGTCGCGGTCCGTGATGATAGCGAGGCTGTGCCGATCCGGAACTTCTTCCCGGCCAGCGCTTCCGACGCCTCCATTGCCGGATACGATGTCACGAGGGACATGATGGTCTGGCTTAGCGATATGCTGGGTCCCTATCCCTTTGCCGCGTACGGTGTTGTTGCCGTGCCGGGATTTCCGGCAGCGCTGGAAACGCAGAGCATATCCATATTTCGCGCCTCCGGCGCCGGTGAATTAGTGGTGCTTCACGAACTGCTGCATCAATGGTTCGGCAACAGCGTCACGCTTTCTCAGTGGAGCGATATTTGGCTGCACGAAGGATTCGCCACCTATTTCATGGCGCTCTGGCTCGGCAAGCAATTTGGCGCTGACGCCTATAGCAGCTTCATCAGCTCGCTGCGGACGCCTGACATGGCGTTGAATGCGCCCGGAAACCCCGAGAAGACAGAGTTGTTCGCTTGGTCTGTTTACGCCCGCGGCGCCCTGGTTTTGCATGCCCTGAGGAGTGAAGTCGGGGAGGAAACCTTCTTCGAGATATTACGCACCTTCTACAGCGAAAACGCCTACGGCAACGTCGCTACAGCGGATTTCATCGCCGTCGCCGAGGCCCTCAGCGGACGCGAACTCGACGACCTCTTCGACGCCTGGCTATATGGCGAGCGCATCCCCGACCTGCCATAATAGCCGGCGCAGAATCCTCAGGTTAAGGAAGGGGCGAAGCGCCGAGTCGCCCAGTGCTGAAGTTTCATATGTCGGGATCGTCACCCCTGCCTCAACACAGTATGCTCTCCAAAGTCCTGGACTGGGCGCGTCAAGAAGAGCCGATCCGCGCCGTGGTCGTCACCGGCTCTCTGGCGCGCGGCGACGGGTCCACAGATCCATGGTCCGATCTCGATGCGCAAATAATCGCCAGAGATTATGCCTCGTACATCGCCGACGACGGTTGGCTTGACGGGCTTGGCGAGGTATGGATTCGCTTTCCGCGTTCTCAGGATCTGCCATACAAGCTGGTCTGGTTCGCCGGCGGCGTGAAAGTCGATTTTCAGTTCCTGAGAGTCGATGTGATACACGAGATGATTTGCACCGGCGCCTTGTCGGATGAGTACCAGCGTGGATATATCGTAGCCCTCGACAAGGATGGACTCTTCCGCGACCTTCCCCCTTCGCCGCAGGTCTTCCCGCAACCCGATCCGCCGAGCGCCGAGCAAGTTGAAGCGATCGTCAACGAATTCTACTTTGAAGCGATCCATGTGGCGCAACTCATCCGCCGCCGCGAATTCTGGGTGCTTAAGTTCCGCGACTGGACCATGAAATGCGATCTGCTGCAGATGCTGGAATGGCATGCCCGCGCCAGCAGCGATAGACCGGTGAATACCTGGCTGCTGGGCAAGCGCATCCGTGACTGGACTGGGAGGGAAACCTACGCCTCGATCCAAGAGATCTGGAGCAGTTGGGATGTCGCGGCGCTTTGGCAGAGCCTTCTGCGGCAGATCGAACTCTTCGGCAGTATCTCGCGGGAGCTGGGGAACGCCCTGGGTTATGAGCAGGACGGCATCTCTCGCGACCAGATTGAAGCTTATATCCGCTGTTTATGCGACACCGACGATCTCAACTAGTCGAGACCGAAGGATCCGCCCGGCGATAATATAAGTGGCTTCGCATCGGTCTCGCTCTCGACGCGCTGCGCCCATGCCGCGGCGTCTTGCTCGATCGGCGGGAAGGTGTTGTAGTGCATCGGCACGACGCTACCGGGGCGCAGCAACTGTACCGCCTTGATTGAGTCGTCGATGCCCATAGTGAAAACATCGCCAATCGGGATTAGCGCTACATCCAGGCTCTCGTCGCCGATCAAGCGCATATCGCCGAAAAAGCTCGTATCGCCAGCGTGATAGATGGTATAACCGCCGCCACGGATGACAAAGCCGTTGGGCTGCCCGCCATAGCTGCCGTCGCCGAAGGATGAACTGTGATGGGCGACAGTCCATTTGGCGCTCATCCAGTCATTGTGGAAGCTGCCGCCGGGATTGCCTTGAAAGACATTCTCCTGCCCTTGCGCCATGTACCAGTTGCCCATCTCGAAATTGCAAACGATGGTGGCGCCACTGCGATTGGCGATGCCGGCCGCATCGGCGACATGGTCGTCGTGCGCGTGGGTGAGCAGTATGACCTCGGCTTCAAGCTCGTCCGCGCTTATTGTCGCGGCGGGATTGCCAGACAACCAGGGATCAATCAAGAGCTTATGTCCGTCGATATCCAATTGAAAACCAGAGTGGCCCAGGAATCTGATCGTAACTGCCATTTTCTCCTCCATTCCGTGATCGCGGTAAAAGCGCATCCCCGATTGTAACACCGTCCCATGTTCCCCGCGAAGGCGCAGGCCTACGGGCAGATGGCTTAAGACAGCGCAACTTGCTCAACGATTGTCTACAGCAATTGCAACCCCGGCAAGCGCAGGTCAAGTTCTTCAGGAAACTGTTGAAGGGAGCATAATCTGGCGCCTATTTCCCAAGACTTTCCCAAAATTGGGCTATTTTGGCTGATTTTATCCCAATAAATGTCGAATTACTTGGGATATTTGGGATAATTCTTTGCAATTATGCCATTGCCATCAGATCTCAGTCTTGCGACTTCCTGTTCAAAAGCGGATTTATTGCGATGATGAATTTGGGTTATTGGGATATTTCGCGCCGAATTTGGGATAATCGCCTTTGCGGGCTCGCTGGCTGAGCGATTGACACTGCCAATTGAATGACTTGTGGCTACAATGCTCTTCTGCGATCGCGTGTGAAGAGCCGGTTGACTCGGCTGCGCAAGCGTCCTCCAAAGTCGACTGTCTCTAGTAGTACAGGAGCCGAAACAGAAGATGAGCCAAAGTAACCGTAGCGGATTATCTAGCCCAACCGTATTGATATTGCTCCTCGTCGCCCTGGCTGTTGGCGCCGGCGCCGGCATTTTCGGCTGGATCTGGATCAGCGGCGGATCCGGCGAAGCCAGCCTTTCCGCAGAAGACGCCCTCGCCACGCGCACAGCGGAGGACGCGAAGCTGGCGGCGGCTATCGGCACGGCAGTCGGCGACGCCATCAGCAATGCGCTGCCGGATGCGGTGAACGCCGCGGTGGCAAACGCCGTTGACCTGGCTGTCGGCGCCGCGATGGATACGATGATCACCGAGGTGGTCGATTCCGTTGCGGCCGCGGGGGAAACGGTTGAGCCGGTGGCATTCAGCATCGTTGCTGCGGAAAGCCAGGCGAGTTTCACCCTCGAAGAAGATCTGCGCGGGGCGCGCACCACCGTTGTTGGCGCCACCAATGAAGTCGCGGGGCTGATCAATGTCAATCTGGCTGATCCCGCGGCATCGTCCATCGGCACGATCATCATCAACGCCCGCACGCTGGAGACGGACAATAACTTCCGCAACCGCGCTATCCGGAGCCAGATACTGAAATCGGCGCAGGACGCCTACGAATTCATCGTCTTTGAGCCGCGGGAACTGCACAATTTTTCGGCGGATTCGATCGCGGTCGGCGAGACCATCACATTCGATGTCAGCGGCGATCTGACGGTGGTTGATGTGACCCGGACCGTGACGTTCAATGCGGAAGTCACGCTGGATAGCGAATCGCAGTTGAGCGGCCGAGCCACGGTCAACGTGCTGCATGGCGACTTCGGCTTGACCATTCCCGATGTGCCCTCCGTGGCGAATGTCACCGACGATGTTGATTTGACGCTGCAGTTTGTGGCGCGGGCGACTGGATAAACCATGTATACGACTGGAAGCGATTAGAGCTTTTCAATGTGGAGGGTTTGCTCAGCGCGTTTGGTTTCTTTCGGAAGATTCGCGGGACTTCACAACCTGCTCAGGTACATCATTTCCAACGCTTAAGCGCTGTCCACGTTCCGTTTCGCTTTGCTCAACCCGCTCCTTATCGTCGCTATTGTCTTGGCGCGGTTTTATGATACGCGAGGCGACGACAATAATCGCGGCAACCCCAAGCAGAAACTCACGGATCTGCGTACCGTCATATCCTAAAACAAAGAGAACGGATGCAAGCAAGATGATAAGGACGCACAGGCTGTATAATACAAACCTCATGCATCAGCCGAAGAAGATGTAAGAGATGCCCGCCGTGAAACCGAGATATGCCAGTATTTCGGTTGGCGTACGGCCAGCGACGACAGCCAACATGACTGTTATTATTGCGATAATCGCGACCAAATAAAGGAAGCCGCGTCTGTACGTCGGTGAATACCCCTCTTTGTTCATCACAGTATCCCTGCAGCGTCTTCCTAACTCATCTCTTATCATATACTAGCATAATATTTGCTACATAAGAGTAACGTAAAAGGCTGCAATGAACAAGATGATGAAAGCATTTACGCTGAGGTCGGTCTTGCTCATTGCAACTACCGCAAAACGTGGACATTTGCGATAATTCAGTTAGCGTCCGTTTATACTTCGGATTAGTCCACAATGCCCAGACCCCTGTACATGACCGAGCCCAAGGTCATCAACGTTCTACGCTCGCGGGGCGAAAGCCATCCTTACATTGAAGTCGCTACCAGCAACCGGAACAAGCTCGCCGAATTCCGCCGCATCCTGCCCGATTACGAGATCGTTGGGGTGAAACTCGATATCGAAGAAATCCAAAGCCTCGATCCTTATAAAGTGGTGCGCAACAAAGCCATCGAAGCCTTCAAAGCCAACGGCTACAATCCCATTCTGGTGGAAGAGACCTCGCTATCCTGTCGCGGTCTAAATGGCCGTCCGGGCGCCTATATCAAGGATTTCTCCGAAGATATCGAAATGCGGCGCATGATCGCCGAAACCTGGCTGCGCGATCGCGATCGCGGCGCGGTCGCCACAGTCTTGATCGCCGCCTTTGATGGGAGCGAGGTACATATCCGCCAGGGCAGCACGGCCGGCAGCATCGCCGAGACCCTGCGCGGGACCGACGGCTTCGGCTGGGATGATATGTTCGCCCCAGCGGGCCAGGCGCTGACCTTTGCCGAGATGGGCGCCGCGGACAAAGACCGCTATTCGATGCGCCGCAAGGCGCTGGAGGCATTGCGGGACGAGCCTTTCTCCCTTGGCCAGGTCGTCTTCATGATTCCCGAGCCTTATCGTCAAGAGGTGGAACGCGTCAATTATGAGGCGCTGACCGATGAACGCGCGCTGGCATTCGCTTTCGCCCTGGAAGCCATCGAAACTGATAACCCGCCCAATAGCAATTTCGAAGCGCCAAATTATCAGCCCATTCATTACGAGGAAAATATCTATTACAGCCGTTACCTGCCCAAAGCCGATTCCAGCAGCATCGGACTGATTCTCACTGATGTCGACCGCGGCACGCTGCGCATGAACAAAAACGGCAGTCCGGTTATTTGGCAGTTCGGTCCGGAACGCCGCACGCTCTGCTTGGCGCAGCGCGCCGATTTCTTCTGCAGCAACCAGAACAGCCAAGTACTGCGTAGCCTGGACGAGATCGAGAACGGCAGTGCCATCCCGCAGCGCAGCAACAGGCGCTCGCGCACGGTCGAGCATGTCCTGGGCATGAACGATAATCTCTTCAGCACCAGCACCTATAGCTGGAAAGATCTCGGCTATCGCAAAATGTCTTCGGACCGCTATGTCTCGCGGACGGACAGCGCGGAACATGGCTTGTTCAACCGCATCGGCAAGTACCCGCGCAGCATCCTCGGTTTTGGATCCATGCCGGCGATTTCCGGCTGGCGCGATGTGCTGGTGACCGCGGCCATTGGCCATCATCCCATATTCACGCACCGCAACAGCATCTTCGCCGGTTACATCGACAGACAGGCGGCGGTCATCCGCGCGGCAAAGGATGTGCTGGCAAAGATCGGCTTGAGCGCGGCGGAGTACCGGCGCGCGGCGCGCAATATCGGCGCCGCCCTCGGTTGCAGCAATGTCAAGGAAGAAGTGGCGGCGGCGCGATTCCTCTACGAGGAAGCCGATGTCCGTCTCTTCCGCATCTATACCATCAACTCCGATCCGCGCGTGACCGAGATCGCGGCCGCCATCCGCGCCGAATTCGGTGACGAGATCGAACTCTTCGTCGGCCAGGTCAGCGACAAGGAGCAATGCCTCAAGCTGATCGCGCCCGAGATCCGCGCCGACGGTCTCTTTTTCGGCCACGGCGGCGGCAGGCAGTGCACCTCGGCCACCAACGGCATGGCAGTAACCACGCTGGAAGAGGTCTACAGCATCACCACCGATCCGCGCTTCAATCATGTCACCATCGCCGTGGAAGGCGGCATCGGCAGTTCGATGGGGCATTTGCTGCTGCTCGGCGTCGATCTCATCTCCTACAACCAGCAGTTGGCGCATTGCGTCATCGAGCAGGGGGATATCTACTTCGAGCACAAATCGAGGAAAGTCTGCATGCCTTACCATGGCAGCGCCTCGGCGCCGACCATGATCATTGAAAGCGCCAATCCCGAATTGGCCCGCAAGCGGCTGCGCCCCGGCGGCCGCACGCGCAATGTCGAAGGCAAAGCCGGTTATCGCTTCTTCGAGGAAAAAGCCAATTCCATGGTTTTCTACATCAACACCTTCAAGCACTACGCCGCGCGCGCCCTGGCTGATGTTGGCGTCAGGGATATGGCGGAACTGCGCGCCTTCGTCCGCGACAGCGAGGGGGAGCTGATCCGCGTCGTGAGTTCGCAAGCCAGCGCCGTGGGGCGAGCTTACGGGAATCAGATGTAGGGATGGATTCCTGACCGGTTCTTCGCTCGCTAGTTTGTAATTCCCGGTGACGAGATGCTGCGATTACTGTTCTCGTGGTCACTCATAATTGTATTGTTGCGAACCGCGCCAATTACCCGGGCACAGAGCGGGATCAAGGACTTGCATATCAATTATGCGCTTGACCAGGCCATACTATGTACACGGGAAGAGGCGAAGTGGTTCTACGGTGCGTTAGATGGTCTCTTCCAGCAGATCGATAACAGCGCTCGGGTCAATGACAGCGATTCACTGTTGCTCTGGCTGAGAGCCTTTGATCAATGGGATAAGGAAAATTGGGGACAGTCGCACGGGGACACTTGTTTTGGTGTGGCGTATCTGGAACCTGCGCTGATGACGGCGGCGATGTTTAGCGTTCTAGAGCAGTTGACCGGTGATATCGGAGATATTCATGCACAGGATACATTTCAAAGCGTCCAAGAAATGGCGATTTTCGACCAATTGGCACTGGATCAGCCAGAAGTGCCCATAAGCGTGCTGCGAATTAATCTTGCACTAAGAGACCTCCCTCATTGCAGCGGTGAACAGGCGATGGCGTTTTATAACTCGATTGACGGCTACCAGAACCAGACGGATAAGCTATCGCTGGTGGACGACCGAATATCGTTAAGGGTGCGGTTCCAACTCTTCCAGATATGGCGAAGAAAGGCCTGGGCATCTTTCTACGAGCAGCCCTGTGGCAGCATACTTTCTCTAATCAATTTGCTCGAATTTACAGCCTATCGCGCAGCGCTGTTTAAGCTGACGGTCAGTGAGCCTTCGGGCGAGTTACAAGGACTTGTCCGATTTGTGCGCAACATCGCGGTAGAAGACATAGCCACCATTGAAGCGCATGCGCGCGAGTAGAGCGCACCCATACCGACCAAGAAACCGCGCCAATCTCTGTGGGATCGCGTCATCGCCACGCCACCAATGTCCCCTCTCCCCTGCCGAGGAGAAGATGTGTTTGAAGCAACGTGGCACGATAGCAACGGGTCAGCCACCGGCTGACCCCTATAGGTATCGTTTATATTTGAAAACTGTAGGGAGATTTTGCGAATCGCCCAAAATCACCGCAAAATGTATAGGTTACGTGGCGATTTTCGGGCGACCCGCCGGGACGCCTCTACCGTCTTCCAGGCAATCGATTGCCTGTAGCGGCCGGGAACGGCATATTGACCTAAAATACGATGATGCCGCGCGCGACCTCGCCGGTCAGCATGTCTTGATAAGCTTCGTTGATTTCCTCCAGCCGGTAGCGGCGCGTCACCAACTCGTCGAGCATGAGCTTGCCGTTGCGATACAAATCCAGAAACATGGGAAAATCGCGCTGGGGCAGCACGGACCCATAGAAGCTGCCGCGTATGACTTTTTCCGTTCGGGTGATGACCGAGCCGGGCAGGTTCGTGCCGCTGCCCACAGGCGTCAAGCCCACCAGGGTTAGGGTGCCGCCCGGGCGGGTCGCGTCGAAGGCGGTCTCCTGCAAACTTGCCAATCCCACCGATTCAAATACGTGGTCAGCGCCGCGGCCATCCGTCAGCGTCTGGATCTGCTCGACGGTCGTATCGTCCGAATAGAGCGTATGCGTAGCGCCGAATTCGCGGGCGATCTCCATCTTGCTGCTGTTGGTGTCGACCGCGATGACCGGGTCCGCGCCGCACATCACAGCGCCCATGATGATGTTCAAGCCGACGCCGCCCGCGCCGTAGACCGCCACACTCTGACCGGGGCGGACATCGGCCGTGTATATCGCCGCGCCGACGCCGGTCGAGACAGCGCAGCCGACGAGCGCCGCCACTTCCAGCGGCACGTCCTCCCGCACCGGCACACAGGCGTCCTCGGGTATGACGACGTATTCCGCGAAACAACCCAAGCCCGTCATGATGTGAATAGGCTCTCCGTTTCTGCTAATTCGGCTCGACCCGTCCTTGAGCAGGCCCGATTTCAATACCGGTGTATAAACTTCGCAGAGGTTGGGCTTGTTGTTCTGGCAGTAAAAGCAACTGCCGCAATTGGCGCGGAAGCTCAAAGTCACATGATCGCCCGGATTCACGCGCGTGACGCCTTCGCCGATATCTGCCACAATACCCGCGCCTTCATGGCCGCAGATGATGGGCATGGGAAAATAGGAAAGACCCTCCACCACATGCCAATCGCTGTGGCAGACGCCGGCCGCCGCCATTTTGATCAACACTTCGCCAGTCTTGGGCGCCTCAAGTTCTACTGTCTCGATACTGAAAGGCGTATTGGCTTCGTTCAAGATTGCGGCTTGCATTTCCATGTCTATTCCTTTCAAAGGCTTGCCAAGCGGGTATTCTGGTCAGAATACAATGATACCCCGCGCCAACGCGCCGCTCAACATATCCGCGTAGGCTTCGTTGATCTGGTCAAGGCGATAACGGCGCGTAATCAGCTCCTCCAGCTTGAGCTTGCCGGAGGCGTACAGGTCCAGCAGCATCGGGATATCGCGCGGCGGATTCACCGAGCCGTAAAAACTGCCGCGCACAACTTTCTCCGCGCGCGTAATGACCGCGCCCGGCAGGTTGGTTGAACTGCCGTCAGGCGCTGTGCCGACCAGGGTCAAGAGGCCGCCGGGGCGCAGGGCTTCAAAAGCGCGCTCCTGCAAGCTCGGCAGTCCCAGCGCTTCAAATGCGTAATCGGCGCCACGGCCCCCCGTCAGCGCTTGTATCTCCACAACCGCCGACTCGTCCGAGAAAAGCGTATGCGTCGCGCCAAACTGGCGGGCGATCTCCATTTTCCGCTCGTTGATGTCCACTGCAATGACGGGGTCGGCGCCGCAGAGCCGCGCGCCCTGGATGATATTAAGTCCGATGCCGCCCGCGCCAAAAACTGCCGCGCTTTGTCCGGGGCGGACCTCGGCAGTGAACATGGCTGCGCCGACGCCGGTCGCGACAGCGCAGCCCACCAAAGCCACAAGCTCCAGCGGCGCGTCCCGGCGCACCGGCAGGCAACTCTCCTCTCGTACCACCGCGTACTCGGCGAAACTGCCCAAACCCGCCAAAATGTGAACCGGCTGGCCATGCCAGTGAATGCGCGACCTGCCGTCGGCTTGCAGACCCGATGCCAGCAACTGTCTATAACTGCCACAGAGGTTGGGCTTGTGGTTATAGCAGTAAAAGCAATCGCCACAGCCTGGCGCCCAACTCAGCGCGACATGATCGCCAACAGCCAGGCGCGTAACGCCCGCTCCGACGGCTTCAACCACGCCCGCGCCTTCGTGCCCGGCGATGATGGGCATCGGCTTTGGCGCTGTGCCGATGGCAACGCGCCAATCGCTGCGGCAGACCCCGCTGGCTCCGATCTTGACCAAAACTTCGCCTTCCCGCGGCGGGTCAAGCGTGACGCTTTCAATGCGGAAGGGTGTATTCGGCTGGGTGAGAATGGCGGCTTGCATTTGCATTATGATTTCACCGCGCCGACAGTCAGCCCGGCGAGAAATTGTTTTTGCAAAGCGAGAAAGAGCAGCAATATCGGCATCGTCGACAAGAGCGATGCCGCCATCACGACCCCGTATTCCATGCGATAGAGGTTGACCATGCCAGCCATAACGACCGGCAGCGTCTGTAATTCGCGGCTGCGCAGCACCACCAGGGGCCAGACGAAATCGTTCCAGGAGCCCATGAAAGCCAGCACCGCCAGTACCGCCAGCGCCGGACGCACCAGGGGCAAGGCAATCTGCCAGTAGATGCGGAACTCCGACGCGCCGTCGATGCGGGCCGAATCGAGCAGTTCGCCCGGCACCGCTTCCATACTCTGCTTCATGAAAAAGATGCCAAAAGCCCCGGCCACGCCCGGGATGATGACACCGGCGTAGCTGTTGACCAAGCCGAGGCGGATGACCAAGACAAAGAGCGGGATGAAGATGGTGTATAACGGCACCATCATCGAACCAAGCAGCACCAAAAAGAGGAAGTTTTTTAGCGGGAACGTGTACTTGGCGAAGGCGAAACCGGCCAGCGATGCCAGGAAGAGATGAGAGACCGTGTGAACCACGGCGATGAAGGCGCTGTTGAGGAAATGACGGGCGAAGTCGAAGTCGACGAAGAGGCTGACGTAATTGCGCAGATGAGGCTCTTCGGGGATGAGCGTGGGCGGCATCTGAAAGATCTCCGACTGTTCTTTGATCGTGTTGGAGAGCATCCAGACGAAGGGCGTCGCCATCGCGATCAGGATGAAGAAGAGGAAGCCGTAGGCAAGGGTTCGCTGGGCCCGGCGGGTGAGCGTGTCGTCCATCGCCTCAGTCTTCCTTCCTGAAAGCGCCGAAGAGATAGAGCTGGATGAAGGACAAGCCGAAGATGATCAGCGCCAGCACCCAGCCGATGGCGGAGCCGTAACCCAGCTTGGCGTTGGTGAAGCCCATGCGGTAGAGGTAGTTGGCGATGGTCAGGCTAGCGTCGTTGGGTCCGCCGTTGGCCAGCAGCAGCGGCTCGGCGAAGAGCTGGAAGGAGCCGATCATGGTGACGACGCCAACGAAAAGCGCGATCGGCCGCAGCTGCGGGATGGTGATGTAGCGGAATTGCGCCCAGGCGCCAGCGCCATCCACCTGCGCCGCTTCATAAAGCTCGGGCGGTATGCTCTGCAAGCCGGTGAGGAAATACAAGACATTGATGCCGGTGTAGCGCCAGGTCGCCACCGCCAGCACTGAAATCTTGACCAATTCTTCGTCCAGCCATTTCAGCGCCGGGATGCCCAGCAGCGCTAAGCCCTGGTTGATCAAGCCGAACTGGTTGTTGAAGATGAGCAGGAACATGATGGTGGCGGCGACCGTGCTGGTCAAAATCGGCAGGAAGTAGCCGATGCGGAAGAGGCTCTTGATGCGGATCAGCGTCGAGTTGATCAGCAGCGCCAAAACCAGCGCCAGCGGCAAGATGAACAGAAAGGCGCCGATGGCGTAATACACGGTGTTCCATAGCGATTTGAGGAAGACCGGGTCGCCCGCCAGGTAGGTGTAATTTCCCAAGCCCACATGGCGCATGGGACCGCTGCCGGGCCAACGGTGCAAACTCAGGTAGAGCGCGTAGATCAGCGGACCGACCGAGAAGACGATGAAGAGAATGTAGAAGGGCGAGATGAAGACGTAGGGCACAACCTTGCGCTCCGACCTGCTCCACCAGGCGCGCAGGCCCTTTTCATCGGCGGGCTTCATAATACTGCTGTCCACTGTATTGGTGAGGAATGACTGTGCGGTCTGCAATGGAGTCGCTGGGGCTGCTCGAATCTGCTCTTCGCGCCCGGTCAACCCCACCCCCCGACCCTCTCCCCAAAGCTTTAGGGAGGGGGCGCGCGACTGGCGAAACTGACGCCAAGAATCGAAATTCGCGCGTTGCCTTATTCTCGACACATTGAGTAGGGCCGTCGCGTGTCGCCGAAGTCTCCCCCCATTGCAATGGGGGGAGATTTAGAGGGGGGTTTGCCAAAGCCACGTCTACCTTAGTCCTCGCAGCAAATGCGTCAAAGCCCCTCCCTCATTTTGGGGGAGGGGCGTTGGGGTGGGGGGTAAACTAACTAACCAAAATCAATCTGACGGCGCAGTTCAGCGGCCGCGTCCTTCAGGGCTTGCTCAGCCGTCTTTTCGCCTTGAGCGGCTTCGAATATGGCGTTTCCCACCAGCGTACTGGCTTCATTGAACCAGGGACCGCGCGACTGATGCGGGACTTCCGGCGCCAGCTCCAGGAAGAGCTCGCCCAGCGACTGATTGTCAAAGTATGGGTCGGGACCCAGCAGCGCTTCGTTATCCAGATGCGAGAGCACAGGCGGCAACAGGTTGTTCACTTGAAATTCGAATATCTTGTTGTCCTCGTTGAACAGCGCGAATTCGATGTAAGCCCAAGCCTCGTCCTTGTGCTCGCTTTGCGTTGTGATCGAATAGGCAGTGCCGCCGTGTGTGCTGGTGCGAGCGCCGCCCTCTTCAAAAGCGGGCAGGGGCGCCGCGCGCCACAGGCCCTCGGTATCGGCGACATTGTTCTTGATGAAACCGCCATACCAGTCGGCGCCGATGGCAGCGGCTATTTTGCCCTCGGACATCAAGCCATAAGTGCTTTGCGAATCGCCCGGGGCGATGGCAACGCCGCTTTCGAGCAAGCCGAGATACCATTCCAGGACGGCGATGGCTTCGGGGCTGTCGACGATGACATTACCGTCGGCATCGAAGAAGCCGGGACTGCCCGACTGCAGCAGCAGCATGTAAAAGTCACCCCAAGAGCGGTCGGACAAGGACAGCGCCGAGATGCCCTGTTCGGTCAACACGGAGGCCGCCTCGACGAATTCGTCCCAGGTGGCGATGGGCATTTCAATGCCGGCATCGGCGAAGATGTCGTGTCGATAGTATAGGACGACCGGGCAGAGGCAGTGATCAATGCCATAGATCGCGCCTTGGTGCGCGTACAGTCCAGTCTTCGCCATGATGTAGTCATCGGCATGAGGCGCGATCAGGTCGTTCAGAGGCACCAAGCCGGGCTCGCCCTTGAGGAAGCGGCTGATGACGCCTTGCTCAACATCAACAATATCGGGCGCGCCGACGCCAGCGACGAATGCGCCCTGCAAGTTGTCGTAGAGCTGCCCGTAAGGGATCTCTTCGACCACGATGCTGACATGGGGCGCGATTTCCTTGTAGTCGGCTTCAATGCCTTCGTAGAAATCGGTGAAGAAGGAGCCGAAGGTCCAGATCGTCAGAGTGACGTCGTCTTGCGCCGAGGCGCTTCCGGCGCCGATGAGCAGGCTCAAAATGAGCAGAACCGCGAATAACATATTTGTTTTGCGTTTCATAAGTCGTCTTTCTCCCAAGGCTAAGTTTTGAAGCCCCTCCCTCTTTATGGGGGAGGGGTTTGGGGTGGGGGTCGCGTTTCCGCTGATTAGTATGCGCTATACGGATCTCCTTCCCACTGGCGTTCCCAGCTTTCCCAAGTGGCCACCGACGCCGGATCGGCCTCGCTGCGGGCGATGAAGCCTTTGTCGCGGCCGCCGATTTCAACATTGTATTCGTCGACCATGGCGTCTTCGATGGACTGGTAGCGCAGGTCAATCGACCAGCGCACGGCATCGGATTTATTGGGCAGGGCAGCGTGCGGCGTCAACTGCGTGAAGCAGAGCGCATCGCCCGCCTCCATCTCGATGGGGATGCCCGGCAGCGCCGCCCGCTCTTCTCTAGAGATGCCCAGGAAGCCGGTCTCTTCGTCTTCGGTGATGGCGTACATGTCGCCGCGGTGGTAGCCCTCGGCGACTTGCAGGCAACTGTTTTCGGTCGTGACGCGCTGCAACGGCATCCATATCGAAAGCGTATGGACCTGGGCGATGGAGGGATAGTACTGCGAATCCTGATGCCAGGGTGTGCGCGTCCAGCGCTGATCGGGCAGCTTCGGCCGCAAGTTGAAGACGCCGTGCATGAAGACCTCGGGACTGCCCAGCAGGTCTTCGGCGATGTCGATCACGTTCGGTTCGCTCATGAATTGGAAGAGCTCGGGGCAGACGATCTGGCGGCGGGGACTGCGTTGATACATGGGTTTGCCCGCCTCGTTCCAGGCGACGGTCAGCCGATGCCCCAGATCAAGATCTTCCAGCCCGTCTTCGAGCAAGCCTTCAGCGACCCAGCCTTGAACCGTGCGATCGACCCAGTCGGCGCAAACTTTGCGACCTAGCTCGATGCTGCGTTGCGGCAGGACCTTGTCGACTTTGAGGTAACCTTTTTCGTGGTAAAAGCTAATCTGTTCGTCAGTTAGTATTTTAGGCATCTGTATTTCCAAACTCATTTTAGGATATGCATATAGCGAACTTTAGCGCAAATTGTGCGATGCTTCAAATAATGGGTAGTCTATCCAGGGCAATCGCTTCAAAATCATTTTGTGTCGATCACCACATAAATCATCCAAAATGTAGGGGCGACCTATCAGGTCGCCCGAAAAAGCCTGAAAAAATATAGATTTTATGCCAGTTTCTTGCGCGATGGAAAAGTGTCCGCTTGCCAGCCCATAAAGGGAGAGGAGTGCAAAACCAACTGCAAACACCACGGTACCGGACAAGCCTTACAAACTTAGGCTTTGCGCAAATGCCGGATGCCCTCCGCGCCCGCGACGATGACGTCCCGCGCCATGCCAATGAAAAGGCCGTGCTCGGCGATGCCGGCGCGGGCATTGAGCGTCTGCGACAGTCTGGCAGGATCGGCGATCAGGCCGAAGTTGCAGTCGAGGATGATGTTGCCCTGATCGGTCTGGAAGGGATCTTCGCCGCTATCGCGCAGCACGACGCCGGCGCCGAGATCGCGCAAGAAAGCCGCTTGGGAATGCCAGCCGAAAGGGAAGACTTCCACAGGCACAGCCCAGTTCGTGCCGAGTTGCTGCGACAGCTTGGAGGCGTCGACCACGATGACCAGGCGCTCGGTGGCTTGGGCGACAATTTTTTCACGCAGCAGCGCGCCGCCGCCGCCTTTGATCACGTTGAAATCGGGATCGACTTCATCGGCGCCGTCGATGGTCAGGTCGATTCGCGGATGGCGCTCGAGCGTGCTGAGGGGAATGCCAAGTTCGCGAGCATCGGCTTCGGTGGCGAGCGAGGTGGGGATGGCGATGATATCGCAGAGCTCGCCGCTATGAAGGAGCTGGGCGATGCGGCGGGTGGCGAAGATGGCGGTGCTGCCGGTGCCCAGTCCGATGACCATGCCCGATTCGACGAATTGGGCGGCGGTTTCGCCGGCTTGCTGTTTGAGAATCTGGGTATTCATAGGCGCATTTTACGATGGAAAAGCGACTTTTTCACCGGAGAGACACTGAGAAAATAGAGGGCGGTAATGGCATTCGGAATACGGTATAGTTTGCGAGTTGATTCGAGCCTAGAGATTATGACCTGACAAGGAGTTGAGATGTACAAGACCTTGAGTCCCGGCGCCATCGGCATTCGCGGACAGTCATTAAAAGAGAACCTGAGTTTAGCCAAACAGACCGGTTTCGAGGGTCTGGATTTCAGCATTCAGGAAGCGGCGCAAATTGCCGAGGCAAATGATGTCGACGCCGTCAGGGCGCTATTTGAGGATGCGGGCATCAAATACGGCGCTTGGGGAGCGCCGGTGAACTGGCAAGGGGAGGGCTGGCGCGATGACGTGGCGGCATTGCCCAGGTTTGCCGAGTTGGCGGCGGAACTGGGCGCGGATCGCTGCTCGACTTGGTGCCCGCCGTCATCGACCGAACGCGCATTTGACGAAAACTTCTCCTGGCACGTTGAGCGCTTCCGTGCGATCGCCGAGGTCTTGAAGACTTTTGGCATCCGTTTTGGCATCGAATTCATCGGTCCGCAGAGTTTGCGCCCGGCCGATCAGCACGACTTCATCCACAACATGGAAGGCATGTTGGAGCTGGCTGCGGCGATCGGCACGGGCAATGTAGGCTTGCTGCTGGATGCCTGGCATCTCTACACGTCGGGCGGCGCGGTTGCTGACCTTGACAAGATCAGCAATGCGGACATCGTCAACGTGCATGTGAACGACGCGCCAAAGGGCTTGACCATGGCGACCTACAACGATCACGACCGGCGTTTGCCGACCGAAACCGGCGTACTGCCGATTGAAGCCTTCATGAAGAAACTCATTGAGCTGGATTATGACGGGCCCGTGACGCCAGAGCCATTCAGCAAGCGCCTGAATGTGATGGAAGATCCGCTGGAAGCGGCGGAGGAGACTGCGGCGCGCATGAAGCGCTTGTGGCAGGTGGCGGGTTTGACCTAGGCGAGCAAATAGCCGCGCCGCTTAGGCTTGGCTCCCGCAAGATTGGCGCAGGACCAGCGAAACCGGCGTGGTGATTTTGAGGAAGAGATCGTCGGGATCTTCAATGCGCTTGGCAATGCGCTCGGCAGCGATCTCTCCCATCCGTACTTTATGGACGTGGACGGTGGTCAACGGCGGGTAGGTAAAATCGGAATCGGGTATATTGTCGAAGCCGGTCACAGCTATGTCATGCGGGACCTGATAGCCGCTGCTCTGCAACCAGCGCATGGCGCCGATGGCCAGACGATCGGAAGCGCAGACGATCGCATCCGGTTTGCGATGCAAAGCCATCAGGTTTCTGGCGCCGCGTTCGCCTAGATCGGGTGTCCAGCCGGATGGTCCCGGTTGCAGAATCTGGTGCAGCGACGGCGCTGAGTCCAGTCCGCAGGCCGCCAGCCCCCCCAGAAAACCGTCATATCGTATGTCGTCGTAGCCTGCGATGAAGCCCAGGCAACGATGTCCCAGATCCGCCAGGTGCTCGACCATCAAGCGCATGCCGCGCCTTCCATCGAAGAGAACCAGGTCATCTTCAATATCGTGTTTGTCGGTCATGGTTACGATCGGCGAGAAATGCTGCCGCAGGTAGCGAATGCTTTCCGAGCCGGCCGTGCCCAGCAGGATCAAGCCATTGAAGACGTAAGCATCGAGCAGTTGACTGGCTTGGGCTGTGGTATCGATCTCGTGGAGGGTTTTGACAAAGGCGATCTGATAGCCGAGCCGTTCCAAAGCGCGGTCGACTCCTTCCAAGACCATGTTGTAAAAGGGGTCGCGGTACTTGTCGATACGAGACACCAGCAAGACGCCGACATGTCCCCGAATGGACGCTTGGGGCGTCCTGCTCTGGTAGGCGCCGCCGTACTGCCGCTGGATCAAGCCAGCTTCCGCCATTTCTTGAAAATCGCGCCGGATAGTCGTTTCGGAGACGGCGAATTGTTGGGCGAGATCGCGCGTGGACAGAAGTTCCTGGGGAGCGGTATCTTGCGCGCGCTCTAAAATCAGTAACTGTCTTTCAGATTTTTTCATTTCCTGTTCAGGACAACAGCAGTCATTGAAAATGCCTTGTTTCAGCAGCAATTATAACAGATAATGTGCGTTTGATGCATGTTATTGTATGCTTATGCTTGACAAAAGCGCAATGTGTCTGCTTAAATGTGCAATACATAGTAGGTAAATATTCATTCGATTAGACGGAATTGTGTCTTCATATGCCTATTTACGCGGCGTCCCTCTCAAAATCTCACTACGCTTGCAAGATTCAAATGATGACTTGTCCTGTAGCGGAAGCCCTATCTTCAATGGGATGCGGGAGATGACATGTCTTTGAAGATTGCCATGATCGGCGCGGGTTCGGTCGGCTTCACACGGCGGTTGATGATGGACTTGTTGACCGTGCCGGAATTCGCCGATACGCATTTTGCGCTGATGGACATTTCCCAGCGCAACCTGGGCATGGTCGCGCAATTATGCGAGCGGGACATCCGCGCCAACGACTTGCCGGCGGCGATCAGTTCCACGCTGGACCGACGCGAAGCAATTGCTGATGCCGATTATATCATTTGCATGATTCGACAAGGCGGTCTGGACGCCTTCGCATTGGATATCGATATTCCGCTGAAGTACGGTGTTGATCAGTGCGTGGGCGACACGATCTGCGCCGGCGGCATCATGTACGGTCAGCGGACGATCCCTGTCTTGCTCGACATTTGCCAGGACATCCGCGATGTCGCCAAGCCGGGCGCGCTATTCCTCAACTACTCCAATCCCATGGCGATGAATACCTGGGCTTGCAACCAATATGGCGGCGTGCGGACCATTGGCCTCTGTCATGGCATCCAGCACGGCCACGGTCAGATTGCCGAGTGCATTGAGCTATGGGCGCGGCGCGAAGCTCTGATCGCTGAAGAAGAGCGCGTGACGATGAAGGATGTGGATATCATCTGCGCCGGGATCAATCATCAGACCTGGTACATTCAGGTGCGCTGGCGCGGCATGGATATGACGCCGCGGCTCCTGGCGCTTTTTGAGGCGCATCCGGCCTTCCGCGAAGAAGAAAAAGTGCGAATCGATGTCTTGCGGCGGTTCGGCTATTACTCGACTGAATCGAACGGGCACCTGAGCGAATATGTGCCCTGGTACCGCAAACGGCTCGATGAGATCGGGGACTGGATTGATCTAAGCCGCTGGATCCACGGCGAAACGGGCGGGTATTTGCGCGTCTGCACCGAGGGGCGCAACTGGTTCGAGACCGATTTCCCCAGTTGGCTGGAAGAAGAACCGCCGAAAATCAGCGCGGACAAGCGCAGCCTGGAGCATGGCTCCTACATCATTGAAGGGCTGGAGACAGGCCGCGTCTATCGCGGGCACTTCAACGTGCCAAACCAAGGTTATATCACGAATCTGCCGGACGGCTGCGTTGTTGAGATCCCAGGATACGTAGACAAGAACGGTATCAATATGCCGGTGGTGGGCGATTTGCCGCTGGCGCCCGCCGCCACTTGCTCGGCGAGCGTGCGGGTACAGCAGATGGCCATGGAAGCGGCTGTGCACGGCGATGTAACCCTGCTCAAGCAAGCGATGCTGCACGATCCGCTGGTGGGCGCGGTATGCAATCCCGAAGAAGTCTGGCAGATGACGGACGAGTTGCTGGTCGCGCAAGCCGAGTGGCTGCCGAATTACGCCACTGCGGAGATTGAAGCCGCGCGCCAACGCCTGGCTGACCATGAGGCGCGTGGAACAAGAGTGAAACTGATGGATACGAAGGGCGCCGCTCGCCTGCATACGCGCAGCGTAGAGGAGTTGGCGAAGGACAAGGCGGCGCAAGAGACGGCGAGAACATCGGATAAGGGATGAGACGTCTGGTAATGGGGGGAGCGCGTCAGGGGCTAGTGGGGACAGCATTAGGCGCAAAAGGGGCTTAGAGTTCGTCTCGCGCCTAGGGCCGGGGACCGATTAAATAAGGCTTGTTTGAGCATTAGAAAGAACAAGGATGAGCGGGAACAACGGCGCAGAGCCGATTTTGGAAGTCCGCAACTTGAAGACGCATTTCTTCACCGACAAGGGCGTGGTGAAGGCTGTTAAGGGTGTGAGCTTCAGCCTGGCGAACGGGCAGACGCTCGGCATCGTCGGCGAAAGCGGCTGTGGCAAGAGCGTCACGGCGCATTCGATAATGCAATTGATCAAGTCCCCGCCAGGCGAGATTGTCGAAGGCGAGATCGTCTTCCGCCGGCAAAAGCGCCGCGCCGAAACGATTGATATCGTTCAGCTCGACCCCAAGGGCGTAGAGATGCGCAGCATCCGCGGCGGCGAGATCTCGATGATCTTTCAAGAGCCCATGACCTCGTTGAATCCACTGCATACGGTGGGCCGGCAGATTTCTGAAGTCGTGGAATTGCATCAGGATCTCAGCAAAAAAGAGGCGCTCAAGGTAGCCATTGATATGCTCGACCGCGTGCGCATTGCTGATCCACAGGAACGGGTCAAACAGTATCCGCATCAATTGAGCGGCGGCATGCGTCAGCGCGTGATGATTGCCCTGGCGCTATCTTGCAATCCCTCGATCTTGATCGCGGACGAGCCGACTACTGCGCTGGATGTCACGATTCAAGCGCAGATTATCGACCTGATGGAGCAATTGCAAGAGGACTTCGGCTCGTCGATTATCATCATCACGCATAACCTGGGCGTGGTCTCGCAAATGGCGGATTACGTGGCGGTCATGTATTTCGGGCGCGTGGTCGAGTATGGCACGGTGATCGATATTTTCCGCAATCCGCAGCATCCCTACACAGTTGGACTATTGCAGTCGATACCGGTTTTAGGTCGGCGGAAGGATGTCTTGGTGCCCATCGAGGGCATCGTGCCCAATGCCATCGCCGATATCCCGGGTTGCGCATTTGCCGACCGCTGCCCGCATGTGATGGAGAAATGTCGTCAGCATCTGCCGCCAACCACGACCGTCGATGGCGAGCATCAAGTGGCTTGCTGGCTTCATGAGCCGCTGGGCGCCTAACCGGCGACCTCGATGTTGCGGCTGGCGCAAGCGCGCAAGCTGAGCTTAACAAGCCTGAGTGAATTAACCTGCCGGCAAAAGCCCCGGCGGGATAGTTCTTTAACGAACATTTATGGAGGAAGATCGATGAAGTTAGCTACACTTATTCGTCTGTTGCTGGTTTCAGCCCTGGCGCTGACAGCAGTGGGAGCCGGCTTCGCGCAGATGGGCGAAGTCGCGGACCCCGTACCGTATCCCGAGGGCGTGCAGATCGGTGAAAACCCGATTGTCACATTCTCTCTGGATGAGATGCTCGTTTACAAGGCGCTGGATGCTTACAGCGAGCCGGCTTGGGTGACGGCGCTGGTCGAAGCCGGCGAATTGCCGCCGGTTGAAGAACGTCTGCCTGAGAATCCTCAGGTTATCCTGGAATCGGGCATGTCGACAGGTCCGGGCGTTTATGGCGGTGTCTGGCGCGATTTCTCGGCAGTACCGACGGCCGGCTGGAATCTCTGCGCGCGCCAAACGCAGGGTTGGTTCGGCATCAACTACATCTACGGCGAATCGCTGGTCAAATCCGGTCCCATGTTCCTGCGCCATGATAACCTGGAGCCGCTGCCGAACCTGGCCACGGACTGGGAATGGAGCGAGGACGGCACGCAGTTGACCATGAACATCATTCGCGGCGCCAAGTGGTCGGACGGACATCCCTTCGGCGTTCATGACATCATGTTCACCTGGGAACACATCATCCTGGACGAGAACGTCAACTCCTGGACCAACCGTTCCACCTGGCAGATTAACGGCGAAGACATCAACCTCGAGCAGACTGGCGATGACCAGATCACCTGGACATTCCCGGAAGCCTATCCCGTTCAGTTGCTCTTCAAGATGGACTTCCTGGACTTCAACATCTGCGCCGAGCATGCCTATGCGCCCATGCATCCAGCCCTCAACGCGGAGTCGGACTATGACACCTTCGAGACCTTCCAGGTACAGGATGATTTGCCCGTGCCTACCATGGGTCCCTGGGTCGCTGTCGATTACCAGATTGACGAGTTCATGGTTCACCGCCGGAACCCGTATTACTGGAAGGTCGACGAGCAGGGCCACCAACTGCCCTACATTGAAGAAGTAACCTTCGAAAAAGGACCAAGCGGCATCGGCCGTACGCTGGGTACGCTGGCGGGTTCGATTGATCACACCAACCTTGAGAATCCCAGCACCTATGTAGAAGCGATCACCCGTTCGCAAGAGGATGACGCGCACTTCTATATCGAGTGGGGTCCCGAGACCTTGGCGTTCGATATCGAGTTCAATCTGTCGTCGTCGCTTGGCGTCCAGGATGAGCGCGATCAGGCGCTGCGCGATCTCTTCCGCGATCAGCGTTTCCGCCGCGCGGTACAGCACGCGGTTGATGGCGACGGCGTTGGCCAGGCGGTCATTCGCGGTCCCTTCATGCGCGCTTTCGCCAGCGGCCTCACGCCCGGCTCGCCCTACTACGATATCGACAGCGTGGTCTACTATCCGCATTCGCCCGATTCCGCCAGGGCGCTCTTGGCCGAGATCGGCTTTGAAGACAGCGATGGCGACGGCATCCTCAATTGGACCGACGGTCCGCTGGCAGGGGACAATCTGGTCGTGGTTCTGGATACCAGCGTGGCTGCCGAAGCGACCGGCCAGATCGGCGACGCCTTTGTGCTGCTGATGCAAGATGTTGGCGTACAGGTCAATTTGCGTCCGCTGCAGGGTCCTGCGTCGAACGACGCGATCACCACTGGCACCTGGGAAATGCGCGTTGACCGTATCGGTCAGGAGTACACAACTTCCTTCACGCGCTGCCAAGACCTGGGACCAGTCACCGATATCACGCCCGATTTCCACCGCGCCGATGGCGGTAGCCGCGACTTGCTGGACTTCGAGGAAGAGCTCGTTGAGATCGTCAACGCCTTCTGCCTGGAGCCGGATTTTGACGCGCGCAAAGAGCTGATGTTCCGTTACAACCAACTCTTCACCGAGAATGTCTACAAAGTCGGTGGCGTTGTAGGCCGTTACGGCTTGGCTTTGGCGAAGCGTTTCAACAACATTCCCGTTGGCGCGCCGCCCTTCTTCTATCAGTGGACTTGGGGGAATGTGATTCCGGAAGCGGTTTGGGTCAATCCGGATGAGCAGATCGCTGAGATCTTCCCGGGTACGCTGCCGGATTACGGCATGGATGACATGTAAGCTGCTGCAACTAGCAGGGTAGGCTGGAGGCTCAGGCACCCGGTCTACCCCACCCTCGGCCCCTCCCTGTTGTAATGGCTGAGGAGGGGACATGTTTGAAATGACTGCGTATTGATGCAACGGGTCAGCCGGTGGCTGACCCCTACAGATTTATGTTTGTATGCTGTAGGGACAGCCTATCAGGTCGCCCGGAAATATCTGAAAAAATATAGAGTTTTCGCCAGTTTCTTGCGCGATTGAAGAGCGTCCGCTCGTCAGCGTTGCAATGGGGAGGAGCCGCTCCGTACTGAATTGTCATGCCGCTGAGGTTTGAAAGGACTTGAGCCCTGCGGGAAGTCACATCAGTTGCCGCCCGTCTATTACTTGATATACTTAGAATGTCTTGCCGCCGATTGAAGGTGACACGAAAGTCAGCCGTTTATGCTTCGATTCGTTGTACAGCGCCTTTTGTCTTCCATTCTCATTTTGATCGTCATCACAATAGTGGCATTCACTATTATTCAGATTCCCCCGGGCGACTTTGCCGATGTCTACAAGCAAGAATTGATTGCGCTGGGCGGGGCATCGGAGGAAGAGGCGGAAGAAGCGGCTAACAAACTGCGGGACAAATACGGCTTGCTCGATCCGCTGCCGATACAGTATCTCAAATGGTTGAGCGCGATTGTCTTACACGGCGATTTTGGCTGGTCCTTTTCGCAGCGGGTTGATGTCAGCCAGTTGCTGGCGCAGCGTCTGCCGCGCACGATTGGCATCGCGATGGCGGCGCACGCCATTTCTTCTTTGGTTGGCATTGCGCTGGGCATTTATGTGGCCAATCGGCAATATAGCATTGCGGACAATACCGCCGCGACCTTCGCCTTCTTCGCAACTTCGATACCGCGATTTTCGCTGGCTTTGATCGTAGTGTATTTTTTGGCATTCGGTTTGGGTTGGGAGCACGTCTCCTCGCTGCAATCGCCTGAATATCGCTACGCGCCCTGGTCGATCGAAAAGGCGATTGATTTGCTCAAGCACGTTGGTCCGGTGATATTGATCGCGGGCTTGGGCGGGGTGGCGCGGAATATGCGCGTGATGCGCGGCAACTTGCTGGATGTGCTGAATCAGCAATATGTGACGACAGCCCGCTCGAAGGGATTGCAGGAAAGCCGCGTGATCAACAGGCACGCGGTGCCCAACGCCTTGCATCCGATTATCGCTTATCAGGGTACGGTGCTGCCATATATGTTTCAGGGCGAGTTGGAAGCGGCGATCGTCTTCGGCTTGCCGACGATTGCGCCGATGTTCGCCGAGGCGCTGCTGAAACAGGATGTCTATTTGTCGGGCAGTGTGATGCTTTTGTATGGCATTTTGCTGATCGCGGGCAACTTCATCGCCGATATGGCGCTGGGAATCATAGATCCGCGAATCTCTTATAGCTAGGTCGTAGGATTAACAAGGTGCAAGAAATCTACGAAGACAAGATACCGGCGGAAGACGAAGACGCGGAAGAGAGCAGCGACTCCTATTCGGAGTTGGTGTGGCAGCGCTTCAGCCGCAGCAAGGCGGCCATTGTCGGCGGTCTGATGGTTATCATGCTGCTGGTGCTGGCGGTCTTCCCCGAGTTTTTCGCGCCTTACGATCTCTACCAGACGGCATTGGGCGATTCATATACGCCGCCGACGCAAATCCGCTTCTTCGATGTCGATGGCAACTTCAAGTTCCGGCCCTTTGTCTACAAACAAGAGCTTGAAATAGACCCGGTAACTTATCAGGCGAGACCAAAAATTGATACGGAAAGCCCGTTTCAGGTGCGATTCTTCGTGCGCAGCTGGGAGTACAAGCTCTTCGGCTTGATCGAGACCGATCTACATCTTTTCGGCCTGGATACCGATGAGGTGCGTTTGCATCTTTTGGGCACGGACCGGTTTGGACGAGACCTTTGGGGACGGATCTGCCTGGCTGGGCGGGTTTCATTGTCGCTGAGCATATTGGCGGCGCTGATTGCAATCGTAGTCGGCTCGTCGCTGGGTGTCATCTCCGGGTACTATGGCGGCGGCATCGACAACGTGATACAGCGTTTCGTCGAAGTGGTGATGTCCTTCCCGGAATTGCCGCTGTGGATGGCGCTGGCGGCGGTGATACCCACGACCTGGTCGGGCGAACAAAAGTTTTTGGTGATGGCATTCATATTCCCCTTCCTGCGCTGGGCTGTTTTGGCGCGCGAGGTGCGGGGCAAGGTACTGTCCTTGCGCGAGACGGACTTCATCCTGGCGGCAAAGGAGCAGGGCGCGGGCGACTTTCGCATCATCTTCAAACACCTGTATCCCAATGTGCTCAGCCATGTGATCGTAATTCTGACGCTGATGATCCCAGATATTATCTTGGCCGAAGCCTTCCTCAGCTTCCTGGGCATCGGCATCAACGAGCCGCTGACAAGTTGGGGTTTCTTGATGAAAAGCGCGCAGAGCCTGGAGACGCTGGGGCAAAATACCTGGATATTGACGCCGGTGATCTTCATTGTCGTTGCGGTGCTGGGTTTGAACTTCCTGGGCGACGGCTTGCGCGACGCCGCTGATCCGTACTCGAATCTGTGATTGGAGAAGACAACCCCCACCCCAAGCCCCTCCCCCATAAAGAAAGAGGGAAAGGCTTCTACGGTGGAGAGGCGGAAAGTATGACCAGAGACGTCATCCTCAAAGTCAAGGACCTGAAGATGCACTTCCCGCTCAGGCGGGGCATGCTGCAGCGACAGGTAGGTACAATTAAAGCTGTTGACGGCGTTTCCTTCGAGTTGCGCGAACAGGAAGTGATGGGGCTGGTTGGCGAAAGCGGCTGCGGCAAGACGACCGTTGGGCGCAGCTTGCTGCGCTTGTATGACCCGACCGACGGCGAGGTGCTATTCCACAAGGGCGATGGAGAATGGGTCGATGTAGCGAAGCTCAACGGCAGAGAGATGAAAGAACTGCGCAAGGAAATGCGCATGATCTTTCAGGACCCATTCAGCTCCTTGAATCCGCGTTTAACCGTGCGGGATTTGATCGCTGAACCCTTGGTGATCCACGGCGTTGCCTCCGGCGACGAGATCACGGCGCGCGTGGCGGAGCTCATGAACGCGGTGGGTTTGAAGCCGGCTTATATGGGACGCTACCCGCACGAGTTCTCTGGCGGGCAGCGGCAAAGGATTGGCGTCGCGCGTACGTTGGCTCTGAATCCGCGCCTGATCGTGGCCGACGAGCCAGTCTCGGCGCTGGACGTTTCAGTGCAGGCGCAGGTGCTAAACCTGTTGCAGAACCTCAAAGACGATTTCCGACTGACCTTCATTTTCATCTCGCACGATCTTTCGGTAGTTGAGCATATCTGCGACAGGATCGCGGTGATGTACGTGGGCAATATCGTGGAAATAGCGCCGACAGACGAGTTGCTGCGGGAGCCCCGGCATCCCTACACCGAGGCGCTGGTTTCGGCTGTGCCGCCTGCGGATCCGCTGATAAAAATGGAGCGCGTCATTTTGGAGGGCGATGTGCCCAGCCCGGCCAATCCGCCGTCCGGCTGCGTATTCCATCCGCGCTGCCGCTACGCGCAAGACATTTGCACGCGGGAGGTTCCGCCGCTCGTGGAGATAGCGCCCGGCCACAGCGCGCGCTGCCACTTTGCCGAGGAATTGGAGTTGCAAGGAGTCGTAAATGCAACAGAGCCCACCCCCTAAACCCGAGCCGAAAAGTGAAGTCGAAGCCTCCAAGCGAATCTTCGCCGTTTTGGCTTATCTCGTTCCCATCCTTGGCGGCATCATCGGTTTGGCGGTTGACGGGCGCAATCCGCTGACGCAAAATCACGCGCGGCAGAGCATCGCGACTGTTTTGGCTTTGATTTTGAGTTTTTTGCTTTGGGCGCTGGTCGGTTACCTGATTGGTTTGATTCCCATCATGGGTCCGATTGTCTCCATATCGTTGTTTTCGCTAGTGGTGGCGATGTTGATCTTTCTGTCGATCAATTGGCTTATCAGCCTGCTGATGGCTTTGCGCGGTCGGGAACGGACGATTCCCTTTGCCAACAAGCTCGTCGATCGTCTCTTCCCTGACGACCGCCAGGCGAAGCCCCTCAAGGCGACGGGTTAAAAGAACAACAGCGATGTTATTGCCGCAACTGCGCGAAGAAGTACACCGGCTGCATGCCGAACTGCCCAAGAACAATCTGGTGGCTTGGACGAGCGGCAATATCAGCGCGCGCGATCTCGACAGCGACTTGGTGGTGATCAAGCCGAGCGGCCTGCTCTTCGAGGATTTGACGCCGGAAAACATGGTGGTCACGGACTTGTCGGGTCGCGTGGTTCAGGGCGATCTCAGCCCGTCGTCGGATACCGCGTCTCATTGCTATATCTATCGACACATGCCGGCGGTCAATGGCGTGGCACATACGCATTCGCGCTATGCCACGGCATTTTCTGTGGTTGGCGAGTCGATTCCCTGCGTCACGACGGCGATGGCCGACGAATTCGGCGGCGAGATTCCCTGCTGCGGCTTTTGCCTGATCGGTGGCGAGGAGATAGGCAAGCTGGTTGTTGACAAATTGACGGGGCACCGCAGTCCGGCGGCGCTATTGCAGAATCACGGCGTCTTCACGATTGGGGAGAGCGCCGAAGCGGCGGTCAAGGCGGCGGTGATGACCGAGGATAATGCCGCGATCGTTTGGACGGCGCGGCAACTGGGCAAGATCATCACGATACCGGGGGCTGATATCGATCGTTTGCACGATCGCTATCAGTATGTCTATGGGCAGCGGTGAATATTCAACACAGAGGCGCAGAGAGCACAGAGGATTAGGTCTGAGCTGAAGGGAACGAGCAATGGGATTGCATGAGTATCAGATCTGGTTTTTGACCGGCAGTCAGCATTTGTATGGACCCGAAGCGATTGAGCAGGTCGGCGCGCATTCGCGAGAGATTGCCGGTTTTCTGGACAGCGCAGCCGCCATCCCTGTGGAGATCGTTTTCAAGCCGGTCTTGACCACGGCGGAAGAGATCTACGCCATTTGCAGCGCCGCCAACGATGATGCGGCCTGCGTCGGTCTGATCGCCTGGATGCATACGTTTTCGCCGGCCAAGAACTGGATCGCCGGCTTGACAGCGCTCCAAAAGCCGCTGCTGCACTTGCACACGCAATACAACCGCGATATCCCCTGGTCCGAGATCGATATGGACTTCATGAACCTCAACCAGGCGGCGCACGGCGACCGTGAATTCGGCCACATCATGAGCCGGCTGCGGATGCGGCGCAAGGTTGTTGTCGGGCATTGGCGCGACCCAGCCGTGCAGGGGCAAATCGGCGTCTGGGCGCGCGCCGCCGCGGCCTGGCAAGAAACGCGCTCGATCAAGGTGGCGCGCATCGGCGACAATATGCGCGCGGTCGCGGTGACCGAAGGGGACAAGGTCGTGGCGCAGACGCAATTCGGATATCAGGTAAACGGCTACGGCGTCGGCGACCTTGTCGCTGTGGTCAATCACGTGAGCGACAGAGAAATTGACGTGCTGGTCGCGGCATACGAGGCGGCATACCGCATGAGCGGCGACCTGCGAAAAGGAGGCGATCGTCACGAGTCGATAAGGGAAGCGGCGCGGATCGAGCTTGGTCTGGCGCAATTCCTGCAGGACGGCGGCTTCGACGCTTTCACGACGACCTTTGAAGATTTGCACGGTCTGACGCAATTGCCGGGCTTGGCTGTGCAGCGCTTGATGGAGGCGGGATATGGTTTCGGCGCCGAGGGCGACTGGAAGACAGCGGCGCTGCTGCGGTCCTTGAAGCTGATGGCGGAAGGGCTGGAAGGCGGCACCTCCTTCATGGAAGATTACACCTATCACCTCCATCCGGACAATATGGCGGTGTTGGGCGCGCATATGCTGGAGATTTGCCCGACGATCGCGGCTGGACAGCCGAGCCTTGAAGTACATCCCTTGGGCATCGGCGGCAAAGCCGACCCGGCGCGACTCGTTTTCAACACGGCAGCCGGGGAAGCCTTGAACGCCTCGCTCATTGACCTGGGCGATCGTTTCCGCATGATCGTCAACACGGTGGATGTCATTGAGCCCGAGGCGGAACTGCCCAAATTGCCGGTGGCGCGGGCGCTCTGGGCGCCACATCCCAACCTGAAAATCGGCGCCAGCGCCTGGATTTATGCCGGCGGCGCGCATCATACCGTTTTCAGCCAGGCTTTGAGCGCCGAGCACATCTACGACTTCAGTGAGATGGCGGGCGTCGAATACGTGCTGATCGACAGGGCGACGGACCTGCGCGGTTTGAAGAACGAATTGCGCTGGAATGACGCCGCGTACAAGTTAGCCTCTTCGTAATCCTTGCGCGCGCTAGAGAATTGATCGGCTCGTGCATTCCCTAATAAGTTTGTCATGTATGCTGTCTGTAGCTTTGTTGGCATCGTCAACGAGAGCCAAAGCCGTCCCCTTGGTGGGTCTTGAAAATCGTTCTCGGTACTGTTTGGAAGGCGTTTTGATGCCGCTCATGTACTTGTCAAACGACGACGGTCTGATATAAAGTGGAGATTAGTGTACGTATATTTTGACCCGCACTGGCGAATCGCAATGAGGTCCGCCGGACGCCTTTTATTAGTTGAGGATTTGACAAATGGCAGCCAACGAAGGATCGTCCCACGATGTAGGATTGGTACGCAACCTTGGATTATTTGACATAACGATGATCGGTGTCGGCGCGATGATCGGCGCTGGCATCTTTGTTTTGACGGGCATCGCTGCGGGCACGGCGGGTCCCGCGCTTATTCTGGCATTTGCTATGAACGGCGTCATTACCGTGTTGACTGCGATGGTCTACGCCGAGTTGGGATCGGCGATACCGGAAGCGGGCGGCGGCTATTTGTGGGTCAAAGAAGGCTTGCCGGGTCCCAACGGATTCCTGGCAGGCTGGATGAGTTGGTTCGCGCATGCGGTCGCCGGCAGTCTCTATGGCGTTGGCTTTGGCGGGTTCATTTACGAACTGATGCGGATCCTCTTTCTTGATCCGGAGGCGCACCACGCGGAGGGGGTGGGCGTCTTTTTGTCGGGTCCCTTGCACTTGCCTTTTGGTCTGGAATTGACCGAAGCCGAACTGGTGCAAAAGGGCTTCGCCGTATTGATCATCTTGCTCTTCTTGTACATCAATTATCGGGGCACGTCCGAGACGGGCGCGGTTGGCAATATCGTAACCGTGCTCAAAGTGATCATCATCCTGATCTTCATTGTCAGCGGCTTGTTTGTCGTGTTTGGCGATCCGATCCGCTTCGAAGCCTTCAATCCCTTCGCCCCGGGCGAGGGCATGACGGGTATCATCGGGATTGTCAGCGCGATGGGCTTGACCTTCATCGCCTTTGAGGGCTACGAGATTATCGTGCAGGCTGGCGAGGAAGTACGTAATCCGCGCAAGAATATCCCGCGCGCCGTTTTCCTGTCACTGGCTATCGTCGTGCCGATTTATATGCTGGTGGCTTTTGTCATCATTGGCGCGGTGGATCCGCCGGAAGGCAGGCTCATCCACGAGTGGTTGGGAGAGCTGGGGGAAATTGGCATCGCCCGCGCCGCCGCGCAGTTCATGCCATTTGGCACATTCCTGATCATGTTGGGGGCTTTGCTTTCGACCATGAGCGCGCTCAACGCGACGACCTTTTCTTCGACGCGCGTTTCCTTCGCCATGGGGCGGGACCGTGCCTTGCCCGACAGCTTCTCCAATGTCAGTTCCAAGACGCGTACGCCGAATATCGCATTGGGCTGGTCGGGCGTATTGATCTTGTTCGTGGCTTTGACGCTGCCGATCGAGGATGTCGCGGCTTCTGCCGATATCATGTTCATCTTGCTCTTCTTGCAAGTGAATCTGGCTGTGATCACGATACGCAGCAAATACGGCAAGAACCTCAAGTATGGTTTCCTGTTGCCCTTCTTCCCCATCTTGCCGATGATCGCTATTGGCATGCAGTTCTTGCTGGTGCTGTCGCTCTTCGAGGTATCGCGGATCGCCTGGGTATACGCCGCGGTCTGGATCGGCGGCGGCTTCCTGATCTATTACTTTTATGCGCGGCCGCGGCAAGAACGCGCGCACAGGACGGCGGTATTGCAGCAGACGGAATTGATGAAACCCAAGGCGGACGCGCCCTATCGCGTGCTGGTGCCCGTTTCGAATCCTGAGACGCTATCGACCTTGCTGCCGCCGGCGATTCACGCCGCGGAGCAGAATGACGGCAAGGTAACGCTGCTGCACATAGTCACGGTGCCGTCGCCGACGCCCTTGTCCTCGGGCTATCGCTATTTGGAAGCCAGCGATTCGCTGCGCGAGAAAGCGATTGCGATGGTTCGCAACGAAGGCGTGGCGGTCGAATACATCGTGCGCGTCGCGCGGCGCGTGGCGCCGGCGATCATTGATACGGCGCATGAGCAACGCGCGGACCTGGTGGTGATCGGCTGGCAGGGCGTCCGCGACCAGCAGGGCAGGACGGTGGTCGGTTCCAATATCGACCAGGTTCTGGGCGAGATCAACTGCGATGTGATGATGCTGCAGCCCGGCAACACCAGCGAAGTCAAGCGGGTGCTGATGCCGATTGCGGATCCGCGTCAGGTGGGTTATTCGCTGCAACTGATTCAATTGTTCGCCAGCACACCGGACATGGTCTTGGACTTGCTGCATGTCTTTTCCACGGATACGCCGGCGGCGGAACGAGAGCGTTTCACGCGTACTTTGCAGCGGCAGATCGAGGCGATGAAAGTTGAAGGCAGGCAGGTTAATCTGCTCACCGATGTCAGTTCCGAGCGCATTGACGCCATCGTGCGGGCCGCGCGCGACTATGATTACGTGGCGCTGGGCGAGACCCGCGATACGCGGGTGAAGCAGCGGCTCTTCGGCAATACGTCCATGCGAATCGCAGAACGAACCGGGGCGCCGGTTGTGCTGCTGCATCCGGAAAAGAGCCCGCTGCAATTCGGCTTGCAACAAGCCTTTGACTATGTACGCGGCGGCTATGCGACAGTGGATCCGGAATCGCGCGAGCGCCTGGAAGATCAGGGTTATATCGTAGAAGGCGAGCCGGAGACGGATAGCAAACTCAAGTCATCGGTGAGCCAGCCGCTAATCATGTTGATCGGCGCCCTGACATTGATTTCAGCCATCCTGATGTTCGCCGGCAATGGCGATACCCTGACCTGGATCGGCGTTCTGATCTATTTCGGTAGTTTGCTGGTATTCACCTTCGCCGCGGTGAGAGCCGCTCGTTCATCCGCCTAGCCTTAGCGAGGGACAGGCAGTTTAGGGGAACCTAGCGGCGGTAGGCAGGTGGCGCTGCGGTGGATCCGCGCGCAATCAATTCCACCGGCATCACTTCTTGCAGGGGCGCGGCATGCGGAGAGGTAATCCGCCGGTGAATGAGATCCATTATGCGCCCCCCGATGATGTCGAAGGGCTGCGCCACGGTGCTGATATGCGGGATGGTCATAAAGCCCGCGCGTAAACCATCGAAACCCATCACCGAGATGTCCTCCGGTACCTTCAGTCCCTTATCCTGGAAGACTCGTATCATGTCGACCGCGACCAGGTCGTGAAAGGCGCGCACTGCCGTCGGGAGCCGGTGAAGTCCCATTAACTGCTCCGCCGGCTTGATCCCGCTGCCTGGTTCCAAGCGCGTTTCCAGGATCAGTTCGTCGGCTCGCGGGATGCTGGCGTCTCTCAGCGCGTCAAAATGCCCTTTCATGTGCGCGTCGTTGGCAGTTGTCAGCTCGGGGCGTGATGTGAAAGCAATGCGACGGTGCCCCAATTTGATCAAATGCTGTGTCGCGCGGTAGGAACCGCTATAGTAATCGGGCACGAGGTAGGACACGCGCTCGTCAGGGATCGCTCTGCCGAGAACCACAAAAGGAAAGCGGTCATCAAGCAGCGATTCGATGGTTGCGCCTTCGTAGTGCGTGGAAAAGAGAATGACGCCGTCGATCTCGCCAGTGCGACAAACATTCAGCAGATGGTCTTGGTCCTTGTCGACGATCGTGTAGATAACCAGATTTTTGTTGAAGCCACTCGCGGTTTGTACAGCGCCAGGCAGGATGCCCGAGAGATAGTCTACCACGTACTCCAGTGAGGTGTTTAGAAAGAGACCTATCTTATCCGTTCGTCCGCGCCGCAGGTTGCGAGCGCTGGCGCTGGGTTGGTAGCCCAGTTCCAGCGCCGTTTTCGTCACCAGTTCTCGGGTGGCGGAGGAGACGTCGGCATAGCCATTCAAGGCTTTGGAAACTGTGGAATTCGAGAGGTCCAGCGCTTGGGCGATATCGCGAATGGAAACGGGCACGGTCAAGGATTCTCCGGAAGACAGACTTGATAAACGATAATAATAGTGTAGCCCAGAGGATCCGGCAAAGCTGATTTTGGCGAAGCGGGAACGGACTTGTAGCTGAGGACGAAACTGCGCGGGCTGGCGAAGGCGACTCTTGGTCGAATATTTGTCTTTGGCTTTCAATCTGGTTATACTTTTGGCAGAGAGGACTAGGTGAAAGCAGGGACAATCACAATCATTGTGATCCTGTGGGCATTAGCGCGACTCTCGCAAAGACAGCGTGACCGAGACCGAAAGGAGGGACTGATACTTTCTTGAGCACGAACAAGCAAAACTAGCTTTTAGGAGAGAGAAATGTCGAAACGACTATTGGTTTTA
This sequence comes from Anaerolineae bacterium, assembly GCA_022820665.1. Classification (GTDB taxonomy): domain Bacteria; phylum Chloroflexota; class Anaerolineae; order Aggregatilineales; family Phototrophicaceae; genus UBA6055. The sequence goes on along the minus strand of JAJEFB010000049.1, from coordinate 85,224 downwards.
GCTATTCTGCTGCTGAGTTTCCTGATGCTGGTCGTGCCAGCCCAAACGCAGGAGGCAACGGAAGGCGGCGAGCTGATCATGATGCAGTCCGCCGATGTCATTGCCTGGGATCAGACGCGAACGACCTGGCCCAGCATTCGCAACGTGCGGCCGCTCTATGACACCTTGCTGACGGTGGATGACAACGACAATTTGCTGCCGTACCTGGCCACCGATTGGAGTATTTCCGAAGATGGCTTGGAATACACCTTCCACTTGCGCGACGATGTGATGTTCCACGATGGCACGCCCTTTAACGCCGATGCGGTGATCAAAAATATCCAGCGCCAGCTGGATGATCCCGATGCGCGCGGTCACGTGCGCTTGAGCCGGATAACCGAGATGGAAGCGGTTGATGACCACACCGTCAAGATCTGGATAAACGAAGCCAACGGCGACTTCATCTATATCGTGGCGGTGGGCACGGATGCTTATCAAATCAGCCCGACAGCCTGGGGCGAGGACGGATCAACCTTCCACGAGAATCCGGTCGGCACCGGCCCCTTCATGTTCGAGGCGCACGAACCCCAAAGCGAGATTCGCTACGTGAAGAACCCGAACTATTGGCAGGGCGAGCCTTTGCTGGATCGTCTCACCATCCGCATACATGGCGACACCACTGTGCGCTTGATCGAGGTTGAATCGGGCAATGTGCATTATGTCGATGGCATCGAGCCGGAAGACGCGGTGCGCTTGCAGAATGAAGGTAATTTCGTCGTGAACACGCCGGTGGGACCGGGCGTGACCATGATCAGCATCAACACGTCGCGCTATCCCATGACAGAATTGTCGCTGCGTCAAGCGCTGGCGCACGCGGTCGACTTCGATGCGATCATCGAAGAGATACTCTTCGGCTTGCCACAGCGTTCGCGCGGCGGTGTTTCTCCCAATTCGCCCTATTGGACGGATGATCTGCCCGAGATAGCGCCTTACGATCCCGAACGCGCGGCTGAGATTCTGGAGGAAGCGGGCTGGGCGCTCGCCGATGATGGTTTCCGTTATCGCGATTGTAACGAACGCACCGTAGACTGCGTGGACGGCAAAGAGCGACTGGTCGTCAACATCATCTCGGCCGATTTCGCGCTTTGGGGACTGTTCAACGAGATTTACCAGCAGTATTTGACCGACATCGGCATTGACGCCCCAATCAAGACGGCGGAATGGAACGCCATGCTGGATGAATGGCGAGAGAACCAGGGCAACTGGACCTTCGGACACCATTCGCAGGGTTCATTCTTCGCGGTGACTTCGGCGATTGAAGCGGCCTGGGCCCCCGATTCCTTCTGGTCGATTTACCAGATTGACGATGCCACCGATCCCTATCTGGTAGAGGTAGCGGCGGAACTGCAAGCGACATTCGACGCCTTCTCTGCCACAACCGATCTGGAAGAGCGCAAGCGGCTTTCACACCAGGCGCAGCGGATCTTCCTGGAGCAGCAGTTGACGATTTGGGGCTGGCACTCGCCCTGGATCAACGTCATCAACCCCGCGGTTGAGGGCATCGTTTGGGAGCTGGGTGGACGCATCCCGCTCTTCCACAAGGCTTGGCTCAACGAATAGCCATTAGACCCCACGCAAACTCCCTCCCCCCACAAGGCGGGAGGGAGTTTTCACCCCTTCCCTCATATTTTGGGGGAAGGGACCGGGGGACGGGGGGACGTCCCCTTAACGCTGCTTTAAGGATCATTGACTCATGCGCAAATACATCGTTAAACGCCTGTTGCTGGCTGTTCCCACGATTTTGGGCGCGATTACGGCGGTCTGGTTCGCTATGCAGTTGGCGCCGGGCGATCCGGCATTGATGTTTGTGCCGCCGGATTTCCAGGGCGAAGAGGCGGCGGAATACCTGGCCAAGGTCAACGAAAAATACGGCTTTAACGATCCGCTGCCCCTGCAGTATATGCGCTACATGCGCAATACGCTTCAGTTCGATTTCGGCACATCTTTGCGTACGCTGCGGCCGGTATCGGAGGATGTGTTGCGCCGCATACCCAATTCCGTGCGCTTGGGCGTGGCGGCTTTCCTGTTGTCAACGGCTCTGGGCATCTCCTTGGGCGTGCTCGCGGCGATCAAGCGCGGCACCTGGGTGGATAGCGCCTTGATGGTCTTCGCCTTGGTGGGCGTCTCTATGCCCAATTTCTGGTTTGCTTATGTGCTGATTCTTCTTTTCAGCTTGTATATTCCAAAAGTACTCGGCTTAAATACTCCAATTTTACCGCCATCGGGGCTGGGCGGCGTCAAGCACATGATCATGCCCACCATCGTACTGGGTTATACCAGCGCCGGTTATCTCACCCGCTATGTGCGTTCGAGCATGCTGGAAGTGATGAATCACGATTATGTGCGCACGGCGCGCGCCAAAGGCGTTGCCGAGCGCAACGTCATGGTCAAACACGCCTTGCGCAACGGGCTATTGCCGGTCGTGAACGTGCTGGGCATAAACGTGGCTTTCATTCTGGCGGGTTCGGTCATCATTGAAACTGTCTTTGCCTGGCCCGGCGTCGGCTTGTATTTGATAGATGGCATTGTCGGCCGCGATTTTCCCGTTGTGCAGGGAGCGGTATTGTTGATTGCCTCATCCGTTGTGTTTGTTAATCTGCTCACGGATGTCATGCTCGTCTATGTCGATCCGCGCATTCGATATGAGTAACGGGCGCTTGTTCGGCAGGGGAGTCAAATAATGAAAGAACAACGGGTTGACAATGCGGGCAATGTCGCCTGGCTGGACGATGAAGAATTCCGCCGGATGTCCGGCGCCAAGCGGGCTTGGCTGGAGTTCCGCCGCAACCGCTTTGCCCTGGTTGGCGCGGCATTCATCATTTTCATCGCCTTGATGGGCATATTCGCGCCGGTCGTCTCGACGCACGATCCTTACAAGCAATCGCTGCGAAAAAGAATGAAGCCGCCATCGGCGGAGCATTGGCTGGGCACGGACGAGGTAGGACGGGACTTTTACTCGCGTCTGGTTTATGGGGCGCGCGTCTCGCTCTTCGTCGGCATCGTCGGCACAAGCGTCGGCGTTATATTCGGCACGATCGTCGGCTTGATTTCCGGGTTTTTTGGCGGCTGGGTCGACACCCTGATCATGCGCGTGATCGATGTCATGTATTCCTTCCCGGGCATCGTACTGGCGATCTTGATAGTGTCGGTGCTAGGTCCGAGTTTGTTCAATCTGATCATCGTGCTGGCGATCTTCGCGATACCAACCCTGGCGAGGATCGTGCGCGGCAATGTCTTGTCGCTGAAAGAACAAGATTATGCCGAAGCCGCGCGGGCGCTGGGCGCGGGCCGGACGCGTATTATGTTTTACCATCTGCTGCCGAATACGCTGGCGCCCATCATTGTCTACGCGACGCTGGGCGCTGCCGGCGCTATTTTGACGACGGCCGGCTTGGGCTTTCTCGGTTTGGGCGTGCAGCCGCCGCAGGCGGAATGGGGCAACATCCTCAGCAACGGTCGGCAATATCTGCGCAAAGCCCCGCTGCTGATGATATTCCCGGGCGCCTTGATCTTTTTGACCGTGATGTCAATCAACCTGATCGGCGATGCGCTGCGCGACGCGCTGGACCCATATATTCAGTGATCCCGCTGCCTTCAAAATGCGACAATCTATTTCTTTTACCGCTGTCACTGTGACGTATCCAAAATCTGAAATCAATAGTTCAACCGAATAAGACTAATTCTTTGCGAGGGCTTAAGATGGAATTACAGATGAAGCTGGCGCGCGAGCAAGAGCCGCAGTCAGAGACAGGCATGTGGCAGCGATACGCGCGAGCGGAGCGGCTGCTGCCGGGCAATGCGACAAAACTGACCTCCGATCTGACAATCAGACCCCGCTGGATCGAGGGGTCTGATCGCTTTTGGTATCGTTGGAAATCGCTTGCTGGGGTCGAATTTGTGCTGGTGGATCCGGCCAGCGGCGAAGTAAAAGCCGCCTTCGATCATGAAGTGCTGGCTGCCGCGCTCAGTCAAGCGACAGGCGCGCCCTGCCAGGCGCGGCAATTGCCCTTTAGCGAAATCGAATTTAGCAATAATGGTCAGAGCGTCGTCTTTGACATTGATGTTTCGGGAGCCAGCGGACGCTGGTCCTGTGAATTAAGTACCTATGACTGTATGCGCCTGGGCGATGTGCCGAATCCGCCCAAGGATAAAGTGCTTTCCCCCGACGGACAGTGGGAAGCCTATACGCGCGACCATAACGTATGGATTCGCTCCGTATACAGTGGGGAAGAACGCGCGATCACCGACGACGGCGAAGCGAAGAACGACTATGGCGAGCCGCTGCTTTCGCCGCTGACAACAGGTGGCATCGAAGATGCGCCGCCGCCAGCGATTCGCTGGTCCCCGGACAGCAATCGGCTGCTGTTCTGCAGCGTCGATCAGCGGGAAGCGCCACAGTTTCATCTGGTGCAATCGGTGACGCAAGACGGCAGCGTTCGACCGCATTTGCATTCCTATGCCTATCCCTTGCCCGGCGATGAGATGATGCCGCTGGCCACGCTGGTCTGCGCGGATCTGAACGACGGCTCGACGACCAGCATCGATCTGGAAGCGAAAGAAGTGCAGTATCACGGTCCGCCCATCAGCGACGACTGTCTGTGGTGGTCCGAAGACTCGGGCACGATCTATTTCCTGCGGCAGGGTCGCGGATATTTTCAAATGGACCTGATTGTCATCGACGCGGAGACGGGAGCCGCGCGCAGCGCCATTTCGGAAGCGTGCAGCACCGGGATTGATCCTTCGATTTGGCGCGGCAATTCCAGTGTGCGCGTCTTCGCCGGAGGCACGCGCGTCATTTGGTATTCGCAGCGGGATGGCTGGGGACATCTGTATTTGTATGACGCGGAAAGCGGATCGCTGATTCGTCAACTCACGACGGGCGCTTATGAAGTGAGCCACGTGAAATATGTGGATGAAGATGGCGGAATGGTCTATTTCACGGCTGTCGGGCGCGAAGCCGATCGCGACCCTTATTTCAGCCATTTGTATCGCGTCAGCCTGGAGGGTGGCGAACCGGAGTTGCTCACGCCGGAAGATGCCGATCACTCGGTCAACTTTGCGCCTGGCGGCAGTTGTTTTGTCGACAATTATTCGACGATTGATCAAGCGCCGGTGATCGTATTGCGCGCGGCCGATGGCAAGCTGATACGCGAGCTCAAACGGGCTGACATCAGCGAACTGGAAGCGACCGGCTGGCAAAAGCCGGAACGATTCAGCGCCAAGGCGCGCGACGGCAGCACGGACATATATGGCGTGATCTTCCGCCCCGCGGATTTGGACAAGAACGCGAAATACCCGGTGATTGATTACATATACGGGGGTCCGCAGGCGATACAGGCGCCGGCGGCATTCGCGGATGCCGCCCGCGAGCGCGAAAGCAATTTTTGGCAGGCGCAGGCGCTGGCGGAGTTGGGATTTGTGGTGGTGATGATCGATGGTCTGGGCATGCCCGGACGTTCCAAGGCGCATCATGATCACAGTTATCGCAACCTGCCCGACAATGGATTACCCGATCATATCTGCGCGATTCGGCAACTTGCCGATCGCTACGACTACCTTGATATTTCGCGGGTGGGCATCTTCGGGCATTCGGCCGGCGGTTACGCGTCCTGTCGGGCCATGTTCGCCTATCCGGACTTCTACAAGGTTGCGGTTTCGTCGGCGGGCAATCATGATCACCGGCTGGACAAAGCTACCTGGGTCGAGCGCTATATGGGGCTGCCGGTAGCCGAGCACTATGTTTTTTCCGCGAACCAAAACCACGCGCATAATCTTAAAGGCAAGCTGCTGCTGATACACGGCGACATGGACGAGAATGTGCACGTGGCGTCGACCCTGGTGGTGGTGGACGCGCTGATTAAGGCGAATAAAGACTTCGATCTGCTAATCATGCCTAATCAACCGCACGCTTGCACCACGCATCCTTACTTTGTGCGGCGTCGCTGGGATTATTTTGTACAGCACCTGTTGGGTATCGATCCGCCGGCGGGATATCAAATCCAGTGAAAGAGCGACTGATGCGCATTTTCTGGCGCCTGCGTGGCGTATAAAGTTTTGTTTATCTGATAAGGATGTAGTTATGTTTGGAAAACTGGACTATCCCGAAACGCGCCGCGTCGATGTCGTGGACGACTTTCATGGAACGGCGGTTGCCGATCCTTATCGCTGGCTGGAGGACGCCGAGGATCCGGAAGTACTGGCGTGGACGGCTAAGCAACACGACCTGGCGATGGAAGTGCTAACCAGCCTGGAAGGGCGTGACAGGTTCGAGCGGCGGCTGCGCGAGGTATGGGATTATCCCAAATTCGAGATTCCGCGCAAGCGCGGCGACAAGCTCTTCTACATGCGCAACGATGGCTTGCAAGAACAGCCCGTTCTCTATGTGCAAGAGGGAGACGAGCCAGCGCGCGTCCTGGTGGACCCCAACAGCTTTAGCGACGACGGCACGGTGGCGATATTTGATTGGCAGCCGACGGGCGACGGACGGCTGGTGATGTATGCCGTTTCGGACGGCGGTCTGGACTGGGTCAAGTTTCGCTTCAGAGATGTGGAAAGCGGCGAGGATCTGGATGACGATTTAAAAGAGTTGAAATTCTCATCGGTGGCTTGGCGCAAGGATGGCTCCGGCTTTTATTACAGCCGATATGCGGATGGCGCGCCGGACGAGGGTCCCGACAATCCAGAGGTGTCTCAGCAGGTGTACTACCACAAACTCGGGACTCAACAAGCCGACGACAAACTGATCTTTGATGATCCAGAGCGCAAAGGCGCGACCTATACGGCGTCGGTCAGTTCGGATGATCGTTTTCTGATTCTCAGAATCGACTGGGAATCTCGCATCGCCAATCGTCTGTTTTACAAACCGGTTGATAGCGAGGGCGATTTCCTGCGATTATTCGACGACCTGGATGCTGACTACAGCTTCATCGGCAACGACGGTGACATCTTTTACATCCTGACAACCAATGGCGCTTTGAACTGGCGCGTGGTCGCCGTCGATATCAATAATCCAGCCAGCGAAAACTGGGTAGATGTCGTGCCCGAATCGGAGGAAGCCATCGCCGGCGTCGCTATCGTCAATCAGCAGTTCGTCGTAACCGCCATGCGCCTCTGCCGGCATGTGATCAAGATTTACAACAAAGACGGCTCCCTCGAGCGCGAGCTGCTGCCGCCCGGGATGGGCGCCGTTGCCATGCGCGAGCACGCCGGCGCCTATGGCGGAGCCAAAGATGACAGCATGTTCATCGCCTGGACCTCGTTTCTGCAGCCGACGCAGATACTGCAATACGACTTCGCAACTGGCGAAATACAGCCGTTTTTCGAAGCAGCGGCGCCCTCGTTTGATCCCGACCGATACGAAACGAGACAGGCATTTTGTCCATCGGAAGATGGCACCAAGGTTCCCATCTTCATCACCTGCAAGAAGGGCTTGGAACTGAATGGCGACAATCCGGCCATCATGTACGCCTACGGCGGTTATCACTTCAGTCAAACGCCGAGCTATCGCAGCTGGCTGCCCGTCTGGTTGGAAAACGGGGGGATTTTCGTGATTGCCAATATCCGCGGCGGGGGAGAATATGGCGAAGCCTGGCACCGCGCCGGCATGTTCGCCGGCCGGCAGAAGACCTACGATGACATTCATGCGGCGGCGGAATGGCTGATCGAGAACAAATATACATCGAACCGGAAGCTGGCGATTGAGGGCAGGAGCAATGGCGGCTTACTGGTGGCGGTCTGTGTGACACAGCGTCCGGACTTATATGGCGCGATTCTCTGTCATGTGCCGACCATCGATATGCTTCGCTTCAAGTATTTCACTTCGGGACGCCATTGGACCAACGAATATGGCGATGCCGAAAGCAGCAAAGAGCATTTTGATTTTCTGGTAGCCTATGATCCGCTGCACAATATCAAAGCCGGACAGGAATATCCGCCCATCCTGATCCTGACGGCGGATCATGATGATCGGGTAGTGCCGATGCACTCCAAGAAGCTGGCCGCCGCTCTGCAAGCCGCCAATGAGAGTGACAACGTCATTCTGTTGCGCGTCCTGACCAGAGCCGGACATGCCATGGGAAAAGCGACGTCGAAGTTGATCGAAGAGCAGGTGGATATCTTCGCTTTTCTCAATCGCGTCTTCGACATGGGTGTGGAGTAGCGATGGGGCAAATCCAAATCATTACAGATAATTTCAGCACAGAGGCACAGAAGTGATTCCTAGTAAGTAATGCAAAGAATAAGGAGCCTGTACGGGCGAGCCGGCGGCTCGCCCTCAAAATGAACATAAGCGAAACGATAGCAATGGGTCAGCCACCGGCTGACCCGTACAGATTTCGACTTGGGATGTGGATGGGGGTGAAGTGTAGCATTTTTTTCTCATTACTTACTTGCGCTCACTGAGGGCACAGAGATATACCAACCGAGATAGATTCGGGGCAGGTACTACTCTTGAGGTAACACAACCTGCCCTAATGACCGGGATAAAGACAGGGATTTTTGCAGAATGGAAGGTGTGTAAATGGATGGAGCAAGTCAAGACCCCATACAGAGCATGCGACAGCAATTGCTTGACAATCTTGAATTTCGCTGCATTGGACCGCATCGCGGCGGGCGCGTGGTTGCGGTCGCAGGCGATGTGTCGGATCCCATGACCTTTTATTTCGGAGCTTGCGCCGGCGGCGTCTGGAAGACGACCGATGGCGGTCAATACTGGCGCAATATCTCGGACGGCTATTTCAATACAGCCGCCATCGGCGCCCTGACGGTGTCGACGGCGGATCCCAACGTCATCTACGCCGGTACCGGGGAGACATCAATCCGCGGCAATGTATCGCACGGGGATGGCATATACAAGTCGGTTGACGCCGGCTTGAGCTGGCGGCACATGGGTTTGAGCGACACGCGGCATATCGGCAAGATTCAGGTACATCCGCGCGATCCCGATATTGTCTACGCCGCGGCGCTGGGCCATGCCTTTGGACCAAATAACGAACGCGGCGTTTTTCGCTCTCGGGATGGCGGAGAGAACTGGGAAAAAGTGCTATACAAGAGCGACGCCGCTGGCTCGCACGATGTGTCGATGGACGTCAACAATCCGCGGATCCTGTTTGCGGCGATTTGGCAGGCGCAGCGCTACCCGCATCGGCTGGAGAGCGGCGGTCCGGAGTGTGGATTGTGGCGCAGCATGGATGGCGGCGACAATTGGGAAGAGGTCTCGCGCAAGCCCGGTTTGCCGCAGGGCGGCCTGGGCAAGATCGGCGTGGCGATATCACCGGCGCAAGCCGGGCGCGTTTGGGCAGTGATTGAAGCGCATGATGGCGCGGTCTTTCGCTCGGATGATTATGGCGAGACATGGATTCGCCTCAGCGAACAATCGCTGCTGAGGACTCGACCCTGGTATTACATGCATATCACGGCTGATACGCAAGACCCGGACACGGTCTATGTACAGAATTACAGCTTCTGGAAATCGATTGACGGGGGCGCATCCTTTGAGGCAATTCCGATTCCGCACGGCGACGATCACGCGCTGTGGATCGACCCAAACAATAATCGGCGCATGATTGACGGCAACGATGGCGGCGCTTGCGTTTCCTTCAACGGCGGCATGAGTTGGTCCTCCATTTATAACCAGCCAACGGCGCAGATGTATCACGTCTGCACCGATGATCAATTTCCTTATCGCGTCTATGGATCGCAGCAGGACAACACCGCCATTACCGTACCGAGCGCGACGATCGACGGCGCCATCCACGAGCGGGACTGGTACGCGCCGGGTGGCGGCGAGAGCGGCTATATCGCCATCAAACCGGATGATCCAGCTTATGTTGTTGCCTCGGGACCGCAGGGTCAGCGCGCGTACAACGACATCATGTCGCTTTACAACCACCGCACCGGTCAGGTTTGGGACATTACAGTATGGCCCGAGTTGTATGGCTGGGGCGTGGGCAGCGAAGGTTTGAAATATCGTTTTCAGTGGACCTTTCCCATCATGTTTTCGCGGCACAATCCCGACCTGCTTTATGTAGCGAGCAATCGCCTGCATTTGTCGACGGATCTGGGCGCGAGCTTCGAAGCGCTCAGTCCCGATCTGACGCGCGACGATCCCGACAAGCTGCGGGCATCCGGCGGTCCGATAACACGGGACAATACCGGCGCCGAAGTCTATTGCACCATTTTCGCATTGGCGGAATCTCACCACGAAGCCGGCGTGCTTTGGGCGGGCACGGATGACGGTTTGGTGCATATATCGGAGGACGGCGGTCGCGAATGGGAAGAAATCACGCCCCCGGATCTGCCGGAGTGGGCGCTGATCAGCATCATTGACGCTTCGCCACACGAAGCGGGCGCCGCCTATCTGGCCGCTACGCGCTACAAACTAGACGATACGCGTCCTTATTTGTACAAGACGGCTGACTATGGCAAGACCTGGACGCCGATCACGAATGGCATCCCGGATGACGAGTTCACGCGGGTCATTCGCGAGGATCCCAATCGGCGCGGTTTGCTTTACGCCGGCACAGAGACGGGCTTGTACATCTCCTTTGACGATGGCGAAAACTGGGGACGTATGGGCGGCAATTTGCCGGTTTGTCCGATACACGACCTGGTGATCAAAGAGCAGGATTTGGTGGTGGCGACGCATGGCCGCTCGTTTTGGATCCTCGATGACCTGGCGCCCTTGCATCAAGTGGGATCCCATTTGTCGGCGGAGGTCGCCTGTCTGTTCGCGCCAGCGCCAAAAACGCGCAGGCGCGACTATGGTCGCTTTGGTAGTTGGTATGGTAAGCAAGACAGCAACAAGCTGAATTTCGGGCGAATCGGCACGAGCGTGGCGGCGCTGGAGTATCGCGACGATTCGGACTTGCCGCATTTCTTGAACGCCGGGCGCAATCCACGCCCCGGCCTGGTCTTCTGCTACTACCTGGCGGGGGGGAGCGACGCGCCCGTCGAGTTACATATTCGCGACAGGGATGGCGCTTTGATCCGTTCCTACAGCAGCGCCTCCGAGGCGGATGGCTTACCCGCGAGGGACGGGCTGAATCGTTTCCACTGGAACCTGCGCTATCCCGGCGCGGTCGATGTCGATGAGTCGCTGGCGTCCTGGGAGCGGCCCGACGGTCCTTTGGTTGTGCCGGGCGAATATGTCGCGGAACTTGTCCTTGGCGCGGACAGTTGCCAGCAGCGCTTTGAAGTACGCGCCGATCCGCGGCTGGAGACGACGGCGGAAGCCTTTGCGGCGCAGAGAGATCTGCTGCTTAGGATCCGCGACCGACTGTCGCAAAATAATGAATTGCTCAACAGACTGGTGGCGCTCAAGGGGCAGGTGGAGGCTTGGAGGGCGCGCAGCGATGATGAGGCTGTTTCGGCGGCGGCCGCAGCGATTGTCGCCGATGTGGATGCGCTGCTGCCCTTATTGATCAATACCGGCATCAGCGAATCGCAATTGTACCCCAGCGGCTTGCACGAGAAGTTCAACGCGCTCTTTGAATCGGTGGACAGCGCCGATTACGCGCCGCCGCGCCAAGCGATTGAGGTATTTGAGCAGCTTTCCGCGCAACTGGATGGTCATGTCGAGCGGGTGAATACAGATCTGAGCGAGAAAGTCGCGGCTTTTAACGAGACGATTCGCGGGCTGGGGCTGGGCGCTTTGGATACGATGTGATGAAAGCGGGAACCCTCAAGAGAGGGCTCCTTGCGTGCGGACGGGTAGACTAGATCTCATACACCGCAAATTGGGCGCCAGCTTCCAACGTGATGGATCTAGTCGGCCGCCACTTAAGTTTGAAAGTATGTGATCCAGCCGCAAGATTCTGAATGAAGTGAGTTAAGCTCACGGTGGCGTAGCCAGAATTGTAGCCATACTTTGAAAGGCCATCGGTTCCGCCCTCTTGGCGCCCGTCTACAGCGAAAGTCAGGTAGTTATTACCGGTGCCGATTTTATCGTGGCGTCTTGTGGAGCCGCGAAAACAAATCATCACATCCCTGCCTGTCGTCGTAATTGTCAGATTCAGAATATTGCTGTCTACATCCGCGAATTCGCTAATAGCACCCACAACAATGTCCTCTGATGTCGAAACAGCCGCGCTTCCCCGGTTGTTCAGCACCGCCAGATTCTCGCCGATGGCGTTGATATCGGCGGCTGTCACCAGTTCTCCGGTATTCCAGTCGGTCTTTGGGGTTGTCCAAGCCATGGTAGATTCTCCTTTTTCGAATTCGATCAGTTTCTCACGTTTACTCGAATTGTCCTGCCAGGAGCAGGTTGGCGAATCTGTCGCGTGGACTTGTCACCTCACAAGCCGATTGACACGACAGAACGGCTGCACTACGCACGCTGAAATCCGCCGTCAGGAATCTTCCCTTGATCTTCTCCTTTCATTCGCTGAGACGGTGAGAGAATAGCACGTTTGTTCTAAAACCGCAACCCTTTAGTCCTGTTTTTGAGAATTAAGTTAAAACTTTATGAGATTCATACTTTTTACAAATCATTGCGCTGGTTGTTTCTTGGGGTCTTGCAAATGACAGCGCAGTCGGCGCAACTGATTTTCGGGAAACAGGAGCCCTCAAGCGAGGGCTCCCTGATCAAGCCGCTGGCGGCGACTGGGCTAAATCTCACGCACCCAAAATTGGGCGCCAGCTTGCATTCTTCCTGTCCCGCCTCCCTTCCACTGGAGCTTAAAGGTATGAGAACCGGGGTCCAAGTTCTGAACTATGTAGGTGAAGCTCAGGTTCTGCGAGTAAGCCTGGTCAAGTGACATTCGGGCAAGGCCGTTGTCACCACCTTGTCGATTTCCATCGACATCAATGTCAAACAACATATGTACTCGATTACCGCTGTCGTGGCGGTGCCCTGAGCAATGGAGATGAACCATTACATCACCACCGGACGTGGTAATCGTCAATTTCAGGTTGGTGCTGTCAACATCCACAAATGAACGGCTGCTAGATGCTGCAAGAATATTCTCTGTTGTTGTGTAGATCGCTGTCGCCTTTTGGTTTTTCAACGCCAGCAGATTCTCGCCGATGGCGTTCATGTCGGCGGGGGCAACCAGTTCTCCGGTATTCCAGTCGGTTTTCGGTGTAGTCCAAGCCATTGTAGATTCTCCTTTCATTTGCTGAGATGACAAGAGGATAGTACATATGTTCTATCAATGCAACTCTTTAATCGCATTTTCGGGATTCGAATGGAAGCTCTATGCGATTCATACTCGTTACAAATCGTTGAACTGCTTGTGTCTTGAAGTCTTGCAGTGCGCAACTGTTTTCGGGGAAGCGCGAGCCCTCAAGCGAGGGCTCGTCGATCATGTCGTCAGCCGCGGCAAGGCTGGATGTTGCGTGAGTTGCTGCTGTGAGTATCGCTTCTCCTTTGTTGCTGTTCTCACTTGCTTTCCAAAGGAGTCTCTAAGCTTCACGCACCCAGTATTGAGCCTCGGCATACAGTTTTATCTCCGCGCTTGTCTTGCATTGGAGTTTGAAAGTGTGGGATCCGGCGCTCAAGTTCTGAATCAGGCGCGTAAAACTCACAATATCATGCCCATCACCATGCGCAATGTGAGTTCGCAAAATGCCATCATCGCCGCCTAGGCGGGTCCCATCAACATCAATGTCAAAATAGACCCACCGATGATTGTTGCGCTGTACCGATCCGTGAAAATGAACAAGAACATCTCCTCCAGCTGTTGTGATCGTCAGATTCAAATTATCACTGTCAATGTCGGTGAATTCGCGAACATCCACATTGATATCCTCAGTCGTCGTGTAAGCCGCCGTCGCGGGATCTTTCAACGCCACCAGATTCTCGCCGATGGCGTTCAAGTCGTCGGTGGCAACCAGTTCTCCGGTACTCCAGTCGGTTCTTGGCGCTGTCCAAGCCATTTTTCTTCTCCTGTTTGCATTTCTTTACGTTCTTACGTTTACTCGAATGGTCCTGCCAGGGGCAGGTTAGCGAAACTGCCGAGGGGACTTGCGTTGTCGCAAGCCGGTTGACACGACAGAACGGTTATGCTGCGTACTCTGAAATCGGTTATCGGCAATCGTTGCTCGATCTTCTCCTTTCATTCGCTGAGACTACAAGATGATAGCACATATGTTCTAGTTCGCTATACCCTTAGTCGTGTTTTCGGGATTCGAATGGAAGTTTTATGCGGTTCGTACTTGTTACAAATAGTTGAGTTGCTCGTTTCTTGAGATCTTGCAAATGTCAGCGCGATCGGCGCAACTGATTTTCGAGAAAGCAAGAGACCTCAAGCGAGGGCTCGTTGATCAAGTCGCGTGAATGGGGCGCCCGGCGCGCTTTATGCCGCGCCTGCCGATGCCCCGGTCAGCTTGAGATTTGGTTAATCTTGCGGACGGGCAGGCTAGATCTCACGCACCCAGAATTGGGCGCCAGCGTACAATATTACCCTATTCCAATTTCGCCACTGAAGTTTAAATGTATGGGAGCCAGCGTCCACGTTTTGGAACAAGCGAGTAAAACTTTGTGCGCGGCGACGTCTATCTGCTTTGAATCGCATAAGACCGTCCTCACCGTTTTGCCGATTTCCGTCGATTACAATGTCAAGACAGTTGTCCGTGTCATCAGCTGATCCATGTGCAAAAACACCGTGAAAATGAACCAGCACATCTCCACCGCTAGTGTTAATCGTCAGATTCAGGTTCTCACTATCAAGATCGATAAATTCGCGAGCATACGCATTGATAAGCGCCGTTGTTGTGTAGGATGCGGCTGTTGAAGTTTCTCTCAAGGCCGCCAGGTTCTCGCCGATGGCGTTGATATCGGCGGCAGTAACCAGTTCTCCGTTCGCCCAGTCAGTTCTGGGTGTAGTCCAAGCCATTGTAGATTCTCCTTTCATTTGTTGAGATGACAAGAGCTTAGCACAGATGTTCTGTCAATGCGACCCTTTAGTCGCATTTTCAGGATTCGAATGGAAGCTCTATGCGGTTCATACTTGCTACAAACCGTTGAACTGCTTGTGTCTTGAGGGTCTTGCAAATGACAGCGCGGTCGGCGCAACTGATTTCCGGGGAAGCGGGAGCCCTCAAGTGAGGGCTCGTCAATCACGTCGCGTGAATCGGGGCGCCCGGCGCTAGAAGATCGCCAGCCGTAGCAGCTAGGAAAACATTCCTCCCGGTTAGCGACTTTGTGCTCGGATGTTTATGAGGACTGTATGCGAGACAGCTCAGGCGAAGGGATCGTCCACCCAGGGATATTTGTTGAGGTCAGCGCGCTGATAGGGGATTTCCGTGAAGAGCGGCGGAATGGCGCCGGGACCCGCCATATAGATGATCTCGTCGGCGATGGGCGAGAAGCCGGCGTAGAAATGCTGGGTCGATTTGACCACCAGCAGCCGTTTCAATTGCGGATCAATGCCGAAGTTCGAGAAGACCGTGGGGCTGAGGACTTGTCCGCGACTGCTGTTGACAATGATGTCGATGCCCTGGCAATGCAGCGCGACGGAATCCCCGCAGTCAATGGCTACCGGACCCTCGGTCTGCGTCCACTGCTGTTTCATATCTGGGATAACGCCGGCGACCGTCACGCGCAGGTCGAGCGGATCGCCCGACATAGGACCCATCTTGCCGCCGAGGCGCAGATCCAGCGTTGCGCCCTCGCCGGCGGACATGGCTACCTGAACGGCGACCGGATCCCAGATCATGCCCAGCCCGGCATCGGTCACGCCGCGCTTGAGCAGCGCCCGCAGCGCGAAGGTGGCATCGCTGGGCGCGCCGCCGCCGGCATTGTCCGATTGATCGGCGACGACAACCAAGCCCGATTCGCGCGCCAGAGCCTTGTCGAGGGCTTGATCCAGCGGCAGCGAATTCGGATCAAGATCATGACGCATGGCAAAGAGCCTTTTACCGAACTCCTGCGCCAGTTGAGCCGCCAATTCGGGATCGTTATCGGTGATCGCCAGCATTTGCGTTCCACAGCTGGGCACATCGCCCCAGGGGAAACAGTGCGCTAGCGACAGCGAGAGCACAGCCGCTTCCTTTTCGCGCGCGATCATGGCGTCGACGAAAGCGCGCATCGGCTCGAAGGGCGTCAGATAGAGGCCGATCATCTTGCAATCGTAGATGGCTATGGCTGGTTGGGTCTTTCCTTCGGCGGCATCGGCGATGATGCTGAAGAGTTCCTCGGCGCGATCGTTGATGTCGACATGCGGGTACTCCTTGAAGATGACAACAGCGTCTGTCATGTCGATCAGGGTTTGCGTGAGATCGCAGTGCAGGTCGAGTTCGACGCCGATCTTGGCATCGGGACCGACGATCTCCCGGGCGCGGATGACAATGTCGGTTTCGCAGTCGTCGTAGCCTTCCGCGACCATCGCGCCGTGTAGCGGGAGTAGGACGATATCGACCGGCATGGCCGCTTCCAGCGCCGCCAGCAGTTCGTCGCGCAGACTTTCGTAGGCCGAGCGCACGGTTGTGCCCGCCGGTTGGGCAAAGGCGTAGAAGCTGAATACGTAGTCCCAGCCGCGTTCCTGGCAACGACGGCGAAAGATATTGAAGGGTCCGCCAAAACCGCCGAGATCCATGGTTTCGTCCAAGTCGGCGGCGCGGATGACCTCGAAGTCGGTCATGCCGGTTGGCATAGGAGAAAAAGTGTTGGTCTCTGTTTCGATTCCGCCCGCGAAAACTTTCATCGGCAACCGTCCATTCGCTTGAATGCTGTCAAATATAGACTTTCCTTGGTCGCTGCGCAAATTATTCTGCGCCAAGTTTTACAAGGGCAAGTCGGCTTGCTATAATTTGGTAGACTTTGCTCATACGCCGCTGCCCCCGCCGAGCGCCAGGTCTTCATCTTTCCGAGGCGCAGCCAGCAGCGAAAAGGACGATGATTTGAAGCCGATAACGATAAAGTCCGTTCAGTTGCACACGGTCTTACTGCCCTATTTACGACCATTTGAGACCAGCTTCGGCGCGGAAACGCACAAGGTAGCGGTGCTGGTGGAGTTGACCACGGAGACTGGCGTAGTAGGCTGGGGCGAATGCTCGATTGAGTTGTGGCCCGGCTATGGACACGAGACGGCCGAGACGGCGACGCACATCTTGTCAGAGTTCTTGGCTCCGGCGGTGATCGGCGAGACGCTGGATCACCCGACCGATTTTCCGACGCTGATTCGGCGTTTCCGAGGCAATCATCATGCGCGGGCTGGGCTGGAAGCGGCGGTTTGGGACGCTTTTGCCAAGCGAAACGATCTGCGGCTGACCGATTGTTTCGCTCATTATGCGCCGGACGGTCACAAAACGGAGGGGCGAGCGACGGTGGGCGTCAGCATCGGCATACAGGATTCGCTGGACGCGACCCTGGCGGCGGTATCCGCGCGCCTGGACCAAGGGTACTGTCGCATCAAGCTGAAGATCAAGCGCGGCTGGGATATCGAGGTAGCCCGGGCGGTACGGGCGCGATTTCCCGATATCCTGCTGATGCTGGATGCCAACAGCGACTATAACATCGGCGACGCCGAGCATTTGGCAACTTTGGATCAGTTCAACTTGTTGATGATAGAGCAGCCGCTGTCCCATGATGACATCTATCAGCATGGTGTTTTGCAGTCGCGCATGGCTACGCGAATCTGCCTGGACGAGAGCGTCAAGTCGGCGAGCGACTTGCTTGTGGCGCTGCAAGTGGGCGCGATTGGCATCCTGAACTTGAAGCCGGCGCGCGTGGGCGGCTTCAGCGAATGCCTCGAAATCTACCGCATCTGCGCCGAGAATGATCTGCCGCTTTGGATTGGCGGCATGTTGGAATGCGGCATTGGTCGCTCGGCGAACCTGTCTTTTGCGGCTTTGCCCGCGGTCAACTTGCCGTCGGATATCTCGGCGACCGACCGTTATTTTGATCCTGATCTGACGGAACCGCCATTTGCGCTTGACGGCGACAGTACGCTGGCGGTGGCGGATGGAAGGGGCATCGGCGTCGATGTGCAAAGAGATCGCCTCGAAGTGGCGAAGCAAGCCTGGCGCGACAACTATCCTTACGGGGGCGGAGCCTAACCATGAGCCTGGCCGAGACAATCGCGGGCATTGCAGAGACGGCTGACATCCACGTCGGCGTGGCGGTCTGGCATATTGAATCGGGCCAGCAAGTCGACGTTAATGGCGACGAGCCCTTCCCGATGGCGAGCACCTTCAAAATTCCCATACTGGCGACCGCTTGCCGACAGCTTGCCCGGGGCGAGATAAGTCTCGATACGCGCGTTCCCCTCAACGACGAGGACAAGAGCCTGGGTAGCGGCATCTTGCCTTATTTCGAGAGCGGTTTGCAGCCGACGGTGCGCGATCTGCTGACTTTGATGATCATCATCAGCGACAATACCGCGACCGACATGATGGTGGAGGCTCTCGGCGGCGCGGCGGTTATCGAAGGCTATATGCATGAGATCGGGCTGGACGACATTTATTTCAAACACAATTGCAAGCAATTGCTACGCTATTTGTTCCCCGACGAGGTCCTGGATTTGCCGCTGGAGGAGTTGATCGCCTGGAGCGCGAAACATGATATTTTGCGCGATGGCTTGGCTTTCAGCAAGGGGCCAGAGAACAATGTCTGCAGTGCCAAAGCCATGAACAAGCTGCTGCATAAGATCTATAACGGGGAGCTCTTCGCCGGCGATGTGAGAGAGATCGCCATCGATATCCTGCTCAAGCAGCAATTCAACCTGCGCTTGTCGCGCTTCTTGCCGCCCGGCGTCAAAGTCGCGCACAAAACGGGCACCATCGGCGGCATCCGCAATGACAGCGGTATCATCATCATTGACGATAGTAATCATGTGATATTGACGATTTTCACCGAGTGGGATGAGGCGCCCTACTGGGACAAGCCGGCAGCGCATCATCAACGTGTTTTCGAAGTCGAGAGCGCGATGGGGGAGATTGGCCGCGCTGTCTACGATGTCTTTCAATCGCAAGACTGACTGGATCAAGCCGCTCGCCGTCCGCGCGGGATATTCTGGCTGAAAACTATCAGCAAATCAGTTATTCAGAGAAGGGAGCCTTATCGGTAGAGATGAAGCGCAAGCTGCTTTTGATCGCATTGTCCATTTTAGGAGGAAGTAAACGTGTTTAAGTCAAGATTCGCTGTTTTTGCTCTGCTGCTGGTCGCGCTCATGGCGTTGGGCGGCGCTGTTATGGCGCAAGACATGATGGAAGGTAAGGGTGGGCGCCTGGTCGTAGCCGATGCCAATTCTAATACCTCGCTCGATCCTTTTGTATCGTCCTGGCATAGCTGGCCGCATTACGCCATTTATCCGACCCTGTTCGCGCGCGCCGAGGATATGAGTTATATCGGCTTCCTGGCGGATACTTGGGAAGTATCGGAAGATTCCAAGGCTTTGACCATCAACTTGATCGACTTCGCCACATTTACCGATGGCAGTCCGATTGACGCGGAAGCGATCAAATGGAATCTGGATCGATATGCCAATCCGGATACAGGCGCCTCGCAAGGTCGCGATCTGATCGGCTTGTTGGAAGAAGTCAAAATCAACGGCGACTACAGCTTCACCATGCGCCTGGCCTCGCCCTATGCGCCGTTGTTCTTCGTGCTTTCGGGCTTGGAAATCGTTTCGCCAACAGCCTATGAAGCCCTGGGACCCGACGACTTTGGCACCAGCCCAGTTGGTGGCGGACCTTTCATCTTCAAGGAATTGGTCACGGACAATTATGTGCTCTTCGAGCGGAATCCCGATTTCACCTGGGCGCCTGAAGAATTGTACGATCACCCGGGTCCGGTCTTCCTGGACGAATTGCAGATTCTGTTCATCGGCGAAGAGCAGACCGTTTTGGCAGCTTTGGAGACCGGCGAAGTGTCGCTGGCGGGCATCCCGACGCAGAACCTGGCGGATGCGCAAGCCAACCCTGATATCGATGTTCATATCGCGCAGTTGAGCCAGATTCGCTACGTCGGCTTCAATACTTCGAAGGACCCCTGGACGGATCCGGATTTGCGGCGCGCCTTCGCTTACGCCACCAACCGCGAAGAATTCGTCACCCTGGCTTGGGAAGATTTGGCGCAGCCGCTCTATCAGCCGCTGCCGCCGACCATCTGGGGCCACAACCCCGAACTGGACGCGGTTGCGCCGAGCTTTGACCCGGACAAGGCCAGCGAGCTGCTCGATTCGCTGGGCTATGTCGATGTCGATGGCGATGGCTTGCGCGAAGATCCCGACGGCAATGCCTGGTCGGTTCCGCTAGCCACAGCCTCGCCGGACGAATGGCGACGTCAGGCGGAAGTGCTGGAAGCGCAGTGGCGCGATGTTGGCATTCCGCTGGAGATCCAACTGCTGGAATTCTCGGCTTTGATCGACCTGACCACGACCGGCGAACATGACCTGTTCCTGTTGCTCTATGGCTATCAGGATCCCAGCATCCTGACTTACTTCTTCGATCCTGAACGCAAGGGCGGCAGCAACCGCGCCTGGTTCTCCACCGACGAATTGACGAGCTTGCTGAACGCCGCCGACACGCAATTGGATCCGGACTTGCGTTACGAAGCGGTGACAGCTGTCAGCGAATACATCATAGAGGCGTCGCCCTGGGTCTATTTGGCTGTGCCGCCGGCGCTAACCGGCGTGCGCGCCGAACTGGAAAACTGGCGCATCCATCCGGACTTGAGCTTCCTGTACTGGAACGCCTACTTCGAGACGGGATAGCGCCCGCAGCAAAGCAATCTAGCGGGTCAGCCACCGGCTGACCTCTACACTTATCTCTTGAACTGTAGGGGCGACTCGGTGAGTCGCCCGCAATGTTCTTATCATCTGTGCGGAGAAAGCGTGACACTTGAGCAAGTATATCCTGCGCCGCATCTTGATCGCCTTTCCTCTGATCCTGGGTGTGACCACGGTCGTCTTTGTCATGCTGCGGGTGGCTTTGCCCGGCGACCCGGCGAAGGTCTTGGCAGGTCCCCGCGCCACGCCGGAACTGATTGAGCAGATCCGCCACAACCTGGGCTTGGATCGCCCGGTGTTTGAGCAGTATCTGATCTTTCTGCGCAACTTCGTTCAGGGCGATCTGGGGCGCTCGGTCAAGTTTCGCGAGCCGGTTGTGGGCGTGATCGCCAAGGCATTTCCTTTCACGGCCACCTTGACCTTTCTCTGCGTCGCCATCGGCACCAGTTTGGGTTTGGTCATCGGCGTGGTGACAGCAGTGTATCAGCGCACCTGGATTGACAATTTTGGCATTGTCGTAGCAGTGCTGTTCTACTCCATCCCGACCTTCTGGTTGGGCTTGATGCTGATCCTTATTTTCTCGGTTGGCTTGCGCATTTTGCCAGTGCAAGGCGTCGGCACCTGGAAGCACTTCGTTCTGCCGGTGGCGACGCTGGGCGTGGGTCAAAGCGCCTTGATCGCGCGCTTGACGCGCTCGAGCATGATTGAGGTATTGAGCACTGATTATGTGCGCACGGCGCGCGCCAAGGGCTTGGCGCAGCGCCATGTGCTGATCCGCCATGCGCTGCAGAATACTTTGATTCCGATAATCACGGTGGTCGGCCTTTCGGTAGGCGGCTTGCTGGGCGGCGCGGTGATCACGGAAAGCATTTTCCATCTGCCCGGTGTGGGAAGTCTGGCGATTGACGCCATTTCCAATCGGGATTATCCGATGATCCAGGGCGCGGTGATCCTGGTCGCCGCGTCCTTTGTTTTTGTGAATCTGCTGGTAGATATCATTTATGCCTTTGTCGATCCGCGCATCCGCTATGAATAGGACTGGCTCGTGAAGCAACTGGAAGGCAGCGAGCGCCCGACCGGCTTGTACGAACTGGCTATCCGGAAGTTTGTCAGGAATCGCGTGGCGGTGCTTGGCCTCGTTTGCCTGGCGTTGATCGCGCTGGCGGTCCTTTTCGCGGATATGGTCACTCCCTACAATCCCATCGACCGCAATACGCCGGAGCGCAACCTGGGACCGTCGCTGGCGCATCCCTTTGGCACCGACAAGCTTGGGCGCGATATCATGAGCCGCGTTTTGTATGGCGGGCGGGTGTCCTTGCAAGTCGGCTTTCTGTCGACCGCGCTGACCACCCTGGTCAGCGTGCCTCTGGGACTGATCGGCGGATTTGTGGGCGGCCTGGTCGATGACCTTATCATGCGCGTGATGGACTTGATCCTGGCTTTCCCGGGGCTGATTCTGGCGATTTGGCTGGTGAGCCTGCTGGGCTCGAATATGATGAACGTGATATTCGCCATCGCCTTCTTTTCCTTGCCGACCTATGCCCGTCTCATCCGAGGCATCACTTTGTCCATCCGCGAGATGGAATATGTGATGGCGGCGCGCAGCATGGGCGCGGGCGCTCCCCGCATCATGTTTTTCCACGTTCTGCCCGGCGTGCTGGGACCCTTGATTGTATTGACGACCCTGGGCGTATCCGGCGCCATCGTCACCGGCGCCAGTTTGAGCTTTCTGGGTTTGGGCGTCAGCCCGCCGACGCCGGAATGGGGGGCGATGCTGGCTGACGGCCGCAATTATATGCGGACGCAGTGGTGGATCGCCGTTTTCCCCGGCATCACCATCACCTTGGTTGTGCTGATCTTGAACATCATCGGCGACGCCTTGCGCGATGCGCTTGATCCCAACGTGCGCGCTTGAGCTTCTGTTATCTTCAATCATCGTCTGTGGTCAAAAGATTGAACTGCTTGTAGAGGTCTTCGAGGCTGTCGAGGCGGGCGCGCGTCTTTTCCGGATAGCGCAGGGAAAGCGCGCCCAGGATGGCGTCGAGCAAGGCGAAGAGCGCGACGGTATTGCTGTAGAGGCGCAGGCGGAAGGGCACGATCAGCGCCAGATCGGCGCGTTTGGCGGCCGGCGATACATGGCTGTCGGTGACGGTGACCACGGAGACGCCGCGTTGCCTGCCAACTTCCATCACAGTCAAGGTCTCGCGCGTGTAGCGGGCGAAGCAAAGCGAAAAGATCAGATCGCCTTCCTTGAGCGGCGTCAATTGCGCGGCTATCGGATCGATGCCCGGCGTGAGCACGGTGGTACGCGGGCGGATGTAGCGCAATACGATGCCGAAGTTGAGCGCGAGCGGAAATGAAGCGCCCAAGCCAATAATGTAAACGTGTTTGGCGCGGTCTACCAAGTCGACGGCGCGGTCGAAAATATGGGTGGGCACGTGCTGGGGCAGATCAAGCAAGGTCTGGACCTCGTCGCGCAGCACCGTATTCAGCAGATGCTGATTCTCCGGTTCGCCGGAAGAGAGGTCGTCGATTAATTTTTGCGATCCGATCTGCATGCGTTGCGCGATCTTGGCCTGGTTGAGAAACTGGCTGCGCAAGACCGACTGCAATTCCGGGAAACCTTCAAAACCGAGCGCTTGCGCGGTCCGCACCACAGTTGACGAATTGACGCCGACTGCACTAGCAATCTCGGTGATGGTCAGATGAATGACGTTGATGCCGCCTTTCAGCAGGAATTCAGCCACCTTCCGCTGGCTGGGGGAAAGGGACCCGTGGTTGCTGCGGATCCAGCGGACAATATCGTCGCGCGATTCATTTGTGTCCATAATTTCAATCCCAAAGATCTGTGCTCAAATATTTCAAGCCGGAATCGCAGAGCAATATAGCGACGCGCAGACCCCGGCCCGCCCTTCGCAGCAGTCGCAGCGCCGCGGCCAGGTTGGCGCCGGATGAATAGCCGGCGAACAGACCTTCTTCACGAGCCAGACGTCGGGACATGAGCGCGGCTTCCTCGTCTGTCACGCGCAGGTGGCCATCGACCAGATCGCGATCAATCAAAGGAAGCTCGGGCATGGCGTAGCCGCCGCCTTGTATCTTGTGATTCGGTCGCGTGACCGGCTGCCCGGCATGAGCCGCCGCGCCTTCCGGTTCCACAATATAACATTGAACGGCGGGATCGCGCTCCTTAAAGTAGCCCGCGCAGCCGGCAAAGGATCCGCCGCTGCCGACAAAATCGCAGAAGGCGTCGATGCCGCCGGACTGCCGCCAGATTTCCGGCGCGGTGTGCAGATAGTGAGCGCGGCGATTGCCCTCCAGCCCGAATTGATCGGCGCGGTAAGCGCCGCGCTCGACGACGATCTCGCGCGTCTTTTCTTCGACGCGCGCCAGGTCCGCGCCCGACACTTGACCCGGCTGCGACGCTGGGCATTGATCGACCAGGACGACTTCGGCGCCCAGCGCAGCCATCATGCGGGCGCGCTCGGGGGAGTTGCCGCGCGACATCACCGCCACGAAGCGATAGCCCTTGGCGGCGCAAACGATGGCTAAGCCTGCGCCAGTATTGCCGCTAGTCAGTTCAACGACGGTATCGCCGGGGCGGAGCTCGCCCTCCGCCTCCGCATCTTCGATCATTTGCCGGGCGATGCGGTCTTTCTTGGAATAGCCGGGATTGAGATATTCGAGCTTGGCGAAAACGGTGCCGTCGAGCGATGCCGTGACGCGCGACAATTCCACCAGAGGCGTATTGCCAATAGTATCGAGCACCGATGCGGCCAGATGCGGTTCAGCGGACATCCATTGCCTCTGTCTTGGCGAACAGTGCATTGATTATAGGGTGAGGCCGGCAGATTGCCAATGCGCCCGCGATGCTCTTAAAAGCGCCGTTGCACCCTGAATCGGGGGCTTTGTGGGGCGCGATGTGTCCACCAAAACGGGGTAAGATCATTCCGCCACCCGTTGAGCGGGGGGATCGAGGGGGGGCTTAGGCTGGGGGATGAGGGGTATATTTCAATGGAGTCCGGCCAATCGCCTTTAAGTTCCCCGTCCGCTCACAGCGCGTGCGTCAGCACCAGCACGCGCGTCGATTCCGGCAGATCCGCTTTGCTCAGTTCCACTTCCCAATCCGACTGAAAGTCGATATCGGCATCGTTGAAGTGGTGCAGGAAGGCGGTAATCCATTGCATGTTGCGCGGCTTGTAGCGCAGCGTGCGGAAGTGCATCGGGATCACCAGCTTGGGCGCGATCCGGTCAATCACTTGCTTGAGGTCGGGCAAGCGAATCGTCGGCACGTCGCCGGCCAGCGCCAGGAAGACGTCGACGCCTGCAAAGAAGGCGTATTCTTCCGGCGTGAAGGGATTGCCCACATCGCCCATGTGCCCGATGCTGATGCCATCCATCTCCCAGCGGTACATGGCGCACTTGTCCGGCTCGTGATAAGGATGCTCGTACATCTCCGACGATTCGATCCCCTTGAAAACCAAGCCGGCCGCTTCGATTTCGCCGCCCTCGCGCGCCACATCCAGCATATTTATCCGCAGCGGATCCCCCAGGATCAAGTCGGAGCGGTCGTGAAAATCGTCGTTGAGCGACGAGGTGAGCACAACATCCGGCACGTCGGGTATCGGCTGATAGCCGGAAGTTTCCGGTGTGTAAGGATCGGTTATCACCGTCCTGCCGGCGCTGTCGCTGATGATGAAACTAGCGTGGCCATACCATTTGATTTTCATGCTGTTAGGCTCCGTTTAACTTGGGAATCAGTTCTTCGGTCACCATGCCTATGACGTCTGGGTCGGGCGCGCCGATGATATCCACCATGAAATAATCGCAGCCTTGCTCGACGAAAGCGTTCATCTGCTCGGCGATTGACTCTGGACTACCCACAAAGGCTTTTTCACTCGTCCATTTGTCGTCTCGGGAAAGTCCGCGGGCTTTGGCCTCGGCTTCGGTCCTGCCGATGGCGACCCGCCCGAACCAACTGAAACGCATGGTGGCCGGGTCGCGCCCGAGCGCGTCGAGATGACGCCTGAGGACGTTCAGCCGTTCAACATAAGCTTCCAGCGGCGCATCCGGCAGGTTCCAGATATCCGCGTATTTGGCGGCGTGTTTCATAGTCGTGTAACCGCCGCCGCCGACCAGGATGGGGATCCTGGGCTGCGGTTTGGGTTCGCACCAAGCCTCCTTGACGCGATAGTGCCGCCCCTCATAACTGACCGTGCCCGGCTCTTCCCACATCTTCTTCATGATGATCAGCGTCTCTTCAAGCTGCTGTACACGTTCGCTTGCCGAGGGATATGGATAGTTGTAGGCCTGGTATTCGTCTTCTTTCCAGCCGGCGCCGATGCCCATGATGAATCTGCCCTGGCAAAGGGTCTGCAAGGTCGCCGCCTTGAATGCGAGCAGCGCGGGATTGCGATAACTCTGGCCCAGCACCATAGGACCGACTTCAAAGTCGGGATAACGCGCGGCTATAAAGCTCATCACCGTCCAGGCTTCAAAGGTGGGCGCGCCCTCCCACATGAAATGGTCGGTCATCCACAAGCTGCGGAAATGCCCTTCGAGCTGCGGGGTCGTCGCATCGAGATCCGCCAGCCAGCTATCGAGTTGTCCTTTTGGCGGTCCATGCAATAGTCCCAATCCAAAATCTACCATCGCGTCACTCCTTATTTTTCGTCATGGGGGCTATTGTAACGCCTTTTCGATCATTTCTCCGCCCCCGCGCCCGCTGTTCCAGCGCAAGCGCGTCAATATTGAAATGCCGCCGTATATGACTACTCATCCGCCGTATTCGTATCTGTAAGGGCGCTTCCTTTTTTGGCAGGCAGAGGTGAATCTCGGCGCGCTCGGCGGTTAAGAATTCCTGTTTGAACATTGGCTGTTCGACTGACGCGATTACTCTGAATAAATGGTCAGGGCAATCGCTTCAAAATCATTTTGTGTCGATCGCCCCATAAATCATCCAAAAAGACGGCTTTTGCCCTTGAAACACCCCCTTGACGTACTCTTGAAATGCCCTAGTTCTAGCGCCAAATTCCGCAAATGTATTGACACCGTATAGATACTGTCTGTTTTTTTGGAAGGGGACTTTTTAGAGTCCGGCGATGAAGCGGGCGCGGTTGGGCGGATCGGGTTGGCTGGAGGTTGAATGGTGGCGTTGGAAGTAGGCGCAGGGCTATCGGCCACTTGTTTCTTGGTTATAAGTTTTTCCGATATTGTCCGTTTCGCGGACAAAGAAAAACTTTTTTCGGACAAAGTTGCGTTTTGTCGGCGGCGCAGCGTTTTAGGCTGAGGAGGCAGGGCAGGATGATGGATGCCTGCAAGCAGCCGCAGGGCGGCAGCGAAAAGGTATGCGGCGCTCACGCAAAATAGGTTGCCTTCTCGTCGCATGAGCGATAGAGTTTGCATAAACAGGTAGACGGCGTTGATGTGGTTATGGATATCGAGCAGGCGCATGGGGTCCCGTTTTTCGCGGTCTGAGAAGTTCCTGGTTTTGGGCATGGGGGTCCTCGCTTCGATGCGCTTGCAGGCATGATAGCACAGATGTTCTGATAAAGAGCGGCTCAATATTTGCGCGTTGGGGTTTTCTAACCATTGAGGGACGCGTAGGGCGCTTAGACACTGACCGCCGACACAGCCCTTCGACACAGCCAGTTGATCGAGGTCTGCTAGGGGGCACAGAGCTACGCGGCGCTTCGTGTCTTTGTGGTGAAAAAACAATTTGAAGCGATTGCCCTGAATAAATGGTAAATATGCTGGGAAAATGGTTATGATCTCAAATATTCTCAATTGATGCTTGATGGAGAAATCTTATGCAAAGCCGCCCTAACATCCTCTGGTATTGCACCGATCAGCAACGCTTTGATACGATTGCGGCTCTGGGCAACCAACACATCAACACGCCCAATCTCGATCGCTTCGTCGCCGAGTCTGCTGCCTTCACGCATGCCTTCTGCCAATCGCCCATCTGTACGCCTAGCCGCGCCAGCTTCCTGACGGGCATGTATCCCAGCGCCGTCGGCGTCAATGGCAACGGCTTCCGCAGTTTTCCCCGCCACTTTGAAGACCGGCTTGTCTCCAAAGTCTTGCGGGATGCCGGTTATGATTGCGGCCTGATCGGCAAATTGCATCTTGCCAGCGCCTTCCTCCGCCGCGAAGAGCGCGTCGACGATGGCTATGACTATTTCCAGTACAGTCACGATCACAAGGGCGGCAATGAACGCGGCAACGAATACGTCGAATGGATCAAGGGACAAGGCATCAATCACAATAGCGTGTTGCAGCCTCGCGGCATCGCTTCGTTGGACGACTATCGCAATTCACACCAGGATCCGGGATTCGGCGGATTCAGCGAACCGAGCGCGACTGCCGACAACGTCCCCCCGCGCTTGCATCAAAGTCATTGGTGTACGGAAAAAGCGATCGAATTCATCGGACGCAATCGCGAGCCTGACAAACCCTGGCTGCTCTGCATCAACCCTTTCGACCCGCATCCGCCCTTCGACGCGCCCTGGGAATACTACCGGCGCTATGATCCCGAAACGCTGCCCGGCGCTCATTTTCTGGAGGGCGATCTGGAACATCAAGGGCGACTGCAAGAGGCGGGGATTGACTTTCAGAACGTCGCGCGTCATCCCGATGAATTGCAGCACAAGCACATTCAAGCTTCGTACTATGCCATGATCGAGTTTCTTGACGCGGAGTTCGGCCGGCTCATCAACTATCTTGAGGAATCTGGACAGCGGGAAAACACCATCATCATTTTCATGAGCGATCATGGCGAAACGCTGGGCGACCACGGGCTCGTGCTCAAGGGCTGCCGCTTCTACGAGGGCTTGGTGCGCGTGCCGCTGTTGATCTCCTGGCTCGGTCGGGTTCAGCCGGGCATCAGCGGGGAATTGGTCGAACTGATCGACATCGTGCCGACCTTATACGAGTTGCTCGATATGGAAGCGCCAAGATATGTACAGGGATGCTCGCTGGCTCCGCGCCTGCGCGGCGAGCCGCCCGAAGCGCCGCACCGCGAATTCGTGCGGACGGAGCATTACGCCGCGACGAATTTTCCCGACAAGACCCATGCCACCATGTATCGCGATCGCCGCTGGAAACTGATCGTATATCACCGGAAAGACGTCTGCGAACTCTATGACCTGGAAGCCGACCCCTGGGAACATCATGACCTGTCGGGGGACCCCGACTATGCTGACGTGAAATGGGAGCTAATGCGGCGCAGTTATGACGCGACGGTTTACGCTCATCCAGCGCAAACGGACGAATACGGACCGTTTTGATTAGCAAATTGGCGCGCCGCAGGCGCTTGCGTTACAGTCTGCGGCAGGACAAGCGCAAAGGAAAGGAAGTCGAATTATGTCCATAGCAACACTGCCTGGCATCAAAGCGCGAAGGGTCGCTACGGCGCGAATCTCGACGCGCGTTCTGTTTTCGGGTGACGAAAGCGGTACGCCGGTCATTTTTGTACACGGCAACTTGACATCGGCGACCTTCTGGGAAGAGACGATGCTGACCATGCCCGCCGGCTATCATTGCGTCGCGCTCGATCAACGCGGCTTTGGCGAATCCGACCCGGCCGCGGCGGTCGACGGCGCGCGCGGTCTGGCCGATATGTCCGACGATGTCCTCGCTTTGATGGACGCGCTGGGTATAGACAAAGCCCATGTGGTCGGCCATTCCATGGGCGGCGGCGTGACCTGGCGGCTGATGATGGATGCGCCCGAGCGCCTGTTGAGCGCTACTCTGGTCGCGCCGGTTTCGCCCTTTGGCTTCGGCGGCAGCAAAGACGCGGAGGGCAATCTTTGCGCGCCCGACGCGGCCGGTTCCGGCGGCGGCGTCGCCAATCCGCAGTATACGCAACTGCTGAAGGACGGCGAGCGCGGCGATGGCGAAATGACGCCGCGCGCGGTCATGAACAGCTTCTACTGGAAACCACCCTACACATCCGACCGTGAAGAAGACTTGCTGACCTCCGTCTTGCAGACGCACACCGGCGAAAGGGATTATCCGGGCGACTCTGTTGCCTCCGAGAATTGGCCCGGCGTCGCGCCGGGCAGATGGGGCGTGCTCAATGGCATGGCGCCGAATAACCAGCCCGATATCGGCAAGCTCTACGCCATCAATCCCAAACCGCCGGTATAGCGCGACCGCCGCTGCGTTGGAATCGGTAACGCCCAGCTTGACCTTTTCAATCTGCGGCAGCGCTTTTAATTCGTCCAGCAGCCCTTGCACGAGCGCGGCGCCGATACCCTTGCCCCGATGATTTGGCTTGACGTAAACAGCATAAACTTCCGCCACATGCCGCGTCTTGCGCCGGTCCGATCACCCGGCGCCGGCCATGCCAACCAGGTCCCCGGCGACTTCAGCGTAAAGCGCAATTGCGCAGTCGCGCTCGAAAGCGGCTTTCGCCCGCGTCGTCCATACCTCGTCAGCATATTCGAGCGCCTCTTCATAACTCGTCCCAAAGGCAAGCGGGTCGTTTTGCAGCGCTTGCAGTCGCAGCGCCTTCGCTTCTCGCCAGCGCGAAGGATGCAAGACGATAATAGATGGCTCGCGCATGCTGTATCCGACTCGGCAACCCGCTAGAAAGCGACGATCTTAGCGCAGGGATAATCCCTAATCAAGTTGATTGCAGAGATTACCCGCCCTGGTTCCAGGGCAATCGCATCAAACTTTGTCCGTTTCGGACAATGAAATATATTTTTCGGACAATAGACGCGGTTTTGCGGCCGAAACGGAGGAAAGGCGGGCGGCTGAGGGTATGAATTTGGTTTGCCGGCGCGTCCGCCGCCATAAAGTCGGCTTCTGCCCCTGACATGCCTTTGAACCGTCCCTAGCTGTCTCCCTTATGTATCGGCGCCGCTCGCCCGCCCGATGATCGCGACTGTAGCGATGACAACGCTAATCGCCACCTGGAATGACTTGATCTGGCCCCCTGGTCACGATCACTGACAAGGACAAGATGCCGCTGGCGCTGGGGGTGATGCAATTTTCCTCGGATTTTGAGACGGACTGGGGCACGCTCTTCGCCGGTTACGTCATTTCATCAATTCCGCTGCTCTGTGTCTTTGCCGTGGCCATGCGGCAGTTCATCAGCGGCTTGACCAGCGGATCGATCAAAGCCTAGCTGTGCTATAGTTTCTTCGCAATCCTGGGCGGGGCATTCATCGCCACGCTGCCGATCGTGCTGATATTCGTCGCCGGGCGCAATCAGATCCTCGATAACTTGACCATCGGCGCGGTCAAGCAGTAAGATTGTTTTGATGACCCCTAGCATCATCTAAGTGATTTCCCATTTGCTGGAGAGGCCACCGGCGCTCCAGCTTGGCATTGCTGTCTGAGCCTTTGCTATCGGCTTGGTTTCTTAAGTTTCATACAAGGAGTGGTATGACCCAGGAAACCGCGAAAAATATTATCGTCGGCGAACTTCGCAAGCGCATGACGGTGATCGTCGCGATGGTCTTCTTCCTGATGTTGACGATTCTCATCAGTGTTGCGTTGCCACTGCTCTTCAAGCGACTTGTCGATGAAACGATCCCGGGAAGAGACATGAGCGAGGCGGGTTTGCTCTTGTTCGCTCTGATTACGATCCCATTGATCTCGGCCGCGCTCCACGCGGTTTACGACTATCAGCGCGAAATCCTCGGCGAGGCTATTTCGCAAGCTATGCGCCAGAAGCTCTTCAATCATCTAGTCCACGCGCGACTCCGCGACCTGGAGTCGACCGAAACCGGACATATCATCCATCATATTACGCGAGGGTGCGGGCTTGTAGGAGACGATTACATCGTCGATCGGCTTATACCTTTGATATCCAACGCTCTGCTCTTCATCGGCGCGCTGGCTGCGATGACGCTCATCAATTGGCGGCTGATGCTGATAACGCTGCTGGCTTTTCCAATAACCTACCTATTCTCAAAGCGCTTGAAAGACTATGTCAGGACGCTTGAAGAGGAGTTTCTGCGGATTCTGGAATCCGGTTCAAGTACATTGCAGCAGGTGTTTTCCGGCATTCGCACAGTGCGTTCCTTCAGCGGCGAGGCTCATGAAAAAGCGCGTTGGGATACCTGGATAAAACGGCATTGGGAAGTTCGCGCCAAAACGGAAACATTGCACAACTTGATTCTGATCCTTCCTACGCATGTGGTGGATCGCGTATTGATGGGTCTTGTCTTCGGCGTCGGCGCCTTTGAAATCATCAACGGCAGATTGACCATCGGCGATCTCATCGCTTTCATGCTCTACACGCCCTACGTTTACACAGCGCTGCGCGCCATGTTACAGGCGCAAGTGACCCTGGAGAAAATCAGAGTCGCGATCGCAGGTCTCGACGGCTTGTTCGCATATGAAATGGAGCGGCAAGGCGGTCGGGAACTGACCATTTCGCCAGGGGCGGGCCCGTCGATCCAATTCGACAACGTGTCTTTTGATTATGGACGAGGCGATTTCGCCCTGCGCGATGTCTCATTCTCTGTGCAGCCCGGGGAATTCTTCGGGATCGTCGGCGAAAGCGGCGGCGGGAAATCCACCATAGTGGATCTCTTGATGGGCTTTTATGCGCCGCAATCGGGCAGGATTCTGGTCGATGGCGTAGACATCCGGGAACTGTCCCTGGACTCCCTGCGCCGTCACATCGGCTTGGTGCCGCAAGATATCTTCTTATGGAACAGTAGCATCCACGAGAATATAGCCTATCCCGACGCTATCGCGGCTGAGGCCGTCGCCGAAGCTGCCAAGCATACGAACCTTCATGCCTTTATTGAAGCCTTGCCAGAGAAATACCAGACCATCGTCGGCGAGCGCGGCTTGGCCTTATCCGCTGGCGAGCGCCAACGCCTGGCGATCTGCCGCGCGCTCTTGAAGAAGCCGGCCATCCTGCTTTTGGACGAGGCGACCTCCGCGTTGGACGCATTGACCGAGGAGATAGTTCAAGAAGCGATCAGTCAGGCGAAAAGCGGCAGAACGGCTATTGCCGTGGCCCATCGTCTGGCGACCGTGATGAAGGCCGATCGCATTCTGGTCTTGCAGGACGGCAGCGTTGCTGAACTGGGAACGCCCGCAGAACTCATCGCGGAGCGCGGGCTCTTTTATCGCCTTCACGAGGCTCAAAAGCTATAACGCGCGCAGTTTAGGGCGGCGAGTTGTGTCCAGGCTCATAAATTCCAGTCTCTCGTATAGTCGAACAGCCGAACGGAACTTGAGGCGATTGCCCTGGCATTCGTCCGCTTCCTCTTGACTTTTTCGGGAGGGGGGGGGGTATGCTCATTACCCATGCTGCAATCGCAGCTTACCAAGCAGCAGCCATCATCGACAGATTTGAGTTGGCTTCTTCGGCGAGCCGGACAGGAGGTGATAGGCGAAGGACACCGCAACTAGGACGCAAAGTATTTTGATCAACAGTGAAGGAGATAACGATGTCTGAAAAGAAACTTTCGCGCCGCGACTTTCTGAAAGCGGCATCAACGGCGCTGGCGGCCAGCGGCTTTGCGGCGCTGCCGGTCGGCGTCGTGCGCGCCCAGGACGAAGAGATTAATCTCGTGCTTTGGGGCTTCGCCAGCAACCGCGTTGAATGGATGCAGAATGTGGTTGACGAAATCTGGTCCGACATGCATCCGAATGTCGGCTTCACCTTCGAGCAGACGCCCTATTGGGATCTTTGGCCCAAGCTGACGGCGGCATTTGTCGGCGGCGCCGGCATCCCCGATATGGTCGATATCGAGATCAACCAGACGGGCCAATATGTGCGCGAACCGGGCAACGAACCTTTCGCCGCCATGAATGACCTGCTGGGCGAGGACCTGGACAGCCTTTCAATTCCCTCCGCCACCGCGCCCTGGACCGTCCGCGGCAATATCTATGGCGTCGGCAACGAAGTCAACCCGCTGCTGATGCTCTACCGCGTCGATGTCATGGAAGAGCTGGGCGTGGATGCCGAAGCGCCGGTGAGTTGGGAAGACTGGATCGAGCAAGTTGGCGGTCCCGTCCACGATTCGGGCACCGCGCTAGCGGAATTTGACAGAGGCGCTGGCAGTTGGCGCGAATTGAACAACGTCCTCAACGCGGCTGGCGGCCAATTCTTTGATGGCGACGGCAATGTGACAGTGCTGGACGACGACCTAGCTGTTGACATCTTGAACTGGCAGAAAGCGAACGTCGATTCCGGCATGTTCCTGGTATCGGACGCCGACATTTGGGGACTGATGGGCGATAGCGCCTTCGTCAGTAAGTACGCCGCGCCCTGGCTGCAGGGCTTTATGAAGCAGAACGTGCCCGACATGGAGGGTCAGTGGCGGATGCGCCACCTGCCGAAATGGAGCCCGGATAGTCCCAAAACCTCGCCCTATGGCGGCACCGGCATGGGCATCACCGCCGCCTCCGAAAACAAGCCGGAGTCCTATGAGTTCATTCGCGTCTGCAATATCACCGCCGAGGGTTCGCTGCTGGCTTTCCGCCGCATGAACCTCTTCCCGTCCTATACGCCGGTCTGGGATAGCGAGGAATTGCTGCGCTCTGATGACTATTTCGGCGGGCAGATACCGGGTCAATACATCGCGGAAGCGGCCGCCGAAATGGCCGTCGTCAACGTCGATCCCTATTGGGGGCTCTTCGGCGATATTGTCAATCGCCTGGTCATGGATCCGGTCTTTGATGCGGACGCCGAC
Organism: Anaerolineae bacterium; assembly: GCA_022820665.1. Taxonomy (GTDB): domain Bacteria; phylum Chloroflexota; class Anaerolineae; order Aggregatilineales; family Phototrophicaceae; genus UBA6055. Next base: position 50,849 of record JAJEFB010000049.1, on the reverse strand, counting down.
CCGCGCGCCGCGTTGGAAGAAGCGATCGAAGAATTCGAGTTCAGCAAGTAGCGTTTTGTTGAGGGTCAGCCACCGGCATGGGTCAGTGTCTACGCGACCTGACCCGTACAGATTTCATCTATTCCGGAAAATGTAGACCCTCGCGCTGCACAGCAGCCGCCCACGCAAAATACCTTGCGTCCCGCGGCGCTTAGCTCCCCCTCCCTCTTTATGGGGGAGGAGGCCGGGGGGGTGGGGGTCCGCCGCTCGCAACGTAAACAGGGGCGACCCTTGGGTCGCCCTCAAATGCACTTTGATATAGGCAGGTGATTCCAGGAGACCTCCGCTTGTCCGCTCACACATTGACCACTGGTGAAAATACTCAACCTTTCTCCCTCGCGGACTGGTGGTCGCGCAATCAGCGCAAGGTCATCCCCTATATCTTCCTGGCGCCCTTTCTGCTGTCATTCGCGGTCTTCACCGTTTACCCGGCCGGCGTTGCCCTCTTCTTGAGCTTCCAGCGCACGCGTGGCTTCCAACAGGCGGAAGCAGGCGGCGGGGTCGTGCTCGAATACAAAGGCTGGGCGAATTACGAGCGCCTGCTGACCAAGGACAAGCGCTTTCGGGAAGCCATGATCAATGGCGCCGAATTCTGGCTGGGTACCTTGCTGGTGCAGATGCCGCTGGCGCTGGCGGTGGCGCTGGCGCTGAACTCGCCGAATATACGCTTCCGGGTACTGGGGCGATTAGCCTTCTTCGCGCCCTATATCACCTCGGCCGTCGTCGTCGGCTGGATATTTAGATTTGTCTACGACCAAAATTTCGGCTGGATGAATTCGGCGTTGGCGCAATTGGGCATAGAAGGCCCTGCCTGGATTCGCGATGTCAATTTCGTGATGCCGTCGCTGATCATCCTCGGTTTGTGGACCTGGGTCGGCTTTAACTCGCTCTTCTTCCTGGCCGGCTTGCAGAATGTGCCCGATGATCTGAAGGAAGCGGCGCGCATCGACGGCGCGAGTACCATCCGCGTCTTCTGGCATATCACGATACCTTTCCTGCGCCCGGTATTCGTCTTCGTGGTCGTCACCGGCGGCATCGGCTCCTTCAGCCTCTTCAGCCAGCCCTACCTGCTGTTGGATTTCCCCAACACCGGTCCCTTCGATAGCGGCTTGTTCCCGCTGATGTATCTCTATGACATGGGATTCTTGAATATCCGTATGGGTTATGCCTCGGCGATTGGTTATATCTTGACCGTGGTCATTCTCATCATCACCGGCATGCAGTTGCTCTTGTTCCGTCTGTGGAAGGTCTGAGGCAACATGTTTAAGTCGGAACGCAAAAGCGCAATGGGCGCCAGCCGGGTCAATATCCTGTCTATGAACACCATTGTGCTCGTCGGCGTTTTGCTCTGCGCGATTCCCTTCGTCTATATGATTTCAGCGAGTTTCCGCCGCGAGGGCGATCTTTATAAGCTGCCGGTGACGGTCTATCCGCGCGAGTGGACCATGCACAATTTCCACACGCTCTTCGACAAGACGGAATATGTGCGCTGGTACGGCAATACCATCTTCACCGCCAGCATACGCACGGTCCTCGGCGTCTATTTGGCCGCTTTGGCCGGCGCCGCCTTCGCCAAATACGAGTTTCGTTTCAAGCGCTTCTTTTTCTTCCTGGTGCTGGCGACTTTGACCCTGCCCTTCCACATGCTGCTGATACCGCTTTTTCTATTGATGCGCGATTTCGGCTGGGTGGATAACTATCTCGCCATCATAGTGCCCGGGATGGTGAATGCCTTCAACATCTTCCTCATGCGCCAATATATTGAAGCGGTACCCGGTGAACTGATGGACGCCGCGCGCATCGACGGCGCCTCGGAAATCGGCATGTTCCACCGCATTATCCTGCCGCTGGTGCGCCCGGCCCTCGGCGTCGTCGGCATCCTCACCTTCGTCTGGACCTGGAACGATTTCCTCTGGCCCCTCGTCGTCCTGCACGATGACGCGAAGTACCTGCTCTCCAACGGCATCGCGACAATGGATGGACCTTATGAAGTCGAGACCGGCGCGATCATGGCCGGCTCCTTCCTCGCCACCCTGCCCATAATCATCATCTTCATCTTGATGCAGCGGCAGATCATCGCCGGCCTCACGCAAGGGGCAATCCGCGGTTGAAAAGACAATCCCCCTCGCGTTCGTTCCCCCCTCAATCCCCCCGCGTCACGGGGGGCGGAATCCCCAATGCATTGGGGGGAGACTCGGTTCCTCGCCTCGTCTTTCAGCCGGATACTTCTCTCAGCTTGCAGCGCGGCATCAATCTGATCGTCGACGCGGTACGCCCGACGCTGGGTCCGGTCACGCGGACGGTCGCTGTCAGTCAAGCGCTGGACAACCAACCGCCCGAACTGCTGGACAAGGGGGGCTTGATCGCGCGGCGCATCAGCGATTTGCCCGATCCCGACGCCGATATGGGCGCCATGCTGCTGCGGCAGATGCTCTGGCAACTTTACGAAGACTGCGGCGACGGCACGGCGACTGCCGCGGTCATTTTCCAGTCGATCTACAACGAGGGACTGAAGTATATCGCCGCCGGCGGGAACGCCATGCGTCTGCGGCAGTGTCTCGGGGAATGCCTCGATGTCGCGCTGGCTTCGCTCGCAGAGATGAAAATGCCGCTCGCCGGGCGCGAACAACTGGCGCAACTCGCCGAGTGCATCTGCCACGACCGCGAACTGGCGGAGAAGCTGGGCGAGATCTTCGACTTCATCGGCGAACATGGTCAGCTTGACGTGCGGCGCGGGCATACGCGATCCATTGAGCGCGACTACATGAAGGGCATGTACTGGAAGCGCGGCGCTGTCTCCCGCGCGATGCTGCGCGGCGGTAAAGAACCGGATCGCATCGTCATGAACGACGCCGCGGTACTGCTCAGCGATCTCGATATCAAGGATGCGGAAGACCTGCTGCCCGTGATCAATATGCTCATGCGGTCGGGCGCCAAGTCGCTGCTCCTGGTCGGCGAAAAATTCTCCGAAGCGGTTATCAATCTCATCCTCAACAACAAGAAGCCGGAAAAATTCCGCATCGTGGCGGTCAAGACGCCCGGCGGCACCGATGAGCAGCGGCGAGCGCACCTGAGCGACATGGCGGTGATCACCGGCGCGATTCCGCTCTTCAAAGCGGCGGGCGACAAGTTGGCGACCGCGCTGGAGCGTCCGCGCCCCCACCCTAAATCCCTCCCCCATGAAGAGGGAGGGACTTCAACGCTGCGAAATCCATCGCTAAATTCACCTTCCCGCATTTTGGGGGAAAGATCCAGGGGATGGGGGCGTGCCGCGCGCTCCAGCTACTTCGGACAGACGAAGCAGGTCTGGGTCGAGCGGACGATGTTCGGCCTGGTCTCCGACCGCGAGGATCAAGGGGAGTTGACCGAGCATCTGGCGGATCTGTTGGAACTGGTGGAATACACGACGGACAAGGACGCGGAGGATTTTCTGCGCGAGCGCATCGGCAAGATTCTGGGCGGCGTCGCCATCCTGCGCATCGGCGATGCTCTGCCGAGCCGCATGGACAGCCGCATCGCCATCGCAAAAGAGACGGCGAAATCACTCCGCCGCGCCCTGCGCGATGGCATCCTGCCGGGCGGTGGCGTCGCCCTGCTGGCTTGCCGCGACGCGCTGGAGGGGGCGCTTGACCCCAATGAAGACAGCGCCGCGCGCGCCGCGCGCCGCATTTTGCTGCGCGCATTGGAGGAGCCCCTGCGCGCCATCTGCTATAACGGCGGCTTTGATTCCGCCAAAGCGGCTGAATTGGAGGGCATGCCCCGCGGTCACGGGATCGATATCCGCAGCGGCGCCCTCGTCGATGTGATTGAAGCCGGCATCATAGACGTGGCGTCGGTGCTTGAAGCGGCGCTGGGATCCGCGGTGAAGGGCGCCGCCCTGGCGCTGACCATTGATGTGCTGCTGCATCACGCGCAGCCGCAGTCGACCTACGCGCCCTAAGCTTGTTGCCCGCGCCGACCCTTTGGATTCACCCGCATTTTCGGCTATCATGGGACCTAGCGATATCCAGCGCATGGAGCGATATTGATATGTTATCCTCGCGCTTGTGGCGGCAAATCGCCCGGCCGGACGCGCGCAATCCTATTTTCCGGCGCGCAAGCCAAAGCTACAAGCCGGCCAGCTCGCCCAGGCGGACTTACAGCTTGCCTCGACCGCTGCTGCTGATCGCTGGAATCGCGATCATCATAGCAGTCGCGCTCCAACCGCAACTCCTGCTCTTGTTGCTCGAAGTTCCGATCGTCATGATCATTCTGGTAGTGGCCAGCCCGGCGCTATTGCCCTTCTTCGCGCTCATAGCGGGCATGTTCCTCGCCGTCGAGATCATCCACGGCATCACCCGTGAAAAGCGCCAGCACACCTACGAGTTGATTTGCAGTTCAACACCGGGTTCGCTCTACGCCAATTGGTCCTTCGCCAAAGGCGTCACCCACCGCGGCGGCTGGTTCGCCGCCCTGCGCTGGGGCAGCGCTCAGTCGCTGCGGCTCGGCGGCGGCGTCCTGGGCGTCGCGCTGCTCGTGATCCTGTGGCTGCTGCTGTCCGATCAGGCGCGGGTGAGGCTTGAGCAGTTGCGCGTGCCCCTGCTGATCGGGCTGATGTTGATTCTGTACTACAGCCACCTGAGGCAGACCATCATACTCGGCTTGACGATTGGGCTATTCTTGAGCAGCTTCGACCTGGAGAGCCGCGACGCCGCATTCATCGGCGTTTGCTTGTATATCTTGGCGCATGGACTGTCCATCGGGCTGGCATTGCTGTTTTACGTCACCTGCGGCCGGCTGTTCTATGAGCCGCATACGCTAGTCACTATGGGCCTGGAGATCGTCACGGTCGGGATCGTGATTTTGTGCCGGGAAGCGCTGATCGTCGCGCTCTGGCAGCCGCTGCGTCGGCGGCTGGAATGGGGGCGGGGCGAGGCCGGTCAGGGCAGTTTGGCGGCGGTTGGGGTGAGCTAGCTCAACACCCCCGCGCCAACCCCCACTCATACGCCTCGCGCGTATCAATATCCAGCACGACGCCCTTCTCATCCACCTCGACCCGCCGCAACCGCTCCCGCGCGCCTGCAATCACAGCCCGCGGCCTGGCATCCCCCGGCAGATCCAGCATCGCTCGCCAAAAGGCGCGATCCAGCAGCACCGGATGCCCGCGCTGACCCTCGTATACCGGCGCGACATTGAAGCCCGGCTCATGCGCCGCGGCCAGCTGCCTTATCACGGCGCTGAAAATACAGGGCATGTCGCCCGGCTGAATGAAGGCTGCATCCAGCGACTTCGGCAAGGTCCTCAAGCCCGTCTTCACGGAGGAAAGGATTTCACCTGTCGCGAAGTCGGGATTATGCGCGAATGTTAGTGGATACGCCGCGAGCGCAGCGGCGACGTCCTCGGCGTCGCGCCCGGTCACGACGATGATCGGATCTACATCGGCGTCGACATAGGCTCTGAGGACCTGGCTGATGATGGCTTCGCCGTCGCCCCAGGGCAGCAGCAGCTTGTTTTCAATCATCCGCGACGACAAGCCGGCCGCCAGGATAATCGCGCCGAAATCCGCCACGACTAGCCATCCGTCGCGCTGCGCGGCATGGGACGTTCGGCGATGTCTTTGAGCAGACCGCCGTGGCCCATTGACACCAGGTTGGCGCGCGTCAGGCGCTCACCGGTCAGCAGGCGCGGCAGAATCCAGTCGATGACATTGGTCTTGGGCGATTTGACGCAGCCCGGCGCGCCCACCACCGGCACTTCGTCCAGGTATCCCATCATCAGCAGCGTGCCCGGATCCACCGGCACGCCGTGCAGCGTGATGCTGCCGCCGGCGCGCAGCAGCGCCGAGGGCACGATGTCTTCGCGGTCGATGATGGCGGAAATGCCCGCCACCAGGATCAGATCCGCCCCGGCCTGGGCGCGGATCGCCGCGGCGATGGCCTCTTGGTCATGCGCGACAAAAGTCGGTTCCAGCAAATGGCTGCCCCAGCCCTGGACGCGCTGAAGAACGGGCGCGTGAAAGCTCTTGAGCAGGCGCTCGCGCCGGGCTTCGGTGCCGGAGACGATCAGCGCGACTTGTTTCTCCTGGAGCGGGAGAATGCGCAGGATGGCAGCGCTCGCTTCGGCGATGCGCTCCACATCAACCACGCGCGCCTGTGGCACGCCAAAAGGCACCACTTTGACCAGCGCGACCATGTCGCCCGCGCCGACCAGGCTATATTCGCGCAAGGTAGCGATGGTGATGCCGTCATAAATGTTGTTGATTAATTCGAGTTTGGGCACGTCGACATGCAAGACGCCGCGCTCCGCCGCTGTCAGATTAGCGCGTCCCACGCCCGGCGTCCGCCACTTGACCATCGGACCTGCAACCGCTTTGCCGATGCGCTCGGCGGCGCTATCTTCGTGCAGGTCGGCATCGCTCAACCGGGTGACGATCACGCGCTCCAAGCCCAGACGGCGCAGTACTGCTAAGTCCGATTCGGCAATGACATGTCCCTTGTTGAAGACGAGCATCCCCGAGGCATCGTAGAGCTTGTGCGCCAGAATTGCGCCGATTGCTTCGGCGACCGGCGCCTCACCGAACTTCATTACGTGCTCCATTTCGCACGGCGATGATCTCCGCCAAGATACAGACCGCGATTTCTTCTGGCGTAGTCGCGCCGATGTCGATGCCGATCGGCGTACGAATCCGCGCGATCAATTCATCGTCGAGCCCGGCCTCTTTCAGCCGCGCCACGCGCTGCCTGTGCGTGCGTCCGCTGCTCAAAACGCCGATGTAGGGAATGTTTGCCGGCAGCGCCGTGATCAGCGCTTTGTCGTCAATCTTCGGGTCATGCGTCAAGACCGCCAGATAAGTGCTGCGGTCCAGACCAAGTTGCGGCAAAGCCTTGTCCGGGTAGCTGTGCAAGATCTCTGCCACGTTGGGAAAGCGCTCGCGCGAGGCGAATGCCGCGCGTGGATCGACGATCGAGACGCGAAAACCGACTTGCGTCGCCATCGCCTCCAGCGGAATCGCCACATGCACGCCGCCGATCAGGATCAGATGCGGGCGCTCGACCTGCATGTCGACCATGACCCGCGTTTCGCCCATCGTTGCCAAGCCGCTTTTCTTGCTCGAGTTGGCAAGGGCTTTTATGGATTCCAGATGCGCTCCCGTCAGGTTATCGGTCTGGAACAGGACCTCTCCCCGGGCATCGAGCAAGACTTTCTCGCCGATCAATTCGCCCTCCACAACCGTGATCGTCACGCCGAAATGGTCCCCCGCCGCAAGCTCGGCCAGCGCGTCCCACCAGATCGTATCCAGCGGCTCGACAAAGACTTCGATGCTGCCGCCGCAGGTCAAACCGACCTCCCAAGCCAGGTCATCCGCCACGCCGAACTTGAGCAAACGCGGCGCGCCATCGCGAAAGCCCGCCACCGCCTCCTCGACCACCGCCCCTTCCACGCAGCCGCCGCTGACCGAGCCGATCATCGCTGGCGGGGCCGCGTCCACAGGACCCATCTGCGCTGTGATGCCCATCTTTGAGCCCTCGCGCCGCGGCGCCGATCCCCAGGTCTTGACCACCGTCGCCAATGCCACGCGACGATCCGCCGCGATCCAGTCGTTGATCATATCCAGGATGTCTAACATGTCTTGTTCGCCTTCCGCCAATCCGCTCGTAGCAGGAAAACCAACTCAGGGTAATTCACCACAGCCGCCCGGCGGCAGCGAATCGTCCTGCCGCGCTCACACAAAATAATAAGTCTTCTCGTCGCATGAGCGACGCGGTTTATTAAAAAAGAGACACAGAGGGCACAGAGAGAATAATTGAAGGACTGCCCGCTTTATGCCTTCCTTCAGAAATCGTATATTAAAGTTGATGAGCAGTCCCTTCGTTTATAATCTCTTTGCCCTTTCTCTGTGCTCTCTGCGCCTCTGTGGTGAATCCTCTTTACTTAGTTGGCACTGAGAGCAAATACCGCTTGCGATAGGCTTCGGCGCTGGGGCGCCCCTTCAGATTGTTGAGCGCTTTGACGATCGCCTCCAGGTTCGCCAGGTTGGTAATCGGCAGAAAGTCGTGCACATAGGGCAAAAGCGCCTGCGCCCCCCGGGTCAGCGGTTCGTACTCCGGCACATCCAGCAAGGGATTCAGCCAGATCAAGCGGCGGCAAGAATGGCGAAGGCGTTCCATTTCCCGGTGCAGCAGCGGGATATCGCCGCGGTCCCAACCGTCGGTTATCAACAGCACCACCGCGCCACGTCCCAGCACACGTCGCGACCAGACCCAATTGAAGCGATGCAGACATTCGCCGGTCATGGTGCCGCCGCCCCACTGCAAAACGGCTTGACCAACATCTTCCAGCGCCTCATCCACGTTCTTTTGCCGTATCTGCCGCGTGATACGGGTGATGTCCGTGCTATAGACAAAAGATTCGACCTGGAACAGCGAGCCGGCCAGCGCGTGCATAAAGTGCAGCAGCACGCGCGTGTAGCGTTCCATACTGCCGCTGATATCACAGAGCAATACCACAGGCCGCGGCTTTTCCTTAAGGCGATGCGTCGGCAGTTGCGTGACATCGCCGCGCTTGCGAATCACGTCTTTCATCAGCCGCCGCATGTTGATTTGCCGACCTCTGCCATTTTCGAAGCGGCGCGTCCGGCGCATGCCAAGCGAATCCGGCATTTTGGCGATGGCGCGCTTCGCCATTTCCAACTCTTCGGCGCTCATCTCGGCAAAGTCCTTGTGGCGCAAACGCTCCTGCTGGCTGTAAGTTGGCACCAGCGCGATCATGGCTGGATCCAGCTCCTCGCTGTCGCTGCCGTTCTCGCTCGGCGAGGATTCCAGCGGCGGCAGGAACTGTGTCTTCTTTTTGCGCCGCTCTTCGCCCAGCGATTGCAAATTCAACGTGGTAAAGCCATCCGACGGTCGACGCCAGAAGATATCAAAGGCTTCATCAAAATAGGCGAATTCCTTGGGATGCGTGACCAAGTGCGTACGCAGCGCAAAATAGAAATCTTGCTTGCGCCCCAGCTGAATATGCGCGAGGGCGCGCGCCACATCCATCATGCGGTTGGGCGTCACATTCATGCCCAGCGCTCGGCAAACGCGCCCGAACAAAATCAGATTGTGCGTCAATTTGCCACCGTGATAGTCGTAGGGCGCGTCAGCCGGACCGAGGAATAGGCCCGTGATGGGCGGATCTTCGGACATGGTCAAACCCGCTGCGCTTCGACTTTGGCGCGCTCGATCATATTTTGGATGGTTGTCGCGTCCAGCATTTCGACATCGTCCTGGTACTTCAAGATCACGCCCAGCGTGTCTTGCACGGTTTCCAGCGCCAATTCATTCTGATCCAGCGCGATCAAAGCCGCCGTCCAATCCAGGGTTTCCGCGACGCCGGGCCGCTTGAACAACTCCATCGAGCGCATGTCTTGAATGAAGGCTGTGATTTGTCGCGCCAACATCGGCGGCACATCGGGCGCCTTGCGCTGCACGATCTCCAGTTCCTTATGGAAATGGGGGTAATCGATCCAGAAGTATAAACAGCGCCGCTTCAGCGCATCGTGGATTTCCCGCGTGCGGTTGGATGTCACGACTACAACCGGCGGAGCCGCCGCCTTCACCGTTCCCAATTCCGGGATCGAGATCTGGAAATCCGAGAGCAACTCCAGCAAAAAAGCCTCGAACTCTTCGTCGGAGCGATCCAATTCATCGATCAGCAATACCGGCGCCCGACCGTTCACACTCGTTTCGATGGCTTGCAGCAATGGGCGCTTGAGCAGAAAGCGCTCTGAAAACAGTTCGCCTTCCATATCATCGCGGGTCAAGCCTTCGGCTTCCATCAGTCGCAAGTGCAGGATCTGACCGGCGTAATTCCATTCGTAAACCGCCGTATTGATATCCAGTCCCTCGTAGCATTGCATGCGGATCAGATCGGTCTCTAGCAGCGCCGCGAGCACTTTGGCGATTTCGGTCTTTCCAACGCCGGCATCCCCTTCCAAAAACAGGGGCTTGCCGGTTTTCAGCGCCAGGAATATCGCCACAGCCAGCCCGCGCTCGGCGATATAGTCTTGTTGGCTCATGGCAGCTTGCAGGTCATCAACGGAATTGAACATGCACTTCATCTCGTCTCATTGGCTTTCGAAGAATTGTAAGTCTACGATCAGGTATTCTAACTGATGCAGGATGATTTTCGGAAGACTCTAAGCGATTCGGGGAATGGCAAAACCATCACCAGGCCGTAGGGGCGACATACCATGTCGCCCGCCACCTCGCCTGTGGGCAACCTGCCGCGCCCAAGAAATACCCCGTTGGACAACAACAACATATTGTTGTCCAACGGTAGTTGGGTCAGTTCGGCGGTATTTTCCTATCCTAGGATTTACCGAGCCGCCGAACTGGATTATGGCATTTTTCAGACGCGAGCCGTCGAGCAAGTCCACTACAGGCGACATATCATGTCGCCCGTCATACCATCTTAGGCTTCGCGGCATCGTCGCAACTTGCCGCGCCCAAGAAATACCCCGTTGGACAACTTTTGTTGTCCAACGGTAGTTGGGTCAGTTAGGCGGTATCTTCCTATCCTAGGGTTAGCCGAACCGCCGAACTGGATTATGGCATTTTTCAGACGCGAGCCGAGCCTGACGATTCGTCCTTCTGTAGCGCGCATTGCCGATTAGAATAGAGAGATTGAATCGGAACTGAGAACGAGGAGAAGACCATGAATGCGCAAATCCAACAGTTTTGGGATCTCAACCGCATGTACACGGCGCTGCGCGACCAGCTTCTGGAAGCATTGTCCGACGAAGATCTCAGTTTTACGCCGGGCGGAGGCAACCCCCCGCTTGGTGAACTCTGCCGCGAACTTGGCGAAACCGAATACGCTTACGTCCAGTCTTTCAAGACCTTCAAAATCGATTTCAGCTATCGGAGTAACGACGACAGCTATCTCGGCAGCGTCGCCAAATTAAGCGCCTGGTATCGGCGATTGGACGAGGAACTCGAAGCTGCTCTGGAAGGGATCAGCGATGAGGATCTCGCGACCAAGCAAATGGACCGCGACGGCTATGAAGTGCCGATCCACATCAGCCTCGATATCTTGCGCGAGGCGCTGCTGATTTTCTACGGCAAAGTCAGCGTCTACGCCAAAGCCATGGACAAGCCGCTTCCGCAGCAATGGCAAGATTGGATCGGTTAACAGTCGCTACATTGTCAAACTAAAAAGGCTATGCGCCAGGTCATCCGCCTGCCAATTGCAGAATGAAAAGGGTCAGCCGACGGCTGACCCTTGCAACAACTCTGCTTTGGAATCGACGTTTATCCAGCCGCCGCCTTAACCGCGCGTTTCAGATAAACGCCAGCCATCTGCTGCCGGTAGGACTCGGGATAAGCCACATCTCCCGCCAGCCAATCGGCGATATCGGCTTTCACCGCTTCCGCCGCGGCGTTCAGCGCCGCGTCATCCAGCGTAGAGCCTGCCAACGCCGCTTCCGCGCCCGCGCATTTCACCGCTTTGACGGTTGCGCCACCGACGGCGACATCTGCCTGCGCGCAAGTGCCGCCATCCATCTTCAGGCAGACGGCGACTCCCACGATGGCGTAGCGTGAAGCGGGATGGGGGAACTTTACATAGGCGCATTGGCAGTCGCTGCAGTTGGGCAGGCTGACGCTCGTAATCAGCTCGCCATCGTCCAAGTCGGTCTCGAAGAGGTCGACAAAAAACGCTTCGGCGTCAACCGAGCGCGAGCCGTCCGCGCCCTGGATGTTGATGCTGGCGCCGCAAGCCACCAATACCGTCGGCGGGTCCGATGCCGGGTCGGCGTGGGCGATATTGCCGCCTATCGTGCCGAAGTTGCGCACAGCCTGGTCGCCAACACCGCCACAGGCATCCGCCAAAGCGCCGCACATCGACTGCACATCACCCGACGCGGCGATTTCCGCATGGGTCGCGGTTGCGCCGATGGTCAAGCCGCCATTCGCCGAGATGCCGCGCAGCGAGTCAATTCTACCGATATCCACCAGTTGCTCGGGCGCGGAAAGGCGCAACTTCATTACCGGCAGCAAGCTATGGCCGCCAGCCAGGAACTTGCCCTCGTCGCCGATCAGTTCCAGTGCTTGGTCGACCGATTCCGCCCGTTGATAGTCAAATTTGTTTGGCCACATGTGTTGTCTCCTCCCGCGATTTTTCGCTGAGACGGGCGACTTGCCGAGCCGCCCCTACAAGTATTCGATTACGATTAGGCAGATTGTATCGCCTGCCAAACCTTTGCCGGTGTCATCGGCATGTCGATTCCCTCTACACCGAAAGGCGAAAGCGCGTCCAGCACGGCATTGTATACCGTCGGCGTACTGGCGATGGTGCCGGTTTCTCCGACTCCCTTGACGCCGATCGGATGGTGCGGCGACGGCGTGACCGTCTCGCCCAACTCAAAGTTCGGGAACATATCGGCGCGCGGCATGGTGTAGTCCATCATCGTGCCGGTCAAAAGCTGCCCGCTGTCGTCGTAAATGACGCCTTCGCAGAGCGCCTGCGCGATCCCTTGCACGACCCCGCCGTGTATCTGTCCCGCGACGATCTCCGGATTGATCTGCGGTCCGCAATCGTCCACGGCGATATATCGCTTCAACTCGATATCACCGGTATTGGCGTCAACTTCCACGATGGCGATATGCGTCCCAAAAGGATAGACAAAGTTCGGAGGATCGTAAAATTGCGATTCTTCGAAGCCGGGATCCATGCCTTCCGGCATATTCCAAGCCAGGTGAGCCATCAATGCCACATCCTGAATCGACTGGAAGTTGTCCGGCGAACCCTTGACCAGGAACTTGCCATCGTCGTATTCAATGTCTTCGACAGCCGCCTCCATCAGATGAGCCGCTAGGACGCGCGCCTTTTCCTTGAGTTTCCGCGACGCTTCCGCCAGGGCGGCGCCGGTAACGGGCGTGGTGCGGCTGCCATAAGTGCCCCAACCCATCGGCGTTTCGGTGGTATCGCCATGGATGACCTCAATATCGTCCACCGGGAATCCCAGTTCATCGCCGATGATCTGCGCCAAAGTCGTCTCCGATCCCTGGCCGTGCGGCGATGCGCCGATCAGCGCCTGCACCTTGCCCGTGGGCGTCACGCGTACCGTCGCGCTCTCCCACAAGCCGCCCTGGAAGCCAACGGCTCCCGCGACCTGGCTCGGTCCCAAACCGCACATTTCCGTGTAGGCGGTGATGCCGATGCCCAAATATCGTCCCTCCGCGCGCGCTTCCGCTTGTTCGCGGCGGAAGTCATCGTAGCCGGCGATGCCAATCGCTTTTTCGAAGGCGGCTGGATAATCGCCGCTGTCATAAATCAAGGTGGTGGCAACCTCGTAACCGTCTTCGAAAGCGGGGATCAGGTTCTTCCGCCGCAATTCCGCCGGATCCATGTCGATGCGCTTGGCGACCATGTCCACCATGCGCTCCAGCAAGAAGGTCGCTTCGGGACGCCCGGCGCCGCGATAGGCATCGGTAGGCGTGGCGTTGGTCATGACGCCGATTGATTCGCAGTAAACGCTGTCCATCGTATAGGGACCGACATAAAGCAGCCCGTGAAGAATGGTGGGAATGCCCGGCGCCGCTGTCGACAGGTAACCGCCCATGCCGGCGTAAACCGTCGCCCGCACGCCGAGCAGCTTGCCATCTCGGTTGGCCGCCATTTCGACGTACTGGATGTGATCGCGCCCGTGAATGGTGATCTGATAATTCTCCGAGCGCGTCTCGGTCCATTTCACCGGCTGGCCCAACTTGATGGCCGCCCAGGACACCAGCGCCTCGTCCGGATAGCAGGGGATCTTGCTGCCGAAACCGCCGCCGACTTCCGGCGCGATTACCCTGACCTTGTTCTCGTTCAAGCCCGTGACCGCGCTGATGATGAAGCGATGGATATGCGGATTCTGGGAAGTGCACCAGAGCGTCAATTCTTGCGTGGCCGGGTTGTATTGAGCCATCGCCGAACGCGGTTCCATAGCCGTCGGCAGCAGGCGCTGCTGGACGATCTTGTCGCGCACGACCACATCAGCGGTGTTAAAGACGCCGTCGCTGGCGGTCTTGTCGCCCATCACCCAAGTGAAAGCGATATTGTTCTCGACATCGTCGAAAAGTTGCGGCGCGCCGTCTTGAGCCGCCGCTTCCGGATCTACCACCACCGGCAACTCTTCATATTCTACTTCTACAGCGTCAGCAGCGTCTTGCGCCGTGTAGCGGTCCTCAGCCAGCACGATAGCCACGCCATCTCCGACGTAGCGTACCTTGCCTTTCGCCAGCGCGGGATGCTCCGGCGTCTTCAAGTCGCTGTCCGGGATCAGCCAGGCGGTTGGCAAGCCAGCCAATCCATCGCCGATGTCCTCGCTGGTATATGCGGCAACCACACCGTCCATGGCCGCGGCGGCTGAACTGTCAATGCTGACGATATTGGCATGGGCATAGGGACTGCGCACCACCGCCATGTGCAATACGCCGGGCAACTTGATGTCGTCCGTGTAACGCGCTTCGCCGGTGATCAAGCGCGGGTCTTCCCGCCGCTTTATGCCACTCCCAAAAATACGAGTGCTCATTAATCACCTCCAGCGGCAGCGTCCGCCACCTGCTTGACGGCTTTCACGATATTGTGATAACCGGTGCAGCGGCAGATATTCCCTTCCAGGTTGTGCCGGATCGCTTCTTCAGACGCGCCCGGGTTGTCCTTGACAAATGCTGTGGTGGCCATAATCATGCCCGGCGTGCAATAGCCGCACTGCAAGCCATGGTTTTCCCAGAAGGCGGTCTGCATCGGATGATGCTCGCCATCCACCGCCAAGCCTTCGATCGTCGCCACATTCGCCCCGTCCGCCTGCGCGGCGAGCAATGTGCAGGATTTAAGCGCCTTGCCGTCCAGGTGAACCGTGCAGGCGCCACATTGGCTGGTATCGCAACCGATTTTGGTGCCGGTTAGATCCAGCTCTTCGCGCAGAAAATGTACCAACAAGGTGCGGGGGTCGACATCGCGTTCCTGTACAACCCCGTTAACGGTGACTGAAATCTGCATTAAATCCTCCTCAGTGACTAGGTGAATACTCGGTTTAAGCGACGCGATTTTACAATTTGATCGATGTTGCGATCGGTTTCGCAACATTGTAACTTGCTTTTTTAGTGATTGCTACAAATTGCTTATCTGGTAGTGTATCCTTTTCGGTTGAAATTCAAATGAGCCAAATCCAGTTTCACCACAAAGACACGAAGAACACAAAGAAAAGGCGTGTTTGCGCGCGATTCTCGGCGCCCTCGGTGTTCTCGGTGGTAAAAAATTTGATGCGATTGCCCTGTTATCTTGACCAGCTTGGGATCTAGGGTCAAGACTTGCGCTCGACATGTCGCCTAGGCGTGATCTAGCCCTTATTCGCGGGAAAGACCGTCCCCAAGAAAGCAGCCAGATGATGCTTCCAGACCGCCGCCAGGGTATGCGTCCCGTGCCCGCGGCTTTGGTCGTCAATCGGCAGCAACACATAGCGGCCGCGCTTGACTTGCCCTATCGCCGCTTCCATGAGGCCAAGCTCCGGTGGGTTGACCTGGTCGTCGGCCGAGTTGATCGCCAAGAGCGGCGCCTTGATTTTTGACAAGCCCGGCGCGGGATCGTAGTCTTCGGACGCGGCAAACTGATAGATCATGTCGTTGGCATCCAAGACGCCGGCATGGGCTTTGATCCGCTGGGCGAGGAAGGCGTCCGCGGCTGCTCGACTTGGCGCTTCTTTTCGCCATTGCCGGGGACAGCTTGTCATTACGATCAGCAGATGAATGGCGTTGATCAGCCCCGGTGGCTGCTCATCATAGTCGCCGCCATTCCAGGCCGGGTCGCTCTGGATAGAATCGATGATCATCTTGCGTATCATGCGGTTGCGCCCGGCGATCTCGACCGGCAGCGACGCCAAGGGCGCCAGAAAGTCCATAAAATCGGGAAACATCTGCCCCCACAGCCAGGTGTGCATGCCGCCCATTGAGGTGCCCATCACCAGGTAGAGATGATCGACGTCCAAACCCTCGGTCAGCAACTGGTGTTGCGCGCGCGCCATATCGCGATAGCCGTAACGCGGGAAGCCCATGCGGGCGCCGTCGCTCGGCTTGCTCGAAGCGCCGTGTCCGATGCTGTCCGGCAAGACGATAAAATGTCGGCTGGCGTCCAGCAACTGGCCCGGGCCGAATAACTCTCCGGCGAAGCTATCGCGGGTGAACTGCGCGCCACTGCCCGTCGTGCCGTGCAAGACCAAAACGGCATTGCAGACTTTGCCGTTCCCGCCTCGTCTTGCTTTGCCCAACACCCGATAATGCAGGCGCAATTCCGGCAGCGTTTCGCCGCTTGCAAAGGCGAAGTCCTTGATTATGCAGTCGTCTTCGTGGAATCTCATATTTGGCTTGCTCTATAGCATGTTTTCTCTCGGAGCGGCGTTTGGAGGCAAGAAAAAGCGTCGAATGAAGCTGCGGTTTTCGCGAATCATCACCAGATTGAAGCCGCTCGGCGTCCCCGGGTCCGCTTCGGCGGATATCAAGCCGGGATAGCCCGCGAAGTTCGACCAAGCCGATGGACTGCAGGCGTATGTGATGCCATCGCAGACGCTGCTCACCGCCTGATGAATATGCCCGAAAAACACGCCGGCAACCTGTTGGCGACGCCTGACCAGAATATCGTGAATCCGCTCTCCGTTTTGTACCCGACTTTGATCATCAATCCAGGGAACGCCAGTCCTTATGAATGGATAGTGCGCGGCTACCAGCATGGGCTCGTCTTGAGTCCGGCTCGCCTGAGCGGCGAAGCGCTTGATCTGGCTATCTGAAAGCGTCGGCGCCAGCGGATTGTCAGCTCCCGTGCCGTCGATGGTGAGCAGGTGATAGCCTTTGATGGCGACATGGTCGTCGCCCATGACGCGCCTTCGCTCGCCGTCGGACAAGATTTCACGCATCAGCTCAAGCGAATCGTGATTGCCCGGCAGCAGTATCAGCGGTTGCTCCAGCCGGCGCAGGATTTCCAGCGCGCGCTGATAATTCTCCGGCAGGGGATCGGCGCAGACATCACCTGTATGCAGGATGAAGTCAATTTGGAAGGGCAATTGTCGAATTGCGGCGACCAATGCCTCGGCGCGGCGGTTAGGGTGCGGCGCGGCGGCGAATAACTCGTGCGAGCCGATCTTCGGGTCAACACTTATATGCGTATCACTGATGTGCAGAAAACTCAGCATGACGTTTTCCTCGGTTACAAAACAGCCAAAGCGAGGCCGGCTCGACGCGGGACAGCAAGTCTCGCGGCCAGCTTCCCTATTCCGTCGCTTGCAAAAGCGATGCCCACTGTTAAGATTAATAAACTGACCGTCGCGCAAAGGCAATCCTAACACAGCCGCTCGCTGGCTGCGAGAAGGTCCTGGGAATGCCGCGCTCGCGGGCACTGTATCGAAGTTGGTTGAAATAAAAGAACAACAACCACATGACAGCCGGTAGGGGCGATCGAAGGTCAGTGTCTACGCGACCCGATGGATCGCCCGAGGAGTGGAAACTGAATGAGTATCGGGCGACTCAGCGAGTCGCCCCTACCAAATTGTTCGTATTTTGGGTTAAGGATCTCATGTCGAGGACTGCCTACGAAGTACTTCAACCGAAAAGGATACACTACCCGCTCACACATAATAACAAGCCCGCTCCTTGCATGAGCAAGGGAGTTGTAAAATATGGAAATGTCTCAACAGCCAATAAATTCTCTCATTCAGCGCGTCTCCCTCGTCGACGATCTGGGGACTATGCGCCTGGGTCTCTCGCCGATGGTTCTGGTCCAGCGCCTATCCGCTCGCTTCGCGGAAGTCGAGGAAAAGATACAGTCCTTTGTGACTGAGGAAAATCACTTTGATCGCCTGCGACTTGATGCCGAGGCGTTAGTTGACCGCCATCCGCAACAAGCCCAGCGCCCGCCGCTTTTCGGCGCGCTGCTGGGGGTTAAAGACATCTTTCATGCCGATGGCTTTCCTACGCGCGCCGGCGCCGCTGTGCCGCCCTACCTGTTTGCCGGTGAAGAAGCGAGAATTGTGAAGCAACTGAAAGGCGCCGGCGCCTTGGTAGTTGGAAAAACCGTGACCACCGAGTTCGCTTATTTCGAGCCGGGTCCCACGCGCAATCCGCATAAGCTCGCGCATAGTCCCGGCGGCAGCAGCAGCGGCTCGGCGGCTGCGGTAGCGGCCGGTTTGGCGCATGTGGCGCTGGGTACGCAGACGGTCGGCTCGGTCATACGTCCCGCGGCTTATTGCGGCATCGTCGGCTACAAGCCGTCCTTTGGGCGAGTCAGCACTGAAGGACTGGTGACCTTTTCGAGCTCAGCCGATCATGTCGGCTTTTTTTGTCAAAACGTCGCCGACATGCTAGCGGTGGCGGAAGCCATAGTCCCTGAGTGGGCGCGCGACGAGGCGCATTCGCGACTGCCGGCGCTCGGCATACCCGCCGGCGCTTACTTGCGGGGATCGACGGCGCTGGACGCCTTTGAGGCGCAAATTCGTCAGCTCCAGCAAGCCGGCTATGCGGTCAAACGCATCAGCGTTTTCGATGATATTGAAACTATAGACGCTTGTCATCAGGACATGATCGCGGCGGAACTGGCGCTGCAACACCAGGAATGGTTCGCGGAATACGGCGATCTGTATCGACCGCGTACGGCGGCGCTTATCCGTTACGGACAGACGATTTCCCGCGCTCGACTGGAGCAGGCGCGCGAGCATCGCATGATCTTCCGCGAGCGCATACACGATGCCATGACCGAAAACGAGGTCGACCTCTGGGCCTGTCCCGCGGCCCCCGATGTCGCGCCACAGGGTATCGGCGCGACTGGCGATCCCAAGATGAACATGCCCTGGACGCACGCCGGGCTGCCCGCCATCACCGTGCCCGCGGGCAAAGGCGCTCTGGGGCTGCCGCTCGGTCTGCAACTTGTCGCGCGCTTCGGCGCCGATCGAGCGCTGCTGAACTGGGCGCAAAGGGTCGAAGAGGTTCTCCGCTAAGCCGATCAGGCGATCGCTATCGGATTCACCCAGGAGCCGGTTGCGCCTTTCAACTTCAAGGGCGCGATGATCAAGAGAAACTCATAGCAGTTTGCGGCTGCAAGATCGTCCAGGTTCAAGTTCTCAACATGCGTGATGCCACTGTGGACGAGCAAGAAACGATGCACGGAATGGTCATAGGGCGGCATGGCTTCCACCGCCATATTGTCCGCGCCAACCAGGTTCATGCCCCGCTCAACGAGATAGCGCGCCGCTTCTTCGTTGAGACCGGTCTGGGCATCGCGATAAATCGGGTCGCTGTCGCGCAGCAGTTGAATCGAGCCGGTTCGCACTAAAACCGCGGTGTTCTCGCTCATGACAGTGCCCTGCGCTTCAATCGCGCCGGCGATATCATCCGCATTGACCTGGTAGGCGGGCGGCAACATATCGACGCCCTTGTAGGCGGCGACATCCAGTAATACGCCGCGCGTCACGATCGGCGGCATCTGTTCAATGCTCAGGTGCATCTGCCCGGCAGAACTGACGCATTCGCTCGCGGGGATCGATTTCCCAGGTCCGTCGTACAAATACGGTGTGCCATCGGGATCTGGATTGCCGGCCTCATCGCGCTTTTCGGCGATGTGGCAAAGCGCGTCGATATGAGTCCCGACATGGATCGACATGCGGATGGTTTCCGCCGCGGCCGATGCCGGATCAATGGTTGAGGGATCGCTGTGACGCAGATGGGGCGCGATCGAATAAGACTTCATTGCCGCGCCCGGCGTTAACATACCCTCTTCGAAATCAACACCCAGGCTGTAAACTTCACCGGTTTTTATCAGGCTGAGCAATTCCGGGGTCAAACGCGGAAGGGGCAACTGGCCATAAGCGGAGGAGCTCATCACGGCGCCTTTCAGTTCAGGTTGGCAATTGCGCTTAAGTATATGGCAGGCCCGCGGCTTATTCCAAGTCGGGCAACTATTGGAGGGGTGGATCCAGCGGCAAACCGCTGGGCGTCGAATCGGGAATCAGATGCGACAGGTCGCGAGCAGCCGGGTCGGTTAGTGACATGAGGAAGGCAACCAGATCAGCCACATCGTCTTCGCTCATTGGCATGCCACCGGCAAGCTGCGGCGACACTGAGTGCGCCTGCCGTTCAAAGCTGTGGGGGAAATAACTGTCCTGCATGGCATCCGGCAAGTGCTTGCTGGGATCGTAGGTCATGCTGCCGCGCCAGATATCCGCATGGTGCCAGATGACATCCGCGAGCGTCGGATAAGCGCCGCTGTGAAAATAGGGCGCGGTCAACTCAACATTGCGCAAGCTTGGCGTACGGAACTTGTACTGATCGCGGTGATCAAAAGTCACATTTGACCGGCCAAAATCATCGCGCCCGCTGGGACCGTTGCGCTTGCCGGTCCCTACCTGCGGGACCAGTAAATTATAGTGCTGGATGTCAGTGAACATATTGCCGCTGTGGCACTGTACGCAGTTGAGTTGTGGGTTTAACTCGCCGTAGAACAAGAGCGCGCCGCGTTTCTCATCCTCGTTCAGCGCTTCGTTGTCGCCGGCGATGTAATCATCCCAGGGCGCGGCTGTGAAGATCAGCTGCCGTTCAAAGGCCGCCATCGCCTCGGCTATTTGCAAGGGACTAATCTCGCCGCTGCCAAAAACCGCTTCAAATTGCGTCACATAGGCTGGAATATCGCGCAGGCGCCTGGCCAGGTTTTCGCGGATGACAGACGATGGTTCGTTGCCGAAAGTGGCGCCGGCCATTTCTGCCCTCGAAACTAATGGCAACAAGGCTTGCGCGATCGCTGCATCGGACAAGTCCAACTCGGTGACGACATCGTCCGGCGCGTGAATCAGTCCTTCGCTGCCGCGCTGCTCGACCCGGCTATCCCAAAACTGCGAAGGCGCGATTCCGGCGTTGATCACTGTCGGACTATTGCGCGGGATGAACTCTCCGATAAACGGGTTTGCAATGACGCCGGTCAGGTCAAAGCGCGTATCCTCGCTGACCGTGATTTCGGACAAGAAGACCCGTTCCTCTCCCAAACCGTGAGCGCCGGCGCCGATCGAAAGCACGCGCCCATCGGCCATGCCAAGATCGGGATGATGACAAGTGGCGCAGGAGATATTCTTGTCGCCGGAAAGAATTGGATCAAAAAAGAGGTCGCGGCCCAAGCGCGCCAGAGCCGTATCTCCTTCGATCTTGTCGCTTCCCGGATAAGGAGACAAGGCTTCCTCTTCAATCACCTGGCGCAGCGCCTGGTCAGCATCGTCAATTTCGACGTAGGTCGGTTCCGCGGCGTCCGCGCTGCTATAGCGCTTCACAGCCCGCCGAGCGCTGTCAAAACGCAAGTGCAAGACACGCCCGGCGTAAACTTCGCTGATGTAGAGACTGCCGTCCGGCAAGGGCAGCACCGCGCCGGGGAAGTCCAGATTATCAACGATGGTTTCCAGTGCTCCGTCGCGTTTCAAGCGGCTCAAGCGCCCGGATCGCGCTTCCAGGTCGTCGGCGGAAAAGCAAGCTTCTTCGCCCTTCGCAGCGGCGAATTCGAGCAGCCAGACATTGCCTTCGGCGTCGACTGCAACATCAATCGGCATATTCAGATTGTCGACCAGCGTACGCTGATTGCCCTCTTGATCAATCACGACCAATTCGCCACTGTTCGGTGGATGCGGGCAGCCTGTGAACAATGCTACGTAGAGCTCATCGCCGAGACGTGCGATACCGCGAGGCACTGCTTCCAACTTGCCGCCGGGGCGTCGCGGATCGTCCAAAGCGGCAAAACGATGAAAGGACCGCCGCGCGCCTTCCGCTGTTTCGAAGACGATGCTATTAGCCAGTGAATCCGTTACTAGCGGCGTTCCCTCGCCCGAAAAAGCGATATCAAAAGGATGCAAGAAGAAGGTATTCCGCGCGCCGCGCGCGCCTGTCATGGCAGTTTCCAACTCCTCCGGCATATAGGGCTCGCGACGAGGACTGAGCGCGGCGGAGACGGGCAAGGCGTAGAGTCGCTGCGCGTTATGATGACCGATGTAAATGGTCTCTTGATCCGGCGAAACCGCCAGCGCGAGCGCGCCAAGCAAATCCGATGGGTCGCGCCCGCTGGGAAAACCCGAGACAAGGCGTCGCACGCTGCCATCGGGAGTCAAAAGGCTGATGCCGGCGCTGTCCGGATCGAAGCCTAAGCGGGTGTCCACTTCCATGCTGCCCATCTCGGATACTAGTACCGAACCATCGGGCAAAAGCGCCATGCCAACCGGATGATACAACCCTTCGACAACCGACGTGAGGGAGGGTCCTCCCTGCGCATGAAGATGTGACAGGGAGAGGACCAAAAGCAATGCCAGAGGTAGAAACTTGCGCAACATCGTTATTGTGAAACGTCATCGGACGTCCACTCCTAGTTTAACACATTTGCAGGCTATAGGCCATAAGACGAATCCCCTATCCCCTAGGCAAAGGGCAGCGGCAAGCGCATCAGATTGGCGTTGTAATTGTCCTTCAGCCAGGCGTAATCGGGGTCGTCATAAGGCGGCGTTTTCCTGGCGTCGTCGATCAGTTCACCCGCCAGATAGTTCAGAAAATACAGGTTGGACCCTGGCGCCGCCGCGGTCGAGTGGAAACCCTGCGTGACCAGCACCAGGTCGGTATCCCGGACGGGGAAGATCTCGTCGAAATCGGCGTCGCGCCGATAGTTGCGGTGTAATGCTACGCCGTTTGCCGGGTCCGTGCGGAAGTAATAAGTCTCGTCCAAATGTTCAGAGCCGCCGTAGCCATCATGGCAGTGGGGCGGATAACCCGACCAGGCGCCCCCGGGCACATAGACCTCGAAAAGAATCAGACGTTCCGCCGGCATGGGATGCGACAAGATGTGGTTAACCTGCCTGCGCGCCGCGCCGCCCCCGCGGACCTCGCTGCGAATCTCCTCTGCGGAAAACAGCCGAGCCGGGTACTTGCCTTCAGCCGGCGCCGCGCCAACCGCAAATTCAAAACTATTCTCCGTTGTAACGCCGAACTCCGCGCCGGGCGGCAAATATAGAACGGCGGGCTTTGCGGAAAAAACGCCGGGCCGCGACAACTTGAACGCCTCGCCGTTGCTGCGAACTTGGCCGCCCCCTGCCAGAGGCACAAGCGCCAGTTCAGTGTCCGCGGTGCTGTGCATGTATACCTGGTTCGCGCCAATCTTGATGACGCGAAATGACAGATATTCCCATCCGGCTGATTCCGGCGTGACATCCAAAACGATCATTTCATCGTAGTTCGACTTCAAGTGATGATTCATCGATACTCCATCCTCAATTCAGTGATGCGTCTCCAGGAATGCTTCCACTTCATGCAGGGTGGGCAAAGCCCGCGCGCAGCCGTGACGGCTGACGACGATCGCGCCGCAGGCATTGGCGAAGCGCGCCGCCCGCTCCCAAGCCCAGCCTTGCGCCCAGCCGTAGATTAAACCGCTGGCAAATCCGTCGCCCGCGCCAACTGTATTCAAGATCTCGACCGGGAAGCCAGGGATGGAAAGCGCTTGCGCGCCTTCATAGAGCATTACGCCCTTGTCGCCTTGTTTGAGCGCCAATGTGACGCCGTTTTCTTCGCAGAAGTCGCGCAGCAATCCCCGCAATTCCATCGCTAGGGCGCCGCTGACCTTTCCGCCCGCCATAATCGGCTCGGGCCGCGGCGCCAGCGCAGCGAAGAATTCTTCTTCGGTGCCGATGATGACATCGCAGAGCGGCAAGATGCGGCGCATGCGCAAGCCAAATGACAAAGGGTGGGGCCATTGATCGGGACGCAAATCGAGGTCGATGAAAGTCATCAATCCCGATGCGCGGGCGCGCTCCGCCAGATACAGACTGACATCGTGCGTGTTGCCGCGGCTGAGCGCCGTGCCCGATAGCGAAATTGCCCGAGCGCGCGACAGCGGCAGCGCTGCGGCTTCGTCGATGCCTAGATGAATATCTGCCGGGTTCTCGCGATAAAACAGCAGGGGGAAGCGGTCCGGCGGCTGTACGCCTACAACCGCCATGCCCGTCCGCGTTTCCGGCTTGACCGGAATATATTCAGTGATAATGCCTTCGTTTCGCAGGTAGCGTCGTACAAAGCGCCCGACTTCGTCATCGCCGACGGCTGTGAAGGCGATCGCAGTCAATCCCAGACGACTTGCGCCGATGGCGATATTGACCGGGCTGCCGCCGACGCCGGTCTCGAAGGACGTGATGTCGTGGAATTCCGCGCCGATGTCGCGCGCGAACAGATCCATGGACACGCGACCGACGGTGATCAAGTCAGGGGCGAGGTCACTCATAGCAGCGCCAGAAGTCGACCCGCCTCAATCGCGCGCAGGTTCTCGCTCACGCGGTCAACCAAGCCGGGTATTTGCGATAGATCGCGGTCCCAGAGCGCCGTATTCGCCAGGACAGTCTCGGCCAAATCGTCAAGGGACTCCGCCCCCGCCCATCTCTCGCGGAACCAATCCAGCACCTGTGGGTCATCGTTGAGCGGGATCATTTCCCCTTCCCATTCGCCCTTATATAGACGTATGAATGCCGCCAGCGCCAGCACCAGCCGCGATGGCAATTCGCCGCGCCCTTCGAGATAACCAAGTATCGAAGGCACGATGCGCTCCTTGACCTTGGAGGAACTGTTGAGCGAGATGGTCAGCAAACGATGATAGATATGCGGATTGCGGAAGCGATCAAAAACATCGCGGGCGAAATCTTCTAATTCGTCTTGCGAAATATCGGTAACAGAAGGGATAACTTCATCATAGATCAAGTCTTCAAGGAAAGATCCCAGCGCATCATGCTCCATCGCTTCGCGCACCGATTCGACGCCCAGCAAGAGACCAATCGGCGCCATCGAGCTATGCGCGCCATTCAACAGTCGCACTTTGATCCTGCGATAGGGCGCGGCATCGTCCACAATCTTGACATTGAGCGGCGTCCGCGTTTGACTGACCGGAAACTCGTCCAGCAGGCGCCGGGGCGCTTCGATAATCCAACTGTGGTAGATCTCGCCTGCAACCAGCAGGCGATCTTCGTAAGCCAATTCGGCGAATATGCGCTCGGCATCGGCCTCTGGATAACCGGGAATGATGCGGTCCACCAGCGTATTGCAGAACATGTTGTGCCGCGCGATCCAGTCGCCGAATCCTGTTTCCAATCGCCATAGTTCGGCGTACCGCAGGATGATTTCCCGCAAGCGCGCCGCGTTGTCCTCAATCAATTCAGTGGGGATGATGATGCAGCCTTTTTCGGGAGCAGCCTCAAAATGCAAGTACCGTTCATAAAGCAGGCGCGTCAGCTTCGCGGGGAATGTCGCGGGAGGCTCGTCATTTAGTTTGTCATCTTCCGAAAAGGCGATTCCCGATTCCGTGGTATTGGAGAAGATGAAACGAATCGGGTCCTGTCGCGCGAGCTCCAGGTAAGCCACGAAGTTTTGGTAGGGGTATACGCTGCGATTCACTGAACTGATGAGCCGCGTTTCTTCTACAAAGGTCCCGTCGCGAACTCCATGAAGATACGTGGTGAACAAGCAATCTTGCGCATCCAGATCCTCATAAGATCCCGGCGTCGCCTTCACCAATGCGATGCCACTGCAAAAGTCCGTTTCTTCGTTGAGGATATCCACGACCCAATCGACAAAGCCGCGCAAAAAGTTGCCGCCGCCGAATTGCAGGATCCTTTCCGGATACATTCTCGCTACATTCGCCACCTCGGAGTTCAATCGGTTCGCCATGTTCATCCGTCCAGTCGGTAGGTCTGTTTCGCCAAATCATAAGCCAGGGCGCGGATCATCTCGCGCGCGTCTTCTTCGTCGATGAAGCCGCGAACTTGCTGTCCAGCCAGCCAGTTCGCGCAGACGCGACGCCAGACATCATGCCTCGCGGGTATCGACGGATAGGCGCGCGTATCGTCATTGAAGCCCGCGGTGTTGTATATCCCGGCTGTTTCCACAACATCGTCGAGAAAACGCGTCATGCCCAGCCAGCTATCAAAGAACCACCAGGGCGGTCCCAGGCGCAAGATCGGATAATGGCCCGCCAGCGGCGCCAGTTCACGGCTGTAGGTGGTCTCATCGAGATTGAACAAGATCAGGGTCATTTCGGGCTGATTGCCAAAGCGATCCAGGAGCGCTTTGAGATTCTTGGTGAACTCGCTGCGGATGGGGATGTCCGCGCCCATGTCCCGTCCGAAGCGCGCATGAACGGCGGGATTGTGATTGCGATACGATCCGACGTGCAACTGCATCACCAAGCCGTCTTCGCTGCTCATGCGCGCCATTTCAATCAACATATGCCCGGTGAAGCGCGCCGCGTCCTTTGCCGAAGCTTCGCCTTTTAGCGCGCGCTGGAAAATCGCGTCGGCCTCAGCAGGATTCAACGCTTCGGTGTAAGCGGTCAAGGCGGCGTGGTCGGTCGTTGTGGCGCCCATTGTCTTGAAATGCTCGCGCCTTTCCTCCAGCGCCTGGATATAGCCGCCGTAATCGCCGATCGCGATGCCGGATACAGCGCTCAGCAATTCGATGTTTTGCGCCCAGTCCTCTTGATCGATAGCGATGACGGCGTCGGGACGAAAGGTCGGGATGATGCGTCCCGGCCAGCCGGAATCCAGAATCGCCTGATGGTGGCGGAGCCTGTCGGTCGCGGCGTCTGTGGTCGCCAGCGCTTCGATATTGAAGCGTTCGTAGAGCGCGCGCGGCCGGAAAGCCTCGCTCTTGAGCTTGGCGGCGATTTCGTCATAAATCGCCCCGGCGTTGGCGCTCGTGATCTTGAGATTGATGCCGAAGACATCCGCGAGTTCATCGCGGATCCAGATGCCGGTGGGCGTGGCGCGGAACAAATGCCAGTGGTCACAGACCAACTGCCAGATTTTCCGATGATCGCCTTGCGTCGACTCTCCATCCAAAGCAGGAATGCCGAGCGCTTCCAGTGAAATGCCCTGCGAGTACAACATGCGAAAGATATAGTGATCCGGGATAATCAACAGGTCGACCGGGCTGCCGAACTGGTAATCGGGGTCGGCGAATAACCTCGGATCGACATGGCCATGCGGGCAAATCAGCGGGAGATCCTCAACGCTTTCGTAGAGTTCGACCGCGACTCGCTTCCGCGCCGGATCTGAAGCGAAATAGCGACTGCGCATGTGATGGTCCGTTAGCAAGTGTAGTTTCTACAGCGCTTGATTGTATCGTATCGGCACAAGTCTGCCAGCGTAGATTGCTCTCCCAGAGCGGCCTGGGCTTGGGCGGGCAATCATATCCACATATAATCTTGAACATCTCCCGGTATTATCTGGAGGCGGCATACATGACACGTTTAGGGCGCGCGGAAACGCAAGTGGAATCGCAGATCAAACTCTCGGCTTGGATCAACCCGCGCCCGAGCGACGACGAATTGACCTTCTTGCGTCAGCTGGGCTTGGGTTATTGTTATACTTGGCTGCCCGACGAACTCACGAATTACGAATACATAGCGTCGCTGGTCGACCGCGCCGCTCGCGCCGGTCTCACGCTTTACAACGTCGGCAATCTCAATCTGGGGAAATCCGCGCGCATTCATCTGGGCTTGCCGGGCCGCGACGACGATATCGCCCGCTTCGCGCAGATGCTGCGCGACCTCGGTCGGGCCGGCATCGGAACAACTACCTTTACCTGGGAGCCTGACCAGGTCTGGAGTTCGGCGCCAAAGCAAAGCCGCTTCGCCAAAGCGCGTCATGTCGATCTGGAGCAACTCAAAACGCAAGCCTTCACTCACGAACGCGAATACAGCCTGGAGGAATTGTGGGCCAACTTCGCGTACTTTATGCGCGCCATCATCCCTGTCGCCGAAGCCAGCGGCGTGCGACTTTCGATGCATCCCAACGACCCGCCGAGTAATGCGCTGGGCGGCATCCCTTGTTTGATCAACAGCCGCGGGCGCTACGAGCGCGCCTTCGCCATCGCCGACAGCCCGATGCTCGGCATGGAATTTTGCACCGGCTGCTGGCTCGAAGGCGGGGAGGACTTCGGCGATATGCTGGGATCAATCCATGACTTCGCTGCGGAAGGGCGCATCTTCATCGCGCATTTTCGCAACGTCAGCGCGCCTCAGCCCGTCTTCACAGAGACCTTCCTCGATAACGGCTATTTCGATATGTACGGAGCGATGAAAGCATTTGTAGCGTCGGGTTACGACGGCACGATGATCCTCGATCACACCCCGGAATTCGCCGGCGAATTTCATCTTGGCGCTGGCACGGCTTATGCCATAGCATATATGCGCGCCTTGATCGAACGCGCGGAAGACGAACTTGGCGCTCATTAGCCGCTCAGGAAAGGACCCGCTTCATGCAATTGCGACAACTGGGAAACAGCTCGCTGATGGTCTCGCCGATCGGCGTCGGCTTTTGGGGCATCGTCGGCGGCGACTATTGGGGAGCGCAAGACGAAGCAGACACCCTCGACGCCGTTCATTGCGCGCTGGATGTCGGCATCAATCTCTTTGACACCGCCGAGGGCTATGGCGACGGCTATTCCGAGCGGATGCTGGGACGCGCCCTGAAGGACCGGCGCGGGGAAGCCGTCATCGCCAGCAAGGTCAGCCAGAAAAATCTGGCGCCGGACGCTATCCGCGCCGCCTGCGAGCGCAGCCTCAAGCGCCTGGGAACCGACTACATCGACCTGTATCAGGTACATTGGCCCAGCCGCGACGTCCCTTTTGAAGACACGATGGATACCCTGTTGGCGCTTCAGAGCGCGGGCAAGATCCGCGTCATCGGGGTCAGCAACTTCGGGGCGCTTGACATGCCGGACATGCTGCAATACGGAACTTACGACGCCAATCAGTTGCCCTACAGTCTCTTGTGGCGCGCCATCGAGTTCGAGATTCAGCCGCAATGCGCCGCAGAGAACATCAGCATCCTGCCCTACAGCCCGCTCAATCAGGCGCTGCTGACGGGCAGATACCGAGACGCCGACGAGATGCCCTACTCCCGCACGCGGACGCGGCACTTCCGCGGCGACCGGCGCGATTCCCGCCATGGAACGCCCGGTTTTGAAGCCGAGACATTTGCGGCGGTCGACGCCATTCGGGAGATCTGCGCCGACATCAATCAAGCGATGGTGCATGTGGCGCTGGCTTGGCTGCTGCACAAACCGGCTGTGACCTCGGTGCTGGTGGGCGCGCGCAACCGGGAACAGGTCAATAGCAACCTGATCGCGGGGAGCTTGTCGCTCTCGGGGGAGACCATGGCGCGCCTGGATGAGGCCTCAGCCGATCTCAAAGCGAAGCTCGGTCCCGACCCCGATATGTGGGGCGTCGGCGCCGATTCGCGCTATCGTTGAGCATCCTTTATCGCTGAATCTTCATGCGGGGCAGGCGCTTCGCCCCAAGCGCGTCAGTCCGATACCGGGCGTGGCGGCAAATCGAACAAATCACTGATCTCGATCATCGCGCCGCTTGCGATCGACATATTCGCCGCGATGCCCATCAGTATCGACGCCGCCCCGTCGATATGCGATGCCGCGCGTCGGAAGGGATCGGCGGGCGCCTCCTCGGCGAAGATATCCTCGAGCATCAGGGGATCAGCGCCGCCATGCCCGCCCTGCCCCGCCGGCGCCGTCACCTCGTAAGGCTCCCCGAACATGGGAAAGGCGCGGATCTGCGTCCGCTTGAAAGGACCCTTGCTGGCCGCGGCCGATTCGCTATCCGTTTTCAAGTGCGTCACATTCTCGGTGACATCCAATTCGATTCGTCCGCGACTGCCGGTGATGGCGACGCGCAAGCCTTCCCAAGGCGCGTAGGCGACCAGGCAATAAGACAGCAATACGCCATTTTGATATCGCGCCGTGACCGCCATGGTATCTTCAGCGCTGATGGCTTCGCCAAAGACGTTTCGGTCGCGGATGTAACCGGTCTCCTCTTCGGCATCCAGGTACAAGCCCTTAAAAGCCGCTTTTTGGTCGAGGAACAGGGCGAAGGGATCGTCCCCCGCCGCGCCGGCGCCGGTATAGCGCGCATAGCTGTATTGCTCGCCCCGCGCCGAGGCGTTCGCCTCGCCATAAAACTTGAGTTCGCCCAGGGCAAAGACGCGCTGGGGATAAGAATCGATCCACCAGTTGACCAGGTCGAAGTGGTGCGTCGCCTTGTGAACCAGCAATCCGCCGCTGTTTTCTTTCTCGCGATGCCAACGCCGGAAGTAGTCGGCGCCATGGCTGGTATCCAGCACCCAGGAAAAGTCGACCGCCAGCGGATGCCCGACGGCCCCTTCCATGAGCAGTTGGCGGAAGCGCGTGAAAGCCGGCGCATAACGGTAATTGAAGGTCACGCGCAGGGAGCGGCCGGTTCGGTCAATCGCGTCGTATATAGTCCTTAACTTGTCCAGCGTTGTGGTCAGCGGCTTTTCGCATATGACATCGCAGCCCCCTTCCATCGCCCGCACAATGTAATGATGATGCCAGGAATCCATCGTGGTCACGATCACCGTATCCGGTCTGGTTTCGGCGATCATGGCGTCGAAGTTCTCGGCGTGATAAGCGGGCACGGGACTGGCGCCGTTCCGCCGCAGTTGCCGGTTGTACCAGCTCATGCGCGTCTGGCTGAGGTCGCACATGCCAACGAGTTGGGCGCGGCCGGCAAAGGTCTTTGTAGTCGCGCTCAGGTACATGCCCGCGCGCGATCCAGTACCCACAATCGCGTAACGTCGTCGCGCTTTCATGAATCGTTCCCCTCTTCAGAAGCACTCGCGCAGATTATAGCCAATCCGCGGCAACGGCGTTAGCGATACGCCGTCCCCAAGGCAGTTTCTTTGCCGATTGATTGCTGCTTATGTTACCCTCGATAAACAGTCAGCCGAATCGTATGGAGGCGTCAAATGGCTCATCAGCGGATTCTCCCCAAGAGCAGCAAGGGCGGCAATATCTTCCCCGATATCGACTACCGCACCTGTAAAGCGGTGCGCGCTGGCAATCTGGTATTCGTCGAAGGTCAGACCGGCTTGACGATGGACAACAGCTCCTTCGTGGGCGAGGGCGATCCAGCGGCGCAGGCGGACAACGCCATGAAAAATGTCAAGATCATCCTCGAGGCGGCCGGCGCGCGCATGGAAGATATCTGCAAGATCACCACCTATGTCACCGATATCAGTTACCGCGACCTGGTCTATCCGGTGCTGGCAAAACATATGCCGGATGTCCATCCCTGCTCGACAGGCGTCGTTGTCAAAGCGCTGGGCAAGCCCTATGCCGATTTCGAGATTGATGTCTTCGCCGTGATTCCGGAGGACCGGGCTTAAGACCGGCGCCTAGAAATCGTACCAGGCGTCGGCGTCGCGCCGCGACTGCGCCGGTGTCGTCGTCGACTCTATTTCCCGCAGCAGGGCTTGCGCTTCCTCGGGATCGGGGATCAATTGCGGGGGTTCCGCGTCGAAATCGTAGACTGAAGCGACCGGACGCAAGGGCTGGTCAATTGAGAGAACGCGCAGCCGGCGATGGCGCAACAGGTGACGATAGGTCGCCTCGTAGATCTCCGGCGAATAAAGCCCGTCATGTGCGGAGGTCTCGACAATGCCCAGTCGCGCGGCTACGTGAAAAAGATCCCGCCAG
The DNA here is from genome assembly GCA_022820665.1 of Anaerolineae bacterium. Taxonomy (GTDB): domain Bacteria; phylum Chloroflexota; class Anaerolineae; order Aggregatilineales; family Phototrophicaceae; genus UBA6055. Next base: position 19,254 of record JAJEFB010000049.1, on the reverse strand, counting down.
AGCGCGCGCAGCAGATCGGGCGGCGCGTCCTGCGATTCATTTTCGTGCGCTGGATTGGCGATTGAGGCTTCGCGTCGATTCTCGATGAGGGCGCGAACCTCCCGCGAGGGCACAGGCAAGACGAATTGAGTCCGTTCGTCTGCCAGCAGCAGTTCGGCTTCATCGTTCGCGGGGCGGACGATCTCCATGAAGCGGCCGCCGATCAGCGGCACTTCGCCGATCAAGATGGCGTTCGTTTGTGAACGCGCTTTGTCCCATTTGGGGAGCGCCCCCCGCAGCCAGATTCCCGCCGCTCTGATCACCATCGGATGCGTCGCGCCCCGCTCCAGCGGAAATCGGGGCGACTCAAAGGGCTGCCGCGCCGTATCCCATTGCAGGAGATGCGCGCCCCGCCCGGCTTCGAGCGCCATCAGCGTCAGTTGCTGCAGCAGCAAACTTTTGCCGACGCCGGGCAATCCGGCGAAAAAGACGCGATCCGCGCTGTGGATCAGATCAAGAAAGCAGCGATAGAGCTGCGATTCCTCGGGCAAGATGGTCCGTGGCATATGCGCGGCTTATTCTTGCCTTGGCGGGCGAATGCGGCCTTGATCGCGCAGGCGATCCATGCTGGGCGTCTCGCCGATCGGCACATCGATGAGCGTCGGCAAGTCGCTGGCGAAACCATAGCGCAGCGCTCGCCGCAGTTCACCCTCCGTTTCCGCGCGGAAGGCGTTTGCGCCAAAGGATTCCGCCAGCTTGACGAAGTCGGGATTGAGCAGATCGGTCGCGATCACGCGCTCGTCATAATCGCGGATCTGCATCGTGCGCACATTGCCGTAGGCCTCATTGTTGAATACGATGGTCACGAGCGGTATCTTGTGCTGAACGGCGGTGGCCAGTTCCTGCACTGTGAACATGAATCCACCGTCGCCCGCGATCGAAAGCACTGGCAATTCCGGCTTCGCCACCTTGGCGCCCAATGCGGTCGGGAAACCGTAGCCCAGGGTGCCTTGATAGCCGCTGCTGATGAAACTCCGTGGTTTATAGACCGGGAAACTGATGCGCGCGGCATAACCGACTTGCGTCAGTTCGTCGACGAAGATGCCGTCTTCGTCCAGTTCCTCGCGCAGGATTCCCAGATAGGTATTCTGCGGCTCGAGGAAGGCGCTGGTTTCCCGCCATGTCGCTTTGAGCGCCAGCATTTCCGCTTCGCGCGATTCCCGTTTTCGGTTGTTCTTGTCGACTGCGTCTAACAGAGGCGGCAGCGCATCCTCCGCCCGCGCCACGATTGGCAGATCCGGTTTCTGGATACGGCGCATGGCATCGTTGTCGACATCAATACGGATGACTTTCATGTTCTCGTCGCTGCCCCAGCGGCTCAAGGGAATGCGCATATGCGTGCCGACTGCCAGCACGGCATCGGTCTTCTTGTAATATTCGTGAGATTCCGGGCTCTTCAAGCTGAGATAATGGCGACTGTCGAGCACGCCGTGGCCGGTGCGATAGGCGACCACCGGCGCCTGTAATAGTTCCGCCAGTTGTCTGACCTCGGCGCTGACGCCCTGCGCGCCGCCGCCGACGAAGATCATGGGATGTTGCGCTTGTCCCAGCCATGTTCCCGCCGTTTCGATGGCGCCGCTGTCAACCGGCGGGTAGAAGGGCTGCCAGACCGGCGCCTCATCGGGCACTTCGGCGCGCATCTTCAATATATCCGGTGGCACTTCCAACGCGACCGGGCGCGGACGTCCCGAGTTCATCTCGTAGAATGCCCCCGCCACTTTGCGCCCGACATCGGCGGGGTGCAAAACGAGATCCGACCACTTGCTCAATCCGCGCAAGATTTCGGATTGCTGCGGGATCTCGTGCAGGTCGCCTTTGCCCTTGCCGATATTGGCGCTGTGAATTTGGCCGGTCAGGCAGAGGACTTTGGCGTTGAGCGAGTAGGCTGTTGCCAATCCGGCCGAGGCGTTTAGAATGCCGGGTCCCGGCACCACGTTGAAAACAGCCGGTTTGCCCGTCGCCTGGGCATAGCCGAGCGCCATGTAAGACGTGCCCTGCTCGTGGCGCGTGTGGATGACTTTGATCTTGTCGCGCCTGTCGAACAGCGCATTGTAAAGCCAGTCGTTCTGGATGCCGGGCAAGCCGAAGAGCCTGTCTATGCCCTGCGCCATCAAGGCTTCGACGACTGCTTCGCCCCCTGTTTTGATTGCCACTGTCGCTGCTCCTTGCGGTCGCGGGAAATGTGTGTATTTTGCCACAGAGCAGCGATCATCACAGCGTAGAAATCTGGGGTGAAACGGGAAGTCTTAGCGACTGATAGCAACCACGATTTGGATACAGGGCGCGGCAATCAGCCAGACAAGCTAACCCAGCCTAGCTCAATGCTAGCCTGCGAAGGCGAACTTGCCCGGTGAATTATCCCGAGGCGAGGGTCGCTGAAATGCGCGATCCACCAACCTCGTACAACATCAATTCATTCGATGATGTTGTCGGGATACAGTTCCATGTAACGGTAATCGTGATTGGGTATGACGATATCGGCCAAGCTCTTGATTCGTAGCGAGTTTCGCAGCCACTGCCCCAGATCCCAGTAAGCGCCAGGCGGCCAATCCAACTCCATGTTGACGTAGTTATAGTAGAAATCGCCTACCAGAGCGACTTTGCCGCCCGAAGTTTCGATCACTACCACCATGCTGCCCGGCGTATGCCCGCCGACCAGCACCAGATCGAGCCCCGGTTCCACCTGCATATCACCTTCAATGCAGTCTACCTGGTCCATCACATCAAGCAAGTAATGCCGTAATTCCGGATAGTAAAAGGCGCTGGCGACCGGCGGCGCCATGAACCAGGCTAGCTCGTCCCGCTGTACGATGAAACGCGCGTTGGGGAAGAGCGTGGTATTGCCGATATGGTCCAGGTGCAGGTGCGTCATGATGACAATATCGACTTCTTCCGGCGTCACGCCCAAGCGGCTCAATTGAGCGCGGGCGTCTTGTTCTTCACTGTGGTACCAGTATTGTCTGCCCCCATAGGCTTCAGTGAGCTTTTCGCCTTCTCGGCAGGTTTCGATATTGGTGCCGGTATCGATGATGATGTTTTTCTTGGTCCCCTCAATGTAGTAGAAAGGGATCGGCACCATTGTGCCCGTACCCATCGTTCCGTCCGGGCGCTCGAAACTTTCGCGATATCCATAAGGGAGCACCTGGCCACCGGGCACATGCGGATTGTATCCATTGCCCAGCAAGCTGACTCCCAAGCTGACCTCAATCTCCCCCGTATTCATCCAATGAACGCGATAAGTCATAGTCTTCTCCTTATTTAGTAATCCTGCCAAACCCCATCTACAGTCCTGTCGAAATCTGTAAGGCTTGTCCGGTAGTGAGGCGTAACGGTTGTTTTACACCCCTCACCCCCCGGCCCTGTTCCCCCCTCAGTCCCCCCGCTAAACGGGGGGCGGAAATCCCACAATGGGAGAGGGGGAGCAACACATGGCGGAATTCGTAGTAATTTGTTGCTTTACGCAAGGATTGACCCTCTTTTTGTACCGTTTCGGTATAGTTACGGTTGTCTATGCATAACATGCGGTAGCGGACAAGCCTTGTATGGGCGACTCAGTGAGCGAAGTTTCTGAACTTGCGAGCGACCGCGGGCTTCCGCGGTCGCTCGCCTCGTCGTAAAGCGTCCGGATTAGCCGGACTGGCTTTGGATGACTGCCCAGGCGTCCGGTTCGTGTTCAGCCATGTATGCCTCGAGCACCTTGGCGAAGGTGAAGACTTCGTCGAAATCCATCTCGCTTTCGACACTGCCCAAGCCGGCATAGAAGTCGTAGACAAATTCCATGCGGGGCCGCCAATAGCGGTTGCCGTCCGGGCTGACTAGGAGCCAGTACATTTCGGCGCCGGTGGTGGGGAAGAATTCGATCTTGTTCCACAGATTTTTGATGTCCCCGATGGTCATCTGCGCGCCAGTCATGGAATTCAGCAATTCCGCAATACGTCCGAAAGCGGCATCTTGATTGGCATTGACATATTGCAGGGTCAAGAACGTGCCTTTGGCGAAGTCCACCAAAGTATCGAAATTGGATTCAACGTAATCGGCTGTGGTCAGGAAGCCGCAGAGGATGACCGCTTGCGAACCGACGTCTTGGGCGGTGACAAGGGTCTTCATACCTTCTTTGACCAGGCGGAAGCGTTGCGGCAAGCCGCCCAAATAGGCATCAGCCTCGCCGGTGAGGAAGGCTGCCAAGCCATCATCCGGATTGAGATCGATAACGTTGACATCGGTGATATCCAATCCGCCGGCGGCTAGCGCGGCGCCAACGCCCATTTCCATATCGGTGCCTTTGGTCGTGAGCACATCCAAGCCCTCGAGCTGGGAAACTGTCGCCGCCAAAGCCGCGGAATGATCGCCCAGGGACGCGAGATTCTCTTCGTAAGTTGACATGCCCGATTCCGGGCGCACCATGATCGCCGAGCCTTCGAAGGTATAGAAGATATTGCCCAGACGTTGATGCGGGAAGGCGTCCCAACTGGTCACCACCGTTGTTTCACAGATGGAGCCCAGATCGAGCGAGCCAGCCGCAACGGCTTCTGTCACCGCTTCGTAAGGGAGGTGGATAAACTCCAGGTCGATGCCGACCTGTTCGTAAATCCCCTGCTCATCGCCGACTACGATCGCCAGCATGTCCTGGAAGGGTGTCATGCCCAAGCGTACATGCGTCAAGTCATCTTGGGCAGCGGTTGTCGTCGCGGCAAAACATAGCGACAGGATTGTCAGCAGCAAAATAACTCGGTGAAAGATTCTGTTCCTCTTCATTTGATTCGTTCCTGTTCTCTAAGAATATTTGACGATATTACGATAAGTCTTGCGCTTGTTATTTCTATATGCACCTCCTGTCTGGACACCATGAGTGAAAACCATGTGGATTGCACCCACTTAATTCCCTTTCCGTACATGCCGGCAGCTACCAGCGTTCGCTTGTTTATTCCGAGCGAGGCGCCCAGCGCGTCAGATAATTGCCGACGATGCGCACACAACGATCGACGATCCAGGACGTGATGCCGATGATAATGACGCCGACCAGAATCGCATCCGTTTGCAGCGTCCTTCGCGCCAGCATGATCATGTATCCCAGCCCGCTCTGCGCGCCCATGAACTCGGAGGCGATGACCAAGGCAAAGGATAGCGCCACTGTCACGCGGACACCGCCGATCAAAGTCGGCGTTATCGCCGGCAGAATAATCGTGCGGTAGATTTCCAAACGGCTGGCGCCCAGCGTCCGCGCCGCCATGATATAGATCGGCGAGACATGTTTGATTGCCTCCAAAGTCGTTACTACCATCACGGTGAAGCCGCCGATTGCCGTCAGGATCAACTTGCCGGTATCACCAATGCCGAACCAAAGTATGAAGAATGGGATCAAAGCCACAGCCGGTATTGGGCGCAGTCCCTCAATCAGCGGATCAAGCACCGAGTTGATCCATTTGTTCCAGCTCATCGCGACGCCGCAAACGACGCCCAATACGGCTCCGATTAACATGCCCACTACCACGCGATACATCGTCGCCAGGAAATAGCCGACCAGTACGCCTTCCATGCGCCCCACTACCTGAATCGTGTCCATCGGCGAGGGAAAATAGAGATCGTCGATATAGGAATCTGTAAGCGCCGTCCACAGCGCCACCAGTATCAAGACGGTGATGATGCTCACAGCGCCCTCGCCCGTTATCCAGCGACGCTTTTTCGTAGCATCTTCGCTGATCGCATCGGCGCTATTCGTTAGCTTGTCCTGTTTCACGTCAGCTCTCTTCCTCCTCGGTGACCAGCAGTTCGCGTATTTGCCCGCGCAGCGCCTGAAATTCCGTGGATAGACGAATCGATGCTTCTCGCGGTCGTGGAAAAGGGACATCAAGAACCACTTGAATGGCGCCGGGCCGCGGCGTCATGACCGCCACGCGATCAGCCAGGAAGATGGCTTCCTCGAGGTCGTGCGTCACAAAAACGATCGTGCGTCGCTGTCCCGTGTCCGTCACCGACAAGCGCATGAGATCAACTTGCATCTTCTCTTTGGTGATGGCGTCCAGCGCGCCAAAAGGCTCGTCCATCAACAAGACCGTCGGGTTGGTCGCATAGGCGCGCGCCAGGTCGACGCGCTTTTTCATACCCCCGGAAAGCTCTTTGGGAAAAGCCTCAGCGAATCCGGTTAAGCCAACCAGGTCTATCAACTGCTTAACAGTCTGGTCCTGTTCTGTTTTGGAAACGCCGCTATAGCGCAAGCCATAGCCGATATTCTGCGCCACCGTCATCCAGGGAAAGACGGCATCGCCTTGAAACACCATGGTGCGGTCGGGATCGGGCTCCACCACGGGTTTGCCACCGACGCGCACTTCACCGCCGCTCGCTTTGACCAGTCCGGCGATGATGAATACCAATGTCGACTTGCCGCAGCCGGAAGGACCGACCAGACACAAGAACTCGCCGGCCGGCACATCCAGGTTGACGTTCTGCAAGGCGTCAATGCGCCCGGCCGTGCCAGCGAAGGATTTAGTGACATCGGCGATGCTAATGTAAGCGCTCATCCGCTTCCCCGCGCAGCCCGTTGCAAGATGATTTCGCAAGCCTTGTCAAAATATCCAGACAAGTGCTCCGCGCCCGTTTCAGTGATCAAATAGCCCGATTCCCAGCGGATGCCCCAAAGCTGCGGATGAAAAACTGCCAGATCAATCAGCAGCACCATGCCCGGCATCAACTCCCAATTCGGATTCGCCGACAAGAAGGGCGCTTCCGCCTCCAGCAAGCCGCAGGAATGCACGGCGCCATAGATCTGATACTTCTCCAGACCGTATCGCGCCAGTTCTTCGCGGGAATTCCGATAGATATCGGCAGACATCTTGCCGGGAGCCAATTGCACCTGCACGGAGCGAAAGACCGCGAGCGTATTTTCAATGAATTGCCGGCGTTCCGGGCTCACGTTACCCACCGTGATCGGTACGCCGAGCGATGCGCAGTAGCCGTTATACTTGGGGCTGATGCCGATCATGAGCATACTGCCATCATCCAAGGCGCGGGAGGTCGGCCTGCCAAATACCGAGTTGGTGCGCGCCTGGGACGTCAAGATAGTCGAATAGGCATAGCCCTGGGCGCCGGCAGCGCGCATCGCGCCTTCTCCCACGCCCGCCAGAGCTGTCTCGGTCATGCCCGGCTCGAGCGCATCTAGCATAGCTTCCAAGCCGGCATCGACGATTTTGAATGCCATTCTGGTATTGTCGATCTCGCTGCCGGTTTTGATTGCGCGCGCGCTCTGTATACTTGCGCTGAGGTCGACGATGTCGGGCGATATATCGCCGAGCGCCTGATAAAGCCCGGCAGGCAAACCGCCGCCCCCGGCGATGCCGATACGGCGCGGACTATGCCCTACCATTTGCGTCAGCACATCCGCCGCCTCTTCCCATTCGGTATTGGGATATCCGGCGCCCCAAGCCAGAAACAGGGATACAATTCGGCTGGGTAAATCTGCTTGGTGCGTCATGACAAAATTCGCCGTCTCTGGTCCCACAAGCAGGCATACTTCGGCAGTTGCCGTCGCCAGCGCGACCAGTCCACGTTCGAATTGCGTCCAGATATTTGTCAGGTAATAACCGTCCGCCATGTTGTACTCGTCAAAATAGACGAGAATGACATCGACATCATTTTCCCGACCAACAGCAGCGAGGCGCTTCCAGCGCTGCTCCAGTTCATCCCTTGTTGCCATATAAGCCCTCCAATAAACTCTATTTGATCAAGATCATTCTTTACTTTGCTGGCGCGCCTAGCGCAGTGACTCAACCTTCTCCATCAACGCTCGCACGCGCCTGGCGTCAACCGGGTTTTCGAATACGCCATCTCGTTTGAAGGCTGTGCCGATGATAGCGGCGTCCGCGATTGCCAGTTGTTCCTGAATGTTGCCCAGATGAACGCCGGTATTGGCAACGACCGGGATATCTGGCAATGCCGATTTGACCAGTTGCAAGGTTTCGGTCGATGTCACTTGCCCCGCGGTCAAGCCTGAAATGCAGATTGCGTCCGGCTTGGTATTAAACACGGTGGAACGGGCAACGGAAACGATATCGCGATCGGCCAAATAGGCAGCCGCTTCGGGAAGAATATTGAAGAAAAGCCGCACGTTGTTGCCGCCGATGGCATATTGGTGGCGCACGATGGCGCCGCAATTGGTATCCCACAAACCGAAATCGCTGGCATAAACGCCGGTAAATATTTCGCGCACGAACAGCGCGCCCGTGGCGACCGCCAAATCAAGCGACGCATAAGGATCCCAAAGCACATTGACGCCGAAAGGCGCCTCGATCTGATCGTATAGTTCGGCAATCACCCGCGCCATCGCCGCGACCGTCACGGCATCCACTTTGGTGAGGTAGGGCAAGCTGAATTCGTTGGAAAACATGATGCCGTCGACGCCGCCCTCTTGCAGGGCGCGTATGTTCATTCGCGCATCCTCCACCACCGCGTCCAGACCCGAATCACAATCATAGGCGGGATCGCCGGGCAGCGCCTGCAGATGGCACATACCAATGACAGGTTTGCAGACAGCAAAGATGTCGCGCAAGCAATTTGTCATTCTCGTCTCCTCGAGTACATTGATGGTTCTATTGCTTCAATATCCGCTCGCGTAGAAAAGGACAAAACGATTACACAAGCGCCATGTCGATGCCCTCGGATTTCAATGCGGCGATCTCCTCCGGCGCTTGATTATCGGTGATGATCATGTCGATCTGGTCCAAGCCACAGATTTTGGCGAAAGCGACTTTGCCCAGCTTTGAACTGTCGGCGACAACAATTCGTCGTTGGGCAGCGCGGATCGCCTCGCGCTTAACCTCCGCTTCTTCCATGTTGTAGTCGGTGACGCCGAACTCCGGATGCACCCCGGCCACACCCAGGAAGAACACATCAAAGACTAATTCGCCAAAGGCGCGAGTGGCCAGACTGCCGACCAGGGATCGCTCGCGCGCTCGCGTCGTCCCGCCTGTGACCATCAGCACGATTCCCGGTTCGTCGGCCAGGATGGCCGCCGCCCACAAATTGGAAGTGAGCACGGTGAGATTGACGCGGCCCCTTAGCGCCTGCGCAATCGCGACAGCGGTTGTTCCAACATCAAGAATGGCTGTTTCGCCCTCGTTGAGCATCTCCGATGCCCGCTCTGCAATACGGGACTTGGACCGTGTATTGCTATCCTTGCGTATTATGTACGGCGGCTCGTAGCTGAGGGAGATAGCGCTGACCGCGCCGCCGCGGGTTCGCCTGAGAACGCCTTCGCGTTCCAGCGCCTCAAGGTCGCGGCGAATGGTCATATCGGAGACTTCGGACAATCGACTGAGTTCCGCGACGGAGACCCGTCCGCGCGCCTCCAGCATGTTGAGGATCGTCATCCGTCGCGCATTGCCCGTCATCGCAGCGACCTCGCCCGAGGATTGCTTGACCGGATGTCCGGGTATTCCTTCGGAATTATTGTGCGAAATTTCATGCAACTAGGTGTTTTCTGTTCAAATAAACATTTATATAGTTAGAATATAACGTACAACAGGCGCGCTTGTCAAATGACGTGGTAATGTATCGATTTCGGTTGAAAAAGAGAACCTTAAGCACCTAGAACACCCAGGGCACCGAGAATCGCGTGCAAATTCGTCTATTAGTCCTGTCCTTGGTATCTTTGTGGTGAAACCGAGTAGAACCAAGTAAGTAATGAGAAAAAATGCCACACTTCACCCCCATCCACATCTAAGGTTGAAATTTGTACGGGCGAGCCGGTGTGTGTATTTTGAGGGCGAGCCGCCGGCTCGCCCGTACAGGCTCCTTATTTTTTGCATTACTTACTTGGAATCACTTGGATTTGGCTTGCTTAAATTTCAACAGAAAAGGAACCACTACTCCGCCAGCTGCTTGTTTGACCTCTGCCGCCTGGTTGGATACACTCAAGAAGTAATGCGGTCCATTGGATGAACAATACTAAGGCTAAGGAGAATTGAATGAGTTTACAAAAAGAGCAGGTTCATGACTTTATCAAGAAGTACTCCGAAGAGCGCATCTCGCGACGGCAGTTCTTGCAAGCGGTGACGACCGTTGGCGGCGTCGCGGTCGCGCAGTCTATGATGCCGGGCTTCCGCCTGGCGACGGCGCTGGCGCAGGGCAGCCCCAAGAGCGGCGGCACCTTGGTTGCCGCCACCATCGACAAACCCGTCAATATGGATCCCGCCTTCGCCGAACTCTACTCGTCCATGCAGGTCTATCAAAACATATTTTCCAAGCTCGTCAACCTGGATCGAAACAACAACGTATTGCCCGGTCTGGCCAAGTCCTGGGAGCAAATCGACGATTCCACCTGGGAATTCACCTTGGTCGACAACGCCTATTTTCACAATGACGAGCACTGCACCGCCAATGACGTGAAATACACCTTCGAGCGGCTATTCAGCCCCGACCTGGGGGCGCCAAACGCCGTCTTCTTCACGCCCCTGGAAGGCGTCGAGGTGGTCGATGATTATACCTTCCGCATTATCACGCAACCCAACTGGGGCGGCTTGCTGGAGGCGCTGGGCGCCTTCGCCGAGGTCGTCAATCAGAAGGCAATTGAAGAGAACGATCCCAAATTGCTGCCCATCGGCACCGGACCTTTCAAATTTGTGCAATGGGTCAAAGACGACTTTATCGAGCTGGAGCGCTGGGGCAAGTACTTCAAGTCCAATCAGCCTTATCTCGATCGGGTGATCTTCCGCGCTATCTCCGATGATACCGTGCGTCTGACGGGCTTGCAGACGGGCGAACTGAACTGGATCGAGCAAGTGCCGCTGCATCGCGCCGACGAACTGCGCGCAAATGCCGACGTAAAGGCGAACCCCGACGGCGAATTCTTCCCCGATATGTTCTTGATCAATTGTTCCAAGCCGCCATTCGACAAAGTGGAAGTGCGCCAGGCTCTGCAATGGGCGCTGCACCGCGAATCTATCGCCAATCTGGTTTGGTTCGGGCAAGCAACGCCTTCGGCCGAGCCGGTTTCCCCGTCGAATCCCTGGTATTCCGGAGCCAACGTTTACGAAGGCGGTCCCGACATTGACCGGGCCAAAGCGCTGCTGGCGCAAGCGGGATATGAAGACGGTTTGACAATCCGTTACGCTTCACAGCCGCAAGTGCCGACGCAGCCCCTGGTGGGCCAACTCTTGGAACAGCAGCTTGCCCCGGCCGGATTCCGCGTTGAAGTCGAGTCTTTTGAATCGGCGCGCTGGTTCGAAGAATTGTTCACGCTCAATTACGAGATCACCGGCACCTACTGGAGCGCTACAGCCGATCCGGGCGAGCATTGTCTATATCCGCTCTCCCATTCGACCTCGCCCTGGAATTTCTCTGCCTTTAGGGATTCGCCCGAACTGGATCAAGCGCTGGAGGAATTCCGTTTCACGCTTGATCCCGAAGCGCGGCAGAACGCCTTTAACAACGTGGTGCGGCTGCACCAGGAATCCTCGCCGCAAGTATTCCAGGTCAACTTCAAGCGAACTTACTGGACGCAGCCCAACGTGCACGGCGCCCAGACGCTGCCTACGCTGGAATTGCGCATGGAAGACGTCTGGATCGACGCCTGATATTCGACGGTCAGGAGGAGCGCCGGCCGCGCTCCTCGCGTCTTTTCCAAGTATTTCGCCGGTGATGCGCCCATGCGATTGATTCGCTATATTGCAGGCCGTCTGCTGCTCCTGTTGCCGGTCCTCTTTGGCACATCAATACTGATCTTTCTGCTGCTGCGCTTGATCCCGGGCGATCCTGCGGCTGTGATCCTCGGCTTGCGCGCCACCCCCGAACGACTGGCCATCGTGCGCGAAGAGTTGGGGCTTGATCTGCCGATTCACCTGCAATACAGCCAGTGGCTGGGCAAGGTCCTGGCTGGCGATCTGGGCAAGGACTTCCGCAGCAACGAAGCGGTGACCGACTTGCTGAGCGTGCGCCTGCCCGTAACGATTGAGTTGACATTGCTCTCGCTGGCGCTGGCGATAGCGATCGCCGTGCCGCTGGGCATTCGCGCCGCCATCAAACCCGGCGGCCTCGCCGACCGCGGCTCGATGCTCTTGGGTCTCTTTGGCATATCCATTCCGGATTTCTGGCTGGGCATCATGCTGATCCTGGTTTTCTCGCTGGCTCTGCGCATGTTTCCCTCATCTGGCTATGCGCGCCTAGACGAAGATATTCTGGTTAACCTGCGCTCATTCTTCCTGCCTGCGCTGACGTTGGCTGTTGGCTTGTCAGCCGTGCTGGTGCGCATTACGCGCTCGGCTGTGCTGGAGGTCATGGAGCGAGATTTTGTCAAATTCCTGCGGGCGAAGGGACTGCGCGAACGGCTGGTGATCTATCAGCATGTTTTGCGCAACGCCAGCATTCCCATTGTCACCGTCATCGGCCTGCAATTCGGCTATTTGTTGGGTGGCGCCGTCATCGTGGAAGAGGTATTCAGCTTGCCGGGCGTCGGTCGCTTGATCGTGAGCGCGACGCTGGAGCGCAATTATCCGGTGGTGCAGGCGGGTATGCTGGTGGTCGCCTTCATGTTCATCCTGGTTAATCTGACGACGGACGTGCTTTATGGGCTGCTGAACCCCAAGATACGAGGCGCTGGCGCATGAAACGCCAATTGACAGCTCACGCCAAGCCGCTAACCGTATTGCGCAAGTATTATGACGCGAGCCGGTCGGCTTTTTTGGGGAGCGCCATCATCTGCGCGCTGGTCCTGATGACCGCGACCGTATCCTTGTATTCGCCTTACAGTCCCGAAGCGATGGATTTCATGGCGCCGCTCAGCGCCCCAACGGGCGCGCACTTGTTGGGCACGGATAACTTCGGCCGCGATATTCTCACGCGCGTGCTATACGGTTATCAGATCTCTTTGGCGGTCGCCTTGGGATCGGTCGGTTTCGGCTTGGTTGTCGGTGTCAGCCTGGGTCTGCTCGCCGGATATTTCGGGGGCATTTTGGACAACATCATCATGCGGCCGATGGACGTGCTGATGGCCTTTCCCGCTATCGTGCTGGTGGTGGCGCTGACCGGCTTCGTCGGTCGTGATGTCTCTGTGATGATCATGGCGGTGGCCGTCGTTTATGTGCCGATCTTCGCGCGCGTCATGCGCGGATCGACTCTGGAAGTGGTCAATGAACTCTTTGTCGAGGGCGCGCGCGCTCGCGGGGCGTCGCACCTGCGCTTGATGTTGCGCCATATTTTGCCAAACGCGATCCCGCCGGTCTTGATCCAAGCCTCTATCTTGATGGGCATCGCCATTCTGCTGGAATCCGCCTTGAGCTTCATCGGTTTGGGCACGCAGCCGCCCGATCCTTCATTAGGTTTGATGCTGTCCGAAGGCCGGTCCTTCATGCAGCAGGCGCCCTGGATGGTGATGGTGCCCGGGCTGGCGATTTCGCTTGCCGTATTGGGCTTCAACCTGCTGGGCAATGGCTTGCAAGAATTATTGAATCCCGTCAGAAAGAGCCGATAAGTCAATGAGTTTGCTGTCGGTACGCGACCTCAGCACCGAGTTCCAGAGCGACGGCCGCTGGCTGGAGGCGGTTTCCGATGTCGCCTTTGATCTGCAGCGCGGCGAGATTCTGGGCTTGGTCGGCGAATCGGGCTGCGGAAAATCCACCATCGCCTATAGCGTTATGCGCTTGCTCGCCCGCAATGCTCGTATCCGTTCCGGCGAAGTCTGGCTGGAAGATGTCAACCTGGCGACCCTCGACGAGGAGGGACTGCAAGACTTGCGCGGACGCCGAATCTCGATGATCTTTCAAGATCCCACGACGGCTCTGGATTCGCTGTTCACGGTCGGGCATCAAGTGATCGAGACCTTGCAGGAACACCTTGATCTCGATCCGGCGCAAGCGCGGCAGCGAGCATTGGAGTTGCTGCGACAACTGGGCATTCCGGCGGCGGAGCAACGACTGAAGGCATATCCCTATCAATTCAGCGGCGGCATGTCGCAGCGGATCGCGTTGGCCATCGCCATCGCCTGTCATCCACAGGTGCTGATCGCGGACGAGCCGACCACCGCTCTCGATGTCACCATCCAGGCGCAGATCTTGCAGTTGATACGTCGACTGCTGGTCGACGAGCAGGGCACCGGCGTCCTGCTAATCACGCACGATCTGGGGGTGGTGGCGCAGGTATGCGATCGTGTGGCGGTGATGTACGCCGGCAAGATCGTCGAGTTCGGGGATGTGCATTCGATATTTTCCAATCCGCTGCACCCCTACACACAGGCATTGCTGAACTCCCTGCCCAGCAAAGGCATCGCCCGCGGCCGCCTGGAGAATATCCAGGGCCGGGTGCCGGGCTTGGCCGATCGCCCCGCCGGATGCCGTTTTCATCCGCGTTGTCCGCAAGCCAAAGCGGTCTGTCGCGAGGAAGTACCGCCGCTGAAACGGGTCTCGGCTTTGCAGGAGGTTGCCTGTGTCCTCTACGACTAACGGACAGCAACCCTTGCTGAGCGCATTGGGGCTTAGCAAGTACTTCCCGCTGGAAACCGGCCTACTGGCCAGCTTGCGCGGAGACACGTCGACCGTCAAAGCGGTCGAATCAGTCACGCTGGATGTTTACGCCGGGCAAACCGTGGCGGTTGTCGGCGAGTCCGGTTCAGGCAAGAGCACCCTGGGACGCTTGCTGCTGCGCCTCTTGGAACCGAGCGCCGGACAAGCGCTCTACCAGGGCGCGGACATCTTCGGCATGAATCGCGCGGAAGTGCGCGCCTTTCGTCGCCAGGCGCAGATCATCCTGCAAGATCCATACGCTTCGCTCAATCCGCGCATGAGAGTCGGCCAGATCATCCGCGAGCCCCTGGATATCTACGGCGAAGGCAGCAAGAGCGAGCGCCAGAAACGTGTTCACGAGCTATTGGAGAGAGTGGGACTCAATCGCAATCATGAACGGGCATTCCCTTCGGAACTGAGTGGCGGGCAGCGCCAGCGCGTGGGGATCGCCGCGGCGCTGGCGTTATCTCCACGCATCATCATCGCCGACGAACCAACATCCTCACTGGATGTTTCGGTGCAGGCGCAGACATTGAATCTGCTTTCCGACTTGCAGCGAGATCTGGGATTGACCTATGTATTCATCACCCACGACCTGAGCGTGGTGCAGCACATCAGCGATCGCGTGGCGGTGATGTACCTGGGCAAAATCGTCGAGGAAGCGCCGACAGAGACCTTGTTCACCGAGCCGAAGCATCCCTACACGCAGGTGCTCTTTTCTGCCATTCCCCTGCCCGATCCGTCACGGCGCATGAACTGGGACCTGCCAAAGGGCGAGCCGCCCTCGCCGCTCAATCCGCCCTCGGGCTGCCATTTTCATCCGCGCTGCCCGGCTGCCATGTCCGCCTGTTCGCATACTGTGCCGCGCTTTCAAGCGGTCGGGCGCGATCACGGCGTGGCTTGCTTGTTGCACGAGCCAGAGGGCGCGAACACATGAGGTGATGGAAACGATGCCAAATCCGCTGATCATCAATTCAACTGCCGAGAACTGGCAAGGCGCTTGCCGCTTGGTCAATTTCCTGTTGCGCGAGGGAGCCGATATTCGCTGGGCGACGACGCCCTTCCGCGCCACTGGAATTGACGGTGAGGAGTACCAATACAAGCGCGGCTCCTTTCTGATTGCGGACACCTATTCTATTCCCGAGCCACTTCTGGATGCGGCTCCGCGTCGATACGAGGTGGCTGCGCAGGTCATTGATGACGTATCGGGTTTCGTCGGTTTGCAGTTGCGGCGGGTCCGCATTGCCATGTATGGCGGTGGCGGCGCGCCTTTCAATCATGGCCGCATTTTTGCCGAGTTGGGATTCCATGTTGAGTTCGTCAGTCCGCAGGAGATACGAGCTGGCAAGCTGGCCGATTTTGACCTGTTCGGGATGCCGGGCGGTGGCGGGCTGGCCATGATGGGACAACTGGACCCGCTCGGCGAAGACGGCTGCCGTCGCATCAAAGATTGGGTGCAGCGCGGCGGCATGTATATCGGCTCCTGCGCCGGATCTTTCAATGCGGCGCTCGTCGCCGACAGTTTCCTCGAGGTCTGCCCACAGCAGCGTCATCTGGCAATGACCAACGCAATGATTTGGAACCGGGGTGATACAGAATGGATCGGTCTGGAATCGCCCGGCATCGGCGTCATCGAAAGCCGAAACCTTCATCCCGATCATCCCGTCATGTTTGGCCTGCCCGACCGCTTCAATATAACGCACTATAATGGACCGATCTTCGAGACGGTTGCCGACACGCTTTCCGACGCTTCTGCGGCGCAAGGACTTTCCGCCCTTGCGGGCGCTGCCGATGACTTCACGCCATCGGAGCGCTTCTTGAGTTACAGCCGGACTTGCGATCCGGAGCAAACCTTGCTGGGCAGAGCGGTACAGGAAGACTGTTACAACATCGTCAGCGGCTACAATGGACTGGGCCGTGTGCTGCTCTTCGGTTCACATCCCGAGTTCGGTGAAAACTTGTTGATGGACGACTGGGGGCAACCGGCGCGGATGCTGGCCAACGCCGCTTTCTGGCAATCTGGATACGTGCAAGAATCGCGTCCGATCATGGTCAAGCGAGAAGTGGGCGCAGCGAAAGCCTTCCCGCCCGGCAGCGGATTGCGAGAGATCGGCGATGCCTGTGTACGGATTGAAGACCTTGTCGAACAACTGCACGGCATCAGTGACGCGGATATGGCATGGCTGGCGGAAGATCACGCCATGTCAGCCTTTGGCTTGAGCGGACGCGAGATCTGGCAGCGGGGATTAAGGACATTTGCCATTTTGACGGAGCGCATGCATGAGGCGGTAATGCAAGCGGAAGAACTGCTCAATCAGGCCGCATCACTCGAGTCGAAAGAGTCTGATAAGCACGGTGTTGCCGCCAGGATGCGCCTTTTGAGGGAAATGAAGCTCGCTTTGGACGACGCTTTGCACTATGAAACGCCGGCCGCCTGGAATCAAGATTTTGGCTACGAAGGCATCCTGCAGATGCTGAGCCGGACCGAAACCATGTTGCAGCGCGCCTGTGACAACATCGAAGAGGATTTTCCATTTTCGCCCAATCCCTATGCCTATTTTGATACGAGTCCCTATCAACTGGTGGTGGGATCCTATTTGGCGGCGACAGGCGTCTACTTGAATAGCTGGCAGCTTTTGCAGATGCACCTGCGTCGTATCGAAGAGCAGATATTCGCCACCGAAATCGCAATGCGAGCTTGATTCCGTGGTTGGACACAATTCTTTGAACAGTAAGGAGGAACGACATGGGTTATGGCAGAGCCAGCTCGGACGAAGTGCTGGATAGCGGTGTGGTACTCGCGCTAGCCAACAAGATGGGACTGGCGATTTCCCCCGAAGAAGCCGAGGTCTTGACGGCTTTGCTGATGAATCAGATGGCGGCTTTCCAATCCTTCGACAGTATTGATCTACAGGATGCCGTACCGGCACCGATCTTCCGCGCGGGAGGGACGAGCGATGAGTGAATTGACCGATCTCTCACTGAGTGAAGTTAGCGACATGCTGGACGCGAGGACGATCTCGTCGCTGGAGCTGGTCGAAGCGAACCTGCGCGCCATTGAAAAGACCGAGCCGCTGGTCCATGCCTATGCCAGCGTGCTGGCGGAAGAGGCGCTGGACGCGGCGCGAGCGGCGGATAGAGCCATCGCCGCCGGCGACCGGCGCGGACCCCTGCATGGCATACCCATCGGGCTCAAGGACAATATTTACACGGCGGGCAGCGTCACCGAAAGCGGCTCGAAGGTGATGGAAGGCTTCGTCCCCGACTATGACGCCACCTGCGCCAGCTTGCTGAGGGAGGCCGGCGCCATCATCATCGGCAAGACCCACTGCCACGAATTCGCCTATGGCGTCAATACGCCGCCCAGCCGCAGCCCCTGGAATAGCGAGGTTTATCCCGGCGGTTCGAGCATCGGATCGGGCGTGGCGGTCACGAGCCGCTCCTCCTTCGGCGCGCTGGGCACAGACACCGGGGGTTCCATTCGCGTACCGGCTTCCATCAACAACCTGGTAGGCATGAAAGCGACATACGGCCGCGTCAGCATCTACGGCGTCGTCCCGGTCGCCTGGTCGCTCGATCACGTGGGACCGATGACGCGCACGGTCAAAGACAACGCCTTGCTGCTGGCTGGCATGGCTGGTTACGATTCCAAGGATCCCACCAGCGCAGAGCAGCCGGTTCCCGATTTCTGCGCCGATCTTGAGGCCGGCGTGTCCGGTTTGCGCATCGGCGTCGAGCGCGATTATTTCTTTTACGACGGTCTCATCGACGAGATCAGGACATCGGTCGACGGCGTGATCGCCGAATACCGCGAGGGTGGCGCCGAAATCGTCGAGGTCAGCATTCCCGAACTGGCGGTCACGCAGGACGCGCTCTTCACCATCGTGCTCTGCGAGGGCAGCAGCTATCACCGAAAGCTGATCCGTGAACATGGCGACAAGTACGACCCGGCCACGCGGACGCTCATTCAACTGGGCGAGTTGGTGCCGGCGACGCATTACCTGGCGGCGCAGCAAGCGCGGCGCGTGTATCGCGACGCCATCAAGCGCGCCTTCGCCGATCATCAATTGGACGCCATGCTCTGGCCCACCATGCCCATGACCACCGCGCCCCTGGATAAGTTGAACGCGCCGCGCGCCGACGGCTATCCCGATACGCCGGTTGGCAGCATGTGCCACCACACCTTCAATGCCAATCTGGCCGGATTGCCGGCATTAAGCGTGCCCTGCGGCATCACCGAGGCGGGCTTGCCTTTCGGTTTTCAGTTGACCGGGCGGGCGTTTGATGAGGCCGTGGTCTACCGGATTGCGCGGGCTTATGAGCGGGAGCACGATTGGCATTTGCGGAAGGCGGCTGTGATTGAGGGGCTTTAGTTCAACGGTTTAACCACAGCCGCTCAGCGGCAGCGAATCGTCCTGCCGCGCTCACACAAAATAATAAGCCTTCTCGTCGCATGAGCGACGCGGTTTATTAAAAAAGAGGGCACAGAAGTAGAACCAAGTAAGTAATGCGAAAATATCTCATGGGTAGCGAAAGCTTTGGATGTGATCCCAATCCCGCCAAATGCGCTCCCCCTCTCCATTGCAATGCTGAGGAGCGGACACGTTTTCACTGCAGGCGCCTGTCCGGGACTAATTTGAGTTTCGGACAGACGCCTTGCCGATTAACGCACTCAATAAAGAACTGCAGTCCTTCTTTGAAGAGGCTCCATTGCCGTCGCCATTTTCCT
>JAJEFB010000034.1 GCA_022820665.1 Anaerolineae bacterium | reverse complement strand
TGGCTAGAGCCGCGGGGGTCCACCCGGTCTCATCCCGAACCCGGAAGTTAAGCCCGCGAGCGCAGATGGTACTGCATTGGAGACGATGTGGGAGAGTATGCCGCCGCCAACACGACAACTCACTGCTCTCCTTTGCTTATAGATCGAATGCTTAACTTTAGAGTACGCTCCTTGCCCGTCATTGGCAGGCTTCCGGCAAGATCGTAAGACGATATATCCCCACGAACTCATCTTCATAGGCCGGTTCCAAACTGGAGAAACTGCCCGCGATTGTGTCTGGTTTCAGCAACGAATAATGCAAAACCACATGCGAGAAACCGTCGTCTCCGAGTTGCGCAACTGCGGCTAGGTAATTACCCCGATTCTCTTCTGTGCAAATCAAGCTCTCGCGCCTGTGCCAGGCATTCAATATGGGATTGGCTTTTATGTAGTCGTAGGCGCTCGGGGGCGTCCGTGTCGCCAGACCCTCTACCTGCGGGTATCCGCTTAACGTCTGGTAAAAGAGATACTGCTTGGAGTTTCCGCGGTTCATCGGTAGATTGATCAGCCGAACAGGCATATCGCCTTCTTCCGCCAGCCAATCCAAATGCGCAACCTCTTCCTCTGTCACAATGTGTCCGCCAGGCGGGCTGCGATAGTACTCCACTCCCAAAAGAGTGATAAACAAGAGTACTATCATGCTATGCCTTCGCTTTGCAAAGTCGCTCGAGATTTGAAGCAGCCCGTAACAGGAAAGGACGGCTAGCGGCAATAGTACGCCAGTTTGAAAGTGATCCGTGGAATAAAATGCCTCGAAGACAACAGGTACCAGCCGATCCAAACTGTACTTGGGTAAAACGACTGAATCAAAGACTTGACCGTTGATAGTGAGAACTGAACCCAGTCTCAGTAGGAAAAACGGTATTAGCAGCAGCAGCCACGGGAACATGCGCCTTCTAAAACGCTTCCGGGTTACGCCCGCGCCAATAAGGAAAAGCGGAATGTAGCCCAGATAAGATGTATTCCAGCGTCCTGGATCTGGCAACAGAACGATGGACGAGGTGACACGGTTGGTGATGAGCCTATTGAATATAGGATTTTCGTAGTTAATGAAGAACTGCAAAAGGTCGTTTTCTGTTTCGCGCCCGCTCGCCTTGTCCAGTATCCCGTCTAACTCCGTTACGTCGCTCAGCATAGGGATGGCGCGCAGCAAACCCGAGAAGCCGGCGACGGCAATTATGGCTGCCACCATCAGCCAGAAACGACGATCCTTCCATTGGGAGATCGCAAAGTAGATGAAATACGCGCTGATTGTCAAAAGCAGGCAAACAAAGATGTATAAACTGATGAAAGCCGTGGCGCCAATCAAGATCCCCGCCATCGCAATGAAACGCCAACGCATTTCCGCGAACCCGCGATGAAGAAAATAGCATGACAATGGTACAGTCGCCAGAAACGCTACGCCCGGATGCATTGGGCGCCCCACAACGTAGCCGCTGAATCCCACAATAATTGATCCGAAAAGAGCGATCCATTTGTCGTCGAATATGTATTGCAGGTAAATGTAAGCGGCTATTGTCGTTGCAAGGGTGATAAACAAGTACGTGAGATTATACGCGTTTGACGCTGGCAAAATCGCCTGTAGCGCGCCAAAGAAAAGCATATGGAATATGTTGAAATTATGGTAAGCCAGTGACAAACCCTGTGGGTAGAATAACAGGTCTGTAAAGAGATAATCGGCTTTTCCAGCGAGAATCTGTTTGCCGTGCCAGGCGTTCCAAAATTCAATCCAGATGTCGCCGCTGTCGATCGGCAGCCAAAAGACCTCCATATTGAAAACATAAACGATCGTCGGATAGGTCATCACGACGAGCAATACGCTAATAACCACAACGAAATGCAGATGCTTATGAATCGCGCGCCAGAATTTGGTCATTTGAGTCCGTTGAAGATCCATCTCATGGGACACTCTATGGTAAGCGCGAATTGCGTTGAACGTCAATCTCAATGCGCACTTGACGATGACTCAAGCTCGCGCTTCACGGCTGTTGCTCAGAGTTTCGTATGCTAATCTTAACGTCAATTCTTGAACTTGACATAGAATAGACCTATCGCTCATCCAACAGTTGGAGTGTTCCGCATGCGGACAAATCGCCTGCTGCTGCTTTTTCTGTCCGGCGCGTTGCTTCTCGCCGGATTGCTGCCATCGCTGGCCATCGGTGAAAAAGAAGTTGACGATACGCCGACGACAATCGCGGAACCGGCGCTGGTCGCCCAGATCATCAATGACGAGGGCGGTCCCGTCATCATCACGGGCGAACTCTCCTATTCCAACGCCTTTTTCACCAGCGGCGTTGACGAGCCGCTGATAATTTTGGAAGACCAAACCGGATTCGTCGACCGAAACGAGTACTACATTTTCCCGCTGGAATCGCAAGTGCTGGCGCAGATCACATCGGATTACTACACTTCGCCCGTCAGCTACAGCTTGTCTCTGCCAAAAGTACCTAGCGGCGGCTTGCGCGATGTCGACAACAACGGAAACGAGGACGCCGGTGTTATGGTCTTCGCCATTGCCTACTGGACCAATTTATTCGGCGATCGCTTTCTGGAAGAGCGCGATCTCCACGGCGGCGGCTGGTCGACGGGCTACGCATCCACCCGCGCCAGCGACGAAGTCGATACCAGGCTGGAGATCATCGGCGGCAAATTCATCATTTACGCTGCCGACGAGAATCAAGGTTTTCCCTCCGGCTTCGGCGCTGACGGTTTGCTATTTACGGAAGACGATCCAATCGTCATTGTCCCGCAAGGGTATTCGGTTATTGATATGGACGAAGAACCCTTCGTTTTTGATCGCGCCGCGCGGCAGATCATTGATCTCTACGAGCCCGAAGCGGCAGCTATCAACGACTTTTCCGATTTGGGCTATATCGAAGCATTCCAAGCGATGGTTGAACTTTTCCGGGCGGAATATGCCTACACCGAAGTTTACGATCTGGATTGGGACGACCTTTTCGAGGCCTACAGTCCCCGTTTTGTCGAAGCCGAGGAAGCCGAAGACAGCGCGGCTTACACGCTCGCTATGCGTGATTTCATATGGGAGATTCCCGACGGACACGTCAGTATGCCCTTTGACGCGATAAGCGATCTCTTTCGTGAAGAGACCGACGGCGGGCTGGGCATCGCGCTTTCGGAACTGGACGACGAGCGAATCGTCGTCAGTTACATGCTCGATGGAGGTCCCGCTGCCAATGCAGGCATGGAATTGGGCGCGGAGATCCTCGCATGGGATGGCGGCACAGTTGAAGAAGCGCTGGAACGTGAATTCGTCTGGGCTCACCAGGCGCTGAGCACCGACCATACCTTGCGCTTGCAGCAATTGCGCTATATCACGCGCTTCCCCTTGGGCAGCGAAGTTGAAGTAACCTTCCGCAATCCCGATAGCGAAGAAGAACAGACGGCCACGATGGGGGTCATCTCGGAACGCGCCAGTTTTTCGCACTCTTCGTTCTTCTCCGGCATAGAAGGCTGGGAACTGCCAGTCGAATACGAAATCCTTCCCAGCGGCTATGGCTATGTCGCCATCTATTCTTTCAGCGATAAGGAGAGACTGACGGTTCAACTCTGGGAACGCATGATCGAGACCTTTCTCGAAGCTGATGTGCCCGGCATCATAATCGATATGCGCAAAAATGGCGGCGGCAGCGGATATCTGTCGGATCAGCTCGGCGCCTATTTCGTCCAGGAAGAACACATCCTGGGTTATTCCAGCGTATACAACGAGACCATGGACGACTTTTATTTGGATCCGCGTTCGGAAGACCGATTTATCTTGCCCCCGGAGGACCTGCGCTACGACGGCGAGGTCGCCGTCATCATCGCGCCAGGCTGCTACAGCGCCTGTGAGTTCTTTACCTACAATCTCACGATTGACGATCGCGCGGCCGTCGTCGGGCATTACGGAACCGCTGGCTTGGGGGGCGCGATCGACGAATTCCTGATGCCGGAGGATATGGCCATCCGTTTCACCGTCACGCGCGCCCTCAATGCCGACAAAGAGATCCATATCGAGGCGCAAGGCGTTTCGCCAACCGTGCTTGTACCGGTGACCTTTGAGAGTTTGTTCGAAGAAGGCGATCTGCTTTTGCAAGCCGCGGAAGAGCATCTGACGGACGAGATCCTGGGCGAGTTGATCGACGGCGGTGAATTGTCGCTCGGCGCGGGCAGCACAGAGGTGCAAGCCCATGGCGTCGTAGGTCCGGATCAACGCGTGCGCTATCGCACGACCTTGCCCGGCAATCGCATCGTCAGCATCTATCTAAGCGGCCTGGACGACTCGGTGGATACGGTACTAGGGATCTATAACGAAGCCGGATCAAATCTGCTTGGGGAAAACGACGACGCCGATGACGACATCCGCGGCTCCGCATTGACCGATCTCGAAGTGGGGGCGCAAGCGGCCACCTTCACGCTGGAAGTGCGCGTCAAGAACAGCAACGAGGTCCAGCAGTTCACGCTCAAGATCGTGGAAGTCCCGCAGGAGGAGGAAGAGGCGGAAGAGAGCGACGACGCGGAAGATTTCGCCGATGGATAGTTCTGACAACTTTAGGCGAGATTGATGAAGTTGGCGAAAACTTGATATTTGAGGCAACCAGCTAACGTAACTCAACTCCACTCGCGCTTGTCGACGATCTTGCGAGCATCCCTGTCGATCGCGCCTGCCGCTACTATGTCGACGGCGTCAATTCGCAAGCGTACTGCCTCTTGCGCCAGCGCTTGCAGTTTCTCCGCGATACCGGCCGATTCAGCGCCCTCGTGCAGCTCGACATTTAAGGTGACAACATCGCGGTTTTCCGGCCGAGTGATCACGACCTGCAAATCCTTGATCTCGGGGAATTGCATCACCGCATATTGTAGTTGCTTCGGGTGCAGGAACATGCCACGCACTTTGATGGCGTCGCCGCTGCGCCCATAAAGGCCCAGCAGTTGTTGCCCTTCGCATGACGGCTCCGGCGACAATGCGCCCAGGTCGCCCGTGCCGAAGCGAATCAAAGGATAGGCTTTGTTGAAGGTTGTCGCGACGATTTCGCCGGTTTCGCCCGCGGGAAGCGCGGCTCCCGTTTCCGGATCGCAAATCTGCAGGAAAACGCCTGGCATGATACAAAATCCCTGGACGCCTTCCCGTGTATAGCCGATGAAGCCTAAATCGGCCGTGCCATAAGCCGAGCTGGTCTTCATGCCATATTCGCTTTCAAAGCGCTCGCGCTGGCTTGGCGTATAGGGCTCTGCCGAAAAAAGCGCCTTCTTGATTGGCGCCGCCTCCGCGCCGATGCCCATCTCCACGGCTTTGTCCAGAATCGTCATCAGGTAGCTGGGCTGACCGACGAAACCCGTTGCCTGCAAAGCCATCATCATCATGATCTGCAATTCAGTGTTGCCGGGTCCCGTCGGTATGACTGTCGCGCCACAAGCGCGAATCGCCTCATCCAAGAGAATCCCCGCCGGCGTCAGGTGGTACATGAAGGTGTTAAGCACGCGATCGCCCCGGCCGATGCCGATGTATTCAAAAGGCGCCAACTGCGACTCCGGGTCTTCGGGTGGCGGCTGCGGGTCATATATTGGTCCCGGGGAGATATAGATGCGGGGCAGGTCGGCGGGGTCGATAGTAAGAAAGCCGCCAAAAGGCGGATTCGCTTGATGAATCTCCACCAAGGCGTCCTTGTTAAGTACCGGGATCTTCGCCAGATCATCCGCGCCATGGATGTCTGAGGGCGCGACGCCGGCGTCGTCCATCATTTGACGGATTGCCGGCGCATGTTCGTATCCATGCCGGACGAACTCTTGAATCCTTCGATTGAGCTCTGTCAAAGTCTTGCTCCGTTTCCCTGCCAAGAAAGGTTCATCATCGTCAATCGCTTTGTCAAGGCCAACCTGCGAATGCTATCCCAGCCAGCGTTTGCGGCGCTTGTAATGCTTGACCTCGCGGTAATTCTTGCGCCCGCCCGCCTGGTCCAAGCCAAGATAAAATTCTTTGATGTCTTCGTTTTCGCGCAGTTGCTCGGCCGGTCCATCCAAGACGATTCTGCCGTTCTCCATGACGTAAGCGTAATCGGCCAATTCGAGGGCGGCGCGGGCGTTTTGTTCCACGATCAAGACCGACATGCCTTCCTGCCGGTTGATATCCCCGATGATTTCAAAGATCTCGTGAACCAGCAAGGGCGCCAATCCCAACGACGGCTCGTCCAGCATGAGAATCTGCGGGTGAGCCATCATGGCGCGTCCAATCACCAGCATTTGACCCTCGCCGCCGGAGAGATAACCGCTCACTCGCTTTGACAAATCGCGCAAGCGTGGGAAGTAGTGGTAAACCCGTTCCAAATCGTCACGGATGCTGCGCCCGCCTTGATAGACCATGCCGCCGACGCGCAGGTTCTCTTCCACCGTCAGATGCCGAAAGAGCAGGCGCCCTTCAATCACTTGCACCAAGCCCATGCGCACGACGTCTTCGGCAGAAAGAAGTTCCAGGCGGTCTTCGCCCCAAAGGATTTGACCGCGCGTGACCTCGCCCAGTTCCGCCTTGAGCAAGCCGCTAATGGCTTTCAGCGTTGTCGATTTCCCCGCGCCGTTTGGCCCCAACAGGGAAACGACCGCTCCCGGCGGGACTTCCAGGGTGATGCCGCGCAGCACAAGGATCACGCTGTTGTAAACGACCTCGATGTTGTTGACCGACAAGATCTGTGTCGTGGTTAGTTCCGCTGTTTTTTCAGCAACAGCCATAGACATCCCAAGATTCGCTGGATTTGGGGCTCACAAATGTTTCGCGCGAGAAAACAAGTGAGGGCATAGCGGCAGCCCTCACTCGTAATTGCTTGCGTTCGAATGCTTACTGTCCACGCAACTGCGGCACTGGCATGAAATCGGTCAAGGGCACGACGATCGGTACGAAGAGCTTGCCACCGGCGCCGTCGTCAATCAGCAGCGCGTCATCCGGTCCTGTTGCTGCGCCTGACATGGTTGTATTCGCATATTTCAGCACCGCGATACGATTCATCGTGGCGTCGCGCATGCCTTCTTCGAATCGGTGGCGCATCAAACCGCCGAGTATCTCGTAATCCATCGCTTCCACCGTCTCGCGAATATCAGCGCCTGTGACCGCATCAAGACTGCCCACACGGTTCACGGTGCGGATGAAAGTCTCGATGATTGAATCAACCGCACCCCAAGCCACCAGATAGGCGATATTCTGTTCCGCGGGACTGCGTTCGTTGAGGGTGAATTGCTGATAGACGAATTGTACCGCCGGGCTCGTCAGTTCCGTCCACCACAGGAAGGGCATTGAGCCGAACATGCCATCCACCGACGGCAAGCCGTTAGGCTTCAAGACGCGCTGCCCCAAAATGCCCACGGTGGTATCCATCACCCAGTTGACGCCAGCTAGTCTGATCTCGTCTTCCATGCCCAGGTCGACCAGTGTGCCCGCTATCAAGGCGGGACCCGTGGCCAGGGTGTTGGTGTAGATGATGTTGGCGCCGCCGTCTATGGCGTTCTGCACCTGCGTCAAGATGTCCGTATCGGTCGGTAGGAAGAATTGCGGTTCTTCCAGCACGTCCACGCCAAGCTCCGCGCAATAGGCTCTTGCCGACGGCTCCGTTCCCGCGCGGCCAAACGCGTTGGGCCAGGTGACAAAACCGATGACGGGGTCGGGGAAGATCTCCGGGCTTGCCGCGACAAATTGACAGAAGAAACCGAACTGATTGATATAGAGCGGATTGCTGGCGTAAAGCCAACCCGGCGTCATGCCATCTTCACCGTACAAGCTCTCGATTGAACCGGCCGAGATGAACGAGACGATTTCGTCTTCTGCCAATTGTTCGCGCAGCAATTCGCCATCATCAGAACTGTAGAGTAGCAGCAGATCAAGCTCGTCCTTGTAGGCGCTGGTGAAGCGGTCGTAAGCGCTCTGAGCCGCTTCCCGGCTGCCGCCCGTGTCTTCATATATTTGCTGCAGCATCGCTCCGCAAACGCCGCCACGGCCGTTCCAGTAATGGACCGCATCCGTCACCGCGGAAACAACCGGCTGCGTGATGAAGGCGTAGGGACCGCTCAGGTCGCCGAAGTGAAAGATCGTGAGCGTTTCGCCAGTCAGATCGACCGCGCATTCGCTCAACTCGCTGGGGTAATCCATCATGTCTTGGGCCATGGCCGGGGCAGCAATGATCGACGTCATAGCCAAGAGACTAAACAAGAAGCATATTCTCTTCATGAGCTATCGACTCCTTCTCTTTTGGATAAGTTATCTGAACCCTGTAACCTTGTCTGTTCTCCCATAACCATTAGCTTACGCTAAACCACGTCTTGTGGCAAATGCAAGGCCAGCCGGCCGCGCGCGAATGATCGCAATGCCGAAGGCGCCGACCAGCCAAAGTCAGCGCGCCATTGCCTTGAGTTAGTAAGCGTAGGGCCGAATCTTCCAGGCCACCTTCAATACCTCCCAGCGGTGGGCGATGCCGCGCGGTTCAAGCACTAGAAAGACGATAAGCGCCCCTCCAAAGAGTACCGGGTTGATGGCGCTGGTGATATTGACGACTTCAATGAAGGGGAACAGTTCCGGCAGGATTTCCAGCAGCCGCGGCCGAAGCGCGGGAATAGCAGCTTCTTGCAAGACGCGGATGAAAGTCACGCCGAACAATGCGCCTAGTGGATATCCGGCGCCGCCGATAATCAGCATAGCCAGCATTTCGATCGAGATATCCAGCCTGAACATATCCAGAGCCAAACTGTTGCGCTCGTAAGCCAGCAAACAGCCGGCTATGCCCGCGTAAACAGCGCTCAAGAAAAAGGCGCGCAGCTTATAGCCGAAAACATTGATGCCCAGTAATTCCGCAGCCAGGTCGTTGTCCCGCACCGAAATGAATGCGCGCCCGGTTCGCGTCCGCGCGATGTTGCGCGCCAGAAACATCAAGAGCACGGACAGTGGCACGATAATATAGTACATGGCTGTTTCGGTGGCGAAGCTGAGCGCCTTGCCACGTCGGGCTCGGGCGCGAAAGGCGGCCCCATCTTCAACCGTCGCAGTGATGGCGTACTCGCCCGGCTTGGTTGCAATGTACGAGAATCCTGTTATCTTCCCGCCTGCGTCTCTGAACACAGTCATATTGAAATCGCCGGCTGGCACAATGTCTCCGCCGGGATTGTGCAATTCGATGACGGGATGGGCGCCGTCGACCTTGGTGAGTTCAAGAGATATCACGTCCACCAGATAGGGATCGCCCGCCTGAAAAACCAGGGGCGTCGTATCGTCAATCAGGTCGTCGGCATAGCTGCCAAAGGGTCCGATCAAGGGCGCCGGGACATTCAAGGGGCGCGTGCCCCCGGTAAGGTCCTCCAGGGGATAGCGCAGCACCCAGGGGATGATGAATTGCGCCGCCAGCGTGGCCATCGCCAGGTAAAAACCCTTGACGCGCAAAGAGGGCAATCCGAAAAAGAGACCGATCACGCCGGTCAACAGCGCGCTGACCGGCAGCGCGGTCCAAAACGTGAAGCCCAACTCCCGCGCCAGTATTGCCGATCCATAGGCGCCAATGGCCATGAATGCGGCATGCCCGAGCGATATTTGCCCGGTATAGCCGACCAGAATGTTGAGGCCCTGAACGGCGATGACAAAGATGGCGATGCGCGCTATCAAGCCGACGTACTGATCGCTGATGAGTCCCAGTCCCAATGGGCCCGATACCGACAGCAAAGGAACCACCAGCAAAGCCACAAAAGCCAGGTTCTTCCATAGCTTGTCGCGTGCGGTACGGTCGACCGACATATCTTCTTCATATGTCGTATCAAAGACGCCTGCCGGGTGGATGTTCGCCATCGCTACCTCTGAATTGAAATATGTATATCCTAAATGCGCTCAATGCGCTTTTCCCCGAAGAGCCCGTCCGGCCGGACCACTAAAACCAGCATCAGCACAACGTATGGCGCCAGATCCGTGCCAACTTGCTGCGAGGAATTCAGGAAGGTGCCAAACTGCTCGACGATACCGATGATAATCCCGCCGATGAATGCCCCGCCGATTGATTCCAGACCGCCCAAAAGCACCGCGGGGAAAACGCGCAGCGCCACAAAGCTGATATTCAGTGACAAGCCGACGGCGCCGCCTTGCAAGACGCCCGCAATGCTCGCCAGGATAGCTGCTACCGCCCAGGTGATCGCCAGAATCACGCGTACGCGCAGACCGACAGACTGCGCCAACTGCTGATCTTCCGATGTGGCGCGCATCGCCAGCCCGACGCTGGTGTAGCGGAAGAATGCGATGAACCCGACGAAGGCGACGATCGCCAGAACAAAGGCGATCACCAACTCAACCCGGATAATTGTCACGCCTCCCAACATGTCCTTTAAGCCGTCCAGGCGAATGACGCTGAAGCGGCGGTTGGTCTCCGGGTTGACGAAGATAGGCAGGTTCAATTCGACCGTGCCCCAGGCGATCTGCGTCACGCCGTGCAGGACTTCGGCAATCGCCAAGGTCATCAGGACGGCGGTGAAGATCGGCTGCCCAATCAAGGGTCGGATGGTGAAGCGCTCGACAACAAGGCCGATCAAGATAGCGCCGGCGAAGGCGCCCACGATCGCATGCAACCACTTCAGTTCGATGCCGCCGACGGTCATCAATATCGTCAAAGCCAGCACGCCTCCCGCGGCGATCAACAGATTGCGCGGCTCCAGCAAACTTCGGACGCTCACGGCTGTCATAACCATGAACATGGTGGCTGTCGACAGCAGCGCGGCCCCCGGCACAGAGATTTCGGCCACTGCGAAAAAGCTCCAAAAGATCATGCCGCCCACGACCATCATCCAGCCATGCGCGAAATTGAAGACGCCGGAGGCTTTGTTGATGACGACAATTCCCAGCGCCACCAAGCCATAGATGCCGCCGACAAGAATCCCGGAGATCAAGGTCTGTACAATGCGCGAAGCTTTTTTGTCCGCGAGTTGCTCTCGCAGAAAGAGTAAAACCAGCGCGGTCGCAATCGCATAGAACAGCCAGGTCAGTTCTTTTTTGTAACGATTGAAGAATTCTTCCACCAGTGTTTACCCCTTTTTTTAATAAACCGCGTCGTTCATGCGACGAGAAGTTTATTATTTTCTGTGAGCGCGACAGACCATTTCGTCGGTTACGCGCCGAGCGGCTTTTGCGCCATTATCTGGCAATCATGCCAACTCAAACATCGGCGACAAGCAATTCCGTCTCGACGATGCCCGTGCGGCCGTCGCGATATTTGACCTCTGCGCGCACCTGCACTTGACGCTCATCGCCATAAATGGCTTCGAGCAGATCATGGTACTTTTCCTGCAGGGCGCCGCGGCGCAGCTTGCGCGTGCGTGTCAACTCGGCTTCGTCGGCATCGAATTCCTTATGCAAGATCACAAAGCGCTTGACCTGTGAATAGGAAGGCAGCGACTCATTGACCTGCCGCAACTCGCGGCGGATGATCTCCTGCACCTCCGGCCGCTGGGACAAGTCGACGTATGTCGTAAAGGCGATGCCGCGTTTTTCCGCCCAGCGCGATACATTCTGAAAATCAATGACGATGATCGCCGAGACGAAGTCCATATCGGCGCCGCCGATGGTCATCATATCTTGCACATAAGGGCTGAACTTGACCCGCCCCTCGATATATTGCGGGCTGAATTTTTCGCCCGTCGACAATTCAATCAAGTCTTTCACGCGCTCCAAATAGATGAGATGACCGGTCTTCTCGTCCATGTGACCGGCATCCCCGGTGTGGTACCAACCTTCCTTGTCCAGCGCTTCGCCGGTCTTTTCCGGCTGCTTGTAATAGCCATTGAAGCGGGCTTTTGTCCGGATCAAGATCTCCTGGTTCTCCGCGATTTTGATCTCTACGCCCGGCAAGATCACGCCGACGGTCTCGAAGCGCACATCGCCGCGCAAGTGAACGGTGCCAAAGGTCTCGGTCGAACCGTAAAACTGGCGCAGCTCAATGCCAATGGCGCGGAAGAAACGGATGATGTCGCTGCTGAGCATGGCGCCGGCCGTCAGCACATTGCGCGCGCGCGTCAAACCCAGTTTGTCGCGCAAAGGCTCGAAGATCGCGTATTCACCCAGCCAGCGCAAGCAGCGCAGATGAGGCGGGACCGGACGCTTGGCGTCTTCGTGATCGATGGCGCGATAGGCGACGGGCATGAATGCCCGGTACATCAGGCGATTTAACAGGCTGCTGTCGCCGATGCGGAACTGCACGGCGCGCGCCAGGTTTTCCCATACGCGGCTGGGAAACAGCAAGCCCGCCGGCGCGATCTCGCGCATATCCGTGGGCACTGTTTCCGGACCCTCGGGAAAGTTGACCTGTACGCCAGCAATGAGATGCGACGTGAATCCGAAGGCTTGCTCCGCGAGCCAAGCCATGGGGCTGAAGGACAGCCAATTGT
The DNA here is from genome assembly GCA_022820665.1 of Anaerolineae bacterium. Classification (GTDB taxonomy): domain Bacteria; phylum Chloroflexota; class Anaerolineae; order Aggregatilineales; family Phototrophicaceae; genus UBA6055. The sequence continues at coordinate 100,199 of JAJEFB010000034.1, read as the reverse complement.
CCGATTGCCGGCTGTCAACGTATTCATAGTTCATGGCATGGCCGTAAACGAGCTGGTAATGCGTCACCTCGGCGAATTTAGGCAGGCTGGTCGTGCCGGAGGTCATGCTCAATATGATGGTGTCCATCGTGTCCGTGGAGCGCGCCAAGGCGTCGAACATGTCCGGCTCCTGCTCGCGAAAGTCACTCCCGATAGCCTGCACCGCCCGATAACTGGCCAGCCACTCATCCGTATAGGCCCACATGCCGCGGTCTTCCCAGTAAACGACCTTGAGAATCTGCGGAACCGCTTCTCGAATCTCCAGCAGTTTGTCGACCTGTTCCTGATCGCGGGCGCAGACAACGGTGGCGTCCGTTGAACGGATGACGTAGAGAATATCTTGCGGGCTGGCGTCGCTGAAAACGCAGCAGGTCTTGCAGTGCAAGGCATGAGCGGCGATCTGTGACCAGTACATCTCCGGATCGTTTTCGCCGATGATGACCAGCGTATCGCCCTGCTGTAATCCAAGTTTGATCAAGCCCATGCCGAAATTGACAACGTGCTTGTAAACTTCCTTCCAACTATACTCTTGCCAAATGCCAAAGCGTTTCTTGCGCTGCGCGACTTCGCCCTCGAGTTCTCTCACCCGCAGCAGAAAATTCTTGGAAAGCGTATCCGCCTCGGGCAAGACAGGCTGTATCTCGCTTTTCAGTCGCGAGCTGTAGACCTTGCCCGGTCCCGCCTCGCGAAAAGGAATGCGTTCATCGGCATTGGCGGCAGCCATAGCTAGTGCTCTCCTTCGCCCAGGTAAGCTGCGATTACCGCCTCATTTTTGCTGATTTCGTCGGGACTGCCTTCGCCGATCTTGACGCCAAAGTCGATCACGGCGATACGATGAGAGATATCCATCACCAGGCCGATATCGTGTTCGATCAGCATGATGGTTGTTCCCTGCAATTCATGAATATCAAGGATATAGCGCGCCATATCTTCCTTCTCCTCGATATTCATGCCCGCCATCGGCTCATCCAGCAGCAGCAGCGAAGGCTCGAGCGCCAGGGCGCGGCCCAGTTCAACCCGCTTCCGCAAACCGTAACTTAGCGTGCCGACGATCGACTTGCGGATCTGTTCCAATTCCAGAAAATCAATGATCTCCTCAACTATACTTCGATGCGCGATCTCTTCTCTCTGCGCCGGACCCCAAAACAGGGCTCCCGTCAGCATATTGGACTTCATATGGATATGCCGCGCCGCCATCAAGTTATCCAGCACAGTGGCATTGGTGTATAAGGCAATGTTTTGAAAAGTGCGAGAAATGCCTAATTCAGCGCGCTTATAGGGTGGGACATGCGTCATGTCGCGCCCGTCAAAAATGATCCGACCCTGCTGCGGCGCGTAAAAGCCATTGATGCTGTTGATCAGGCTCGTTTTTCCGGCGCCATTGGGTCCGATGACTGCGTAGATCTCGCCAGCCTCTACCTGGAAATCTACATCCTGCAAGGCTTTGATGCCGCCGAAACTCAGCGAGACACTATCCACATGCAGCTTGACCGGCATGGAAATCCTCTACGCTTGCGGCAAAATCGGCGCCAGAATGTCGGGGGCTTCGGCGAGCGAATTCTGTCGGGTGGCAGCCGAGCATATTACAAAGATACCAAAGGGCGCTATTGCGCGCAAACAAGAGCCATAACCGGTACTGTATCCTTTTTGGTTGAAATTAACTTTTTCATTTCATCGGAAATGCGCGAAGAACATGTACAGCGGCAATAATGTAGGATTATTCTCGGTGCTCTCGGTGTCGTAGGTCAGTGTCTACGCGACCCTCGGTGGTTAAGGTTTTCTGTTTCAACCGGCTTCGATTCGCTTCCCCATAACCCGTTCCAGCATCCACTGAGTCAAGGTTTGGATGACTTCATCGCGACAGGTCTCGTTGACAAGTTCGTGTCGCATACCTTCGTATATCTTGACGCTGACGTCGCTCGACAACGCGTTTTGCCGCAAAAAAATTGAGCCTGATGAAGGCACCAGGTGGTCATCGGAACCATGCAAGGCTAGGATAGGCAAGGTCAGTTGATGCGCGGACTGGCGGATCCGACGCGATGACAGCACTAGCGCTGCCGAGGTCCCGACGCGCCACATCCCCTTGTCGATCAGGGGGTCCTCCCACCATTCCTTGAGGATCTCGTCCTCGTGGGTGAGGACGCGCGGCGATCCCGGTGGAGAAAGCCGAAGCCTGGGTATGTAGGCGGCGGCGAAGAGACAGAGCTTAATCAACCACGCCGGCCGATTCTCTTCACAGTTGACGGCAGCGCCGCTGAGCGCGATTCCACAGAGAGAATCGGGATAGAGCAGGGCGAATTCCAGACCTGTCAGCGAGCCCATGCTGTGCCCGAACAGAAAAACCGGCTTTAGCGCGTATCGCTGGGTCACGATCTCGAAAAGCTGGCGCAAGTCCGCCACCGCCAGTTGCAAGTCGGGGATGAAAACGCGCGTGCCGCCACTCTTGCCATGTCCCAGCTGATCTATCCCAAAGCAGAGGAATCCGGCCTCGGTCAAGGCGCCGGCGACATGACGATACCGACCGCTGTGCTCGCCCAGCCCGTGTACAATGAGCGCAATGCCCAGGGGCTTGCCAGCATCCGGCAACCATTCACGATAGAAAATCGTGATGCCCTTGGCGTTTCGGAAAGCATGTTCCCGTTCGATCATCTCGCTCTGCAGCGACTAATAATGCCGATAGCCGGATTCATATTCGCGATTCTGCCAGATGCCCGCGCAGCGCATGGGCAAAGGCATTCAACTCGCCGTCGCCGGGGCGCTCGTGCAAGGGTACACCAAGATGACGCAGAACCTTATAGCTGATGTCTTCCGGCGCTTGCTTGAGCATACGCGGCACGACATGAAAATGGACGTGCGGGTGGCTGGCGGACTCGGCAAATTGCATGACATAGGTCTTGCTGCAGCCAGTCTGTTTCTTCAAAGCCTGCGATGCCTGCCGTAGCAGGGTCCCCAGCTCCTGCGCTTCCTCCGGGCTCAGGTCGGCGATGGCTTCAACATGGCGGCGCAGAACCAGCACAAGCCATCCCAGCCACGACGTATTATAGGCATGTACCAGATCCCAATGCTTGCCGCGATAAATGCTGTCCCAGAGCGGCGCATTCCCTTTGTCGCGTTCGATCATTCGCTCACAACTGTGGCAACTCGGCATAAGATCCTCTCCCAATCGATTCTCTCAACTCTTACACCTGCGAGGCGCCCGCTTCTTGATTTGCGGCTGTCAAAGGATCAGTTAATTGCGATCTTTCTCATAGTGCATTCATACCCAATTTCGGGCTACAATCTGCTCGCGACTGTTCGCTGACACCCGTCTAAGGAATCACTTGAATTCAGAAGACACTCGGCGCGCCGCTTTGGCGCTGGTGGGCATGCCCGGCGCCGGCAAAACGCTATGCGCGCAACACTTGCATGCTAGGGGATTCTTCACTTTACGCTTTGGCGCTGTCGTCGTCGATGAGGTGCGTCGGCGCGGGCTCGAGGTCAACCCAGTGAACGAGCGGGGCGTCCGCGAGGAACTGCGCGCGCGACACGGCATGTCCGCCATGGCCAGCTTGTCCCTGCCCAAGCTGCAAGAGGCGCTGAAGGACTATGATTGCATCGTAATTGATGGCTTGTATAGCTTCAGCGAGTACAGCTTTCTGCGTCAGCATCTGGGCGCGCCGACTATTCTGCTGGCGATCGTCGCGCCGCGTCATTTGCGCTATCAGCGGCTGGCGGCGCGTCCCATCCGCCCGCTGAGGCCTGAAGAGGCCGCCGAACGCGATATACGGGAGATCGAAACGCTGGAAAAAGGCGGTCCCATCGCTATCGCCGATTATACGCTGCTCAACGACGACTCGGAGGCTCATCTGCTGGACCAGTTGGATCGTCTTCTTGCAACACTCGGCTTCCAACCATGATCTTCAAACTCGGATATCACGAGGAATCTCGGCGACGAATGCAGTTGACAAGGGGTGGTTCTGTATTAGAATCATGCTTAACGTCGGCTAAATAATGAGTTAACGCTTGCGAATTTGCGAGTACCCCGGTTATATTTGAGACGAGAAATCGTCTCGTTGCGGCTCTAGATTGAGGCAAGAATGACCGCGACCGAATCCATGCAGGAATACCTGGCCGAAGCTTATCGCATCGCTTGCTATCAGCCGGAAACCCCCTTTGTATCTACCTCCGCCTTAGCTGATGAACTGAACGTTTCTGCCCCCGCCGTCACAAGAATGGTACAGCGCCTCAAACACGCGGGCTTCCTGGAGCACGAACCTTATCGAGGCATTCGGCTCACCGCGGCGGGCGAGCGGGAAGCGCTGGCCAATATCCGGCGCCACCGCCTGGTGGAACGCTTCTTGGTGGACGTCATGGGATTCGGCTGGCACGAGGTGCATGACGATGCCGATGATCTGGGATTGGTCGTCAGCGAGATCCTGGTCGACAAGATGGAAGAGATGAGCGGATATCCCAAGCGCTGTCCGCACGGCGAACCCATCCCCAGCGCGGACGGCGTCATGCCCACGGTCATCGACTACCCGCTCCCGGAAGTCGAGGTCAACCGCGACTACGTGATCAGCAGAGTCCATACCCACGACGAGCACAAACTCCGGTATTTCAGCGAACTGCAGATCGAGCCGGGCAAGAACTTCCGTCTGGTGATGCGCGCCCCCTTCAAGGGACCGCTGCAATTGTTGGTCGACTGGCAGACCCATTTTCTCGGCCACGAACTGGCGGGCGCCTTGCGCGTCTGCAGCCAGGAAGAGTATCTGTTAGTTTAGCCCCGCGAATTCACGAAATATCAATCACAGCTTGCGGCACGAGGCGCGAGTCTGTTAATGACCTTCATGTCTTGGTATGGAAACCAGAGGACCATTTGCCCACTGACTGGCAAATCAAACGCGACAGCTTCGATCATCGGACAGTCCCGGAGCTGGTGCGCGAGCGCTGGAATGGCGATCCCGCATCGCTGCGCCCGATCAGCCGGGATTACAACATCGTCTTCCGCTTTGAAGCCGAAGAGCGCGGCTACTACCTGCGCATCTGCCACTCGGTCCTACATCCGCTGCCCAAAGCGCGGCAGGTGATGCGCTTTCTGCGCTTCCTGGCCGATAACGATGTGCCGGTTGGTATACCGGCCCCGTCGCTGAACGGTCACTATATCGAGCTTCTCGAAGGCGGCTACTACGCCGCAGCGCAACACGAAGCGCCGGGCGAGGAAATGACGCGCCACATGCTTGATTTCTCCGTTTATGAGGCTTGGGGTCAGTCGCTGGGCAAGCTGCACGCCGCTTCCCGACGCTATCAGCCCGATCCCGCTATCGAATACCAGTTTCCCACCGTGCAGCGCTTCTGGGAAAACATTGAGCCGACCGTGCGCGCATCGTCCCCGGAGTTGCAGCGCGTTTACGCCGAACTGACCCAATTCATGCGCAGTCTGCCGACGCGCGACTACGGGCTGATCCACGGCGACTATCGCCCCGGCAATGTCATCTGGGACGGGTCAACCGCCCGCACAATCGACTTCGACGAGCCGAACTATCACTGGTACATCGCCGATGTCTCGCGCGCCCTGATGGAACTGTCGGATCAGCCGCATGAGTGCCGCCGGGACTTCCGCGACGCCTTCATGGCTGGCTATTCGAGCGAGCATGAAATTGACGACTTCTGGCTGAGTCAGTTGCCGCAATTCGGGCAGCACCGCGCCCTGTTGATGCATATCTGGGATCTGCAGGAGGGCGGCTGCTGGAGTGAGATTGTGAGATGGGTTTTGCACAGGGTGGCGTGGTAGCTGGTCTGCTAATTGGTTTGCAGAACTGGTAAACTGACATCTCAAGCGCAATACGCTTTGTGAGGTGCGACATGATTGCTGACAACGTAATCAATGACGAAACGGAACAGGAAGTACCAATTGAAGGCGATTATCCAGAAGAAACCGTTGCGGTTAAGCAGTATACCATTACTGGTTATGGTGCCGATTTCGATGTTGAGGGGCTGGTAAGGCGATTGCAGCGCGGCGATATTGAAATTCCAGATTTCCAGCGCGCCTTTGTATGGTCTAAAGGCAAGGCATCGCGATTTATCGAATCTCTGTTGATGGGATTGCCTGTACCCGGCATATTTCTCTATCGCGAAAAAGGTTCGCAGATACTGCGCGTAATTGATGGTCAGCAACGACTGATGTCGCTGCGATACTACTTTGAGGGCAAGTTTAAGGGCTCAGAGCGCGCATTTGCATTGCAGTCGTTGGATTCGAGGTTTGATGAACTGGCATACAACGATTTGCCCGATCAAGATAGACGACGGCTTAACGACTCGATTATCCACGCCTCAATAATTCAGCAGGAAGCGCCGGACGATAATGGCTCAAGTCAATATTCAATTTTCGAGCGCCTTAACACAACGTCGACGCCGTTGTCTTCTCAGGAAATCCGATCGGCAATACATGGGGGACAGTTTAATGACCTAATCCTGGAACTCAACGAATATGATGCTTGGAGGACGCTTTTTGGTAACAGAAGTACGCGTAAACGTGATGAAGAGTTGATACTGCGATTCCTCGCTTTGCACTTCTGCTTCGACCAGTATCAGCCCCCTATGAAATCATTCCTCAATCAGTTCATGAGCGACAACAGGGACATGGATATCTACGAAAAGCCGGTCATGTGCGAAGTGTTTCAGGACACAGCGAGCGTTATCCTGGAAAAGCTGGGCGATAAAGCCTTCAAACCTCGACGCGCTCTAAATGCGGCGGTGCAAGACTCACTCATGATTGCCATAGCTCGTCGACTTGAAAAAGGCGTCATCAATGCGGACATTACAGAAGAGTACCAGAGTTTGATGCAAGATACCGAGTTTAGGGACTTAATCTATTCGCAAACTTCCCACTTGGAAAATGTACGCCGAAGAATCCAATTGGCAACGGAAGCCTTCGCTTCTGTGGAGTAATTGATGCACACCGACATCGTTGAAAGGAAAGACACGCTTGATCGCCTATTTGAAAAGGCGATTTTACTCCAAGAGAACGAAATCATTGACGAAGAAATCAAGTCCGGATTTGTGGCATATTTGTGTGTGCGTTCGTATGTATACGTTGAGTTTGCCGTTCAGACCATTCTCAAAGAATATGTAAGTGCAGTCACCCATGACGTTCCCATAGGCAATTTCGTCAAAGAACAGCTACGTATTAACAGAGCGCTCAGACGAAGTGAACTGCTAAGCCTGATCGGAAAATTCAGTGAAGAATGGAGAAAGAATCTTAGAGACACTACGCAAGGAAAACTAGGTGATTCATTGGATAGTATTGTGAACAATCGAAACAAAATCGCGCACGGAGACGACGTCTATATTTCACTGAGCAATTTGCAATCCTATTTCAGTGATGCGCAACACATCATCGATCTTGTATACAACGAATGCGTTCCCGCAAAATAGCTGATAACAGAATCAGGGAGTTCCTTGTAAAGTTCGGCTAATCACCCCTGCCCATACAACCGCCCCCCAAACTCCACCACCAGCGCGTCATCCAACTCATCCGCGACCCGCGCCAGCCGCCGAATGATCACATCCGCCTCGCCCGCGTCCAGCCCCTCCAGCAGCCGCTCGTGATACAAATAGACCAGGTCCTCATGTACGCCCAGTGCCGCATTGGTCAATTCCAGGTTGAGCTCCAGCAACCGCCGATACAGCGCCAGCAGATTGCTCGGCGGCAAGTGCATGATCGGCGCCAGCACCTGCAAGTAGCCGCGCTCCTCCGGCGACAGATAAACTTCAATCAGCGCCGAACCGCGCAGGAAGTTCCAGCCGAAGCCGCTTTCAACATCCATCCGCGCTGCCGCCGCGTCGACGCCGATCTGCGCCAGGATATGCTCCACCGCAAGCGCTGCCGCCGCCAGCGGATCGCTGGCTTCGTCTTTGTCTCGCCCACCGCGACTGAATAAGCGTCCCATGCCTTCACTTCCGCCTCATGCTGTCAGGGATCCGGGCGCCAGTTCATGGGAACAGCGCAGGCACTGTCCCGCGTAATAGCCGGCTTGGGCGCCGCAGCCCTGGCAGGGCATGCTCTGATTCTCGCCGTAGATCTGCGCCAGGCGCTCAAAATCGGGCGGATCCAGCGCCGAGACGCCCGCTGACGGCAATCGCGCGCCGCAGGTCTCGCAATATCGCCCGCCGTAATGCCCCGCCCCCGCCCGGCAGCCGCAAGCGCCGCAAGTCGCGGCATGCGGCAGCAAGCGGTACTCCTGGGCAGTTTGCTCTGCCAGGGTCAGAATATGCGCCAGGCTGAGCGCCCAGGCGCTGCCCCGGTCATGATCGGCGTTGCGCGTCAACAATCCCAGGACATGCCCCCGACCGTCGGTTAGCGGGTTCCCGCCGGCGTCGGGCGACATGGCGATTAAGATGCTCGTTCGCAGCCACCCTTGACGCGCGCCTTCACCGGGATCTTCTACAGCCCCGCGTATCTTTGCGCCATTGTACGCCAGGGCGGTGACCGCTTCCTTCGCGATGACGACCGGACTGTTTTCCAGCGCGTCAAGACTGCCCAGCGCGACCGGCGTCTGTATCAAAGCCAGGTCGCTCTCCGGATAGCGGCGCAGCACCTGACCCGGCACAGTCTGCGAGCCGTGAAGGGCGACGACGACTTCCAGCGCGCTCCCGACCACGTTTGCGGTTGTGGCGACCAAGCCCTCGCGATTGACGAAGATGCCGCTGCCCCTGCCATTGACGCCGCCGTCGATGCCCAGGACCAGGGGCGCTTGTGCTATGCGGACGCTGGACGGGGACGCTGTTAAGGCTGACGCGTCTGAGCGTCGCTGCAACTGCCGGGCCCGCAATTGATCGAGTTTCCCCTGAACCTGGAAGTTCCCCGGCTCGTGTTGCAGGGCTTGTCCCAGGCAGCGAATCTTGAAGGCAATGTCATCATCCGTTTCCGCCAGCCAAATACAAGCGACGGCGCGGCCGTGTCCGTCGAGATCGGGGTCATCAACCGCCACCCGCAACAATGCCGCCGCCGCTTGGGGGTCGCCGCTTTTCATGTGTTCAATCGCGCGTAGCAGGTCGTCTTCGCCGCCCATGGTTCAGGATTCTTGGTCCGATAGCTTGATTTGTCGGTCATTGTAGCCGATAACCGGTGCCCCTGCTTGACACATGCCAAGGGGTCCTACAAGGCTTGATCGGCACGCGACTTCGCTTGAAAACAGCAGTTATCGACACTTATCATTAGAAAACTCGCGTTGATGCAAGTATGGAAACCAGCTTCCCTCCATTGATATGGGGGGATTGAGGGGGGTAGACTAAAACCTGAAGATGAAAGGAGCGCGTCCGATGCGAATCGAAGAGCAACTCGCCAATATGGGCTTGCGGTTGCCGCCGCCGATCAAAGTGCCGGCTGGTGTCAAGCTGCCCTTTTCTTTTGTCCGGGTCTACGATGGACAAGCCTACATCTCCGGTCACGGTCCACAGAATGACGATGGCTCGCTGGCGGGTCCCTTTGGCAAGGTCGGCGTCGATTTGTCTGTGGAACAGGGCTACGAGGCAGCCAAGCTCGTGGGATTGTCTGTGCTCGGCAGCCTCCAGCGCGAACTGGGCGACCTCGATCGTATCAGCGCCTGGCTGCGCGTGTACGGTATGGTCAATTGCGCGCCCGATTTCATGCAACAGCCTGCTGTGATCAACGGCTTTTCCGATCTGATTCTGACGCTCTATGCCGAGCGCGGCGCACATGCTCGCTCGGCTGTCGGCATGGCTGCGCTGCCCTTTAACATGCCAGTCGAAATTGAGGCCATAGTTGCTATCGATTAGCCCATCAGCCTCGGCGCAGCAATATATTCAAGTAGCCATCGACCGACGCCCCCCAGCCCGGCGGCACATAGGTGGTGCTGTCCATTTGGAAGACCAAAGCCTCGCCGGAAAAAGCGCCGCCGGCCTCCAGCGCTTCACGGCGAAATAACCTGATCGTCCCGCCCAGGGGCGATTCTTTTTCCGCGAAGGGCAGCGCGACATTAGCTCGCGATTCCTGGAATCTGATCTCCGGTTTCTGGACGATGCCGATCCCTTGTACGCGTAAATTTACGATTTCGACCTCCCGCGAGCGCAAGGCGTGGCCATATGTCGCTTCGTGCAAGTCGTGGAAATCTTGATCCAATGTGGTCGAGAAGGGCAGGTTAAGCTCGTAGGCTTGTCCCCGATAGCGCATATCAACCGTGACAGCGAAGCGCATGTCCTCCTCGCTCATTTCTTCCTGTCGCAATTCCCCCTGCGCTTGTTTGAGGAGCGACCCCTGGCGCTCTTCCAGATCGGCTACGCTTTCCGGCGTCGCCAAGCTCATCACCGACTGGCTGTAATCGACAGCGACATCGGCGATCAAAAGACCCAGGGCGCACAAAACGCCCGGCGTATGCGGAATCAGCACGCGCGGTATATCCAGACGGTCGGCCGCTTCGCAGGCGTGCAGCGGTCCCGCGCCGCCAAATGCCACCAGCGTAAAATCGCGCGGGTCGTGACCGCGAGCGATTGAAACGCGGCGAATCGCCCGATCGATATTGACGTTGGCGATATCCACGACGCCCTTGGCTGTGGCGATGGTATTGAAGCCGATCTGTCGCGCCAGCCCGTCCATCGCTTGAATGCCGGCACCCAGATCGAGCGCCATTTTCCCGCCGAGAAAGTGATCGGCGTCCAGCCTGCCCAGGATGGCATTGGCATCGCTGAGCGTCACCTGCTCGCCGCCCCCGCCGTAAACGACGGGTCCGGGACTGGCGCCAGCGGACTCCGGACCGACGCGCAGCGCGCCCCCGGCGTCCACCCGCGCGATCGAGCCGCCTCCCGCCCCAATCGTCTCTATATCCAGCATCCGCAGGCGCAATGGCAGGTCGTCAATCGACGATTCCGCTCTCGGCTGCGGTCGACCGTCGATCAAGGCCACATCGGTCGAGGTGCCGCCCATATCCAGCGTGATTACCTTGTCAAAACCGGCTGTTTTCGCCACATAAAAAGCGCCCATGACCCCGGCCGCAGGTCCGCTCAAAGCCGTGTGAATGGCTTGCTCTCGCACCCGGCTCGCGCGCATCACGCCGCCGTCCGACTTCATGATGCGCAAAGAGGTCTGTCGCGGCAATTCCGCTTCGAGCCGACCGATGTAACCGGACATGACCGGCCGCACGTATGCCTCGAGCGCGATTGTGCTGGCGCGCTCATACTCGCGGAATTCCGGCAGCGCCTGCGACGACAGCACGATCTGCCACGCCTCCTTGACAATGCCCCGCTCAAGGATCCGCCGCTTGATCCTTCGCTCGTGCCGGTCATTGACGTAGCTGAATAGCAGGCACACGGCAATCGAATCGACGCCGTCATGCTTGATCTGATCCAGCACCGAATCCAGCGCGTCCATATCCAGCGCTTGCAACAACTCGCCGCGGAAATCCAGACGCTCCGGCACTTCATAGCAGCGCTCGCGCGGGATCAATGGCGGCGGAATCTTTGGATGCAGATCGTAGAGGGCGGGCCGCTCCTGGCGACCGATGAACAAGACATCGCGGAATCCCGCGGTCGTGATCAAAGCGGAACGCGCGCCCTTGCGCTCCAGAATGGCGTTTGTCGCGACGGTCGACCCGTGCGCGACCTGTGTCAGAGCGGATATGCCGCCGGGCGCAATAATCTCCAGCCCCTCGAGCATGGATTGGGCTGGATTCTGTGGCGAACTGAGCAGTTTGTGGATGCGCAATCGCCCTCGGTCGCTCAAAACCAGATCTGTGAAAGTTCCCCCAATATCAACGCCCGCCTGCATCAACGTGTCCAATTCTCATACCTGTAAGTCATGGCTTCAATCATAACATTGACGCGCGAATAGCGAAATGCGGTCCCGCGGAAAGGGCGCTTACGTCGTTTTTACGTTCCTCTATTGCCTTTCCAATACCCTGTTTTTATTTTTCCTACGTTGCGGGCTTAGGCTATAGATGTCAGTAAGCGCAACACAGACTTCAACAGAAGGAGAAATCAAAATGCTAGTCAGAACCCGCAACCCCTATTTTCGTCTGATCGACGATATCTTTGGCGACCATCGCCCACTGCTCGGCGCAGCCAACGAATTCGGCAATCGTAGTTTCGGCCTCGCCCTCGATGTCGAGGAAAACGAAGAGCGCTACATCGTCCGCGCCGACCTGCCCGGCGTCAGCCTTGAGGATATCAGCGTCAACATTCACGACGACCTGCTGACCATCAGCGCCGAAACCACATCGGAATCCAACGACGAAAGCAGGCGCGTCCTGATCCGCGAGCGGCGCGTCGGCAAGTTCAGCCGCAGCCTGCGCTTCCCGATCCCGGTCAACGGCGATGCTGTGGAGGCCGGCTTCGAAAACGGTGTCCTGAGCGTCGCCGTGCCCAAGGCTGAAGATGCCAAGCCGCGTCAGATCCCGGTCACGGTGAGTGGCGCCAGCAACTAAGTCAGACGACGTAATCGAAAGTCCCGTCTTCTATAGAAGACGGGACTTTTTCTTGCCGTTGGCTCTAGCTGTCCGCGACTCCCCAGCCACCGCCGCCGGGCGTCGCGATGATGACCCGATCGCCCGCCTCCAGTTGCGCCGTGTCTTTGCCGCCGACGATCTCCGGCTCCCCCCGGCGTAGGATCGTATTGACCCCGCATTGTCCCGGCGCGCCGCCCTGGCTGCCATAGGGCGGCTGCAACCGCCGTTCGGAACTGATGGTAATCCGCGCCGGCGCCAAGAACTCATATTCGCGTATGATGCCGTCCCCGCCACGATTGCGACCCATCCCGCCGCTGCCTTCACGCAACTCACAACGTCGAATGCGCATCGGCAAGCTGTACTCGAGCGCTTCCACCGGCGTATTCAGCGTATTGGTCATGTGGCACTGCCGCCCGGATAGACCAGGACCCGCGCTCGAGCCGCCGTGACCGCCGCCCAGTGTCTCGTAATAGACGAATTGAGCGCCGTCGACCAAGCCGCCCACGGCGAAATTGTTCATGGTGCCTTGCGACGCCGCTGGAATGGCATCCGGCAAGGCGCCCGCCAAGGCGCCCAGCACCGTATCGACCACGCGCTGGCTCGTTTCCGTATTGCCGACCACCACGGCTGCCGGGAAGCGCGGGTTCAATACGCTCCCTGACGGCGTGATCACCCGCACAGGCTGGAAGCAGCCGTGGTTGACCGGCACATCCTGGCTGGCCAACAGGCGCACACAATACCAAGTCGCCGACTCCACAATGGCGGTCACGGCGTTGACATTGCCGGCAACCTGTGGCGCGCTGCCGGCGAAATCGACTGTCATCTCCCGTCCGCGTACTGTCACCGCCACCTTGATTGGGATTTCAAACTCATTCTGCCCGTCGCCTTCCATGGCGTCGCGGAAGCGATAAATGCCGTCAGGTATGCCGTCAATCACCGCTTCGGTCATTTTTCGCGAATACTCGAGCAAGGCTTCAGCGTGTTCAATGGTGCTTTCCACGCCATGATTGATCATCATGTCGCTTAGCCGGTTTTCGCCCACGCGGTGCGAGGCCAGCTGCGCTTCAATGTCGCCCAAACGCTCTTTGGGATCGCGACTGTTGGCCACGATTAACGCCAAAGCGCCCTCGTTTGTCCAGCCGCTCAAGCGCAGCTTCAGCGGGGGGATAATGACGCCCTCTTGGTACAGCTCGCTGCTCAAGGGCAAGGAGCCGGGCGACATGCCGCCGACATCGGCGTGGTGGGCGCGGCTGGCGACGAAGTAGCAAAGATCGCCCCCGGCGAAAACAGGCGAGATCATAGTGATATCGGGGAGATGCGTGCCGCCGTGGTAAGGATCGTTCAAGACGATGACATCGCCGGGGAAAAACTCCTCAAATTCTTCGACCGCGGCCGCCACTGATGCCGGCATGCTGCCCAGATGAACCGGGATATGCGCTGCCTGCGCAATCATGCGCGCCCCCGAATCGAATACCGCGCAACTAAAGTCGAGCCGCTCGCGGATGTTTGGGCTGAAGCTGGCGCGCCGCAATGTCACGCCCATCTCTTCGGCCACCGCGGCAAATTGATTCTTGAAGACTTCCAAACTGATGGCGTCAACCGTCATCGCGCATCGTCCCTCACCTTAGACCGGTTAAACACATACTAGCGCAGTAAAGCCTTAAGGCAACCCTGTAGCTAGAGTACCGAAGTCGGTTGAAATACAGAACAACAACCATATGACAGTCGGTAGGGGCGACCGAAGGTCTATGTCTACGCGACCCTTGGGTCGCCCGAAAAACACCATTTACAACCACGTCGATTCGTGTACGGGCGAGCCGCTGGCTCGCCCCTCGGTGTACTCGGTGGTTAAACCCGAGCTTACTCGTAGCTAAGTTGCAGGCTTGATGGGATTGCACTGGCGAATTCGCGCAACCTTTGACCAGCTTCTCGTGAATGGTAACATGGTCACGCTGTAATAGCGCAGTAGCATTCCAGAAAGGACGCGCGATTTGCGGATTCTCCTTATTGCCAACGGTCTGGCTAAAGATGGAACCATGGTGAGGCGGACGCTGGAAGAGACGGGCGCCGCTCATATACTGGCTGCGGACGGCGGCGCGCTTAATGCGCTGAAATTGGGTCTCGCGCCGCAGACGATCATCGGCGACCTGGATTCGCTCAGCGCGGAGCAGCTAGAGGAGTTTAGCGCCGCCGGTGCCGAGATCTTGCGCTTCCCAATGGAAAAGGATGAAACCGATCTGGAACTGGCGCTGCGATGGTGCGCCGACAAAGGCGCCAGCGCGATTGTTGTCTTGGGCGCTCTGGGCGGCCGCTTCGATCAAACGCTGGCGAATGTGCATTTGCTGGCGCTGCCGGATCTGCGAGATATTCAAATCGAGTTGGTCGACGGCGAGCAGAATATCCGGCTCCTGCGACCGGGTACACACAACATTGAAGGGCGTATCGGCGACACAATTTCGCTGATCCCGCTGGGCGGGAAAGCCAGCGGCATCACCAGCCGCGGGCTCAAGTATCCTCTGCGTGATGAATCGCTCGAGTTTGGACCGGCGCGCGGCATCAGCAATGTCATGCGCTGTGATAGCGCCGGTCTCGAGCTCCGCAGCGGCTTGTTGCTCGTCATACATACCCGCGGCCGCGCCTGATGACTGCTATCACAATCATCAAGCGCGATGCGCGGGGCAAGCACGAATTGTCCTACCAGGGCCTGCTGCGCAAGAATTGCGGAGCGTATGTCTGTGTCGAAGCCGAGTTCGGCTTAGCCGACCGTGACCTGGGCTATGTCCAATTGCGACGCGGCGATGTCTTCCGCGAATGGTTCTTCCGCGATCGCTGGTTCAATGTTTTCCGCGTGAGTGACGGTCGGGACAAGCGACTCAAAGGATGGTATTGCAATATCACCCGCCCCCCGCAGTTTGGCTCGGACTGGATCGCGGCGGAGGACCTCTGTCTCGATGTCTTTGTCTATCCAGACGGGAGGACGCTTCTGCTCGACGAAGAAGAATTTGCTGCCCTAAACCTGTCGGAAAAAGAGCGGAGGACGGCGCGAAAGGCCGTCCAGGAAATTCAAGAAATGGTGCGCTTGCGCTTGCCGCCCTTTGACGAGATCTCATAGGGACGGAAAAACCGAACTGAACAAGCGGGAAACTGCTTGCCCCCGCCCGTCAGTTCGGTCCTGTAGGTCCCGAAACAACCGCAAAAATCAACGCTCCGGGATCACTCCAGGTCAGGTCGAATGACCAGCACAGGCACATTGACATCGTGCATGACTTTGTTGGCGACACTGCCGAAGACCATCCGCACCAATCCCGAATGTCCATGGGTAGTCATCACCACCATATCGATTTTTTCCTCTTCGACATAATCGCAGATATGTTGAGCGATGCCGACGGCGTCGATGATGTGCAGCCTGCAGGCCACGTTTTCGTCACGTATCTCGTTGCGCAAGCCCAGCAGATGTTGCTTGATCTCCTCGCGGATGCGATTGGCCAGTTCATATTCGCCCGCAATCGCCAGTGAATCAACAAATTCGTGCATCGGCGGCGTGAATATGTGCAGCAATATGACTTCGCCGCCGCCGATCCGCGCGAAATCGACCGCGTAAGGAATTGCGCGCTCGCTCCAGGCGGAACCATCGGTGGGCACTACTATCTTATTCAACGGACGGTGTTGGAACATCTGATCCTCACTTTACTGAAACCGTTTCCTACTAATAAAGTATAACATAAACTGATTAGATTTAGGGATATCACCCCATTGACGCACTGAAGACAACCGACCCAGGGGCTTGCGGCGGGTCAGCCACCGGCTTAGATCGGTGTTGAAGGGCTGTGTCTACGCGCCCTACGCGACCTATGTGGTGAAGAAAAATGTACCGCTCCCGCCAAATCGCAAATCTGCCTGACCACATCTACAGTCACGTCGAAATCCGTAGGAGCGACCTATCAGGTCGCCCGAAAATCTCCATAAGAAATGCGTTAACGCGACCAAATAGTCGCCTTTTCATAGAACATCTATGCTACTGTGCCTTATCGCAGACACCGAATAGGAGCCCCCACCATGCCAACACAATACAACCTCCCTCCCAAATACCTTTGTGCCCTTCGTGTCTTTGTGGTGAAAAATATGTCTCGGTGTCCTCGGTGGTTAAAATCTTTCTGTGCCCTCTGCGCCTCTGTGGTGAATGCCCCCCCCCCGCGTATACATACTGTATCTATACTGTCACCAAAAAAGGGGGCAAAACCAGGGCAGAATGAGGGCATCTTCCCAGCATTTGGGGACACATTGCGATCTACAAAGCGCCCGCCCGAAAGCACAAGAAACGAAACTGCCATATCCTCAGCATTGACACCTGGCATTCGAAACCTGTAAGATCAGCCGTGAAAATCTGTAAAATTATACCAAAATCTGCAAATGCCTGAACCAAAACCATTGAACCTCACAATCGGCCGCAACATGAAAATCGGCATCTTTCACCTGGGCTCTGGCATGGCGGACGTCTTGGCCACCGGCGTCTGGAACCGCATCATGGTTGCCGATCTCGGCTACAGCGCGACCGTGGTCGGATTGTTGACCGGGCTGCGCTATTTCCTGGCGCCTCTGGGGGTCTGGGCTGGGCGTTATTCGGACACGCATGTGATTGGCGGATTTCGCCGCCTATTCTGGATCTGGCTGGGTCGCGCGATGATGGTCTTGAGCACCCTGTCGCTGGGCTTCTCTACCGCCGAAATGCTGCGCTCGGCTCAAAGCGATCCGCCGCTGCCGCCATCCCCCGCGCTCTGGCTGGTTATCGCGCTTTCATTCTTGCTGTTCAGCCTAGGTATTGCCCTTTCTGGCAGCACATTTCTAGCGCTGGTTCACGATCGCGCCGCGCCGGCGCAAAGAGGGCGGGCGGTTGGGCTGGTATGGACCTTCCTCTTGCTAGGCTTCACCATCGGAGGCCTCTTCTTCAGTGTTATGCTGCCCCACCACGAAGGCGCGGGCGAGATTGCTTTCTCGGCGGACTCTCTGCAGAACCTCTTTTTGATTACTTCCTTGCTGCTGGCCGTTATCTGGCTCGTCTCGTTGCTGGGTGAAGAAAAGCGGCACGGCAAGCGCAGCCTCAAACGCAGCGTCGAATCCTCAGACCTGCTGCACGATTTGGCTCTGGTTTGGCGCAGTCGTCCAATGCGCTTGTTCCTGGTCTACTTGATCCTCTCGATGATGTTCGCGTTTTTGCAGGACACCGTATTGGAACCATTTGCCGGGCAAGTTTTTGGCATGGAAGCGCAGGTCACAAATCGTTTTTCCGCCTATTGGGGCGGCATGGCGATTCTGGGCTCCTTCGGCTTCTTATACCTGTCCCGCCGCTATCCTAAGCTCACGAACGGTCTCATGTCCCTGGTCGGCGTCGGGCTTCTTATGGCTACATACTTGCTTTTCGCGCTGTCTTCCCTGGGCGAAATCCGCGCTCTGGTCACGCCGGGCTTGATCCTGCTCGGCTTGGGTTTGGGGATTTGGAATATCGGTACGCTGGGCTTAATGATGGATTTGAGCCCCGACGGACGCGCGGGGACCTTTCTCGGCTTTTGGACGTTGACCGTTACTTTTGCCCGGGGCTTTGGCGTGGCAGGCGGCGGCATATTGCGCGATCTGGCGCTGCAGCTTTCAGGAGATCATACCATCGCCTACGGCGCTGTCTTTGTCGCAGGCTGCCTTGGCTTGACTCTTGCTTTACTGGCATTGCGGCGCGCCAATCTGCGCGACTTTGCTATAGATCCTCCCGAAGCCGAAGTCATGTTTGCTGGCGCGCTTGATTGATTAAAACGCGACAGCCTGCTTATGTTCATTGATCGCTCGCGCAGACATGGGCGCGCTCAATCGAGTGAAACTGGCAGCCAGTCTGTGCGATCGCCGCGCGCGGCAGTTCGTCTAATCCAGTTGCTGCATCAGCGCCTCAACATCGGTGTAACCCATAATGTTGTGGCCCGCATCGACATAGATCACTTCGCCCGTAATTCGGCGCGACAGGTCCGACGCCAGGAACAGCGCCAGGTCGCCGACATCGTCCTGGCTCACAAGCTCATTCATCGGCGAGGTGACCTCGGCGTATTTCAGCAGATCGCGGAACCCGGCGATGCCGCCAGCCGAAAGCGTCTTGATGGCGCCCGCGCTGATCGCGTTGACGCGAATCTTGCTAGGTCCCAGATCCGCCGCCAGATACATGGTGATCGCCTCCAATGCGGCTTTGGCAATCGCCATAGCATTGTAATTGGGGATGACCTGGCGCGAGGCGTTATAGGTCAGGCTCATGATGCTGCCGCCATCTCTCATCAAGGGTTCGGCGCGGCGCGACAGCTCGATCAGGCTGACGGCGCTGACATCAATGGCGCCCAAAAGCCCCTCGCGCGAAAGCTCGACAAAGCGCCCGCCCAGCGATGCGCGGTCGGCAAAGGCGATTGAATGAACGAGCACATCCAGTTCCCCGTACTTCTCGTCGACCGCGGCAAACACCGCATCCAACTCATCGCCCCTGCTTACATCCGCCTGCAGCATCAACTCGCATCCGATAGACTCGCCCAGCGGCCGCACCCGCTTTTCCAGCCTGTCCATGGCATAACTCAAGACAATCGTCGCGCCCTCGCGTTGCAATGCCTTGGCGATTCCCCAGCCGATCGAATTCTTGTTCGCAACGCCAAAGACGAGCGCGATCTTCCCATCCAGCAAGCCCATGCCTTCCTCCCTCAAATTGCCCTCAGATGCTATCCTGTTGTCACGCGTAGCTTCTATAGATTAGAATCGTATTATAAGGCACATTGTCCAACACGCTATGCCCGTAACGCTGTCAACCGCGTCAGAAGCGCCGAAGGAGGCAGGTGATCATGGCAGAATCAGAGCCCATCAACGTTACCGTCGCCATCGACTTCAGCGACGCCATCCTCGCTGATTTGCGAGAGATTTCCCCGCGGCTTCAGATAGAACGTCACTTTCCCGATGTACCTGTTGACGTCATGGCTCGGACCGAAGTCTTGTACACAACCAGCTATTTTCCCGAGCCGGAACAAGCGCCAAAGCTGCGCTGGATACAAGCCAATACTTCAGGCTTGAATCAGGCGCTGCATCATCGCATCGTGCAGGCGGAAGACATCACGGTAACCTCCGCCAGCGGCGTCCATGCCACCAACATGGCGCATTACTGTTTGATGATGATGCTCATGTTCAACTACAAGATGCGCCTCGCCTTGAGCCTGCAGGGCAGGGCGGAGTGGCCCGAAAACGCCTACGAGATCTTAATGCCGATTGATATGGATCGTCAAACGGTTGGCATCGTCGGATACGGCAGCATCGGGCGCGAATTGGCGCGGCTTTGCGCCGGCATGGGCATGACCGTGCTGGCATCAAAGCAAGACCTGGGCAATACCGCCGAGGTCAATGCCTTCGTTCTGCCGGGAGTCGGCGATCCCAACGGCGAAATTCCCGATCGCATTTATCCGGCGGCCACCATCGCATCAATGGCCAGGGATTGCGATTATCTAGTGGTGCTGGTGCCTTTGACGCAAAGGACGGGCCGCCTGATTAACGATGAGATCCTTGAGGCCATGAAGGACAGCGCAATCTTGATAAACGTCTCGCGCGGGCCCGTCGTCGACGAGAAGGCGCTGATTACCGCGCTTTCCTCGGGCAAGATCGCGGGCGCCGCCCTCGATGTCTTCGAAGAAGAACCGCTGCCTTCGACCAGCCCACTGTGGAACCTCGACAACGTCATCATTACGCCGCACATATCGGGCTTCACGCGCGACTACCACGATAAGGTCGCTCTGGTTTTCAGGGAGAACCTGCGCCGCTACCTCGAAAACCGCCCTCTGCTCAATCAACTCGATCGTGGCAAAGGCTACTAGCTGCCGCCAGTCATCCAGGAAGCGCTCAGGAACGCAGCTCCGCCCGCAAACGATGCCGCGCCGCGCCGATGATTTTCTTGCGCGCTTTCGCAGCGTTTTTGTCAGTCAGGGTCCGTTCCGGATCCTGATATGTTAGCGAGTAGGCTAGACTCTTCTTGCCCTGCGGGATAGGATCGCCAGTGTAAACGTCGAAAAGCGTGACATCTTTCAGCAAGCGGCCGCCCGCTTGCCGGATCACCCGTTCGACTTCCTTTGCCGCGACATTGGCATCAACAATCAGCGCGATATCTTCCAGAATAGCCGGGGTCGTCAGCAGCGGCTCGATCTTGTGCAGGCGCTGCTGATATTGCAAAAGGGGCGCCACCTCCAGCTCGGCATAGAAGACTTTGCTATCGGTCAGTCGAAAGCGCTGGCCGACCTGGGGATGGATCTCGCCAAAGGTGCCGACCAGTACCCGACGCACCAGCAGATTCGCCGACCGCCCGGGATGGAAGCTGCTGTGCGCCGCTCGTTCGTAACTGAAATCATCAATGTGCAGGGCGCCTAACAGGCTTTCGATCACACCTTTCAGGTCATAGAAGTCGAGCGCGTCTTCGGCGTCGCCTGCGCGCCAGCTGGGCTGATCACGCGTCCCTGTCAGCAGGATACTCAGGCGCATGGGTTCCTCCGGCAAGACCGCGTCTGCTTGCAGATAGACTTTGCCAATCTCGAATACCTGTTGCGTCCTCTGATATCGAGCATTGTTGGCTGCCGTCTCCAGCATGTTGGCCATCAGCGTATGTCGGAGGACATTGCGTTCGCTGGCGGAAGGATTGACGATTTCCACGTATTCCGCATTGGGCAGCGAAGACAGCAGGCCATCGGGTACTAGCATCGCTTCGGTCTCTCGATTGGTAAAGCGATAGTTGATAACTTCGTACAAGCCCAAGCCGGCCAAGACGTCGCGAACGCACTCTTCAATGAATACGCTAGCGTTCTCGCGTTGCGGCGGCATCTCGTCGGCCATGATCGTCTCGGGAATCTGGTCGTAACCCAGCATGCGCGCGATCTCTTCCAAGAGATCCGCCCGTCCGACGATGGGATCCGCGCTGATATCCAGCCTGTGATCCGGCGCTGTAGCATGAATGACATCATCTTCGATGCGCGCCTCAAACTCGAGGCGGCGCAAGGCGTCTGCCGCTTGATCAATCGAAACGTTCATGCCCAGCAGCGCGTTGATCCGCTCAATCGGCACCGCAACGGTCACCGTTTCCGGTGGCGCTGGATAAGCGTCGACCAGTCCCGCCGCCACGGTTCCGCCTCCCAATTGCCGCATTAGTTCGATCCCGCGGCTCGAACCCAATATTGATTGGGATGGATGTACGCCTCTGCTGAAACGCGCTGAGGCCTCGGTATGGATTCGCTGTTCCTTGATGGTCTTGCGAACGCTGATATTGTTCCAGGCTGCCGCTTCCAACAGGACATTTCGTGTGCTTTCGCTGATCTCGGTCTCGCCGCCGCCCATCACACCGCCGATGGCCAGGGCCCCCGCCGTGTCGGCCACCAAGATGGTCTCCTTGCCCAGGTCGCGCGCAACGCCGTCAAGCGTTTCCAAACGCTCTCCCGCTTCCGGCAGACGGGTGATGATCGTCGGCAGCCCTCCGGCCCGATCCACTAATTTGTCATAATCGAATGCATGCAGGGGCTGACCCAATTCAAAGGTAATGTAGTTGGTCACATCGACGATGTTGTTGCGGGGGCGCTGCCCGATGAGGCGCAGGCGATGCCGCATCCAGAACGGTGAGGGTTTGACCTCGGTATCGCGCAAGAGCGTCAGCGTGAAACGTGGATTCAATTCGGGCTCGCGAATATCGATTTTGACCTGCTCTTCGATTGGATCGCCCTCCGCGACAAATTCAAAAGACGGGTACCGCATCTCCATCCCTAGAATAGCCGCAACCTCCCGCGCGACGCCGATCATGCTGAAGCATCGCGCCAGGTTAGGCGTGAATTCGATGTCTAATATCACGTCGCCCAGGATGTCGGCAAGTGGCGCGCCAGCGACATAGCGCTCTTCGTGATCCAGGATGATCACACCCTCATGCTCGTCGGAAATGCCCAGTTCCTTCTCCGAACAGACCATGCTCTTATTGTAAATGCCGCGTAGTTCCTTGCCCTTTAGGATCATCACGCGCGGTTTGTCGCTGTGCCCGTCCCAAACGCGCGCGCCTTCCCTGGCGAAGGCGCCCCAAATCGGCGGATTGATCTCGCCCTGCCCTTTGTATTGGAAGAGATTGCTCGCGCCGGTCACGCATTGTTCCAGTTCCTCCCCGCCGTAGTCGACCATCGCCAAGACCAGCCTGTCAGCATTGGGGTGGGCTTTGACTTCGACGACGCGCGCCAGCAGCAGTTTCTCACGATCCCAAACGAGATGGTCGGAGCGGGGCATGTGGACGCCGGGCACCTCGGCCTGCGGCAGGCCAATATACCTCAAGTGCGCGACTTCCAGCCCGGCAACCGTCAACTTTTCCGCCAGCATTTCAACCGGTATATCGACGTCGACATAATCTTTGATCCAGGAAATCGGTACGAGCATGGGTGAGGTTCCTTTCCAAGTTCTGATAATGATAGATGGTTCAGGTTTTTGAAATTGCAATTTCGTCCAGCAACAGCATATTCCTCGGATAGCCGGTATTGTTGATCCAATCAAGTCGTTCGCCCGTTTCCCGGTTGTAGGCGATCGCCATCAATCGGTAGCTACCCGCCGGAACGCGGCTGAGATCAATTGAGAAGCGACGGTATGTACTTTCGTGCACAAAGGGCAGGTCGACTTGCGCCTTGTTCTCCCAGTCGTCATTGAGCAACTGATACGACATGCTGAATTCGTTCAGAACGCCTGGCGCGCCAAGGGCTGACCACTCGTCGACGAAGAATAGCGCATTGCCATCTCTATCTAGCGCAGAAGTATAGAACTTCAAGCTGATAAGTTCGTTCTGGTCACTAACAGTTGCGTCAGGGATCGCACATGCTAGCGACTCCCACATGTAGCGGGAGATTACGTGGTTGCGACCGACGGGTTCGCTGGCGCAATGCGCGTATCGCAAGTCGTCCAAAGCGTTTCGCGCGTCCGCTATCCGCGGCGCCCACTTGTCCAGGTCAGGATAGACGTACCACAGCGATGGCGAGTCGATATTGTTGTCGGCCAGGAATTCCCGAAAGACGTCGAGCGTGTCTGTAGCATTCATGACGATTCTACGCTTTCCGAAGAAATGCTCGTGCTGCGACAGCTTGATATTGCCCGGATATTCCAGTGCGAAAGGCGCGTACAAGTCGTTGTAGGGATAGCCGAAAACCGCAGGCTTTGGATCCGCGCCGGCTGCCAGGCGCGACAAGATATGCGTGGGCGGCTGTGTGAAGACTTGCGAGCGCAAAACAATATAGTCCCACCAGCGGGCATTCGCCTGCATTTCGAGACCGGCCAAGATCCACAACACAACCAGCAGTCCCAACAATCTGCGCAAGCGATATAGCCCGTAAATGCCCCCTGAAACCAGGAGAACCAGCGGAGTGAATCCAGCCAGGTGATAACGCATGCCATCTTTGACAATCAATGCGGAAAACTCGGCAACCAGTCCCAGGCTCAGCAAGTACAATAGGATAAGGTATAGAAAGGGTCGTGCGGGAATAGTACGCCGCCAGGTACCGACGGCCAAACCGATCACTGAAATCAGTAGCAGTTCAAGCCTTTCGTTCATGCCGACCGCGAGCAGAATCTCGATTGCCTCAAAGCCGCCGACGACTACATGTTGCTTGCCTTCAATTACCCCTTCGATACTGTTCACCATCATCACGTAGTAGGGTGAGAACAATAGCGCCGCAATCCCCACCGCAATCGAAACCCGCAGCCATCGCAGGTTCTTCGGCGCGAAAATCAGATGAAAGACGCCCAACATGGCCATGAATATGACGCTGAAGGCATGTGTGCTTATCAAACAGAATGTCGAAACAGCCAGCGCTAGATAGTCGGTTGGTCTTGCCGCTCTTGCCTGGTAAACCAGACGGAGATAAATCCAAAGCGTCGCTCCCGCGCAGCCCACCAGCAGGGGATACATGCGCATATTGGCGAGATAAAAGTTGTAGAATGCGTTGCTGCTTAGGATTGCCAACGCCATCAATCCCGCAATTGGGGCGACGAAGTCTTTCGCCAGCCGATAAGCTAGCGCCATCGCCACGAGACTGATGAGAACGGAGAGAAGTCTGCCCGTGGCAAGGCTGGTCCCGGCAGCCTTACCCCACAAGCTGAGCAAGACAAAATACAGCGGCGTATGATCGGGGCTGTGTTTCTGTAATGATTGAACGACCTGTATTGGAGAGTAGGCATGATTCCCCAGCCAGCCGGCGTTAAACATCGAGAAAAATTCATCTGTGGATGGCGGATAGACCTCGATCTGCCGTATGGCAAGCCAGGCGACGATCAGGAAAAACGGTATGGTCCATACCCAATGGCTGGCAGTTCGCAATGAAATCGGTTGCGTTTTCCTGGCGCTCAAGAAACTTCCTCACTCACACTGCTTTGCTTTGAAGCCCATAACTTGGCGGCAACTAAGGCAGTTCCACTTCTGCCAGTTTTAATACTTCTGGCACGCTGCCCCTGTTATTCAACCAACTGCTGCGCTCGCCCGTCTGGTTGTTGTAGACAATAGCCATGAGCCGGTAGTCGCCGGGCGACACTTTTGAGATATTGATGGTGAACTGACGCAATTGATCGGGGTTGACCAAAGGAAGATCCACTTGAGCGACATTGCTCCAGTCTTCAGAAATCAACTGAATCGACATGTTCAAATTGGTCAGCGCTTGCGTTTCCTTTGCAGCCCAGCGGTCGATATACGCGATTCTGTCCTTGTCCGAATTTACTTCCGCGCCAAAAAACTGATACTGGATAAACTCGTTTTGATGACGGCTCTCCATACGTGGAGACGCGCAATTCAGCACATCCCAGGAGAATGTATTTAGGGTGCTGCCAATGCCGATAGCCCTGGAATCGCATAATTCGTAATTCAGCTTTTTCATTACTGTTGCGAGTTGATCGCGATCCGCTTCGTCGATACGGCGATCTACGTAGAACACCCAAACATAGGGTTCAACGATAGCATGATGCCGAACCTCGTTTTCCAGCTTCTCGAGCGCATCCGGTGTAATCAACACGAGATTGCGCCGATCGAAATATAGATCGCCCAATGAATCGTTGTCGCTGCGGTAATTCCAATACAGAGCCCATGAATCTGTCTTATATCCCACCAGCAAGGGCGGATATTCCTCTTGTAAAGCCTCCCGTGAAATCAAGTGAATTGGTTCCCGCAAGAACGAATAAATCTGCCCGCCCAGGAGATCGTCCCATGGGGCGGTTCTCTGGAACTGAAGCCCGGCAATCAGCCAAAGCAAGACCAGCAAACTCAAGAACCAATGGATGCCGTATAGGGCGTAAAGTCCTGCGACAATCGTCAGCAACAAGGGAATCCAACCTGACAAGTGGTAGCGCATGGTGTTCGCAGCGATAAAGGTTGTGTAATTTGCAATCAGCGCCAGTATCAACAAATAGGGCAGGAACATGAACAGCCAGGGCTTAAAGCTGATTGTCTTCAACAAGAGCCCCAGCAATACGCCAAATATCGACAGGAAGAGCAGCAGCATTTCGTCATTTAAGCTGACCATCAGCCACGCGGCCAATGCCTCCATGCTACTCAGGCTTTCCCAATTAGAAAAAACAAGCGAGCGCTGATAAGCATCCGGCAACACGATCAAAAGCCAGGGAGAGAAAAGCGCCAAAGCGGCAATGACTGTAGCAGAGATTTTGAGCCAGGTCCGGTTTCTCGTCACTGCGATTAGGTGATACGCGCCCAGCATGATCAGGAATGTCGCGCTGAAAAGGAAAGTATTCGCCAAACAATATACTGCCGCCCCCAGCGTCAGATAATCGCGCCTTTTTGCGTTGGCTTGCTTATCGACTATGCGCAAATATATCCACAAAACCAGGGCGGACAGGAATACAAGCAATGTATACATGCGCGCGTATATGATGTAGTAGTTATAGAAGGCGTTGCCGCAAGCGAGCAGCAGCGCAAATATCCCGGCGGCGGGACCGACAAAATCGCGCGCCAATCGAAATATCATGGACAAGCTTAAGAGAGCAAACATGATGCTCAGTATGCGAGCCAGCATGATGTCAGGGATAGTCAGTTGACCCCAGAGGCTCAGAATCAAAAAGTATAAAGGAGAATGGTTCGGACTGTTTCGCCGCAGGGATTGCAGCACATCAATTGGAGAAAAAGCGCCGTCTTCCGTCCAGCCGGCGTTGTACATCGAATAGAATTCATCCATCGCCGGCGCATATAAGTCGCTGTGGCGAGCGCCTAACGCGGCAACCGCCAGCAATATCGGCAGCGCGACAAACCAAGGGTTGGCGCTTCGCAACAAAATCTGTCGCATTTTCCTGTCGCTCAAGGAATATCCTTTTCACCGGTTACGCGCCGAGCGGCTCTGAAGCCCGGACATGGCGGCAACTAAGGTAGTTTCACTTCCGCCAGTTTCAATATTTCTGGCACATCATCACTGTTATTCAACCAAGTGCTGCGCTCGCCCGTCTGGTTGTTGTAGACAATTGCCATGAGCCGGTAGTGGCCGGGCGGCACTTTTGAGATATCGATGGTGAACTGACGCAATTGATCGGGCTTGACCAAAGGCAGATCCACTTGAGCGACATTGTTCCAGTCTTCAGAAATCAGCTGAATCGACATGTTCAAATTGCTCAGGGCGTAGGCTTTCCCTGAACCCCAGCGGTCGATATACGCGATTCTGCCCTTGTCTGAATTCACTTCCGCGCCGAAAAACTGGTAGTGGATAAATTCGTTTTGGTGCTGGCTCTCCATGTGTGGAGGCGCGCAATCCAGCGCATCCCATGAGAACGCATCTAGCGTACTGCCAAAGCCAATAGTCCTGGAATCGCATAATTCGTAATTCAGCTTTTTCATGGCAGTTGCGAGTTCGTCGCGATCGGCTTTGCGGATACGGCGATCCAGGTAAAAGACCCAGACATATGGTTCATCTATGGCATAATGCCGAACGTCTTTTTCCAGCTTGTCGAGCGCATTCGGCGTAATCAACAGGAGATTGCGCCGATCGAAGTATAGATCGCCCAATGATTCATTGTTGATTTGGTATTTCCAATACAGACCCCTTGAATCTGTTTTGTATCCCACTAGCAAGGGCGGATATTCCTCTTGTAAAGCCTCCCGCGAGATCAAGTGAAAAGGTTCCCGCAAATACGAAAGGATGTGACCCCCCAGTATGTCCTCCCATTGGGCGGATTGCTGGAACTGAAGCCCGGCAATCAGCCAAAACAGCGCCAGCAAACTCAATAGCCAATGGACGCCATAAAGGGCACAAAGTCCCGCGACAATCGTTAGCAACAAGGGAATCCAGCCTGGCAAATGGTAGCGCATGGTGTGCGCAGCGATAAAGGTTGTGTAATTGGCAATCAGCGCCAGCGTGAGCAGGTACAGCAGACACATGAACAGCCAGGGCTTCAAGCGGATTGTCTTCAACAAGAGCCCCAGTGATATGCCAAAAGTCGACAGGAAGAGCAGCAGCACTTCGTCGTTTAAGCTGAGCATCAGCCATGCGGCCAATGCCCCCGCGCTACTCAGGCCTTCCCAATCAGCATAATCAACCGAGCGCTGATAAGCGTCCGGGAACACCACCAGGAGCCAGGGAGAGAAAAGCAGCAATGCGACAATGACCGTAGCGGAGATTTTCAGCCAGTTCTGATTTTTCCCCAATGCGCATAAGTGATACAAGCCCAGCATGAGCAGAAATGTCGCGCTGAAAAGGAAGGTATTCGCTAAACAGTATACTGCCGCCCCCAGCGCCAGAAAGTCGCGCTTTCTTGCCAAGGCTTGTTTATCTACTATGCGCAGGTATATCCACAAAACCAGTCCGGACAGGAATACAAGCAGTGAATACATGCGCGCGTAGGTTATGTAGTAGTTATTGAAGGTGCTGCTGCAAGCGAGCAGCAGCGCAAATATCCCGGCGGCAGGACCAACAAAATCGCGCGCCAGTCGGAATATCATGGATAAGCCCAAGAGAGCAAACATGATGCTCAGTATGCGCGCCAGCATGATGTCAGGGACAGTCAACTGACCCCAGAGGCTCAGAATCAAAAAGTATAGTGGAGAATGGTTCGGACTGTTTCGCCGCAGAGATTGCAGCACTTCGACTGCAGAAAAAGCGGCACTGTCCGTCCAGCCGGCGTTGTGCATCGAATAGTATTCGTCCGTTGAGGGTGGATACAAGTCGCTGTGGTAAAAGCCTAGCGCGGCAACCGCCAGCAATATTGGCACGGCGCCAAGCCAATGGCTTAGCATGCAGTCTACGATGCCTTTGGGGGAATGCCCTTTGATTCGCATGCTCGAAATACCTTGCTCATCAGCGCGCGGGTTTCATCCTGTTTTCGAGCGACAGACTTCGCTCGTTCCCTAGCTAAAACTGCTTCAAGAAGCGTAAGTCGTTGCCCCAGAAATAGCGGATGTCCTGGATCCCGTGTTTTAGCATCGTGATGCGTTCCGGACCCATGCCGAAGGCGAAGCCGCTCCACAGGCTCGGATCGTATCCGCCATTTCTCAATACTGTGGGGTGCACCATGCCGCTGCCGGCGATCTCCAGCCAGCCCGTGTATTTGCAGACGCGGCAGCCCGCGCCGTCGCAGAGAAAGCACTCGACATCAACTTCCATGCTCGGTTCAGTGAACGGGAAGTACGAAGCGCGGTAGCGAACTTTGGCATTGGTATTGAACATGCGCTTGGCAAACTCGCTGATCGTCCCTTTAAGGTCGCTCATGCGGATATTGCGTCCGATCGCCAGACCTTCCACTTGCGTGAATTGAATCTCACTGCGAGCCGTGACCTGCTCTTGACGGTAGCACATGCCCGGCAAAATGACGCGAATTGGCTTGCTGCCGCCGTCGCCCAATTCACGCATGGCGCGGATTTGCCCGGGCGAGGTGTGCGTCCGCAGCAAGACCTTGGGGTTGGTCGTGTAAAAAGTATCCTGCATATCCCGCGCCGGGTGATGCGGGGGCAGATTGAGCAGCGTGAAGTTGAAATCATCTTCTTCGACATCGTGACTCTGATAGACCTGAAAGCCCATTTCCGCCCAAATCGTTTGAAACTCGCGATGCGTGCGGGTCGCGGGATGCAATCCGCCCATTTGGCGCGGATGGGCGGGAAGCGTTATATCGATGTCGCCTTCTTCAAGGTCCTGTGCCAGAACCTGCTCGCGGATTAACTGTTCGCGTTCCTCGAAAGCCTTCTGGAGTTCGGATTGCAGGGCGTTGACTTGTTGACCGAAAGCCGCGCGTTCTCCTGCAGGCAGCTTCCCAATGGCGCCAAATAGCGCGCCAACCGCGCCTTTCCGTCCCAGGTAGCGGCTCCTCCACTGGACTAACTCATCGCTGGCGGTGGTTTTGTGCAGTACGTCAAGCGCCTTATGACGCAATTCCTCAACAGTTTGTGACATTGCTACTCCTTCGCCCCTGTATTCTTTCAAAGCTGTCGTCAGATGCTCCCAACAAAAAAAACGCCCTCGATCCGACTAGGGACGAGAGCGTGAGCATTCCCGCGGTACCACCCTGTTTCAGCGTCCTGGGCGGACGCTGCGCTTGATTTGTCCAGTGACGCCGGACCGGCGGAGCAGACTACTGGACCGGTCAACCAGGAATCTCTGACCGTCTTTCACCTGTCGGCTCGGAAGGGAATTCCACAACTGCTTCCGCGGGCACTCGCAGTCTTCGATACCCGCTCCCTGAATCCGCAGACGCCTAAAGCGCGCTTGTGGACTGTCTTCGTCAATGCCTTTATCCGTCTATGCAATTGCGTTCATTATGCAGCGAGCATAGTTTTCATGTCAAGCGGAAAGACTGTTCATAAAACCCAAGCGTCCGCAAACTGGATGACCTTTGTCCGCTCCGAAGGTCTGGGCAGGTCAAGAGCGCCGCGATTTTGGAATGGCTAATCGCGCGATGTGTAGTCGCCCTTCACGATCCACTTGTAAGTTGTCAATTCTTCCAGAGCCATGGGACCGCGGGCGTGCAGCTTCTGCGTGCTGACCGCCACTTCCGCGCCCAAACCCATGGCGCTTCCGTCGGTGAAGCGCGTGCTGGCGTTCCAATACACCGCCGCCGAATCGACTTCGTTGAGAAATTTCTCCGCGTTGGCGGGTTCTTCCGTCAAAATGCTATCGGAATGCTGTGTACCGTGCCGAGCGATATGCGCAATCGCCTCGTCAACATGATCGACTACTTTGAGATTCAAGGTCAGATTGTACCACTCCGTATCAAAGTCATCCTCCGCCGCCGGCGCTACTTGCGCGCATCCGCCGACGATCGCCTGGGCGCGGGGCTCGGCGTGGAAGGCGACCCCTTCGCTGCCAAGGACCTCCACCACCATAGGCAGAATCTCGTCGGCTACCGCGCGATGCACCAACAGGGTCTCCATCGAGTTGCAGACCGCGGGGCGCTGTGTCTTGGCGTTGTTCAACACGGGGATGGCTTTGGCCAGGTCCGCGCTCTCGTCTACAAAGATGTGGCAGACGCCGATGCCCCCGGTGATCACTGGGATGCTGCTGTTCTCGCGGCAAAATACGTGCAAGCCATTGCCTCCGCGAGGGATGATCATGTCAATGTAATCGTATAAGCGCAGCATATCACTGACGTACTTGCGATCTGTACTGCCGATGGTTTGAATGGCGTCAACTGGAAACTCATATGCCATCAGCACCGCTTGCAAAACGCGGGTCAACTCCAAATTGCTGTTGAGGACGTCGGAGCCTCCACGCAAGATCACCGCATTGCCCGTCTTCAGCGCCAGGGTCGAGATGTCGACCGTGACATTGGGACGCGACTCATAGACCGCGCCCAGCACGCCGAGCGGCGTCCGCCGCTTAATCAGTCGCAAGCCATTGTCCAATGTCGATTCCAGCAAAATGTCACCAACCGGATCGGGCAACTCGGCAACCTTGCGGACATCGGCCACAATGCCGGCCATGCGCGGTTCCAGGGCGATACGATCACGGATCCAGATTGGATCGACGCCGTTGCGCTCGGCAAGCTCAATGTCGCGCCGGTTTTCCCGAAGGATCGACGCGGTATTGCTTTCCAGCGCGTCCGCCATGGCGTTCAGGACATGGTTTTTCTGCGAGGTCGATTTTTTTGCAAGCGCGCTGGCGGCATCTTTGGCGCGTTTGCCCATCTGTTGTAGATCCACAGTCTCTAGGTTGACTTCGAACATGTCAGTTTCTCGCTAGATAAATGCGTTCACAAAGTCACAATATCCCATAGTCTGCTTCGAATTGCAACGCGCGCAATCTCGAAGGGCGCATTTTAATAGCTTGGCAGAATGATATAAATTGCATGGAAATGAAGAGTTGCCCTCCTCCAAGGCTGGGAAGATGCCCTCATTTTGCCCCCTTTTTGGATAACAGTATAGATACAGTATGTATACGTGGGGGGGGGTACCCCCTCCGAGTGATCTTTATTCACCACAGAGGCGCAGAGGGCACAGAGGGGCGAGCCGCCGGCTCGCCCGTACAGTCTTTTCGAGTATTTTGATGATTTCTTTCATACGGCAGGTATCGTCATTACGTTATGGGGTATTTTTGGGCGACCTGGTGGGTCGCGTAGGTCGCGTAGACACTGACCGCCGACACAGCCCTTCGACACTGACCGCCGGTCGCCCCTACAATTGTCGACTTAGAACGACCATATTGTTGCGGTGCAGCACCGCGTCGCCGAAGCTGTAACCCAGGATTTCGGCAATTTCGCCAGATTTCTTGCCACAGAGCTTGCGAAGATCTTCGCTGCCGTAATTGCTCAAACCATGCGCGATTTCGCGGCCGTCTGGCGTTACCACGGCCAAGGTCGCGCCTCGTTCAAATTGGCCTTCGATCGCGCGGATGCCAACCGGCAACAGGCTGGCGCCACCTTGCATTAGCACCTTGGCAGCGCCTTCGTCTACCCTCAGCAAGCCCTGTGTTCTGTCTGTAAGCAGCCAGCGTTTGCGACTGTCGGAACGAATCGCGCTCGCTTCAATATGCGTGCCTATGCCTTCGCCATCGACCAGGCGGATGAGCGCTTCGTCTTCGCTGCCGCTGGCGATAATCGTTTTGATACCGCTTTGGCTGGCGATCCGCGCCGCTTGTAGTTTTGTGATCATACCGCCCGTGCCCATGTCGCTGCCGGCGCCTCCAGCCAGTTCGAAAAGTTCATCCGATACTTCGCTGATATTTTGGATCAACGCCGCCCGCGGATTCTTGCGCGGATCGTCTGTGAATATGCCCGGCTGGTCCGTCAACATGATCAGCAGGTCAGCATCGACCACGCTGGCGACGAAAGCCGAGAGATTGTCATTGTCGCCGACGCGGATCTCCTCAGTAGCGATGGTGTCGTTTTCGTTGACGATGGGGATGATGCTGTGTTCGATCAAGGTACGCAGCGTATCGCGGGCATTCAGGTAGCGTGTCCGGTGACTGAGGTCGTCGCGCGTCAAGAGAATTTGCGCCACAACCACTTCAAAGATATCGAAGAGATCTTTGTAAAGGCGCATCAAGTGGCTCTGCCCAACAGCGCTCAGCATTTGCTTAGCCGGCACAGACTTGCCCAGATCGGGAAAGTCGAGTTGTTCTCGTCCGGCTGTCTGCGCGCCTGAAGAAACCACCACAATCTCGTAACCGCGCTCTTTTAATGCGGCGATCTGTTGCACCAACTCCAGCATGCGCTGACGGTTGAGCCGGGTGGTGCCTTTGGTCAATACGCTGGAACCCAGCTTGACGACGATCCGTTTCATTCTCGGTGAATCCAAGTTAGTCATGTGAAAACTGATTGCAAATAGATGACAAGAGTGGGCGAGCCACCGGCTCGCCCGCACAACTTTTCGATTATTTTGTCAATTTCTTTCATACGGCAGTCGTTATCATTATTTACTTGGTGTTACTTCTGTCCTTTCAGCGAGGATTTTATTGCAGGCTACTGGGTCTTTGTAGACTGAAAGATTGTGGCTTGCTCAATTCGAACCTGCCCGGCGCGAGGCGAGCAGCTATCCTCGCGCCGGGGCGAAACTCAGTTGGCACTATGCAATTGCAAGACGTACCCCAGCCGCAGTGCTGCTCTGCGCAAAAGGTCCTCGGCATTCTCGAGCGCATCCTCCAGGCGCATCGGCTTGTCGACGATGGAGAAGGCCGCCTGAATCCCAGCCTCATGCAATAGGCTGTCATCAATATTGAGACCGCCAACCAGAGCGATCGTCGGCAGGCCATGTTTCCGCGCCAGTTGCGCGACTCCAACCGGTCCTTTGCCATCGATTGTCTGGCTGTCCATTTGACCTTCGCCCGTGATGACCAGCGCGCTGTCTTTGAGTTGCTCAACGAACCGGTTGTGAGCCAGGACCAAGTCAATCCCGGAAACGATCTCGCATGACAAGAAAGCCATCAGACCGGCGGCGAAGGCGCCGGCCGCGCCGCCGCCGCGAACCGCGCGCAGATCAATCCCCAATTGCTCGTGGATTACGGTGAAACAGTGACTCAGGTTTCGCTCCAGCGTGTCTACCATCGCCGCATCCGCCCCTTTTTGCGGACCGAATATCCGCGCCGCGCCTTTGTCGCCCAGGGTCGGGTTCTCCACATCTGAAGCGATGACGATGTCAAGATCGCGCCAGCGCGGATCTAATCCAGATCGATCAATCCGGCTGATGCCCGCCAGGTATCCGCCGCCGGGGCGAACATCGCGACCATCGGCGTCAAGCAGGCGGAGGCCCAGAGCCTGCATACATCCCATGCCGCCGTCTACAGTCGCGCTACCGCCCAAACCGATGATGATCCTCTCAACACCGCGTTGGAGCGCATCCGCCATTAGCTGACCTGTGCCAAAGGTACTTGCGATCATGGGATTAAGCTCCTGCGGCTGCAGCAACTCCAAGCCGGAGGCTCTGGCCATTTCGATGATCGCCGTTTTTCCTTCGTCAACCAATCCATATTCAGCCCGAATGGGACGCATGAGCGGGTCCTTCACATTCAATGAAAGAACTTCGCCGCCCGCGCTCAAAAAAGCGTCCAGCGTGCCGTTGCCGCCATCCGCGATGGGGAGTATTTCAAAGCGCGCATCCAGACCGGATTGCTCCAATCCTCGTTGGATGGCGGCGCAGGCTTCAGCAGCGGTCAGGCTCTGCTTGAAGGCGCCTGACGCAATCAAGATTTTCATGCTTTTTCCTTTCAATCTCGAATCAACCTCGAATCAGGAATTAGGCGCGCTGCGCAGCTTTGATTATTAGTAATATTCATTTCATCTAAATTAGTATCATATTTATATAAGTCAGTAGCTTTCCTTTGTTGGCAAAAATGTACAAGGCTACTAACATAGACACATAGACATTTCGATATAAAATAGCGCGATTCTCTTGTTAATTGCGCTCAGGACAGATTGTGATCCGGTAGATCGAAGGATCTGTTAATAATGAAAAAGTATGCCCTAGTAATAACTGCTCTAATGTTGTTGACGGCAACAGGTGCTCTTGCCTACGCGCAATCCGACTTCGGCGCTTGCCCCGCCTTGGTGCGACAATCTTACGCATTCAGCGAAGACTTCTGTGGTATTGTAACAGATAGTCAAGCCTGTATTGGTAGCGGCCAAGTCTCGGCGACGCCGGTGGCTGGGGCCAGCCTTCAGTTCGAGATGCCTGGTGATCGCGCAAATCTGGCAGATATCCAGCGATTTCAAACGCGAACAATGACCGCCGACGCGCGCAATTGGACCACGGTGATTGCCCAATTGGAGACTGCAACAGATGATGGAACTCAGTCGACGATCAATTTGCTGGTTGTGGGCGATGTCGTCATGTGGCAAGCGGGCGAAAGCGCGTCGGTTGATAGCGGAGGGTTCCAGACCCGGCCGGCGACCGTATTGGCGGAGCGAGGCGTCGTTGTAAGACAAGACCCCAGCCCGTATGCTAGGGTTGTATGGCAATTGCGCGATCGGTCTACGGTAGAGGCATTCGGGCGCTCCCCTGACGGCCAATGGATCCGAATCCTCTTGCCGTCGCCCAACGGCGGCGCGGGCTGGGTATTCAGTCGCTTGATCGCGGTCGACGGCGGCGCTGAACGCCTGCCCGTTCAAACGAACGCTGCGCCGCTCGCGCCCTCAGCTGTGATCGCCTCCGCGCCCGCCTATCGCATGGAGAGCTTTCCAGCCAGCGCAGACTGCCCTGAAGCGCCCGAAAGCGGTATACTCTTGCAGTCGTCGCGGTATACTCGTACCCGCTTCCAGATCAATGGCGTCGAGTTAAGTTTTGCTGGTACTGTCCTTCTGGCAGCGCAGATAGGCGGCGATATGCGCGTTTACAATCTTGAAGGAGAAGCCAGCCTGCTTGTGAATGGACTTAGGTTCGCTGTCCCAAAGGACATGGCTAGCGTTGTTCCCATGGACAACAGCCTGCAGCCGGCGGCCAACCCGGGACCGCCACAGGCATTTGCCGCTGAGTTTGTCTCGCGCATGCGGTATCTGCCGTTTCAGTTGCTGCCTCGTGAAATTGCCGCTGCCGAAGCAACACCTGCTGTTTTATCCGCAAGCGCGGCAGCCATGTGCCCGAGTTCGGTCCAAGAAACTTATGACAAGACGTCCATGTATTGCGGTGACTTGAACAGGAATCAAGTTTGCCTGGGTAATGTGGGCGTAGGCATGATCGACGTGACGCCGCGCTTTGAAGGCGCCAGCTTGGGCTTCGCTTTGCCGGGCGACATTACCGGCATTGACAATATCGAGCGCCTGTCGATGACCGTCGCTGGCGATCCGGCGCGAACATGGTCTACGCTGGTTCTGCGGATGGATTCAAATACCAGCGACGCGAGCGATGCAAGCGCCAGCATGATCGTGATTGGCGACGTCGACTTGGTAAATCTCAGCGATGCCATGTCGCCACTCTCAGAGGACCGGATGAGGAATGGCGGCGGTATGATGCTTGGCAGCCCCGCGCAAGTTCAAGTCTCCGGCGCCCTCAGTATTTCGGTGCAACCGCGCGTAGATAGCGACACAGTTGCGCTGGTTGATGGCGGCAGTGAAGTTATGGCACTGGCAACGTCCGTCGATCGACAGTGGATTCAGCTACAGACGAAGGATGGCATACAGGGCTGGGTGGTCGCCCGATTCCTTGTGGTCGAAGGCGGAGTGGAAGCGCTTCCTGTTCTGGTTGATATGTCCGATGAGTCAGGCCGAATATCCGAGACCGATGCATCCTCCGACATAGAAACTGCCAGGGATAGTCTTATGCCGGCTTTCGAATTCCTTTCGCTTGACGCATTTCCGTCATGCGGCGACGTGCCGCCGAGCGGAATACTTGTTCAGTCGCCAAGTGAAAGCAGCGTCATGCTGAGGATTAATGGAGCCGACCTCACAGTCAACGGTACTGTTTATCTAACAGCCAATCAGGATACACTGAGCATCTACAGCTTGGAACGCGCAACGATTCTCGAAATAGATGATATCGAGTCGTCCATATTTGCCGGTGAGCAAGCCATCATTCCAATGATCATGGGGCAGGTTGCCGAAGACGCTCCTGTCACGGTCAAGCTTTTCGATGCACGAGAGGAAATACGCTTGCGCGCGCTGCCCACAGTTTTGCTTGCGCGAGTTATTGATGTTCCTATGCCTATGCCAGAAGACGGCGCGTCCACGGTTGGCCAGCCAGCAACTGTAGAAGATCGCACGACTGACGAGGCCGAGCCGACAAAGCCCGAGATGGAGCCAGCAGAGGCGGGAGCGGAAGCCGGGCAAGACGAATGCGTCATTCGCGCAGGTGGAATCTCTCGTAACATCCGCCAGGGACCGGGCACAGATTATGAGATCGTCGACGTCCTGCGCGGAGGCCAAGCCATGATTGGCAAAACGCAGAAGCGGGGAACCTACGGCTTGTACTGGTATAATACGGATCGCGGTTGGATTCGTTTTGATGCGGGCGAGATGACCGGCGGATGCGCGCGCTTGCCCTTGCACGCGGCCGAAATCGTCGCCGCAGGCGGCGCGCCGCCGCCTTTGCATCACGAAATCCTGGGCGATGTCTGCGCGGCTGGCGGGGCTGATTTTTCGGCGACCGTTCGCGGGTCTGGCTCGCGCTATCACGAGTTCGCTGGTCTTTGGACCGGCCAAGCCGGGGCTTCCGCTACCTTTAGAGCGGAGACAACGTATTTTCACGAGAGTTTTGCTAATGTGATCACCCTTAGCAATGATGATGGCAGCTTGTGGCTGGGTTCCTCGACCAAGAATGACATCACGATTCAATTTGCCGAGGCTCATAAATTTCGTGTGCGCGTCAGCGGCTTATTGGGCGATCGTGTGACCTTGCAGGTGAGGTGCTGATGGATAGTCAAGTGGCGCTGAAGACAATCAAGGCAAGCGGTATTGTTGCCGGTATGCGGGGCGCATTTCCGCCCGACGTCGCGTTAGGAGTCAGCGAAACCTTGATGAGCGAGGGTATTAATGTCTTTGAACTGATGATGAATTCTGAAGAGCCGATTGCCGCCATGCAAGCTCTCAAAGCTGAATACGGAGAAGATGCCTGTGTGGGTATGGGCACGGTTCTTGACGCCGATACGGCTCATGCGGTGCTGGACGCGGGCGCGGACTTTATCGTTTCGCCCGCTTTTCAACCCGATGTCGTGGCGGCGGTGCAATTGCGCGACGTCTTGGTAGGTCCTGGCGTCGCTACGCCCAGCGAAGCCGTGGCCGCCTGGGATATGGGCGTCAAGTTGCTGAAGCTGTTTCCCATCGGCGCGCTCGGTATCGACTACTACCGCGCGATGTTTGGACCGCTCAAGCACATGTCCTTCATGTGTAATGGCGCCATGGACGATCACAACGCGCGCGAATTCATAGGGGCCGGCGCGCTTGCCTGTGGAATGGGCGCCTGGCTGGTCGGGGATGGCGGCTGGTCCAAATCGCGCTTGCGCAGCCGGGCGCGCATCTTGACGAACGCGGTTGCTTCGGCGCGAGATGGATTGGAGGCTGGCGTCTTATGACAGGTTTCATGCGCGTCGATCAAGCTGTTCGGATCGACGCCCTGCAGGCGCAGCAGGTTTAAGCGGTCATCTGAGCGCGCTAATTCTTTCCACTGGATATACAAGAAATTAGAAAAGCTATGACAGCAACCGACGCCAATCCGCCACCACTACGCGCCGCAGCAAACAAGCGGGGGAGCGGATGCTGGCTAGTGGCATTAGCCTCAGTTGTCATGGCTACCTTCCTGCTGATTATTGGCTTGCTGCTGCCCCCTTTCAATTTGCCCGACCGACTATACGCCTTGCAATACACGCCACTTGATGTCGAGAAGCCCGAATTGGCGCTGGGGTCTGATTTCTCGGTCCGTATACCAAGCGATTCAAACGCCACCGATATCGCGATAAGGGTCTTCGCTTTGCCATGGACAGCAGATGAGACCGACACCGAGGACAATGTGCCCTCGTCTGTCAAACTGGCGCGAGACAGTCTTCCAGCCTATCTTGCCCCACAAAGCCCGCTCTATGCGCTTGAGGGTCGCGGTGACTTGCCGGAGCGACTGCGCTTCTCGTTTGTCCAGCCAACGAATGTATCGGATGCGAATGTACTTTCGCTCTACGGCTGGGACGGCCGAAACTGGCGCTTTGTTCCCTCGCATAAATCGGGGAGCGAATTGCGCGGCGTGGCGAGTTTCCCGCCGGGCGCGATTGCGGTTTTCCAATCGCTCGCTGTTCCTCCGATTCTGATGATTTCGCAAGAGTTAAGTCAAGAACTTGATCCAAATGTGGCCGCTCTGGCAACGATTGTAAGCCCGGCGGGATTGCGCCCAACAAGCAGGGGCGGCCTAACCGGCAGACTCGCTCCTGGCGGCAATGCGGAGTCGGATTATCTCTACATGCCGGTGATTCGCAACTTTGACGACCCCCGCGCCACTAATCCCGCCGCGATCGCCCGCCTGATCAATGACGAGTTTGCTCGGAATGCGCACGTCTCAGAAATATCAAGCATGGCCGCCTCCAATGGTTTCCACGGCATCGTCATAGACTATCGCGATTTGTATCCGGAGGCGCGTCAAAACTTCAGTCGCTTCATCTACCAACTGAGTTCAGCATTGCGCGAGCAGGGTCTGCTGCTAGGCGTCGTGGCGCCCGCCTACAGCGCAGGCGCGGGCGAAGCTGATGCCTATGACTGGCGGGCGCTGGGCGCGGCTGTCGACATTTTCAAGCTTGATGCCAGCATTGCTCCGGGCGATCACGGCGCCGGCGGCGACCAACTGGTCACGAGATTGCTCAGCCGGGCTGTCGACCAGGTCGATCGCTACAAGATCCTGCTCGGACTTAGCGCGCAGAACCTGCGCGAGCATGAAGGCGCCTATGCGCGCATCGGCTTCGCCGAAGCTCTGGCGGGACTTGGCGATGTGACTCTGGACGCGGAATTTGTCAGCGAGACCGGCTCTGTCGAGCCCGGTACATTTGTCCGCGCATCGCTCGATGGGCTCCGCGCGATGCCCGGTCATGACGAATCATTTGGGACAGGCTATCTGGATTATTTGACCGCAACCGATGGAAGCAGGACGCGCATCTGGCTGACTGACGGGGCGGCTCTAGGCAAGCGTCTCAATCAGACGATGCCATTCGGGCTGGCCGGGGTCGCCTTTGACGATTTGCTGTCGAAGGATTTGTTCCCCGGATTGCTGCAGGCTGTTCGCGACTATCTGGCTCAAATGCCGCCGCCGAATATCCCGGGGGGGTGGTCCCTGCGCTGGTCAGTCGCGCGACAAGACAGTCTTGTCGATGAAGCCATCACCCGCTTGAATGACGATTTTGTCCTGACCTTAGTCGCGCCGGAAGGAAACTATGCGATTAACGCGGCGGTGATCAACAGCGAGGGCGAAAGCATAAGCCAGCGCGCCGGCGCCGCGCTGCCGCTTTTTGCAGCTACTGCAACAGCAACGCCGACGCCTACACCGACGCCCTCGCCTTCACCAACTCCGCCCCCGGCGCCGGTCGTTCTGGCGCCAGTTGTGAACGAGGAAGCAGTCAGCGCGCCACGTGACAACTTCGCCGCGGTCGCGCCACCGGCGGGCAGCATAAGCATCGAGATCGGCGGACACGTCACGAGCGCGGGCAGTCCGCGCGCGATTGGAGCGATGCGAGCCGCCGGCATGACCTGGATGAAGATTCAAGCGCGTTTCGACTGGCGCAGTCCGCCGGATATGGGACGCGAAATACGCAGCGCGCATGACAACGGCTTCAAGATCCTGGTCGGTACTGTGGGTAGACCGAATGAACTGGAGGGGGGCGGACAAAGCTACGTCGATTCCTACACAGACTGGTTGGCGCGTATCGCCGGGCAAGGCGCCGACGCCATCGAGGTGTGGAATGAGCCCAACCTTGACCGGGAATGGCCCCGCGGCCAGATCAGTGGAACGGCTTATGCCCGGATGCTGGCGCAGGCTTGGCAGAAGATCAAAGCCGCGAACGCGAGAACCCTGGTGATAAGCGCTGCCCCCGCGCCAACCGGGGTTTCAGATCGTCCCGACCAGGTTGTGCCGGACAATCGCTGGCTGCGCGAAATGGTTGATGGCGGCGGCTTGGACTACCTCGATTGCGTCGGCGCTCACTACAACGAAGGCATTGTCCCGCCGAGCCAGACCAGCGGCGATCCCCGCGGCGACAATTACTACACACGTTATTTCTACGGCATGTTGAACGGCTATATCAGCATCACCCGGCGTCCGATTTGCTTTACCGAGCTCGGCTATTTGACAGCCGACGGCTATCCCGCACTTTCGGATTATTTCAGTTGGGCGGATAATGTAACCGTGCAACAGCAGGCGGCTTGGTTGGCGGAAGCCGCGGCGCTCGCATCGCGCAGCGGGCAGGTGCGCCTGTTCATCGTCTGGAATGTGGATTTCACGCACTACGGCGCGGATCCGCAAGCGGGATACGCCATTGTCAGGCCGGATGGCTCTTGCCCAGCCTGCGACGCCTTGGCAAGAGCGCGCTGACTGTTTGACGCCTAAAGGACCAAGGCTGCGTACCCTTTGCACTAGGTGAAGGCTGACCATCGGTAACCTTGGATGCATGCGACAAGGAGCCTGATATGGTAACCAAAACCGTATACAAGCAGATTCGCGGCTTTGTCGCCATATGGCTCTCAATTACCTTTGTCGTGGGCTTGTCCACCTTCCTGGCAATCTACTTCACATACAATCCCTCCGCTGTGGATCCCGGTTCAAGCAACCCTTTGCCCCTTGGAACACTGGGACAAGAGACTCCGGATGAAGCGCCGGCCCCAGTCGTTGTACTGCCAAGCGTGACGCCAGAACCGACATCAACGCCTACATCCGTCACGCAGGAACCAACCGTGCCCGTCATGGCCTACGAAGCGACTGACATTCCGACGCTCACCAGTACGCCGGAACCGAGCCCGACGCCGACGCTGCTGCCGGTAGCCGATACCCGCTATCAGGTCGGCATTCAGGTCGAGCATGCGCCCGACTTAAATGCCGACAATCAAGACGCCTGGTACAGTTCGGTTGCCGGCGATCTGGGATTAACCTGGGTTAAGCAGCAAGTCCGCTGGGAATTTATGGAACCGGAGCAGGGGAAGATCGACTGGAGCGCGCTTGATTTGGTTATGCCCAGCGCCGAAAAATTTGCTGTCAAGCTACTGCTTTCTGTTGTGACCGCGCCCGATTGGGCGCGCGAGCCCGGGGTTGTTCTGGAGCGACAAGGCCCACCGGCCGATCCGCAAGTTTATGCCGATTTTGTCGCCGCGATCCTCAAGCGCTATCCGGGCAAAATACATGCCGTCGAAATCTGGAACGAACAAAATATCGACCGGGAATGGACATCGGTCAACGGTTTGAACGCGGCGGATTATGTCAAGCTTTTGCAAACCTCCTACGAAACCATCAAAGCCATCGAACCCGGTATCATCGTTATCAGTGGCGCGCTATCCCCAACGGGCATCAACGACGGGGTCGGAGCCTATGACGATTTCAACTATATGGATCAACTCATCGCCGCCGGTATGCTGGATTGGGCGGATTGCGTCGGCGCCCATCACAACGGTTACAATATCGGTCCCGATTATCGCTATAACGAGATACCGGACGATCCGAACGCGTCCTTCCGCGGTCCTTTCGACAACCCGCATCATAGCTGGAGCTTCCGCAGCACCTTGGAAGGTTACGCCAATCGCATCCGGGCAGCCGGCAAAGATACCAGACTTTGCGTGACCGAATTCGGCTGGCCCTCTGCCGAAGATCTGGAAGGCGTACGCGAAGGCTTTGACTTCGCTTACGACAATACTTTGGAAGAGCAGGCGGAGTGGATCCCGCAGGCCATGTCCAATATGGCGGACTGGGACTTCGTCTGGCTGGCTTTCATTTGGAACTTCAACTACGGTCCGCAAGCGGGCTGGGCGGTCGATAACGACAATGTTCCCTATTCGCTGATTGGACCCGGCTTCAACTTCCGACCAGCCTACGATGCCATCCGCGCCTGGCAAAGGGATTACCGGGCGCGAACGAGTTCATAAGATGCTCAAGATCATGGCGCGGGGAGTTCCCGCCTATCTGCTGGCGCTGGCGGCTATCGCTGTTGCAGGCGCCAGTGTCTGGATAGGGACCCGCCCGGAACAAGACCCTTTCAAGGCAAGCGCGATAGTGGATCCGCCATTTCCGTCACTGACCTACGGCATACAGACCTTCCTCTGGTGGAACGA
Source organism: Anaerolineae bacterium (assembly GCA_022820665.1). GTDB lineage: Bacteria > Chloroflexota > Anaerolineae > Aggregatilineales > Phototrophicaceae > UBA6055. The sequence goes on along the minus strand of JAJEFB010000034.1, from coordinate 57,048 downwards.
GCCGCAGCGTGGCTTGCATCTCCATTTAGTCCGATTGATGTCCTTCAGCCATGTCAAACAGACCTTCGCCTGGAGCGACCTGGAACCGCGCAAGGGGCAGTGGATGTGGGAACAGTCTGATCGAATCGTGGAGTCGGTTGAAGAGCGGGGATTGCAATTGGTCGCGCGCTTGGGAAAAGTCCCCGACTGGGCTCGTGTGGAATCGGCCGATCCCGACGCGCACGACTCGCCACCGGCAGATCTTGGAAACTGGGCCAACTTCTGTTCCGCTATTGCCCAACGCTATCGCGGCCGAATTTCGGCCTACCAGATCTGGAATGAACCGAACCTCGGTCGCGAATGGGGCAATACCCGGCCCGATGCGGCAGCCTACGTCGAGTTGCTTGGGGCTTGCAGCCGGGCGATCCGGCAAGCGGACTCGAATGCCATATTGATCTCGGCAGGTTTGTCGCCGACCGGCACCAACGACGAGCGAGCCACGCCCGACGATGTGTTTCTTGACCACATGTACCGTAACGATTTCCAGCGATACATTGATGTCGTCGGGGTCCATGCTCCGGGTTACGCCCCGCCCGAGATTGGTCCCGATGATCAAGAGGCTAAGGCGCGCTGGTTTACCTTTCGGCGCGTGGAAGATTTGCGAAAGATCATGTTGCGGTACAATGATGATGCGCGTCAAATGGCAATCATGGAATTTGGATACACTACCGATGCGCGTAACCCGGACTATGCTTGGTTTGGCGTTACCGAAGAGCAGCAGGCGGACTATTTGGAGCGGGCTTATGAGTACGCCATTGCCAACTGGCGCCCGTGGATCGGCTTGATGACGCTGATTTACATGCCGGATCTGACCTGGCTGCCGCAGGACGAAGAATACTGGTGGTCTATCCTGGATCCTGCAAGCGGCGCGCCGCGCGAGGCTTATATCAAGCTGGCGAACATGCGCAAAGTCTGTGGAGAATACATTATTGCGCGACGCCCAGCCGATGGACCAGTGGCTCTTGGCGAAGAAATCGCTCCAGTCTGTCCGTGACAGACGGCTTTCGCCCTAATCCCGCTAACGCAGACTAGGGAAGTCTCATGACAACGGACTCTACGCTGATCAACATGGTAAAAGGCCACGCGGTGATGACCAGCCGGATGAGCTACTTTTTTGCCATCCTGCTCTTGCTTTTCGCCGCTCTCCTTCGAACGGCCGATCTGGCAAATGTTCCCGGTGGCTTCAGTGAAGACGAGATCATCAACATTCGTCTGGTCGACAACGTTCGGCAAGGCGATATCTTCGTCTTTTTCCCCGGCGAGGGCGGCGGTCGCGAAGGCATGTACCATGTCTTTGTCGCCGTTGTGACGCTCTTTGTGGGCGAGGGCACCATCGGCTACCGGATTCTCTCCGTCTGGTTGAGCCTGGTCTCGATTGCCATTATCTACACCCTCGGCAGGCATCTTTTTAATCCCATTGTCGGTGTCATGTCATCGGGACTGGTGGCTTTTAACCTGAGCAATATCATCCTCGCGCGCAGTGTCACCAGCGATGCCGTAGTCGTGTTTCTGGTCTCGGCCACCATGTTGGCGCTTGCCCGGTCGCTGCCCGTGTACCGGCGCACGCGCGTTGTAACCTCCAATGTCATTTCCTTTGCGGCGCTGGGCGCCTTGCTCGGCATGGGCTTTTATCTACATCCTTCAAGCTTGTTCATTGTCTTGGGTTGCATGTTGTACATTGGACATCTCTTGTACATCCGCAATGCCATGTTTCGGCAGCGCCGCAGCTACACCGGTTTCGCGATTCTCGTTATGATCATCATCGCTATGCCATATCTGATCTCGTCGATCAATGTGCCCCAATACGCCGCCGGCCAGCGGATCTTGTCGCAATACACCGACGGCTTGCTGCGCTCCATCGTCGACGGCTTGCTCGGGGTCGTGCGCATAGGCGATAGCAATCCTCTGCACAATCTGCCCGATCGTCCTCTCGTCGACGCCTTTAGCGGCTTGTTCGCGCTCGTGGGCATCGTCATTTGCATTGTTCGCCGGCACAGACCCCGCTTCATGCTGCTGTTGATCACGGGTTTCGTTGCGCTGCCGGCCGCGCTGATCGTCAAAGAGAGCCCCAATTTCGCGCGCATGGCGGTCATCTTGCCGCAGCTCGCGCTCTTTTTTGGCATCGGCTTTTACTCTTTGATCCGGACTTCGATTTTCGCTGACGTAGTCTTTCGCAGGATGGCAGTTGCCGGGGCACTGTGCCTGTTTGCGCTTAACTTTCTCTGGACTTGGCAAGATCTTTTTGTCGGCTGGCGCAACGACGAGCGGGTTGTCCCTTTGGTCAGCGGCGAGTTGGGTCTAATTGCGCATTATCTCGATGCCATGGGCAATGACATACCGACCGTCTTCTGCAATTCCAATTGGCAAAATACCGAGCCAAAAGAATTGTTGAACGACAGCGAAAAGACCTTGTTAATGATGAACCGCAGCGATCTCGACTACGATGAAGCGGATTGCGCGAGAAGTCTGATACTGGCAGATGGTGGCGCTCGACAACGCGTGGTGTTCTTCAGGGAGGAAAACCGCAATAACGCGCACCCTTACTTGTGGGAGTGGTTGTCGTACGGCCAGCCGGCTGTTGGCAAGCTTCCGCGTAATACAGTCATTGAACTTGAGCTAGCGGACTTGCTGGCGGACCGCGCCGGCGAATTCACTACCATGGCGCCAGTCTGGTATGACCCCGATTTTGCCGGGGAGGCGGTGCCTGTACCGGCCCCCATCCGTTTCGGCGCAAACCTGACCTTTCTCGGCTATCAGCCCAATGTGGAACGCCAGTACTTGCCAGGCGAGACGGTGGATGTGATTACATATTGGCGGGCGGAAGGCATGGTCCCGGCGGATCTTACACTCTTCACGCATATTCTCTCCGATCCGGTCACCTTGATCAAGGGGCGCGATGTGATCAGCGTAAATCCAGCGCGCCTGCACGATCGTGATGTCTTCATTCAAGTGACTTCCATAGTCTTGCCAGAGACTGCGTTGGCTGGCGAATACTTCGTATCTGTGGGCGCATACCGCCAAACGGTGGCGGAACGCCTCTCTGCCTTTAAGGATGATCAACCTTACGGTGATCGCATCTTCCTGTATGCTATAGAGGTGCAAGAAAACCCCAACACCGAAGAAGGCAGCAACTGAATGTTCGAACTTGTATTCCTGGGCACATCGGCATCCGCGCCTTCGATTCATCGCGGCTTGCCGTCGCTGGCGATTCTTGCTGAAGAACAGCGCTTTCTGGTCGATTGTGGAGAAGGCACGCAGCGGCAGATTCTGCGCAGCGGCATTGGTTTCAAGCGTCTGAATCATATCTTCTTGACCCATGCCCACCTGGACCATTTGCTGGGTTTGGGCGGCTTGCTTTCTACCTTTGGACGTTGGGAAGCGATGGAAGAAATCCACATCTGGGGAGGCTTGCCGGCCATAGAGCGCGTTCAGTCGCTGGTCTACGAGGTGGTGTTCCGCAAGGAGACGCCACCGCTGCCGATTTATTTCTACCGCACCATGCCGGACAAGCTGCTCTTCAAAGGACGTAAGTTCTCCGTGCGCGCGTTTCCAGTTCACCACCGTGGCCGCGAGTGTTACGGCTATATATTTGAAGAGGATTCGCGCCGTCCGTTTTTGGCCGACCGGGCCGAGGCGCTTGGCGTACCGATGGGACCCGAAAGAAGCCGACTGGTGGCGGGACAAGCGGTGAGGCTCGCCGATGGCCGGACGATCAATCCGGATCAGGTATTGGGGGGCCTGATCAAAGGCGCTAAAGTCGTGGTGACCGGCGATGTTGCTCAAACGAATAACTTGCACGCAGCGGTGCAGGATGCCGACGCCCTGGTGATTGAGTCGACTTATCTCGACGAGCACGCCGATATCGCCGAACAGGTTGGCCATATCACCGCGCGGCAGGCGGCGGAACTTGCGCGCGACTGTAACGTCAAGTACCTGTTCCTGACACATATTTCCCGGCGCTACCGGGAGTTCGAGGTCATACGCGAAGCGCGACGACATTTCTCAAACTCCTATGTGGCGCGCGATCTGGATCACTTCGCTGTTTTTCGCGATCGCCTCCCTCAGAAGATCAAGCGGCGCGACGCCGCGGGCGCCAAGGACGACCTTGTCGAGACTGGAGAGTAATCATGAACGAAACTATAACGCAGCAATTGCGCGAATACGTGAACGACATATTTGTTCGCGAAGACGAGCTGCTGGCCTTTGTCCGTCAGCAAACTGCCGAACACGGCCTGCCGCAAATCAATCTGCAGCCGCATGAAGGCTTGATGGTCCAGCTCTTTGTACGAATGTGCGCCGCGCGGAAAGTCGTTGAAGTTGGCGCCCTGGCCGGCTACAGCGCCATTTGGATCGCGCGGGCTTTGCCCAGTGATGGCCGGCTGATAACAATTGACAAGAGCAGCCAGCATTGCGCTTTGGCGCGCGCTCATATTCAGCGGGCAGGTTTGGCTGACAAGGTATCGGTGCTGCAGGGAGACGGCAGGCAGATCCTGGACAAGCTGGCAGTGGACGCGCCCTTTGACGCGCTTTTCGTCGATGCCGACAAGGTCAGCTACCCGCATTACTTTAGTTGGGCCGCGGAACACCTGCGCTGCGGCGGCATTGTCATGGCGCATAATGCCTTTTGGGGCGGTCAAATCCTGAGCCCGCAAAGCGAAGACGATTACGGGCTGGTTCGCTTCAACCAGATGCTGGCCGAGCACCCGGCATTTGAAAGCACAATCATCGAAGTCGGGGACGGCTTGGCTTTGGGGGTCAAGGTTGATTGACGCGCGGCAGCGTTAGACGGATTTGAGATCAATCATGCCTTCGCCGTAAATTCTGCTCGCCTCAACGATGGCGGGCGACTTCAAGTCTACCGTCGCCAACAAATCATAGGCGGTTGCGCCGGTTACGCGCGCCGGGACGATCTCCCCGACCGGCAATTCGCCTTCCACCAGCACGTATCCGTCGATTTCCGGCGCGTCGCGGTAGCTGCGACCCAAGCTTATGACATCGCCCGTATTCAGGCCGTCTTCATCTTCGCCGACGCCATGGCCTTCTACCAAGATATCCAGTGTTTTGCCGACCAGCTCCTGGTTTTTCTTCAAACTGATACCCTGCTGCAATTCCATCAGTCGCTCGTAACGGTCCAGCTTAATCGCGTCGTCAACATGATTGGGCAATGCGGCGCTCGGTGTACCCAATTCGTAACTGTATTGGAAAGCGCCGACGCGATCAAACTCCAGATCGCGCAGCATGGTCAAAAGGGCATGGAACTCTTCTTCCGTTTCGCCGGGATAACCCACGATAAAGGTTGTGCGCACCGCCAGGTCCGGCATCAGTTCTCTCAACTTGCCAATTGTCTGGTAGACCCATTCGACCTTGGCCGGACGTCTCATGCGCTTCAGCGTTTCGCGATGGCCGTGCTGCAATGGCATATCCAGGTATGGCAAGACCTGTCTGTGTTTCGCCATGGTCTCCATTAGACGTGGCGTGACATAACCGGGATATGCGTACATGATGCGCAGCCAGGGAATCCCGGGCGCAGCTTCGGCAATCGCGTCCAGAAGCTGGGCCAATCCGTCTTTCATTCCCAGGTCATAGCCATAGTCGGTGCTATCTTGCGCGATCAGCATCAGCTCTTTCAGGCCTGTATCCTGCAATCGCGAAGCCTCGGCCACAATGGATTCCAGCGGCCGGCTGACCGCCGTGCCTTTGATCCCTGGAATGGCGCAGAAAGCGCAGGGCCGGCGGCAGCCATCCGCGATCTTCAAATAGGCGTAAGCGCCTTGAACGCTGGCGCGCAGAACGCCTTTTTCCTCCAGCCCGACTACCTTGGCATCGGTGGGCAAGTGATAAAGCGGTTCCGGGTGCTTTCGCTGGCGCAGCCGGGTGATGAGATCGAAGATATCCATCCAGCGCCGCGTGCCGATCACGCCATCCAAACCGGGCACTTCTTGCGCCAAGGTCTCACCGTAGCGCTGGGACAAGCAGCCCGCAGCGATCAGCATCTGGTCCGCGCGCTTGACTTCCGCCAGTTCGCGCAAGGCCGCGATCGATTCTTCTTTGGCCGTGTTGATGAAGCCGCAGGTATTGACGATCATCACCTCGGCCGATTCTGGATCGCCTGTGCCGCTCATGCCACGCCCGTGCAATATTTGCGCGATGCTCTCGCTGTCCACCGAATTCTTGGAGCAGCCCAGGCTGAGCAAGAAATATTTGTCGCGTTTTGGTAGGTCGACTGGAATCCGCATGAATTTATCCCGTCATTCAGAAGCCGTTATGATAGCCCAGGTCCGTCAGAAACGGAACGGACATCAGGCGCTTTGTTTCTTCGTTATCAACCCCGCCTGCGTCATCCGCGGCGGCAGGATTGCCGTCTCCGTCGGCGTCAAGGTGATCGTCGGCGTTTTGGTGGCGGTTGGCGTATTGCTCGCTGTGGGCGTGATGCTGGGCCTAAGGGTGGGCACAGGCGTAAGAGTCAAGGTATCGGTCGGCACAGGCGTCAAGGTCGGCGTTGGGCTGGGACCCGGCGTGTCGCTCGGTGTCAACGCGGCAATGGTCATAGCGGCGTAAGCTGTGGCCCGCGTCGTCGGGCTAACCAGCGTGGGCGCACCGGCAGGACCCAAGCTGTACGCGATATCCGTCGCCGAGAAGCGAATATCCACGCGCTGCCCGCGCCCGCCAGCGCGCTGCTGCGGCTGACCGTTCCACTCAATATCAAGCCCCTTCGCGTTGCTGGCGCTCAGGACAATCTCCGTCAAGGCGCTGTACTCAACTACGGTATCCGGCACGGCGATGCCGGCAAAGCGCTCAACTCCATCGCCGATGATGCGCATCCAATTACGCTGCGTTACCAGGATGTTGACGAGGACGCCATTGCCGCTGTACCGGGAGCGGAGCGCGGGACTTGACGTCGCGATCGTCGGCGCAGCCGTTGGCGCCGCTTCAAGGGTTTGGACAGGTGGGGCGGTAATCTGCGCCTCTGCTACCGCTGTGCTGTCCGCGACTTCCCCCGCGCCTTGAGGACCTATCAGTTCCATCGTGACAAATGCGATGGTCCCGATGGCGGCGATGGAAAAGACCAACAGCGCGAATACACTCCAAAGTCGACGTCGGTGAAAGCTGCGGCTCTGTTCGATGTCGATTTCCTGCATGGGTAGCGGCGGATCGCCGCGTCGGCTGCTCCTGTCGGCTTTTCTATCGCTGCGCCAGAGCCAACGACGACGCCTGCTCTTGCCGAAGCGAGCGTCGTCATAAAGCCGCAAGACATCATCTTCATCCAAGCCCAGGAAGCGCGCGTAGTTGCGCAGCATGCCGCGGACCTGGATTTCGGACATTTCGGTGGCGGCAAAGTCGCCGACTTCAAATGCTTCCAGAATCGGCTGCCGTATCCGCAGCTTGGCGACAACCTCCGCCAACTCGATCTCTTTCGCTTCGCGTGAACTGCGCAGGAATTGTCCAAGAGAGTAGGCATCCATGCGACCTGGCGACCCTTAATCAAATAGCCCCGTTCGTTCTTTACTTGCTGGAACCAACGGGGCTAAGGATGCATTATTCGGCTGTATGGCGCGGCGGTCTTCTTGATCACGTTTCGGCTTCGACACCTTCCATTGCCGGCTCGTCCGCGGCTTGCGGCTCGCTGGCTTCCGCCTCGTCGGAGGCTTCAGCGGCTTCGGTTTCTTCGTCCGTTGCCGATGTAGCGTAACTGAACCCTTCCATCATGATATCTTCGGCGGAGACTTTTTCGCCGCGTTCGCGTGCGGCCAGGAATTCGCTCAATTCGTCCTCGGGCACGATAGTAATCGTCAGCATCGGGGAAACTTCGGTACCGAGGCGCACTGGCACCTGATGCGTGCCGATCTCTCGCAGCGATTGCTGGCTGATACGTCGTCTGTTGATGTCAACACTGGTCACGCGATCAAGTTCGTCGGCGATTTCCTGTGTCGTCACCGAGCCAAATAGCTTGCCCGTGGACGCGGCGCGGCGGCCAAAGATCAACTCTACGCCGTCGATCTGTCGTCCCAAATCATTGAGCATATTGTTGTATTGCGCTTTGCGCGCTTCGACATTCTTGCGGACATTTTCCGTTCGACGCAACGCGGATTCGCTGGCTTGGATGGCCATCTTGCGGGGAATCAAATAGTTGCGCGCGAAGCCATCCGCAACTTTGACCACTTCGCCCGCTACCCCATGTTTGTACAAGTCCTGCAGCAGAATAACTTTCATCGTTGCTTCCTCATATTGCTTTTTCCCAACTCGGCGCTTCAGACGGTACTATCGCCCGTCCCGCTCTTCGCTCTGACGCGCGCGACGCGCCAGGAGACTTATCCATTGACTAAAGGCAGATATTATAGCAAGGTCGACCGCGATGCCAAGTGGCAATCCGCAAGGCATCCTTTGACTGGAAAGGCGCTGGACGGAGCGATGAAAGCGAGCAACGCGCTGAGCAATCGCCAACTAGTGGAAAAAGCGCTTATCATGCTCTTCGGCTTTCTGGCGAGCGGCGTATTGGGTTTGCTGCGCATAGCGGTGCTGGCTTCACAATTTGGCACGGGCGCCGCGCATGACAGCTTTAACTCGGCGCAACAGATTCCCGAACTGGTCTTTGTTCTGGTGGCGGGCGGGGCTTTGGGTTCTTCGTTCATTCCCGTCTACGCCAGAATCCGCGAAGGCGATCCACAACAGGCATGGCGACTTGCCAGCGCCGTCATGACTCTGGCCGCATTGGCCGCGGCGCTGTTGGGACTGATAGTCACCGTTTTCGCGCCGCAGATTGTCAGTGGCGTTTTGTCAGCGGGTCGCCCGCCCGACGAACAGCAACTGACAGTGGAAATGATCCGTCTGATGATGTTGACCCCCTTCATTTTCAGCATCAGTGGCTTGGTGATGGGCATTTTGCAGTCACACGCCCTGTTCTGGTTGCCGGCGATCGCCATCAGCATGAACAATATCGGGATCATCATCGGCGCGCTTTTCATCGCGCCGCATTTGCCGGCCCGCCCCGATGTGGGGCAGGTTGGGGATCTCAACGTGATGGGGCTGGCTTACGGCGCTGTATTGAGCGCCGCCTTGCACTTGCTGGTTCAATTACCCGGGATCTTCAAGCTGCGAGCGCCCCTGCGTCCGCTGTTTTCCTGGACCGTGCCCGGCGTCATTGACGTGCTGCGCCTGATGGGACCCCGCGTGATCGGTCTGGCGGTGGTGCAGGTCAATTTCGTCGTCAACATCTACTTGGCGAACCACATGGTCCACGGCAGCGTGACGGCGCTGCGCTTCGCCTTCATGATGATGTTCTTTGCCCTGGGCGTGATCGGCCAGAGCGTCGGTTCGGCGGTCTTTCCCAGTCTTGCGGCATTATGGGCGGAGGGCAATCTCGAGGACTTCAAGGATCGGCTGTCACGAGCTATGCGCAATGTGCTATATCTTTCCTTTCCCGCGACTGCGCTCTTTATTGTGCTGGGGGAACCCATCTTCAGCATATTGGAACGCGGCGAATGGACTTCGGAAAGTACCCAAGCCGCGGCCTGGGCGCTGGGTTTCTATGCCTTGGGCATCGCCGGCTTCACGCTGCTGGAGGTGCTGTCGCGCGCCTTTTACGCGCTTGAAGACACGCTGACGCCCGTTGTGGTCGGCGCTGGCGCAATGGTGACGAATATCGTTCTTAACCTCATATTCATTCAGTTCATCGGCGACCCAGCCAGCCTCGCGCGCGGCGCTTTCGCCGGCTTGGCTTTGGCTAACGCGCTGACGACGCTGGTCGAGTCGGCTTTGCTCTGGTGGCTGATGCGACGCCGCTTCAGGACGCAGGGCGCCGCCGGCGGCATCCACGACAGCGCCGTTCTGCGTAGCGCCGGCGGCAGTCTTTTGGCCGCGCTGATAATGGGCATCTGTCTTTGGCTATTGAGGGGCGCCGTCTCCGCTCCCGGCTGGACGCTGGCGATCGGCGGCGGCTTGATTGGGGCGATGGTCTTTTTTGGCGTCAGCTACTATTTCAACTTGAGCGAAACGCGGGCGCTGGCGGCGCCGATCCTCCGAAGACTGACTTGATAAGGAATAAACGGGTGGGGTACATCAGCATGGCGGAAAAACTCAAAGACAAGGTGGTTGTTGTCACAGGCGCTGGACGCGGGATCGGACGCGCGCTTGCGCTTGGCTTCGCCGAGCAAGGCGCAAAGGTAATCTGCGCGGCGCGCACCCAGTCGGAAATCGACGATACTGCCGCTGCGATTCGGGCAGTTGGCGCTTCCGCTTTGTCGTGTCGCTGCGATGTCGCGTCGCCCGACGACCTCCGAAGGCTCTATGACTTCACACGCGAGGCCTATGGCCGCTTGGATGTTGTCATCGCCAATGCCGGCGGCAACTTCGCGCGGCAGCCGCTCGAAGACAGCGACATCGAGGCTTGGGAGCATACGGTTCGCGTCAATTTGCTCGGCGTCTATTACACCGTCAGATTCGCGATTCCGGATCTCAAGGCGCGCGGGGGTCACATTATCGTGGTCGGTTCCGGGCTGGGTCATCGCGCCGGTGACAATACGCACTCAGCTTACAGCGCGTCCAAAGCCGGCGCCTGGATGCTGGTGCGATCCATGGCGAAAGAACTGAGTCCCTACAGCATCTGCGTCAACGAACTGATACCGGGCGCAGTGCAGACCGAGCTTTTCTCAAGCGCGCCGCGTCCCGCCGATTCGCCGCTCCACGCCGAGTGGATCAAGTCGCCGGAAGATGTCCTGCCGCTGGCGCTCTTCATCGCCTCGGGACCGCTGACCGGTCCTACCGGACAGAGCTTCAGCCTGATGCGTCGCGATTCGCAGTGAACTCAGGACTTCAGAACGGCGAAGATTGCCTTCAGATACTCGGCCTCGGGGAAGCCGATGGGGTGATCCAGCGCATGTGAAGTCGTCTCGGTGATCTCCAGGTCGTAACCGGCCACTTCCGCAGTCCGCGTCACCAAGTTATAGAACATCTCCATTGTGATCCGGCTTGAGCAAGAGGACATCAGCAGCAGGCCGTCCTCCGCCAGCAGCGCCAATCCCAATTCCACCAGCCGGCGATAGGCGAAGACCGCTTTCTGGACATCGGCGCGGCTGTTGGCTAGCGCCGGCGGATCAATGACTACCAGGTTGAATCTGCGCCGCGTATCGACCAGTTCGCGCAGGCCCGCGAAGGCATCCGCCACTATGGTGCCAACCCGCTTTTCATCCAGGCCGTTGAGCGCGACATTGGCTTTCAGGGCTTCCAGCGCCGGTTCGCTGCTATCCAGCGCCAGGACTGATTTTGCGCCGCCTGCCAGCCCATAAACGCTGAAACCGCCGCTATAGGCGAAGACGTCCAGAATCCGCCGCCCATTTGCCAGCTCTCGCAGCTTCTGTCGGTTGTCCCGCTGGTCGAAAAAGAATCCAGTCTTGTGGCCCGTCCGCACGTCGGCCTCGAAGCGCAAGCCGTTCTCCACGAAGGGCGCCTGTGTCAGGTCGCCTGCGCCTAGTAAAACCAGGCCATCCGCCAAGCCATGCAGCCGAAGGATATCGCCGCGCTGAGATTGCAAGGAGCGGCTGAGTCGCAAGACCAGGTTCTCGAACTTGAGCGTTTTTCTCATCGCGGCAATCAGGGTCTTCATCTGTGACAACCAGGCAACCGTGTACAGCTTCATCACCAGGGTGTCGCCATAGCGGTCGATAACCAGCGCTGGCAATCTGTCGCTCTCGCCATAGACCAGCCGATAGCCGGTGATTCCCGTGTCGATCAAGGGTTGACGCCGCGCCTGCGCCGCTTCCAGCGTCTTGACGTACCAGGCGTAATTGATGCGTTCCGGACTCTCGCTCTGCAGGATCTTGATGCGAATCGGCGAGAAGGGATCGTAGAGGCCCACCGCCAGGAAGCGATTCTTGTCCCGGTCATAAATCACAGCCAGATCGCCCGCGTTGCCCAAATGGCTCTGCTTGACGATAGACTCTTCGAAAACCCAGGGATGACCTTGCCGGATGGCGCGCTCAGCGGCCGGTTTGACGCGGACGGCGATGTTCTTGTCCGATGGCTCCGGCAATTTGCCGAGGTCAATCATATCCGGTCCTTTCGGCGCCTGTCTAGCAGACTAGGCATCATTGTCGACTTGCCTGATTTTGAGTTCGGCTTTCTCCAACAAGTCTTGACAATGCGCCGACAATCGCTGGCCCAACTCGTATATAGCGACTGACTGTTCCAGCGACAACTCGCCAGTTTCCAGTTGCGCGACCAAGCCTTCGAGTTGCTGGAATGCCTCTTCATAGCTGAGTTCTGAGATATCCATTACTGTTCTACCCTGACGTTGATTTGATCCTTGTGAAAGCGCACCCGCAATCGCTGATCCTCTTGCACTTGAGCCGCCGAGCGCACGATCTGACCCGATTCGTCGCTGACCAGCGCATAACCCCGCGCCAGAATCTGCTCCGGATTGGCCGCTTCAAGCGCTTTCAGTTGGGCGGCAAGGCGCTCTTGCAGGCGCTCGAGGTCTGAGGAACTGGCGCGTTCCATCCGGCCAACGAGACCGACAAGCCTCTCCCCCGCCGAATGAACGGATCTTAATGGGGTATTGGACTGCAAGGCGCGCGATACTCCCCGCAAGGCGCGCTGCGCTTCTTGGGTGGCGGCGCTCAATCCCGCGTTCAGCGTCGCGCGCGCGCGATCCAGGTCCAAAAGCAGTTCCTCTTGATTCGGCGTCGCCAATTCGGCCGCTGCCGAGGGCGTCGGCGCGCGCAGGTCGGCGACGAAATCGGCAATTGTGAAGTCGATTTCGTGCCCGATTCCGCTGATGACAGGTCTGCTGCTCGCCGCTATAGTCCGCGCAACGGTTTCATCGTTGAAGCACCACAGATCTTCGATTGAGCCGCCGCCGCGGGCGACGATGATCACGTCGATATCGTCCCGCGCGTAGAGCCGCGCGAGCGCCGCGACGATGGCCGCAGGGGCATCCGCGCCTTGTACGGTGGTCGGACTGAGAATGACTTCCGCCAGCGGAAAGCGACGGCTCAGGACATTCAGAATATCATGGTAGGCGGCGGCGTCAGGGGAGGTCACGATGCCGATTCGGTCCGGGAAGGGCGGGAGCGGGCGCTTTTTTGCGGGGTCGAACAGTCCTTCGGTCTCCAGCTTCGCTTTCAGCGCTTCAAACTGTTGGTGCAAATCGCCGACTCCGCCAAGAGCCTCGATCGTATTGGCATAGAGTTGATACTCGCCGCGGGCTTCATAGACGCTGACCCGTCCCAGAACGACGATTTCATCGCCGACTTTGACATCCAGCCGGACAAATTGCGCGGCGCTGCGGAACATGACACAGCGCAACTGCGACTTGGCGTCCTTGAGCGTGAAATACCAATGCCCGGAGGAAGCCTTGGTCAAATTGGAGACTTCGCCCCGCACGCGCACATCATCCAGGATGTCGTCAGCGTCAAAGAGTTCATGGATGTAACGCGTAATCTCTTGAACCGAAAAACTCTGCATGTTTAGACCGAAGAAAACCCGTTGTTTACTGTCGTTTTGGAATATACAATTATGTCAGATTTCGCATGTTTTTTCTATTGAGGATTGACGATGGCTTATCTCAACGCCAGTGAACGCGGGCAATTACTGGATGAACTTCGCGGCATGAAATTCGGGCGCGCCAAATTCAAGCTCTCGCGCATGGATCCTGAGGGCCGCCTCGCCTATTACCGCAATGCGCAGCAGTCCGGCGAATGGCATACCCGCTTCGTTCTGGATGGCTTGGGAACGATAGTGACGCTGGTGGAGGTCAATCACGCCAAGAACGACCAGCCGCGCAACAAACAGCGTTTCGAATTCGTCAATATCATCGTCGAGCCAACGCCCGCCAATAACACTTGATCCGCGCAAGTACGCTCAGTGCTCATGATGTTCGTCGTGCGCGTGCAGGGGACTATGTTCGTGGTATATGCCCTGGCGATGCATGATTTGGTGCAGCTTGTTATGCGCGGATTCCAGCGCCGCGCGGATTCGCTTGTATTGCTGCGCTTGGGGCCGCGGCGCCAGCGTATCAACAAAAGCCATCGCCCCTTCGATCTGTTCCAAGACGGCGATGGCATCCGCCCTTTGAAAGAGCCGTCTGCCGCCGACGCGTATCTGAACACAACTGCTATGCGCCGCGATATCCGTCTTTCTGCCGCTGTGACTGCCCCGGATTCTCAAGGCGATCCAGGTCGACTCGCTGACGTGAACTTCGCAACTGCCCTCCGCCTCCAAAGCCCCGTCCACCGCCTGCTCTTCAACAGCGAGTCCCCCGCATACAACTTCGACCCGCTCCAGCGGCATGGCCGCGGATTCGGCGCGCCAGCTCACATTGACCGTGCCGCCGCCCTCGGGCAGTTCCAGCCTTGACCCGGGCGACAGACCTTCCACTTGCAATTCGAGCAAGGGACCGACCGTGACGAAGGTATTGCCGGCTTTGACGCTCTCCATCCAGTTCTCGTAGGTGAACTCGCGATCGCCAAGATGCGCGTAGGTGCGCATGCCGCCCAGCAATGATCGGGCGTCCATCTTGTCCGAGCCGCCCACGACCGGTACCTGATAGCCGAGATTGAGATAGCGGTACCAGTCCAGCAACCCGTAGGGCGTGATCTGCGCGTCAAAAGGGTTGAAGCTCATCATCTCGATGGCATGAACCAGCTCGAGCACGATATCGGCGGCGCGCTCGGCTTGGGGGTTCGGCGCGTGCGGCAGGACGACCAATCCATTCTGCGCGATGCAGCGCCGCGCCCAATCTGCCATGCTCACTTCCAGCGCGTCGCCGATTGCCGATTCCGATGGCCCGCCACTGCAGAGCGGATGAATCATCTCGCCGGAGTATCCCAGCAAGGAAATATGCCCCATGACCTGCATGCGGTTTTCCGTGCCTACCCGCACCAGAAACTCGCCATCGCCGCCGAAGTCGGCCGCGCCCAGCGTGCTGCGCCCGTCAAAATCACTGACATTGCTGAACATCTCGCCCCATTGGCTGGCCAGCAGGTTGACGACATTGACGCCTTCGGCAGCGCCTTCCAGCAGCGCCGTTTGCGGGCTCAGGAAATGCACATGGGTATCGGCCGTGACCCAGCCGCGTTCTCGCCAATCGAGCGCTCTTTCCAGTTCGAAGACAAATTCATCGCTGTCGACGCCCACTTCGATGCTGCCGCGTATTGGCTTGATCTCGTAGCCACGACTTATCTCGACGAATACCTCGCCCAGGGGCGCCTCGACCTCGCAGTGACCGCCGATATAGGCGTATTGATTGCGACCGTTGGCGAACTCGCCGTAATTGTCCTCGAACCAGTTGCGGTTGACGCGGCGATGATTCCCGCGCGGCGGCAGATACTCACCGGCGCCCCCGTGAAAATGAACGCGAACAGCCGCCGGCTTGCCAGCAGCATCGACTACCTTGACCTTGATCAAGCGCCGCGCTTCCGCCACTTCAACTAGCGCGCCCTGTTGCAACTTGTCCAGGTCATAAGTGAAGGTCTTTCCATTCGCATCATCCAGGTAGAGCTTCGCCTGGGGATGCGCGGCGTACTCTATGATGGCGACTCGCTCTGAGCGCGTGGGCTGAACATGGGTCGCATCGCCGAACCAGGCTTCACGGTCATATTCCAGCTTCGCCCGCGCCGAAATGACGTATCCGAGGTCGATATCGACATTGTCCAGCTCGCCTATGCGATTAAATTCAACGCCCTGCGGCAAGTTCAGCGTCAGCTTGCGCCGGACCTGGGCGCGCAGCGGGTGCTCGCTGACCTGCGTCGCGCTGATGGCATAGATCAGAGCGCGTTCGTCTTTTGGGAGGCAGCGGATCGCGGCGATGGCTTTTTCGGGAAAGGGATTGGGCAGCGCGTAAAGCCAGATATGCTCGGCAGAAGCATCGCGCCCGCTTCCGTGGCGCGTCTCGCCGAATCCGTATCCGGAACTGGGCATCCGCCGCAGGGAAAGTGACTCCGAGACTGTTGAGTCGATGGTGTCCTTCTGATGCGGGACCGCTGCAAAGGGGCTTGCGCCCCAGCCGATGCGCGCCCCCTGAATCGCAAAACGCCTGCGGATTGGAAAGGAGGCTACACCCCCATCGACATATTCCAGTTGATACTCCGCAACCAGATCGCCCAATTCGTTGCCGGTGAGTTCGCTGGGAAACTGCGCCGCCCTTTCAACATCGGCCAAGTCCGGCGTCAGCGCCTGCGGCTTGTCTTCGACGATATGGGCGAAGACGAGATAAGTCGCCTGAACCTTGTCTACCGGAATGCGAACTTCATCAGAATCGAGCAGGATGACATTCGCTTGATCGGCCGCGCCAAATTCAAATGGGATGCCTCGACAAGTTTGAAGACCGAAGCCGTCTGGGAACTGAAGGCGCAGCGACTTGTCCAGCGCCGACCGGTCTCGATTGAAACTGCTTGCCAGGGCAAGGGTCCTAAACTGATCCGAAGCGGGGATTTCCATGGCGATTGCCTCCTGCCGGCTCGTTTGCCAGGAGTGTATCGTCAGCCCCCGCTCATCACAAGCTCAAAGTCGCCGCCACCGACGATGCGCCCGTTGACTTGAATCTCCAGCCGCTGAAGGCCGGCATAATAGCGTCGCGTCGATATCGGCCGGATGGCATGCGACTTGCTGAGGGACAGCGAATCGCCCGCCTTCAGCGCCGCTCTCTTGAGTTTGAAGACCTTGGGCGCCCGCTTGCCGTTGGCTTTGACGAAGCGCATCACATAATCAACCATCAACTGCTGCGTTTCATCGCCGACACTGTCCAGCCGAAAAGAAAAGCGCAGCTCATCGCCGAAAATTAGCCGCTCCGGAGAGAGCTTCAGTTCGCGCAGCTCAACCTGCGGCTCGCCGTATCCCAGAATTGCCAGAGCCCCCGGATCTCCCTTTTTTATCAAGGACCGCAGCGCATGGTTGATCAGCCACATTCGCTCGCTTGATGCGCCGTCTTTCCAGGTGGTCATGCGCTCTAGCAGCAGTTGCGGATGATCTTTGCCGATATCGTTGAGATGGTTGGCAACCGAGCGACGCACGTAAAGCGAGCTATCGTCCTTCAAGTATTCCAGCAGCGCCAGGGCGGGAGTTGGATCGGCGATGAATTCCCTCAACTGTGGCGCCCAGGGCAAGCGCGGACGACTGCCCTCGCTGACCAACCGGCGTACATGCTCATTGCTGTGCTGCGTCCAGGCGCGCAGTTTAGTCATCGTTTGCTGGGGATAGCGCGTGATGAAGGGCCGAATGGCCGATTCGCAGGAGCTGTATCGCGTGATAATGTGCATCGCGTCCAGCGACTCCTGCGGATGCTCCAAGCCATACCTCTCGACGAATGTCGGGATCGACAGAAGGCGAAAACCGGGATCTTCGATCGGCTCGAAACTATGCCGATCGTCGTCCAAAATCGCCAGCAAACTGTTTAGCGCGACTGGATAATGCTGGTGCAAATACTCGCGCAGCTTGTCCGCGATCAAGCCAAAGCGAGGCTTGAGTTCGAGGCGATGCAATTCCGCGTCGACTGCGGCGAGGAATTCCTCCCGGGCAAATTGTGGATATACCGCCTCAATTCGATCGGCGATCTGCCGCACAAGCGGCAGATCAATCATTTCTTTGAGCAGGGGAAATTCGGACTTAGCCGCCATACATATCCTCATATTGGTTGAGGGATTATCCGTTTTGGGTTGGATTGATGTTTGATTCTTATCGTCTTTGTCCGTTTTCGGACAAAAGAAAATCTTTTTCGGACAAAACGGTCAAAGTTGCTTAGCAACTCGACAAGCCAGAGACGGCGGGCAAGGGTGGTCCTCAGCACAGTTAGGGGGGAGGGACAGGGCAATCGCTTCAGAATCATTTTGTGTTGATCGCCCCCATAAATCATCCAAAAAGGCGGCTTTTGCCCTTGAAATATCTCCTTGAAATACCCTAGTGCTAGACCTAAATTCCGAAAGTGTATAGACACCGTATAGATACAGTCTGCTTTTTCGGAGGAGGACTTTTTAGAGTCCGGTGCTGAAGGGGGGAATGGGCGGACGGCATCCGCTGGACACCGAGATTCAATGTTTATCATGGTCTGAGACTTGGCAAGCGGCTCTAGAGAATAGGGAAATGGCGGAGAAGTTACCGAAGGCGCGCATAATTTCAATTTGAAGCGATTGCCCTGGGGGAGGGACCGGGGCTGGGGTCCAAAGGCCCCCAGCCGCCTGTCTACTTTCAAGTTCTAATGGCAGGCCAAAAGCCATCCCCGCTATTCCTGCCCAGGATTCGCGCTTTGCCAAAACGCCACGCGATTGCCGGTCGGATCCTTGAAAATACCCAGGGCGCCGAAGCCTGGTATATCCTGCCGCGGCAGAACAACCTCGCCGCCCAACTCAGCGACGCGCGCGATATCAGCATCCAGGTCATCGCTGTGGAAGTACAAAATGACATCCCCGGGTTTGATGTCATCGCTGAGGGGCGAAAGCGCGGTACCCATGTTGTTGCCGAGGTCGAACATCACGTATGTGAAGTCGTCGCCCATGGGTACTTCAGTCGCTTGCCAGCCCAGCAGGGAACCGTAAAATGCCTTCTGCGCATCATTATCTGCCGATGGAATCTCGATGTGTACGATGGAACGCATAAGTCGTTCTCCTTCATAATGTAGAAACTTTGTTCGATACTCAAGATTGTAGATTGTTTGTTCTGGTTTTGTCAAGCCCATATTCTGCCGATGATATGTTCGTTGATTCCTGGCCTGCGAATTCGGCGAGTAATCTGTCTTCTACGCAAATCTAACGCACCATTTTGGAGCTCCGCGCGTATACTAATATGGGCTGTCCCAAGACATGAAGTAAGTGAAAGTAAGTAATGAGAATGCGGAAATGCGTTTATCCAACCTCTCCCCCCGGCCCCCTCTTCATTGCAATGGAGAGGGGGAGCACTTTTGGCGGGATTTGGGTTACATGCAGAACTTTCGCTACAAATGACGTTTTTGCGCATTATTTTATTGGTACTACTGAGGCCTTCTGAGAGTCGACGGTCGACAAAGGACGTGAGGTGATATTGATGCGCGTGATTGTGCATACCGGCAAGGGCGGGGTAGGCAAAACCAGTATCTCGGCGGCAACTGCCTTGCGCTGCGCGGAAATGGGCTTGAAAACGATAGTAGTCAGCACCGATACAGCGCACAGCCTCGGCGACGCGCTTGACCGGCAGGTCGGTCCGGAAGCTACCGAGATCGCGCCGAATCTCTGGGCGCAGGAACTCGATACGCGCTATTCGATGCAGAAGTACTGGGGCAAGATCCAGGAATACCTGGGCGCCTTTTTCAATCGCGAGGGCATCGCCAAAGTCAATGCCTCAGAGGTGACAATCATCCCCGGTTTGGAAGAAGGGGCGCAATTGCTCTGGATCAGCGAATATTTTCAGGCGGGCGAATACGATGTCTTGATTGTCGATGCCGCGCCTACTGCGGAAACGATCCGCCTGCTCAGCTTGCCCGATGTGACGCGCTGGTGGGTCGAACGGCTGATGCGTATCGCCCGTGGACTCGACAGCGTCATTCGACCGGTACAAAAGCTGCTGACCCGCGCCAAGAAAAATGAGACCGGCATCGATATCGCCGAAAACGCCTGGGACCAGGTCCAACTGCTCTTTGATACGCTGGACGGCGTGCGCGAATTGTTGACCGACCCCGAGCATTCCAGCATTCGGCTTGTCGTCAACCCTGAGCGCATGGTCATCCGAGAGACGCAGCGTACCTACACCTATCTCAATCTCTACGACTACGCGACTGACGCAATTCTGGTCAACCGCGTTTTCCCGGAGGAGATCAAAGATCCCTTTTTCGATGTCTGGAAGCAGCGGCAAGCCAGAAATATCGAGTTCGTCGGCGAAGCCTTTGGCAGCCTACCCGTATTAAAAGCGCCCCTGTTTGGCGAAGAGATGGGGGGCCTGGATATGCTGCGGCGGCTGGCGGATGAGTTGTATGGCGATAGCAATCCGGCCGAGCGCATGTTCGACGGCGTGGTGCATAAGTTGGTACAGCTCGACAGCGACTCCACCTGGATGCTGCGCGTGCCGGTGGGCTTTGCCAGCAAGGAACAGCTTGAACTCTATCGCGCGCGGGACGAACTCACGCTGAGCGTCGGTCCCTACCGGCGCAATATCGTACTGCCCGACGAATTGCAGGATCTGGAAATCACCAGCGCCAAGTTCGAAGACCGCACTCTCAATATTCGCTTTGAGGAGCAAGCATCTTGAAGCGCGCGGCTCGCGGCTGAGGGCATGACAGTTTCGATGGCTGCGTTTACGCTCATTTCAACCCCCTCTAAGTCTCCCCCATTGCAATGGGGGAGACTTGCTCTCACCGTGAGAACTCTCCTTCTCTGATGCTTAGGGGCGCGTAGACAAAGCCACCCGACACAGCCCTTCGACACTGTCCGCCGGTCGCGCCCCTACAGTTTTCGCGATGAACCTTGAAGGGAGCAGCCAGTGGCTGATCCCTTGCCCAAAGACCTTATTGTTGCAAACTTGTCCGCTCGTCAGACATTGCTATGGGGAGGGGTTGGGGAGTGGGGTTGAAAAGCTGGCGTGGCAGGTCAGTCGTCGAGCTCGACTCTGATCTTGCCGCCTTCGCTGCCGGTGGTGTCTTCGTCGTCATCGTCGTCGGATAAGTTGGCGGCCGCAGCCCGCTCTTGGTCTGCTTCCTGGCGCCCATCGGGGTCTTCCATTTCGCTGGCTTTCTTGATCTCGTCGATTGCCGCGTCGATCAGCACGCGGAAACCATTGGCGAATTCGTTGCCAGCAGCCTGCGTGTGTTCTCGGAAACCGGGCGGCAACAAGGATTCCATCGCTTTGCCAAATTCTTCCAAGCCGCGCCGTTGATGAAATATGAATTGTTCGAGCGGCGTCTTGGCGCCCTCGCCTTCCACCGGGTCTTCCGGCATGGGATTCATGTCTTCGCTCATCACGTCGCTCCTCAACAGGGAATCCATCATTACTATACACTACGCAAGTCCCCGACGGTAGTTGCGAAGGTCATATTCAATAATCTTGTGACATGCTGAACTGGCATTAGCTATCCGTTTGATTCAAGGATTCGATCAGTTGCAAATCTTTTTGGATATTGCGCGAGCGCCAGAAGTAACTGAGGATCAAAAGAGCCAAAATGGCGAAGCTCGCTGTTAGCGCCAGGGCTAGATAACCGGAATTGTCCGGCGTGACAAAGAAGCCCAGAACACTCCTGTTGTAGGCGTCGGCGAGCTTCGGCAGACTCTCCGCCTCGCCCTCGCCAACAGCGATATAACTATCATTGCCAAATACCATGCCCATTGCCAAGAAGCCATCGCCGACGACCCGCGTCCACTCCCCGCTCGGCAGCGAAAGGGCAGTAGTTTCGACCAGGTCGGCGGCATTATTCGACGCCAGCAAGCTCAATGCCAGGTCAATCTCGGTCGCCGCATCTTCCCTCGTGTCGCCGGTTTGCGCGATCGCCAACATCAGAATCCGCGCCTCTGGATCGCTTTCGACAAAGCTGATGACCACAGTTTGCGATCCCGCGCGCCGCGCCATGACCGATGCGCTCGCAACCGCATCGGGCTCGTAAAGCAGTACGTTCCAGGTGCCATCCGCCAGGTTTACCTTGTCCTGATAGATCGGCTCTTCGAGATCAAAGCCGAAAGCTCGCCGCAGGTCGGAGGCCGCTGCCGCGACCGGCTCGTCAATTTCAACCAGCGCGGTGCGAATGGTGGCATGGTCTTCCGCAGAGTGAAACTGGGCGAAGTCGTCGCCGCTCTGGTTGTTCCAGCCTTCCAGGAGCGGCGCGTTAAAAGCCGATGACTGGATATAGGGCACGGTGTCTTGATCGCCCTGGGCAAGGATGACGCTGGCAAATATGAGTATTGGTATTAGAAGGCTTGTCCGGTACTGGCGCAATACAGTTCCATTTGTCCTTTTCAATGCAGTTATCCAACGGCTCCTGCCAAGAACGCGGGCGACCTGATAGGTCGCCCCTACAAAGCTTGTGTGTATGCTGTGTCTTGAGCCGTCAAATGGTGTTATTTTCTTGCTGTCGGACGGGCAGTTGCGGCCATTTTCTTCGCCACAAGTTGAGTGCCGGGCAAGCTTTAGAGAGACAAGGGGCAAAAATGATCGCATCATGTTTTACTCGCTCAGAATCTGCATCTTGAGCCGATTGACCGCTTCCAGCCGACGCTCGATGCGAACGCGGTGCCAGATCAAGGTAATGGGCATCAATGTCAGCCAAAGCAAGAGGCTGGGGATCAGCGCCATCACGACGCCACTGGTTGCTTCGAAGCCGCCCTGCGCGTTCTGGGGGCTGGCGCCGACGATAACCGGATGGATCGTTTCCGGCACGACACGGATGATGAACAATGTGACCAAGACGCTTGTGAAGGCGAAGATCCCGTATACCGACATGAAACTCCGCTTGCGGGCTTCGTCTTCAATGCCGGCGCGCAGCATCAGATAGGCCGCGTAGGTCAGCGCCATGATGGCGGCTGAGGTCAGGCGCGGGTCCCAGGTCCACCAGGTATTCCAGATCGGCCGCGCCCAGATAGCGCCTGTGACCAGATTGATCAGCGCGAAAGCCAAGCCCACTTCCACACCAGCCAGCGCGATCCGGTCCCATCCCTCGCTCTTGCGCCACAGGTACAGGATGCCCCCGACTACCGTCAAGCCAAAAGCGGTGAAGGCGCCAAAGAACGACGGCATGTGAATGTAAAAGATGCGCTGAATCTCTCCCTGTTGGATATCCGTGCCGGCGACCAAGAGACCGAGAACCAGGGTAATGCAGAATCCGACAAGGGTGACAATCGTCAGCAACTTCAGCAAAGCAGGCATGGGGGTCGCTTCGGCAGACTGGCGCAAAGACAGAACCTTAGTTTTCGCTGTCATTCCTGGGATCTCCCTTGAGTCTGGATCGGTCTCATTCTAGCATGCGGCGATGGGCGACAATAGGCTCTGGCTCGCCGACGCAGGCAGTTCATTCTTCCAGAACGAATCCGCACAAAAGCCAGCACAGCGCCAGATAGATGAGGGTGACAGCGGCGAGCAACTGCAACCAAAGCAGCCATTCACGCGCCGGCGCGTCATTGAGTATATTCGTGCTCGCGCGCACAGCCGTCAGCAGCAGCGGCAGCGCCACCGGCAGCATCGCTATCGGCAACATCGCCTCGCGCGAGCGCGTATGCAGCGTCAACATAGCCAGCAAGGTGCCGATACTTGAAAAACCAAAGACCCCCACCACAGTCGTGAGGATCAACCAGCCCTTAAGCAGATTACTGTTGTAGATCACGGTCATCAGCGGCAGTATCACCAGCGCGACGATCAAGGTGAACAAATAGTTGCTGAGCAGCTTGCCAAAGAAAATCGCCGAGCGCGAAACTGGCGCCAGGAGCATGGCATCCAGATTGCCCTGGTCGCCCTCTAGCGCCAGACTACGATTGAAACCCAGCAAGCTGGCGAAGACGAGCGTAACCCAAAGCACGCCGCTGATCGCTTCTTCCCGCGCCCCCCGGTCCAGTTCCAGCGCAAAGCTGAATACCAAAATGCACAGGACCGCGAATATAGCCATCACGCTCAGTAATTCCCGCGAACGGATTTCCGCGCGCAAGTCCTTGCCGACAATGGCCAGCACCGCGGTCCGGAAAGGCGTCTTCATGCCACTGCCGCGCCGCCGCAAAGGCTGGCATAGAGTTCGCCCAAGCTGGCAGCGCTCATGGTCGCGATATCGCCGTCAAAGGCGATCTGTCCCCGCGACAAAATGAGCGCGCGGCGCGCCAGGGCGGGCGCGCGTCCCAGTTGATGCGTCGTCATGATCAGCGTGCGTTCTTCCCGCTGCGCCGACAAGACAAGATGCTCCAGTGTTTCCGCGGCCGCTTGGTCAAGGCCGGTAAATGGCTCGTCCAGGAGCAAGATCTCGGGCTGATGCAGCAAGGCGCGGGCGATACTCAAGCGCTGCTGCATGCCGCGCGAGAAATCGCGGGCCAGACTGTCGGCGCGTTTCGCCAGACCGACCTGGTCCAATACAGCGCCGATTCCCTCGACGCGTTCGTCCTTTGTCAGGCCGTAAAGTTTGCCGAAGAAGTCGAGATTCTCCCGCGCGCTCAGGTTGCCGTAGAGCAGGGGCTGATGACTGACCAGCCCAATCTGACGGCGCACTTCCATGACTTCCTTCGGCATCTGCCAGCCGCCGATGCGTATGAGGCCGGCCGTCGGCTTGCTCAAGCCGGCCAGCAGGCGCAGCAGCGTCGACTTGCCGCCCCCGTTCTGCCCCAAGAGCATGATCGTCTCTCCGCGCGCCACGCCGAAGCTGACTGAGCGCAGGACCGGGAGCAGACCAAAAGTCTTGCTCAGATTCTCAACCTCGATTATCGGCGTTTTTTCGCCCATCACGCGTCCCGCTGCCGGCTCATCAGTTCAGCCAGTTTTGCCTTAAGCTGGCGTCGGCGATGATGATAGAGGTCGTGATTGATCTGGCCCCGGTCATGCTGGTCGTCCAGTTGCGCGATTTGTTCCGCCAGGCTGTCAATCGACCCCGATTGATCCTGCGTTCGCCGCCGCCACAGAGCAAGTCCGGCGGGCAGGGCTAGTGCGGCGGCGATGAGCGCCAAAAGCGCCGCCAGCAGGCTTTCGCCGGTCAGCACACCCGAATCATCGCCCCTCGTCGCGAAGGGATTCCCGACGATCTCAAAGCGCAGCCGCGGATCACGATCCTGGTTGAGCGTGCCGCCATACACCTTGACATTGTCTGATTCGCCGCCTTCAGGCGTCGGAAAAAGTTCGGCGCTTTTTATGCTCAGCGTCTTCGGCAGCATGACGGTGATATCGCCTTCGACTCGGTTGTTGAAGGCTTGTTCGAAATCCAGGCTGTCGACATAAGGCAAAAAGTACTCGACAAGGATTTCGTGCTCGCTCCCCGGCGCGACCGGCAGCGTATCGATCAGCGAATCGGGCAGGCGTTCCAGGTCCTCAATCAGCACATAACGGCCGCCCGCGTCGTCGCTCATAATCTTTGCGCCAATCGGAAACTGAAGCAGCAGAGTCGCTTCTCGCCCGTCGTCAAAGCCGCGGCCGCTGGTGTAGATGCGGTCCGAATCATTGCGAAAGCGGATAATCTGCGTGATGTGCAAGCCCGTCCCGTGAGGCTCCAACTGAAGCGGATTCAAGAATAGATCAACCGCCGCCACACTGATGACGGCCGGGTCGTTGGTCAGGTCATAGATTGTGATTGTCTGCTGGTACGCGCTTTCCGGCAGCAAACGGCTGTATACGCGCCCGTCGTAAATCACGCCGATGACATAGGAAATATCGGGTGTCAGCGGGATATCCTCAAAGACAAAATTGCCATCGGCGTCGATCAATGTTTCCGCTATGCTGAATCCGATCTCCGGGCTCCCGAATTGCAGTTGCACTACGGTTTCGGGCGGTACGATCCCGCCAGCGCTCCCGTGTTGAACGCGACCGCTGATCTGGCCGAGGGGAAGCGCGCCTTCGACATCCTCGGCAGGTTCGCCAGCGCCGCGCAAGCTCTGCATCCGCGCGTAGGCGACGACAGCGGCAATTTCTTCCGATTCAAGCGCTCCGGCGAAGCTTTCCCGGTTCAGCGCACGGCTATAGTCCTGGTCGCTGTACAGGGGCGGAATCGCGGAGGGCAATTCACAGTCCCGGCAACGTTCCGCCCATAAACGCGCTCCTGTCGCCAGCAGTTCAGCGTCATATGCCAGCGCATAGGAATACATGGTTACATCCCAGCGTTCCCCTTCGCTCAAGGCATTTTGCCAGGGTGGCATCAGTTTTTCGATATTGCCTTCGCTGATAATCGTGAACCAGTCCAGCGGCGACTTGGCTCTGGTCAAAGCCCGGTCTGTCATGTCAATCGGCTCGCTGACGCTGCCCGACAATACCAACTCGCCCTGGCCATCGCCGCTGATGCCGTGGCAGTCGGTACAGTTTTCGGCGAAGATACGCCCTCCGCGGGCGATATCGGGCCGCCAATCGGCGCTGACTGTTGCATTTTCCGCCATTGACTGCGGCGCGTATGTCGCGATGATCTCCGGCTCGCCGCCCAAGCCGCGGCAGGCGCAGAGCAATGCAAGCAAGATCAGGCAGACGGGCCCCAGGCGGGACATTCTAGTTCGCCTCGCGGGGATGAATCGCCGTCCCCGCGCCTTCGCGATAAGCGGAAATCGCCGCTTCGATCGCCTCGTCGATCTTGTCCGCATTGCCGTCCCCCGCCGTTACCAAGCTTTGTCGCGCCTCCAGGCCATCGCGAACGCGCAACAAGCGTATGCCGCGATGCGCCCAGACCTCGCGCTCGTTGCGATAATCGGCTTCGTCGATCTTGCCGGTGGCGTAATCCTCGTCGAGATCGCGCATATTGGTCAAAACGCGTTCGTAGTACACCTGGACACGGTCTCGCTGTACCTGCAACTGCAGGTCGTCTTTCTCTGATGTTTTGCGCGGTCGCAAAAATGGCTGCGCTACTACTGCAATCGCAATTAAAAACAAAGCGAGTGATATGATCAGCCCCAGGATGCTCATCTTCAACTCGCCAGCAGCTCGCGAATACTGCGACTCATGTCGTCATAACTCAACGCGCCCAATACAAAGCGCTGAATCTCCCCCGTTCTGTCGATGAGAAAACTTTCCGGCGGCGCCTCAACGCGATACAATTTCGCGATAAACTGCCCGGTGTCCTCGCCATTGGGGTAGCTGATGCCGAACTCATTGATGTAATCCAGCGCCTTTTCCCGTGAACTCTCCAAAATGTTGATCCCGATTACCGTCAAACCGGCTTCGCTGAAGTCGCTATGCAGCGCTTGCAGATCCGGCGCTTCGTCTCGGCAGGGCGGGCACCAGCTCGCCCAAAAATTGAGCAATAGCACTTGCCCGCGCAATTCCGACAGGCGCAGTTCGCCACCGTCAAACAATTTCAAATGAAAATCCGGCGCCGGGCCGCCGGTTGGCTGTGTGGCGTTTTGCCGCGCCAACTGCAGCGCCAACGCGAGCGCCAGCGCCAGGAACCCCGTCAACAGAACCATTGTGCCCAAACTAAATCGGCGTTGACGACGCTTGGGAACCGCGTGATCCAGGAATTCCAGTTGCTCGACTTCGCTCATCGTGCGCTCTATCGCCGCGCTGCCAGGTCTTCTTCCAGCCGCTGTCGATAAACCTCATCCGCGACCGTCGCGCTCAAATCTGCTTCATCGCTGATGCTCAAGCGCTGGTGCGCGCCAAATCGGGAAAACGTATAAGCGCCCAGCGCGATCGCCAGAAAAAGCGCCAGGATCGGCGTCACGACGGTCAGCCCGCGCAGCACCGGGTCCTGTGGAATGCCGACCACCTGGTCGCCGAAGCGCCGCACAAAGCTGTCGATCACCGCAGCTTCATCCTTGCCTTCCGCCAATTGCAGCCGGATTTCTTCTTTCCACTCGATGCAGGCTCGCGTCTGGCACTCGTCCAGCGGTATGTTCTCGCAGACCGGGCAATACATCTTTTCCGCGACCGCGTTCACTGCGTTGTCGGAAATCACCCCGTCCTGC
Source organism: Anaerolineae bacterium (assembly GCA_022820665.1). GTDB lineage: Bacteria > Chloroflexota > Anaerolineae > Aggregatilineales > Phototrophicaceae > UBA6055. The sequence continues at coordinate 29,503 of JAJEFB010000034.1, read as the reverse complement.
GCCTGCGTACCCAGTACTGCCAACAGCAGCCATACAAGAAGATAGAATCTCACCCTTACGCGGGCTGGATTCCGCAAAGGCTCGCAACTGCTTATCGCGCGTAGGCCAAAGCGTCTATCGGTCTTCGAGTTAAGCGCTCCCCCTCTCCATTGCAATGGGAGAGGACAGGACAGGGCTCTATTGGGCAGAATTTCGCTCCATAACTTGTACGTTTTGAGGTATTTTCGGGCGACCCAAGGGTTGCGTCTACATTTTTTTGCGCTCTGGCGGGCGACCTGATAGGTCGCCCCTACAATTTTCGCCATAATATTTACTTGTGACGACTGATTTGTCACGTTCATGTTCAATCGTATCAAACCTGTCCTGTCCTCAGATTGCAATGGGACGAGGGGGAGCCAACCATCATCACGGGCTTTCCGCCTCGCGCTTGCGAATGCGCCGCGCCGGGACGACTTTCGGATAAGCGGCGATCACTGTGCCGATTATTAGCACGATGCCTCCCCACCAAACGAGATTCACCAGTGGATTGATATAAATGCGAAAAGTCGCGCGCTCCCGATTCCCGCCGATCAACAAGACGTAGAAGTCGTTTTCAAGCGTGCTGTGCGCGCCGGCGATGGTCATGGGCATGTCGGGATAATCGTCCACGCGCGGCCGAATCCGCGCCACTTGAGCGCCATTTCTCAGCACCGTAAGCTCGGCGATATTCATCATGCGCCCGTCGACCGCCTGCGCCCGAATATAATCGTCATAGCGCAGTCCGTAGTCCTTGACGGCGATGATCTCTCCGCGCGCCAGGGTATGCTGAACCTCGGTTTGGAAGACTGTGCTGCCGATGACGCCGATACCGATGACAGTCACGCCCAGATGAACAATATAGCCGCCGTAGCGGCGCTGGTTGCGGCGGAAGAGCGCTATGACAGCCCGCATCCAGTTCTCGTTCAAGCCCCGATGCCGCGCTCGCGCGCCTCGATAAATCTCAAAAAGCGCCACATATCCCGCGAAGAGTACCACGCCGTATCCCAAGATAGAAACCAGAGCGCCCGTCCCGGCAATCATCAGCAGCAGGACGCTGAGGATGGTCAGCGAGAACGGCACCGTGATCGCCTTGCCCAGGCGCCGCGCCGACGTGGAACCCCAAGCCGACAACGGGGCAATGCCCATCAAGATGTACATGGCGATAAACAGCGGCACCACGAAGAACTCGAAGGTCGCGGGGCCAATCGTAACTTCCACCCCCATGAACAATTCGGAGATGATCGGCAATCCAAAACTGCCCCAAAAAATCGCTGCAAAGAGCGCGATGAATATGACATTATTGAGTACAAACATCGTTTCGCGGCTCAGGATATTGGCGAACTGGCGCTCTCCTCGCAATTCGCCGCGCTGCCATCGCCATAACAACAAGGTCAGCGCGATGAATGTCATGAGCGCCCAAAACGCCAGCATGGGGAAGCCAACCTCGCTGCGGGCGAAGCTGTGTACGCTTTCGATCACGCCGCTGCGCGTGGCGAAGGTGCCGAACATGACCGCCGAAAAGGTCGCGATCACCAGCGCCATATTCCAGGTTTTGAGCATGCCGCGTTTTTCCTGGATCATGACGCTGTGGATAAAAGCCGTGCCGACCAGCCAGGGCAAAAAAGCCGCGTTTTCCACCGGGTCCCATCCCCAATAGCCGCCCCAGCCCAAGACGTCATAAGCCCAGCGCCCGCCCAATATCAGCCCCAGGCTCAGGAAAACCCAGGCGATCAGCGTCCAGCGCCGCGTCGCCTTGATCCAGCCCGTGGATAAATCGCCGGAGGCCAGCGCCGCCAGCGCGAAGGCGAAGGGAATGGTGAAACCGACAAAGCCCAGGTAAAGCATGGGCGGATGTATGATCATGCCGAAATGACGTAACAGGGGATTCAAGCCGGTCGCGCTAGCCGCCAGATTCTCCATCGCCGGCGCAATAGCCCCGGGCGGGATCAGCGCCGTCTCCACCACTTGCCGCGACTCCGGCATATCAGGCAAGATCCACCAACGCTCAAATGGATTCTCCAGCAGCAGCGACAGCCCGAGGAAAAAGGACAAGGTCGCCATCATGGTCGCAATCGCGTAAGGCATCAATCGACCTTCGCTCCGCCAATTGAGCGAAATCGCGCCGAATGTGAACAAACTGAGCAAGAGCGACCAAAACAGCAGCGAACCCCGCTGCGATCCCCACAAAGCGGTGAAGCGGTAGATCGCCGGGGTCTGCGGATCCGTCACCGACCATACATAGCTCATTTGGTACTGCTCGGTCATCAAAGCCAGAACCAGCGCCGCCGTCGCCAGCAGCGTCGCCGGAAATGTCAAGAGAGCCGCGTTGCGACCGCTGCGCAGCAGCATGTCGCCCCCCGCGCGGATGCCAAGCAAGCAGGCGGCCGCGGCGTAGAGCGCCAGCAGTAGCGCCAATGCCAGAGATGCGAGCCCGATTTCCGCCAGCATTAGTTGTGTTCCGGAATAGCGCTCAAGCCTTCGGGGGAGGTTTCTTCAAAACGGCTCGGGCATTTCAGCAGCAATTCTCCCGCGTGAAAAATGCCGTCGACTTCCAGCGCGCCGGTGAGGATGGCCTGCGCCTCGTGCTGCAAAAGATCCGGTATCGCTTCGTCCTCGACCAGAATCGACAAACGGGACGCTGCCGGGTCCGCCAAGGCGGCGCGCAGCGCGCTGGCCAGATCATCGAATTGGCTCGGGATATTGACAATCTCGAAGCGGATGATCGCGTTCTCACTGTCATATTCGATGCTTTCGCCATCTACCGCGCCGGAGATGCGCACAGTCTTCCCCAGGTAAGCGCCGTCCTTGAGCAGATCGTCTACGGTGATGAAATAGCGCGCCCCCTGCAAGGTGCCGGACACCAGCAAATAAATGACCGACGCCAGGATCAAACCGCCGCCAATCAAAAATTTCAGGCGCTCCGCCCCCTTCGTTTTTCGCAGATGCTTGGGCTTTGCCCAACTGATCTCGGCCATATAGCCCATCGTTCCTGTCGCCCGGTGTTCTGCTCTTATTATACGGTATTTGTGATATTTGTCACTATCTCGCGCATACGGTAGTGTATCCCTTTCGGTTGAAATAGGTTTAGACAGCCCTCGACAAGAGATCCTTAACCCAAAAACCGAACGACGTTGGTAGGGGCGACTCGGTGAGTCGCCCGATACACATTCAGTTTCTGCTCGTCGGGCGATCCACCGGATCGCCCCTACCGGTGTCAGGTGATTGTTGTTCTTTATTTCAACCGAATTCAATACATACCGCGCTTGCGCGCCGCTCACAGTTGTTTCATAACCGCGACTCTTCGCCGGGCGCCAGCAGCGCCAGCAATCCCATCAAACCAACATTGCAGAAGAGCAGGGGCGCCAGCAGCGGAGAGCCTCGCAAGAATCGCTCGACCACGATCACTCCGGCCGATGTCAAGCTGGATTCCGAATGCAAAACGAAGCCAATCGCGCCCACCACAATCAAGAGCAGCATGGCGGCGCCATGCGCGGCGATGTCCCCGGGGTTCGGCCGCGAGACAATGCCCAAATGCAGGGCTGTGCTGAAACCAAACAGAGCAGCCGTCACCGGCAGCCAGACCGGGGCATTGTCGAAGCCGAATCGCGCGTGGTCCAGCACGCTGCTGATGAGCGTCGCCAGGATGAAAGTAGCGACGATCAGCAGATAGGCGCGGGTCTTGCTGTAGGGCATTTGCACCGTCCTGCCCCGCAGCAGTTGCAGCCTGCCGCTGTCAGCCGGCTCTTCGATCCAGGCCGCGCTGATGCCCAATACGCCAATAAGAACGAAAAACAAGGGACCGATGACCGGCGGCGCCCAGATCAAGGTCGCGACCGCCTGGATGCTGACCAGTCCCTCGCTTAACAATACCGTGCGGTTCAGATGATAATAAGCGCCCAGCAGTCCAATCCCGATGCTGAGCGCAAAAACGAGATTGGCGAGCGCGCTGGCAAGGTCGCGATTCTTGACCGCAATCGCGCCGGCAACCAGAAGCAAGGCTCCGCAAACTGATCCCGAAACGATTGGAATCCATTCTGCCGGTTTGATGCCGCCGCTTATGTTATGCGCCAGATAAATGTCGGCGGCGATGAAAAACTGATTGAAGGCGGCCAGCAGCAGAAAAGCCTGGTCGCGGCTGAAGGGGGTTCGCAGGTGACGGAATCGTGGCAGCGCGAGCGCCAGGTAAGCCATTGTCAACTCCCGTCAGACTCGTTTGAGCCGGCGAGACCGGCTTCCTCCAGCAATTCGCGGACCATCTCTTCCAGTTCCGCTTGATCGCGCAAGATCTCGTAAGCGCCGTGCCACTGCACATAATCGGGGCCGCCCATCCAGGCGCCAAACTTCGCTGTGCGCCCCCAGTGGTGCCACAGGTCAAAGTGCAGGAAGTCGATTGGCTGATCGAAGGGTTCGTCGGTCAATAGCCCCGCCTGGCGCGCCGGGGCGATGGTCTCGTTGCTCAACTGTACGCGGCGATTGATCTCTTCGGTCAGAGCGTCAGCGTCAAGATAAAATTCGTCGATGAAGGCGGCGCTGTGGCACTCGCTGCAGACGGCTTGCATCCGCACTTGATTGTCCTGCCAGGCGGGCCGCCGCTGGCTCTGCGGCGCGAAGAGATACCAGGTCAGGCGGTCGCCGACGTCGTGCGTCGTGCTCGCGCCGCCGAAACCGCTGATATGGCAGGTCGCGCAGGTGGGGGCGGGGAAGTCCTGCACGGTCAGGGTGCCCGGCTCGGCATCCCAATGCCAGTCATCGCCGCCCGTTAGATAGGCGATGCCATGAAAGGACTCGATATAGATCTCATACTGCGGATGATCGGGACCGATGTGGCAGTGGTTGCAGGTCTCCGGCTTGCGCGCCTGCTCCAGGCTGAATTCGTGCCGCAGGTGGCATTCCTGGCACTGGCCAATCGAACCATCCGCGGCCGGCGCGCCGATATCGTGGCAGCCGCTGCAAGCGAATTTTGTGATGGCCCGGCCCTCTTTTTCAAAGAGCGCGTTTCGCATTCGGTCGGGATTGAAGCTGCCTTCCGGTATCGACTCGTAGATTGCCAGGTGCTCTTCGCTCAAACCGCCGGCGCCCCACATGGCGACATAGGCTGGCAAGCCGTGGCGGCTGGCGTTGAATTGCGCCGCTTCGTTTTGATGGCAAGTGGCGCACTTGGCAGTGGTGGGAACGGTCAAAACAAACGTGTCATGATGCGCGATGCCACCGGGATAACCCGCCTCTACCTCGTGACAGTTTTGGCATGTTACATTGGCGGCCGCCATGCTGCTGCGGCTGTATTGCTCGATGATGCCGGGCGTGGTTCGCGAATGACAGGCGACGCAAGCATTGCTTTTGTCGAGCGCGACCGGCGCCGAATCGCTCGGGTCGGCGACGATGCTGCGTCCGATGGCGGCGATGATAAAAGCCAGCGCCGGGACAATGATCACCACCAATATGCCGACGATCACCAGTCGAAAAGACGCCAGTAGTCCCCCCGATGAACGATCTTCAGCCATTGAGCGAATCCTCCGTTACTCATTTGATTGCGGTTTCCCAAGCGTATATATATGATAATTGAAGTGCCTCTTCATTGTCGGATTTCTGTCAATATTCACAAATCCGATGGGATCGCGCGTCAATCAGAGCCGATCCGGCCCAGAGAATGCGAAAAAGAAAAAGCGCCCGCCGGATCCTCCGCGCGGACGCCACATCGTCCCAAGTTGCTGTGCGAGTCTATTCTTCGTCGTCTGTCGTTGATTGGCTCCAGCGAATGACGAACACGCCAACAATGCCAGCAATCCCCAGAAAGAGGACCAGCATCGCCAATCCCGCCGGCGAAGAAGTTGCCTCGCCGTCTTGCGCCAGCGCAGTCATGCGGCTGGTCAAGAACATCAGCGGCGTCAGCGCCGCCGCGGCTGATCTGTACAGTGGCAATTCGCCCATGGTCAGGTCTCCAAATCGCTTTCAGTATCGGCTCAATTGTAGCGGCTCTTGGCGCGCAATTGAAGCGCGGCTCAGGCCATTTGCAGTTGGGCGATATCGTAAGCGGTGAAGGCGATAAGCAGCGTCAAAGCCGCAAGCGCCACTAAAAGATAGGACCAGCGATGCTTGTAAGCGATCGTCCAAAAGCGCCGCAGGCTCAGGAAGATCGAAACTATGGCAATCAGATTGATCAAGAGCAGAATCGGCACGGTGGCATCCGCCGCGACGCCGATGATCGGCAGGAGGAAGGGCAGCAGGACATATTGCAATATGCAGCGGAGGCCGGAGAACAGCAGTGAGATCGTCAGCGCGTTTTCAGCGCGCCGCGTCTGCCCGGCCTCATCGGAGGGGGCGGAAATACGACCCTGCTGGTCGATCAATAACAAGCGACTCATAAAACCATCGGCGCGGCTGTAATTGGCGTTCGTCGCCATGCTTGAACCTACCTGCAAGGCTGCCAGCAATGGCGCCAGTCTATCATCGCGTCCGCGAGAATACCACGTTTATTCGTCGTCCGGCAACTGATCCTGGCTATCGAGAAAGGCGACCAGGTCCGCCAAATGCTGGGTGCTTAGCTGGCTGCCATAGAAATCCGGCATCAAGGGAGGGTAATCCGGGATGGTGTAAGCCAGCGGGCGCACGATGCTTTCCACCAAATACTGCCGATGACTATAATCTCTGAGCTCCGGCTGCTCCAAACGGATGTCGTTGATCCGCGTCCAGGTCCCCGCTGTTAACGGCGCCACAGCTTCGTTTTCATGGCAGCCCGCGCAGCCCAGCGCGACACCGCCCAGAGCCGGCTCCAGACCGTTGTAAAGCATTTGCCCAGCCAGCGGATCACCGTATGCCTCTTGCAGATCGAGCAAGATCGCCGCGACATCGCTCCCCACCGATTGCGCCGCGATCAGATCTTCCAAAGTAACGAAGCTCAGCGCCGCTTCGAGCATGGAATTGATCTCTGGCTCGGAGGGCATATATCCGCAGCGGAGCGCCATCGACTGATACAGGGACCCCAATCGAAAGAGATTGGCGATCGCCAAATCATAATCTCCGGCGAAATCCGGACTCAGATAGCCAGCCAGCGTGTTCTGCTGCGACTTCAGTTCTTCCGGGGCGCAACCGTCCTGATGTCCCTGGCCAAAGACAGGAATCAGCAGCGCCAGAGACAGCATCAGTATCCCTGTTACTCGCTTGGACCCCATCGCTCGCTCCCTGCCCCAAAGAAAAAAGCCCCCGGTTCCGAGGGCTATTGATTGTCTCGCCAAAGCGCGCTATTCCTGCGTCATCAAGAAAGCGACAACATCCGCCAACTGCTGATCGATCATTTGACGCGTGCCAAAGTCCGGCGGCATCGCGCCCGAACTATAGCCGTCAACCACGTAAGCCGCCGGCAAAACGATACTCTCGACCAGGTAGCGCTCGCCCGTGTAGCCGGCGAACTGCGGTTCCGTCAGGCGCTCGGTCAGCACACGGGTCCAGGTGCCGATGGTATCCGGCGCCGAAGCCCCATCGCGATGGCAACTGGTGCAGCCGAACCTGGTATCGTAGAGGATGGCGCCATTGCCGGCGCTGCCTACGATCTCCTCTTCCGCCCAACGCGCCAGAATCATTTCCGGATTGTCGCCCGCTGGATCTGGGCGCGGCACACCAGGTATCGATCCGTCAGACAAGGGCTTGCCATACTGCTCGACAGCCAGGTAGTCTTCCATCGTCCAATTGCTGCCTTTGTCCCAATTCATAATGTAAGCCGCGATGTCTTCGATCTGATCCTGGCGCAAGGAACCACCCGCCAACTGCGACCAGGCGACCATGCCGCCGTCGCTGTTCGGCCAGACATTCAGGCTGCCGGGGCGGCCATGAATCAATGTTGTGATCACATAGCCCCGCAAGTCACCCGCCCAGCCGACTTGGGCCAGCCTCGTGCCATTGTTGTTGAAGAAAACTTCGATCTCATTGAATGCTGTACGATCACTGTCTTCAATGGTATCCCACAGGGGGAAGAGACCCTTTTCCACCGCCGTCCTCAAACTGCCCAGGATCGCTTGGCGCGCTGCAACAGCCTCGTCAATGATGTTTTTCTGATTATCAATTTGCGTCTGGATGGCTTCCATCTCGGTCTGGATCTGGTTCTGCCGTTCATCGCTGGGCGGATTCGCGGCGTCGGTGAGTTCTGCCAGAAGATCGTCGCTGTCGTCGCCCAAACGCACCAGCGTTCGATTGGCATTGGTGATGGCCGCGGTCTGCTCGCCCACCGGGTCGTAACCGAAGAAATGCGGATTATTCAGCCCGGGCGCCCGCAGCAACGCGCCATAGCCCTCTTCGCCATGGCACTCCGCGCACAACGAGGCATACAACTCGGCGCCGCGTTCAATCGACCGGCCGGTATGTTGATACACGAAGGCTTGCATGCGCGCTTCTTCGTTGATGGCGACCCAACCGACCAGAATCATGATGGCGACGAACATGACAATGCCCGTCAGTATGCGACTCTCGACTGATTTAATCATGTATCGGTCCTAGATCTCGGTTGCTAAATCGCTTGCCACAGGTCAGTACGCGCTCTCGCCGCCTTTGACGATCCACAAGCCTAGTCGAAATAAGCCGAGGCTTCGTGAATGAACAGGTGATCGCTGAAGATGCGCCGCGCCGGGACCGGATTGCCCTCCGCGTCCAAGACTAGCTCTGCTTCCGTCAGCGCTTCGCCCATATCGTCAAATACTGGATCGCCCTCATCGTCGAAAACCGGTACATCTTTGGTCGCATACACAAAGAGCGGATTTCCTTCGTCGTCCAACTTCACATCACCGCCCTCGATGACGACGCTGTCCCAACTGACGATCCAGTCCAGGCGCTTCAAGCCGCGCTGATTATCGGTGATCACCAGCGCGCCCCAAACGTTGGGCAATTCCGTTGGCGCTTCTTCCAGGTGATGGTTGAACTCTTCCATCACGCGCATCAGCACGGGGGCTTCCATTTCCGGAATCGTGCGGAAGCGCACCGGCACCTGATTGGCGCTTAGTTTCTGGAACTTCAATTCGTCGACCATCTGCTCGTACTGGCCGTTGGCCGCGGTTTCCCCATTGAATTCGGTGATGATATCGGCGGCGGTCAATCCTTCGTGCCCGTGGAATTGCGCTGTGCTGTATGCGCCCGCGATCATTTGATCGAAGGGGATGGTGCGGCCGATGCCCACCTTGCTATGGGCCGGCTCAAAGGTCAGTTCGTGCACGATTTCCGTCTCGGCCGAGGTTTTGACCGCGAATTTCGCCAAGCCCATATAGCTCAAAATCGTCGTCGCCGAAACCAGCAGCATCGCGATCGTCAGCATGAAGCGGCGATGAGCGAAGCGCCTGCTCGGCGTGACGTCCAGATAGGGCAGCATCGCCAGCGCGCCCAAGGCGACGCTGGGGAAGGCGACGCCCCAGATGAATTTATCGCCCAGCTTGAGCGCGCCCTGAATCCACAGGAAGTACCAGGGCGCGGTCGTGCCCAGGGGCGTCACTTGCGGGTCGGCATGGTTCTCCAGCGGGGCGTGATAGAACCAGATGCAAAGCACCGTGATGATGAAGGTGGTCGCGCCCAGCCACATCAACTCGTTGGTCAAAATGTCGGGTATGAAATAAACGCGCTTGTCCAGGGGCACGCGCTTGGCTGTATCTTCGCCGATATTCTCTTTCTGCGGCGGCAAGCTGTAACCGTGGATGATGACTTTGTAATAATGAACGCCGAAGAAAACGAAGAGCAGGGCGGGCAGCGCCAGGACATGCAGCAGATAAAAGCGCAGCAAACCGTTCGCCCCAAGCTCCGGCGCGCCGCGCAGCAGCAAGTTGACCTGGTCGCCGACCACCGGCGTCGCCTCCGCCATGGACGCGCCAATCGTCACCGCCCACAGCGACAACTGATCCCAGGGCAAGAGATAGCCCGAGAAGCTGAGGAAACCGGTGATCACAAGCAGTAAAAGCCCGGTGAACCAGGTGAACTGTCGCGGTTTTTTGTAACTCCCCGTGATCCAGGTGCGCATCATGTGCAGCGCCACCACAGCGACCATGAACTCCGCGCCCAGGCGATGCATATCCCGCATCAACTGGCCCAGCGGCACATTGCTGAGTATCGTCAGCATGTCGCCATAGGCGATCTCCGGCGAGGGCGTATACCAGAGCATCAAGAGAATGCCGGTGATCGTCTCGAAAAAGACAAAATAGGAAGACAGCCAGCCCAAACGGAAGCTGGGATACATGCCCGTCACATCGCGATTGAAATAAGACGGGCGCATGTGCAGCCAGAAGCCATCGGCGTGCGGCGTCAAGCGCGGATTGGGACGGCGGCTGGCCGTATCCCCGCGCAATGCCTCGCGCACGTCCTGCACATTCATGCCGGCGGTCAGACGCTCCACCGAATCGTCTATGCCTTCGAAGATCGCCTTCTTGAAGCCTTTTTCCTTGACATCATCGAGGAATGACGGGAAGGGGAGAATGGACATGGATGCTCCTCGCCTTAAAGCAGCTTAAGCGGTTGCTGGTTCAATGCAGTTCTCCGAGAATGCGCGCGCCAGTATCAATCTGTATGCTCGTGATCTCCCGCCTGAGATCCAGCGGAATTGGACCCCCGTCCGGAGGCGTGACCACGGTGCTGCCATCGGCATAGGTGACCGTGGCGATGAAGCGATCCAGATGGCGCGGCGCCGGACCCTCGATCCACTGCCCATCGAGTTCGAACTTCGAGCCGTGACAAGGGCATTCAAAGCGGAAATTGGTCGGCACCCATTTCGGCAAGCAGCCCAGATGCGTGCAGACCTGATACAAAGCGCGGAGACCGTCTGGCGTGTGCGAAATATGAAAGCGCCCGGAGGAAACCGTCACCGGGGCCGCGCCAGCGCCCGGCAGTTCCTCGGGGTCAAAGGCGAAGGTGCCGCCGAATTCGCCCTCTTTGAAGCGCGGGAAAGCGAACCAGATCAGCCCGGCACTGGTCTCGCCCAGCAGCAAAGCCATGGAGGCGATCCAGATGTAATTGAGAAATTCCCGTCTGCTCGGCGCTGTCACCTGGACGCCCGGCGCGGCTGCGGGCCTGGCGACCGCGGCGCTCATGGATGTCGGTCGTGCGGATTGTGCAGTAGCCATATTCTGTCGTCGTCCTTCCCAGCAACAGGACTGATAACGCCGTTTAACTAGGTCAAATGAAGCGGCTTAAGTGTCAAATGATCCATTCGTTAAATATATCACAATCGAATCAAGATATACAAGTAAAAAGTTTTCGGGATTCCGTTTGTCAATCGCGCCCAAGTCGGAAAATGTAGGGGCAAATCAGCGAAATCCGCTACAATACCTGTTAGCATCCGCGCAATGAAAGCATAACAGATGGCGCGTATCACCATCCAGCCCGACGACAGACACCTCATAAAGTATTACGCTACCCTCAAGGAACTGCGCGAGACCAAGCAAGATCTCACCGAAGGCAACACGCGCCGCGCTTTTGGCGCGCTGCTCACCGGGCTGGGACGGCGTCGCAAACTGACCCTTATCGAAGAACGCCAAATGCGCTCCAAGACGACCGGCGGGAGTATCCGCACCGACGGTTCGCTCGTCGACGCCTTTGATCGCCCCTACGCCCATTGGGAAGCCAAAGACAGCAACGTCAACCTCGATGCCGCAATCCGGCACAAGATCAATAGCGGCTATCCCGTCGACAACATCATCTTTGAGGACACGCGTACTGCCGTGCTCTATCAAGACGGCTACGAAGCCCGCCGCACCTCTATCAACCGCAAACCCGATTTCGCCGCTCTCTTGACGCAATACTTGAACTACAAGGCGGAACAATTCGAGAATTTCAACGAAGCCGTCCAGAGCTACGGCGAGCAGATTCGCGAGATCGCTACCCAACTCAAAGACAAGATCGACGCCGCCCACCGGGACAATCCCGAATTCCAGCGCCAGTTCGACGAATTCATGGAGCTATGCCGCCGTTCGCTCAATCCCAACATCAGCATTGAAGCCGTCGACGAAATGCTCATCCAGCACCTGATGACCGAGCGCATCATCCGGCGCGTCTTTGATGTCGACCGCTTCACCCAGACCAACGTCATCGCCGCCAAAATCGAGGAAGTCATCGTCGCCCTCACCAGTCATTACTTCAATCGTAGTGAATTCTACGGCGGTCCTCTGGAGAAATTCCACAGAGCCATTGAAGACGCCGCCGAAGACCTCGATTTCAGCGACAAGCAGACCTTCATCAACTCGGTCTACGAAAAGTTCTTTCAGGGCTACAGCGTCAAAGTCGCCGATACCCACGGCATCGTCTACACGCCCCAGGAGATCGTCGACTTCATGTGCGCCGCCGTCGAAGAAGTCCTCGAAACCGAGTTCGGAAAGAAACTCGGCGATGAAGGCGTCGTCATCATTGACCCGGCCACCGGCACCGGCAACTTCGTCGTCAACCTGCTGCGCCGCGCCCACCAGCGCAACCTGCGGGAATTCGAGAGCTTCTACAAAGAACGCCTTTTCGCCAACGAAGTCATGCTCATGCCCTACTACATTGCCTCGCTCAATATCGAACGCGAATACTACGAACTCACCGGTCGCGCCGCGCCCTTCGAGGGACTCTGCTTCGTCGACACCCTCGATCTCGCCCGCGAACGGCAAATGTCCTTCTTCAACGAAGCCAATACCGAGCGCGTCGAGCGCCAGAAAGCCGCCGATATCAACGTCATCATCGGCAATCCGCCTTACAACGTCGGTCAGGTCAACGAGAATGACAACAACAAGAACCGAAAATACGACGTCATCGACAAGCGCATCCGCGAGACCTATGCCAAGGACTCAAAAGCGACCAACAAGAATGCGCTTAGTGATGTCTATGTGAAGTTTTGGCGCTGGGCGACTGATCGTTTAGGGGAAAGACCCGGCATCGTCTGCTACGTCAGCAATAACAGTTTTGTCGATCAGTACGCCTTTGACGGTATGCGAAAACATCTTATGCAGGACTTCGACCGTATCTATCATTTGGACTTGCACGGCAACGTCCGCCAGAATCCCAAAATCAGCGGCACCACGCATAACGTTTTTGGCATTCAAGTCGGCGTCGGCGTCACGCTGGCGCTACGGAAGTGTAATGATACTTAGGGTTATCTTGTATTTCTGGAGATTTGCGCTCAAGGAAGATGGTTAAATCATTGTCATCTTGTTCACGAAAAGAATACTTTGTCCCGTTTCCAAAGATCGTGTGCCTTACTTGAAACTCATTTACGACCAAGTCAAAATACTGTCCAAATCTCTCATCATATTGGCTGAATAATCTTGCGGGAACCGGCCAAGGTTTCGCTGGCATAACAAAGAGATTAATGCATCTGGATTCGCCAAGCTTATCGAGCAGAGCGTCCAGTCTCGGAGCTTTATTTCCAAGTTGTGGCGCGAGGGATTTGATGCCATTCGTGTAATACCGCGCTTTATCGGCAGCGATTTTGAACTCTTCTGTATCAGTGGGGTATATGCTCATATGAATGTTCTGCGCCAAATCTGGAGTCATCTCTCTATTATTCATTTTCTTCCGTCCTGAAACCCATGGCCGGTTTGGGAGGAATCTCAAAATGATCGAGAAGAGCGGCTAAAGCCGCTTGATTGGCGCTGACAGCTTCTTCCAATCGGGCGATTGACTCTTCCATACGTATCTGCGTGAGAGCGGTAACGTTCATCATTTCCAGTATGCTATCTTGCGCTGACCGCAAGCTCTGATACTCTGCCTTTAGCCGTTCGATTTCGATGTCTCTGGTGAACATTGCCTCGACTTTTCCTACTTTTCAAATTGGTTTATAGTCTAAGTGTATAAAGTCCGCAGCGAAAAATCAATTATCGTTCACGAGCGGAATACCAACGTACAAGACCGACCACGCATTGGATGAGATCAAGACCAATGGCTCGCCTCTACTACCACCGCCTCCCTGACTTCGCCCGCAAAGAAGCAAAACTCGATTTCCTCAGCGACAACTCTCTCAGCACCGTCGACTGGCAGCGTTTAGTTCCCAACCAAAAACACACCTGGCTCCGCACCGACACCGAAGACGAATTTGATTCTTTCACTCCCATCGGCAGCAAAGAAGCCAAACGCGCCAAACCCGACCAAGCTGAAACGATTTTCAAGACCTATTCCGGTGGTGTAAAGACGAATCGAGATGTCTATGTCTACGATTTTGAGTCTTACCAACTTCTGTCACGAATTAAGCCATTCGTAGATAATTATAATTCTGAGGTTGACCGCTTTAAGCGCACTGACGGCGAGAGCTCAATTCACGCATTTGTGAACTATGAAAAGGTAAAATGGGACAGTACGCTTAAGAACCACATCCAACGCCAGCATTATGGGTCATTCCATTCCAGGTATTGTCGCGGTTCATTGTATCGACCATTTACAAATAAGCATCTCTATTTTGATCCATTGTTTATCAATAGTGTGCATCTTCAACACTACTTTTTTCCGACTGAGGACTCCGAAAAGGAAAACTATGTAATATGCCTCACGGACAAGGGTTCTGAGAAACCCTTCATGTCCATGATTTCCATGTTTATTCCCGACTTGCATCTTGTAGGGGCAGGAGCAAGTGCCCAATGCTTCCCCTTCTACACATACGATGAAGACGGCACAAACCGCCGCGAGAACATCACCGACTGGGCGCTCGACCAATTTCGCAACCACTACAATGACCCGTCCATCTCAAAATGGGATATCTTCTACTACGTCTACGGCTTGCTCCACCATCCCGGCTACCGCGAACGCTACGCCCTCGATCTCAAGCGCAACCTGCCGCGCATTCCATTTGCGCCCCCCACCCCAAACCCCTCCCCCACAAGTAGGGAGGGGCTTTCATCGCCTGTAGCGAGCGCGCTTGAATCTAGCTCCCCTTCCCTCATTTTGGGGGAAGGGGCCGGGGGATGGGGGCAAAACTCCGGCTTCCACGCTTTCTCCCGCGCCGGCAAGCAACTCGCCGACTTCCACCTCAACTACGAATCCGTCGACCGCTACCAACTCGACTGGCAATCCACTCGCAAACCCGTCAGCTACCGCGTCGAAAAAATGCAGCCCAAAGGCAAAGTCGATTCAAGCGAAGGCAGCTACAAGGTCCACGAGACGCTCAAATACAACGACACCCTGACCCTCCACGGCATCCCCGAACGCGCCTTCGCCTATCGCCTCGGCAACCGCGCCGCCCTCGACTGGATCGTCGACCAATACCGCGTCAAAACCGACAAACGCAGCGGCATCACCCACGACCCCAACGGCTACAGCGACGACGAACAATACATTCTCAAACTCATCGAGCGCATCATCAGCGTCAGTCTCCGCACTGTCGACATCGTCGAAGACCTCGCAAAACTGCCATTCCACGACGAATCCGCCAGCGACTAAACCCTTTCCCTCCGCGCCTCTGTGGCGAAACAAACCCTCACATGCTATGCGGCTTGTAGGTGATGCCGTTGGCTTCTTGCAATTCGCGGATGTAACGGATGATCTTGGTAACGTCCTCGCGCGCAACCTGCGGCTGCGGCGGCATGTCGCCATAGGGCCAGTGATGCTGCCGGACGCCGGTAGCGGCGGCCAAGTAGAAGGCTTCGTCCGAATGATGCCCCGGATTGTAGATGTCATGGATGAGAGGCGGGCCCAGTTTCGTGCCCGCCGCGTTCTGGCCGTGACAGGCTTGGCAATTGATTTTGAAGTACGCTGCGCCTTCCTCTCCCTCCTGGGACAGCGAAGCCGGCACAACCTCAACTGTGAACGCTGAACTGTCTTGAGCGACATTGGACAGGATCGCAGCCGCGGCTATCGCCCCCAGCGCAATCGCGCCAATGACAATGAACAGCAGCGCCTGCTTCCGTTTCTTCCGAACCCGCGTCTCTTGCCGCTTCTTGATGTTCCGCGCCCGTCCCCGCTCCTTCATGCGCCACTCCTCGTTAGCCCCGCGCTTCCGCTATTTTCTGTTTCAGCTGATGTCTGCGCGATTTCCTCTGTACCAAGCTTACTAAGTTTTGCTTACTTCAAAATTACAATTGTCTTACAATTCTCGCTGCAGCCCGCCCATCGCCCGCATGAGTCGGCGTCTCCGTGCTGAAAAATATCTCCCCGAGGTCAGTGTCTACGTGCCCTGTGGTGAAAATCCCTCGGCGCCATCTGTGGCGACTGAACTTCTCCACGAGTTCCCGTCCTGTCCTCAGCCGCCTCACGGGGGATTGAGGGGAGAACAGGGCTGGGGGATAGGATAGCAAAAACGCGCTAGCGCTATGCAGTACCGGGCACGCCTTGTAGAGGCGGTTCATCAGGTTGCCCCAAAATCACGAAGGCGAGGGAACCAAGATCTGAAGCCCATGAGCGGAAAGGGACTAGATAGTGAAGTGTTCGTATTCATTGTCGGCCGGGATGCCCCAAACCGACCAGAAATCTCCCGTGGGAGGGCACATGATGGCGGCGCCACAGCTCTCCACATGCATGGGCGGTCTTGGGCGCGTGCAGATCGCGACCTCATCGCGCGTCAGTGAAACGAGGTCATCAAGCTCAATCTGCTCTTTCGACAATAATTCTCGGGCGCGCCGCAAGCGATTCTCTGAACTGTTCTGCGATGCCGGGGGGCGTTCTCTCGAAACGTCAAGGTTCTGCTGGATCAAGCAGTGATTGGTATGGGTGATGGTCTCGTCGCCAAGGGCATGCACGTATTGCGATGTCGACATCGCTTCGACCTCATAACCAGCGCCATCCCGGTCCATCAGCAGATAATTGTGCGCGCCCGCCAATTTGGCGTCGGTCACGCATTCGAGCGCGTCGTCGAGATTGTCTTGTTGCAAGACCTTGCGCACGACAAAGGGCCAGGTGACGCCGATCTGACCGTCGGTGGCCATCAAATTGTTGATCCCTACGGCAATGCCCGCGCTATTCATGCCAATCATGCCGACGCAGCCGGTGATGGTGAAAGTGAGAAACTCGGGACCGCCTTCCGGCGCGCCGCGCAGCAAAATGACGTAGGGAGTCGCGGAAGCGTGCATATCCCAGGTTTGGCCAAAGAAGGCTTGCCCCGTCGCGCTGCGGTTCTTGGGCACCAGGAAGGCTGTGCAGTTGTCGGATGCCAGCGGCGGCGCGGCGGGGACGGCGACGCCGCCCAGATTGTAGACCACATCAATGAAATCGGTAAAACCATTGTTGATGACCAGTTCCGCGAGGCTTAGCCCGGTGGCCTCCGCCATGCCAGCCAATTCCTCCATCAGGTCAGGCGCATAGCGCTGATGTTCGACCACGCAAGCCTCCGCCAGGGCGATTATCGCATCGCGCGAAAGGCTGTGCCCGGTCCAGTTGGGATCTTGGCAGAGACGAACTCGGTCTTCGGTGAACATGTGAATTTCGTCGTGGAAGCGTTTTCCATGCTGCCAGCCCATGTTGTATGCGCTGCCCGAGATTTCGATGACCCGTATCCGTTTCATGATCCGCCCCGAAACAATCTGATCAACTAAACCAATTGTGCTACATTTTGTCCATTTCCGCACGGACTGTATTCAGCAGGCTTTCGGCGCGGATCTGCGCCAGGGTATAGCAGGGACCGCCAAGTTGATCGGCCAGGCGCTGCGCCAGCCCTTGGTCGAAGGCGACGTGCTCCATATTGATCGTCACCGTACGAATCTCGGCTTCGTGGATTTTGCGGGCGATCGAATGCGCTTCTTCCTGTGGCGAGATGGAATCGCTGATCGATACATTGCCTGCGCCGTCGGTGAGCAAGATCATCATCGGCATGACATCGGGATTGAGATTTTTCTCGCGCATGACCGCTTCGTATGTCATCAGCAGCCCGGCAGAAAGCGGCGTTTTGCCGCCGACGGGAATGTCCGACATGGCTTGCTTCGCCAGCACGACAGAATTGGTCGGCGGCAATACCAGCGAGGCGCGATCCTTTTGAAAGACCACCAGACCAACCCGGTCGCGGCGCTGGTAGGCATCGGTCAAAAGCGACATGATCGCCCCTTTGGTGGCCTGCATGCGCTCGGATACCGCCATGCTCCAGGAAGCGTCCACGGTGAACATGATCAAATTGGCCGCTTTGCGCACACGCACTTTTTCCTGCAAGTCGGTTTTGCGCAGGGCATAAGCCATGCCGGTTTCTTGCTTTTGCTCGGCGCGTTCGACTTGAAAAGGGGCGGCGGCGCGCAAGGTGGCGTCAAAGGCGATGTCGCGCGGCTTCTCGCTAGCTTGCTTGGCGCGGACATAGCGCCCGCGTTTGCGATCGGTACGTGTGGTTGAGCGTCGTCCCGATTGCCGGCGCGTCATGCGATCCAGTTGTGTGTTGAGTTTTCGCGTTTCGAACTCGGCTTTGGATTCGATTTGTTGACCGCCTTCCCACCAGCGGGCATCCGATGATGGGAAGACATCTTGTGGAGCGGCCTCGGTCTGGCCTAGCTCCTGTTCTTGCGGCTCGCCTTCGCTGCTTACGGAGTCACTTTTTTTTTACTTTGGGCGGCTTGCTCGTCGCTCTGGTCCGTGAATTCGCCAGCTTCTTCGCCTTCCGCGATTTCTTGTCGCTTGTCATCGACGGAGGCTTCAACGGCGTTGAGGTCGGCCTGGGCGTCGCTGAAGGGACCGCGTTTGAGGCGATGCGGGATCGTCAGGCGGATCGCCAGCGTGATATCGCGATCGTTGATGGCAGTGCGCCCTTCGTAGGCGGCGTGCGCGCGCGCGGCTTTCAAGATCACCAGATCGGCGCGGTGGCCGTCAACGCGCAGGTCGCTCGTGATGCTGGCGATGACGCGCAGATCGCTGGTGGTATGCGTGACATCGTCAATGATCTCGCGGGCGGAGGCGATTCGTTGCGACAATTGTTCGTCAACGGGCTCCCACTCCGCTTTGAAGTCGAGGGGATCGTTCTCGTAGGCGATATGGCGTTCCAGGATTTCGATGCGCTCTGCCGCGTCCTTGATGCCGGTGACGTCAACCGAAAGCGCGAAGCGATCGAGCAATTGCGGCCGCAGATCGCCCTCTTCCGGGTTCATGGTGCCCACCAGTATGAAGCGCGCCGGGTGGGTGAAACTGATACCTTCTCTTTCCACGATATTGACGCCCATGGCCGCGCTATCGAGCAGCAGGTCGACGATGTGATCGTCGAGCAGGTTGATCTCGTCGACGTAAAGGATGCCTCGGTTGGCATTGGCGAGGACACCGGTTTCGAAGTGGCGCTCGCCGAACTGAATGGCTTTTTCAATATCGAGCGTGCCAACCACGCGGTCTTCGGTGGCGCTAACAGGTAGATCGACGAAGCTGATGCGTCGACTGGCGACCGGGATTTCGTCCGTTTCCTCGTACTTTTGCCGCGCAAAATCTGACCAGGACTCGGGGCGACCGGGATCGTCATTGAAAGGCGAATCGGAAATCACGCTGATTTGGGGCAAAAGCGCCGCAAGCGCGCGCGCAGCGGTGGATTTGCCAGTGCCTCGCTCGCCGCGAATCAAGACGCCTCCAATGCGCATGTCAATAGCGTTGAGGATAAGCGCGAGCTTCATCAAATCTTGTCCGACTATTGCGGTGAAGGGATAAACGGGCGGTCTATTGCTCATTGCGATTGTCCGGTCCTTGTCAATAGCGATAAACTGAATGGGCCATTATACGCGACAGGATAGGCGCTGACAATTGTTAGCTTGCGTCGGTATCGGTGTAGTGGAGATCTGCGCGCATGAAAAGTCAAGACTCTGCCAGCGGCTGGCAAACAGCGACTTACTGGCTCAACGAGGTTACTATTTCGCGCGCGGCCCCTATCATTGGCTCATGCTGGCGACGAGCGCGATAAACGAGGGAAATACTGCAACTTACCGGCCTCAAGTCCAGCGCAAACACATCCGGATGCGCGGCTTCGCTTTGCTCGAGTAGCGAAATGCCCAAGCCGCCGCAAACCAATTGCAGGCGCGTGCGCTCGTCGTCGGACCTGATATACTGCGGGGGCTGGATATTATGGGTCAGAAACAAGGTATCCAGCAGGTTCTGGAACGGGCAATAATCGCCGGTGTTGATCCAGGGTAAATCGTCCAAGGCATTCCAGGACATATCAATCTGGTCAGCCCAATGTGCTGGCATGCAGACGACTAACTGGGCATGCCCCAAACGATGCGCGCGCAACTCCGAATCGCCAGATTCGCCGTAGACTATTCCAATGTCAATCTCGTCCTTCATGATGCCATCGAGAATGCTTGCCGTCTCTGATCGCGCGAGCTTCAATGCGATTTCCGGATAGCGCTTTCCCATCTTTCGAGCAAATGCCGGCAGATCAAAGAGCGCCTCCGAAACACTAAACCCGACATTCATCCTGCCAGCGATTGCTTGCCGGCAGGATGCGGCTTGAACAGCGAATTCGTCAGCCGCCTGCAAGACCTGCCTGGCATAGGTTTCCAAGCGCGCTCCCGCGTGAGTGAGCGAAACGCCGCGGTTTGTGCGTTCGAACAGGCGAACCTGGAATTCATGTTCAAGGGCTTTCACATGCGAGCTAACGGAGGATGGCGTGCGCGCCAAGCGCCGCGCCGCGCCGGAAATCGATCCACAATCGATTACGGCGACGAAGGTCCTCAGATGATACAGATCCATAGTTAGCCTTCGGAAAATCTGAAAGCCGCTTTCAGAAATCGTGTACAACGAATAACTCAATGATCTCCTATCATTATTGCAATGTCAGTCGAAAACAAGGTAATGCAAATGCAATCCATAAAGGAAGAAGAGACGGCCGGAGTTGACAGCAAGCGACGCGCGCAACAATTCTTCGAAAGCAAACTGCGCTACGAAACAGATCCGGCCGATGTCCATGCCGACATGGAAAAGGGCAAAACAGGTTTCGCCGTTTTGGATGTGCGCTCTCGAGCCGCTTACCGGGAAAAGCACGTTGTCGGCTCGATTAGCCTGCCTCACAGTTCAATTGACGGGACGCGAATGGATGCTTTCCCGGCAGATACGCTCTTCGTTGTTTACTGTTGGGGACCCGGATGCAACGGATCAAGCAAAGCCGCGCTCAAGTTGGCTCAACTGGGGTACAGGGTAAAGGAAATGATCGGCGGCATCGAGTACTGGGAAAGGGAGGGTTTGCCCCTGGTGAAGTCGGATTAACCAATACGCTCTTTTGCCGCTGCGCTTATGTTTCGGCATCGGTGGCTGTCGCGCCCGGCGTCGCGGTGGGCGCCGCGGCATCTGAGGCAGTGGGAGACAGCGCAGGTTCTGGCGTCGGGGTTTGAGTCGCTGTTGGCAACGGCGGCAGATCAGTGATCACGGTCAAGGCAGTCGGGTCAAAGCCGGCGCAGAAAAAGTCGCTGAGCCTGCCCCAGCCCTTTTCTCCGCTGGCAAGCTCGACGAACATCCAATCCTTCGATTCCGCCCGTCCCAAGACCAGTACCGGCACATTGCTTAGCGCAAGATCGGCTTGGTCGTACAGCCTGTCTGGACCGGCAAACAAGGGCAGGTCGCGCGAAGGGGCGCATTCGGGATCCGCAGTTTTTACGCTGATACGACCTTCGATATGCGTTCCAATCTCGTCCTGAACGGAGAGAACCAGATCAAAGTCTGTTTCGGGCACGCCGCGTAAGACCAGTTTGCGGGTCCCTTCGCCCGGGTCTTCTTCGGACACAATGTTGAAATGCGCCGGAAAGCGCAGGTCACTCGACACGGCGCCTTCAGTTCGCCAGGTTAGGACCAACTCTCCCTCAACCTTGCGGAACATTTGCTGTTGATCGGCTTCAAAGTTTCTGATCGTCGCTGCTTGATATACGTCCAGTTGTCGCTTCTCGATATCTGTTTCTTCGCCCGCTACAGCGATCAAAGCGACTTCAATCGGATCAGCGTAATCGGCGGTCGATAGAGCAAAAAAGCTGGCGTCGGCATCCAATTCCGCTATCGCCGCTCGATCAATTTCGATGACAAAGCGCTCGGCGGAACTGGCTCGCCATGTCAGTTCCACAGTTGTTCCGCGCGCCACCTGTGATTGTGAAATCGCGAAAGAACTTATTTCGGGCGGCGGTATGCGCGCCAGCAAGACAATTAGCGTCATCGCGATGGCAGCAATCACTACGATGGCGGCGCCAATATGACGGGGGGACAGCCTCGGCTTGACCAGGACGCTGGCCGGGATCGCCGCCAGATAGGCGGAGTCGTTGTCAGCCTGTACGAGCAGGGCAAAGGGAATTTTGCGAGACTTTCCAACCAAGGGACGGCTACGCGAGGCAACGCGACAGGAAACAATCCCGCGCTGACCGGCCGCGAGCTGAACGTCGCGCTCCGTCAGGTCAATATCAAGTTGGCTTTCTGGATCCTGCGCGCTGACCGCTAGTCGCAGGTCTTCGTTGCCTTGATTAAGCATGAAGAGTTGCAAGGCCTTGCTGTCTCGCACGAGCGCCGGCTCCACCGCCAGGCTCAAGCCGCCAAAACCATGCAGCCTGATCAGCAGCCCCACAAGCGCCTCTGAATCATTGTTCTCAGTCGCGCGAATGGCAATCGTGGCGGGATAGTCGCCCGGTTTGAGGTCGGCGCGGCGCGCCGGCGCCACGCTCAGAATAATGAAGGCTGTATCATCAGCGCCCAACCGCGCTGAAGATTGGCTCAGCTTCGCCCAGTTATTGGGCAAGCCGTCGACCTCAATCGTGAAAGGCATCTCCCTGCCGCTGCGGTTGGTGATGGCGATTTCCAGGGAACTGCTAGACGCCGGGTAAACGTCAAGGACGGATTTCTCCAGATCGACGTGAAACAGGGCGTGCATCGGCCGAGTATTCTCGCTAATGGAAGTCATCGGCAGCGTCGGCTGGCTATCGCTCGGGTAGAATACGATCGTCGTCTTGCCAAGCGCGAGCCTCGTAACTTCTCTCATTGGGCGCGGCAAGCTGTCTCGCACAAGCGACCCTGCGAACATGATGCCGGCCAAGGCGTCGAGATTGATTACATGGACCGCGCCATCCAGCAGTTGCAAGCGACAATGTCGGTCGGATACCGACGGGTCAGCAACGACGATTGCATTGTCGGGGGCGCGGCCGACAGTTGTCACTTCCTTCGATAAACGATAGCTTTTGACTGCCCCTGCGGGCTCGTGGACGTCGAGTCGACCATAGATGGCCATGCTCAGCTCCCGTGAAATCTTGCGACGAGAAAGCCAACTGGGTTCGTCGTATTGTAGCTAGGAGTGAAAGAGCGGCAAAGTGGCAGACCGTCGCGTAGAACAATCGCAGGTCTCGGCTTGTCCGCAGCCGACGATTGGGCTAGGGTAGGGCGATGCCGTAAAAGCTGAGAAACGGTCAAGACAGTGACCGACAAAATCATCTGCGTGACGCCCAACGCCGCCCTGGATCGCACGCTGGTTGTTCCCGATTTTGCCGTCGGGCATATCTCGCGCATCAAGCGCGGCGTAGTCGTGCCAGGCGGCAAGGGACTCAACATGATGCGGGCTGTGAAGATTCTCGGCGGTCATCCGCTGTCGATGGGTTTGCTGGGCGGGCATACCGGGCGCATGGTGGCGGCGATGGTGCGCGAAGCGGGCTATGAGGCTGAATGGACCTGGTTCGAGGGCGAAACCAGAACCTGCACGATCATTGCCAACGCTGATGGCGTTTCAACGGTCATCAATGAATCCGGACAGGTCGGACGCTCTGATTGGCGCGCATTAGCCGACGATGTCTGTCGAGTCGCGGAAAGCCAGAAAGTGAGCGCGATCTGTTTTTGCGGCAGCGTACCGGAGGGCGCCCCGGCAGATGCCCCGGCAGATGCCGTACAGCGCCTGAAGGCTTTGGGCAAGCGCGTTTGGATCGATACCAGCGGTCGGGCGCTTTCCAATGCCATCGCGGCTAAACCCTTCGCCATCAAGGTGAATGCTGAGGAACTGGCGGCTGTGATGAAACTCAATGCTCAAAAGCGAACGGAAGTCATTGATGCCGCCAAAGACTTGCTTGACGACGGTATCCAGATCCTTGTTATTTCGCTTGGCGCGGAAGGCGCGCTGCTCTTTACCAAGGATATATTCCTGAAGGCGACGCCGCCGAGAATCCGACCGGTTGATCCTATCGCCAGCGGGGATTGTCTTCACGCCGGCATCGTGACAGCCTTGGCGCGCGGCGACAGCCATGCCCAGGCAATCCGCAGCGGGGTCGCAGCCGGGACTGTCAACGCCTTATACGCTGGCGGGGCGCAGTTCGATTACAACCATTATCTGGGGATTCTGTCGGAAACGCGCGTGGAATACCTGTCCAGCTAAGCGCCTAAAAATTTACAAATTCTTAAAGATTTTCATATACATTTCTTATGCGCGATGCATATGATTGCCAGCGTGCGTTTTTTGTGGTTCATGGCAATGTAAGGCGCGCTCTCTACGGTTTTACCGTTTGTAGTGGCGGACACAGACAGAAAAAGACATTTTCCCGGACGAGTGAGAAAGGTTTCCGCGTATGATCAATGTGCACAACATCACCAAACGCTACGGCGCGATTGAAGCGCTGCGCGGGGTGAGTTTTTCTATTGAACCTGGAGAAATCGTGGGCCTCCTCGGACCTAACGGCGCCGGAAAATCAACCGCGATCAAGATCATTACCGGATTCCTTCATCCCGACGACGGCTGGGTTGAAATCGACGGCAAAGGCGTCCTGAGCGATCTGCGCGCTGCCCAAGCCAGGATCGGTTATCTGTCGGAGAATACACCTTTGTATCCCGAGTTATCGGTGCAAGGCTACTTGATGATGATCGCCGATTTGCGCGGCGCGCCCCCAGCGCAGTCGCTCGCGCTGCTGTCGGAAGCCATCTATGGCGCGGGCTTGCAGGACTACCTGACCCGCCCGATCGCTTCGCTTAGTAAAGGCTTGCGTCAACGGGTTGGTTTGGCGCAGGCGATCCTGCACAAACCCAGCTTCTTGATTCTTGACGAGCCGACGGTTGGCTTGGATCCAACACAGATCGTCGAGATACGCGCCTTGATCAAGCAATTGGCGCGGGAAAGCAGCATATTGTTTTCCTCGCACATCCTTTCGGATGTCGAAGCGATTTGCGATCGCGTCATCATCATTATCAATGGCCAGGTAAAGGCGGATCAAAACTTGCGCCAGTTGCGCATGAGCAATGACGCTACGCTGGTGCTTCAGTCGGATGCCGAGGGTATTCAGGCGGCGCTGGGAAACATTGCAGGCGTTACCCGGGTCAACGCCGTCCGCTCGAGTGACGATTTCCCCGCATATCGTATCACCAGCAACCTGGAAGTCACCCCGGCTATCTACGCGCTAGCGCGCGCCAAGGACTGGCCAGTCAGGGAGATTCGCCGCGACGATATCACGCTGGAGTCCTTCTTCAATCAACTGGCGAGCACGGCATAGGAGGGGCGTGATGAAGAAGATTTTCTCGATTGCCAACAAGGAACTCAAACTCTATTTTGGCTCGCCCATGGCGCTTATCTTTGTCGGCGTCTTCCTGGTTTTGACGCTCTTCGTTTTCTTCTGGGTGGACTCGTTTTTTGCGCGCGGCATTGCCGATGTCCGGGCGCTATTTGAATGGATGCCGCTGCTGATGATCTTGCTGGTTGCGGCTTTGACCATGCATCAATGGAGTCGTGAAGAAGCCAGCGGCAACTTACAGGTCTTGCTTACCATGCCGGTGCGGCTGATTGAACTGGTCGCGGGCAAATTCTTGTCGGCGCTTGTGCTGGTTGCGCTGGCGCTGGCTCTGACCTTGTTCTTGCCCTTCACGGTTGCCAGCCTGGGCAATCTCGACTGGGGACCGGTTATCGGCGGCTATCTGGCGACGTTGTTGCTGGCGTCGAGTTATATCGCGATCGGGCTCTTCCTCTCTTCGAGAACGGATAATCAACTGGTGGCGCTCATAGGCACTGCCGTCGTTTGCGGACTATTTCAGGCTATTGGCTCTCCCGCTATCACCGATTTCGTCGGGGCGAGCACGGGCGACGTCTTGCGCTTGTTTGGCGCTGGCAGCCGCTTTGAAAGCATTGAACGCGGGGTCATTGACCTGCGCGACCTGGTCTATTATCTGTCGCTGACTTTGTTCTTCCTGGCTGCCAACATCTTGTCGCTGGAAAGCAAACGCTGGAGCAGCGGTGATCAACTGCGGATTCGTCGATCGAACGGCAGGATTGCTCTGGCTTTGGTTGGCGCTAATTTGCTGGCATTCAACCTGTTGATCGCTCCGGCCAGCACGGCGCGGCTGGATCTCACGCAGCACAAGGAATACAGCCTGTCCGAGGTAACTCGGCTGCTGCTGGACGGACTGCAGGAACCGCTCCTGATTCGGGGATATTTCAGCGAAGAGAGTCATCCCTTGTTATCGCCGCTGGTCCCGCGCGTCAAGGATACCTTGCGCGAATTTGAACTGGCTGCGCAGGGCAAGCTGGATCTGGACTTTGTTGATCCGCTGGCTCATCCGGAATTGGAACGCGAAGCGAACCAGATCTACGGCATTCGACCGACGCCTCTGCAAGTCAACGACCGCGGCGGCGTATCCCTGGTCAATGTTTATTTTGACCTGCTGATCGTTTACGGCGACCAGACCGCGACGCTCAATTTCGCGGATCTTGTCGAGATTGTCGACTCGCCCTTTGGCGTCAATGTGCGCCTGCGCAACCTGGAATACGACCTGACCAGCAACATACAGCGCGTTGTCTACGGTTTTCAAAGTCTGGAAGCAGTGCTCGCCTCGTTTGATCAACCGGCTGCTTTGACCTTGTATCTAACGTCTGCCACCTTGCCGCCGTCCATGCAGGAAGTCAGCCGGACGATCGGGGAAATTGCCGAGGACATCGCGGGCGCCAACCCGGACAAGGCCAGTTTCGAAATCGTCGATCTGTCCGATCCCGACGCTGGCATCAGCGAAGCGGACCTCGCCGAGCGCTATCAGATCCAGCCGGTGGCGACGAGTTTCTTCGCTGTTGAGACCTTTTTCCTGCATCTGGTAGTGGAGACCGGGGATGGTTTCCAGGTGATCTTCCCCTCGGGCGAGCTAAGCCAGGCTGAGATCCGCAAGTCCATTGAAGCGGCTTTGAAGCGCTCGTCCTCGGGATTCCTAAAGGTGATCGGCTTGTGGACGCCGCCCGGGCAAGGGATTGATCAATTCGGACGTCAGATGCCGAGCTTGCAACAGTATTCGATCCTGGAAGACAGTTTGCGCGAATCCTATGAAGTGCGCCGGCTGACGCTTGATGACGGCAAGATCCCCGGCGATCTTGATGTCTTGATTTTGATCGCGCCTCACAGCATGATGGACTTGCAGCGTTACGCCATCGACCAGTACATCATGCGCGGCGGTTCGCTTATCGCCGCCGCCGGACACTATCGCCTCGGCATTGATCCCGTAGTGGGTACGCTGACGCTGGACGTCAACGAAAATGGCATTGCGGAGATGCTGCGCAGCTATGGCATTGCCCTTGGCGAAACTCTGGTGATGGATCGACAGAATGCGCCATTCCCCATGCAGACGCAGCGCGACCTCGGTGATATGGTCGTCACTGAAGTTCAAGCTCTGGACTATCCCTTCTTCATCGATGTCCGCCCCGATGGCCTCAATCTTGAGAGCAGCATTGTCAATAGCTTGCCCTTCGTCACCATGAACTGGGCTTCGCCGGTCGTCGAGGAGCCTCAACTCGCAAATGCCAGGTCCAGCGAATTGATTTGGTCGAGCCCGGCATCCTGGGAAACCAGCGACAGCAACTTGCAGCCCGATCTGGAGTTGTTCCCCGAATTGGGCTTCATGATAGGGACCGACCAAAAATCGTTCCCGCTGGCGGTCTTGGTGGAAGGTTCATTTGAGAGCTTTTTCCTCGGCAAAGACGCGCCCTTCGAAATCGAAGCCGGAGGTGAGGTCGCGGCGGAAGGCGAGACCGCCGAGGCGGAAGCAATCGGTCTGATCGAGCAGTCGCCCGGCAACACGCGATTGATCGTCTTGGGCAGTTCGGAATTCATCAATGACAACGTATACCAGATATCTATGAACTTTGGCGGCGACCGCTTCGCCAGCAATTTGCAGCTCTTCGCGAACGCCATCGATTGGCTGACCGAAGATCTATCCCTGGCCTCTATTCGCAGCCGGGGCAGCGCGGCGCGCATTTTGCCGCCGATACCGGATGAGCAGCAGAATCAGTGGGTGCTGATGAACTATGTTGTGGCTCTGGTCGGGCTGGTTTTGATCGGTGTATTCTGGCAAATGCAGCGCCGGGCTGAAGAACCTATCGCGCTGATCGCGCGGGCCGACGCAACAGATGACGATCCAGATCGGGGCGCCGGCATAACCGAGGGAGGCGCATGATGCTGAACCGAAGCAATATCATCCTCGCAGTGGCGCTCGTTGTGCAGATCGTCGTGCTGGCTATTTCGGTTGCGGCAAGAACGGGTACCGAAGACCGGGCTGCGCAGCCCCTTTTGCCGGGATTCAAAGCCGACGATGTTTTGGGGCTGGTCATCGCTGATGATCTCGACAATTCAGTGAGGATCGCGCGCCGCGATGATGGCTGGGCGCTGCCCGAGGCCGACGACTTCCCGGTGAAGGGCGACAAAGCCGATGAACTGCTGGCCAGCATCGCGGGATTGGATACGGGTCGACTGGTCGCGAGCAATCCGGCGAACTTCCCGCGGCTCGAAGTGGCTGAGGAGGGATTCCGGCGCAAACTGATCATCGCCAGCGACGACGAGACAAGCGTGCTCTATCTCGGCGGAAGCGCCGGAGCCGATACGGTTTACGCGCGCCTTGACGGCGAAAACCGGGCTTATCTGGGGACGGGCCTCAGCGCTTGGGAAGCCTCAACTCAGGTATCCGGGTGGATCGACGCCAGCTATGTCAACGTGCCGCAAGAAGACGTCATCAGGATCAAGGTGACCAATGCCAATGGCAGTTTTGAGTTCGAGCCTGATGACGGGACCTGGCGATACCTGGGCTTGCCGGAGGGCGAGGCTTTTGAAGATACGCTGATGCCGGGCATATTGCGCAATGCCTCCACCATTTGGATGGTTGAGCCCCTCGGTCGGGTCCTGCTGGACGAATACGACCTGGCTGAACCGACGGTCAAAGTTGAAGTCGCCTACCGGCAGATTGTCGAGATGGAAGCGGAGAGCGCTGAAGACGATTCGGACAGCGAGGAAAACGAAACAGACGCCGCCCAAGATACCCTCTCCTACACGACCGAAAGTTATACGCTATCTTTCGGCGCGAAAAGAGAAGACGGCAACATTGTCTTGAAATCTTCGACATCGGATTACTTTGTGGCTGTCCGCGACTACGCGCTCGACGTCTTTAGCGATCTAGACCACGCGGATTTCCTGCGGATTAGTGAGGACGAGACAGAGAGCGCGACCGCGACCGCGGGCGAATAAGTCGAGGCGCTACCTTGCCCGCGGCTTGGGCAGAGAGGCTGGTCCTGAACAGGTGTAGTGGTCCTAATTTATTGGACACAAAATCGCAGAACTTTAGAGAGGATTGCGCTGCAACCATTGCCTCTCACGTTCTGCCGGCGTCCGGTAGTCTATAGCACTGTGCGGGCGTAACTGATTGTAGACCACGTCGATGA
>JAJEFB010000037.1 GCA_022820665.1 Anaerolineae bacterium | reverse complement strand
TGGCTCGCCCTCATAATAAACATAAGCGGAACGATAGCAATGGGTCAGCCGCCGGCTGACCCGTACAGATTTCGACCTTGGATGTGGATGGGAGTGAAGTGCGGCATTTTTCTCATTACTTACTTGCACTTACTTCTGTGCCCTTTGTGCCTCTTTTTTAATAAACCGCGTCGCTCATGC
Organism: Anaerolineae bacterium; assembly: GCA_022820665.1. Lineage (GTDB taxonomy): Bacteria > Chloroflexota > Anaerolineae > Aggregatilineales > Phototrophicaceae > UBA6055. Next base: position 4,650 of record JAJEFB010000037.1, on the reverse strand, counting down.
GATGAGAAGGTTTATTATTTTCTGTGAGCGCGACATTCCTGGGACCTTTTCGCTGCCGCCGAGCGTTTGTGGTTATTTTTTCAGTTTGAGTATATACCCTTTTAGTAACGCCATTGTGAAGCGACTGCCCTGCGATTCAACCCCTGCGGCATTGACAGCTTTGGGGGCGGCTCCTACAATTTCGCTACTTGCCTCTGTAGCTCAGTGGACAGAGCACCGGTCTTCTAAACCGTTGGTCGCAGGTTCGAGTCCTGCCAGGGGCGTTTCACAATCCCTAAAGCAATAGCCGCGGCTGATCTACGCGGTAATGTCGCTGAATAACTGCTGGATTTCGCCGGAAAGCCTTGTCTTTGATGACTTGGCCCATTTCTCCAGCGACCGGTAGTGCGTTACCGCTTCGGCTCGACGCCCCAAATGTACGTACAATCTCAACAGTTTCCCGTGAATAACTTCATTCGCGTAGTCGGTATCAAGCGCCCGCGTCAAGGTATGCAGCGCCAATTCGTGCTTCCCGTCCTGCGCCCAATACGCCGCGGTGTTTTCAAGCGCCTCGATATAAGCAATCTGGAATGCCTCTCGCCGCTCCAGGATCCATTGGTCATTGTGCCCCTGCAAAAACGGACCGCGATACAAATTGGCAACGCGCTGCCAAACTTCAAAGGGATCATCGGGCTCGCCGTAGCGCCCAATCATGAGCGCTTCAATGAACTCGAATGCGTCAAAGTAAAATGGTACGCCCGGGTCGATACGGTAATAGGTTCCATCGTGCATCAGCGCGTCGATTTCCAGCGCCTTGTGCAACCGCCGTTTGGTCACATGGAAAACGTTGACAGCTTGATCGAGATTCAGCCCCGGCCAAAATGTCTCGCAAATTTCATTCCGCGTCACTACGGGCCGATCCAGCGTGAAAAATAACAGCAAGCGCGGCAAATGCCCTTCCCATCGGTCAATCAGATGGTCGCCCAGGAAAACGTAGCCCGGACCAAGCGATAGAACTTTGAGCTCGGCGCCCTCGGTATTTCGATTCTGATAAAAATCCTCGCGAACAAGATGGTCATCGCGCAAGATAACAGCGTGCCCCTTCGCCATCATCGACAGCCACGGCATACGAGGCAAGGTACGCGTATTGATAACGAGCTTGCACCTCTCCGGCAAAACATGGGACAGCCGTTCGATAAGACGCTGCACGTCATCGGCGCGGTCGGCGCGGTCAAACTCATCCAATATTAGATAATACTCGCCATCGTGCAATTCACTCAATTCACTTACAAAAGCGCGCAAGACTTCGTCAAAGTATTTGTAGGGATTCTTTAACACCTTGCTTTGCAACAAGTTGATATGACGGCCGAAAGTCGCGTGCTGGCTCGACATGCCGTCGGTGAAGCTGGTCATAAAATTGAGCAGGTTAATGTCGTCCAGATCGAATGAATAGTAGAAACTGTGGATATCAGGATCGCCTATTAGATAGGCAAGTAAGACGTTCCGTAACCGATTTGTAGGATGTAAAAGCACTATTTTCGCATCTGCCGCGTATCTATTGAAAACTTCAAGTGCTGGCTGCACCCTGCCTTGTATGCTCATGATTCCTGATCTCGTCCGCCAAATATGCTTAACTGTTATTATAGTGTATCATAACCAATAATATGTTGCCAAGCAACGATAGAGGAAAATATGCTTCGCTCTATTAATCTATAAACTCTGCCCAAGCCCAAGGATAATATGGAATTTCCAAAACAGCATCGCTTGCGCTGTGGGCAAAATCAACGCCGAATAACTGCTACATTTTCCAAGAGTAACCGTGAAAATCGCGTCTCTATATGTAAGGAAATGTAATAATCAGATCGCAAGTCAAACCTTGCGAAGTCAATATACATCAACCCCGGCTATAGGGCTTGTCCAGTACTCTATCTGTGGCGAACAAAACGGACGCAAATACCCGTACGACAGCGAGAAAATGGCGCCATTTGACGACCCAAGCTACAACATAGTGACAAGCTATGTAGACCCGCGCGCTGCGCAGCAGCCGCCCACGCAAAATACCTTGCGTCCCGCGGCGCTTAGCTCCCCCTCCCTCTTTATGGGATACCTCCCCCGTGAGGCGGGGGACCGAGGGGGCGCCGGGCCCGGGGTGGGGGTCCGCCGCTCGCAACGTAAACAGGGGCGACCCATTGGGTCGCCCGCCAGGGCGCAAAAGCTGAGGGCTGCAAAAATAACCGCTGCGCCTCAGTTCCGAAGGCGTCAATCTATCCGCCCGCTTCCGCCTCCAGTTGTACCAGTTCGCGCCTCAAGGTTTTTCCAACTGCGGTCTTGGGCAATTCCTCAATGAAGGCGATGCGTCGTGGAATCTCGTACTGCGCTAATTTGTCCGCAAGGAATTCGATGATATCCTCCGCTCTGGCATCCTGATCCGGTTTCAAAACGATCCAGGCTTTCAGCGCTTCTTCTCCCGTTCTCTCCGGATGCGGGATGGCGGCAACGCCGACTTCCAACACGGCGGGATGAGCGCTTATCGCTTTCTCCACCGTCGTTGGATAGACATTGAAGCCCCCTATCAGCGCCATATCCTTTTTTCGATCGACGATATAGAAATAGCCGTCTTCATCCATCCGCGCGATATCCCCGGTATACAGCCAGCGCTTGCCGTCCTTCTCTCTCAGCACATTTTGCGTCTCTTCCAGCATGCCGTGGTAGCCAACCATCACATTGGGTCCGGCCATCACCAACTCCCCGACCTCGCCAACCGGCACATCCGTCTCCCCGTCTTCGAGGCTGACAATGCGCATGTCCATTTCCGGCAGCGGCAAGCCAATTGATCCAGGCCGGTTTTCCTTATAGATCGGGTTGACGTGGGTGGCGGTCGGCGCCTCGCTCATGCCAAAGCCTTCCAGCACCGATCCGCCCGAAAGGCGCTCGAATTCCTCTTTCGTCACGAGCGGCAAAGGCGCGGATCCGCTCAAACACAAGTGCAGGGAACTCAGGTCCACTTCTCCGTTCTTAACCCTGGGGTGATTGTTGATCGCATTGTAAAGCGCCGGAACGCCGGGAAACAGCGTCGTGCGAAAAGTCTCAATGTTGCCCAGCACATCGTCGATATCGCGGGGATTCGGTACCAATACGATCTTGCAGCCCCTGTAGACGCTGGTGCTGACCACAACAACCAATCCATATACGTGGAAAAACGGAATCGCGCCCAGAAAGATCTCGTCCTCCGTCGGGGTGTCAAACAAATCCAATATGCCCTCCGCTTGCAGCATGTTCGCCACCAAAGCGCGATGCTTGGACATGGCTGCTTTGGGTACGCCGGTAGTCCCGCCGGTGTATTGGAAAATCGCCAGATCCTCTGGACCAACCGCGACGACCGCCCGATTGCCGTCATATTCTCCCAAGAGATCCTGGAACCAATGGTCGCCGCTCTCCAACTTGGCTAGAAAATGACCATCCTTCTTTTCCCTGGCGATGGTGAACAAAAACTTCGCCAAAGGCGGCAGGTACTCCTTGACATTGGCGACGATGACTGTCTTCACTTTTGTTCGCGGCTGAACTTGTTTCACAAGACCGTAAAAGAGCGTCATCGTCAGTACAAATTCGGCGTCGCAATCATTGATCTGATGAGCCATCTTCTCCGCGGGATAGGTCGGATTTGTCGCCGCGACTACGCCGCCTGCCTTGAGAATCGCATAAAAACTAATCACAAAGGCGACCGAGTTCGGCATCACAATAGCCACGCGGTCGCTCTTTTTGAGTCCCAGATCGACCAGCGCCGCCGCCAAAGCATCCGAGGCGCGGTCAAGTTCCGCATACGTAAAGTTTTTGCTCACGCGCCCGATCACGGGCAAAGCCGCCGGCGTGATCAAAGCCGTGTTCTGCGGGATTCTCGCGCTCGTATCCTTTAAGAACTGGTGCAAGGGAACTTCGGGGAATTCAAGCGCAGTCGGCATACCCACATCATAATTCTCGATCCATGGACGCTCCGCATAAGTGACCATCAAAACTCGCTCCCTTTTCATATCCGACTTAAGTATGCGCCGTAGTATAACATAGCTGCAAATCAAACGTAAAACTGCCGCAAGCAAGGCAATCACGTAAAGGCGACGCTTGTGCCGCCCGCGTTCCCCTATTTTGATAATATCGCCCGAAACACGCCTCTCTGTGCTCTCAGCATAGTCGTGTAAAAAAGCGAGCAGTAATTCCCCATCGACAAACACGTCGAAACCTGTACGGGTCAGCCGGTGGCTGACCCATTGCTATTGTTCCGCTTATGGCTATTTTGAGGGCGAGCGACCTGCTGTGTCGGCGGTCAGTGTCTACGCGACCTACGCACAGCGCCAACTCGCCCCTAGGGGTTTCGGACATAAAGGACGCTGTAGGGGCGGGCAATCTGCCCGCCCGAAATAAACCCTCTGCGCCCTCAGTAGAACCAAGTAAGTAATGCGAAAATATCTCATGGGTAGCGAAAGCTTTGGATGTGATCCCAATCCCGCCAAATGCGCTCCCCCTCTCCATTGCAATGCTGAGGAGCGGACATGTTTGTGGCTTAGTGAATTGCGGCGATTGAGAATTGCGGTGAAGATTCATCAGTAACACTTCTATCCAAGCATTGTATAGAAAGATGAAACTGATGAATCTCAAGGTACTTTACCAGTGGACAAA
>JAJEFB010000041.1 GCA_022820665.1 Anaerolineae bacterium | reverse complement strand
CAGATCTTCAAAGTTGTCCTCGAGTTTGTTGGCATGATTGAGCAGGGTGTTGAGAGTGTAGGCGAGTCGGCTGAGGGAAATGCCATCGTGGTTGCCGCTCTTGATTTTCTTCATGATGTCGCGGGAGGTTTCCCACATGTCCTGCATGAGTTCGAGTTTGATGGTGGCGAAGTAGCTGTATTGTCGGTCTTCGTACTTGTGTCTGAGTTTGACGTGGTCGGCGCGCCAGGCTCTTAAGGTTTTGAGCGGAATTTTGAGCAGGGAATTGACGAGTTTGAAGTCGCCGTCGTGTCGATCGAGGAGGTTGAGCGCCTCGATTTTGTTATCGAGCGTGTAGGTAGCTGACATGGTGGGGTCTCCTGTTCGGTTTCGGTGGTAGAGGCATGATAGCACACATGTTCTATCTATGTCAAGTAAATGGTTGCGGTTTTTGTTTTTTATTTTTTATTCGCCACAGAGGCGCAGAAGTAAGTGCAAGTAAGTAATGAGAATGCGAGAATGCCTTTATTCAACCCCACCCCCCGGCCCCCTCCCCATTGCAAAGGAGAGGGGGAGCGCATTTGGCGGGATTTGGATTACATGTAGAACTTTCGCTACAAATGAGATTTTTTCACATTACTTTATTGGTACTTCTGAGGGCACAGAGGATTTATTTCGGGCGGGCAGATTGCCCGCTCCTACAGCGTCCTTTATGTCGAAACCTGTAGTGGAGACAGGCGGTCAGTGTCTACGCGACATATCATGTCGCCCGAAACTTGTTCGCTTAGCTGTCCTCAAAATGTTTATTGTTTACTTGCATTTACTAGGGTGGGGATGGAAAGGCAATTATTTTTAATGCGATTACCCTGCCAGCAATACTGAATTGACAGCGTATCAAGCGCCTTTCAAGCCGCTTAAGGTCACGCCTTCGACCAAGCGGCGCTGAAAGATGAGAAAGAAAATCAAGACCGGGACCAGATTGAGCACGATAGCCGCCATCAGTACGCCGCTGTTGGTGACGCCGTCTTGACCGCGCAGGTAAAGCATGCCCAGCGGCAAGGTCATTTTGTCAGAGGAATTGATAAAAATCAGCGGCCAAAAGAAATTGTTCCAGGAACTGTTGAAGGTGAGAATCGCCAGTGTCGCCAGGGGAGGACCGGCCAGCGGAAGCATGATGCGGCGATAAATCTGCAAGAAGCCGGCGCCGTCGATTTTGGCGGCGTCTTCCAATTCATCCGGTATGGTTTCGAAGAACTGCTTCAACAAGAAAGTGCCGAATACGCTGGTCGCGTAGGGCACGATGAGCGCGCCCAGGTTGTTGTACAAGCCCATGCCCCGGATGATGATAAAGACCGGGATCAGGGTCACGTGCTGGGGCACCATCATCGACGCCAAAAAGCCGATGAATATAATCCGCTTTCCGGGAAAGCGCAAGCGCGCGAAGGCATAGCCAGCCATGCTGCAAGTGATGAGTTGCGCGATCGTGACGCAAGTCGTGACGACGACGCTGTTGAGGAAGAAGCGCAAGAAGTCGACGCGCTCAAAGACCACCTGGTAGTTGTCGAGACGGAAGGCGCTGGGTATCACCGGTGGCGGCAACTTGAAGAATTCATGCGGCTGCCCAAAGGAGAAGGAGACCGCCCAGACCAGCGGCAAAAACATGATGAGCGAACCCAGGACCAGCGGCAGCGCCAGTATCACATTGGCCAGGTAGGCTTGCCAATTGTGTATCAACTTGTCCCAGGTCTTGTTGAAATCGGGAAAGACGGGATTGCCCTTTGACAGCGTTGCGTTTGTCATTGCTCCGCCCATAGAAGTATGTGCAAGTAAGTAATGAGAATTTAACCCCCTCTAAATCTCCCCCATTGCAATGGGGGAGACTGCTCGCGCCGTGCGAAACTCCCCTTCTCCAATGCGTCCGAAGTGGAAGGGGCCGGGGGATGGGGTTAGCTGGCGTGAATTTCGCATTATTTTATTGGTTCTACTGAGGCTTACCGATAAAAGACCCAACGATCGCCCAGCCGAACTTGCGTGACGGTCAGCGCCAGGATAACAAAGAAAAGCACCACAGCCATGCTGGCGGCATAACCCATATTGAAGCTGCCGAAGGCTTCGCGATAGAGGAGCATGACGACTGTTCGCGTGGCGTCGCCGGGACCGCCGTTGGTCAAAACGAACATGGATTCGAAGACCTGGAAGGCTCCGATCAAGGCGATGACGAGCGAAAAGAAGAGCGAGGGCGTCAACAGCGGGATCGTGATGCGCCTTAGCCTCAGGAAGCGCCCGGCGCCGTCGACCAGCGCCGCTTCGTAAAGCTCGCGGGGGATGGCTTGCAGACCTGCCAGGAAGATAAGCGTGAAAAAGCCGACATGTTTCCAGACATCGATAAGAACTATCGAGCGGAAAGCCCAGAGGGACGACGACAGCCAGGGGACTTTGTCGAAGCCCAGCCGCGTCAGATAATAATTGACCACGCCGGTACTCTCTTGCAGCAGGAAACCAAATAGCAGCGCCACCACCACCGTCGAAATGACAAAGGGGATGAAATAGGCGGTGCGGAGAAAAGCCTTCAACCAACGCCATTGGATGCTGTTGATGCCAATCGCGATGAACATGCCCAAGCCGACGTTCAAAGCCGTGGCGGAAACCGCGAAGAGGGCTGTGTTCTTCAGCGTGGTCACGAAGAGCTTGTCCTTGGCAAGCTCGACGAAATTGTCGACGCCGACGTATTCCGGCTCGGAGAAGAAGTCCCAGTCGAAAAAGGACATACCCAGCCCCGAGATTGTCGGAATCAGGAAAAAAACCAAGAAACTCAGGAGCGTCGGCAGGATGAAAAAGTAGCCGGCAATCGCTTCTCTTAGGACCAGAGGATTGGGCTTCTTCCAGCGCATGCCCGCGCGAAATGGCGCCATCAGGACTATTTGCCTTCTCGCCAGCTTCAAGCCGAGACGCGGCCGGAAGGGGAAAGATGTAGACTTGAATTTGTGGTTGAAAAGGCGGAATGGAGAGGGTTCCACCCCGCCTTTCGCTCAGTAGATGCAAGTAAGTAAAGCAAATTCACCACTGAGGCACAGAAGTAAGCGCAAGTAAGTAATGAGAATGCGAGATTGCCTTTATTCAACCCCACCCCCCGGCCCTGTTCCCCCCTCAATCCCCCCGCTAAACGGGGGGCGGAAACCCCATTGCAGTGGAGAGGGGGAGCGCATTTGGCGGAATTGGGATCACATCCAAAGCTTTCGCTACAAATGAGATTTTTTCGCATTACTTACTTGGTTCTACTGAGAGCACAGAGGGTTTATTTCGGGCGGGCAGATTGCCCGCCCCTACAGCGTCCTTTATGTCGAAACCCCTAGGGACGGCAGGCGGTCGGTGTCTACGCAATCTACGCGACATACCGTGTCGTCCGAAACCTATTCCCTTGGCTGCCCTCAAAACCTTCATGGCTTTCTTGGTTCTACTTCTGTCGCCTAGCTGTTGTCCGCAATCACCGCTTCCATATCGGCTTGGATGTTGGCAGCGGCGTCTTCAATGGACATTTCGTTCGCCCAGGCTTGCGACATATAGCGATCATGTATCTCCGCCAATTCCGCGAAGTAGGGCGCGTTGATGACGGTGCGACCACCCTCCAGCACTTCATAGAAGCGCCAGTAATTGGCCGGGCTGGCCGCGACCAAAACTGGATCGGCAGCCAGGGATGTCCGCGCGGGCGCGCTAGCCGAGGCGAATTCGCCCGAAAGCAGCTTGGACATGACCTCGACGCTCACCAGGTGCTTCACCATCTCCCAAGCCAGATCGGGGTGTTCGCTGTCCTTGGTGATGCCGTAGCCGTCCGTGCCCCATTGGGAGCCCTTGGCAGCCTGGCCCGACTTGGTCGGGAAGAAGTTGACGTCGTAGTCATCGGCGGACATACCGGCCGGTATCAGCCGCTGACGTCCTGCCGGCGAATCGATCATCATACCCAGGGTACCCGCGACAAAAGCTTCTCTGAAGTTGAAGGACCCGGAAGGCGCAACCCCGTGTTCCCACATCAGGTCGTGGACAAACTGGAATGCCTCGATGGTTTCGGGGCGGTCGTACCAGGGCTCGGTGAAATCTTCGTTGAGGAAGAAGGAGCCATTGGCTACCGCCCAGGGACCCAGGTGCCAGAGCCAGGAGTTGGCATGGAAACCCCAAACATCGTTCGTGCCGTCGCCGTCGCTGTCTTGCGTGATGGTCTGGGCGTAATGCAGAAAATCGTCCCAGGTCCAGTCGGGCGCGGGTTCATCCAAGCCAGCGTCTTCCAAGACCGACTTGTTGTAGTAAATCAGCGTGGTATTCCAGGCGAATGGCAACAGGTATTGCTGATCGTTCCAGCGCAAACCCTCCAGCAGCTTGGGATGGGCATCGTCCAGGAATTCCTGAATATCCGGATCGCTTTCGATGAAGGAGTCCAACTCCAGCAGGACGCCGCGCTCGGCCATTAGCGGCACGGCTTCAATGGCGTTCCAGATGACATCGACGCGCTCGCCGCCGAGCATGGTGGTGACGATCTTTTGGGTATAGTCGCCCCAGCTATCCAGCGGAACTGGAATATAGTTGATGGTTACTTCAGGATGTTCCGCCAGGAAACCTTCAAAGTAAGCCTCCCATTTTTCTTGCGGCGCGAATGATCCATAGACGAAGCCCAAGGTCACTTCGTCCTGGGCGCTGGTGAACAGTCCTGAAGCCGCTAGCAAAAGGACCACAAGAATTGCGCAGATGCGTTTGTAATTTCCGCTCATTTTTGAACCTCTCGAAAGACTTTCAATAGCTCACTAGGGATGGTCTTCCTTCCAACTAGGGGCAGAAGCCCAGCGACAACGTCGATCTCCTTCCTAACCTGGCTGTGCAATTGGCAGAGCGCTGAACGGCGAGAGAGTCCGCTGCAGTTACCCGCGCGATAAACGAGGCGTCTGTATCGTCTCGGGCATTTGCGTTTAAGCGACAAGGATCTCTTCCGCAGGTCGCTCTTATGCCTGGTTATTGTAGCCACATAGCCTGCGCTTGGCAAGAAAGGCGATTTACGAAGCCAGAACGCATTCACCGGGCGACCCGGCGGTCGGCTGCGGCTCTCGCAGCAGTGTAATGGGTTTTTTTAATTGCGACAAGTTTTTGCAAGCGCAATGCAGATGCGATATGGTATGGCTTAAGTTGCAGCCATTGGCGCAGTCTTTATCATGCGGGCGGAGAGAAAGGGAAAACAATCGAATAGAGACATTCCATCTGCATTTCAAATTCCAAAAACATTTGAAGGGAGAACAACCATGTACAAAAAGCACAGCAAAATCCTTTTCTCGGTCTTCCTCTTGGCGCTCGTCATATTGCCTTCCACCGCTGTCGTTTCCGCCCAAGACACGACCGAAGTCGGTACGCCGCGCGCCACGACACTGATTGTTGATCAGCTTGACGGTCGCATCGACAATCCGACGCAGACCAATCCCTATCAGGCAGGCACCCGCTTTAACCAGGGCTTGCACCAGTTGGCTTACTCCAATATGTGGGAGATCAACACCGCGACAGGCGAGCAATTCCCCGGCTTGGCGGCGGAAATGCCGGAGGCGCTCAATGACGATTACACCAGCTTCCGGATTACCTTGCGCGAGAACCTGGCTTGGAGCGATGGCGAGCCGATCACGACGGCGGATATGGCTTTCACAATCGATATGGTACTGAATACGCCGGAGTTCCCCTATCACGGCTTCTTGTCGCAGGTTGTGGACAGCTACGAGGTGGTTGACGACCTGACGATGATTCTGAACACGAAACGGTCGGAACCGCGTCTGGGTTATACGCTCGGCGTACATATTTGGGGCGATGCCTTCCGTCTGGTGCCCAAGCATATCTGGGAAAACGAAGATCCCGCCACTTTCCAGAACTACCCGCCGGTTGTTAGCGGACCTTACACGCTGACCGATGTCGATCCCAACGGCAACTGGTTCCTCTACACCAAGCGCGCGGACTGGGAGAATACGGATGTGGGGCAGATCTTTGGCGAACCGGGACCGGAATACGTGCTCTTCCGCTTCTACGGCACCGAAGAACGCCGCATCATCGCCGGCATCCAAAACCAGCTCGATATCTTCACCGATATCTCGCCGGAAGCCTGGGACATCCTGCGCGATGCCAACCCGAACGCCCGCGCCTGGCACGAAGACTTCCCCTGGGCCAATTTCGACGACCCCTGCGAGCGCGGCATCGTCTTCTCCAACACGCAGGAACCCTGGGATAACCAGAACGTTCGCTGGGCGGTGGCGCTGGCCACCGATATCAAGAGCGTTGGTCTGGCGACCTTCGCTGGCATCCTGAGGGTGTCGCCGCTTGCCGTGCCGCCGGTGCAAGTCATTCATGACGCCTTCCACAAACCGATGCGCGAATGGATGACGGAGTTCGCTTTCGAAGACGGCTACCAGCCCTTCGACCCGAATTATGCTGTAGATATCGCCGCGATCCTTGCGGACCAAGGCGTCGAAGGCTTGCCCGCCGATGAAGACGCCCTGGTGGATCTCTTCGGCGTGGGCTGGTGGAAGCATGATCCGGACAAAGCTACCGAGATGCTGCAAGCCGAGGGCTTCACGCTGGAAAACGGCGCCTGGCACAAACCCGATGGCAGCCCTTGGCAGATCACCATCAACTCGCCCTCGAATTTCGAGGTGCAGTCGCAGCGTCTGGCTTTCGCTGTCGCCGATAACTGGCGCGCCTTCGGCATCGACGCCACCGTGCAGCAGATGGATTCCGGCACATTCTGGAGCAATTACAGCCGCGGCGAATTTGACGCCGGCTCTTATTGGCCTGGCTGCGGCGCCTTGCCCGATAGCTGGGACCTGCTGGATGCCTTCTGGCACAAGCGGCACATCGTACCCATCGGCCAGCCGGCTCCCGGCAACGCCATGCGTTACGACAGCGACGCGCTCAGCGGCATTCTGGATCAAATCGCGCCGCTGCCGAGCGATCACCCGGATACGATCCCGTTGCTGACGGAATTCGAGAAGCAGTTCATCGTCGAGCGGCCCTGGCTGCCGATGTTCGGCACCTCGAAATTCGTGCCGGTCATCACGACCTATTGGGACGGCTTGCCCACCGCCGACTACTTCTACGAAGGACCCTGGTGGTGGTGGTCGCTATTCAAGTATCACATGCCCTTCATCCAGCCAAAGGGCGACGGCTAGACTGAACCGCTAATCTGATAGATTGGGTGTGCTCCTTCGAGCACACCCGATTTGTCTTGCCAAAGGCTCTACCATGCAATTCGCCAAGTTCGTGGTCACGCGGATCATCGCCTACATCCTGGTGATCTGGATCGGCATCACCGTTGTCTTCTTCGTGCCGCGCTTCATGCCATCGGATCCCGTGGAGGCGATGCTGGGCCGCATCATGACCCGCGGCGCCTACATGGAAGCGGAACAGGTCGAGGCGATGCGCGCAACCCTGACGCAGGCTTTCGGTCTGGAAGGCACGCTTGCCGAGCAGTATTTCGGCTTTTTCCAGCGCACCTTTGTCACGCGGGAATTTGGTCCGTCGCTGTCGATGTTCCCGACGCCGGTGAACGAATTGATCGGGCGCGCGCTGCCCTGGACGCTCGCCCTGCTGCTGTCGTCGACCATCATCGCCTGGATCGTCGGCAACGCCATCGGTTTGCTGGCGGGCTACAAGAGCCGCTGGATCTCCTCGCGCACGCTGGAGATCATCGCCATCTTTGTCTATCCCATCCCTTATTACATCACCGCGCTCATTTTGATCATCCTTTTCATCCACATCAATCCGATTTTCCCTTTGTTTTTCTCTGTCCAGGGCGAAGCCTGGTCCTGGGAATTCGTTTCCAGCGCGGTTTACAACTCGGTTCTGCCGGCGCTTTCGATTGTCATTGTCGGCTTCGGCTGGTGGGTCTTGAGCATGAAGGCGCTTTCCTCGAGCATTTCGGAAGAGGATTTCGTCTACTTCGCCAAGCTGAAAGGCGCCGGCGAGGGCAGGATCATGACCGCCTATGTCTTGCGCAATGCCATCTTGCCGCAGGTCACCGTGCTGGCGCTGCAAATTGGCGCCATCTTCAACGGGGCGCTGATCACCGAGATCCTCTTCAGTTATCCCGGTTTGGGCACCATGACCTATAACGCGGTCTTGCAAGCCGATTACAACCTGCTCATGGGCACAATTACGATTTCAATCATTGCGGTGGCCACGTCCACGCTGATTATCGACCTGTTGTATCCCTTCTTTGATCCGCGGATCCGGCAGAGGTGACGATGCGCAATTCAAATCCGCGACTGAGGGTGGGCATTGTCATACTGGCGGCCTTCATTTTGCTGGGCGGCATCTTGCCCTTCTTCTCGCCGGAAGATCCGCGCGCCTGGATTCGACATCCGCGCAACCTGCCGCCCAGCGCCGAACACCTCTTGGGCACGACCAATCTGGGTCAGGATACCTTTTGGCTGCTGTCTTACGCCACACAGAATTCGCTCTTTATCGGCGTCTTTGTCGCTTTCTTCGCCACGCTTATCGGCGTATTCGCCGGCTTGGCGGCCGGTTTCCTCGGCGGCGTCCCGGACCGCATCATCACCCTTTTTGCCGATGTCTTCATTGTGGTCCCTTCTTTGCCCATCCTCATCCTCATGTCTTCTCTGCTGCAGGGACGCGCGTCGCTGGTCCTGATAAGCATCATCCTCATCCTCTTCAACTGGCCCTGGCCCGCTCGCCAGATGCGTTCGATCGCCTTGAGCATGCGCGAGCGGCAGTTTGTCAACACGGCGCGCTTTTCGGGCTCTGGCACCTTTACCATACTGGCGGAAGAGATCGCCCCCCATATTTTCAGCTGGGCGATGGCGAATTTTGTCAATACAGTGCTGGTCGCCATCGCCACTGAATCGGGCCTGGCTGTAATCGGTTTGTCGAGCCTGGAGGAAGCGACGCTGGGCACGATGATCTATTGGGCTTTGCAGCATCAAGCGCTGCTCGGGCAGCGCTGGTGGTGGATCGGTTCGCCTGTCGTCGCCATTATCGTCTTGTTCATCTGTTTGTTCCTGTTATCGACTGGCATCGCGAATCTGTCGGCGGAAAGGCGGGGACACGGCGATGCTTAGGCTGCGCGAACTCAAGTGCTACTACGATACGCCACGCGGCGTTGTGCAGGCGGTGGATGGCGTCAGCTTCGATATTCTGCCTAACGAAGTGCTGGGCATCGCCGGCGAATCGGGCTGTGGCAAATCGACCTTGCTGAAGGTGCTTTACGATTACATTCAGCCGCCGCTGCAGATCGTCTCCGGCAGTTACGAAGCTGATTTTCCCGATGGCAACGGTAGCGTGAAGACCATCGGACCGGGCGAAATCCGGGAACACTGGTGGGAATTCATCTCCTATATCCCCCAAGGCTCGATGAGCGTGCTCAATCCCGTCATCCGCATCGAGAATCAATTCTTTGATGCCGTGCCGAAGGGTCATCCGCTAAAAGCGGCGGGCAAAACGGCGATACGCGAGCGGGTGGCGGCTTATCTGAAAGAGCTGGAGCTGCCGGTTGAGGTCTTGAAGTCCTACCCGCACCAACTCAGCGGCGGCATGAAGCAGCGGGTGCTGGTGGCGCTGGGAACGTTTCTGCATCCGCAGATTGTCCTGGCTGACGAGCCGACCACGGCGCTGGATGTGGTGGTGCAGAAGGGCATTCTACTGATGCTGATCGAATTGCAGCAGCAGATGGAGAATACGCTGGTTGTCGTCTCGCACGATATGGGGGTGCATTATCAGATCAGCGACCGGCTGGCGATCATGTACGCCGGCAAGCTGGTGGAGTATGGTCCCACCGACGTCATCTTCAACAACCCCTTGCATCCCTATACCCAGATGCTGATTCAGTCCTTGCCGCGGGTTGGCGATCGAAGGCAGCGCGTCGGCATCTCTGGCAGACCGCCAAACTTGATTGACCCGCCGGCGGGCTGTCGCTTTGCCGCGCGCTGCCCAAGCGTGATGGACCACTGCGCGCATCAGGAGCCGGCTTTGATGCAGATCGAGCCGGATCATTATGTGTCCTGTCACCTGTACGGAGAGCGCGCGTCTTGAGCGAGAACTTGCTGGAACTGCGTAATGTCACCAAGGTATTCCGCATTGGCGGCTTGGTCTTCGGGACGCGCCTGGTGGCTGTGGACGATGTCAGCCTGAGCTTGCCGGCGGCGGAGCCATCGATACTGAGCATCGTCGGCGAATCCGGCAGCGGCAAAACCACGCTGGCGCGGATCATCCTGGAATTGGAGCATCCGACATCCGGCGATGTCCTGATCGACGGGCATCCGCTGTTTGAGCGCGGCGGCGCGGGACTGAAAGGGCGAGATTATTACCGCGCGGTGCAGCCGATATTTCAGAATCCCTTTGAAGCCTTCAGCGCCCGCAAGAAAGTTGACAAGTATCTCTTTGATGCGGCGCTGCGGCTGAACATCGCGGAGAACCGGAAGGAGGCGCGCGAGATCGTCGCTGAAGTGCTGGAGTCGGTGGGCTTGGATCTGTCCCGCGTGGAAGGCAAATACGCCAATCAATTCTCCGGCGGCGAACTGCAGCGCATCTCTGTCGCCCGCAGTCTGATTCCGCGGCCCAAACTCATCGTGGCGGACGAGCCGGTCAGCATGATCGACGCCTCGCTGCGCATGAACATCGTCAATCTCTTCCTGGAACTGAAAGAAAGATACAAGGTCAGCTTCGTCTACATCACGCACGATCTCTCTACCGCCTACTACGTCAGCGATTACATCGCCATCATGTACCGCGGCAGCGTGGTGGAGTATGGTCCATCGGAACAGATTCTGACCGATTCCGTCCATCCCTATACCGAGCTGCTGCTGGATTCGGTGCCGACGGTTGACCACAAATGGGAGCGAGGCGTCGCCCTGCCGGATATCGAGATTAAAGAGTTCCAGGCGCAAGCCTGCAAATTCGCCAAACGCTGCAAATATGTCGAAGCGATTTGCGAGCGCACTGTACCGCCGATGGTGCAGGTGTCGCCGGGGCGTCAGGCGCTGTGTTACAAACCCGTCGGCTTTGATCCCCAAGCGAAAGTCCCTCAGTTGGAGAATCCAGCGGCAAAGCCTGTGGAAAGCTAAGGCTAATCAAATTACTGAGATGATAGACGAGGTGAAGGCATGGAATACTTCAACGGCTTGCATTTGAATATGGGCAATATCTCGCGCCTGTCCAAAGCCAAGACGCGCTCCATCACTGCGGAGAACTTCAAAGGCGAAAAAGGGGCAGGCGGGATGTCCACCGATGGCGTGTCATGGTCGGCGGCGCAGGACCTGGGGCAGGGCTGGAAGGTATCGCCTTGCATCCACCTGGAAGCCAACAGCGTCACGACTTTGGCGGAGATCGAAGGACCGGGCGCGATTCAACATATCTGGATCACCACCTTTGCTCGGTATTGGCGCTCCTTGATCCTGCGCTTTTATTGGGACGGTGAGGAGAGTCCGTCGATCGAGGCGCCCTTTGGGGACTTCTTTTGTAATGGATGGACGGAATACTGCCATGTCAACTCGCTGCCCATTTCCGCCAATCCGCACAGCGCCTTCAACAGCTACTGGGAGATGCCCTTCCGCAAGAGCGCCCGCGTCACGATAGAGAATCTGCTGGATAAGCCCGTACAACCCATGTTCTACCAGTTCGATTACACGCTGACGGATGTGCCGGAAGATGTCGGCTACTTGCACGCGCAGTGGCGCCGCAACAATCCGCTGCCTTACAAAGAAGTGCATACCATCGTCGATGGGATCAAGGGCATGGGTCACTATGTTGGCACGTACATGGCTTGGGGCAGCAATAACCGCGGTTGGTGGGGCTAGGGCGAGATCAAGTTCTATATGGACGGCGATACGGACTTTCCCACGATCTGCGGCACCGGTACCGAAGATTATTTCGGTGGCGCCTGGTGCTTCGGCAATCAGGATGGCGAGTACTCCGCCTTCAGTACGCCCTACCTGGGTCTGCCGCAGGTGATCAAACCGGACGGCTTCTATCAGAGCCAGCAGCGCTTTGGCTTGTATCGCTGGCATATTCAAGATCCAATCCGCTTCGAGGAAGACCTGCGCGTGACGATTCAAGCCCTGGGCTGGCGCTCCGGGTCGCTGCACGAAGCGCCCTTTGAAGACTGGCGTTATTTGCCCCTGCAAGACGATATTGCTTCAACTGCCTTCTGGTATCAAGCCGAACCGCACGCGCCTTTTCCCGAGTTGCCGGATCGGGAATACCTTGAGGTGATTTAATACGAATTCTATGTGAGTAGCACCAAGAAAGTCGTTAAAAGACATGTCGCCCGTCATACCATGCCGAGACCCGTCGATGCAAGGGCGCGGTTTCGGGCGACCAGGTTGGTCGCCCCTACAGCTTTCGATTATTTTGTAGTTTTCTATATTTCATCAACTCTTCGCATTACTTTCTTGGTTCTACTGGTGATATTGAGCTTGATGAATAAATGTTCGAGTATCAGGCGGCTCAAGGGTACGGGATCAACTCCACTTGGGGCAAGAATCGCCGCATATCCGCGACCTCGTAGGCAGCGGTGCCCGGCTGCAGGCAGACAGCCGTCGCCGCGGCGACCCCCAGCCGCAAGCCATCTTCTATTGGCGTCTTATGATGAATGGCATGCGCCAAGCCCGCCAGCAGCGCGTCTCCCGCGCCCGCCGGGCTGCTGACATCAACCGGGATCGGCGGGATGCGAAAACTGCCCTCCCGCAGAACCGCCAGCACGCCCCTTTTGCCCCGAGAGATGACGACTTCGCTGCCGTAGCGCGCCAGGATGTCGCTGCCCGCGGCGTACAGCGCTTCCGCCGAATCCAGTTCCTGGCCGACCAGCGCCGACAGTTCGTGATTATTCGGCTTGATAAAGGTCGGTTTGGCGCGCAGGCCAACCTCCAGATTGGGCTGCGAGGCGTCAAAGATTACGGGAACGCCCTGGTCGCGCGCCATATTGATCGCGTCGACGTAGAACTCGGGCTCCATGCCGGGCGGCAGGGATCCGCCGGTAATTACTACCGATGCCGACTTGAGCGCGCGCGCGTATCGCTCGCGCAAGGCGTCAAGATGCCTCGGCTTGACGAACATGGATGCGGAAGTGATGGTCGTATGCTCGCCCGTGCTTTCGTCAATGATGACCGTGTTGATGCGCGTCTCGCCCTCGGCGTTGACGAAATCCGTCGTCACGCCATAGGATTCCATCATATCCTTGACTTTGTCGCCAACCGAGCCCGCCGCCAGTCCCAGCGCCAGGCTGCCGACCCCCATCCTGCCCAGTATCCAGGAAGCGTCGGTCGGTTTGCCGCCCAGGCTGTAAACTGTGCGGGAGGCGCGCAGGGTGGTATCGGCGATCAGTTTGGGTACAAATACTGTCAGATCAATCGTGGTATTGGGTGTCAGGGAGACGATCATCCGGGTTAGTCGTCGCTGAAGTCGGCGATAGCCGCTTCCATGTCCGCGCTTTCTTCGCGGAGCATGGGGCTGGCGCCCAGGTGTCGCGACATCATCATGACAAAGGCGTTGGTATCAAGGCGCTCGACGGCGTCCAGCGCGGCTTCCAGGTTTTTGCCCATCAAGAACAAGCCGTGCCAGGGGGCGATGGTTCCCGCGGCGTGCTTGGCGATGCGCGCCTCGCGCCCGCGCATGGTGGCGACGATTCGTTCGCCCAATTTGGGGCTGTGCGCCGGCGCATAGTCGATGACGGGCGTGACGCCGAATTTGCGCGTGGCTTCCATGATCGGCGGCATGGCTCGGTTGGCGCAGGCGAAGACCATCAGGTTGCGCGGATGCGCGTGGATAACGGCGCTGCCGTATTCACTGAAGTTTTCGTGCAGGCCGAAGTGAACGGCGCTCTCTCGCGTTAAGCCGCCATCGCCTTCCAGGATCTCTCCCCGCTTGCTGACGACCAGGACGTCTTCCGCGTCCAACTGCCACTGGCGCATCTGTCCAGCCAGCGTCGGCGACATGCAATAGACATCGTCCACGCGCAAGCTGATATTGCCGCCACCGGCATCGGTCAGGTGACGATCGAAGAGTACGCGCCCGATACGCGCCACCAGAGCGCGCCCGGCTTGTACCTCGTCGGTTAGGACAGCTTCCAGTTGCAACATTCGCAATTCTCCCACGTTTCGATATAATGCAATTATAGCTTCCCGCATTGGTCGGAAAAAGAATACAGTTGATTCCTAGCCACTGTTTTCATCTTCATCAGACCGGAAATGGCCACTACCTCGGGGTCCCATTGGCTATCTGAGAAAGGATGGGGAATGAGCGAAATCCACCCTCGACAACAATCAGCAACAATTTCGACAGTAGTCACTGTACCCAAAATCTACAAACCAAAGTTCAGCTTTAACCGCATTCTTACCGGCGATGCTAGAGAACTAATGCCTTTGTTGCCTTCTGGCAGTGTTGATCTTAGCTTCTGGTCACCTCCATATTATGTAGGCAAGTCGTACGAAAAGGATTGGAGTTTTAGCGAGTGGCAATCGCTGATTAAAGAGGTAATTTTCCTCCACTCGCGAATTTTGAAGCCGGGCGGCTTTATGGCTGTCAACATAGGGGATATTCTGTGTTTCCCGGATGAATCAATGCCTCGTTATCAAGCAGACAATGTACGTCGTAAGAAAAGCCCAGTAACCAGAGAACAAATAATTGAGTTGAAACAGCGGTATCCGGAGGCGAAGCGTGCTGATCTGGCTAAGATGCTCGGTTGTAGTGAACAGACGGTGCAACGTCGTTTAGAACATAATAATGTTCGCGGTGGCAAGCAGATGGCATCTACTCGGGTAAAGTTAACCGGCTGTATGGTCGAAGAATGGGCGCTGGATGCTGGATTATATTTGTATGATCAGCGCATCTGGCACAAAGACCCATGTTGGGCAAATTGCCGCTGGCACTCTAATTCATATAGGGCAGTTGATGAGTTTGAACATATCTATGTCTTTTGGCAACCTGGTATTACTGAATATGATCGTCAGCGGCTGACTAGCCGCGAATGGTCTGAGTGGGGGTCGCGAGGTGTCTGGCAGATTCGTTCAGTGCAACGCAACGATCGCCATGAAGCCGAGTTTCCCGAAGAGCTTGCTAATCGCGTAATTAGGCTATTTTCGCCGGCCAAAGGAGTTGTTATGGATCCATTTGTCGGCTCTGGTACAACAACTGCTGTAGCAAGACGGCTTGGCAGACGGTGGCTAGGAATTGAGCTGGGCGATCATTACGCCGAAGTAGCTCGGAAGCGCACGAATGTCACCTGAACAAATGGAGACTCTGGAACAAACGTCATTTTCGATGGTAACGCAGGCGCTAACGGATTATGCTTCGCAAGCAGTTAGTATCTTCAAAGAGGAAGTAGACCAGCCTCAAGATATAGCCGAAGATGTCACAAGAGAAGCAATTGAATTAATGGGATTACCTCAAATACATATGCGGCTGTACGGCAAAGTTGATATAAAGAAAGCTGTTTATGTGTTTCTGCCTGAAGCTATTCCGGTAGCGCTCATGCTTGATGCAAAGGCAGAGAAGCCTAGTGGTAGCGGTACAGCGACGATTCAGATGTCCCAAACGTCGATGCGTGTGAAAATGTGGCGCCAAGGTGAAGTCATTGATGAGACAGGTAAACTACCGTCATTTATTCAACGTGACGGCCGTTCTCTTTACGTTGTTACGGTATTTGCGAAATACATCTACGATGTCATCGATAATGCACACGTTCTCAAACGAATAATAGCGGCGTGTTTGCCCAACGGTCTATTGCAAGACCGATACAACCCAAGCGCGAACGATACGATCTGGCGCGTCGGCCGAAACGCACCTACCCTAGGCGAAGATTTCCGAGTGCGAATCAGTTTTGCCGATCTTCGCAGTAAAGCCAGTTGGCGTGTCCAGGATATCCAGATTCCTCTAACAAATCCTGATTTTTGACCGCTTTCATCTGTCAATGAAGATCTATGTTGAAACGATTTGAATTTGCCACGGCAACGCGCATCATCTTTGGCGATGGCAGCGCCAGTCAACTGGCGTCGCTGGCGGGTGATCTGGGCAGCCATGCGCTGCTCTTCACCGACGACCAACCCGAACGACTTGGGGATCTGATTGGCTCGCTCAAGCAATCGAGCCTGCGGCATACGCTCTACACGGTGGCGGGGGAGCCGAGCGTGGAAGTGGTCAACCGCGCCAAGGAAGCGGCATTGTCCGCCGGCTGCGACCTAGTCATCAGCATCGGCGGCGGCAGCGTCATTGATAGCGGCAAGGCGACAGCGGCGCTCATCCCGAACGAGGGCAATGCGCTCGACTATCTCGAGGTGATCGGCAAGGGAAAGCAATTGCAAGAGGCGCCTTTGCCATTTATAGCGTTGCCGACCACGGCCGGCACCGGCGCTGAGGTGACCAAAAATGCCGTGCTCGCTTCGCATGAGCATCGCGTCAAAGTGAGCCTGCGCGACAATCGCATGCTGGCGGATATCGCCCTGGTGGATCCGCAGTTGACCCATTCGATGCCGCCTTCGGTGACCGCCAGCACGGGCATGGACGCCCTCGCCCAGGTGCTCGAACCCTATGTCTCCTGCCTCGCCAACCCGCTCACCGACGCTCTCTGCGTCGAGGGACTGCGCCGCGCCGGACGTTCCTTGCGCCGGGTATATGCGGAACCGGATAATGCCGCGGCGCGCACCGATATGGCTTTGACCAGCTTGCTGGGTGGCTTGGCATTGGCCAATGCCAAGCTCGGCGCGGTACATGGATTCGCGGGCGTGCTGGGCGGGATGTACAACGCGCCGCATGGCGCCATCTGCGCGACGTTGCTGCCGCCGGTCATCAAAGCCAATATCAGAGCGCTGGAACAGCGCCAGCCGGATAACCCGACACTGAGGCGCTATGAATATGCCGCGCAATTCATCTTGTTCGACCGCGAGGCGACAGCCCGGGACGCCATGGACTGGATTGAGGAAACCAGCGCGATCTTCGCTATTCCTGGGCTGGGCGCTTACGGCATCGAGGAAAAGGACTTCGACCTCATCGTCGAGAAATCGGCTGCTTCGAGCAGCATGAAAGGCAATCCCCTTCCGCTCAGTCATGAGGAACTGAAAGCTATTTTGGCTGAGGCGCTGTAGCGCGCGGACAGGATCAACGATGCGCGGCAGCGCCAGATTACGTAAAGACATCGTCACGCTGTATTTGATCGTCGTGACGTCGATCTTGTGGCTGGATCAAATTGGCACTGGCGTACCACGGTCGGCCGAGGGCGAGTTGTTGTTCATCTCGGATACAGACGCCATCGACGCCGGGCGCGAAAGCAATTCCGTCTATCGCATCGGCTTGGATGGCAGCGGCATGAAACGCATTCTCGGCTCAATCCCGCATGGCGAGGGCTATCTTCGCATCTCGGATATAGATTGCCATGCGGAATCGCAGTCGCTCGTGATCGCCAGCGGACGCCATGATCTCAACGGCTTCCACCACGCTTTGCTTGATGGCTCAAAGCTGCATTTGGATCGACCGGCCGCCGGAGAACTGCTCACGTCGCTCAAGCAGATCGCGCTTGCGCCGGACGGCATTGCGCTCATCGTATCGCGTCAATACCGGGAATCGCGCTACGGCTTGGTCAGCGGCGATCTCGCCAGCCGCGCGTACAGGACCATAAAGTCGCCGAGCACGGAGCGAGCTTATATTTCGCCGGATTGGTCGCCCGATGGAGGCAGCATCGCCTACATCGTTGCCAAGCGCGCGCCTGATGCGCGTCCGTCTTATGCGCTCGCGATTGCGGCGCCGGATGGGCGCGGCGAGCGCGTCATCTACGATACGCCTCTGACGCTGACTGATGTGGCCTGGTCACCCGATGGCAAGTGGATCGCCGCAACTATTGGCGGGCAACTCCACAAGCTACGCCCAGATGGGGGCGAACTGAGGCGGCTCAGCCATCATCAGGGCGGCATTTCAGATCCGCGTTGGTCGCCCGACAGTCGGCGGATCAGCTATGTCGCGCCCTCGTCCTACCCGGGTTTTAATCAACTGATGGTGATGGATGCCGATGAGGGCAATATCCGGCGGGTGGCGAACATACGCGGCCAGGTGGTCAACGGCTGCTGGGTGTGAGGAGCAGGCGGATAACTTTGAAAACACTCATTCGACTTCCCAATCTTCAACGTTCAGACCAGGAATGCGTTCAAATTCTCTTGTGTTATGCGTCACGACGATCAGCCCATTTACTCTCGCAATCGCAGCGATCAACATGTCGTGCCGGCCAATGGGCGTACCGCGCCGCTCGAGGTAAGCGCGTATGCTGCCGTATTCATCAGCGGCCGCGTCATCAAAGGGTAAACTATCGAAGTGGCGCAAGAACTCGTCTTGTTTAGCACGGGAACGCTCAGGTGTTTGACTCTTGGCGGAACCATAATACATTTCGCCCTTGGTGATCGCGCTAACGGTGATATCCGCATATGATTGAGTGTCTATAAAATCCCGCAACTGTGGCGCTCGTCCGTTGATGTAACGAATGCAAGTATTGGTGTCGAGCAGATATCTCATCCAAGCGAGTCCCCGTGTTCATGCAACTCGATAGGGTTATCGGCCAGACTGCCATAGGTCCGTTCCACAAATTGCTTCCAGGGCAACTCTCGGTATGCTTCAGCTTCAGTCTCGGGCGGGAGCACATTGTCGGTATCTTTGCCGAGTTCATGAATCAGGGCTAACGTGGCGTCGAAATCGGGATGATTCTTGTCTGTGTACCGCTCTATACATACGCCTTCTTCGTATCGCGCCCCATCGGGCAATGTCGCCCCCGCTAAGTCCACACAATCCAGAAACGCCCCGGCCAGATTTGCGCCAAGCAAGTTTGCTCGGTTCAAATTGGCGCGACGCAGATTCGCCCCTTCCAAACACGTCCAGCGCAAATCTGACATGCCCAGGTTAGATCCGCCAAGGTCCGCGCCTTTTAAGTCCGCTTCGTATAATCTTGCTTTTCTCAGATTGGCGCCTTGCAGGTTACTCTCGCGCAAGTTCGCGCTAGTTAGGTTCGCCTCTGCAAGATTCGCGCGATACAGACAAGCGCCTTCCAGGCCCGCGCCACTCAAGTCCACGCTCGGCAAACTTTCTTCGCGACTGTGTAGTGCCGTATTGAGTCGTAGTTGTTTCATTTTAGTGAACCTGTCCCGCCAGAGTTTGCCTTACCGTTGATTTAGCATATCATATCACACTTGACACTGTACACATCCGCGCTGGTCGCCCCTACCTGATTGGGTAGTCCGAAAGCGAATCTGAATCCTGTACTTTTTGCGCTTCGATATTGCGTTTCGGAGAACTAGAGTGTGGTCGGATTAATACGTGGCATGAAAAACACCCAAATCACCGCCGTGCCCAGGGCAAGCGCCGCGCTCAGGCACAGCAATGTCGCTTCATAGCCCAGCGCCTGAATCGCCAGCCCGCCCAGGATCGGACCCGCCACCTTGCCGAAGTTCTGCATCATGCCGATCAAACCCATGCCCGCGCCCAGGTGTTCGGGACTGATGCGGTTGGAGACCAGGGCAATCGCCGCCGGGAAGATCAGCGCTTGCGCCACGCCCATCATCAGCGCGGGGGCCAGGAAGGCTGCGCCGGCGTCCAGCACATGCACCAGCGGCAGGGACGCGGCCAGCGTCAGCATGCCCAGGCTGATGCTCGTCAGGTATCCCAAACGATCGCCCAAGCGACCGCAGTAGGGTTTGGCGATCACGTGCGCCGCTTCCTGCAAGCTGAAGAAACTGCCAACCAGCGCTACGCTCACGCCGGCGTCCAGCGCGTATATCGGCAAGAAGGCTTTGAGCGTGTACAGGGCGACAAAGGTGATGGATTCCAGGGAACCGGTCAACCAGATGGCCGGCGTGCGCGCCCCGTCGCGAATGGCGTTGCGGACGTGCTGCAGCAGGGGCTTGCGCTTCTGCCTTTTCTCGGGACGGGTATCCGGCAGTCTCAGCACCGGTATAAAGACGGCGCAACTGATCAACCCGATCACCGTGAAGACAGCCGCCGGATCCATCACCGTCAGCAGCGCGCCCGCCAGCGCCGGACCCACAATGTAACCGCCGCTGCGCGCCATCTGGAACCAGCCGATGTCTTCGGCGACTGACGGGTCAGTGTCGGCGCGACCCCGCTCCCGGCGCGAAAGCTCGGCGATGTAAGCCAGGGTCACGGGTCCATAGATCGCTGTCGCCAAGCCGTGTATCAGGCGGGCGATGAGTAGTTGCTCGGTGCTGCTGATAAAGCCGTAGATAAAGGGCATGAAGGCGAAAAAGCAAGTGCCGATCAAAAGCCAGGCGCGCCTGCCGCCGCGATCGGACAAGATGCCGAAGAAGGGCTTCAGCACCAGTCCGGTGATAGTGGATACGGATACGATTGCGCCCAGGAAAGCGCCGGAGGCGCCCAGCGCGTCGGCGAAAATGGGCAGCAGCGGCGTCTTGCCCATCTGATAGCCGGACCTCGCCAGGAAGTCCGCCAGCGTCAACAGGAGGAATGGGCGAGAGCGTTTCACGGCCGCTAAACCCCCATCCCCCGGCCCAAGGCCCCCCTCGGTCCCCCCGCTAAACGGGGGGCGGAATTCCCACAAGGGGAGAAGGGGAGCCAAATAGTAGCTCGCCTAAAGTTATGGGCCCCCTCCCTCTTTATGGGGGAGGGGGCTTGGGGGTGGGGGCAATGCATCTATTCCACCTTGAGGACGATCTTGCCAAAGCCGACGTTGCCCAGCATGGTGTTGAATTCCGCCAGGTTGCCCTTGACGATGTCATCGAATTTGCCGACGGCGCCGTCAATGTCCCCGGCGATTTCTTCGTAAGCCTCGTATTCATAGTCCGTCGGCTTGTAATCGCCCAGCGCCACGTTGAAGGTCAGGTTCTTCAACTGCTCCGCCAGTCGGTCGCCGTTGTTCATGGCGTCGGGCCAGCCGGCGCGGGTGTCCGGAATCATCAGTTCCTTTTCGACTTCGAGAACCTGTTCTTCCAGCGCTTTGGCCGCGTCGATGATGCCGGCCGCCGACTCCAGCCCGGCGATGCGCTCGCGCCAGCCCTGGAGCTGCGCCCGGACATCGCGCATTTGGTTGATGACCTTGTGCGTCGCCGAGACCTTGTCGCGGATCGTCATGAGCAGATCGAACTGTTCTTTGAGCTCGGCCTCCGATGCCGGCACGCCCGCTTCCTTGCTCACTTCAAAGGACGCGCTTTGTTCTTCTTCGCCGACGCAGAGCGTCACCCGATAGGCGCCGGGCGCGGCATGCGGTCCCTTGATGAAACCCTGCTGATTATCGTTGTGCGGGATGACCTTATGCGCATCGGGATAGCGCAGGTCCCAGACGAAGCGATTCCAGCCGGCTTTCGAGGGAATGCGCAGTTCTTTTTCTACCCCATCCCCCGGCCCCTTCCCCGAAGCATCAGGGAAGGGGAGCTTTGCTTTCTCTTCGTCATCGGCGTGCAGGCTCTTGAAGGTCTTGACTTCCTTGCCTTCGGCGTCTTCGATACGCAAGCTGATCGTCGACTCCGGTTTTTCGCGCAGATAATAAGTAATCACCGCGCCCTTGGGCGGGTTGACGCCGCTATCCAGCCAGGTTTCTTTCCGTCCGTGTTCCGGCGTTTCCTCAACCAGATAGGGCGCGACCGCGCCCAGCGTGCTCATATACTGCTTGCCGTCGCCGCTTTCGAAGAGGCCGTCGAAGACCTTGGGCAAGTGCCGTTCCACAGGGCGCGGCGCCAAAAGCTGCGCGGCTTTGTCGGCGATGTCGTCGTTATATTGATGCAGGACGGTCAGGTCATCCAATATCCAGAAGGAGCGGCCGTGCGTCGCGATGACCAAATCAGTTCCTTTGACTTTCATGTCATAAATCGGGCAGACAGGCAGATTGAGTTGGAAGCGCTGCCAGATACTGCCGCCATCGAAGGAGATGTACAAACCGAACTCGGTGCCCAGGTAGAGCAAGCCCTCGCGGTTGGGATCTTCGCGGACGGCGCGGCAGAAATGATCGTCGGCGATGCCGGAGGTGATGAGCGACCAGCTCTCCCCGTAGTCTGTCGTCTTGAAAACGTATGGCGCATAGTCGTCGTTCTTGTAGCGCGTGGCGGTGACGTAAGCCGTGGCGGCATCGTGCGGCGAGGGTTCGATCATATTGAACATGACCCCCACCCCAAACCCCTCCCCCATCATAAAGAGGGAGGGGCTTTTTTCTCCCCTTCCCTCCTCAGTGGGGGAAGGGGCCGGGGGATGGGGGGTGATGTCGCTCCAGTTCTTGCCCCCGTCCCGTGTAATGTGCAGCAAACCATCGTCCGAGCCAGCCCAGATGACGCCGGCTTCGTGGGGCGATTCCGCCAGTGTGAAGACCGTGGCGAAATGCTCGGCGCCGACGGCATCGCGATTGATAGGACCGCCCGAGGGCTTGAGCGTCTCGGGATCGGCTTTGGTCAGGTCGGGACTGATCTCCTGCCAGCTTTGGCCCTCGTCCGTCGTCTTGAGGATCTGGTTGCCGCCGATGTAGATAATATTGCTATCGTGCGGCGAAAAGACGATGGGGTAGGTCCAGGCGAAGCGATATTTGTCCGCCCCCGCGCCCAAACCGGTGGAGGAACGGGGCCAGGTTGAAATCAGGCGGATCTGCTGTGTGCGGTGATCGTAGCGCTGCAGGCAGTTGCCGCCCCCGGGCGAACTGCCGATCGCGCCGACATAAACGATGTTCGGGTCATCGGGATGGACGGCAATATAACCGCTCTCGCCGGACCCGGCGATATCGCAATCGTCCCACATGATCGATGAATAACGGCTGCGGCTGGGCACGCGCAAGCTGGAATTGTCCTGCTGCGTGCCATAGACATAGTAGGGATCGTTGCTATCGACATCGAGGTGATAGAACTGCGCCGTGGGCTGATTGTAGATGCTGGAAAAGGTCAAGCCGCCGTTGAGCGAGACGCAAGCGCCGCCGTCATTGCCGTGGATCATCACCTGGTTATTGTCGGGATGAATCCACAGGTCATGGTCATCGCCGTGCGGTGTGGTGATCTCGCTGAAATTGTGCCCGCCGTCGGTGGATTTCCAGAAGTTGAGATTGTTAATGTAGATGGTATTGGCGTCCAGCGGATCGGCGGTCAAGTGCATGTAATACCAGGCGCGGGAGATCAAGCGGTTGTCCTTGCTGCCGACGACCCAGGTCTCGCCGTAATCGTCGCTGCGATAGATGCCGCCGTCGGGCTGGTTCTCGATGATTGCCCAGACGCGCCCGCTCTGCGCCGGCGACGCCGCCACGCCGATCTTGCCCAGCAGGGGCGGGGCAGTGTCTACGCGCCTCCCTTCGGGCAGTCCCTTGTTGCGGCTGATGTTCTCCCAGCTGTCGCCGCCATCGGTCGAGCGCCACAAGCCGCTGTCCTCGCCGCCGGAGGAGATCTGCCAGAAGTTGCGATAGGCTTCCCAGAAGGCGGCATAGATGATACGCGGATTGTTCTTGTCGATGCTCAAGTCAATGGCGCCAGCCTTGTCGCTGACATGCAGCACCTGTTCCCAG
Source organism: Anaerolineae bacterium (assembly GCA_022820665.1). Taxonomy (GTDB): domain Bacteria; phylum Chloroflexota; class Anaerolineae; order Aggregatilineales; family Phototrophicaceae; genus UBA6055. Next base: position 161,394 of record JAJEFB010000041.1, on the reverse strand, counting down.
TTTTCCCCGCCGTCTTTCGAGCGATAGACACCACGCTCGGCGTTCTTTCCAAAAGCGTGACCAAAAGCCGCCATGTAGACCAGATCGGCGTTTTCCGGGTGACTGCGGATCTTGGCGATCTGGCGCGTCTCTTTCATGCCCAGATGTTTCCAACTGCGCCCGGCGTCAGTCGATTTATAAACGCCGTCGCCGATGGAAACATCAATGCGGATGGTGGTCTCGCCGGTGCCGGCGTAGATGACATTGGGATCGGCCGGCGCCACTTCCAGCGCGCCCACGGACGAGGCACTGAAATAGCCGTCGCTGATGTTCTGCCAGTATTGCCCGGCGTCGGTCGTCTTCCAGACGCCACCGCAGACGCCGCCGAAGTAGAAGGTGTTGGTATCGCGCGGGTCGCCAGCGACAGCGACCACGCGTCCGCCGCGGAAGGGTCCGATGCAGCGGAATTCCGCCAGTCCGTCGTATTTGGATGGGGTCATTGTCCTGTTCCTTGAAGAAAGTTTGTTGATAATAAGGCGGTATTTTAACACAACTGAGGTTTTTTCTTTAACCACCGAGTACACCGAGGTCACCGAGAGGGTTTGATTGAACCACAAAGACGCGAAGGACACGAAGGGAACATTCCCCTGCAGAGCGGTAGGGGCGACCCGCTGGGTCGCCCACTTGCGCCATCCACTACATATCACTCTATTGCATGACTAACTTGTAATAACTTTCGTACCTCTGTGACCTCTGCGCCTCTGTGGTGAATCTTGACATCCCCGCCCTGCATCCTCTAACCTAGCCCACACGCAAACCCAAGGAAAACCCACATGGCACGGGTCAAATTCACACCCAACTTGCAACGCTTCTTCCCCGACCTGACTGAACTCGAGGTCGACGCGGCCACCGTCGCCGACGCCGTCAGCGCCGTCGACCAGCGCTGGAGCGGGCTCGGCGACTACATCGTCGACGAACAAGGCGCGCTGCGCAAACACGTCAATATCTTCATCGGCGACGAACTCATCCGCGACAAGCGGACGCTCTCCGATGAGATATCCGCCGACACCCGCATTTACATCATGCAAGCGCTTTCCGGAGGCTGAAGCCATGCGCAACAAACTACTCGTCGGCACCCGCAAAGGGCTGCTCCTGCTGAACCGAAACGGCGCGGCCGGAACAGAATGGACTATCGAATCGGCGCACTTCGAGGGCATCCCCGTGCCCTACGCCGTGCATGACCCGCGCAGCGACACGCTCTGGGTCTCGCTCGATCACGGCCATTGGGGCGGCAAGCTGCACCGCTCGCGCGACCTGGGCGCCAGCTGGGAAGAGGTCGCAGCGCCCAAATATCCCGAAGGCGATACCGTCCCGCCCGATTTCACCGCCCCCGCGGCCACCAGCTATATCTGGCTGATCGAGCCCGGCGGCGCGGACGAACCGAAGCGCCTTTACGTCGGCACCGAACCGGGCGGGCTCTTCGTCAGCAATGACGGCGGCGACAGCTTTCAATTGATGGAGACGCTCTGGTATCACCCGACCAACAAACACTGGTTCGGCGCCGGGCGCGATCATCCCGGCTGCTGTTCCATCGTGGTCGATCCCCGCGACAGCCGCCATTTGATCGCCGGCATCAGCGTCGGCGGCGTCTACGTCAGCCATGACGCCGGCGAAACCTGGGAGGCGCGCAATCGTGGTCTCTACGCCGACTACCTGCCCGACCCGCGCCACGACTACGGCCACGATCCCCATATCATCCTGGCCAGCCCATCCAATCCCGATGTGCTCTGGCAGCAGAACCATTGCGGCATCTACCGCAGCGAGAACGGCGGGCTGCAGTGGCAGGATATCTCGGAGAATGACGGTCCCGCCGGCTTCGGATTCGCGCTGGCGCTGGACGCGCAGGACGAGCGCGTGGCTTGGGTGGCGCCGGCGGTCAGCGCCGAGTACCGCGTGCCGGTGGATCGCGCCATTCGCATCTGCCGCACCGAAGACGGCGGCCAAACCTGGCAGGATCTGCGCCAGGGCTTGCCGCAGAAAAACGCCTACGATCTCATCTTCCGCCACGCCATGGACGCGCGCGGCGATAGCCTGGTCTTCGGCACGACGGCTGGCAATTTCTACGTCTCCGATGACCGCGGCGATCACTGGCGCTGCCTGGCGCATAACCTGGCGGTGGTCTACTCCGTTCGCTTTATGTGAGCGGCTGAGTCGTTATGACCGCGCCCGGGGAAATCCAAAAGCTGGTTGAACAGTTTGAGGAACGCAAACCAGCCAGCGAAACTGAACTGCGACGGCAGTTCGTCGATCCTCTCTTTGAAGCCCTGGGTTGGGATGTCGTTGACAACCGGCAAGTCGGCCTCGAAGTCAGCGTCATGGTGGACGAAGGCGGCATTAGAAAGCCCAAACGCCCGGATTACGGCTTCCGCATCGGCCACACGACGCATTTCTTCGTCGAGACCAAAATGCCGCATGTCAACCTGGAGCGCAACCCCATCCCGGCTTTTCAACTGCGCCGCTACGGCTGGTCGGGCAATACGCCCGTCAGCGTCTTGACCGATTTTGAAGAATTCAGCGTCTACGACTGCCGCATCCAGCCCCGGCGAGGCGACCCCGCCAGCACAGCCCGCCTGCGCTATTACCAATATGGCGAATACATCGACAAATGGGACCAGCTTGAGTCGCGTTTCAGCCGCGAAGCCGTCGCCGGGGGGGGCGCTGCGCGAGTGGATCGAAGGCGAGCGGATCCGCGGCTTCTCCAGCGTCGACCAAGCCTTCCTGCGCGAGATGGAAAACTGGCGCGAGCTGCTGGCGCAAGACATCGCCCTGCACAACCGCGAGCTCAGCCAGCGCCAGCTCAATCTGCTGGTCCAGCGCGCCATTGACCGCATCGTCTTCCTGCGCATCGCCGAAGACCGCGATATCGAAGCCTACGGACGCCTGCGCAGCGCCGCCGGCGCGGGCAAACAAGTCTATGAAGAACTGAAAATCCTCTTCAACGAAGCCGATGACAAATACAATTCCGGCTTGTTCCACTTCGGCAAAGAAGAGCGCGTCAGCGAGCCCGACCTCGATTCGCTCAAGATCGACATTCCCGACGAGCCGCTGCGCCACATCATCAAAAATCTCTATTTTCCCTTCAGCCCCTACGAATTTTCCGTGCTGCCCGCCGATATCCTGGGCCAGGTCTACGAGCAGTTCCTGGGCAAAGTCATCGAATTGAGCGCGGGCGGCGCGGCGCGCGTCGAAGAAAAACCCGAAGTGCGCAAAGCCGGCGGCGTCTATTACACCCCCGCCTATATCGTCGACTACATCGTGGAAAATACCGTCGGCGCGCTGCTGGAAGGGGCGACGCCGGCGGAAGCGGAAAAACTGCGGGTGCTCGACCCCGCCTGCGGCAGCGGCTCCTTCCTCACCGGTGCCTACCAGTACCTGCTCGATTGGCACCTGGATTATTACCGCGCTCATCCCAAACAGTACCGCAATCGCGTCCGCGAAATCGCCGGCGAGGGCATGATCCTCACGACAGCAGAAAAACGCCGCATCCTGCTGAACAACATCTACGGCGTCGACCTCGACCAGAACGCCGTCGAAGTTAGCAAGCTCTCCCTGCTGCTCAAGATGCTGGAGAAGGAGAACGACGCGACGGGCCGCCAGACCCTCATGTTCAGCGCCGGCGGACGCATCTTGCCCGACCTCAGCGGCAACATCAAATGGGGCAACTCCCTCATCGGCAGCGATTTCTACAGCGGCGAGCAAATGACGCTCTTTGATAATGAGGAACTGCTCAAGGTCAAACCCTTCGATTGGGATAGCGCCGACGGCTTCGGGGAGATCATGGCGGCGGGTGGCTTTGACGCCGTGATTGGCAATCCGCCTTATGGGGCTTGGTTCGATGCGGAACAGGGAAAATACTTTGCTAACAACTACACAGTATTCAAAGGAGTGAAAGATGTCTACGTTGCTTTTATTGAAAGGGCGCTTAAATTAGCTAAGCCAAAGGGTCTAATATCATTTATTGTCCCATCCGCTTGGACCGGCGGGCCACGATATAGAAGACTACGCGATTATCTTTTTGAATACACTTTCAAGAACGTCGTGCTGCTTCCTTATGATGTTTTTGCAGACGCTTATGTTGATACATTGGTCTTTGTGCTGGAAAAAGGGAACTGGAATCAGGGACATCGGGTCTTCACTTATGTTTACGGCAAACGTGACAAGGTTACGAGTATAAGCCTTGAAGAGCACGAGTGGGACCAAGTACAGCAGACGAAATGGCAGAATATCGACAATCGAAGATTCGTACTGGATTCAGCCACCATTGGGATACTGTCTACCATAACAGACACGTGTAGCAATCAGTTCAGCGATATCGTCGACATGAAACGCGGCGTTCTGTTTGACAAGAACCTGCTCACTGGCTCAAAGACATCTGACCTAAGTTATCCCTACTTTGAAGGTGACATCTACAGATACAGAATGAATCACAAAGCGGAAAACTGGATTGAATTCAATGATGATATGCGAGAACGCCCGAAAGAATTTACCTGGTTTGAAGGCGACCGGATACTATTGCGCCGCTTAGTCAATCGCAGACAGCGTTTAATGGCGATTTTCGTAAGGAATACTTTCATCACAAACAAGAATCTCTATTCTGTCATTGCCAATTCAAGCATTAGTCCTCAGCTAATACTTGCTTTGCTCAACAGCAGGTTATTTTCGTATTTGTATCTCAAGCAGGTTACGCAGGCGACCAAAGATGATTTCCCTCAAGTCACGATACGGGATATAAAATCGCTCCCCATTCCGCCAATTGGCACACTTGAGGCGCACAATGACACGACGGTCGCACTCGTCGACAACATGCTGGACTGGCACAAGCAGTTGCCCGACTTGACCGGCGAGGCGCTCCGCATCGTCAATGCGCGGATTGAGCGGACGGATCGTGAGATTGACGAGTTGGTGTATCGGCTGTATGGGTTGACTGAGGATGAGGTGGCTGTGGTGGAGGGTGGGTGATTTGGCGACCGTATGCGTTGGCCTACACAACACATGGCTGAGGTACAGGCTTCCCATATCTTGGGGACACTTTGACAATTGTGAGAGAGTATTGGACGACAAAAGGAACAGTGGTGGAATTTAATTTGAACATGCTTGGAGGGCAACAGAAAATAAACGGGGTGTTCGTACAGGTGTATCCGCCCAGTTGGCTGCCCATTGAGACTGGTGCAAAAGCGACGTGCCCTTTCTGGATAGGTATCGACAACCTAACGGGACAGCGTAGTGACACAACGCAAGAAGTTAATCAAGTGATCCGAGAAAATCCATCGCTTGGAATGAAATTGGAATTCGCAATGGATTACGTTGAGCCTGGAAATTTTATTGGTAAAGGCTTGCAACATTCGGGGCTGTTTTTCACGTGGAATTGGACCGTTTCCGAAAAGCAAATATCGGAATTTGGTGAGCAGAATCACTGGAAAGTGTTAGAGCAACGGGCGTTCGATTCTATAGGCGTATTTATCACTTTGTTGCAATCAAGAGGTGTTCGCGTTAGCCAGCAACATCCTTATTCCGCGAAAAACACCTGGCTGAATCACTTCCGCCCAACTATCGAACTATTAATGACGTTGGGGCGTAGTTTCTGGCTTCCCGCGCTAAGCATGTCTGTACTTTGCATTGACGCAGCTTATCAAGATTCAGTCGGAAAACAGCGAGACTCTTACACAATAGACATGTTACGTTGGGTGTTTGATCCAGTCAGTGTTTTCAATAGTGGAAAGGAACTGGATAAGGCACTTGATATACTTGCTAAAGGTTTTGCCAATGGATTGAAGCACGATACTCTTGTGAGGGACCCGATAATTTTGGAAAATCCGAAATTTGAAAATATGTTGTCAGAAGCCACGTTTGCTGTATTTTTAGATGCCGAGTGCACAACGCCCATATTCGCGGTTCGCACTGATCGCCGAAATGTTGAACATATCGTGGTGTCGCCCAAACCTTGGTGGCTCGCTGTGCGAAGTAGAATCGACCGGCATTTCAGGCTACTTTCGTGACTGTCGGTGGTATCTACACTCACGTAACTTAGCACACTCACGGCGGGCAAAAGTTACCCTTCCTTCTTCGTTCCTCTGCGCCTCTGTGGCAAAATCCCCCAGTCTCGCACAGCCGCGCGACCCAGCTTATTGCGGCGGGGGATCGGGAGATTATTGACGAACTGGTGTATCAGCTGTATGGCTTGACTGAGGATGAGGTGGCTGTGGTGGAGGGTGGGTGACGCGAAACGATGAAGCTGGCTAACGAAACACTGGCAAATCACAACCGAAATGTCTATTCCTGTTACCAACCATCACTTTTGATTTTTTCTACCGCCGATTCTACCCACCCTCGCTTCAACTCGTAAAAGTTGAACTTCTCGCCCAAAGGATAGAGAAAGTCGTATAGAATCTCAACTAGATTGTCGTTGATCTGTTGCGGAGCTAAGCGTCGCGGCGGTAAAACGACGGTGTCGATAGAACTAAGTCTTTTGCCGGGGAAAACCGGCCACCAAGCTTGGCTGTTGGCAAGGCATCTTCCCTTCAACCCGGTCAACTCCGAGCAAATGACAATTTCTGCTTCTTCTCCGACTAGAGTGGCAATCCGCGCGGCCAGCTTCAACATCATCACATGCAGTTGAATCGACAGATCGACATAGAATCTGGTGCCTGGACCATATCGATGATCGCTGTCCTCGAAGAACCCTTCCAAATGATAGAATTCCCCACCCAAAGAAGCGCGCCAAAAGGAACAGCTATATGGGTCACGGTATTGACCTTCCGACGGATGGCCCGTCCAGGCTTCAATCGACCCTTCTTCCGCAGCGTACGGAGCACCGTCTCGCCAGCCTGTATCATTGAACAGACGATGGCGCAAGCCTGCCGGTCGCGCTTCTTCCAACGCCCGCCGCAAGTCGTTCAGTGTTTGCCAAGTGACTCCGTCAACAATTGAAAAGGCGAATACCCAATATCCACGACTCAAACGGGCAACATCGTCGTCGTCAACCTCATTTAAGCGCTCTTGCCAACGTGCTTTCGACGCCGCCATGAACTCGCGTAACTTATTCTCTTCGGATTTGGTGGGAGTTGTATCCATGGGTCTACCGTCAATAATTGTCCTAATGCTGTCGAGCAATCTGTCGCTGTTCGCCCTCACGCACCTATTCAGTAAGTCGCGCCATTCCAGATTATTTGGCTCTTCACTCTTCGGACCCGGTTTGCGTATGTAGCAAGCCCGCTTCTTGATAACACCGTTGTAACCTTTCTTTGCGAAAATCGGTTGCTGCGTTCCTCCAGCGATTTCCACAAAGGCATACTCCTCGCCAGTATCGGGATGGTTTTCAAATTCAAGGTTGAAGCCAATGTCTGGATCGGCATATTTGTTTATCGCCGAGCCTATGACATCGCTTGTATAACGCGACAAATCCGTAGGCTTAGGTTCGCATGTCAATCTTCCGCCAGCAGAATTGTCCTCAAATACACCGAATACAATCGTTCCGCCATCTGAATTGGCCAGCGCTATTGCCGCTTTCGCGATAACGGCCTTGTGGTGATTGTCATTCAAGTCAAGCCATGACTTGCACTCGATCTTGAGCGTCTCGGTTGGATTAGCGAGTATATCAAGTCGCCGCTGCTGCTGGATGTCCGACATTGGCGCCTCCCTATATGCGAGTGGCTCAGTATACGACAGTTAGGCTCAGAGTGGCAGTCCAAATGAACCTTCGTGCCCTTTGCGCCTTTGTGGTGAAAAATCTCTGCGCCTCGGCGGTCAGTGTCTACGCGACCCTCTGCGCCTCTGCGGCAAAATCCAAAAAACCCGAACATTTGGTCGCCACCTGCATCCCAATCGCTGCTACAATGATCCCTATGGACACCAAACCGATTCCCGCACACCAGGCATTCGCCGCCGCCCGCGGACCAAAAAAGGGATACCCCCGAAAACCCCACTGTATCTATACTGTGTCTATACTTTTTAGAAAATTAGGAGGATTTTGCGGGTGAGTTGCGGGCGAGTTTCGGGGGCTATTCAGGGTCAAATGTGCGCCGCCAACCGAGGCAAATGCCAGCCGAATTCGCCCCCGCCGAGCGGCTGTGGTAAAACAATGAAAACCGAGGATGCCAGACATGACCCAATCTCGCTCCCGAACCTTCTTCAACGAAGACGGCGTCGCCGGCTTGACCCACCGCGCCTTCACCGCCGCCATGGGCTACGACAGCGCCGACATGTCCCGCCCGCTCATCGGCATCGGCAACACCTGGAGCGAACTCAACAACTGCAACGCGCACCTGCGCGCCCTCGCCGAAGCGGTCAAGCGCGGCGTCCTGCAAGCTGGCGGGCTGCCGCTGGAATTCCCCACCATCTCCCTGGGCGAAATCTACCTCAGCCCGACCTCCATGCTCTACCGCAACCTGGCGGCCATGGACACCGAGGAGATGATCCGCGGCAATCCGCTCGATGGCGTCGTCCTGCTGACCAATTGCGACAAGACCACGCCCGCCGCCCTCATGGGCGCCGCCAGCGCCGACATCCCGACCATCATGCTCAGCGGCGGACCCATGCTCAACGGGCACTACAATGGCGAGATCCTGGGCGCCTGCACCGACTGCCGCCGCTACACCGCCGAGTTCCAAGCCGGCGCTATCACGGCGGAGACATACAAAGCTGTCGAGGAAAATCTGGTGCGCAGCGCCGGGCACTGCATGGTCATGGGCACGGCTTCGACCATGAACTCGCTCATGGAAGCGCTGGGCATCGCGCTGCCGGGCAATGGCGCTATCCCGGCTGCCGATTCCCGCCGAACCCGACTGGCGCAAGCCGCGGGCCGTCAGATCGTCGAACTGGTCAAGTCGGATATCCGCCCCTCGCGGATTCTGAGTCCCGAGGCCTTTGACAACGCCATCAGACTGCTGCACGCCCTGGGCGGCAGCACCAACGCCGTCGTGCACTTGCCCGCTATCGCCGGACGCGCCGGCGTCGACTTGCCGCTGTCGCGCTTTGATGAACTCAGCCGCACAACGCCGCTGATCACCAACATGCGCCCGGCCGGTCAATACCAGATGGAAGACCTCTTCTATGCCGGCGGGATTCCCGCCGTGCTCAGGCAATTGCTGCCGCTGCTCAACGGCGATGCGCTGACCGTGACCGGCAAGACACTGGCGGAGAATGTCGCCGATGCCCAAGTCAGCAATCCCGAAATCATCCGCTCGCTCGACGATCCGCTGGCTGCCGAAGGCGGGCTGAGCATCCTGCGCGGCAATCTGGCGCCCGATGGCGCGGTCATCAAACACGCCGCCGCGGCACCGGCATTGCTGAGCCACAGCGGTCCCGCGCTGGTATTCAGAGACCTGGCGGATCTCAAGGCGCGGCTGCACGATCCCGCGCTCGACGTGACAAAAGATCATGTGCTGGTATTGCAGAACGCCGGTCCCGTCGGCGGACCAGGCATGCCCGAAGTCGGCAATCTGCCCATCCCGCAGAAGCTGCTCAAGGCTGGCGTACGCGATATGGTTCGCATCTCCGACGCCCGCATGAGCGGCACCTCATACGGTACTATCGTGCTGCATGTCGCGCCGGAAGCCGCGCTGGGCGGTCCGCTGGCGCTGGTCGAAGATGGGGATATCATCGAACTGAATGTCGCCGAGCGCCGCCTGCAACTGCGCGTCAGCGAAGACGATCTTGAGAGACGTCGAACCAGGTGGAGCGCTCCGCCGCCGGCCTTCGCGCGCGGCTACGGGCAGATGTACCTGCGGCATGTGGAGCAAGCGCCGCTGGGCTGTGATTTTGACTTCTTGCGCGGGAGTGATCCGGTGCAGGTGGGGGAGCAGCCGAAGTTTTAGAGGCTAGATTTCACCGCAAAAGACAGTAAGAACACAAAGAAAGGGACGTGACAATTTCTCGGTGTTCTCGGTGGTTGATTATCAGATGCATCATGCGAAAAAGCGCCCATACCCAAACGACGCCAACATCTCCGGTCGCTCCCCGCTGAGCGCCCAGCGCGCCATCAGCTTCGCGGCCGCTGGCGCGATTGCCCAGCCATGCCCCGACCAGCCGACGCCCACCAGCATATTCGCCGCGCCGGGCAAGGTGTCGATGATGGGAATGCCATCGACCGAGATCATCTCGGCGCGGTCGGTGAAAACTTCATCTACTTCAAGCTCTGCCAGCGCCGGATAGACCGCGGCCGCCTGCAGCCGATTGCCCTCGACTTGCTCGGCGACCGGCTCTCCTTGGCCGCTGGCCTCGTCCCAGCGCCCGCGCCAGCCGCCGGAGACCATCACGCGGCCGTCGGGCAGCGGCTTTATGGCGAGCGTGCGGTGCGCGTGACCGATCAAGTGGGTCATGGGCGGCGGGATATCAGCTGCCAGCGCCATCACTTGCGGCCACATGCGCCAGAGGGGCAACTCAATGCCGATGTTGTCACGGACGAAGCCGGCGACATGGGCATTCGAGAGCAGAATAACTTGCTTGCCGACCTCGATTTCCCGGTCTTTGCCGTCGATGGTCGCTCGGATGCTGATAATAACATCACCTTGTCGCCGCAAGCCGGTCACCGGGGCGTTCTCGATGATTTGTGCGCCTGCCTCGCGCGCGGCTTCCGCTATGGCGCGCGTGGTCGCGCTGTGATCGGCGACCCCGTCCTTCGGGCAGTAGATGGCCCCGATGACGTTCTCGCTGAGCTGCGGTTCCAGTTCGCGGGATTGCTCAGCCTCCAGCAAATGTGATTCGATGCCTTGTCGGTTCTGCATCCAGACCTGCGCGGGGGCGCCAGCCAGGTCGGCTTCGCGCTCGATCAAGTGCAGGTGGCCCAGCCGTCGGTAGCCGGTGAATCCGCCGATACGCTCGTGCAAGTCGAGCCAAATATCGTAAGCCAGGCGCATCAAAGGCAGTTCTCGCAGATCGCGCCCATTGGCGCGCACGCCGCGCTCGCCCAAGCCGCCGGAAGCGCCGCTGGCGATGGATTTGGCTTCTAGCAGCAGCGTCTCTTCCCCCGCTTTCGCCAGCTCCCAGGCAATCGCGCAGCCATAGATGCCGCCGCCGACGATGACGTAATCGGCCATGCGCTTCTCCGATTCCAAGTCGATACAAATTATGAATTATAGCGCAACTGAAGTCGTCGGAGCGATGTCAAGGGTGTTTCAGGTTAGGTAAATTTGCGGGGCTTGGAAAGGCCAGCCGGGGTGAAGCGTCTACGCGTCCAACTCCCCATCCGCCAAGCCGGGCGGCAGCGGGGACGGCTGCGGAAGCGTACTCTTGATTTCGATGTGCGCGCCCTGCGCCGCCGATTCTTCCAGCGCGCACATGATATCGAGCACATGGAAAGCTAGATCGCCGCTGGCGCGATGCGGACGTCCCGACTGGATCGCATAAGCCATATCCGCCAAGCCCGCGCCGCGCCCAATGTTGGTACTATGCGTATGCGGGATATCGACCCATTCGCGCGTCCCGCCTTTGACAATGTGTATCGCGCCATGAAAATGATTGGGATCGCCCACGCTCATCGAACCCGCTTCGCCGTGGATTTCTATGTTCGGCAGATGATGTCCCCAAATGTCAAAGCTGGTGATGACTGTCGCGATGGCGCCGCTTTCAAATTCCAGCGTGCCGGCGATATGTGTATTGACCTCGACCGGCAGCGCCTGTCCCATCAGCGCTTCGCTGGTGGCGATGCGCTCGGGGAAGCTGATGCGCGCCGAGCCGGCCACGCGCGCCGCCGGTCCCATCAGATGCACCAAGGCGGTCAGGTAATAGGGACCCATGTCGAAGAGGGGACCGCCGCCCTTGAGATAGAAGATGCCAGCGTTCGGATGCCAAGCCTCGGGTCCGTGAGCCATGAAGACGGCGGTCGCGGCAATCGGTCGACCGATAATTCCGTCATCAATCGCTTTACGGGCGGTTTGCAAGCCGCCGCCGAGGAAGGTATCCGGCGCGCAGCCGAGGCGGAGGCGGGCCGATTTCGCCGCCGCGATGACTTCTTCACCATCGGCGCGGTTGATCGCCAGGGGTTTTTCGCTATAGACGTGTTTGCCGGCTTCGATAATCTGCAGCGAGACAGCGGCATGCGCCGCCGGTATGGTCAAATTGACGACGATGTCGATGTCATCGCGCGCCAGCAGATCCTCCACGCTGTATGCGACCAGACCATTTTCAGCGGCGAATGCCCGGGCGCGGTCGACCAGGATATCGGCGCAAGCGGTTATCTTGATGATGTCAAAAGGCTCGCAGCCACGGATATACGCCGGCGCAATGTTGCCGGCGCCAACGATGCCAACGTTCAAAGTTTCCACAATTGCTCCTTATCGCGTTGCCGCGAGTTTTATGGGCGACCCGCCGGGGCGCCCTCGCCAATCGAGAAGATCGGTGCACGCCCGGCAGAGTCGTCGCTGCAGATTCAGTCGTTTTGGATTGCAAATCGGCTATGGATCCAGCGTGCCGTCGGGCAAGCCTGGGGGCAGCGCTTGCGGCTGATCCAGCGTGCTTTTAATCTCGACGTGCCGACCCTGCTCTGACGATTCTTCCAGCGCGCACATGATATCCAGCACATGGAAAGCGAGGTCGCCGCTGACGCGATGCGGACGTCCCGACTGGATCGCATATGCCATATCCGCAACGCCGGCGCCGCGTCCGATATTGGGAGTGTGCGTCAGCGGGATATCGACCCATTCGCGCGTCCCGCCTTTGATGGCCGCTACCTCGCCATCGAATCGATTGGGGTCGGGTACGCTGAGCGAGCCCTCGGCGCCGTGGATCTCTATGTCAGGCAGATGATTCCCCCAGACATCATAACTCATGATAACCGTAGCGATGGCGCCGTTCTCGAATTCGAGCGTGCCGGCGACATGCGTGTTGACCTCGACTGGCAGAATCTGGCCCTTAAGCGCTTCACTGGTGGCGATGCGCTCGGGGAAGGTCATCTGCGCCAGCCCGGCGACTCGCGCGACCGGACCCATCAAATTAACAAGCGCCGTCAGGTAATACGGTCCCATATCGAAGAGCGGTCCGCCGCCTTTGAGATAATAGAAACCGGCGTTGGGATGCCAGGACTCGTGCCCGTGCGACATCCAGGTCGCGGTCGCGGCGACAGGCGCGCCGATCCTGCCGTCGTCGATCGCCTTGCGCGCTGTCTGCCCCCCGCCGCCGAGAAAGGTATCGGGCGCGCAGCCCATGCGCAGGTCCTTGTCGGCCGCGGCTTTGATGATCGCCGCGCCGTCAGCGCGGTTGAGCGCCAGCGGCTTTTCACTGTAGGCATGTTTGCCCGCCTCAATGATTTGCAAGGAGACCTCGGCATGCGCCGCCGGGATGGTTAGGTTAATAACGATATCAATATCATCATTCGCGAGCAAATCCTCTACGCTGTGCGCGGTCAGTCCGTGCTCCGCGGCGAAGTTCCTCGCGCGGTCGACCAGAATGTCGGCGCAAGCCAGGACATTGATGACCTCAAAGGGCTTACAGCCGCGTATATACGCCGGCGCGATATTGCCAGTTCCGATGATTCCAACATTCAGTGTATCCACAGTTTCTCCTTACACTAGGCGCAAGCTGTGTGTGACTCCCCTTCCCTGATGCCTCGGGTCGCGTAGGTCGCGTAGACACTGACCGCCTACACTGACCTTCGGGAAGGGGCTAGGGAATGGGGTAGCTTACTTCATAAACTCCGGTATGTTGCCGCGGACCATGGGCGGGTTGGAAACCGGCTTCGCCCAATTGATGGCGTTAGCGATGACCTTGCGAATATCGTCGCGATAGTACATGGGATAGGTCTCGTGACCGGGGCGGAAGTAAAAGATCTTGCCTTGCCCGCGCTGATAACAACAGCCGCTGCGGAAGACCTCGCCGCCTTCGAACCAACTGATAAAGACCAGATTGTCGGGCGCCGGGATGTCGAAGTGTTCGCCGTACATTTCCGCTTCGGGGATTTCGATGTATTCGGGCAAGCCGTCGCAGATCGGGTGCGAAGGATCGACCACCCAAATGCGCTCTTTCTCGTCGGCTTCCCTCCACTTGAGCATGCAGCCAGTGCCCATCAAGCGGCGGAAGATCTTCGACAGATGCCCGGAATGCAGCACGATCAAGCCCATGCCATTGAGTACGCGTTCTTGTACGCGATCGACGATCTCGTCGCAGACCTCTTCGTGCGCCGTATGCCCCCACCATGTCAATACATCGGTATTATCCAGGACATCCTGGGTCAAGCCGTGTTCCGGCTCATCGAGCGTTGCGGTTCTGAGGTCGAAGCCGTAGGGTTCGAGCCCTTCCTTGATCGCGTTGTGCATGCCGTCGGGGTAGACTTTGGCGATCGCTTCGCTGTGCCTTTCGTGACGGTATTCGCTCCAGACTGTCACTCGTATTGGGTTCATTTTTTCCTCTCGCGGTAGGGATAATCTTCGTGTTCCGCATTATGCACGGATCGGCGCTGGTTTACAATTGAGTTCTGTTGCGCCTTAGCTCGGTTTTCGGCAATGGCGGAAAACTGCGCTTCGGAGATTGCCAGGCTATTCAGTCGTCCCCCATCTGCTCAAGTCGAACCTTGCGGTAGATGTCAGCAAGCGGCAAGTCACAGGAGATGGCGCCTATCTCCAGGCTCGCATCCAAGCCTGACCAGTCCTGATAAAGCCAGCTATCGTCTTGCCGGCTGTAGGACTCGATCCGGGGCTTGTCCTGTGAAACCAAGATGTAGGCTTGTAGCGACTCCAGTTGCAGGTATAAGTCTTTTTTCCGCGTACGATCCATCTTTTCAGTGCTCGGCGACAGGATTTCGAAGATAATCGCCGGGTCCTCGAAAGTATGTTGGTTCAAGTGGCAACTCATGCGCGGTTCGCCACGAACGATGCTCAAATCCGGATAGACGTATGTTGAATCGGGGTCAACTTTCAGGCACATCCTGCTCCAAAGCAACTCGTATCCCTGTTCATCAACCAAGGGATGCAAAGCTGCCATCAAGTTGACACTGATGACATTATGTCGCCTGCTGGCGCCGCACATAACCCAGACGCGGTTGTCTATTAGCTCATTCTTGTAGGGTTGCTCGCTTTCCCAGGCAAGATACTCATCCGCGGTCCAATGCCCGTTGGGCATGTATTGCTTCACCAGCATAACAGGAGGCCTCTAATCTAGGCGGGCGACGGGAACATCGTTCTTGCAAATCTTTTTCAGCAGTTCCCTTTACAACCGCGCCTGAATGCCCGCCATGGCTTCAAGCGCCTTAACGATACTGTGGTTGCCGTCTCCGCCCAAGCCTTGCGCTTGCAGCGTCCGATAGAGATTGAAGCAAAGGGCAGTCGCGATCACCGGCACGCCCATCTCGTCGGCAGCGCCCAGCACCAGTCGCAGGTCCTTCTGCTGCAAATCAATCGAGAAGCCAGGCTCCCAATAATCGTTGATGACTTGCGGTCCGCGGTTGGCCAGCATCCAACTGCCGGCCGCGCCGCCCGTCACCGCGCTCAGCATCTTTTCCAGGTTGACGCCGCCAGCCTGGGCGAAGAGCAGCGCCTCGCTGGCCGCCAGCATATTGACCACGCAGAGGATCTGGTTCGAGAGCTTGACCGTCTGCCCGGCGCCCTGTTCGCCGACGTGGGTGATGGTGCTGCCCATGGCTTCGAAGCAGGGATTGGCGCGGGCGACATCCGCATCGCTGCCGCCGATCATGATGCTCAGCGTGCCATTGGCCGCGCCTTCGCTGCCGCCGCTGATGGGCGCGTCGAGCATGGCGACCCCTTTGGCATTGAGCTGCTCGGCGATTTCGACCGTGTTGACCGGATTGATGGTGCTCATATCGATGACCAGATCGCCTGCCGACGCGCCGTGGATGACGCCGTCGTCGTCCAGGATGACCGCTTCGACATCGGGGGTGTCGCTGACGCAGATGATGATGATATCGCAGGCTTCCGCCACCGCTTTGGGCGAAGCCGCAGCGGACGCGCCGCGCTCCACGAAGGGCGCCATGCGGCTCGCCGTACGGTTCCAGACCGTGACGTCAAATCCGGCTTTCATCAAGTTGTCGACCATGCCGCGTCCCATGATGCCCAAGCCGATGAATCCAACTGTTTCGCTCATTTTGAGTTGTCCTCATTTTTCATTTGAATGGATGCGGGCAATGGTAACGTGAAAGGGAGGTGGGGTACAGGTCGGGAGGACTGGCGCATGTGTTCAATTGAGTTCGTCGGAGAAACTGATTACAATTATTGCTGGCGTTTTGAAACTTTTTCGTTTCGATGGAGATGAATCATGCCCGATTTAGGACCGACTGAACTGGTGATAGTCTTATGGACCGTGGTTGGCTTGATCTTGCCCTTGGCAGTGTTTTACCTGATCATCCGCCAGGCGGTGTTGTCTGCCCTACGCAAATTCTATAGTGAACTCGACGAAAGACAAATCAAAGGCAAGCCAAAGACATCGTGAAGACATTGAATTATTCGCCACTTGCGTGATTAGTGAACGTGGGAAATGAATGATGGGAGTGTAGGGATATGTCCGCGATATTCTTCCCACTTGGGCCTGGTCTCTCTCCTTGCCGTCGTAACGGGAATACCCCAGCGCTCGCGCCTCAGACCAAAAGCGCTCCACATTGCGCAACTTGACCTCGCCGAAGCCGCGGATCACATCCCGTAATTGCGCCTGCTTGAGCATTTGTGTTAAGCTATACTAGAGTTGTAGAGAAGTTCGACTGAAAAGGGACGACATGCTCACAGATGACATTCGGCTCGAACGCATCGAAGGTGAATACCAGACGGTTCGTGTCGCGCAGGACAAGTTATTCGATCGGATGAACGGATTTGGCGATGTCTTGCAGCGCCTGGTCGATCAGGTGGCTGCCAACGCCGCTGCGATTGAGGCTAACCGGATTGCGATTGAGGTTAATCGGGCTGCGATTGAGGAGATTCGAGAAGAAGTTGTGCTGCTTCGCCAGGCGGTCGCGGATAACAGCCAGATGCTTTCCGATATCATGGACCATCTGAAGGTGCCGCGCAAGACAGCCGGTTTCCTCAAGGACTGAGGCGCTACCGCCCTAATCGCCAGTCTGCGAATACCCCAGCGACCGTACCTCGGACCAAAAGCGCTCCACATTGCGCAGCTTGACCTCGTCGAAGCCGCGTATCATGTCGGGTAGTTGCGCCAATTGCGCCGCCTGCGCATAGTTGTCTTCGCTTAGTTCGTCGACCGCGGCAAATATCAAGCGGCGGTACTGAAGGATCAAGTCGCGCTCGACGCGCCGCACCTTGTCGTAGCCGAAGATGTCGAAAGGCGTTCCGCGCAGTCCTTTTAGCGCGTAGAGAGCGCGGTACACCATTTTGAACCAGGGACCGAACTGCAGCTTTCGCTTGAGGCCGAAAGCCTTCAAGATGGGCGGGTGCAAGTGATAGCGCAAGCGGCCGACCTCGCCAAATTGCTCGCGCATGGCATCTTGTACGTCGCGTTTTAGGCTCAGCCGCGCCACCTCGTATTCGTCCTTGTATGCCATCAACTTGAACAGATAGCGCGCTACGGCTTCGCTAAGCGCGTAGCTGTCCGGGCAAAGCGCTCGTTCTTTGTCATAGACGCGCTTGACATCCTCGACATAGCGTCGGGCGTAGGACGCGTTCTGATAGGCGATCAGTTCCGGAACGCGCACTTCCAGCAGGCGCTCAAGTTCGCCGCTTGCCCCTACAGAATCCACCAGCGCTCGCGCTGTCGGAGATAGCTCGACCTGTTCCGCAATAGCGCCTTTGCGCCCCAAATCCAGTTCGGCCAGCCAGGCCGGATCAGCCACTGCCAACCTGCCGGCGCGGAAAGCCTCCTGGTTCTCCGTAACCTTGACGCCATTGAGTTCAATCGCGCCTTCAATCGCCAGGGAGGACATCGGCAGCAAGCCCGTTTGATAAGCGGCGCCGATGACGATCATATTCGCCATCATGTGATTGTCGAATAAGGCTTCCGCCATGCCGATGGCGTCAAAGAAGACATTGTCGCCCGCCCGCGTCTGACGGTTGATCACCTCCAGTATATGATCGGCCTCGGGGTATTCGACTGTGGTATCGCGCACCATTGCGCCTGTCGGCACCTGGCTGGTGCTGACGATAGCGACGCTGCGCTGTGGATGAGCCCGCACCAGGTTTTTGCTTTCCGTCGCCGTCAGCGCGTCAAAGACCAGGAAGGCGTCCGCCGCGCCATTGCCGACCTTGGCGGCGATGTCAAGCGGCTCGGCGGTGATCTTGAGGTTGGAGACGACGGGTCCGCCCTTTTGGCTGAGGCCCGTCTGATCGAGCGACCTCACGTGAAGCCCGTCCAGCGCCGCGGCCGTGCCCAGCACCTGGTTGGCGGTGACGACGCCCGTCCCGCCGATGCCCATCAGCAGGATGTTGGCGGTTCCGTTGAGGCGGCGTTCCGGTTCGGCGACTGCTCGCTCCACCTTGAAAGCCGGCTTTGGCTGCGCGCGCGGTTTCTCAGCCGGGATCACGCTCATGAAGGCGGGACAATTGCCGTCCAGGCAGGTGTAGTCCTTATTGCAGGACGATTGATGGATCTGTGTCTTGCGGCCGAATTCGGTCTCGACCGGCTGCACGCTTAGGCAATTGGAAACGCTGCCGCAGTCGCCGCAGCCTTCGCACACAGCCTCGTTGATGAAGATGCGCAGGCTGGGGTCGGCTGCGTGGCCGCGCCTGCGTTTGCGGCGCAGGTTCGCCGCGCATTCCTGGTCATAGATCAGCACGGTTACGCCGGGCGTATCGCGCAGATGGAGCTGCGCCTCTTCCATGCGGTCGCGATCCCAAACCTCCGCGCCCGGCGCCCAAGCCGTATCGGGCGCGAACTTGCCCGGGTCCGAGGAAACGACGATGGTCTTCGCCACGCCTTCGGCATAGAGAAAATGCGTGAGCTCGGGCACCGGCATCAATCCATCGGCTTGCTGCCCGCCGGTCATCGCCACTGCCGAGTTGTAAAGGATCTTGAAGGTCATGTGCGTGCCGGCGGCGCAGGCTTGCCGTATCGATAGCGAACCGCTATGGGCGAAGGTGCCGTCGCCGATGTTTTGAAAGATATGATCGATATCGGAGAATAATGACGCGCCGACCCAATTCGCGCCCTCGCCGCCCATTTGCGTGACGCCGGCCGTATTGCGGTCCATCAAGATCGCCAGGGTATGGCAGCCGATACCGGCCGCTGCCATCGAGCCTTCCGGCACTTTAGTGGAGCGATTGTGCGGGCAGCCCGAACAGAAGTAGGGCTGCCGCGCCAGGATCGGAATCGTACCCATATCAGGCAAGCTATTGATCTGATCCAGCCGTCGTTCCAGGGAAGGGACATTGACGCGCCCGATCAACCGGCGCGCCAGCACACGAACGATTTCATCGGCGTCCAGTTCATTGTCCGCCTTGACCAGGCGCTGGCCCCGCTCGTCCTTTTTGCCAACGATGCGCGGGGCGTCTGGCATAGCGTACAGCCGGTCCTTGCAGAACATTTCGATGAAAGAGCGCTTCTCCTCAATGACCAGGATCTCTTCCAAGCCGTGGGCGAATTGATGCAAGATATCGGGTTCGAGCGGGAAGATCATGCCGAGTTTCAACAGACGAACGCCGATTCTCTCCAGTTCCGCGTCGTCCAGCCCGATGTCCAGCAGCGCTTGACGCAAGTCATAGTAGGTCTTGCCCGCGGCGACGATACCCAGCCAGGCGTCACGAGACGCTACGGTGATCTTGTTGATCTTGTTGGCTTTGGCGAAGGCAAGGGCGGCGTCCAGCCGCACATCATGGATCTGCTGTTCCAATTGCAGACTGTAGGGCGAAATCAAGGCGGTGTTCTGGGTATGACGCCAGGGCTTGCCGTTAACCATAAATTGCGGCTCGACGATTCGGATGCGCTCGCTCGATACTTCCGCGCTGCTGTATTCATCGGCGACATCGGTGACGATCTTGAAGCCCACCCACAACCCGCAGAAGCGCGACAGCTCGAAACCGTACCGGCCCATATCGAGGATTTCTTGCACATTGCCGGGGAAGAGTATCGGCATCAAGGCGTCGTAAAGCGCGACTTCGGAATGGGAAGGGATGGTGGAAGACTTGCAAGAAGGGTCGTCGCCCGCCAGCGCTAGCACGCCGCCGTACCTGCCGACGCCGGTCAAGTTGGCGTGTTTGAAGGCATCGCCGCTGCGGTCGACGCCGGGACCCTTGCCGTACCACATGCCCAGGACGCCATCATATTTGGGATTGGGCAAGAGGTTGGCGGTCTGGCTGCCCAGGATGGCGGTTGCGGCGAGCTCTTCATTGACCGCCGGGATGAAGCGGATGTGATGTTCCTCCAGTAGTCCCGGGATTTGCTCCAGCACCATATCGATGATGCCCATAGGCGAGCCGCGATAGCCGGTGATTAAGCTGCCGGTGTGCAATCCGCAGTCCTGGTCCGCCCGATGCTGATCCATCGGCAAGCGCGCCAATGCCTGCGTCCCGTTCAGGATAACGCGGCCGTTTTCAACTGTGTAACGATCTTGCAAGCTAAAATCTTGCAAGTCCCGTTTCATTCTGATTGACGCAGGCGCAGTCTTTTCTTCAATCATGCGAGCCCTTTTGCAATTTGGATGCCATGGGTCCTCACCTTCTTTTATAACAGAAAAGAACGGGCAATACACTTTAGATCGAGACAAGCCAGGCGCTCGCCGCCAGAATCAATATGGCGAGCAGGGCAATCATCACGGTCAGTCGCCGCTCTTTCCGGCGCAAGCGTTCCCACTCGCTATCCCCGTCCTTGCCATGTTGAAGGAGCAAGCTGACGCGCTCCAGAGCCGGCGCGACGCTCAATTGCAGCGACAAGCCGAGGATCGCCATGATCACAATCAACAGGTGCTTCAGCAGCAAGACCTGGCTCCATTGATTGTCGAGCCGCAGCAAGCCGTCGTAATTTGGGTCGGCTGTCATCTGCAGCAAGCCGGTGAGGATCAAGACGACGAGCGCCAGGTTGCTGACTTGAGCAAAGCGCCCCCGGATGCGGAGCAAGATTTGATGCAGGGCGGTCTGATCCTCTAGCACATTGTTAACTTGCGGGATGACCAGGAATGTGATCAACAAAGTGCCGCCAATCCAGACGACTGTCGCCAGGATGTGGAAGAAGAGGCTGATCGCCAGGACAGCTTGTGACATAAGCTTAGGATAACCGCTTCAGCCAAGCCTCATATTCTGCCCTGGCTTCGTCGTTGAGCGGGTAGTATTTCTCCAGCGCGCCGCCTTCTTCCAGTTTCATGCGCGAGAAGACCTCCCATTCGGCTTTGGCGGAGGCTTTGTCAGCGATATCCGAGGCCATGGCTGCCGGCACCACCACAGCGCCGTCGTCATCGGCGACAATGACATCGCCGGGCACGACAAATACGCCGGCGCAGGCGATCGGCACGTTGACCGCATGGGGGAAAATATCGGTCTGCGTGTGAAAATTGGGCGTGACGCCGCGCAGCCACAAGCCCAGATCGAGCTGTTGCACTTCGGGAAAGTCGCGTATGCAGCCGTCAATGACCAGACCTTCGCCGCCACCCGCTTTGTAGGAGGTCAGCATCATCTCGCCGAATACGCCGCTGGCCATGCTGCCGCGGGCGTCGACCACGACGACATCGCCGGGCGCCGCCGCCACGATGGCTTTACGGTGCAGTTCGCGCTCGGGCGCATGGGCATACTCGTCGCCCCAGTGCAGGTCCTCGCGCTTGGGCATGAATTGCAAGGTGACAGCTTGACCGGCCAGCGACTTGCCCGGATTGAAGGGAAGCAGACCCACCATGTGCGGGTTGCGAATGCCCTCTTTTGCCAGCGCGCCGGCGATGGTGGCTGTGCCGATATCTCTGAGTTGGTCTAATGTCTCTTGCGGGATGCGTGCGAAGGTCGGAATCTCTGGCATAATTGTCCTTAGTCTTGCGCAATTTGACGAATTTCGGGATGATTATAACACCTTTGCCGGCTCGCGTAGACGCGGTCAACTAGCGAACGGGCATGTGAATCCCGCCTGCGATCGCGTTTTGCGCTGGTTAAGCGGTGTACGATAGACAAGATCCGCACATGCGAAGGACGAAGGCATGAGCCTGAGTATCGGCATCGTCGGCTTGCCCAATGTCGGCAAAAGCACCCTCTTCAACGCCTTGACGCGGGCGCAAAACGCGGCCGCGGAAAACTACCCTTTCTGCACCATTGAGGCCAACCAGGCGGTGGTGCCCTTGCCCGATGCCCGCTTGACCGCGTTGCAAGGCTGGGTCGGCGTCCCGAAGGCGATTCCCGCCCGGGTCGATTTTGTCGATGTGGCGGGTTTGGTGAAAGGCGCCAGCCAGGGCGAAGGGTTGGGCAATCGCTTCCTCGGGCATATCCGCGATGTTGATGCCATCGTGCATGTTGTGCGCTGCTTCGATGACGAGAATGTCGTGCATGTCAAAGCCTCGCCGGACCCGGCCGATGATATCGCCGTCATCAATACCGAGTTGGCTTTGGCAGATCTACAGCAACTGGAGCGACGGCTGGAAAAACTAGAGCGCGAAGTCAAGGGCGATCGAGAGCTCTTGCCTCTACTGGAGATGGCGCGGAAGGTCGAAGCGCATGTCGGGGCGGGGCAGCCACTGCGCGGTTTCCCGGAAAGTGACGACTCCGCTTTTGCGGCGCTCGATCAAGAGATGCGTTTTCTGACGGCGAAACCGGTGATCTACCTGGCCAATGTTGACGAAGAGGACCTGCAAAGCGACAAGGTCTATCTCGCGGCGACGCGACAGATCGCCGCTGCGGAAGGCGCCGAGGTAATCGCAGTCTGCGCTAGCCTGGAGGGTGAAATCGGCGGCTTGAGCGAGGAGGAGCGGGCGGAATACTTGAGCCTGTATGATATAAGCGAAAGCAGTCTGGAGCGCTTGATCCGCGAATGCTATCGCACCCTCGGCTTAATCAGCTATTTCACCTTCAATGAGAACGAGACGCGCGCCTGGACCATTCGCGACGGCTGGACGGCGCCGCAGGCGGCCGGCGTGATCCACAGCGATTTCGAGCGCGGTTTCATCCGCGCCGAGGTCATCCCGTTTTCGGTCTTTGCGGAATATCAGGACCGCAACCTCATAAAGTCAGCGGGCTTGATCGGTGTGCAGGGGCGGGATTATGTTGTGTGTGACGGCGATGTCATCTTGTTCCGCTTCAATGTTTGAGCGGCGTCAGCGACAGAAATCCGCGATCAGCGCCGTATAAATCTCCTGACAGCGTTCGACCGATGCCAAATCAACCCATTCGACGCGAGCGTGAGCGCCGGCGCCGGCCGGACCCAATACGACGGTGGGAACCTCGCGGTCACCGAATAAAGCGGCGTCCATCCACCAACTGCTGCCGATAACGGGCACATCGCTTCCCAGACAAGCTTCCGCGTGCCGCTTGAGGGTTTGCACCAGCGCATGATCGGCGGCGATGCCATAAGGACTTCGAGAAAAGGTCGCTTTTACACCCGCTTTGAAGTCGGGGTCCTTGGCGGTGATTTCGTCGAGCAGAGCCTGCGCTTCCGCCGCTACGCTTTCGGCGCTTTCACCGGGGATAGTGCGACGTTCAGCCAGCAATTTGCAGCGCGCCGGAATCATCGAGATTTCTTCGCCACCTTCAATGAAAGAGGCGTGCAGGGAGCCGCTTCCCAGCAGGTCGTGCGTCGGGTGGGCGCGCAGTTTTTGATCCAAGGCGTCGAGCGCCAGCAACGCCTTCCCCATTTTGACGATGGCGTCTACGCCGAGTTGGGGGCGGGATCCGTGCGCCGCTACCCCGGTGACCTCGAATTCCAGCCAGACGAAGCCGCGATGCGCGATGCTGATGGCGAGTTCTGTCGGCTCGGCGATCAGCACTGCATCCGCGGGCCAGCGTTCCCATTCCGCTAGCAGAGCCTCTGTGCCGATGCTGCCGTATTCTTCGTCGGCCACCGCGCTGACGATGACGTCGCCGCGGAGCGCCATGTTCTGCGCCGCCTTCAAAGCCAGCATGCAGGCGGCCAGTCCGCTTTTCATATCATAAGCGCCGCGTCCGTACATGCGCCCGTCGGCGATCTTGGGCGCGAAGGGCGCGTCCATGCCCGATACGCCGACCACATCGGTATGCGCGTTGAGCATCAGGGACTTGCCGCCGCCGCTGCCACGAGCGATCAGCACAGTATTGGGGCGCCCGGCTGCGGCTTCCTGGACATGCGTTTCCAAGCCGTTTTGTCGTCCCCATTCGGCGATGAATTCAGCCATAGCCGCCTCGCCGGCGCTGCCGGGCACCAGGTCAGGATTGACCGAGTCGATTGAGACGAGATCGGTTAGAAGGTCAATCAGTTCGCTCATGGATTATCTCCGAGGGGAGAGGGTGAGATACTGACAAGAATAGTAACGGAAAACAGGGCAATTTGAAGAGACGCGGGTTACAGACAGGAGCTAATTGGATCGAATCTGCCCTTTCACATTGAGCAGGTCCAGCAGAAACTGGCGGGGATCATCAACATCGGGCAATGGTTGTTGCCGCAACGGTTCGATAAACGGGACATCGAAATAGCCCTCGCTGATGATGCGGTTGATCAACTTGGCGACATCGTTGTATTGCATGATGATAGCGTTGAGATAATGGTCGTTGCCGGTCACTTTCCATAATTCGATTGCCGAGAGCAGGGCTTCCAGGTTGTGTATCAGCATGCCGATCTTGTAGCGGTATTCCGGCTCGTGGGTAGCGCCGCGGGCTTGGATGGCATTGATAATCTGCCGGCTGGTCTTAATCGGCGCCGAGGCGTCGAGGGCGATGGGCAATTCGCAGCGTTTCACATAATCAGCGTAATCGAAGAAGGGCGGATGGCGCGTCTCCCGGCTGTTGTTGAGGATTTGCTTACCCTCCAGCGGGATGTAGGCATTGTCGCGCAGTGCAGCCATGCGTTCGGCGATGTCGCCCTGGTTCGTCGCTTCCAGGTAACGCCGCGCGTGTTTATAGGTGAGCAGGGTGTTAAGCGTGTAATGCCCGTCGAATACCGGGTAGACGAAGGAGTCGATGGCATTGCCGCCGATGTTGGATTCTTTCAGGAATCCCTTGGATCCCGTGACCAGCAGATTCTGCGAGAGGATCTCGTTGCATTTGAGCAGCAGCCAGGACTTCAGCATGATGCCGTGAAATTGCAGGAAGGGACTGTCGCTGAAAGCGAGCGCGCGGAAAAACGTGAAATTGATATGCGCCGCTTGTAGAACTAGATTGTAAAGCTGGCGAAAGACATTGCTGAAGCGAATGGGATTGTCGCCGAATATATTCTTGCTCGAGAGATGATCGATGGCGGCGGGCAGGGAATCCGCGACCATGGATACGCCCATATAGGCGCAGTGGTATTTTGAGGGCAGCGCCATACGCTGCAAGATTTCCAAGCCGCGCCCGACCTGGCCGATCAAGATGCCCGGACCGTCAATCTCGAACTTGGTCAGCACCATGCTGCGCAGCACGTGCGTTTCCAGCCGTTCCCAGTTCCTGGTGCTGCTATGAGGCACCGCGAAGATGGAGAGCGAGCGTGGACCGTTGGCGGCGGGATCCACCTTGGCGATGACCGAGTGATAATCGGCGTGGTAGGAATTATTGATCAGCCACTTCTGACCCTTGATGTGGAACTGCTTCTCGCTCGGGTCGTCGCTTGCCGGCGTCGCTTCGGTCCTGATGCTTAGCAAGTCGGTGCCCGTGTGCTCTTCGGTCCAACTCAGGGTGAAGATCTTGCCCTTGAGTTTGGCCGCCAATTCGTATTCTTCGCCGGCTACCAGCATCATATAAGCCAGCCCGCTGGCGGCGCAGGCGGTCATGTAACTTGGGTTGTTGCGAAAGAGCCGGGTGGCTTCCAGCATGGAGCCCATTAAGTTGAAGGTAGGATAGACGTTATCCAGCACCGCCTTCATGCCGCGGCGCAAGCGTCCGTAGTCGATGATGTCGCCGAAGTTCCGGTCTTTTACGATGTCCATGGTTCTTGGCAGAATCCTAGTGCAATCCAGCTATGCGAATGACAAAACAACCTTGCAAGATACGAGCGCCGCGCGCGCCTTCAACTTGCCGCCCCTCTTGCCCAAGTCAGCCGTTTTCCTAATAGCGCCCCAGCACAGGCTCGACGCGTCTTGCCAAGGGCAAGCGCTATGCCCGTCGATCAGTTCAACCCTGCTCTGCAAGCAGCGTGTCTTGACGAACGGAGAACTGTTCGACCAGATGATACAGGCGCAGCAAGAACTCGCGCGGTTTTTCAAATTTGCGCATGGGGCGCTGCCGCATTAATGTCAGGAAAGGCGTATTCAAGGCGCTCTCGCTGATGATCTGGTTGAATTGATTGACAAAAGCGTTGTACTGCATGATCACGGCATTGAGATACTCGTCTTCTTCTGTTGCACGCCACATCTCGCAAGCAGCCAGCAAGGCTTCCATCCAATGGAGCATGGTACCCATTTTGTAACGGTGTTCCGGATCGGTGGTCAGCTCGCGCGCGCTAAGTTCGTCAAAGAGCGATTGCATCGCCGCGACCACAGCGCGGGCATCAAGATCGATGGGCAGGTCGAGGTCCTCGATATATTGGGCGTAATCAAAGAAGTCGGGATTGCGCAGCTTGCGCGAGGGCGCGCGAATCTGGTCGCCGGCCCTGGACATGGCGCTGCCCGCGCGCAAGATGGACAGGCGTTCTTCCACGTTGGCGCGGCGTGCCGCCCCTAGGTAGCGCTTCATATGTTTAGCGGTCATCAAGGTATTGATGGTGTAGTGTCCGTCAAAAACGGGCAGGACAAAAGAATCAATGGTGTTGCGACCGATGACGGATTCCGCCAGAAATCCCTTGGAGCCGACCACCAGCAGGTTCTGCCCCAGCAGTTCGTTAGCGCGCAGCAATAACCAGGACTTGAGCATGACGCCGTGGAATTGCAGGAAGCTGCCGGCGCTGAATGCCAGGGCGCGATAATAGATGAAATTGAGCACCGCGCCTTGCAGCACCAGGTTGTACATCTGGCGCAGGACATTGCTGAAGTTGATCGGGTTCTCGTTGAAAATGCGTTTTTTGGACAAGTGCTCGATGCCGGCGGGTATGGCTTCGTTGATCAGCTTGATACCGACGTAGGCGCACTGGTATTTGCTGGGCATCGCCATGCGCTGCAGGATTTGCAAGCCGTGGCCGGCTTTGCCCAAGAGCCGTCCGGGACCGTCGATATCGAAGCTGGTCAGCACCATTTTGCGCAAAACGTGGGTCTCCAGGCGTTCCCAGTTCTTGCAACTGCTTTGCGGCACCAGGAAGATCGACAGCGAACGCGGTCCGCTGGAATCCGGATCGATCTTGGCGACGATGGTGTGATAGTCGGCATGGTAGGAGTTATTGATCAGCCATTTGCGGCCCTTGATGTGGAAATCGGCGCAGTCAGGATCATCGTTGAGCGGCGTCGCGACGGTCCTCGCGCTTAAGAGGTCGGATCCGATCTCTTCTTCGGTCCAGCCCAGGGTGAACAAGCTGTCCTTCAGGTCTTCGGCGATCTCGTCTTCGCCAGCTGCGATGACTGTCATCCAAGCCAACATGCTGGCGCCGGCGGCGATCATCAAGTCCGGTTCGTCGCCGTAAAGCTCGGTGCCGACTTGAAGCGACTTGTGCATGTCGAAGTCGGGCAAAAGCGCATCGTACAAGTGGCGGATCGACTCGCGCAACTTGTCAAAATCCACAATATCGCCGAATCTTGAATCGTTTACGAACATATAGAACAGTTCCAACTGATCGTTACCAGCGGGCTAGTATACGGTCATTTCCACTACATAACAAGTTGGCGCCTGTCCGGCGCCATAAAGGAAAAATTTCACAAGCGTCTATGGCTTACAACACTTTGAAACTTGGCAAGCTACGAATTAAGCCTTGCGCACGGTTTTGACGATTTCGCGCAGTTGTCGGTCGAAGTTGGGATCGGCCGCTTTGAATTCTTGCCCGCTGATCACCAGGGGCGCGCCAAAGACGACGATTTCCGCGCCCATCCGCAGTGTCTGAATAGCCTGCGGCACACTCAAGCCGCCGACCGCTTGCACTGGGATATCAACCGCGTCCAGGATAGCGGGCAGATCGTCGAGCGGGGTGAGCCCGGGAATCATATTACGTTCGTCGAAGCCGGTGTGTACGATAATGTAGTCGACGCCCATGTCTTGCGCTTGGCGCGCGCGGCCCGCTTTATCCGGGCAGAGCATGACATCGCACATGACCTGCTTGCCGTAGCGCTTTGCCATTTTGACCTGTTCGATGATGCTGGCGTCGTGGGCTTGACCCATGACGACCACCATGTCGCCGCCAGCTTTGAACATCATTTCCGCTTCCAGCCCGGCGCCATCCATGGTCTTTAGATCCACAACAATCGGCGTATCGGGGAAGGCTTCGCGGAAGGCGCGCACGGCGTGCAGGCCTTCAGCCAGCAGCAGCGGCGTGCCCACTTCGAGCCAATCAACGCCCGCGTTGACCGAGGCGCGGGCTAATGCCATCGCTTCTTTGAGGTCGATGACGTCGATTGAGATTTGGATTTTGGCATCCAACATTGTGTTCTCCATTTCAACGTGTTCAAACGACCCGCCGGGTCGCTCCTACATGATTTGCGTTCAAGAGGGCGACTCACAGAGTCGCCCCTACATTTTCTTCATTTAAGTAGCTGGCAGGAGCACTGATTTGACGTTGTTGCCGGCTTCCATCTCTTCGAAGGCTTCGACCCAGTCGCCCAGGGGATAGACGCCGCCGATGATCAATTCCAGATCGATCTGCCCGGAGGACAGCAAGCCCAACGCGCGTTCCCAGGTCGAATACAGGTGGCTGAAAGTGCCTTGCAGCGTCACGGCTTTTTGCACCAGGGGGTCCAGGTTGAAATTGAGCGGTTGCGGTCCCCAGCCGATTTTGGTGATGATGCCGTTGGGGCGGACCATTTCCAGCGCCGATTGCAAGGCGATGCTGACGCCGGTGCAGTCGACGATCAGGTCGGCGCCGTAGCCGTCGCCCAGCGATCGGACTAATTCGATGGGGTCGTCTTCGTCGATGTTGAGCGTCTTGGTCGCGCCGATCTGTTCCGCGACGTCCAAGCGCTGTTTGTCGACATCGGTGCCGAGCATGATGATCTCGCTGGCGCCGCGCAGTTTGGCCACGAAGAGGGCCATCATGCCGATCGGTCCGGGACCTTGAATCACGACGGTGTCGCCCGGGCGCAGGGCTGGCGTCTTTTCCACCAGCGCGTTATAAGCGACGCAAATCGGTTCGGTGAGCGCGGCGTATTCATAGGGCACATTTGCCGGGATGTGATGCAGTATCCCTTGCCGGGCGGTGACGAAACGGGTGAAGGACCCGTCATAAAGAGCGCCGTATCCCAAGCGATGCGGGCATTGATTATAGTCCCCCGCGTGGCAGAAAACGCAGTTCCCGCAGATCTCCGCCGCTGTCTCGACGGCGACGCGGTCGCCGACCTGGAAACCCGCCACATCCGCGCCGACGGCGGCGACGGCGCCACAGAATTCGTGCCCCAGCACCAGCGGCAGCTTGATTGTCCAACTCTGATGATCGCGCCACATGTGCAGGTCGCTGCCACAGACGCCCGCCGCTCGCACTTCCACCACGACCTCGCCAGGACCGGGATCCGGCGGTTGGGCGATATCGCGGATCTCGACCTGTTTGTCCTCACGTCCGAATTTGACTAGGGCGTCCATTCCGCATTCCTTCCGCTCATTCTGCGCGACTCGTCACCGTGAGCCATAGTCTTGTCGCCTCTGCTAAGGTTGCAGTGCGTACACAGCAACCGCAAGTAATCGGGGTGGTCGTTGCTTCCTTTTATTCGCCCAAGGGCGGCAGCAGTTTTTCTCCCGCGTCTTGCAAGCGCCGCGCGAACTCTTCTTCAGAGAGCCTTTCCTCTCGCATTAATCGCTCTCGATAGGCTTCATACTCGTGTCTGACGCGCGACTTCATGGCGTCGCGCGAGACTTTGCCAGCATTTTGAAGCAATGGCATCTCGTTTAACTGGCTGATGAACTGATCCAGCTTCTTTACCCAATCCCTCATATACATCGGTCGCTGATCGACAACTTGCAATTCCGCAAATGACAGGAATTGCTCAACCAGCAAATTCAGGCGCTTCAATTCAATCGCTTCCAGGTAACTCTTGGCGACAAAGGCGTCTCGGATGGTCATCGTATCGCGCTTCCAGGTAGTTAAGCCCATGTTCAGCTTCTCGCTGCCGACGCGCTCCAAAATGAGTTCGGCGGCGGTGTGACCATGAATCGCGTAGTGAAATTTGTTTTGCACAGTCGCAAAGAATTGCTTCGCCACAGGGTTGCCCGATTGATAGTCGATGCTGGTGGCGAAGACATCGCGGACTTTGCGATAGAAGTTGTATTCTGAACCGCGGATATTGCGTATCCGCTGTTCCAGTTCTTCAAAGTAGTTGGAGCCGCCATGCGCCAGTCGATCGTCGTCCATCACGAAGCCCTTGACGATCAATTCGCGCAATTGTTTGGTCGCCCAAATGCGGAACTGCGTCCCACGATAGGAATTCACCCGATAGCCGACCGAGATAATCATATCAAGATTATAGTGGGCTATTTCGCGGGAAACCCTGCGCCCCCCTTCGTTTTGAACTCGGAAGAAATACTTCCGAGTTGGGTCAACCAGCAATTCGCCTTCTGCATATATGTTTTTGATATGGCCACTGATGTTTCTGGTTGTGACCTGTAGCAATTCCGCCATATCACGCTGACTGAGCCAAAGGCTTTCTTCTTGATACAGCACTTCCAAGCGAGTTTCGCCATCTGCGGTCTGATAGAGCAGAATGTGATTGTCACCGGCCATGTTCATGGTCTCCATTGCCGAACCGCCGCATCATTGTAGCATATTTGTTCGGAATCGGCAGATGAATCCGGCTATCCAGATCTTGCCGCCAGTGATTTGGCTTAGCTCGTGTTGTTTCTTTATGTGAAATACTTGTCGCGCATCGTTTTGAGAAAGTCGATTGACGCGCGCATTTCATCCATGCCGTTCATGCCGTCCTCAATACTGACCCAACCAGTGTAGCCAGTATCGCTGAGAATCTGAAAGATCCGGTCGTAGTCGTTCAAGCCTTGGCCCGTGACGCCGTGCTGAAGGGCGGGCGAATATCCAATGGTGCCGTCGCTACCCAACAGATCCTCCAGCGTGTAACCCTCGGCGAGATAACGGTCGCTGGCGTGCATGCTGACCACGCGGTCGGCGACGGCGCGCAGCAATTCGATGGGATCATCGCCGGCGACGATGGCGTTGGACGGGTCGTATTGGACGCCGAAATGCTCGCGCTCGGGGATGGCGTTTAGCAGATCGAGGAAGACGTCCATCTTCTGGGCGAATTCCGGATATTCCCAGAATCCGTCCTTATAGTGGTTCTCCAAGCCCAGCACGATATTGTGCTCCCGCGCCACCGGCAGCACTTTTTCAATGCATTCGACTACCCACGCCAAACCTTGTTCGCGGCTGACATCGGGGTAACGCTGCCCGCTGAGCACTCGACATACCGCGCCGTCGCCGCCCAGCAGTTTGGTGATGCGGATCATCCGCGCTTCTTTGTCCACGGCTTTCGCGCGTTCATCCGCGTCGGGATGGGTGAAGTTGGGGGAGCAACAGAGCATGGGCATAGCGAAGCCGGCTCGGGCGATGGCGTCGCCCAATTCCCTGATATAGCTGTCATCGAGGCTGGTGAAGAAGCCCTCGTACATTTCGAGTCCGTCGGCGTCGAGGGTCCGCGCCATTTCGATCCAGTCGAAGACGGTCATGCCGCCTTCATTGGAGATTTCCTCCAGGTAGCATTTAGGAAAAGCGGAGATCTTCATCACCGATCCTTGATTTGCGGACGCTTGAGATTATGTGCCGCAAGCGCTTGAGATAATGATTCGGCTGCCCTGGCCGTTTTCCAGGGGCGTCACGAAGGACTCGCTCCATGCCAAGCCGCGCGTCTTGCCAGCATCGAGCGTTTCAAGGCGCTTTTCGCGATAGAATTGTTTCACCGTCTCGACATCATCGGACGATTCCAGGACCCACTTGGTCTCACCCAGGGCGCGCGGACGAAACAGATCATACTCGACTAAAACAGTCTCGCCGTTGGGATAGAGCGGCGCCCACCAGTTTTCGATATCGTAACTGCACTTGATATCGGCGAGCAGGATTATTATAGCGATGAACGTGACTGCGGCTCCAACCATGATGATTGTGGTCTTCATGCAGCCTGTCTGGTTGCGAGTGGCTTCCACGAGTTGTCTCCTCTGCCTTTCTAATTGTGATGATCAGGGCTGCGCTGTTTCTCAAGCTCTGGGCTTGACGCCGCGGCCATGGAATCCAGCGGCGAGAGAATCATAACATAGAGCATGGCGATTGTTGCGCGCTGCTTATAACATTTGCCGGCTGCCGACAACGAAACTCTCGACTTTTGCTCTATTGCATGTTGGCTTAGTTCATGATAAAGTCACGGATTGTACATACATTTATGTACATTTCAAAAGTACTATTTGCTTAGATTATCGCTTTCTATGCACGATAAACTCGGTGAAATCCGGCTCGACCACAGCAGTTTCATCTCCTTGCATGTGCAGTTGCACAATCAATTGCGTCGTTTGATCGTATCGGAGCGATGGCGGTACGGTGAGCGAATCCCCACCGAAACGCAATTGTCCAAGCATTTGGATATTAGCCGAACCACCGTGCGCATCGCCTTGCAACGGATTGAAATTGAAGGCTTGATCAAACGAACAGCGGGGCGCGGCACTTTTGTCGTTTACCAGCACCAGCACCATGTCGCCAGCCGCTCCATCGGTTACCTCACCTGTAGTTTCCACAACGAAATTCATACCAATATCCTAAGCAGCGCCCAGACCGAATTGCGTTCTGCTGGCTATCAGGTGATATTCAGCAATTCACAAGACCGCGATGACGAAACGCGTATTTTGCAACAATTGTTGGATGACAACGTCGCCGGCCTGATGCTCTGGGCGAATGCCAAACCCGCGGATATTACCAGATCCATTCTGTTGGAATACGAGAGTCGCAAGATTCCCATCGTCTTTATGGATCGTCTAATAGAAGGTATCAGAGCCGATTATGTATCGAGTGATAATTACGGCGGCTCTTATGATCTGGTTCATCATCTGATTGATTTAGGGCATCAGCACATTGTGCCGTTAATGCCAAATATCGACGATCTCCATCCAGTCAATGAACGGCATCGCGGCTATGTGACCGCCATTGAAGAGCGTGGCATGGTTGCCTATGCCCCTTGGAAAATCAATCTGCCGGCGCGCCACGAATTCCACGAGACCGATATCTACAGCTTGGTCGGCGAGCAGAGCCAGCAGATCATAACGCAGGTTGAAGGGTTTATGGACGCCATTGATCCCAAGCCAACAGCGATAGTTTGTATCAACGATATTCTGGCGATTATCGCGATGAGCGCGCTACGGAATATTGGCTATGCCGTGCCTGATGATGTATCAATAGTCGGTTTTGACGATATTGGTATGGCTTCTCATATTGGTGTCCCGCTAACAACTGTATCTCAAAATGCCTATGAGTTGGGCCAAGTCGCGTCTCGGATGCTGATAGAGCGTTTGCGGGGCGGAGAAATGTCTCCCCGCTCTCACGAGGTGCCGACTCAGTTGCGAATCCGAAGTTCAACCGCAGCGCCATTGTTGGTCATGCGGCAATAGACATGGATTTGGGAGAGGAGGCCAGATCGGAAGAAACAGGACGAAGCAATCTTTGTTAGTCCAGGGTGCCGTCAACGCGCCCGTCATTCGCCCCGAATGACAAACCAATACCGGAGTTGGCAAACGCATATCGCTTATTGATTAGTTGTAGGAGTACAACCCATGAAAGCAAGATCGATTCTCTTCGTACTTCTCGTCGTCGTCTTTGCCGCGTTCAGCTTGACCGCTGTCGCGCAAGATGTCGCGCGCGAAGACACCGTCATTCTCGATCGCGACGGTCGTGTCGGCGCCCAGCCCGCCTTCGATAACTACAATCCCTACGTGCCGAACAATCTCGGCAACGGTGGTTTGGGCCAAGCTGTTTTTGAGCCGCTCTTCATCCTGAACTATGAAACCGGCGAAATCATGCCTTGGCTGGGCGAGAGCGCTTCCAGCAATGATTCGCTCGATGTCTGGACCCTGAACCTGCGCGAAGGCGCGGCATGGTCCGATGGCGAAGCGATGGACGCCGATGATGTCGTCTTCACCTTTGAGATGCTGGGCAACCCGGATAACTCGGGGCTCTGGCGCGCTGGCAAAGTTCAGACCTGGGTCGAGAGCGTGGAAGCCATCGACGCCCAAACCGTTCAGTTCAACCTGAAGCAGCCCAACCCGCGCTTCCAGCTTGACCTGTTGACGGTCAAAATCGGCGGCGAACTGCTCATCGTACCGGAGCACGTCTGGGCGGATGAAGATCCCTTCACCTTCAAGAACTTCCCGCCGGTTGGTTCCGGTCCCTACACGCTGAGCCACGCCGACGAGACCACCTGGATCTATGACCGCAACGACGATTGGTGGGGCGCTGCAACCGGCGCCTTGAGCATGCCAGAGCCGCTGCGTCTGATCTGGATCATCACCGGTAACGACCAGATTCGCACCACCCTAGCCGTCAACAACGAAGTTGACAGCATCATGGACGTCACTCTGGGCGCCTTCGAGGCCATGCAGGCGCAGAACGACAAGATCTTCGCCTGGGTCGATGGCATGCCATTTGTATGGCTGGATCCCTGCCCGCGGCAGTTGACCTTCCAGACGGATGTCGAGCCTTGGGACAACCCGGAAATGCGCTGGGCGATTAACCACATTGTCGACCGCGACAACATCATCGAGGTCGCATACGAGGGCGTGACCATCCCCTCGCGCACGATGTTCGTTGAGTACGGCGCCATGTTCCCCTTCATCGACGCCATTGAAGACGCCGGCATGGGCCTCAGTTCCACCTCGAACCACGCTGCTGCTGAAGAACTGCTGACCAAGAACGGTTACGTGCGCGGCGGCGACGGCTTGTGGCAAGATGCTGATGGCAGCGTCTTGAATCTGGCGATTCAGGTCCACGAGGGCTTCATCGAGAAGCGTCGTATCACATCGGTTCTGGTTGAGCAACTGCGCGCCTTCGGCATCAACGCCAGCGCCGCGGTTATCGCCGGACCCACCTGGGACGACAACAAGCGCTTCGGCAACTACGAAGCCACCACCGACTGGGACGCCTGCGGTTCGGTCAACGAGCCCTGGGCTTCGCTGGATCGCTACACGGCCCGTCACTATGTGCCGATTGGCGAGCGTTCCTCCGGCAGCAACCACGCCCGCTGGTCTGGCATGAACAACGAGGCTTACAGCGGTCTTGTCGAGCAGATTGGCACGCTCCCGCTGGGCGATCCTCAGGTTATCCCCTTGGTACTCGAGGCTTATGAGTACTTCTATGAAGACCTGCCAATCCTCCCGCTGAACCAGGCGACCAAGCTGATTCCCTTCAACAGCACCTACTGGGAAGGCTGGCCGACGGCTGAGAATAACTTCAACCACCCAGCCACCTGGTGGCAATCGACGCATCAGATCATCTCCGAGCTGCGCAAGGCTGGCATGTAAGGGGCGATTTGATTCCTTTTGAGGTTTGGGGTCGCCTTAGCGCGGCCCCAGCCTCGTTTCACAATCGGAGCGTTGCAAGGCAAAGGAATAGCAGTTGCCAGAATAAGCCGCTCGGCGGCAGCGAGAAGAACTGTCATGCTCACGCAAAATAACAAGCCTTCTCGTCGCTTGAGCGACGCGGTTTATTAAAAAGATTTCTGAAATGATTTGATGCTAATGCTTTCATAAAGGTTTAAGTTTGTAGAGAAGGGCGCTCACATGGGAATTTTTTCACTCAACTATTTGTTGCGCCGGTTACTGGTTTTCTTCCTGACAATATGGGTGGCGGCGACCTTGATCTTCATCATCCCGCGGTTGGCGCCGGGCGATCCGATCTCGGCGATGATCGCGCGCATGTCTCGTCAAGAGGGCTTTGTTGAAAACGCCGATCTGATCATTGAAGCCTGGCGCAAGCGCTTCGGCCTCGATGACCCGCTTTATGTCCAGTATTTTCGTTTTCTGGGCAATACCCTGCGCCTAGACCTCGGTTATTCGCTGGCGAATTTCCCGGCGAAGGTATCGGAATTGGTGGGGCGGGCCCTGCCTTGGACCATTGGACTGGTCGGCATCGCGACAGCCATATTCTTCACCGTGGGCAATCTCTGCGGCGCTTTGCTGGCTTGGAAGCGAACGCCCAAGCTGTTGAGAGTGCTGATACCCATATCGATGTCTTTCACATCGGTGCCGCCGGCGCTGTTGAGTTTGCTGCTGGTCTATATATTCGGCTTTAAGCTTCCTATTTTCCCGCTAGTCGGCTCCTATGCCCGCGGGATGTCGCCCGAGCTGACGCTGGAGTTCTTCGGCAGCGTGCTTTATCACGGCTTCCTGCCCGCCATGTCCATCGTATTGGCGACCTTCGGCTTTTGGGCCCTGGGCATGCGCGGCATGATGGTCACCATTGAAGGCGAAGATTACATGATCCTGGCGCAAGCCAAGGGCTTGAAACCCTTTTACGTCTTGTATCGCTATATGATCCGCAATGCGATCTTGCCGCAGATGACGGCGCTGGCGGTTTCGATTGGGACGCTGGTTAGCGGCTCGGTGCTGGTGGAGATCATGTTCACCTACAACGGGATGGGCAACTTGATCTATTCCGGCATCAACACGCAGGATTTCGGTCTGATTCAAGGCACCTCTTTCATCCTAATTGTGACGAGCGCGCTGGCGGTGCTGATCATCGACCTGACTTACCCGCTGATCGACCCGCGGATTAGCTTGGAAGGGAGGTAAACATGGCTGACTCCAATTCTTCTGGCAGCCCCCCTGTTAAAGATATTGACAGTCGCTATGCTGGTCTCGCGCCTGTTGCCGGCGGGAAAAAGAAGGCTGGATCTTTCAATCGCTTCGACAACCCATGGCTCAACTGGAAGTTCCTCACTGGCGCGTTTATTATTGGTTTCATCTTTTTCCTGATCTTCCTGGGCAATATGTTCTGGGACACTGAGCTGGCGCTGGCTGGCAGCTCGCCTTTGAACATGCCTCCCCTCGGCTTCACCAACTGGCGCGACCAGGAGGGCATTCCCGAGCATCCGCTCGGTACCGAAAACAGCGGGCGCGACATGCTGGCGCTGCTGATTGTTGGCACCCCGCGGACGATCGGCGTCGGCGTGATTGCTGCCTCCGTTGGCATGGCTGTCGGCATCCTCCTGGGTTTTCTGGCGGGTTTCGTCGGCGGCTGGGTCGATGATGTCATTCGCTTGGCGACCGATGTGACCATCACCATTCCCTCCCTCCTGGTGCTCATTGTCATTCAATCGGTCTTGCCATACATTGATTTGGTGACGATGGCGCTTTTGATTTCGATGTTCGCCTGGGCGACGCCGACGCGTTATATCCGCGCGCAGGTGCTCAGCATGCGCGAAAGCGGATATGTGCAAATGGCTCGTCTTTCCGGTGTGCCCATGCGCGATATTATGTACCGCGAGATCATGCCCAACCTGCTGCCTTACCTGGCCGCGAGCTACATCGGCAACATGACCGGCGCGATTCTGTCGGCGGTGGGCTTGGAGTTGCTCGGTTTCGGTCCACAGCGCATTCCTTCGCTGGGCGTCTCCATCTTCTTCTCGATTGAGGCGGCCGCCTTGCTGCGCAATATGTGGTGGTGGTGGGGCATCCCGACTGTGATCCTGGCGATTGTCTTCATCGCGCTTTTGCTGATCAACCTGGGCTTGGACGAAATTGCCAACCCGCGCCTGCGCAAAGCGAATTAGAGCCGGAAGGGATCGTAGATCATGTCTGAGCAGAATAGATCCGGCAGCGACCGCGTCGTTCTCAATGTAGATAACCTGCGGATTCATTACGCCACGCCGCAGGGTGATGTCATCGCCGTCAGCGATATCAGCTTCAAGTTGTACGAGGGCGAGACGCTCGGTTTGGTCGGGGAATCGGGCTGCGGCAAATCGACCACGGCTTACGGCATTCTGCAATTGGTTCAGCCGCCCGGCTACATCGTGCATGGCAGCATTGAGGTTGAAGGCGCCGAGGTGCTGGACCTGACCGAAGAGGAATTGCGCAAGTTCCGCTGGACCGGCTTGTCGCTGATCCCGCAAGGCGCCATGAATTCGCTCAACCCGACGATGCGCGTCAAAGACCAGATCATCGACGTCATCGAATCTCACGAGGGCAAGCAGAGCGACAAAGAGGCTCTGCGCGAGCGCATCTACAATTTGTTCGCGCAAGTGGGCTTGCCGAACCGCATCTACAATATGTACCCTCACGAACTCAGCGGCGGGATGAAGCAGCGCGTTTGCATCGCCATGGGCGTGGCGCTGCATCCGACGGTTGTCATTGCCGACGAGGCGACGAGCGCGCTGGATGTGGTGGTGCAGCGGATTGTGGCGCAGACCCTGGTGGAGGTGAAAGACGAGATCGGCGTTTCCCTGATCGTCATCGGCCACGATATGGGTTTGCTGGCGCAGATCGTTGATCGCATCGCGGTGATGTACGCTGGCAAAATGGTCGAGATCGCGCCGGTGGAAAACATCTATGCCAAGCCGCTGCATCCCTATACGCAACTGCTCATTGATTCCATCCCGTCGATCAAAGAGCGTAAACCCTTGAAGATCACCGAAGGCATCACGCACGATCCGCGCAACCCGCCCTCTGGCTGCATCTTTCGGTTGCGCTGCCCCTTCGCCTGGGAACATTGCGCCGTGGAAGAACCATCACAGATCATTGTAGACGAAAAGCACGAAGTTGCTTGTCATTTATTCGACGAGCAATTTGAAGAGAGGAGGTCCAATGCCTTCGCCACTATTGCAAATTCGTGACGCTACCAAGATCTATTCTGCGGGCGGTTTTTTGGGCGGCGGCAAGAAATCAGTCGTCGCGCTTGATAATTTTAACATGACTATCGCCGAATCCCCGGCGACCATCACGACAATCGCCGGGGAAAGCGGCAGCGGCAAAACGACCCTGGCTAACCTGGTCCTCGGTTTCATCAAGCTCAGCTCGGGCAATATCATCTTCGACGGCGAAGACATCACCGACATGAGCAACGAGCAACTGAAAGAATACCGCCGCAACGTGCAGGCGGTCTTTCAAGATCCTTTTGGCGTCTATAATCCTTTTTATCGCATCGACCACGTTTTTGATCTCGTCAACAAGCATTTCAGCCTGTCGGACAATCAGAGCGAATATCGCGATATGGTGGAAGCCGGGCTGAACGTTGTCGGCTTGTACGGCGAGGACGTGTTGCGCAAGTATCCGCATCAGTTGAGCGGCGGACAGCGACAGCGCATCATGATGGCCCGCGCTTATATGATCAAGCCGCGTCTGATTGTGGCTGATGAACCCGTATCCATGGTAGATGCCTCGCTGCGCGCGTCCATTTTGGATGCCATGCTGCGCCTGCGCGACGATCACAATATCTCTTTCCTCTATATCACGCATGACTTGAGTACGGCGTACCAAATCGGCGACCAGATCTACATGCTCTATCAAGGCACGACTGCCGAACGCGGCAGCGCTATGGATGTCATTGACGCGCCGCAGCACCCTTATGTGCAACTCTTGATCGATTCGGTGCCCGTGCCCGACCCGACCGATAAATGGGATGTCAATATTTCGCTGCCGAGCGAAGAAGAGATGCGCACGGCTGCCTCGAAGGGCTGCCGCTATTATCCACGATGCCCTCATCGCATGGACAAATGCCTGGACGAGCAGCCGCCACTGTACAAGATGGACAAGCCAAAGCACGAAGCCGCTTGCTACTTGTACGAAGAGAATGACATCGCGCCGATTGAGCCGCCTGTTTTAGTCAACCGGCCAATCAGCGATGCCATTGCCGCGCCCAGCCGCGCGCGGTTGCCCCTGGTAGCGGCGGCAGCGCTGGTCGTTCTTGCCTTTGCGATAGGTTTCTTGTTTGGGTCGAATCAAGAACCGGAGACCATCGTTGAAGAGGTGGTCGTGGAGGTTACGGCTATACCCGCGACCGCTACAGCAACGGACGCGCCTGCCGAACCCACCGTGCAGATAGCCGCGCCCGCCGCCGACGATGAAGACGAGATTACGTTCCGGTTGCTGGCCGATGGCGCGACCGACATAGGCGCATTGACGCTCAACGAGGTGACGGAAAACGAAATCCACGAAGGCGACGAAAAACATCGATACAGCTTCGAGGCGGTTGAGGGGCAAGCGGTAACGATCAAGATCCGCACCGGTGGCAGCGGCTTAAGCGGCGGCAACCTCAACTCGCCATACGGCACGGTCTATGGACCGGACGGCGAATTCGTAGCGGCGCTCGGCGACACGTCCGTTCGACCGCGCCGCAGTTATAACGCGCCGCTCACTTTGAAGTCGGGGACTTACACGATCATCGTTGGTCCCGCCGAAGTGGCG
Source organism: Anaerolineae bacterium (assembly GCA_022820665.1). GTDB lineage: Bacteria > Chloroflexota > Anaerolineae > Aggregatilineales > Phototrophicaceae > UBA6055. Next base: position 120,961 of record JAJEFB010000041.1, on the reverse strand, counting down.
CGCTATGGCCTCGTGGGCGACGCGCCTTATCAGGTGGAAGTCGAGGGCGATGCGCCCGAAATCGAACCGACGCTTGAACCGACGCCGATTCCGGAGCAGGAATTCAAATTGTCCCCCAATGGGGCGAGCGACAAGGGCGCCCTCGCGCTCAATATTGTGACGGTGGACGAAATCGCCGGCGAGGGTGATATGCACCGTTACACTTTTGAAGGCGCAGACGGGCAGGAAGTCACGGTCAAGATTCGGACGGGCGGCGGCGGATTGAGCGGCGGTAATCTCAACTCGCCCTATGGCACGGTCTACGGACCCGACGGCGAGTTTGTGGCGCCGCTGGGCGATACGGCAGTGCGTCCGCGCCGCAGCTATAACGCGCCACTCATTTTGAAGTCGGGGACTTACACGATCATCGTGGGTCCCGCGGAAGTGGACCGCTATGGTCTGGTAGGCGACGCGCCTTATCAGGTGGAAATCGAGGGCGATGAAGCGGCGCCCGCGCCAGAACCGACGGCGCTGCCGGAAATTGATCCTACGCCTCTGCCGCAGCCGGACTTCATACTGTCCCCCGATGGGGCGACGGACAAGGGCGCGCTGACAATTGATGTGGTGACGATGGACGAAATCGCCGATGCTGATGATGTACACAGTTACCGTTTTGAGGCGACCGCTGGACAAACTGTGTCGGTGAAGATTCGCACCGGCGGCAGTGGCTTGAGCGGCGGCAACCTGAATTCGCCATACGGCACGATCTACGGACCCGACGGCGAATTCGTAGCGGCGCTGGGCGATACGGGCGCGCGTCCGCGGCGCAGCTATAACGCTGCATTGACCATGAAGTCGGGCCTGTACACTATCATCGTCGGATCGGCGCAAGTGGATCGCTACGGACTGGTTGGCGATGCGCCATACCAACTGGCGGTTGAAAGCGCGGATGGCTAGACGGCACATGACAATCGTCGTGGATAATACCATCTGATGCGGGCGCCCCTGCGCGGTCTTTCTTGGCGGGACGACTTTTTTCAGAAACCGTTGAACGCATCTATTGAAAGAACGAGGCAAGAGCTTGACACCGCCAGCAATAGGGTTAAACTTTTCCTGCGTCCGGGTCATAGGCTAAGGACAGGCCCCGGTGCGGATTTGAAGGTCTTTCTGTCTAGCTGTAAAGGGAGCGGCGATGTTAAGTCAAGAACAAATTGATTTCTTCCACGAGAACGGATTTCTGCGAATCCCGCAAGTCTACTCTGAAGACGAAATCAGTGAAATGTCGGATAGCCTCGACCGTTTGATTGAGGACTGGGCTTTGACCAGCCCGGGCTGGTCTGGTCCCTGGCGTGATGTTTATTTGGACGAAGAAGTCGAAAAGCAGGTCAAGCTAACCGCCATGCACGACCTACACCTTTACTCCGATGCCTGGATGCGCGCGGCGACCAATCCCAAGCTGGCGACGGCGCTTTCCCAGTTATTGGAGTCCAGTGTCGAACTGCATCATACGACTATGCACATCAAGCCGCCGCAGACCGGTCATCCTTTCCCTATGCATCAGGATTCTCCCTTCTACGAACATAGCGATGGACGTTTTATCGATACGCTGGCGCACCTGGACGACACCTTCCACGAAAACGGCGAGATTCGTTTCCTGGCTGGTTCTCATAAACGGGGGAAGCTCCCGCATATTCTCAAAAATCCGGATGGTACAGCCTGCTCTCCGCACCTTAATACGGACGAATACAAACTGGAGGACACTGTGCCCGTGCCGGCCAAGCGCGGTGACGTAGTCGTCTTCCATATCTACTGCATCCATGGCTCTTACATCAACCAAACCGCAGAGCCACGCCGCATGGTGCGTATGGGGTATCGCGATCCGCATAACGATCAGGTGGCTGGTCAGAGCAATGGACGCCCCGGTTTGATCGTTAAAGGCTATCGTGAACGCCGTGGCGACGAAGAATTGTTGAAACTAACCTAGCTGGCAAGGTCATAGGTGAGCGACTGGGTTTCCGCGTGCGTCGTCGGCGTCGATATTGGCGGCAGCAAGATCAGCGCAGGTTTGGTCACGCAAGGGGGCGAGATCTTGCGGACGCGTTCAGTCGCTACTCCCTCTACACCGTCAGCAATCTTGGCTGAAGTAAAGCAACTGTCTCATGAGTTGATCGCCGGTTACCAGGGCGAGATTGTCGCTGTCGGGATTGGCAGCGCTGGCATGGTTGACAGCAAAAGCGGACAAGTGATCCACGCCAATGACAACCTGCCCGGCTGGACCGGCACATCTCTGTCCGCGCTCGAAATTGGCGACGGTCTTCCTGTCCTGGCTGAGAACGACGCGCGCGCCCTGTCATACGGCGAGGCGAAAATGGGCGCGGGCCGGGACTATACGTCCTTGCTCTGTGTCACGGTTGGAACCGGCGTCGGCGGCGGCATCATCCTCAATGGCGAGATCTGGCGCGGCACGAACTACAGCGCCGGTGAAATCGGCTATCTTGTGGTCGGCTGGGAAGGGGATAAACCGATCATTCTCGACCAATTTGTTTCAGGTCCCGGCATTGAACGCGCCTACCAGGCGTCCACGGGAGCGGAAGAGCGCATACCGCTTACCGAAATCACTCGCCGCGCCTATGGGGGCGAGCTTGTCGCGGCGCAAATCATAAAAGACAAAGCAGAGCAACTTGGCGTCATACTGGGCGGATTCGCCGCGGCGATCAATCCGGCAGCGCTGGTGATCGGCGGCGGCGTAGCGCAAATCGGCGAGCTTTGGTGGGAGGCTTTGGAAGCGGCCTTCCGTGAAACTGTGCCGCCCCTTTTGCGCTCGACGCCGATATTGCCGGCAAAGCTAGGCGTCGAAGCCGTGCTGCTGGGCGCGGCGATGCTGGCATGGGACAAGGTGACGCCATGAAGCTTGTCTTCAATCTGGAGCAGGAGCGCTTGTGAACGCCGACGCCTTCCTAGCTGCTGTCAAAGGCAAGCTGATCGTATCCTGTCAGGCGCTGGAGGATGAACCGCTGCATGGATCATCAATCATGGCGAAGATGGCGACGGCGGCGAAAGTCGGCGGCGCGGCGGCTATCCGCGCCAACGGTCCCGCCGATATCCGCGCGATCAAAGAAGCGGTCGATCTGCCGGTGATCGGCTTGTATAAACGTGGGGACAGCGGTGTTTACATCACGCCGACTTTTGACGACGCGGCAGCTATTGCCGGGGCGGGCGCCGACATCATCGCTCTCGATTGCACAGATCGTCCGCGTCCCGACGGCGTAGATCTTCGGACGTTGCTAGCTCGCATTCATGACGAACTCGGCAAGCCCGCGTTCGCCGATGTATCGACGCTGGAGGAAGCGCAGGCGGCGGCAGAATACGGCGTTGCCATGGCGGGACCGACATTGTCCGGTTATACCGATGCGCGTCCCATGACTACCGATCCTGACTTTGAGTTGCTGGGAGCGATGGTTGCGGCGCTGCCGATCCCGGTGATCGCCGAAGGTCGAATTCATAGTCCGCGGCAGGCGCGGCAGGCTCTGGATATTGGCGCATGGGCGGTGGTGGTTGGATCGGCCATCACGAGACCTCGTACGATCACGGCTCGCTTTGTATCGGCGCTGATGGACGACAATCCATGTTAACCCAGATTTCTATAGATCCAATCCGGGAGCGAAAGTTATGAAGACGCTTGCTTTCCTCGGCGTGGCGCATATCCACACGCCGGGTTTTGTCAACAGGATTAACGAACGCCCTGATGAGTTCCGCGTCAAAGCGGTTTGGGATAATCAGCCGGCGCGGGCGGGAATCGCCGCGGCTCATCTAAACGACTGCGCCGTCAAGGATGTCGATGCGATCGTCGGCGACGAAGAAATTGATGCCGTCGTCGTTTGCTCGGAGACGGCGTTGCACCGCGAATTGGTAGAAGCTGCGGCAGCGGCCCGCAAAGATATGTTCGTGGAAAAACCGCTAGGCATCAAAGCCTGTAACGCCTTTGCTATGCAGAAGGCGATCGACGATGCCGACGTGATCTTCCAGGTCGGCCACTTTATGCGGGGTTATCCCTTCTTGCGTGTCATCAAGCGGTTGATCGACGACGGCGCCCTGGGGACGATTACCCGAATCCGTCACAGCAACGTGCATCATGGCGCCATCGGCGGGTGGTTTGATGTCGGCAATGGCTGGTACGAGGACGGCTGGCTCTGGATGACGGACTTGGAGAAATCGGGCGTGGGCGGCTTTGGCGATCTGGGCGCGCATTCGCTGGACGTGTTGATGTGGCTAATGGGTGATGTCCTGTCCGTCACGGCGCAGATGGATTCGCTGCTGGGCAAGTACCCCTGCGACGAATATGGCGAGGGCATGTTGCGCTTTGCCAATGGCGCGATTGGGACGCTGGCGGCAGGCTGGGTCGATCTGCTGCGTACCATGCCTATCCATGTCACCGGCACGGAAGGCGTCGCCTATGTTGATGATGACAGATTATATGTAGAATCTGAAAACCTGCCGGGGGCGGACGGCCGCGAATGGACGGATCTGCCCGAAGCGCTGCCCCATGCCTTCGAGCTGTTCCTTGATGCGCTCGTCGGGCAAGACGTACCGCTGATTTCGGCGAAAGAAGCGGCTGACCGCACAGCCGTGATGGAAGCATTTTATCTAGCTGCGGAATCGAATACTTGGGTTCAACCTCAAAGATCTTAAAAGGAGTGATAGAACATGAGCACATTGAAAGTGGGTGTGATCGGCGTCGGCGGGATCGCCCGCACGCATATGCCGGGTTGGGAAGCATCGCCACATGCGGAAGTAGTGGCTGGCGCTGATCTGGCGTCCGAGGCGCTGGAGCGTTGGGGCGGCGATTGGAATGTTAGCAAGCTGGAGACCGATAGCGCAGCCGTCATTAACGACCCGGATATCGATATCATCGATGTCTGCACGCCGAATATGTATCACGCCCCTTTGTCCATCGCCGCGCTGGAGGCGGGCAAGCACGTCATCTGCGAAAAGCCGCTGGCGCCCACCCCGGCCGATGTCCAGCGCATGATCGAGGCTCGCGATAAATCCGGCAAGATGCTGATGACCGCGCAGCATTTTCGCTTCGCCGGACGTTCCAAAGCCTTGAAAGCCGAAATTGACGCCGGCGCCTTAGGCGAGGTTTACCACGCCCGCAGTTGGATGCTGCGCCGTACAGGCATCCCCACTCGACTCGCTTTTTTGAGCAGCCAGCATAGCGGAGGCGGCGCTTGCATTGATATCGGCGTACATATTCTGGATTTGACGCTCTGGATGATGGGCAATCCCGAACCGGTCTCAGTCACTGGCGTCGCCCGCAGCGAACTAGCCAGCAACCCCTTGGCCTTCGGCCAGTGGCCGCAATTCGGTCGTATTCCCGAGGGCATGGACGTTGAGGAAATGGCGATGGCATTCGTCCGCTTCGAAACGGGCGCGACCCTTGTTCTGGAAATCTCCTGGCTGCTGCATCACGATACCATGGGCGAAGATATGCAGATGTGGCTCTATGGCACAAAAGGCGGCTCACACTGGCCCAAGTGCGAGATCTACGATACCAACTACGAAACCATGCAGTTGTATAATCGCGCGTTGAAGCTGACCCGTGACATGGCTGAAGCGCACGCGCAGGAATGTATCGAGTTCGCGCAGGCGATCGCCGATGGCGCGCCATCGCCGGTGCCGGCCGAGCAATCGCTGCAAGTGATGAAGATCCTCAACGGCATCTATGAAAGCCAGAAGACGGGCCGCGAGGTCTTGCTTTAACATCCCCCATCCCCTAACCCCTTCCCCCACAAGGAGGGAAGGGGAACTCAGTCCGCATTAGAGTGCGAACTATGACTTTGTATAGGCGCCTAATTTCGCGGATAATCTCGATAGCGAACATACTGATGGCATTTACGCTGTTGGCTGGCTGCGGCACGATGGCGGCTGCGCCCGAATCGAATCCGCAAAGGCCGCGGGCTGGCTCCTGGGCGCTCGAATACACCGGTGGCTGCGCCGGGCGCGAGTCTGAGCCGATAAACATCAGCCATCTGGACGATGCCGAATTGGTCTTCGACGACTTTCGCTTGCGTCGTAACACCGAGGGCATCTTTGAAGGGAGCGCCGATTTCATCGCGCCGATGCCCGCGGATGGCCGCGATGTCATTTACACGATCGCGTATGCGCTAAGCCTTAGAGATGACGGCACATTCACAGGCAGCGAGTCTATCACGGAAGATGGTGGAGAGTCGCTGGATTGTCCAATCCAGTTGGTCTTTGCCGGTGCGTGACGCGCTCGATTTGTCTTGTGCTGCGGGAACGCTGAAACCTTTGTCTTCTCATTGCAGCGGAAAATGTCTTTTGAGACGATCACATCGAGACTTCATTCCAGGCCGGTGCCGGTGATGGCTTGGACATAATAGCGCTGGAAGGGGATCACTAGCAGAATCGGTACGATGGCGGCGATCATAGAGCCAGCCAGGAGTTCATTCCACACCGTTCCGTATTGTCCGATCGCCAGCGATATCTCGACCTGCACCACGCGCATCTCTTTGGTAGGCGCGATCAGCAGGGGCCAGAAGAAGGCATTCCACTGGCTGATGAACATCAGCAGAGCGGCGGCGACCAGAACCGGCTTGGAGATTGGCAAGATGATGCTGACGAGCACGCGCAGCCAGGTAGCCCCGTCCACGCGCGCGGCATCGATTAGCTCTTGCGGTATCTCGGCGAAGAACTGACGAAAAAGGAAGATCACCAGACTGTTCGCCAGACCGGGTATGAGCAAACCCTGCCAGGTATTGATCCAGCCGAAGCTATTGACCAGGATGTAACGGGGAATGGCGGTTAGATCGACGGGCACCATAAAAGTGAGCATGACAATAGTCAGGAAGAGCGCGTTCTTGCCGCGGAATTCAAAGCGCCCAAAGGCGAAACCGGCCAGGGCGTTAACCGCGCCGCCGATAATGACGGTGGCGATGGCGAGGAAGAAAGTATTGCCCACCGCTCTTCCGAATCCGCGGTCGAACAAGTTGTCATAGGCTTCCAGCGTGAAGTCGACCGGGAAGAGCGCGCGCCAGGAGAAGGGATAGGCGTATTCGAATACTTTGTGATTGGGCGTGAAGGAAGCGGCCGCCGCCCACATCAAGGGCACAATGACAATGACAACGCCGAGAAGAAGCAAGGCATAGACGACAAGCGGCTGCGCATGAGAGCGCAGGGGCTTGCTGTTCATTGCCGCTGCGGATGCTGCTGACCTACTGGCGCGATTGGACATGGTTGAACCAGCCTTCGCCTCTAGTCCCTGCCTCGAAGCGCGTAGAGTTCGATCCCCACGATGATGAATACGATAACCAGCATGACTGATAGCATGGCGGCGGATGCGCCCAGATCGCCGTAAAGAAAGCCGCGCCGATAGGTCTCGTACATAATCAGATTGGTTGATAGCCGCGGACCGCCGGAGGTGAGCAGTAAGATCGGCGCAAACATCAAGAAATTGGCGACGGTATCGGCGACCAGTACAAAAGCCAGCACACGACGCAGAAGCGGCAAGGTAATCTTGGTGAATGATTGCCAGGCGTTAGCGCCGTCGATCTTGGCCGCTTCCAGAACGGGCGGCGGGATGTTCTGCAATCCCGCCAGGATGAACAGGCTCCATAGGGGCACGCCGATCCAGGAAGCGATCACGATAATGGACCAAAGCGCTTGATCTACCGAATGCAGGAATGGTTGCCGCGGGATGCCTAATTGCAGCAGGATCCCGTTAATCATGCCCGAGTTCTGGTCCAGCATCAGCCCCCAGACAATGGCGGTGACGTTGAGCGAAACGGCGATGGGCAGCAAATAGATGCTTCTGAAAATGCCGATGCCAGGCGCGCGCTGGTTGATCAACACAGCCAGTCCCAGAGCCAGGGCAATCTGAATCGGGTTGACCAATAAGCTGAAGACAACGGTAACCTGGAAGGATTTCCAGAAGATGGGATCGTTAAAGATGCGGTTGTAATTAGCGAATCCGGCAAAAACGCGCTCTCCGCTGCGCAGCGATATCACAAACATGCTTTCGAAAAGCGTGGCGATCGTGGGCATCAAATTGAAGACGACGAGCAAAAGCAGCGCAGGCAAGAGGAACAGATAGGGAATGATTTGCTGTCGCGCTCGCATCATTCACTTCCGGCGCAATTTGGACTTCGAATGGATCAAAGGATTGTGCGGAGCAGCGCTGTAGCTGCCCCCGATCAAATGAAAAGCGAGAGCCGGGGCCGGCCCCGGCTCTCGCTCGGGTTCTAGCGATATTTCGCCATTTCACTGTCAATGCGCTGAACAGCCAGGTTCAGCGATTCCTCGACATCGGCGCCATTGCGGATATCCTGGAAGATATTCTGCAAGATCTGCTCGTATTCCAGGAAGCCGACAGTCACGGCGCGGGGCCTTGGATTGACCGTCGCTTCGTCTGCCGCCGTACGCATGTAGGACATGGGCAGCGCGTCAAACTCTTCTTCGGTCGCGAAGAGCGCGAGCACCGATTGTTGAGCCGGGAAGTCGCCACTGCCGCGCCGCCACCAGATTTCCGCGCCTTCGCCGGTTGAGATAAAGTGGACGAAGCGCGTCGCCGCATCGACATTTTCGGTGTTGGCGTTCACGCCGATATGCCAACTGCCGGTGGGCGTCGCCGGTACGCCGTCCGCGAAGTAGGGATGCCGGGAAACGCCCCATTCGATATCGAGATCGGCATTGTTCGCGAAGCGCGGGATGTTCCAGGGACCGCCGACGAACATGCAGATATTACCGGTTTCGAAGATATCGGCGGGCCAGAATTCCTCGCCTTGCGGCGCCGCGTTCCAAACGTTGAACATGTTGTAGTAGTAGGTGTAGGCTTCGATCCACTCGGGCGAGTTGATCACGCCGTCCACCGTCATACCGTCGTCGCCAATCGCGGATCCCCCAAGCGATTCCGGCAATGCCTGCAACTGGTAGATGCGCACCATTTGCTCCCAGATAAATCCCCAAACATCAGGCGTGCCGTCGCCATCGTCGTCAAAGGTCATCTGTTGCGCGATTTCCGCGATCTCTTCCCAAGTCAGACGATCATCCGCGCCCGGCGGCATCAAGCCGGCGCGATCGAAACAACCCTTGTTGTAAAAGAGCAGTTGCGTCGAGGTGCTGACGGGCGCGGCATAAAGCGTGCCCTCATAGGAACCGGCATCAATGGCTGCGGGCAGCCAGTCTTCGACCTCGTCGCCGGTGAATACCGGGTCCAGCGGCAGCAGCCAGTTGCGGAAGGCGTAGCCGGATACCAGCGGGACGTCGACCGAAATGACGTCAGGCACTTCCGACCCGGCGCCCAAGCGAACCTGGATCTGGGCGAAGAGATCGTTAAAGCCGACTTGCTCCGCTTCGACCGATACATCGGGATTGCGCGCCTCGAACTCTTCGATGATCGCTTCAGTTGGCCAACCCAGGGTCAACCAGGTGATGGTTGTTGGCTCATCCTGGGCGCTCGCCGGCGCTAGCAGAATTGCGAATATGCCAAGCAGCATTGTTACAAGCAGCAATTTACGTAGTAACACGGTACATCCTCCTGGATTCTAGAAAATTAATGTGAACTTGCGTCAATTAATCGGACAACTCGGCACCTGATTTTGGGACCTGGCTCATCGCGATTCAGCAGAGAGATTGTAACGTTTCAGTTATTGATAGGCAACTCTCGTGGTAGTGGGTGGGGTAGTGTATCCTTTTCGGTTAAACAAAAACCTTAACCACCGAGCGGCGCGTAGACACAGCCCGTCGACACCAAGAGATTGCTTTCACCGCAAAGACACAAAGCGCACAAAGATATTTCGTTGGCCACAGAGGCACGGAGAGATTTTACCCACCGAGAACACTGAGGGGCGAGCCACCGGCTCGCCCGCACATTTTTTTGCGGATTCGGGCAAAGTGGATAAACTTCTCGAAGCAAACAGGCGAGCGGCGCAGAGATAAGAGCGCGGCGTATTGGAGCATCCGAATGAATAGAGGGATTGTTAACGTTGGCGTCATCGGGACAGGTATGATTGGCAGTTTGCACGCCGGGATCTTGTCGAGCCGTATCAATGGCGCCCGGGTCGTGGCGGTGATGGACGTTGACCAGGATCGCGCTGCGGCGGTAGCGGCGGATTGTGACGGCGCGCGCGTCTATTCTGACGCGGAAGCGCTCATCAAAGCCGCGGATGTCGACGCTGTCCTGATCGCCAGTCCGGACGCCTTCCACGCGGAGGGGGCGCTGGCTTGCATCGCCGCTGGCAAGCCGGTGCTTTGCGAGAAACCGATGGCGACGGCACGGGCCGATGCCGAGTGTATCCTCCGTGCCGAGATGGGGGCGGGTCGCCGGCTGGTGCAGGTCGGCTTCATGCGCGAATATGATCGCGCCCACAGGGCGCTGGTTGATCTGTTAGGAAGCGGCGAAATTGGCCGCGCGCTGCGCTTTCGGGGCATACATATGAATCCCTTCCGGTCTGAATATGCATCAATTGATACCGCAATCGTCAATTCACTCATTCACGACATTCATTCGGCGCGATTCATGATGGGCGCGGAAATCGCCGAAGTGTTTGCGCGCTGGGTTCCGGCGAACCCGAAAGACGCGCGGTCCGCCCGCTACGCGATTATTCACATCAGCTTCGATGGCGGCGCTATCGGAACGCTGGAATGGAGCGGCGACTCCGGTTACGGTTATGAAGTAGAGGTCGAGATCACCGGCGAAAGGGGCACGGCGGGGACCAGCAGCAATCACAGCCCGATATTGCGGCAGGGCAGTACGCGGTCTCAAGCGATCAGTCCCGACTGGCCCGAGCGCTTCTATGACGCTTATGTGGAGGAACTGGCGGCCTGGATCGGCTCGGTTATGAGGGGAGGAGCGGCAGGTCCTTCAGCCTGGGACGGCTATATGTCCCTCGCCGTGGCTGAGGCTTGCATCAAGTCAAGTGAGTCGAGCCAGCCGGAGCGGGTCATCGGCATGGAGCGCCCGGCGATGTATTGACCGCGCGTCGATGGTTGGCGGAGGGATCAAGACAAGGCAGAAGCAGAAGTAGTTCCAAGTAAGTAATAAGAATTGGGAGATGCCGCTTTTCCAAGCACTCACCCCCGGTCCCCTCTCCCACAAAGGGCTGAGGAGCGGACAGCTTTACATCAGACGTGATATCACCGCAAATCCTGAAATTATGTCGGTGATTTTCGGGCGACCTGATAGGCCGCGTAGACACTGACCGCCGGTGGCCCTTACAAGGCTTGTCCGTATTGTGTGGCTTGGAGCGCTAAATGGCGCCATTTTCTTGCTGTCGGGTGTCTATTTGCGTCCGTCTTGTTCACCGCAGACAGACTACCAGAGAAGTCTTACGATTTTCACCATAAAACATACTTGTGGCGGCTGACCTGTTACGTTCATATCCAATCGTATCAACCTGTCATGTCCTCAACATGTGTGACGGTATCCGACGAAAATTTGTAGTGTCGTTCCTAAAGTGCTATATTTTGGGCATGCGCAGATTGTTTTTTGTTTTCAATCTTGACTAGCGCTAGCAGCAGCGCGGCATCGCTTTGATTGATGCGGCGTCGCTCATTTATGTCGGTTAGCCCAAAAAAGGAGCATTACAGGAAAATGAACAAGAGACGGCTTTCCAGAAGGCAGTTCTTACAGACGACCGGGGCGGGACTTGCGTCCCTGGCTCTGGGCGGCGTATCGGCGAGCAGCGTACTGGGGCAGGGCGATGCGCTTCAGTTCTATGGCTGGGATTTCCAGCCCGATACCATCCGCCAGCATCTCGACAACTACACGGCGCAATCCGGCACGCCGGTTGACCTCCATATCATCCCCAATGTCGGATATTCCACCGGTCTCCAGACCAAGATCCTCGGTGGCGTGCACATGGACGTCTATTACAACTTCAAATACAACTCGACGCGCTTTTTCAACGCCGGTTGGGCGCGGCGCATGGACGACCTACCCGATGCCGACGCGGTCATGGGAGAGATGTTCGCTAGTTCCGTGCCCTCCTACACCACGCCGGATGGCCAGTTGATCAGCATGCCCTACTTCAGCGCGGTGCACGTGCTGCATTACAACGAGCGCCTGCTCAGCGAATCTGGCTTCGACGCGCCGCCACAGACCAAGCAGGACCTTTATGACCAATGCGCAAAGCTGAAGGAAGACGGGGTAGAAGCGCCTTATCTGGCTTACTGGATCAAGGAATTCTGCGAGGAATACTTGCAGGTCTATCTGTTGTCGGAAGGCATCACGCCCTTCTCGCCCGAAGGCGAACCAAGCTTCGCCGATGATTCCAGGACGGCGGATGTGTTTGAATGGTGGCAAGCGATGTTCCAGGATGGCATGACTTCGCCGACCCAGTTGACTGACCAGCCTGGCGAACAGATGACCGCCATGCAAAACGGCACCGCGGCCTTTTATGTTTTGCATCACTACTTCCTCAAGCTGATGAACAGCGGTGGCGGACCGGAAGTGGACCGCTTGCGTATCGCGGGACGCATGCCCGGTTCGGACGGCAAGACCTTCCAGATGGGCGAGGTCGTTCAAATGTCCGATGGTCCCAATGTCGACAGGTCCTGGGATCTGGTCAAGTTCTATACCTGGAAGGACGCCAACGGCGAACGTTCGGTGCACAAGTCCTGGGCCGCCGCCGCTGCTCTGGGCGCGCCGTATCCCGATTTCTATGACGATCCGGAAGTGCAAGCCAACTACGGCGACTACTACGACTTCGAGCAGATCAAGGATATGTTCGCCAACAACTCCGATGTGGTCCAGGCGCGCAATCAGCCTTGGTACAGCGAATTCCAGACCCATGTCGGCGACGAAATCCAGCGCATGCTCCAGGGCAATCTGGCGCCGGCGGACGCCGTCACCAGCCTGGCGGACAAGGTGGTGGATCTGCGGGAGCAGTACTCGTAGCTTGTCATTGGTTCCGCGACAGAGGTATTAGCACGATTGTGAGGCGTACAGCTTGGGAAGGCAGTTCCCAAGCTGTACGCGCTTATTCCGCGACGTAGCGACGCCTGTCGCCTAGCAGGTCTATACTCATGGCAGCAGTACAAGCGAGAAAGACAAGCGCTCAAGAGCGCAAGCACTGGGATCGCAAATGGATCCCCTATGTCTTGCTGGCGCCCGCCATCATCACGATTGTCGTGGTCATCCTCAGCCCTTTGGTCACCACCATCTACTACAGCTTTTCCAATATCGATCTAATCAGGGATCGCACGACCTTTATCGGCTTCGACAACTACGTTGAGTTGTTCAGCAGCCGTCTGTTCTGGAAGGCGGTGGAAATCAATCTAAAGTTCGCGGCGATCGTAGTCGTCGTGCCGACCCTGATGGGCTTATTCTTTGCCCTGCTGCTGGTGGAAGAGTTTGTGGGCCGCGGCATTGGCCGCACTTTGCTGATCTTGCCCTGGGCGCTGCCCTGGATTGTTATTGGCTTGCTCTGGAATTGGGTTGTCCATTCGCAGTTCGGCGCGCTGAACGGATTGCTCTACAGCTTGGGTTTGATCGAAAAGTACATACCTTTCATGGCGGACGAAAACTGGGCGCTGTTTTTCACCGCGATGGCTTCGGCCTGGCGACAGACCTCGTTCAGCGCCATCTTGTTGCTGGCGGCGCTGCAGACCATCCCCGAAGATCTCTACGATGCGGCCAAGGTGGACGGGGCGGGCATGCGCGCGCGCTTCCGTTTTATCACCATTGCCTGGATTCGCCCGACGCTGACCATCGTGCTGCTCTACAACATCGTCCTGGGTTTCTTGCAATTCGACGCCGTCTGGGTGATGACGCAAGGCGGACCCGGGGATGCCACCATGCTGATCTCGGTGCTGCTCTATCGCTATTCATTCATCAACTTTGATCTGGGCATGGGCGCGGCGGTCTCGAACGTGCTGGGCTTGATCACCATGGGCGTCGGCTTGATCTTCGTTCGCTTGACTTATCGGTCGCAGTCGACCTACAGCTAGGCCAATGCGATGAGCGCTACTTCAGGTACTATCTGGCAGGTTGCGGCGCGCAGGGGCGCGACCTATGCCGCCTTTTTTTGCCTGCTCTTCTGGGTGGGGTTCCCGGTCTATTATATGCTTATCACCAGCTTCATGGATCCGCCCGAACTCGGCGTCAAGCCCCCGCATTGGATCCCACAGGAGCCGACGATAGAAAATTACCGCGAGGTCATCATCGGCAAGACGGGCCAACGCGGGGACTATGGCACGACAACCGAGTTCTCGCGAATGATGCCTGCTTTACTCAACAGCACTTTTGTTTCGGTATCTGTCGTATTGCTCAATCTGCTGATAGGCGGGATGGCGGCATACGCCTTTTCCCGCTTTGATTTTCGTTTTTCGCGCTTCGTTTACCTAGGCGTTCTGATGACGCGCGTGCTGCCGGCTTTGAGCTTGATCGTGCCCTTATTCATTATTTTGAGAAAGCTGAAACTGATTAACACGCTCTGGGCGCTCATCTTCACTTATACGATTTTCATCCTGCCTTTGACCATTTGGATCCTGCGCGAGTATTTCGATACGCTGGCGCGCGATATCGAAGAGATGGCGCTGATCGACGGGGCGACGAGGTGGCAAGCCTTCCGCATAGTGGTCGCGCCCTTGGCGGTCCCGGGGTTGATTGCTGTCGGCGTCATGTCCTTCATGGAAGCCTGGAGCGAATTCTTCTTCGCGCTTACGTTGACTAATTCGCTGACCTATCCGCCGCTGCTGATGTCCTTTCGCAATTTGCATCAGGTCAATTGGAATGCCCTGGCCGCGGCGACGACGATCGGGGTGCTGCCGCCGGTCATCGTGGCTTTTGTCTTCCAACGATATCTGGTGCGCGGCTTGAGCGAAGGCGCGGTGAAGGGATAGGGACAATGCCGGCCAATTTCGGCGTCCTGGGCGCCGCCATCGCGCGCAAGACAGCCACTTACTTCGCCTTCTTCTGCTTGCTATTCTGGGTCGGCTTCCCGGTTTATTACATGCTGATCACCAGCTTCATGGATTCGCCCGAACTGGGCGTGAAACCGCCGCACTGGATTCCGCAGGAGCCGACGATTGAGAATTACCGTGAGGTCGTGATTGGCGAAACGGGGCAGCGCGGGTCTTATGGCTCGACGACCGAGTTCTCGCGCATGATGCCCGCCTTGCTCAACAGCACGTTTGTATCGGTGGCGGTGGTCTTGTCGAATTTGCTCATAGGCGGGATGGCCGCCTACGGATTTTCCCGTTTTGACTTTCGGCTTTCCCGCTTTGCCTATCTCGGGATTCTGATGACGCGGGTACTGCCGGCGCTGAGCCTGATAGTGCCGCTTTTCATCATTCTGCGAAAACTGAAACTGATCAATACGCTCTGGGCGCTGATCTTCACCTATACGATTTTCATTCTGCCGCTGACGATCTGGATCCTGCGCGAATACTTCGATACCTTGGCGCGCGATATCGAGGAGATGGCTTTGATCGACGGCGCGACGCGCCTCCAAGCCTTCCGCATGGTGGTGGCGCCGCTGGCCGTGCCGGGATTGATCGCTGTCGGCGTCATGTCCTTCATGGAAGCCTGGAGCGAATTCTTCTTCGCGCTTACGCTGACCAATTCACTGACTTATCCGCCATTGCTGATGTCGTTTCGGAATCTGGCGCAGGTCAATTGGAATGCCCTGGCAGCGGCGACCACTGTCGGCGTGCTGCCCCCGGTCATTGTGGCATTCGTATTCCAGAGGTATCTGGTGCGCGGTTTGAGCGAAGGCGCGGTGAAAGGATAAGCGGGATGTCGGTCAAACTAGGGGTGCTGGGCGCCGGGATCATCGCCGGATCTTTCATGGAAGCCGCGCCGGATGTGCCGGACCTGGAGGTCGCTGTCATCTGCGATGTGGTCGAAGATATCGCTCGCGCGCTTGCGGAACCTTACGGGATCGCCTGGAAGACCGATTATCGCGCCGTCTTGGACGACGAATCGATAGACGCGGTTTACATCGCCTTGCCGCATCACCTGCACGAAGAGGTTGCGGTCGCTGCTGCGGAAGCCGGCAAACATATCTTGCTGGAAAAGCCGATGGCCAATTCTCTGGAAGAAGCCGATCGTATCCTGGCGGCGCAGGAGCAATCCGGCGTCAAGCTGATGCTGGGCTTCACCCATCGCTTCCATTCCGAGTTGGAAACTGCCAAAGGACTGATCGACGCCGGCAAGCTGGGACAAGTGACCCTGGCTGTTGACATCATGACCACGGGCGGGCGGATCCCGGGCTGGTTCTGGCAGAAAGAGCAAGCCGGGGGCGGTGTCTTGCACGTCAACGGCGCGCACAGCTTCGATCGGCTGCGCTGGCTGGTTGGCTCAGAGATCGTTGAGGTCTTCGCTTATGCCGAGACCTACGACCGGCGCAAAACGGTGGAAGACAGCACGGTCGTGGCGATGCGTTTCGAGAACGGCGCTATGGGTACGACCGTGCACAATTGGGTCGTCGATTTCGCCCTGCCATTCAAATGCGATTTGGATCTCTACGGCACTGGCGGGGCGATCCGCATTGATACCTGGAACGCGCTCGAGTTCTCCAATGCTCATCATACCTGGGCGCAACGGCGCGAACGGGACGATACCTTTCAGAAAGAAATCGGCGAATTCGTCGGCGCCATCCTGGAAGATCGAGAACCCTGCGTGACCGGCGAAGACGGCAGACGCAGCCTGGCTTGTGTGCAAGCCGCTTATGAATCGGCGCGCGCGGGCAAACCCGTGAGCATAAACAATTGAATCGGAGGTGAGGACCATGAGCAAAAAAGTACGCACGATTACCGGCGATGTCGCGCCGGAAGACTTGGGTCGCACGCTGATCCACGAGCACCTGTGCGTGGATTGGGGAGACCTGCTGGGGCGTCCCAAGGTACTCGACTTCGACCGTGATGAGATGGCAGACCGTATGGTCGCCAAGATGGATGCGCTTTACGCTTCCGGCATTGGCGCTATGACCGAATGCACGCCCATTGGCACCGGGCGCTATCTCGATCTTTTTCACGATGTCGCCCGCCGCAGCAAGGTCAAGATTATCTGCTCTACCGGTTTCTTTCACGAATCCTGGGCGCCGATGCACCTTTACGCGCAATTGATGGATATCGACCAGATGGCGGCGCTGTTCGTGCGCGAAATCACCGAGGGCATGGGCGAGACGTTATTAAAAGCCGGTTTGATCAAATGCGCGACCGGCGAGGGCCAGATCTCGGCCAAGGAAGAAGAGGTCTTGCGCGCCGCCTCGCGCGCTCACCGGGCGACCGGCTGTCCCATCATCACGCATACCACCGATGGCTTGGGTCCCGAGCAGCTTGACATATTTGAGTCGGAAGGCGTCATGCCCGAAGAAGTCATCCTCAGTCATATCGGCTGCCAGCCGGACCCGATCACCGGCTCCGAGCTTGTGTTGAAACGGGGCGCCAACGTCAGCTTTGACCGCATTGGCATGGTCGGCGCCTTCTTTGAAGATGATCACTGGCTCGAGGTGGTGGGCAACGCCATCAAAAAGGGCTATATCGACCAAATCATGCTCAGCCACGATGCCGCCGTCTTCGCCCACGGTTACGAGGCGGCCTCCGGCGATGACGTCTGGGACGATTACACCTATGTTTATTCGCAATTTGTGCCCAAGCTGCAAAAGGCGCACGGGGTCACCGACAGCCAGATTGAAACCATGTTCGTGACCAATCCGCAGCGGGTGTTGGCTTTCTGATGGCGATGCGGAAGGAGGATCTCGATACGCCTGCGCTGATCGTCGATATCGACAAACTTCGCTTCAACATCGACGATATGGCTGCTTTCGCGGAAGCGCAGGGCATAGTCCTGCGTCCACATGCCAAAACGCACAAGACGCCGCAAATCGCCAAGCTGCAGATGGAAGCGGGGGCGGTCGGTTTGACCGTCGCCAAGCTGAGCGAGGCGGAAGTCTTCATTGACGCCGGCTGCAGCGAAATTTTGGTGGCTTATCCGCTGGTCGGGCCGACGAAGCATCGGCGCTTGGTTGAGCTATGCGAACGCGCCCAAATCAGCACTGTCGTCGATCACATCGATATCGCCGAGGCGCTTTCGACGTCGATGAGCGCTGCGGGAATCGAACTGCCGGTGATGGTCGAAGTCGATACCGGCTTGAGCCGCTGCGGGGTCGCCCCCGGCGAGCCGGCGCGCGATTTGGCGCAATTTATTGATCGGCTACCGGGTTTGCGCTTTGCAGGCTTGCTAACGCATGAGGGCCACGCGCAACTGGCGGGCGCGCCCGATCAAGTGCGCGCGACCGGACTTAGCGCCGGCGAGATGATGGCGGAAACGGCCGAGTTGATCCGCAAGTCGGGGCTTGAGGTGCCGATCATCTCCGTCGGCTTGACAGCCACCGCCAAAATCACAGCGACGGTCGCTGGCGTAACCGAGACGCGACCGGGCATCTATGTCTTTTACGACCGCAGCGAAGTGCTGCATCAGGTGGTCGAGCCCGATCGCTGCGCCGCCCGCGTTTTGACGACGGTGGCGACGCGCCCGACCGCCGACCGCATCATTCTCGATGCCGGCAGCAAAGCGCTGACGAGCGATCGCGCGGGGGTGTCGCCGCCGGTGGCTGGCCATGGCATTGTCATCGGTCATCCGGATTGGGAAATCCGAAGTTTGAGCGAGGAACATGGCGCCACGGCGGTGCCGCCCGAAGATCCTGCCCGAATCGGTGAACGGGTCGAAGTCATCCCCAATCATATCTGCCCGGTGATCAATCTCTTCGACAGCATGGCCATCACGCAGGGCGATCGCGTAATTGATCAATGGGCGGTAGCCGCGCGCGGGAAGTCGCAGTAGCCTCAGGGCGCGTAACCGGCGAAAACATCACAAGAATGTCGCGCTCCCGCAAAATAGTAAACCTTTTCGTCGCATGAGCGACGCGGTTTACATAAACAGGAGCTGGACTTATGAAGAAACATCGCGTGGGGATCATCGGTTGCGGCTGGATCGCGCCATTTCATGTGGGGGCGCTCAACCGGCTTTCGGATCGCGCCGAGGTCGTCTGGACCGCCGACCCGGACCGGGAGCGCGCGGCGCATATCGCGTCGACCTTGCAGGACGCGGACAATATCGACGTACTCAGCGATTATCGCGAGGGACTGGAGCGCGTCGACGCCGCGATCATTCTGACGCCGCACCACCTGCATCATCCCATCACCATGGATGCGCTGGGCGCGGGCTGTCACGTGCTCCTGGAAAAACCCTTCGCCCTCACGCTGGAGGAAGCGGATGATATGATCGCCGAAGCTGACAATCAGGGCAAGACGCTGATGATCGCGCTGCCGCATCGTTATCGCAAGAGCACGCAGGCTTTCAAGGAGGCGATCGACAGCGGCGACTATGGTCGGCTCTTCATGTTGGACGCCTTCATGGACGAAGACAATCGCGAATACGTCACCGGCGGTTGGTTCGTTAAGAAGGCGACCTTGGGCGGCGGCGTATTCTTCTCGGCTTCGGCGCACATGCTGGATGTCATGCTCTGGATTGCCGGGGACGCGCAGGCGGTATCGATGGTTGGCGCCCACGCCGGCATCCCGATGGAGGGGGAAGATACCGCCATTTCCGTCATCAAGTTCAAAAACGGCGTGGTTGGCACGACGCGACATACCTGGTTTTCACCTGCGCCGGATCGCTGGTACGTCATGCGCGCCTATTGCGAGCGGGCGGTCATCACCTTGATGGTCAATCCCCTGGGCAAATTGGCTGTAGAAGGCTACAAGTGTCCCTGGCAATCGCAGATCACGGTCTCTCAACCCGGTTGTGAGGACAAGGTGTTGCTCGACAGCGACGAGGGGCTGGATCTGACGGAAGAAGTACGGCATTTCTTCGACTGCGTCGATAGCGGCGCGCGACCGCAGACCGATGGTCAGGTGGCGCGCGAGTTGATGAAAGTCGTCCTCGATGCCTATCAAGAGGCGGAAATCAAGGGAGCGAATTGATGCACGATCTGCTGATTGAAGGCGGGCGCGTTATTGACGGGACGGGATCGCCCTGGTTTTGGGCGGATATCGCTGTCGCCGGCGATCAAATCACCGCTGTAGGGAATTTGGCGGGCGAAGCGGCAAAGGTCACGATCAAAGCCGAGAGCCGATTTGTCTGCCCCGGTTTCATTGATATGCATACGCATTCCGACTTGCAGCCGCTGGTCAATCCCAGCCACGAATGCAAGATTCATCAAGGCGTGACAACCGATGTCATCGGGCACGATGGCTTGGGACTGGCGCCGGCCACGCCGGAAACAGCAGAGATCCTGCGCGATCAACTGTCCGCCTGGAATGGCTTGCCGGATATTGATCGCGATTGGACGACGCTGACTGACTATCTGGATCGTTTTGACGGGGGTTCCGCCGTCAATGTGGCGACATTCGCCTCGCAAGGCACGATTCGCATGGCTGTCGTCGGCATGGAAAACCGCGAGCCGAGCGCTGACGAGATGGCGCGGATGAAGGCGATTCTCGATCAGTGCATGCGCGAAGGCGCGATCGGCTTGTCGACCGGCTTGACCTACGCGCCCTGCATGTTCGCCAGCGACGACGAACTGGTGGAACTCTGCGAAGTCATCCGTCCTTATGGGGGATTCTACTGTCCGCATCATCGCAACTACGGCGTTGAAGCGCTCAAGGGTTATTGGGATTCGATTGAAATCGGCCGACGCGCGGACGTGCCGGTTCATCTGACGCATTGTCACCTGAGCTTTCCCATTAACGAGGGGCGCGTCGGCGAACTGATCGACATGATCGACGGGGCGCGCGCCGATGGTGTGGAAGTGACCCTGGACGCCTATCCTTATCTGGCGGGCCAGACCTATCTGCACGCCATGCTGCCCAGTTGGGCGCAGGAGGGCGGCGTGGAAGCCATTTTGAGGCATCTGACTTCGCCGGAGAGCCGCGCCAAACTGCAGCAGGAGTTGGAGGTGACCGGCTCGGACGGCATGCAGGGCGTGCCACTCGGTTGGGAAATGCTCCGAATCGGCGGCATCCTGGGGGATCATGACCCGGCTATCATCGGCATGGCTTTGCCTGACGCGGCTGAACGGGCCGGCAAGTCCCCCTTTGACTTCTTCGCTGATTTGCTGGTGGAAACGCGACTGGGCGTATCGTGCCTGGCTTTCTTCGGCATTGAAGAGCACGTGCAGACCATCATGCAGCACCCGGCTCATGTTATCGGCAGCGATGGCATTCTGGTGGGCGGGCAGCCTCACCCCCGCGGATGGGGCGCTCACGCGCGATTTTTGTCGCATTATGTACGCGACCTGGGGCTTTTAAGTTGGGAAGAAGGCGTTCGCAAGCTGACTTCCGCCCCCGCCCGGCGCATCGGCAGCCTCGACCGCGGCCTCGTCCGCCCCGGCTGTAAAGCGGACTTGACCGTATTCGATCCCGATACGCTGCGAGCGACATCGACCTACGAGAACCCGCGGAGCCTTGCCGCGGGCGTCAGCGACGTCATAGTCAACGGGGTGCAGGCGCTGGCGGATGGACAGTCGACGGGCGCGACGCCTGGCCGCGCCCTGCGCGATCCCTTCGGGAGACAGCACGTGCGCCATGACAGATTCTAGGCGCTTGGGGAGGATCAGGCGATGAAACGCGCAAAGATCGTCGACGTTCGCGCTTACGTCAACGATGACAGCGGCGGGGCGGACTATCATTTTCAGCCGCGGGGCCACTGGATCATCGACACGCCCATCGCCAACCCCATGTCCATATATGAAGGGTACAAAGACTCCCGCGTCAGCTGGGGCATTAACGCGCTGGGCGGCGTCATCGTCGAGGTGGAACTGGAGAACGGCATAACGGGCGTCGGCATCAGCACCGGCGGCGAACCAGCCTGTTTCATTATCGAGCGCCATCTCAAGCGTTTTTTGGTCGGCCAATCGCCGATCAATGTCGAAGTCATTTGGGATCAGATGTGGCGCGCGACCTTGCCATACGGGCGCAAGGGACTGGCGATTCACGCCATCAGCGCGGTCGATCTGGCGCTGTGGGATTTGCTGGGCAAGCTGCGGGACGAGCCCGTCTATGCTCTGTTGGGCGGCAAGACCAAAGACAGGCTGCCGATGTACGCGACCACGATTCGTCCGGATTTGGCGCAGGAGATGGGTTTTCACGCCGCCAAGCTGCCCTTGATGTACGGTCCCGCGGACGGAATCGAGGGCTTGAAGAAGAATGTCGCTTTGATGGAGAAATCGCGGGCGAGCGTCGGTCCTGATTTTCGCCTCATGTTCGATTGTTATATGGCGCTGACCGTTCCCTATACGATTGACCTGGCAAAAGCGCTTGAGCCATACGATGTGTATTGGCTGGAAGAATGCCTGCCGCCGGACGATTACGACGGCTGCGCCGAATTGAAGGCGAGCGTATCGTCCTGCTTGTTCACGGGCGGCGAACACGAATACACTCGTTACGGCCATCGCGAGTTGATCGCGCGCAAATGTTTCGATATTTTGCAGCCGGATCTGACCTGGGTCGGCGGCATGACCGAAGCGCGGCGCATCGTGGCTATGGCTTCGGCTTATGATATCCCGGTCATTCCGCACGGCTCGGGCATCTTTGCTTATCATCTGCAATACGCTTTCAGCAATTGTCCGATGGCGGAATTCTTGATGATGAGCCCGGCCGCCGATGAGATGACGCCGATCTTCGGCGATATCTTCATCGACGAGCCCTTGCCGCAGGAGGGCTATATGGACTTGCCGGAGAAGCCGGGCTGGGGCGTTGAACTGAATCGGGATGGTTTGAATCTGCGCAGGCTCTGTGGCGACGTTTAGCCGGGCGCTCGCTTAACGCAATCCGAAATTGCGGGTCATTTCTTTCAGTACCTCTTCCGCGACGCCGAGCGTATGGTCGACATCGGCTTCGCTATGCGCCGCGGAAATATGATTGCGCTTCATCGCCGTCGGCAGCATGAAGATGCCGCGCGCCCCCATGCGCGAGCGGAACATGACATCGGCTTCGCTATTGTTGCGCAGCAGGTCTTGGTAGCGGTTGATGGGTCCGCTCATGAAATAGGGCACGAAGACTGATCCATAACCTGCCACCGTCATGTCGATATCGAGGCGATCGGCGATCTCTTGGAGGCCGCGCCGGGCTTTGTCGCCCAGGCGGAAGAGCCTTTCATAGACAGTGCTGTCTTCCAGTTCATTGATAGTGGCCAGCGCTGCTGAAGTGGCGACGGGGTGTCCATTGTACGTGCCGCCCACGAAGACATCGCCGCCGGCGCTGGAAAAGCGCATCATCAGGTCTTTACGCCCGGCGAGCACGGCGCAGGGATAGCCGTTGGCGATAGCTTTTGCCAGGGTCGTCAAATCTGGCAGGATGCCCAGTTTCTCCTGGTAGCCGCCAAGTCCATGCCGGAATCCGGTGATCACTTCGTCAAAGATCAGGATGATGCCGTGGTCGTCGCAGAGGCGCCGCAAGGTCTCGACGAACTCGACCTTTGGCAGGACGCAGCCGATATTATGCGGGATCGGTTCCAGGATGATGGCGGCGATCTCGTCCCCCTGCGCCTTCACGGCGCTTTCTATCGCTGCGCTGTCGTTGAAGGGCAAGACGATTGTATTTTCGATCGCCTCTGGCAACATGCCGGCGGAGGCGGGATCTTTCAGCCCGATTTTCTCCGGCGGGCTGATGATGTTCATCAGCAGATAGTCGTGCCAACCGTGGAAGCAGCCCTGGAACTTAATCAGCTTTGTTCGCCCGGTGGCCGCCCGCGCCAGACGTTGCGCCAGGTATGTCGCCTCGGTGCCAGAGCCGAAGATCAGCGCCATTTCCGCCGAGGGCACGTGCTCAACGACTTTCTCCGCCAGACGGATTTCCAGCTCGGTGGTGCCGACGCCGGTGAGATCGACCCCTGTCATGGCTTGGGCGACGGCCTCGTTCACCGCCGGATGGTTATGCCCGAGGATGATGGGACCGAAGGCGGCGTGGTAATCCAGATAACGTTTGCCCTCGGCGTCGACCAGATAAGCGCCTTCGCCGGCTTCCCAGACGATGGGTTCTTTCAGTCCGCGCGTACCCGAGTTGACGCCACCTGGCGTGACGGCGACGGCTCTTTCAAAAAGCGATGCGTTTGTCATCTTAGCTCAACCCCAAAAGCGCTAGCGAATCGCGATAAATGATGGCTTCCAGTTTGTCTTCCGGAACTCTGGGAAAGTTCGTTCCTGCGACAATTCTGTTGACCTTGTATAAAGATTCAAAAGTTTCCGCTGCGGTGGTTACAGGATAGTCGGAGGCGAAGAGCAGCTTGTCCAGAACGTTCCACTCGGTCGCTTTGATCATGGCTTCGTAGAAGCCAAAAGCCCGGTAAAACAAGCCGGAAATATCGGCATAGACGTTCGGGTGCTTGCGGACGACGACGGCGGTGTCCACGGTCCAGGGATGGCCCAGGTGCGCCATGATGATCTTGAGATCGGGATAGCGCATGGCGACTTCGTCCATCAGCAGGGGATGGGCATAGCGTATCGGCGCCATGCGCACGGGCGATGTGCCTTGATGAAACAAGATCGGCAAGCCGTATTTCTGCGCTTGCTCATAGATGGCCAGGGCACGCGATTCCAGCGGATGAAAGATCTGATAATTCGCGCCCAGTTTGATGCCGCGCAAGCCGAGGTCGTCCTTGCAGCGTTCCAGTTCTTCGAGCGCGCGCGGGTCGTGCGGGTGCAGGGACATGAAGCCGATTAAGCGGTCCGGGTAGGCTTGCGCAAAAGCGGCGGTTTTGTCATTGACATTGCCGGACATGTCGGATGACTCGTCGACGCCGTTGACGCCGCCGGTGCTGTCGCCCGGGTGCCAGGCGACGCCGAAGACGATGGTGATATCGGCCGGGCTCTGGTCATCCAGGTACTCTTGCCAGTTGTAAACGGAACTGACCGCGCGGTCGGGCCGCCAGGCGGGATTGATTTTGCGGCGCTCCGGCGGCACCGCGCCGCGATATTGGGGCGTATGCGAATGCACATCGACGATCATGAATGTCTTCCAATTCTCCCTTCAGAGCGCTTGCATTGTACCTCAATTGTGGCGCGAAATCGCGCATATATGTCCTTTAATGCTCGAAGCGTATCCATGCGGGGGGATTCACCACAGAGGTCGCGTAGACACTGACCGCCGGCGCAGAGGGCACAGAGGGTTATGATCTGGGTGAGCCACCGCTGCACGTAGACACAGCAGATCGCTCGCCCGTACAATTTTCTTGCTGTCGGGCAGGTATTTGCGTCCGTCTTGTTCAGCGCAAATTGAGTGCAGGACAAGCCTTAGAGGATGCTTGCCAGGTTTTTTCCCATGATTTTGTCCATATCGGCTGAAGGGATGAAGCGGCAATGATGACGGACGATCTCGATGGCATGGCGATGGCTGTAAAACCAGCGGCAGACGGGATAATCCGAACCCCAAAGCAGGCGATCCGCCCCGTAGCGCCGGTAAATGCCTTGCAGGATCGGCTGCACGTCCGCCAGGGGATAATCCCACTTGGGCTTCGTAGTGCCATTGTAAAAGCCGGACACCTTGATATAGACGTTGTCGCATGTGGCCGTGGCGAGCACTTCCGCCTGCGTCTCCGGCTTGATGACCTTGGGATGCCCCATGTGATGAATCAGGATCGTCAGCCCGGGGAATAGCGCCGCCAGCTTGCGGATGTGCGCTTGGTGCTGCGGCAGGCAATGGATGCTGGCGATCAAGCCAAGACTCGACGCGAGCTCAAAGAAAGCGATTCCAGCTTGGGAATGCAGCCAGGCGCCTTCGTCGGCGTCATCCAGCAGATAATGCGTGAAACCGACGGGATTCCAGCGTTGGACCGCGCTCTCCAAGCGTTCCGCAGCGCCATCGCTGTGATAGCTGTCCTTCCAGCGGCTGTCGACATCGACGACGTAGGCGAAGCGATCGCCATAGGCTTGAGATTTCTGGTGGACGTATTGATTGTTGTCGGGGTTGCCCTGGATCTCTGCGCAGACGATTAGCGCCTTGTCGACGCCGTTGCTATCCATCTCATAAGCCAACTGCTCGATGCTGCCACGGGTTGCGCGGTCGGGCACGGCCGGGTCGTAGGGCCAGGTCTGCCAGGCGTGGCAGTGGGAGTCAAAGATCATGATACCTCCTTATGTAAATCGCGGCGCTCATGCGACAAGCGGGCTTATTTCTTTGCGTGAGCGGAACAAATCTTTTCGCTGCCGCCGAGCGGCTCGTCCTCATACAGTTCATCCAGTAAAACCGCGCCGCCGGCCCGCGCTGCCGAGCGGTAGGCGGCGTCCAGCAATTCCACCGCGCGCCAGCCGATATGACCGGAACAGTGGTTTTCGGCTTGCCCGGTGATGACATCGGCGAAATTGTGAATAGGACCGTAGAAGTAGCGTTTTTCCGCTTCATCGGCGTCCGAGCCGGCATCCAGGAACTCTTTTGAACCATCTTCACGTTCGACATGCAGCGTGCCGGCGGTATCGTCGATATCCAGCCAGCCCTTCTCGCAGAAGATGGTCAGGCGCGTGCTTTGGCCGCCGCCACTGACATGCCCGGTGCCGCCGACGGTGCCCAGGGCGCCGTTCTCGAACTCGACGGCGCAGGCGACAACGAGATCGACCGCCAGCCCGTGACGCGCCATACGCGCTTGCACTCGACGGACACGCATTTCGGTCGTGAAAAAGAGCATGCCAGCCATGTGCGTCAACTGCAACTGACCGTGCCCGCCGCCGGAACGGGCGGGATCGCCGTAGACATCGCCCGGGCGATGCAGGTTGCCAATCGTTACGTTGTCGACGCCAGCCAGCAATTGAGACACGGGCCGCGAGAATTGCGCGTCCAGATATTGAATCGCGCCCAGTTCGCCGCTTTGGATGAGTTCGCGGGCGCGCAGGGTGCAGGGTCTGTAGGTGTGGTTGTAACCCATGACGATCTGTTTGCCTTGCTGCCTGGCAAGCCGCACCAGATGCCGGGCTTCGACGGCGAAGAGGGTCATAGGTTTCTCGATGAAGACATGCAGTCCCGCTTCCAGGCATTGGCGCGCGGCGTCGTAGTGGGCGGCGTGGTTGGTCGCCACGACAGCGGCGTCAAGCTGAGTTTCGCGCAGCATGCTGGCGAGGTCGGTATAAGTTGCGTTCACGTTGAAGAAATCCGCCGCAGCCTGGGCTTTGGCTTCGTTGATGTCGCAGATGGCGCCGACCTGGATATCGGCGCGGTTGACCAGGGCGGGCAGGTGATTGGCAGTGGCCCACCAGCCGCTTCCAACGATGGCGACGCTGGCTTTTTCGCTCATTAGCTTCTCCTGCAAGGCTTGTCCGGTGTTGTGGCGTTTGCAGTTGTTTTCGGGCGACCCAATGGGTCGCCCCTACATTGCTCGTTCGTATTGTGTGGTTTGGATCGCCGAATGGTGTCATTTTCTGTGGGACGAATGTTCGCGTCCATTTTGTTCACCACAAGTTGAGTTACCGGACAAGCCTTGCAGCGGTAGTGCTAGCCGTAGGTCCGCAGGGTGACGTCGACTTCGGCCGGACCTGAATAGGGACGGATCCAGTCAGCTTTGATGTCCATGCCAAAGCCGGGCGCGTCGTTGGGCGTCAGTTGGCCGTCGGCTGGCATCGCCATGCCTGGGATGGGCCGCAGTTCCGCCAGCGGTATGCCCGGGTCGGTACCCAGCCAGTACTCGGCGAAGGGCGATTCCGGCATAGCCAGCGAGAAATGCTGCCCGAAGGGCGAATTGCATCCGCCGTGCAAAATTGTGGGAATGCCCGCGGCT
The DNA here is from genome assembly GCA_022820665.1 of Anaerolineae bacterium. Lineage (GTDB taxonomy): Bacteria > Chloroflexota > Anaerolineae > Aggregatilineales > Phototrophicaceae > UBA6055. Next base: position 93,258 of record JAJEFB010000041.1, on the reverse strand, counting down.
TCCGCGATCGTGTAAATCTTGAGCGCCTCGGTCAATCCGCCGCACCAACTGATATCCGGCTGCACGACGTCGACGGCGCGGTTTTCGATCAATTGACGGAAGGCGTGGCGCCCGTGGTGATCTTCGCCGGTGGCGATAGGCATCCAGGGCAGGGCTTGTTTTAGGGCGATGTGGCCTTCCAGGTCGGGCGGAATCAGGGGCTCTTCCATCCAGCGCAGATGATAGGGGCGCAGCCGCTCGGCCATTTGCACGGCGAAAGTCAAGTTGTAAGCCATGACCGGGTTGATCATCAGTTCGGCTTCGTCCCCGATTGTTTCGCGGGTGCTGGCGACTTTGCCTTCCATCTGGTTGAGCGCGGCGATGCCCATCTCGTAGTGCGCCTGATTGGTGAGCTTGAAGCGCTCGAAGCCAAGTTCCTGCGCCCAATCGATATCGTCGCCGGTGGCGTAAAGCGGGATGGCGTCGCGGCTGGGCCCGCCGATAAGTCGGTAGACGGGTTGACCCAGCAATTTGCCTTTCAGATCCCAGAGCGCCAGATCGACGGCGCTGCGCGCGACATCGGCATGGCCCGCGCTGCCGACGCGCTGTGTAGCGCGCCACATCAGGTCGTTCAGGTGCTCGATAGCGAAGGGGTCGCGGCCGATCAACAAGGGCGCGTAAATATCGTCGATGATGGCGGCGGTGGGTCGCCCAAAATAACTGCGTCCCAAGCCCCAGGTACCATCTTCCGCCGTCACCTGCGCCCAGACCGCGCCGCCTTGATTGCCGGGATAGGTGCCGGGCTGGCCGTAAAACTCTTCGCGATATTTGCTGATGGGCATGGCGACGGGGGTCGTCTTGCTCCAGGATGGGCGACGCGCTTTGGTCTTGGGCGCGGGCTTTGGCAGATCGACATTGACCGCTCGAAGTTCCGTGATCTTCATTGCCTCACCTCAGAATTCTGTGCTGATAAAGAGATGGCTCAGCGCCGCTAGCGCCTGGTCAAGTTCGCGATGATCGGCTTCGTCAAGGGGGGGAATACCCGGCTGACGGAGGGCGGCGCTGTTCAAGATGCCGCGCCGCAGCAGAATCTCTTTGACGAGCGGCAGGCGCAATTGCTGCGTCAACAAGATCAGTGGCGCGATCTGGTTGAAGATTTCGCGCGCCCGGTCTTTTTCGCCGGCTTGCCAGGCGCGCCAGATCCGCACATGGATGTCGACGATCTCCACCGCAGGCATGAAGCCAGTGGCGCCGCGATCAAGCTCCGACATCATCCAGCGGCAGAATCCGCCGCCGAAGATGCCCCAACAGCCGGGAATCCGGGCTGCGACAAGTTCGCTGATGTGATGGGCGCTGGGGTCCATTTCTTCTTTGATGTAGTTGATATTGTCTACCTCGGCGAGCAGGCGCTTGAGAAAGGCGACATTCATACCCGGTCCTAGGGGGGCGTGCTGGATGATAACGGGAATCCGCGCCGCCTCGGCTATCCGCTTGAAATAAGCGAAGATTTGATCGGGCACCGCGACGGCGATATAGGGGGGCATGGCGATGACGGCGTCGGCGCCGACACGCGCGGCGTGCGCGGCTTGCTCAACCGCAATCGCCGCCGAGGGGCCGGCGACGCCGGCGATGATCGGTATGCGTCCGGCGGCATGATTGACGATAAAGCTCACCAGATCGCGCCTTTCCTTGTCGGAAAGGAACATGAATTCGCTGCCCAAAACCGGGAAGACAAGCCCGTCAGCGCCGGCTCGCAGGCAGAATTCGATCTGGCGTTCCATGCTCGGCAAATCAAAGTCGCCATCGTCGGCGAGCGCTGTTTGTAGCACCGGCAGGATGCCGGCCAATCGATCATTCATTATGTTTTGGCTCCTCGCTTAAGCAGCGGACGATCCGAAGTAGTTCCAAGTTAGTCATGCGAAAAAGCGATCCACGTGATTCTACCCCATCCCCCGGCCCCTTCCCCGAGGCATCAGGGAAGGGGAGCGCTTTTGCCGGGATTTGGTTAAAATTCAGAACTTTCACTACAATGCAGTTTCTTCGCATTACTTTATTGAGACTACTGAGAAGAACTTGTTCAGCATGGCTGTTATTGATCAAAAGTTGCAGATGATACTTTATCGGCGTATTGCTCATCGTACAAAATACAGCGGGCGCGATGGTCCCTGTCTATGGTTATCTCCTTGGGCGAAACCAGATCGCAGAGGCCGGGCTGAAAACTGTCGCAGCGCGGATGGAACAGGCAGCCGGAAGGACGATGCAGGGGATTGGGGATGGAGCCGGCGATCGATTGCAGCCGCTGGCCGCGCCCGGCGCCGGTCTGCGGAATCGAATTGAGCAAGGCTCTGGTATAGGGATGTTTTGGGTCCTCGAATAGCGTGATGACGTCGGTCGATTCCACCACTTCTCCCAGGTACATGACCTCAACGCGGTCGGCGAATTGCGAAACGACGCTCAGGTCGTGGGTGATGAAGAGAATCGCCATATTGAATTCTTGTTGCAGGTCATAGAGCAGGCGCAGGATTTGCGCTTGCGTTGTCACGTCCAGCGCGGTAGTCGGCTCATCGGCGATCAGCAATTGCGGTCGGCAGGAGAGAGCCATGGCGATCATGGCGCGCTGCAGCATGCCGCCGCTCAATTGATGCGGATAGCGGTGGATGATGCGCGACGGGCGCGGCATGCCAACTCGATTGAGAATGTCCAGGGTTTGCGCCGTCGCGCCGGCTTGGTCGCCGCCTTGGTGCAAGATGATAGCTTCGTTGATTTGATTGCCGATGGTGTGCACCGGACTGAAGGTGGCCATCGGTTCCTGGAAGATCATGGCGATATCCGCGCCGCGAATAGCGCGAATCTCGGGACCTTTCTCCTCCAGCGCCGTTAAATTGATGTTGCGCTCGTCGCGATAATAGCTGACCTTTCCCTCGACGATGCGACCCGGCGCGGGAACGATGCGCAGGATGGCTCGCGCCATCACAGACTTGCCGCAGCCGCTCTCGCCGACGATGGCGACCGTCTCGCCGCGCTTGATCTCGAAGGACACATCGCGAACCGCCTCGATGACGCCTTCTTCGGTCGCAAAATGCACCTTGAGATTCTTGACTTCGAGCAAGGGTTCCATAATCATCCCGGTCAGGCGGTCGCCGCCGGCTCCGACAGTCCGGAAAGATTCAGTTCGCCAGCGAAATGGCAGCGGGCATGGTGGCGGGGCGCGGTCGGCTTCATTGCCGGCGTCTCGTGGCGACAGCGATCCTCGACGAAGCGACAGCGCGGATGAAAGACGCAGCCGGAGGGTGTATTGGCAGGGTCGGCGACATCGCCTTCCAGGGGCACGGGAAGTTGTCGCAAGCGCGGATTCAATTTCGGGATGGCCGAGCGCAGGGCAGCGGTGTAGGGATGGCGAGGGTCGCTGAAAATAGTGGCGGTATCGGCTGTTTCGACGATCTTGCCGACGTACATGACGGCGACGCGCTCGCATATGTAATCAACCACGCTGAGATCGTGGGCGATGAAGAGATAGCTGTAGCGGAACTCCGCTTGCAGGTCGCGCAGCAGGTTGAGGATCTGCGCCTGCACCGATACATCGAGCGCGGATACAGGTTCGTCGCAGATGATCAAACGCGGGTTGAGCGCCAGCGCGCGTGCGATGCCGATGCGTTGCCGTTGGCCGCCGCTGAAGGCGTGTGGATAGCGGGACATGTGCTCTGGCCGCAGCCCGACGGATTCCAGCAGATGCGCCACCCGGTCTTCGAGTTCCTTGCCGCGGCAGATCTGATAGTTGCGCATCGGTTCGCCGATAATCTGGCGCAAGGTCATGCGCGGGTTCAGAGAGGAAAAGGGGTCTTGAAAGATCATCTGGATATCACGGCGATAGGGCAGCATGTCCGGTTCGGGAATGCTGGCCAGGTCTACCGCGCTGCCTTCCGCATCGTATAGCAGGATTTGGCCGGCGGTCGGTTTGTAGGCGCGGACGATGCAGCGCGAAACGGTGGACTTGCCGCAGCCGCTTTCGCCGACCAACCCCACGACTTCGCCTTCGCCGATAGTCAGGCTGACATCGTCAACGGCTTTGATATGACCGACGGTCCGCCCCATGATGCCCCGTTTGATGGGAAAGTGCATCTTGAGGTTTTTGATTTCCAGCAGCGGTTTGGGCGTGGGCATGGTTCAGGTCGTTTCGTTTAAGCGTAGGGATCGGCGGCATCGCGCAAGCCATCGCCGACGAAGTTGAAAGCCAGCACCGTGACAATAATGGGCACTACCGGCAGCAGCAGCCAGGGCGTCAAGGCGATGGCGTTGAGATTCTGCGTGCCGTCGAGCAAGGTGCCCCAACTGATGGTCGGCGGGCGCAGCCCCAATCCCAGAAAGCTGAGCGCCGTTTCGCTGAGGATCATGATCGGCAGCGCCAGGGTCAGCGCGGCGATGAGATGACTGATGAATGAAGGCACCATGTGCCGATAGATAATACGGAAGCGCGGCGTGCCGATGGTGCGCGCGGCCAGGATAAAGTCTTCGTTGCGCAGCGACATGAACTTGCCGCGGACGACGCGCGCCACCTCGGTCCAGCCGATGAAGGACAAGATAATTGTGATACCGAAGTACATCTGCAGTTGGGTCAGGTTGCGGGGCAGGGCGGCGCTGAGCGTGAGCCACAGCGGGATAGTCGGGATAGAACGCAGCACCTCGATCAGGCGTTGAATCGCGACATCCAGCCAGCCGCCGTAATAGCCCGAGACGCCGCCGAGCAAGATGCCCAGTATCAAGCTCAGGAAGACGCCGACCAAGCCGACTGTCAGCGAGATTTGCCCGCCGTAGATGATGCGCGAGAGCATGTCGCGCCCGAGCAGGTCTGTGCCCAGGAGGAAGAGCGGCAGATCTGGATCTTCCATGCCGATAAGATGAATGTCACTTTCGATAAAGCCAAGAATCAAGTACGGGTCCCCGCGGACGAAAAAGCGCAGTTGGTATCGATCGTCGGCGCTGACGCGGTAGAACTTGCGCAGGGTCTTGGGATCGCGCTCGCCGACGTATCCGTAAACGATGGGCGGGAAATGGAAGCCGTTGTCATCAATGAAAACCAGGGGCTGCGGGGGCGCTTGGGCGAATTGCGCGTCAACGCGGAGGGGATCGCGCGGGGCGAAGAAGCCGGCAAATAGCGCGACAAAGTAGAAAAGCAACAGGATAGCCAGGCTGATCATGGCGGCGCGGTGCTTGCGAAAGCGCCACCAGATCAACTGCCACTGCGAAGCGGTCAGTTGACGCTCGTCGGTCTTCTTCAGCGCTTCTTCGCTCATTGGTCGAGATCGTAACACATTCTATCTGCTCCTCAATCGAGGCGAATCCGCGGATCCACCAGCACCAGCAGGATGTCGGAGACCAGGGTGCTCACGAGTGTGAACAAGCTCAGCATCAGCAAGAAACTCCCAGCCAGGAACATATCTTGTTGCAGCAGGGCGTCCAGCATGAGCGGTCCGGTCGTCGGCAAGTTAAGCACAACCGAAACGATGGTCGCGCCGGAGATCATCCCGGGCAAGATCGTCGCCAGCGAGCTGATGAAGGGGTTCAGCGCCACGCGCACCGGGTACTTCCAGATCAGGCGGCGCTCGCGCAGGCCCTTGGCGCGCGCCGCTTCGACGTAGGGCTTGTTCAATTCATCCAGCAGGTTGGCGCGCATGGTGCGGATCAAACCGGCTGTTCCCGCTGTGCCCAGGACGACGATCGGCACCCACAAGTGCGACAGGAAGTCGATGAACTTCTCGATGCTCCAAGGGGCGTCGCGGAACTCGCTGGAAAACAAGCCGCCCATGGAGACCCCGAATACCGAAAAGCCGATCCACATCAAGACCAGCGCCAGCAGGAAATTCGGGATCGCGAGCCCGATAAAGCCGATAAAGCTGAAAAAATAATCGAAAAGGGAATATTGATTGGTGGCGGAATAGATGGCGATGGGAAATGCCAGCGCCCAGGTGAAAAGCAGCGAGCCGAGCGATATGGCCAGCGTCCAGCCCAGCCGGCTCCAGATGAGTTCGGAGACCGGTCGGTTCCAGTTGAAGGACCGTCCGAAGTCGCCCTCGGTGACGATGTTGGTAATCCAACGCGTGTATTGGGACAGAAAGGGTTGATCCAGCGCATAACGCTGGCGCAGGAGCGCCTCGGTTTCGGCGTCGACCGACGAGCCGCTTTCCTGCATCGTGAGAATCAGCGTATCGAGATAATCGCCCGGCGGCAACTGGATCAAGAAAAAAACCAGGATCGAGATGAAGAGCAGGGTCGGTATGAAGAGCAGGATACGGCGAAGAATGAAGCCCAGCATAAGGCAAATTACACTAGCCAGCTATGGAAGTAGAACTAAGAAAGTCGTTAAACATGTCGCCCGTCATACTATGCCGAAACTCGTCGAGTTATCGACGGGTGACCAGATTGGTCGCCCCTACATGCCTCATTTATGTCGAAACCCGTAGGGGCGACAGGCGGTCAGTGTCGAAGGGCTGTGTCCACGCGCCCTACGCGACCTACCATGTCGCCCGAAAGTTGTTCACTTAATTGTCCTCAAAATGTTCATTACTTTCTTGGTTCTACTTATATGCACAGGTGGAGAGTCCGCGCGGGTTTGGAAGTCCCCACGCGGACTCGTAGTAAAGGTCTATTCAGCGAAGTACCATTGCTCGGGATGGTGCGGTCCCCAAACCCAGAATTCGACGCTGACGATGTCCTCCGGTCCCGGGACGTTGCGCAGATCCTTGTCGAAGACGATGGGCCGCGGCATCAAGCCTACGGTGCCGATCACCCAGAGGTTTTCAGCATTGGTGCGCATGATTTCCTTGCCGAGCTCCAGGTAGCGCTCGGTGCCGCGCGGCACTTGCATCCATTCATCCACCGCTTCGTAAAGACGGCGAACGACCTCGGGCGGTTCGTCGCCCTGTTCCCCGCCGGATTCGTACCATTGGTACCAGCGCAGACCACCGATGGGCGTTGTGGGCCAGTGGAAGGGCGGGCGATAGCGAATCGGCGCGTTGTTGCGGCTGAAGACCTCGGAAGAGCCGCCGATGGCCCAGGAGCCCATATCGATGTCGTTGGCTCGCAGACGCTCGCGGAAGAGCGTGTTATCTATGGGATCCAGCAAGAGATCGACGCCGACCTCCGCCCAGTAGGCTTTGATCAGCTCAACCAGTTCCGTCCGCCAGGGACCGCTGCCGAAGGGCGCGCTGAAGGTAATCTGGAGCGGCGCGCCATCTGAGCGCATGCGCCAACCGTCGTCGCCGCGCTCCAAGCCCATCTCGTCCAGCAGGGCGTTGGCGCCATCGACATCGTATTCAATGGCGTTCTCGTCGATGCCCTCTTCGTAGAATGTGGCGGATGGATCGAAGATCGGCTGACGCGGCTTGCCCTGGCCGAGGAAGACCAATTCTTGTACCTCGGCGCGGTTGATGGCGATGGAGAGCGCCCGGCGGAAACGGATATCGTTGAAGATCTCGCGCAGGACCGGATCATTGTGCGTGAAGTTGAGGACCATGCCGAACTCCGACGCTCGCAGATCGGGGTGCAAGTTCACCACATAGCCGTTGGCCTCGGCGTTTTCCGCCAGCAGCGGAAACTCGGATATGTTACGTCCAAAGCCGGCGTGCGTGATGTCACCGGATACGATCCTGGCCACCATCACCTCGGTACTGGGCGCGGTGAGCCGCAGGAAGTAGTCGGCGTATGGCAACTGATTGCCTTCGGGATCGACCACGTGATAGTAGGGATTCCTGACGAAGGTATAGTTGTTTTCCGAATCCGTGCTCTCGTAGATCCAGGCGCTCAGCACCGGCAAGTCGGGATCCTGCACCGAGAAGTAGGGATCGGCCGCGGTCCCGCCCAGCAGCTTGGCTTCAAAGAGTTCGTGCCAGAAATCGTAGCCCGCTGCCTGCGCCAGGTCATCCGCGTTTTCGTTGTAATCAATGTGGAACTGGCTCAAGTAGTGCGCCGGCAGGAAGGGACGAAAATCGGTAATGGTATCCAAAACGCGCACGAAAGGTTCGGGGTAGTGGAAGACGAAATTGTAGTCGTCGATGACTTCCAGATCGGCATGCTGTCCGCTGGCCAGGATGCCGTTATCGGTATTTGCCAGGAAGACATCGTCGTTCTTGACCACGGCGTCATACCAGAATTGCACGTCCGCGGTCGTCAGCGGAGCGCCGTCTGACCAGCGATGCCCTTCGCGCAGTTTCACGGTGAAGGTGAGCGCGTCGTCGCTGAGGGTGTAGGATTCTACGATATCGGGCACGATATTGAAGTTGAAGTCGAATTGCGCGACATTGGCGTTCAAGACCGAGCAGGTTTCCGGATCGCAAGCGACTTCGTCGTTCCAGATGCCGACGATGGTACCGCCGTAGACGCCTATGTTATCGCGAGCCTCCTGCACATAGGGTTGGGCGGGCAAGCGCTCGTCGACCGGTGGCAATTCGCCGGCGGCGACTTGTTCCGCCAGCATCGGCGCTTCGGCATAGCCGGACTGCGCAAGGAGCGCGCCACCGGTTATGCAGATGGCGAAGGCAAATACCAGCAATATGAGAAGCAGTCTTTTCATGATCTTTTCCTCCCTTTTGACTCCTAAACAGCGATTCAATTTGGCTTGCGTTGCTTGTTTATCCAGTTTGCCATCCTCCTTCCTCGTAAAGAAAGTTGCCAGTTCCCCCTGCTAAGCGGTTTCCCGTAACAGAAGTTTTGCCGGTATATCCAATGTGCGGCCCTCCATAGGCGCGTCCTGCTCCAGGCGTGTCAGCATTAACTGAGCGGCGACAGGCAAGCTCCACGATTCAGGTCCGATCGTTGTCAATTGCGGCGTGGTTATCGCTGTCTCCGATGTATTGCCGAAGCCGATGATCGCAACTTGCCCGGGAATCTGTAAATTGTGATCTTTGACAGCGTTGAGGGCGCCCTCCGCAGTTCGGTCCGTGATCGCCAATACCGCTGTAGGCGGATCATCCAGAGCCAGCAGCGATGCCATAGCTTCGTAGGCGGAGCGCCCGTCCGGCACCCGATTGCGCTGCAAGGCGGGATCAATTTCCAGGCCGTTGCGCCACATGATGCGCAAGTAAGTTTCCACACGATCCACATGGTTGAGATTGCTCTCGTCCCAGATAATCGCAAACCGCGAGTGACCCTTGCGGAGCAGGTGCCGCACCGCCGCTTCTTGCGATTCCGAGGCATCGGAGCGGATCACATCAAATCCATTCGAATTGATCTTGCGGCTTGTCAGCATCGAGCCCGCCACGACTGCGATGCCCAAGGCGGACAGTTCGTTGAAGTGGCTTTCGCCCAGGTAAAAGTTGCTGAAGAAAATGACGCCATCGGCAAAGCCCCGCAGCAGTTGCTGGTAAATGCGATACTCCCGTTCCGCGGTGCCGGCAAAGCAAGAGATGAGAAAATAACCATGGGATTCAAAAACATTGTCGACGGAGTTGTATAACAAATTGTTGATCGGCGCGCCCGCCACCGGCAGCACCAGACAAATGCGATCGGACTTCCCGCGGCGCAAATCGCGCGCGGCGGCATTTGGCAGGTAATTCAGTTCCTTTGCCGCGGCCAGGACGACTTTCTTCGTCGCCTCGGGGATTCTGCTGCGTCCATTTTTGCGGCCGCTCATGACGTAAGAAACGGTGGCGACCGAAACGCCAGCTTTTCTCGCGACATCTTCTTGAGTGGATTTGGATTGCATTTTCGGCGTCCTGGACTTCCAAGAGAGCGATTGTTAATTTGGGTCCGCGCTATGGGCGCGGGAATAAACCTGGAACGGCGGCGAAGACTGCTGTAACCGTTTAGCCCTATTCGCCAAGTCCTTGATCGGAATGACGACCCCGTGGGTTATTCGATTAACCATACCGTAACACATTTGTCAAATCTGGTCAAAGAATCCAGAAGTAGGTGGTAGCGCATCCTTTTCGGTTGAAACAGAAAATCTTAACCACCGAGGGTCGCGTAGACACTGACCTACGACACCGAAAGCGCCGAGAATAATCCTACAATATTGTTGCTCTGCGTGTTCTTCGCGCATTTTCGGTGAAATGAATAAACTGATTTCAACCGATTTCGATACACTACCGGTGCAGGAGAGGCGATTGCGCGCGGTGTTGGGTAGCGCGTCAGTTGATCGCCTCCCAGTCGAGAATGACCTTGCCCGATTGCCCGCTTCTCATGACCGAGAAACCCTGTTCAAAGTCGCTCGCGGGGTAACGATGCGTGATAATCGGCGACAGATCCAAGCCCTCCTCAATGATTGCCAGCATCTTGTACCAGGTATCAAACATCTCGCGTCCATAGATGGCTTTGATGGTCAGCGCTTTGAAAATGATTTTCGCCCAATCCACTTCCGCGCGTCCCTGCGGTATCCCTAACATGCCGATGACGCCGCCCATGATCATGGTATCGACTATTTGCTCAAAAGCCGCCGGGCTGCCGCTCATTTCCAGCCCGATATCAAAGCCTTCGCGCATGCCGAGTTCCCTCATCACATCGCGCAGGTCTTCTTCCAGCACGTTGACGGTCCGTACATCGGTTACCTTTTGCGCCAGCGCCAAGCGATAGGGGTTGATATCAGTAAGGACAACATGACGAGCCTTGGCGAAGCGCGCGACTGCGGCTGCCATGGTGCCGATGGGACCGGCGCCGGTGATGAGCACGTCCTCGCCGATGACATCAAAGGAAAGGATGCTGTGAACGGCATTGCCCAAGGGATCGAGGATGGCGCCGATTTCCAGGGGGAGATCATCCGGCAGGGGAATGACGTTAAAGGCTGGAATGACCAGGTATTCGGCGAAGGCGCCCGGACGATTGACGCCAACGCCACGGGTATCGGGATCCAGGTGAAAGCGCCCCGCTCGGACGTTACGGCTGCGCCGGCCAATGATATGCCCCTCGCCGCTCACTCGCTGACCGATCTGCAGCCGATCGACATTTTCGCCCAGGGCATGGATCACGCCGCTGAACTCGTGCCCAATTGTCATCGGCACTGGAATCGTATGTCGCGCCCAGTCGTCCCAATCGTAAATATGAACATCCGTGCCACAGATGGACGTTCGCATGACGCGAATGCGAACATCGTCGGGCCCGACTTCGGGCGCAGGGATCTCTTGCAGCCAAATGCCGGGTTCGGCTTTTGCCTTGACAAGCGCTTTCACGGGGCTCCTTTCCTGAACGCGGCGAATAGCAGTGCAACCGCTAAATGATGACCCCCAGTTCGCGACCCGCCTGCGTGAACGCGGCGATCGCCTGATCCAGTTGCCCGGTCGACAAAGCCGCGGACATTTGTACACGGACGCGGGCTTGGCCTCTTGGCACCACTGGATAGAAAAACCCGGTGACAAAAACGCCCAATTCGAACAAGCGATTGGCGAAGTCTTGCGCCAGTTGCGCTTCGTCCAGCATGACAGGAATGATGGGATGCTCGCCATCGAGCAAGCAGAAACCGGCGTCTCGCAAGCCGGTACGGAAGTATCGCGCGTGTCCGCGCAGCGTCTCTCTTAAGTCATCACGGGCTTGTGCAAGCTCAAGCGCTTTGAGCGCGCCGCCGACCAGCATTGGCGGCAGCGCGTTGGAAAACAGGTAGGGACGCGATCGCTGCCGCAGCATGTCTATCACCGGCTGTGCGGCCGCCACGAATCCGCCGGCTCCGCCGCCCAGGCTTTTGCCCAGAGTGCCGGTGATGATATCCGCGCGCAGCCCAAAATGGGCTGCTGTTCCTTGGCCTTGTGGACCGAGGATGCCAGTGGCATGACAATCATCCACTAGCAGCAGCGCATCGAATTCATCGGCCAGTCGGCGCAGTTGCGGGAAGTTGGCGATGGTCCCGTCCATCGAAAAGACACCGTCCGTCGCAATGACAATACTGCGCGGTGAAGCCGCCGCCGCTTCAGTGAGTTTGGATTTGAGGTGGTCCATGTTGTTATTCTCGAAGCGATAGCGTTTGGCTTTGCACAGGCGAATGCCGTCGATGATCGATGCGTGATTAAGCGAGTCGGAGAGGATGGCGTCTTCCGCCGTCATTAGAGGCTCGAATACGCCCCCGTTGGCGTCAAATGCCGCCGCATACAAGATGGCGTCGTCCATTTCCAGAAAGTCGGCTATGCTCCGTTCCAGTTTCCGGTGCAAGTCGAGCGTGCCACAGATGAAACGAACGGAAGCCATGCCGTATCCGTATTCATCCATCGCTGCTTTGGCCGCGGCTATGATATCGGGATGGTCTGCCAGGCCGAGGTAATTGTTGGCGCACAAGTTGATGAAGGGCTGACTTGCGCCGTTAGTGGCGACCCGGATTTTGCCGGATTGCGGCGAGGTGATGGGTCGCTCGCGCTTGTACAAGCCGTCGTTTTCAATCGACGCGAGCTCGGCGCGCAATCGGCGATATGTGCGTTCAGACATGGGCAAGGTCCTGTCGCATGGTTAACACCATTATACGACCACTCGGCAATAGCGGAGCGCTTGGCCTTGCGCGAAAAGCTGATTAGGCCCGGGCGGAGCCTGTATTGTGAAGGCCAGTCTGTTTGTCAGCGCTGTCTGGTGGATACCGATTAGGGAGCCTCAGGCCACTGGATAGGCGATGGTCGTGATCAGGCTCTCGATTTTCCCGCCGCTGGCATACATGCGCGAATACTGTACGGTAATCGGCACATCGCTGCGGATGCGCAAGCCGTAGGGCACATCAAAGGGGATCTGATATCCGGCGATTTGCTCGGGTTTGTCGAGGCGGATATGCGGGCAGCGTTTGGCGGGTACCGTCACCTTGATCCCTTCAACGGCGTCGCGATCTTCGAAGTAGAAATCGAATAGGAGGTTGGCGTCGTCGACGGTGGTATTGAGTACGCAGACCGATTCGTGATTCTTGTTGACGGGGTCATCGTCCGCCGGCGCCGCGAGATAAGCATCGGGTATAAGCCAAGTCAATGCGCCATGTGTAGGCATGGGTTTTCCTCCACTGGATGTCACTGGATGTCGATGAATAGTAGCGGATATTCTAGTGGGTCTTGCCCTCTTCGACAAACAGTTGTCGCCGGTAAATCTCGTCGGGCCGCTTGTACAAATGCTGGACTTCCTCGTCCGGCAGGTGGGTGGCTTTGCCAAGCTGAAGCGCTCCGGCGAAGATCCTCGCCGCCTTGACCGCCATCGCGGTGATATTCAAGATTTCGCCCGGCGTATCGCCGAGGGCGATCATGCCGTGGTTCTGCAAGAGGATGAGTTTGGGAGCCTCTCCATTGCGTTCAAGGAATTGTCGCAGATGCTGGCGAATGATCAGCGCCAGCGGCAGGCCGGGGTCGCCATATGGCGCCAGCAGCGATTGCGGTCCGCAGAGCACCACTTCATCGGGGAAGCGGCGCTGACGCGCGAAAGCTGCGGCGTGTTCTGTGCACAAGACCTGGTTGATCGCGGTAGGGTGGGTATGACCGATGTATTTGACGCCGCATTCCTGCAGCAGCATGGCATGGAAGCTGACCTCGATAGACGGACTGCGCGCGCTGTTCTGGTCAAGGCGCGCCGCCTCCGTGATCGCCTTCTGTTCGCTCATGGACCTCGGCGGATGATCGAGCAGCCCCAGGATCGGTTCCAGGTAGACGCTGACGAAGCCGTCGGCGTCGATATTGTGCATCTGCTGTCCGCTGGCTTTGACGGCGAAAGATTCGGCGTCGAGCCGCATGGAAGTATTGCCTTCGCCGATGACGACGTAATCGTTTTGCGGCTCGCCGAGCGCGCGGGTCATGTTGACAAGGCTGTCGAGTTGCTTGGTCATGGTAATTGCCCCATAAAGGCAAAATGTTGGGGTCAGCCATCGGCTGACCCGAACAAATGATTTTCGACAGCGGGCGACCCGACGGGTCGCCCCTACCGATTCGACTATTGTCGTTTGGCGAGCTGCCTAGAAGTCGAAGTCGTTGATATTGTCCGCCGTGAAGGTGAAGGGGGGTCCAAGCAAGACTTCGCTGCCATTAACGACCACAAGATCGCCCAGGCGCCCCGCCGATACTGACGCATCGCCGGGCTGGAACTCGCCATCGACGACGGCGCGCATGACGTAAACCGCGGCATAACCCAGATCGACCGGGTTCCACAGAATCACATCGCGGACGCAGCCGCTGTTGACATAAGGCTTCATGCCATTGGGCGTCGCCAAACCGACGACAGCGACATCTTCACAGACGCCAGCTTGCTGAACCGCGTCAGCGCCGTTGGGCGTGGCGACCGAGGTCATAGCAAAGATGCCGTCCAGGTCTTCACCGTACTTGTTGATCAGCGTCTGCGCCTGCTGGAAGCTCAAGACGGCGTCTTCCTGCGCCTCGAGGGTTTCCAGCCAGGTCAGACCGGGATAGCACTCGGAAGCGTAAGCCCACATTTCGGCGATCCAACGCGCCTGGTTGGGCGTGGTAAAGGTCGAGGTGACGATGCCGAAGGAAGCCTCTGCGCCCATCTGGTCGGCGAGGCTGTCCACCAGCGCCTTGGCGATGCCATTGAATTCCGCTTGATTGACGAACCATTCGCGGGCGTCCGGCTCGCTATTGGCGTCATAACCGACGACGTGGATGCCGGCTTCCAGCGCCTTGCGCAATACCGGCGCGATGGCGACCGGGTCGTTGGCGGCGAAGAGGATGCCGTCAACGCCTGCCGTGATGTAGCTGTCGATGACCTGGATCTGGTCGTCGATATTGGCTTCGGTCGGCGCGTCGGTGGTGACGGAGACGTTGCCCAGCTCTTCGGCGGCTTGCTGCTGCCCCAGCGTGGTCGCGGCGAAGTAACCGATGCCGACCAGTTTGGGCACGTCAACCAGCGTGATGTCCATGCCAGCCATGTCATCGCCCATGGCCACCATGCCACCATCGTACTCCATCATCTCCATGTCTTCTTCCATGTCGTCGCCCTCGTCCATCATCTCGTCGCCCATGCCGCAGGCGAGCGGATTGACAGCGAGGTCGTCGGCGCCGTCCCAGCGGTCTTGCGCGCCGACGGGTACAGCGACAAGCGCCAGCAAAAGCGCCAGTATCAGAGTAATTGCAAATGTCCTTTTCATGAGTTTGACTCCGTAATGCTGAATGGGTAAACGAAGTTGAATGCTACGGTTTCTGATCTGCGGTCGCGCCTCCTTTCGTCGGTCATGTCCCCATCCCCCGGCCCCTTCCAGAACGCCAGTGTCTACGCGGTCCCATAAAGCGGGAAGGGGAGCAAAGGACCCCGGTATGTACTGGCAAATAATTCGCTCCCTTATTTTGAGGGATTTATGGTGGGGGAATCATCAACCCCCTCGCCGACTTTGAATGAAATTATTCACTAGTATAGCAAATATGAGCACGCTGCCGATCACGACTATCGTCGCATCGCTGGTCACGCCCGACAGCGTCAAGCCATTCTTCAGAAGTTGGATCAAGACCACCCCGACGATCGTTCCCGGAATGGAACCGGTGCCCCCGAAGATGCTGGTGCCGCCCAGCACAACCGCCGCGATCACATCCAGCTCCATGCCCGTTCCCATATCCGAGCGGGTGGTGCTCACCCGGGAGACAAAGATATACCCCGCCACCGCCGACATGAAACCGGAAAAGGTGTAGATAAAGAGCAAATAGCGGTTGACCGTCAGCCCACTGAAGCGCGCGCCGGTTTCATTGTTGCCGATGGCATAGAGGGCGCGTCCCAAGCGCGTTCGCGCCAGGATGATGCCGAAGATGACGACGGCGATGATAAGCAGCCAGAGCTGGGTTGGGATACCCAGGAACTCGCCCTGCCCCAGTTGGAAGAACCACTCCGGATAGCCGCGGGCCGAGCGCGCCTCGCTGATGCCTTCTGCCAAGCCGCGGTATAGCGCCAGCGTCGCCAGCGTCATGATCAAGGGTGGCACGCCGACGCGCACGATGAAAAGCCCGTTGACGAAGCCGGCGACAGTACCGCTGAGTATGCCGGTGATGATGGCAAGCTCCAGTGGGAAGCCAAGCTCCTGCCAGGTCCAGCCCAAAACGATGGCGGTGAGACCGAGGATAGACCCGACCGAGAGATCAATGCCGCCGGTGATGATGATATAGGTCATGGGGATGGCGATCAAACCGACCTCGGTCATGAAGCGGCCCTGCTGCAAGAGGTTGTCAACGGTGAGGAATTTATCGGTGCGCGTCGCCAGGAAGAGCACAGAGACCAACATGATGACGAAGAGTACGCCTTCCTGGCTGATCAGCAAGTGGCGCAGCTTTTCGGCGACTGTTGGATTTCGCGGCGTGCTGGTCTTTGATTTCACCAGATCTGCGCTCCTATAACCGCTGTCGCCGGCGCCGGATCAGATCCGCCAGCACCGTCGCCAGGATTAACAACCCTTGCACGGCTTTCAGCCAGAAGGGCGATACATTGATAAAGATCATGGCTGAACGGATGAAATTCAACAAGAGCGTCGCCATGGTCGATCCAATTGCCGTACCGGTCCCGCCCAGGATGCTCACGCCGCCGACCACTGAAGCGGTAATGACGGAAAGCTCGAGCGCGGGCGGCGGGGTAGCTTGAATGATATTGAATTGGGTCGAATACATCACGCTGGCGATGCCGATGAATACGCCGTTCAAGATGAAGACAGTCATCAGCAGTCGCTTCTGTGACAAGCCGGAGAGACGCGCTGCTTCCGCATTGCCGCCCAGCGCGTAAAAGGCGCGTCCGGTGGCGCTGTAGCGCATCCATAATACGACCACGATTGTCAGCGCCACCATGATGATGATCGGCATGGGAATGCCCAGCGGACGCATCTGCGAGAGAAAATAGTCGGCCGGCATGTCCCGCACGCGTTCGCCCTGCGCCCAAATGATCAGAATACCCTTGATGATGCTCAACATGCCCAAGGTGACCACGATTGACGGTATGCGCAGATAGGCGACCAGGAAGCCAATCAGAGCGCCGAAGCCAGCGCCGACGATTAGCGGCGCCAGCCAGGCGAGCGGCGCCGGCAAGCCCGCGACCACCAGACGTCCGCTGATCACCGCCAGCAAGCCCACTAGCGAGCCGACCGAGATATCGATGTTTCCCGTGACGATGACCATGGTCATGCCCAGCGCCGCCACCGCGATATAAGCATTGCCCTGCAATATGTCGGAGATATTGCGCTCTTGCAAAAAGCGCGGATTGGCGATGCCCACCACAAAGATCAAAAACAGCAGTCCGAAGAGAATGATGCTTTCCTGATTGCCAAAGAGTTTGGTGATGCGATAGCGTCTTTCGCTTATGCCGCGCGGGATCAGTATTTGCAGGATGCACAGGATCCCGGCGACCAGCATGATCCAAAAAGCGCTGCCCATGTTGCTAATAAAAGTCGCTTCGCCAGCGGCATAGTCGCGGAAAAAATTGATGTAATAGACCACTACGAGCAAACCGGTGACGCTCATCAAAAATGAAATAGCGCGGCTGGCGCCCGGCACAATCACGTTCCAGGCGCCCAGCAGCAGAACGCCCAGACCGGCAAGCGGAATGAGCTCGACGCCGGTTTTGAAAATATTCAGTTCGTTGGTTTTTTTGCTTTCGGTGACGACCGCGACCGTCGAAGGTCCTCTTTCCGGTTGGATCACAAAAGGCAGCAGGAAATAAGCGCCGATGATCACAAGAGCCAGGGCAATACCGATAAAATGCGCGGGACCGCGCTTCACGAGCGATGTTTTGGTCTTGCTCATGCGCTTGCCCCCGCGGTACGGCGCGCTTCTTCGCTCATCATGGCGTGGGCGATTAACTCTTGCGTGGCTTCCGCGCGAGTGAATTCGCCCACCAAATGGCCCTCGCGCATCACCAGGATGCGGTCGCTCATGCCCAGGATTTCCGGCAATTCGCTGGAAATCATCAGAATCGCCAAGCCCTGTTCCGCCGCCAACTGGCTCATCAGGCGGTGAATCTCCGATTTGGCGCCGACATCGACGCCGCGCGTCGGCTCGTCCATGATCAGCAATTTGGGGTTGCTCGCCAGCCATTTGCTGACGACCACCTTTTGTTGGTTGCCGCCTGACAGTTTGTTGACAATCTGTTCGGGACCGGTGGCGCGAATGCTCAACTGCTGAATCGAATGATTAGCCAGCCGACGCTCTTGAGCGCGGTTGACAAAGGTATTCCGCGATACCGATTCCAGCACAGCCATCGAGGTATTTTCGCGCAGGGTCATTTCTCGCACCAAGCCCTGGCGTCCGCGGTCTTCCGGTACATAACCGATGCCATGCCGCACCGCCTCGGAAGGCCGATGAATCTCGACCGGTTCGCCATTCAGCAGGATCGCGCCCGATTCCGCCGGCAAGACGCCAAATATCACTTGCGCCGTCTCGCTGCGCCCGGAACCGACCAAGCCCGCCAAGCCGACAATTTCGCCCGCCCGCACCGAGAACGAGATATCGCGAGTCAGCGGCGGACGGTTGAGATTGCGAACTTCCAGCACCACGTCGCCGATCTCGGCTGCCTGTTTGGGAAAGAGGTTCTCGATCGTGCGGCCGACCATCATGCTGATCAGTTCCGATTCGCTGGTGTCGCGCACGTTATTGGTGCCGATGTATTCGCCGTCGCGCAGGACCGTCACCCGGTCCGCCAATTCAAAGACCTCGTTAAGGCGGTGGCTGATGTAAATGATGCTGACGCCGCGTTCGCGCAGCAAACGGACAATGCTGAACAACTGCTCGACATCGCTTTCGGTCAGGGCGGCGGTTGGCTCGTCCATGATGAGGATGCGCGCGTCGAGCGACAAGGCTTTGGCGATCTCGACGCGCTGCCGGTTGCCGACGTTGAGCGTACCGACCTTCGCTTGTACATCGAGGTTGTAGATCTTGAGTTCCGCCAGCAATGCCTCAGCCCCTTGCTCCATCCGCTCCCAGTCAATGGTTTGGAAGAAGCCGCGATTTTTGGTGGGCGCATGACCCATGAATATGTTTTCGGCGACCGACAACTCCGGATACAAGCCCAGCTCCTGATAGATGGTGGCGATGCCGGCGCGCTGCGCCTCTCGGGGATTGGCGAAGTGAACGCGCTGCCCTTCCAATTGGATTTCGCCGGTTTCCGGCTGGTACACGCCGGAGACGATCTTGATCATGGTGGATTTGCCAGCGCCGTTTTCGCCGATCAAGGCGTGGACCTCGCCACGGCGAACGTCAAAATGGACGTTTTTGAGCGCGTGCACGCCGGGAAAGTGCTTGTTGATCTCACGCAATTGCAGCAGTGGCGCTTCGGTCATAGAATTTTCCTGAACAGTCGCTCGGCGGCGGCGAGAATCCCTGCCGCGGTCGCGCAAATCCCTTGCCCGAGCAATGTCGGTTTATCAGAATGAGTCCGCTTGACGCCCATCGCGGCAGATTATGTCAGCAAGGCGCAGAAGCGCTCGTAGGTCGCGTCCCAAGCCGTCCTATCCGTCGGCTCGTAAAGGACAAGTTCCGTCGACTCGCTCAACATGGATCGCGCCTCGGCGACATCCCTCAATTCTCCAATGGCGATCAACTGCACGATAGCATTGCCGGTAGCCGTCGCCTCGGCTGGTCCGGCAATGACCGGACGACCGATGGCGTTCGCCGTCATCTGATTAAGCAGGGCATTCTTTGATCCGCCGCCGATGATATGCAGTCGATCAACGCTTTGACCGGAAACGGCGATCAATTGCTCCAAGACAAAACGATACTTGCAGGCGAGGCTGACGTAGACCGCTGCGATCAACTCGGCATCGCTTTCCGGCAAGGCTTGGCCGTTTTCCCGACAATAGTCGATGACGCGCGCGGGCATATCGCCGGGCGCCAAAAAACTCGGATCATCCGGTTCAATCAAGGTCTTGAAGGGATCGACCCTCTCTACCATTGCCGCAAGCTGATCGAAACTGTAGTCCTTGCCAGCAGCTTTCCAGGTAGCCCGGCACTGATCCACCACCCACAAGCCCATGATATTCTTCAGGAAGCGGTAGGTATTGTCGTAGCCGCCTTCGTTGGTGACATTTGCGGCATATGCGGCATCGCCGAGGATGGGCGCTTTCAATTCCATGCCCAGCAGGCTCCAGGTGCCGCTGCTCAGGTAGGCGACATTCTCGCTTGTTGCCGGTACGGCGACCACAGCGCTGCCGGTATCGTGACAGGCCGGCGCGATGACATCTGTGCCCTGGTAACTGCCGAGTTTTGTACCCGGCTGCACAATCGGCGCCAAAATATCGGGGATGCCGATAGCCGCGGCGATAGCGCGATCCCAGTCCCCGGTATGGGCGTTGCATAGCTGCAGGGTGGTGGCTTCGGTGTATTCGCAGGTTTTGGAGCCCGTCAACCAATAGTTGAAGAGATCGGCAATGGTCAACAGGGTGCTGGCTTGCTCCAGTAGCGGACTGCCGTCGCGCATACTGGCAGCGAGCTGAAACAAGCCGTTGAATTGCAGGAACTGTATGCCGGTACGATCGAAGATTTCGCGGCGCGGCATGCGTTCGAATGTCCATTCCATGGCGCCATTGGTGCGTGGATCGCGATAGTGGACCGGGTTGGCGAGCAATTCTCCGGCGCTATCCAGCAGGGCGTAGTCGACGCCCCAGCAATCCACGCCAATCGCAGCGACGTTGTCGATCTTATCGATGCCGATTGTAATTTCCTGCCAAAGCCGCAAAACGTCCCAATGGAGCCTTTGCGGGGTTTGTACCGGAATATTGGGAAATCGATGGACTTCGCGCAGCGCTATGGCGCGTCCATCAAAGGACAGATCCATCACCCGTCCCGATGTTGCGCCCAAGTCTACCGCCGCGACGTGTTGTTTGCTCATGAATTGCTTTAGGTAGCGTGCGGGCAATTGGGATCGCCCGGTATCCGCCGGTCATTTGCCAGGTTGCGCATTCGACCGATTCTATCCCGCGTCATTTTCACTGTCAATTGCGCCAGGGAACATGACGTACTTCAATCGGCAAACTCGACAATGACATCGCGGGCGCGCAACTCGGCGATGTACTGGCACGGCGCCCGACGGGACGTAAAGATAGCGCTCAGTTCCTTCGGGCAGGCAACGGTGAATGACGTAACTTTGCCCCATTTCTTGTCGTCGATCAGCATGTACTTGCTGATGCATTGCTCCAATATCGCGCGCTTCATTTGCGATTCTTCCAGGCTGGATTCGGTGAAGCCGGTATCGTTTGTGTAACCATGGGCGCTGATGAAGCCGGCTGATAGCTGCAGCTTGGGCAGTCCTTCTGGCTTCCCGACCAGTGATACCGAATCGCGCCGCAACTGCCCGCCAGGCATCAAGACCTTGATATCTCGATAGTTGAGCAAGTCCTTGGCGACGATCAGACTGTTGGTCACGATTGTCAGTTCTTCTAGTTGCTTCAGATGGGGCAGCATGGCAAACACGGTTGTGGAAGCGTCGAGCGCGATGATGTCCCCGTGGCTGACATAACGCGCCGCATAGCTTGCGATCTGGGATTTGACGCGCGAATTGGTGCGCAAGCGGACATCGTAGGAAAGTTCCGGCGAAATATTGCGCCCTTGCGGCAAAACCGCGCCGCCATGGGTCCGCTTGGCCAGGTTGTCGGCTTCAAGCGCGCGCAGGTCCAGGCGGATGGTAACCTCGCTTACCTTGAAGTCCCCGCTGAGTCGCTTGACCGAAACGCGACCGCTGCGCTGCAATTGGGCGAGGATGCCGCGGCGTCGCTCTTCCATAAACATTTGGTCAGACATGTTTGTGAATTGCACATGAGTGGACGAAATATGACACAAATGTGAGACATTAACTATATAAATGAATTATAACCGAAAACTAAGTCTTGGGTAATGTGCAGCGGCTGATACTGGTGATTTGGCTTGTTGCAAAATCAACAATGTTCGTTTGAAGAGTGGCGAGACCAGGAGGGCTACTTGCTGCGCGCCTTTTCGATGCGACGGATTAAACTCAGGTCGAATGCTTCTAACGTATCAATGCGCGCGTCCGCAAGCGCGAGGATTTCCGGAGGAAGCGGGAAGTCGGGGCTTGGCGCCGCAACTGCCGCCATGCCCGCGGCTTTCAAGGACTTCAGGCCGTTTGCCGAGTCTTCGATGCCTACAGTCACATGAGGCAAGACGCCGAGCCGCGCCATCGCCTCCAGATAGATGTCGGGCGCGGGCTTGCCACGGGGGATATCGTCACCGTAGATCATGACTTCGAAGATCTGGTCCAAACCGGTAATGCGCAGGACCGCCTTGATGATTTCGGTAGGCGACCCGGAGGCCAAACCTACGCGGAAATGCTGTTTCATACGGTGTACCGACTCGATAGCGCCGGGGCGGGTGGGCATGCGTCGCTCGTAGTGCGCGATAACGCGTCCCTTCATTTCGGCGATTATGTCGTCAATGGATTCATCCAACTGCAATCTCTCTCGCATCACCGTCGCCCATCCGACAGTGCTGCGTCCCATCGCCAGCCGCTGATACTCGTCGGTCCAGGTCTTGCCGCGGTCGCCGGCGAATTCGACGCGCGACTTGTCCCAATAGACTTCGCTATCGACCAGAACCCCATCCATATCAAAGATGACCGCTTCAATCGGCATTCCCAACTCCTGGACTAGAAGTTCGCCAGCAGAGCCGCAGACTACACGGACTGATCGGCAGGTGGCGGCGCCACGCCAATCGTCAAGAGAATGTTGGCATAAATGCGTTGTTCACCCGTGGCGATGACCAGGCAACAATTGTCTTTGCTGGCTTCGTCATAGAAAGCAAAACGCTCCAGCGCCTGCAACTCGACCTCGGCGCCCAACAATTGCCTGAATTCCTGGTAAATGCTCGGCTCTGCCCCGTCATGGCGCGCCATCACATGCGCGGCTTCAACCGGCGTCACGCTCAAAACCGCCTCCAGCACATCGGTGACAGTCACCATCCCCGGAGCCAGGTTGAGATAAACGCGATCAGCGAGAGGATTCGCGCCGGTCGAGACCGGGTAGTTTCCGTCTGGGATCAAGATCGTGGCGCCATGCCCGGCTTCGCCAAGCGCGCCCAAAATCTGAGGGTGAATCAAGTTTCCAATTATCATTCCGTTCTCCATATTGCATTTGGCATAAACAAAGCAAGGCATGATTATAACAGGCTGGCTTCGCCTGAGGAAAGTTTTCCAGTTTGAGGCTGCACCCGCCTCCCAGGTGGAAGAAACAATCGGAGGCTGCTACTGGATCATTGGGTTTTTAGCGGGATTGGCTGGCGGGTGGCGCCCGCAATCCGCATCGCCGCGGCTTTGAAGGCTCTGATTAGCGCTTTCTGATCCTGTCCCCGACCGTGATCGTCCCGTCTTGAATCACACGGGCGTAAACGCCGCGCAATCGCTGATTCTTGCCAGCATCCGACATGACCCATTTGCGCGCTGGCGCGCCGAAGCGGCGGGCGAATTTGCCGCAACCGGTATGTGGCGTGACGCCGATTTCCAGAATCACTTCGCCGATCTGCAGTTGTGTGCCCGCGGGCAAGTTGTCCATCGAGATATCGAGATCGACGAAGAGTTGATCTCCCGATTCCGCCCAGCGCGATTTTTCGTCGGTTAAGAGTTGGATCACGCGACTATTCATGAGCGTGACCTGGGTTTCCGGAATCGGTTCACTATCGGGAGCCTTGCGTTTGGCGCGGCTCAGCCAATCATCGCCTTCCAAGCCGCGGGCTGCCGTAAACCTGGCGGATTGCACTTCTTCTCGTTGATCGGCTTCCGGCCGGCGCACGATCATTTCCACGCAGCCCTCGTCGCCTGGCGATTTGTCCAATTGATCCCAGGCTTCATTTAAGGTTTCAAAACTCTTCACAGCTTCCATTGCTCGCTCCAAGCGGTTGATGATAGTTCCTGAGCAGACTATACACCAAAAGCCGCTCGGCGGCAGCGGTATGATGCTCCCACCCTCGCTCGCAATCAAAACGCCAAGCCTTGTATGAGCAAAGGGGTATTGAGTAAGGTGGCAAAGTTTTGCGCTCTGTCGACCAGGCCGGCGCGAAAGCGGCATAGCATTGGGACAAGACAATTGTTACCATGTCATAAAGGCGGCGGCTGCTCGCCGCGCGCATTTGAAGAAGGGGAGTTGAGTTGGATATGGGGATTGAACACAGGCGTTTGGGCAAACACGGCGTATACGTCAGCAATCTATGTTTGGGAACGATGAACTTCGGCTGGCATACGTCCAGGGAAGAGGCTTTCGCGATTATGGACCGCGCGCTGGAACTGGGCATCAATTTCTTCGATACGGCCGATGTCTACGGGCGCAAGATCGAATGCGGCTTGACCGAAGAGATCATCGGTCAGTGGTTCGCCCAGGGCGGGGGACGCCGAGACGCGGTCATCCTGGCAACCAAGGTTCACAATCCCATGAGCCGCAAGGCGAGCCTGCCCGAAGCCAACAGCGACCGGGGCGGCGTTTCAGCATATAAGATCCGCAAACATTGCGAAGGCAGCTTGTCCCGCTTGCAAACCGACCATATCGACATTTATCAAATGCATCATATCGACCGCGGCTGCCCATGGGACGAGACCTGGGGCGCCTTTCACGCGCTCATCCAGCAAGGCAAGGTCGTATATGTCGGCTCGAGCAATTTCGCCGGTTGGGATATTGCCACCGCCTGTCAAGAAGCCTCCCGCCGTCACATGACCGGCCTGGTCAGCGAGCAGAGCATCTATCACCTGGATAACCGCGCCATAGAGCTGGAAGTCATCCCAGCCTGCCGTCATTACGGATTGGGATTGATCCCCTGGAGCCCTTTGTCCGGCGGTCTTCTGGGAGGCGCGCTGGAAAAGGTCGAAACGGGCAGGCGCAGCAATCCCGAATTGATCGCGCGCGTGGAATCGAAACGAGAGCAACTGGAAGCCTATGAAGACCTTTGCCGCCAAATTGGTCAGCCGCCGGGCGAAGTGGCTCTGGCTTGGCTGCTGCATAATCCCGTTGTCAGCGCGCCGATCATCGGACCGCGCACGATGGAGCAACTGGAAAGCGCCGTCCGCGCCACCGAAATCCGCCTGGATGAGAGCGTTTTGGTGCGGCTTGACCAGATATTTCCCGGTCCAGGTGGCGAAGCGCCCGAGGCATATGCCTGGTAAGGCTTGCCCCTGCCCATTGCTCGATTAGCAAAACTTTGATTTCTTTCGTTTTGCGGTAGTATGATAAATTGAAGCGGTAACGAACCAAATTGAGGATTTGACATGAAAAATCCAGCGAATACACCTATGGCGGTTTTTGTTTTCCTCGCTTTGTATCTCGCGCTCGTACCTGCGCAATTCGTCAGCGCCAACGATATCAAGGTGGATAATCGTTGCAGCTTGGCGCAAGCCATCGGATCCGCCAATAACGATTCATCCAAAGCGCGATGCGAAACAGGGTATAAAATAGACACCATTATCTTGGAAGAGAATTTGGTGCTGGAGGATGAATTGCCGGATATAACATCTAGAATCATCCTCGATGGCAATGGTCACACCATTCGCATACATCGGCGACACACCGCTTTCATTATTAAATGGGGTAATCTAACCATCAAGGATCTCACGGTCAAGTTTAGCAGCGGCAACCGGTCCGGTCCTACAATCGAAATCAGAAACGGATCGCTGACCATCGTGGACAGCCAGTTTCTCAATTGCACCGGGAAATTCGATGTAGAAGACAGTTTAGGTGTGGTGCAGGGCGATAGCGAGATATGCAACTACACGGCGGAAACTGTGGCCAGTTGGTTTGACGGACCGGCCTCCCCTCCCGTTCTCGCGCCAGGAGAAGCGCCGGTACAGCCAGCAGTTGTATTTACCTGTGAAACGCTTGGCGGGAACGCGCCTACGGTATCGGCAAGATATGGACTGCAAAGCGGCGTACAGTGCAAGCGGGTAGACGCGACCGGCATCGGGAATCAATCCGTCATTGACGCTGGATACATTGACGCAATTGACATCTATGGATATGTCGAACAGGGAGTGGAGCTTTGCTTCCCGCAACTGGGTTCGATCGTCTTCCTGGATGCGGCAACAGCGCCGCGATCGCGAGCGCCGGTTGAATATTTCGCCCGTAACGGCATGACTTGCGCCTCGCTTAATCGGCCCGGCACGGTCGTCTTGGTCCCTGGGCAACCCCCGGTGATAGAATCTGTTCCAGTCGAACAAGCTCCAGCCAGCGAACCGGCCGTATCGGAGCAAGCGCCCGCCAGCGAAACCACCACTACAGTCGCGTCGCAATCAGGTCAGTGCCTTGTCACCACGATCGCCAATCTCAAGTTGCGGTCGATTCCGTTTATGGATGACAACGTCATCGGCTATGTCCCGCGCGGCGAAACCCTTAACCGCATATCAGGCAACGAATACTGGCACTATGTACAGTATTACAACCAGACGGGCTGGATCAGCGCGAGTGCAAGATACGTCGTGACATCGGGGGCTTGCGCTTAGCATCGTCAAGCCTATGCCAAGCGCTGCTTTGCGGCGAGAGGCGCTACGCTAGCGGCTTGGCGGATTTGCTGCTCCGCAAGGCCGTCACCGGGACCAATCCCATCCAACCATCAATAGCATGACTGACAACTGCCCAGGTTGAAACGCCTGGGCAGTTGTCTCTTCGATTGTTCCGCAGCAGGGTTTACAGAAATTTTACATCTGAGCTATTGACGCATTATGTTTTTTCGTTATCATATATTCAGAAAGTTTTGAATATTCAGAAAGTACTGAGGAGATTGTCACATGAAACGCGTATGCACAGTTTTCGCTATTTTGGTCTTGCTTGTGACGTCGGGGACGACCTTTGCCGACGGTCACGGGTCGACGATCGCCGACATTGTCGTTGCTTCTGCGGGAGCGGAGACAGCCGAATTCACGACCTTGCTCGCTGCCGTCAGCGCTGCCGACCCGGCTATTCTGGAGGCGCTGGCAAACCCGGACGCGGAATTGACCGTTTTCGCGCCAACTGACGCCGCCTTTGCCGCCTTAACGGAAGCGTTGGGCGAAGACGCCTTCAACGCGATTCTGACCGAGGAGGGTACGCCCAGCCTGAACGAGATCTTGCTCTATCATGTTGTATCCGGCATTGTCCCCTCTGCCGATGTTGTCGCCGGATTGTCGAGCGCCGACGCCGATGATATGGGCCAGGTCAGCTTCCCGGTTGTCACTTTGAGCGGCCAGGCTCTGGATATCGCCGGCACAGTCGGTGAAGACGGGTTGGACCTGGCAGCGGGCATCACCATCGCCGAAGCCAACCTGGTCCTCGACATGATTGACATCGAAGCCAGCAATGGCCTCATTCATGTCATTGATGCGGTGATCGTGCCTGAACTGCGCACCATCGCCGATATCGTCGTCGAATTGGCGGGAGCGGAAAATCCAGAGTTCACCACGCTGCTGGGCGCTGTTAGCGCTGCGGACCCGGCCGTGCTCGAAACGCTTGCTGATCCCAGCGCTGAGCTTACCGTTTTCGCGCCTTTGGATTCAGCATTCGCCGCAGTAGAGGGCTTGGAAGAAATCGTCGCGGATACGAGCCTGTTGACGTCCATTCTGCAGTATCATGTCTTCCCCGGCACTGTCTACAGCTTCCAGATCGGCGATTTGGCGGACGATATGGGACAAGTGGCAATTGCTATGGCGAACGGGAGCGAAGCGACGGTATCTGTCAGCGATATGGGCGTTATGATCGACGCTGCCAACATCGTGCTGGAACTGGTGGATATCGAAGCGAGCAACGGGGTCATACATGTCATTGATGCCGTCATCGTGCCCATGTCCTAGACTGTGTTGAATCGCCGCCTGCCCGGCTGCGTATCAACACGGAGTCGCCCTCATCAACTGATGGGGGCGACTTTCATTTGACAAACCCCGTTGCTCGCGCGAGGAGAAAGCTTGTTATTTTGCATGAGCGCGGCAATTCTTCTCGCCGCCGCCGAGCGGCTTTTTTCTGGTTGGCGGCGGCAAGCTTAGGACTGGTACGCTGCCCAAAGCAATTCGGCGATGTGCATGACGGGCAGATTCTTGCCTTGCAGGTCCAGATGCTTGCGTATCTGCGTGATGCAGCCGATATTGCCGGACACGACTGTATCGGGACCTGCGGCGAGTATGGCTCCCGCCTTTTGCCCCCCCAATTCTTCGGCGATCGCGGGCTGATCCAGATTATAGGTCCCGGCAGAGCCGCAACATATGCCCGCATCAGGAATATCAACCAAGCGCAGATTGGGAACTTGATTGAGCAGGCTGCGCGGCTCGCTTTGCAGCCCCTGGGCATGCAAGAGATGACAGGCGTCTTGATAGGCGACAGCGCGCTCGGCGGCGAATCCACGCGGCTCGCGCAATCCCAGCCCCGCCAGGTAGGCGCTGAAATCCTTCACTTTGCTGGAAAAATCGCTCGCCTTATGCAGATCCGTCTGACCCTTGAAGAGCAGTTCGTAATCTTTCATGCCCGAGCCGCAACCGGCCGCCGTGGTGATGATCGCGTCAATATCATCGGGCATTAGCGGGAAGTTGCGCCGAGCGATCTGTCGCGCTTCCGATTCCGCGCCGATGTGCAGCAAGATAGAACCGCAGCAACTTTGTCCCGCGGGGATATGCACTTCAACGCCATTTGCCGAGAGCACCCTTGCCGCCGCCAGGTTAATCTGCGGAGCGAGCGCTTGCTGTACGCAACCCGAAAGGAGCGCGACCTTGCCGCGGCGCTCGCCTTGCGCCGGCAGAATAGGCGGCAGGGGCGAGGGGGGCGGCAGCTTGTCCGGCAGCATGTTCAACATCGAGGCGAAAGCCTCGGGCAAGAATGGCTGTAACATCCGGCCGATTTTGCCGCTCTTCATCGCCAGGCGAAAGCGCCGCGGATAGGGCAGGGTTTCGATTATCAACCGCCGCGCGACGCCATCCATTAGGGGGCGCTGTCGCGATTGCTCTTGCAGGGTTCGGTAGCTCACCAGCAGATCGCCATAAGCCACTCCGGACGGGCAGGCGGGTACGCAAGCCATACAGCCCAGGCAGCGGTCGATAAATGGCTGCGCCTCGTCGGCCTCGATTCTGTCTTCCAGCACGCCCTTCATCAGATAGATGCGGCCGCGGGGCGAATCCATCTCCTCGCCCAAGAGCTTGTAGGTTGGGCAAGCCGCCAGACAGAAACCGCAGTGGACGCATTTTTCGATGGCTTCGGCCATTTCCGGCGCGCGGAGGTCATCGCTCTTTATCTGGTGCCGCATGAGGTCTCTTTCATAGTAATTCCAAGTATGTCGTTAAATACGTGTCGCCCGAAACCTGTTCCCTTAGCTGTCCTCAAAACCTTCATGACTTTCTTGGTTCTACTCATACCAACTTGTTATGTGGGTCTAGCACTTGCTTGACGCGCGCCGCAAGCAGGTTTTCCGGCGACTTGCCGATCAAGGGACAATCGACCGAGCCGCGCAAGACCAAGCCTGGCAGTTGCTCCGCTTCCAGTATCTTCTTGAGCGCGCCGATGTCATCAGTTGCCAGCCAGGCGCTGTTCCCGCCGGCGCTGTATCGCCGCCCTATGTCGCGAACCCGAGCGTCAAAACCCGCTATTTGCCGCGGTGAAATCACTACTTTGACGAGGAAGTCGCCTGTCAGACCTGCCAGCGGATCGCGCAGCGACCCGTCGCCCTCAACTTCTGTGGCGTCGAGGAGCGCTGTTTCTTCGCGCATCATAGCGACGAACTGTTTTGCACGCTGCGGCAGGGTATCTTGAAAGCCCGCCAAGCCCGCCATCAAGGACCAACCCCGCTCCCAGGGCGCGAAGTCCAAGAGGTCCAGTTCCTGCGTACTGCGATTGCAGCGAAAGACCGCGTTCAGGGCATCATCCAGCGATTCGTATTGCAAGCGCAGACCTTGAAAGACTGGCGCGTCGGGAAAGACTTTGAAGGTCAACTCGGTCATGATCGCGTATTGGCCTAGGCTGCCGACCAGGAACTTGCTCAGATCGAAGCCGGCCGCGTTCTTGACCACCTTGCCGCCGACGCGAAAAGTCCGTCCCAAACCGTCGACCACGCTCGCGCCCAGAATAAAGTCGCGTATGCCGCCGTAGCGATGACGCCGAGAGCCGGACAGATTGCAGGCGACGGCGCCGCCGATGCTCCCGTGATCCGGAAGGAGCGGATCAAAAGGCAGGTATTGCCCCTCTTCGTGTAATGCCGCCTGAATCTCGCTGAGTCCAGTGCCGGCGAGGACGGTCAGCGTATACTCTTGCGGCTGATATTCGGTGATGCCAGTCATGCCGGATAGATCCGCCAAGGCGACGTCGGCCTCAACTTGGTGCAGAGCCGTCTTGCTGCGCTTGCCGACGACGTGTATTCGCCGGTGCCCCTTGACAAATGCTTGTAGTTCCGCGACAGAATCCAAGACGTCCCCCGTCATTCGCGCGAAATCACCCCTTGCCGCTCTAAGGGGTGCATCCCGCGCATTTGCAGGGCGGGGGCCTCGCCACTCGGGAACATCTTGCCGCGGTTGGCGATCTCTTCGGGGTCGATCGCGCGGCGCAAGTCCCGCATGATTTCCATTTCCACCGGGCTGAACATGGTCGGCAGATATTCGCGTTTTTCCATGCCGACGCCGTGCTCGCCGGTAATGGAACCGCCCAGATCGACGCACATGGCCAAAATCTCCCCAGCCAGGGCTTCGGCTTTTTCCAGCGCGCCCGGTTCGCGGCCATTGTACAAGATCAAGGGATGCAAATTGCCATCGCCGGCATGAAAGACGTTGGCGACATCAAGCTGATACTGCGCCTTGAGTTCGCCGATCTTGACCAGCGCTTCGCCCAGGCGGCTGCGCGGCACAACGCCATCCTGAACGATGTAGTCGGGACTGAGGCGTCCCACGGCGGAAAAGGCGCTCTTGCGCCCCTGCCAGATGCGCGCGCGTTCGTCTTCGTCCTTCGCTTCGCGAATTTCGAAAGCGCCGGATTCTTCAATCACCCCCCGCAATTCCGCAAATTCGGCTTCGACTTGCAGCGCTTCGCCTTCCAACTCGACTATCAACAGCGCTTCGGCGTCGAGCGGATAGCCCGCCCCCACCGATGCTTCGGCCGCCTTGATCGCTAGCCGGTCCATGATTTCCATGGCACCCGGCAGCAGCCCGGACGCCACCACCATCGACACGGCGTCGCCCGCGCGGCCCAGGTTATCGTAGGCGGCCATCACAGTGCGGTACAACTGCGGCGTCGGCATCAAGCGCAAGGTGATTTCCAGCGCGATGCCGAACAATCCCTCGGAGCCTACGAACAGTCCCACGAGATCCGGTCCTATGCCGACGCCTTCAATGCTTTCGCTGCCGAATTGGGTGACGACGCCGTCCGCCAGCACTACCTTCATGCCCAAGACGTGATTGCTGGTCATGCCATATTTCAGGCAGTGAGCGCCACCGCTGTTGAAGGCGATATTGCCGCCTATGGTGCAGATGGACTGACTCGATGGATCCGGCGCGTAATACAAGCCGTACTGGCGCACCGCCTCGGTGATATGCAAGTTGATCACGCCCGGCTCCACCACCGCAATGCGCTGTTCGGGATCAATCTTCTTGATGCGATTCAAGCGGTTCAAGCCGATCATCAAGCCATCCGCGATCGGCAGCGATCCGCCGGACAAGCTGGTGCCGCTGCCGCGCGCCACGAAAGGCACTTTCATCCGGTGGCAGAGGCGCACGGTATCGATGATTTCTTCTTCGTCGATCGGCAGCGCCACCGCCCCCGGCTTGGTTTGAAAGGCTGTCAGCGCATCGGATTCATAGGGCAATAACTCGACATCGCGCGTCAGCAGACGATCGTCCGGGTAAATGCTTCGTAGGGCTTCAAAAAAGGATCGGTTCATTTGTCAATACAGACCAATTCCCCTTCCCTCCTTGTGGGGGAAGGGGCTAGGGGATGGGGGGTTGACCGCTCATCCCGCCGTCTCCAGCCGCGCCTCGATCTGCCTGGATAATTTCTTCAGCGCTTGCTTGGTGATTTGTTTGGCGGCCACATCCAGCAGGCGCTGCCCCACAGCGGCGATCTTTCCGCCGATACGGGCGTCGCCGGCATAGTGCATCACGGTCGTTCCGTTCGCTTGCGCCAAGCGGATTTCTCCCTCGCCGGTGACATGACCCGCGGGTCCCTTGCCCTCGACGATCAGGCGGTAACTTTCCGGCGCATTGACATCCGCCAATTCAAAACTGGATTCGAACTTGCCATTGACCGGTCCCACGCGAACGGACAATTTGCTCTGATACTTGTTCTCGCCGATCTCTTCCAAGCCCTTCGAGCCCGGAATGATGCTGCCGAGGACGTCGATGTCCATCAAGACTTCCCAGACCAGTTCGCGCTCAAATTCAAATTCGTAACTGCCTTCAATGTGCATCTCTTGCCTCCCCGATTGCGCTCACTCCAATCATAAATGACTTCCGATGAAATTACGAATTCTGTGCATTTAGGCTGTTGTGAGTATTCTGTGAATTGCCTTTTCTAACTCCTTCCGGATTCTTCAAGCAGTTTGTTTCCGCAGGGCAGTTTGTTAAAATGGACTTACCCAAGACAAGGACGAAAGGCGGAAATCGCCATGGTCATGGAACGGCAGGTCATCAGCGCGGAGGGATTCCTCAAGATCGTCGGCAGCCCGGAATACGGCGACCGCATTGTCGAGCTCGTGGAAGGGGAAATCGTCAAGATGCCAAAACCAACCGGACTGCACGGGCAGATAACATTTCTCTTAAGCCTCAAGATTGGGAACTATGTCGTCGACAACAGGCTTGGC
Organism: Anaerolineae bacterium; assembly: GCA_022820665.1. Lineage (GTDB taxonomy): Bacteria > Chloroflexota > Anaerolineae > Aggregatilineales > Phototrophicaceae > UBA6055. Next base: position 60,658 of record JAJEFB010000041.1, on the reverse strand, counting down.
GTCGTCACCGCGTCAGAAACGGGCTTCGTCTTGGAACGCAATCCCGACGGAAGAGATACCGTCCGCGGTTTGGATATCGCATTTATTCGTGGCGCAAGAGTTCCTGCCGCGCTTCCTGACCAATTGTTGGATATGGCGCCGGATCTTGCCGTGGAAGTCATCTCGCCCAGCAACGATGCGGCGGATATTCACCACAAAATTCGGCAGCTGCTAGCGGCAGGCACGGCGCTGGTTTGGATTGTCTATCCGTCAACGCGCACTGTGGATGTCCACAGTCAGTCTGGCGCCACCACGCTAGAGGGCGACGACACCCTCTCCGGCCGCGATGTCCTGCCTGGCTTGGAAATCCCCGTGCGCGAGATCTTCCCCGCCCCGGCAACTAGCTAACACCCAACCCGCAGCACCACCTTATTGACGCCATCCTCATAAGCCGCGTTGCTGGCGTAAGCCCCCGCCGTCTCCGCCAGATCGAAGCGATGCGACACCAGCTCGTCCAACTTGACCTTGCCCGAAGTCGCTAGCTCAATCGCGCGCGGATAGGTATGCTTCATGCGCCGCGACATGATGATAGTCAAGCCCTTGCGCCGCGCCACAGAGTGTTTCAACCGCAATTGATCGTCCGGCGGTATGCCGACCAGCACCAGCCGCCCGCCATAGCGCGCCATATCGGCCGCTTGCTGTACGCTGTGATCCGCCCAAGCCGCTTCGATTGCCACATCGACGCCGCGGCCGTCCGTCACGTCCATGATTGCGGCTACTGGATCCTGCCGGTCGACATTGAAGGCTCCCGTCGCGCCCCAGTCACAGGCTTTTTGCAGGCGCCAGTCCAGCTTGTCAAAGGCGATGACGCGCGCGGCGCCAGCCAGCAGCGCCAGCCGCATGATGAGCAAGCCGACGGGTCCGACGCCAATCACGGCCACGCTATGCCCGATGCGAATCTTGCTCAAGTCGATAGCATGGATGGCAACGCCCAGGGTTTCCAGCAGGGGACCGGCATCGTCGCTGAGCGAATCGGGCATGGGGAAGCAATTCCTGGCGCTGACGATCATCCGCTCGCGCAGCGCGCCGTCATCGGGGAAGAGGCCGTAGAAATAATGGTTTGGGCAAAGATTGGGATGGCCATGCTCGCACAATTCGCAGCGCCAACAGGGCACAGCCGGCTCCACGGCCACGCGCTGCCCAACTTGCAGCGGCTGATGCTCGCCGTTCAGGGCGTCGGGACCAAGCGCAATGATCTCGCCCATGAATTCGTGACCGAGGATGAAGGGTTCCGTGATGTCCGTGTAGCCGATGCGCCCGGCCTCGTACATGTGCAGGTCGCTGCCGCAGACGCCGACGCTCCGGATTTTGAGCAGCGCCTCGCCATTGCCGGGCGCGGGCGGCGCGGGTTCTGAGCCAAGGCGGATGTCCTTCGGTCCATGTAGGCGCGCGACTTGCATCTTGTATCCCCCCACGCTTTGTCATTCGCTCAAATCTAGCACCATCGCGCGGAAACAAATAGAGGGCGATTCCCATCAATCGCCCTCCGAATTGGAACTGGTGATACTTATTCACTCGCCGCGTCCAGCGCGGCTTGTTCCTCGGCGATACGCTCCGGACTGCAATGCCGTTCCGCCAGGAATTCCGCGTCCATAGCCCGACGCTCTTCCAGCGTCATTTCTTCCAGGTAAGGATTCACCTCGGGTAGCCCGGGGGTCACGCCTTCGCTGCTCTGCCCATCTTCTATCACGAAGTCCGCCGCCGCCAACAATTCTTGCGAAATCTCAGTTTCCTGAGCGGCCGCCACATCCAGATTGATGCCCACGCTCAGGTCGTTTTGCAAATTGATGCCGGCGGTAGCAATGTCGATTGCGCCCTCCCAATGCGCGATCAGCATCCGCGCTGCAATGACGCCTTCCTTGAAGTAGCTGTAGACGCCAGCGCCGATCGTCGCGCCGCGATAGACGGCATTCCCTGCGGTATACATGACCGGAAGGCCATGTTCGTTCGCCACTTGTATGATGGTTGGCAAGCCAGCGGCTACGGTGGCTTCTGTGGGGAGAATGAAGGCTTCTATGCCTTTGCTGACCAGTCCTTCTGCCGCAATGGTCAAATCCGCCGTCGATACGATGGAGGCGCTTTCGACCTGCAATCCCAGCGACTCCCCAATGGCCGAGATTTGACTCGCGCCAAAGATGCCACTGGGTTCATTGGAGGTGAAGATCGTGCCTACCACTTGCATATCGGGGTTTTGCAGAAGCATCAGGGGGACAATGCGATCATAAGGCGCCAGAAACTGAGAACCGGAGATGTGCGCGGGTTTGATGCAGGGCGCGTCGGCGATGCCGGCGGCATAAGGATTGGACACAACGTTGAAGATCACAACTGGCGGGTCTTCCATATCCAGGGTGGCGTTGGCGGCAATTTGCGCCACTGGCGTGGTAATTGTTATCAAGGCATCAGGGTCTCTATCCAAGGCGTCGCGCACCATGAGATTCGCGAAGCCGATGTCGTAAGCGGCATCGCCCCAGATGATATTGATGCCTTCGCCCTCGAGGTCTTGCCGCTGGTCTAATACAGCGCGCTCCTCTTGATCAATATAGCCATAGGCTTGCAGCATATCGAGCGTGCCCTTGACCGACAGGTTGACGTTGGAATGATACCCCAAAGACAGAATGGCGATCGTGGGCTTTTCATCATCTTGCGCCCTGAGCGCCGGACTTACACTGAATGCCAATACCGCAATTAGGAGCAGGAATCTTTGAACCATTTGTAACCTCGCGTTAGCAATATGTATTCCAACAGTATAGCCGATTCCATTTTACACAATGCTGGTTGATGACTCAAATTGTTGACCAGCCGGGAAACAAATCGAGGGCGGATCGGCAGCGACCGCCCTCGATTCACGGTTATGCGCTTGCTGTGACGCTATTCGCTGGCGGCGTCCAGCGCGGCCTGCTGCTCGGCGATCATCGCCGGACTGCAATGCAGGCTTTCGAGGAATGCGGTATCGTCCGGGCTGCCGCCGCCACTCGAGGCCAAGAAAACCGTCGCTGCTTCCACTATCCAATCAAGCATGTCCACCGGCAGCTGCAGTTTGCCGTCCACAAATTCGACATCGGGGAGAGCCGCAGCCGCTGTTTGCATGATGCCGGGCACTGCGGCCGGATCCAAGCCGCTGAAGTAGTCTTCGAGCAGTCGCGGCGATAGCTGAAGCATATTGCCCGCGACCGCCAGGTCCGCCATAGCCAGCAACTCGTCGGAAATCTCGATGTTCCCGGCGCGAGCCAAATCCACATTCATGCCAACCGCGAGACCGTCGATGGAGCTGATGCCGGTAGTCGCGAAATCAATATCGCCGTTCAAGTATGCCGCCAGCACACGGCCCGCGTCGACGCCTTCTTGATAATGGCGGTAACCGCCGATGCCGAAGGTCGCGCCCAAAGCAACGCCGCCGGAAACGGAATAGTACACCGGAATGTTATTTTCCAAGGCAATGCCTGCGATGATGGGCAATCCCAAGCTCATGTTATTGTCCGCTGGCAGCAGAATGGCTTCTACGCCTTTGTTGATGAGCCCTTGCGTCGCGGCGCGCAGATCCGGCAGCGCGGCAATCGCGCTGGTTTCGACAGCCAGCCCCAGGGCTTCAGCGATTTGCTCTATGCTTTTGGCGCCGAAGGCGCCGGGCAAACTGGTCGACTGGAATATGGCGCCGATGGTCTTCAGATCAGGGTTGTGCGACAGCAGCATTGGGACAATCTCTTCATAAGGAACCGGCACCTGGAAGCCGGTAACATGATCGGGTTTGATGCAGGGCGCGTCGGCGATCCCGGCATAATAGGGGGTGGCGACGCTCGTAAACAGGACGGCTGGCGGGTCATCCATATCCAGTGTGGTATCCACAGCGGCTTGGGTGACCATTGTTGTTGTCGTGAGCAGGACATCCGCGTCTTGATCAATGGCATTGTCAATCATGATGGGCACAAGAGACAAATCAAAGCCGGCATTCCCCCAGATGATGTTGAGGTTTTCGCCTTGCAGGTCCTGACGCTGAGCCGTCAGGGCGCGTTCTTCCGCATTGATGAAACCACGCGCTTGCAGCGCATCCAGGATGGCGTTTTCTGTTACAACGACCGAAGCGAAATCGCCCAAACGCAACATCGCAATGGTTGGCTTGCCGCCCGCCCCCGCCGCTGACCAAGGCGCAATCAGCCATGATAAAACAGTGATGAGCAGCAGGCTCTTGACCGTCATCGGCATTCTCCTAACAATATATATTCCTGGGACATTATCGGGTCGTCCTGTTAAATGCTCAGTCACAAAGTAACAGGGCGGTTGCTGTCAACCGCCCTTTGTTGCTTCCTGAGGTTAGCGACTGCGACGGCTAGTCCCGAGCCGTTCCCAGCGTCGCTTCTTCTTCGGCGATACGCTCCGGCGTGCACTCGAGCTCTGCCAGGAATGCGGCGTCATCCGCCTTGCGCTCTTCCAGCGTCATCTCCGGCAAGCTGGGCGGCTCGCTGAGTACATTGAGCTCTCCGCCCTCAATCACCATGACGGCTGAATCCAATATGGAATCGGCAACTGTAATCCCGAATTCCTCGGCAGTATCGAGATTGACGGCCACGCCGATGTCCACTCTGGAGCTGATAGCGGTTGTGCTGATATCCAGCGTGCCGTCAATATGAGCGGCGATCATCCGCCCCACAGTCACGCCTTCGCCGTAGAAGTCATCGAAGCCCGCGCCGACCACCGCGCCATGATAAATGAAGCGAGGGGACACGCCGAAGACCGGAATACCGTAGTCTTTCGCTACGCCAAGGACCGCCGGTATACCCCTCGACTCGGTATAACCTGCGCCGATCATCACCATTTCAACGCCCTTGTCGGCCAAACTGGCTGTCGCCTGGGGCAGGTCAGCCGCGGATGCAATCGAGGCGACTTCAACGGTCAAGCCGAGCGCTTCTGCGAATTCAGTGATCCGACTCACGCCATAAACGCTTTGCGTTTGCGCCGGATCGACTATGGTGCCAATGCTCTGAATATCGGGCTGTTGGACCTTGGACAGCGCCACAAATTGCTCGTAAGGAATCGACATGTGCGTGCCGGTGACATGCGGCATCTTGATGCAAGGGGAATCGGCGATGCCGGCGGAATAGGGAGCGCTGACGATGGCGAAGAGCAAAACCGGCGGGTCGTCCATCTCTTTGGTGATGTTTGCGGTGATCTGTGTGACCGGCGTTGAAAAAGTCAAAAGAATGTCGGCGCCGCGATCCAGCGTCTTCTCCACCATCGCATTCACGTTAGTGACGTCGCTCGCCGCGTCCAGCCAAAAGACGTTGATGTGCTCGCCGTTCAGATCCAGATTCTCATCTAGCAATTCCCGCTCGGATTGCGAAATCAGCTCGTGAGCCTGCAAGACATCCCATATGCCGGGTTTGGTGATATCCTCCGTGCCGGTGGACCGATATCGCAGGAAGGCGATGGTAGGTTTATCATTATCGGCCAGCAAGCCCAGTGGAACCGTAAACAGTAACAGGGTAAACGCAAGTATCCATTTGCGAAACATCTTGATATCTCCTTGATGCATGGGAACTTGTCGAAGATTATAGCATATTCATTTATGCGCGGTTATTAGGAATTTCAAAAAAATTCAAGTAAATGATTCGTTCTTGCGGCGGGCTTGGCATTAATCTATCGGGCATGTGAAGAAAATCTATGAAGAGAGCGGACCACAGCGTCCGCTCTCTTCATAAATTCGGAATGACTCGACGGAATGAGTCGCCTACTCCCCCGCGGCATCCAATTCGGCTTGTTCCGCGGCGATTCGCTCCGGCGTGCACTCAAGTGCCGCCAGGAAAGCCGCGTCTTCCGCCATACGCTCTTCCAGCGTCATCTCTGGAAGACTGGGCGACACCGAGATATCGGTTGGTTTTCCGTCTTCGATGATGTATTCCGCCAGCGTCAGCAATTCTTCGGAAATCTCGATGCCGGCTTCTTCCGCTGCGTCCAGATTCAACGCGACGCCGAGACTTGGCGTGGAATTGATACCAATCGTACTAATGTCAAGTGTGCCGTTGAGATGACCGATCAGCATCCGCGCGACAATAATGCCTTCGCGATAGTAGTCCTTGAAGCCAGCTCCTACTGTCCCGCCACGGTCAACAGCCATGTTCATGGGGGGACCATATGTAGGTACGCCGTAATCTCGCGTGACCGTAGCCATTGAAGATACGCCAAAGGACTCGAGATAAGCGCCCGCGTAGACAATCGCTTGAACGTCTTTGTCGAGGAGCGATTGCGTAGCAATTGGAATGTCGGCCTCTTCGACAATCGCGGCAACTTCGACGCTCAACCCCAAGTCCTCAGCTACCGCGACGATTTGGGCTGAACCGTCGACGCTATTGGTCTCCGCCCGGTTGACGAACGTGCCGATTTTAGTGATATCAGGATCTTGTACCTGCACGAGAGGAACAATCAACTCGTAAGGCTGGCGAACATGAGTTCCTGCGATATAGTCTGGTTTGATACAGGGCGAACTGGCAATCCCGCCGGTATAGGGCGTCGATACCAGGCTGAAGAACATGAGCGGCGGGTTGTCCATTTCTCGAATGGCGTTTGCGGCAATGATCGATACCGGCGTCGATACAGTGAGCATGACATCCGCGCCGCGGTCCAGCGCTTCTTCGACCATGATATTGGCGGTTGGCACATCACCGCCGGCATTGCTGAAGAAGACGTTGATATGCTCGCCTTCAATGTCTTCCTCAACATTCACCGCATCGCGTTCTTCTCTGCTTATCAAACCATAAGCCTGAAACATATCCCAGATTCCATTCACGGTAACATTGCTTCCGCTGGAATGTCGGTAACGCAAGAAGGCGATGGTCGGTTTCTCGCTATCGGCCAGCAAGCCCAGCGGAACGGTCAACAGGATCAGGGCAAGCGCAAGTATCAATTTCCGAAACATCTTTATTCCTCCGTGAGGGTGAGAGTTTGTCAAAGATTGAAACATATGTATTTAAGCATATCACTAAGTCTTATGAAAGTGTTCAAATATAGAATTGAAGATATTATCGAATGTTAAATACTAAATGTTGGTAATCCTTGTGACTGCTTCGGCTTGTTGTCGCTAGGCTGAAAACAATTAGAACTACGGCTTCCGCTCGCAGTCCTTGCAGTTTCAGCCCCGCCGAGAACGTGAGAGTCGATCGTGGGATCTTTGGAGTCGCAATAACCGCGAGTGAGCCGCCCATCAATGTCGCGCGACGAGTTTCGGTTTGCTTCTCACAGAACATCGTCTTGAGGATGAATCGCGTTAAAATCAGAAAGTGAAGGTTTTTTTCGTAGCGCGTCTGGCGGGCTTGAGGCGCGAGCAAATCTAGCTTGAGGGCATAGAGGAGATCACAACCATGTCAACCGTTACGGATGCGCAAGCGCTAAACTTCCATCTGATGCACCCGGGCGAAGACAGTTCGCCAGGCGATCCCAATGCCGCTTTCTACCTCGACGGCACCTACCACTTGCACTACATATTGCGGCATGAATGGCGGGGTGAAGCTTCTTACTCCTTTGTGCATGTGACCAGCCCCGACATGCTGCATTGGACCTGGCAGACGACCAAGCTGCAGCCTTCCTTCACCGGGCACGGCATGTTCAGCGGCACGGGTTTTCTCAGCAAAGAGGGCAAACCCGCCGCCATCTACCACGGTCAGGCTTCCGGCAGAAATCACATCGCCCTCGCCAAAGACCGGGAACTTTCGGCATGGCATAAACCCTTTGCGGTGGAACCCTTGACCGCCGACGGTCAAATCCCGGAAATGCGCCATTGGGATCCCGACTGTTTCTTGATCGGCGATACTTATTATGCGATATCGGGCGGTCACAATCCGCCGCTGTTGCGCTCGGACGACCTGCGCAACTGGACTTATATCGGCGACTTCTTGAGCCAGGACCTGCCGGGTACAGCCATCGGCGAGGATATCTCCTGCCCCAATTTCTTCCCGCTGGGCGACAAATGGATGCTGCTCTGCATCAGCCATCCTTACGGCTGCCGCTATTACCTGGGCGACTGGGACGCGCAAAACGAACAATTCGTCCCGGAACGCCACGAGCGCATGAACTGGCGTCGACCGGAACAATCGCTGTATGCCGCGCTGGATCGCGATTACTTCGCGCCGGAATCGCTGCTCGCCGCCGACAGCCGCCGCGTCATGTGGGCTTGGCTGCGCTCCATGCACGCCGATATCGCCGAGCGAACGATCCAATCGCTGCCGCGGGAATTGAGCCTGGCTCCGGACGGGGGCTTGCGCATGAAACCGCTCAGCGAATTGGCCTCCTTGCGATTTGATCCGATTGTCATCAATGACGTGCTGGTGGCGCCGACCGATACGGAGGAAGCGGCGCTGGGGGCGGATCCTCTGCTCCAGCTCGACGGCGATTCTTTCGAGATTCAGATCACGGTCGATCCCGCGCAGATCCAACGCAAGCGCTTTGGCTTGCAGCTTTTCTGCGACGACAATCGCCCTGGCTTGCCGATCGTCTTCTTGCCCGAGTACGGCAGGCTGCGCGTCGGCAGCACCGAGGCGCCCTTCTCCGTCAGTGAACTTGACGAAGGCGAAGACTTTGTCCTGCGCATTTATATCGACAAGTACTTGGTCGAGGTTTTTGTCAACGACAGGCAGGCGGTCGCCAGCGCGTACATGGATTATCGATCGGCATCATACCTGCGCCCATACTCATTCCACGAGTCCACGACTCTCCGTAGAGTGGAGATTTGGCGCCTGCGCGCGACCAATCAGGGCTTCTTGGAAGCGCGGGACAGCCGCATTTGGGAGGTAGACAGAGAATAGCGACCAGTAGGCGCGCCAACTGACAATTGGCGCTGCCTAATGACAATCCCAACCTGTAAGCGGCAAGTTGACTTCGGCAATCTCGAAAACTGCGAACATTTGTTCTTCACTTCTGCTCAAAATGATGATATGCTCTTCCTATGGATCAATTATCGCAAGCTCTCAATCTCGCTCCCCAACCGATGCAATCCGCCGATGTCCCACTTCACGGCCGGACTCAAAAAATATCCCTCGAAAAAACAGACTGTATCTATACGGTATCTATACAGTTATGGGATTTAGGGAGACAGCTAGGGACGGTTCAGAGGCATGTCAGGGGCAGAAGCCGACTTTATGGCGGCGAACGCGCCGGCAAACTAAATTCATACCGTCAGCCGCCCGCCTTTTGTCCATTTCGGCCGCAAAACCACGTCTATTGTCCGAAAAATATATTTCATTGTCCGAAATGGACAAAATTGGACAAAAAACAAACTAAAAACAAATTATCGCTGGGACTGGCTCCATTTTGACTACATGATAACTTCGCTAGCAAATAAGAAACTGTGTGCCGACGGCTTGGCGAGTGGCGACGCGACCTACGCTGTACTCGAGGCTAAGAAATATTTTGATGCGATTGCCCTGGCTGTAGTCTCTGTCGCCATAGCTAATGTCGTTAATCTTGTGTTAAACTCTCAGTTCCAGACGCGGCTCACGCAGGGCTCGTCCGTCTCGGTATTGGCTAAAGATAGCGCAGCCCGCTTGGGGGATCGCCATCTGTAGCCAGATATCTTAAGGTCTAATTCTATAAGGAGAATTTCCATGAAACGTCTAATTCTTATCTTGGCTTTGCTCGCGCTCGCGCTGCCGGTAGCGGCGCAAGATATGGGCAGCTGCATGATCGAGCCGCCCGAGTCCTCGGCGACGGTCAACATGATTGGCTGGACCTATCCTATTATCGACTTCTACGCCAGCGAACTCGAAGCTTGCAACCAGGTCGACAACATCGACGTCAATACGCAGTTGCTCGATTCCGGTTCGGCGCATGACCAACTGCGCCTGGCTTTGGGCGCGGGCGGCACGTCGCCCTATGACATCATCATGGTGACCCAGGGCGACATCGAATCATACGTGGCCGAAGGCTGGATGATGCCGCTCAACGACCTGATCGCCAAATACGAGGATGAATACCAGATCTCGGACATCCTGGGCATCGACGACATGACGGTGGATGGCAATATTTACGGCTTGCCAATGGAGCAGAACACGCGTCACATGTTCTATCGCCCCGATTTGCTCGAGAAGCATGGCATCGCCGTACCGGAAACCTGGGACGATGTGATCGCCGCTTGTGGCGTCTTGCAAGCCGAAGACAGCATCGTCATCCCCTTCACGACACAACTGCACGCTGGCTGGGCTTGGCGCATCGAATTTGGCGATATGTTGCTGGCTTTTGGCGGGGCGCCGCTCAACGATGATATGACCCCGGCTTTTAATAGTGACGAAGGAGTGAGGGCGCTGGAGAAACTGGTCGAGATCGTGGACGCCTGCATGGGCGAGGAAGGCTTGACCTACAGCATTGACGACAGCCAAATCGGCATCGCCACCGGCGAACTGGCGATGGCTTTCACCTGGGCCAGCCGCGCCGCCGCTATGGATGATCCCGACTTTTCCGACTTTGTCGGCGGCATCGAATTCGCGCCCGCCCCCAGGGCAACGGCTGACGGTCTCTATGGCGCTACCGGCGGCACCGGCGCCGGCTTGGGCATACCAGCCAATATTGACGACGATCCTGATTTGGTCTTCCAGATCATCCTGGAAGCGATGGATGAGGAGACGATGCTGCGTGGCGCCAACTATGGCGTGATCACGCGCCAGGCTGTGGCTGCGAATGCTGACGCGCGCTACCTGCCGGCCGTCTTCGCCACAATCGCCGGCGGCGTCGAGGGCACCCCGGTGCCGGCAATCGGCGCGGTATTGAACCCGGTTTGGGATCAGTGGCTGCCGCAGATTGTCACTGGCGACATGTCCGCGGCGGAATTGCTTGACGCCGCCGCCGAAGCCTACACTGCCGAAGCGACTGCTCAGGGATTCATCGAGGGTTAGCCTCTCCCACGTTTGAGGGCCCCTTCTCTCGCTGCGGGAGGAGGGGTCAATTGTCTAACGATGTTGCCGCATCGGCCCCGTCTGTGACCTGCAAAGCTAAACGCTGGTCGCTACCGCAGTTGTCAAACTCAGGCCCCTCGGAATAGTCCTGGAGCTTGGCGAGGGCATGGCTACGGTGTTTCCGGTAGCTTCACTCGACTTGGGCGAACCACTGGGCGAGATCATCGATGTCGATGGTCGCGGCGTTCATGTCGTGGAAATGGGGAAGGGCAGCCCGACCGTCTGGCTCGAGAACGGCTGGCTAGGCACAACCCTCGGCTGGCAGCCTTTTCAGGACATGCTGGCGGAACATACCCGTGTGTGCGCCTATGACCGCGCGGGAATTGCCTGGAGCGACCCAAGCGATACCTATCGGACTGCGGAGAAGGAGGCTGACGAGTTCGCCGCCCTGCTGGATGCCCGCGACGAAGACGATCCGGTCATCTTGCTGGCTTGGTCGGGCGGCGGACCGGTTGCGCAGATCTTCGCCGCCGATCATCCGGAGCGCGTCGCCGGCTTGATCTTGATGGACGCGATTCCGCCGGGCTATGACTTGTGGGCGACACGGACTTATCCTGATCGTTACCCATATGAATGGCAAGACAAACTTGAAGGCATTCGCCGTTTCGCGGAACGGGCGTCGAAGAGGAAGCTGCGCGAAAGCGACATTGCCGGCTGGATCAGTCCAGAGACAGCCGCGCGTTATGGCGCGCGCTACAAGAAGCTGCTCTTGAACAATCCCAATTACTGGTGGACCTATTACTGGCAGAACCAATACATCATCGCCAGCGGCGCGCAAGTCCAGTCCAGAGGCACGCTTGGCGACCTGCCTCTGGCAGTGATGGTCGCGACGGCGGACGGGCGCGGCGATGACGCGTATCAACGCAGCCTCGCTGAAATGTGGCGCGCTATGCAATACCCGCAAGCGCGGCTCTCCTCGCGGAGCCGGGTTGTGTCGGTTGCGGCCGGGCACGCCCTCTTCCGCGAGCAGCCGCAAGCCGTCATTGACGTCGTTCTAGACATGATCGCGGAAATACAATAGGCGCCCGATACCCTCCCATTGGCGGCGCGCCGACAAATAGAGGGAGATTGCTTATGAACAAAGGAACCTTTACTTTTTTTGTGGGTCCCAGCGTATTCATCATGTTGGCGCTGATGACCCTCCCGCTGCTGGCATCAATCGTGCTGGGACTGCATTTCATCACCTTCCGCAACCTCGATGAACCGCTTTGGGTCGGCTTAAGGAACTACGAAGAAGTCCTTGCCGATCCCGAGTTTTGGGATTCCTTAGAGTTCACGATACTCTTCATCATCGCCGCTGTGCCGCTGCGCATTGTTCTCGGCTTGCTGTTCGCCTTGCTGCTCGATCAGGTCACGCGCTTTCGCGGCCTCTTCATCGCCGCCGCCCTGGTGCCCTTTGTCATGACGCCGGTGGTTGGCACGTTGATCTTCCGCGATATGTTTGATCGTGGCGGTCCTTATTGGTACTGGATGCAGCAGTTATTTGACTATCGCATGTTCATGAACAGCACGACGGTGCCGATTTTGATTGTCTTCCACAGCATCTGGACTGCGACGCCCTTCGCTATGATCGTGCTATTCGCCGGTTTGCAGACCTTGCCGCAAGAGTCGCTGGAAGCGGCGCGCGTTGACGGCGCGTCCTGGCTGCGGCAACTCTGGCACATCGCCATCCCGCATCTGCGCTCGCTATTTGTTTTCATCGCTTTGATCTCGATCATGGACTCCTATCGTGTATTTGACAGCGTCTTTGTGCTAACGCAGCAGAACCCGATTTATGATGCCGAGACGATCATGTACTACAATTTTCAAGTTGCAATGAGTTTCGGTCGGCTGGGCAAAGCCAATGCCATGAGCGTGCTGACGGTGCTGGGCATTTTCGTCGTCTTGATTCCATTTCTCGTCATTACCTATCGCGACCAGGTGGAGGAAAGCTGATGACACAAACAAAAAGCCCTATGGCGAGAATCATCATCTACATCGTGCTGGCGCTGTTCACGATTTACAACGTGCTGCCTTTCGGCTGGACGATCATGAACTCGGTCAAGCTGCCGAAGGACGCCAACGCCCGCACGCCACGCTTTGTTTTTAGTCCTACGGGCGAGAACTATGCTGACCTCTGGCTGAACGCGTCGCCGGAGGACTTTGCCCCCTACGGCTTGGCGCTGATCCTGATCATCTTCGCGCTGATCGTGATCGGTTTCTCGGCTCCGCGCATACCGGCGCCCAATTCGCTGGTTTACATTGGCTGCATCTTTGCCGGCGTTATCGTCGCCATCGGCTTGCCGCGGGTCGTCAACACGGCAGAATTCTATGATTATCTCATCAACAGCGTAATTGTGACGCTGGGCACCCTGTGCGTCTCGCTGAGCATCGGCGCGCTGGCCGGCTATGGGCTTGCGCGTTTTCGGCATGTCGTCTCGGTCTATATCCTGGTAATCGCGCTGGCGTTCCGGTCACTGCCGAGCCTGGCGCTGGTGCTGCCTTTCTATTACCTGGGCCAGCTATCCGGCTTATACGATACGCATATCTTGTTGATATTCTGTCTGGTGGCGGTGAACCAGCCTTTCACGATCTGGATGCTGCGCAGCTTCTTCATGGAAATTCCGCGCGAAATTGAAGAGGCGGCGATGATTGACGGCGCCGGTCGATTGCGCTCCTTCATCTCTGTGATCGTGCCGATCATGTGGCCCGGCATCATCACGACCGGCTTGTTCACCCTGCTCTTAGCCTACAACGATTTTCTGCTGGCGCGTATATTGACACAGATCAACTGGACGCTTCCCATTGGCATCGCGCAGTTCACCGGAGGAGAAGATCCCGGGCATGTGACACTCGCGGCGGCCGCCTCGGTGTCCACGACGCTGCCCATTCTGGTTGTCATCATCTTCTTCCAGAAGTATTTGATCCGCGGGCTGGCGTCCGGCGCGGTGAAGGGCTAGACGGGATACCCTCCATCCCCAACCCCTTCCTCCCGTAACACGCTGAGGAGAGGACATGTTTGAGGTAATACGGTACGATAGCGACGGGTCAGCTAATAACGTATGGCTGTGTCGGCGGTCAATGTCTACGCGACCCGCGCGCTCTGACCCCTACAAGGTTCATCGTGAAAGTTGTAGGGGCGACCTATCAGGTCGCCCGAGAATCACTGTATTCCGCCGCTAGCGAGAGGAGAAGGAAAGAGTGAACATCATCTGCGTCGTGACCGACACGCTGCGAGCCGATTACCTGCCGACCTACGGCAATTCACAAGTCATCGCGCCCAATCTGACCCGTTTCGCCGAAGACGCCATCGTATTTGAGGATTGTCATGCCGCGTCCTTCCCGACCGTGCCGACGCGCGCCGATATCGCTACCGGTCGATTTACGCTGACCTACCTGAGTTGGGGACCATTGCCGCAAGACGAAATCACCTTGGCCGACCTGATGACGAAGGCGGGTTATACCACGATGGGCGTGGGCGATACACCCTTTCTCATTCGCAACGGTTACGGTTACGACCGCGGCTTTGACGACTTCATCTGGATACGGGGCCAGCGCGAGGCATCCGGCAGGCCCGATGTCACCAGCCAATGGACCGAGGAAGACGATCGCTTTGCGCCGCAGACTTTTAAAACGGCGATGGACTGGATCGAGCGTCATTACGATGAACAGTTCTTCTTGTATATCGACGCTTGGGATCCGCACGAACCTTGGGATCCGCCGGCGCATTATGTGAAACCCTATTTGCCCGATTACCAGGGCGAGCAGGTTTATCCAGCCTATTGGGATTGGCAGGATGCCGGTTATAGCGAACGGGATCTCGAGATTGCCAAAGCGACCTACATGGGCGAAATCACCATGGTGGACCGCTGGTTCGGCTTGCTGCTTGACCGACTAAAGTCGCTGGGAATATATGAGGATACGGCGATTCTTTTTGTCTCCGACCACGGCTTTTATTTCGGCGAGTTCGGCATCTTTGGCAAGAGCCGTTTCCGCTGGCCGGATAATACGATTCCGGTGATGGAAGCGATGGCGCGCTTCAAGCTGGGCGCCATCTCCTATCGGAGTCCCAAGCACAATGAAATCACCCACGTGCCGCTCTTCGTCAAGATCCCGGGTTACGATCATCAACGCCTGTCCGGGCTGGTCAGCATTCCCGATATCATGCCGACCATGCTTGAACTGGCCGGGATTGATCCGCCCGATCGCGTACAGGCGAAGTCCCTCTTGCCGCTGGCTCGGGGCGAGGTCGATCGCCTTCACGACATCGTCGTAACATCACAGTCGCTGGCGGATACAGCGGGCAATACAACCAAGATCGTCGACGATAATGAACGCGCCGTCATTGAAGTTTCGCCAAGTACGATTCGCGACGGCCAGTGGGATTTTCTCTATAGCCTGGAGGGAGAGCGCATCGAGCTGTACGACGCCGCCAATGATCCCGAACACCGACACAATCTCGCCAGCGAGAGACGCGATATCTGCGAGATGATGCATGCCAAGTTCGTGGCTTGGATGGACGAAATGGCTACGCCTGAAGCATACGCCGCCCCCAGGCGCAGGCTGTAGCCGAAACGTATACAGGGGGCTTGAGCAGTCCCCTGTGTTTACGTCTTAGTCTTCGTCATCTTAGTTTTCTGCGGCATCCAGCGCAGCTTGCTGCTCGGCGATCATCTCCGGCGTACATTCAAGACCGGCGAGGAATTCCAGGTCGGCCGCGCGGCGCTCTTCCATGGACATGTCGCCTGGCTGCATCCTTGTCTCATCGACGTCTGCCGCCATGCCCGCGGATCTTTCGCCATCTTTTATCACGAAGTTCGTCATCGCCAGCAGATCTTCCGAGATTTCGATGCCTTGCGCCGCCGCCGTATCCAGATTAATCGCTATCCCGAAACTGCGTGACTGATTAATGCCGATATCCGCGATATCTATGTCGCCGTTGAGATGAGTGTGCAGGATGCGAGCCGCGATCACTCCCTCTTCATAAAAGCTGTGGAAACCGGCGCCAACTGTCACGCCGCGATAAACTTGCTGTATGATAGGCGCGTACAGCGGTATGCCATGTTCCGCCGTCAATTGCACCAGGACCGGCGTCCCCTGCAGGGTTAGGGGAGTGATGGAAAGAACGATGGCTTCTACGCCTTTGCTTAGCAGACTTTCCGCCGCTATATTCAAGTCTGCCAAGTTGATGGCGGTAGCGACCTCGACCGTCAAACCAAGCGATTCGCCGATTTCCTTGATTCTATCCGCGCCGACAATGCTCGTCGGTTGATCCGGCGATACGATTGTACCGATAACCTTGATGTCCGGATCCTGAAGCAAAACGAGCGGCACATACTCTTCGTATGACAGCAGCGGCTGCGTGCCCGCAACATGATCTGGTTTGATGCAGGGGGCATCCGCAATCCCGGTGGCGAAGGGCGTGGTAACTAGGCTAAAGAGAATCACGGGCGGATCTTCCAGGTCGCGGGTCGCATTCACAGCGATTTGCGCCACCTGCGTCGTGATGGTAACCAGGGCGTCCGCTCCTTTATCCAGCGCTTCCTCGACCATCAGATTGACCGATGGCAAGTCGAAGCCGGCATCCCGGTACATAAGATCGAGATTCGCGCCCTTAAGATCAAAGGACTCGTTCAGAGCGGCGCGTTCTGCGGCAGTTAGATATCCATAAGCTTCCAGCGAATCGAGGATGCCATCCGTAGCCGCCGCGACCGGCGCCGTTCCAGCGTAACGCAGAAAGGCGATCAGCGGCTTGTCATCCTCTTGCGCCAGAGCCGGCGCGGCAAGCGTCAGCCACAACAAAGCACCGAAAAGTATTTTTCTAATCATAGGGTTTCTCCTTTTGGTTTAAGTTTGCCGCGGCAAGCCCGTATTGCTTGACGCGATTCATCCTGCGCTAGTCTATTAGGACTCGGCGCTGTTGCTTCAGGGACCGGCATCAAGCGCTGCCCGCTGCTCCGCAATCATTTCCGGACTGCATTCCAGCCCGGCGAGGAATTCCAGGTCGGCGGCGCGGCGCTCTTCCAGCGTCATTTCCGGCAGTTCAATGCCGATTTCGGGCAAGTCGGGCGTTACGCCTTCGGTGCTTGTCCCATCTTTAATCGTCCAGTCCGCCATTGCCAGCAGTTCGTCGGAGATCTCTACGCCTGCCTCCGCCGCCGCATCGAGATTGATCGCGACTGTAAAGCCGGGCTTTAGGTTGACGCTCAGACGCGAGATGTCGATGTCGCCGTTGAGGTGGCTAATCAACATACGGGCGGCAATGACGCCTTCGCGATACAGGCTGTAAAAGTCGGCGCCTACAGTCGCGCCGCGATAGACATGTTCCGCTACGATGGAAAAGACCGGTATCCCGCCGTGTTCGGCGGCAATATCTACAATTGCGGACAAACCGATAGATGTAGTATAGCCAGCGGGCAGGGCGATCGCCTCAACACCTTTGCTAATAAGGCTGGCGGTTGCCAGTGACAAATCCGCAACTGCGACAACCGGAGCCACTTTGACCTGCATGCCAAGCTCCTCGGCAAGACTGATGATTCGTTCTGTGCCGAACACGCTATTGGGTTCAGCCAGATTCACGATTGCGCCGATCACCTTCATCTCTGGATCCTGCGCCTTTAGAAGAGGCACAAACTCATCGTAGGGCACGTCGGTCTGCGTACCGGCTATGTGGCTATCTTTGACGCAGGGGGCGTCGGCAATGCCAGCGAAATAGGGAGCGGTGACGATAGCGAAAATAATAGCCGGCGGGTCGTCCATTTGGCGCGTGATGTTGGCGGCGATCTGCGACACGGGTGTTGAAAGCGTCAAGAGCGTATCGGCGCCCCGATCCAACGCATCCTCCACCATGATGTTCGCCGTCGGAATATCGAAATCCGCGTCGCTATAAATGACATTAATATGCTCGCCTTCAAGATTTTCTGCCTTATCCAATACGGCGCGCTCCTCCGCATTCACCATGCCATAGGCTTCAAACATATCCAGAATGCCTTTTTCAGCCAAAGCGGTAAGGGTTGTGCCGCCGTAACGCAGGATAGCGATTGTAGGCTTGCCATCATCTTGCGCCAGCGCTGCTGGCGCAAGCGTCAGCAGCGCGCAAATGAGCGCGATTCGTTTGAACATGTGGTTCCTCCAGATTTAGCTTCGCCGTGGAATGAGCCAAAATCTGCGCACGGCGCTTAGATACATGACGCTTGAGTAAATCATGTTACATCTGAAGGGCTCAGGGACCGGCATCGAGCGCCGCCCGCTGTTCCGCAATCATCTCTGGACTGCATTCAAGCCCGGCGAGGAATTGCAGGTCGGCGGCGCGGCGCTGCTCCAAGGGCATTTCTGGCAGCGTAATTTCGACTTCCGGGTATTGGGCTGAAATGCCTTGGGCAGTCTGCCCGTTCTCAACGATATATGCCGCTTCTTCCAGCAGCGCTTGCGAAATCTCGACATCCTGCAGGCTGGCGGCGTCAAGATTGACGGCGAAGGCAAAATCATCGCTTTCGTAGATGGCTGTGTTGGCGATATCAATATCCCCGTTCAGATGCGATATCAACATATTTCCCGCTATTGCGCCTTGTTTGTAAAGGCCGAAGAAACCGCCGCCGATCGTCCCGCCGCGGTAAGCGTTCTGTGGCGCGGAAAAGACCACCGGCAAGCCGTAGTCATAGGAAAGCGACAAGAGCAGGCTAAAGCCTTGAAAGGTGAAGATGGGGATGATTATCGCCTCCGCGCCCCGGTTCGCCAGGTTTTCGACCGCCTGATACAAGTCCGGCGTTGCAGTAATCGACTCCGCTTCGACGGTCAAACCCAGGGACTCGCCAATTTCTGTGATCCGCGCCACGCCAACTTCGCTGGCTGTCTGCATGGGCGAATAAATCGCGCCAGCCACTTTCATGTCCGGATCTTGCCGCAATAGCAAGGGCACAATGTCTTCGTAATTCGTCACCGGCACTGTGCCAATGACAAAATCCGGTTTGATGCACGACGATTCGGCTACCCCGGTAATGTAGGGTCCCGATGTCACTGTGAATATCAGCTTGGGCGGATCAATAAAATCACGGATGGCATAATAGGTTATTTGCGTCATCTGTGTGGTGAACGTGACTAAGACATCGGCGTCCCTGTCGAGCGCCTCGTCTATGATGGCATTGGCTTCCATTCGGTCAAACAAGGCGTCGCCGTAAATGATATTGATGTTCTCGCCCTCTATTGAGCGCTCTTCATTCAACAGCGCGCGCTCTTCTTCGTTGATAAAGCCATAGGTCTGCAACATATCCAGGATGGCTTTTTCCGCCAGGGCTACGTTGCTCGAATCTCCCCATTTCAAAAAAGCGACCGTGGGCTTGTCATCGTCCTGTGCTATTGAGGCTGGCGCGAACAGCAACGACGCCATGATGACTAAGAGTACAGCACTCTTCATCTAACAGCTCCTCCCCATCAGAGTTCAACAAGCGCCATTCCTAAACGGACGCGTTTTGACTTTTAGCTTCTCCAGCGGCAAGTCGCATTATTGCGCTGGGCGCGGTCTGATAAGCTCCAGTTTAAGCGAGCAATTGCCGGTCAGACAGTTCCGCGCCGCTACCCAAGGAATGGAAACGTTCGATTAGGTCCGCAGGCGTCAAATTCGCCCGCTCCTGACCGGATATTTCGAATTCGATCTTGCCCTGATTCATCATGATGACGCGATCCCCCAAATCGCATGCTTGCTGCATACTGTGCGTGATCATGACAACTGAAAGGTCATTCGCTTCCGCCAACTCTTGCGTTAGTGAGATCACCTGCTCGGCCGCATTGGGATCTAACGCGGCAGTATGTTCATCGAGCAGCAGCAGCTTTGGTTTTGTCAACGTCGCCATGACCAGTGTGATTGCCTGCCGCTGGCCGCCGCTGAGCAAGGCGACATCAGCATCCAGTCGGTGTTCCAAACCAAGTCGTTGGCGTTCCAATTGCTCAAAAAACGAAGCTTCTTCCGCCTTCTTGACGTCACGGCGGAAACCGGCGCTCCGTCCGTGAATAGCTGCCAAGGAAAGGTTTTCGCGGATCGTTAAGCCCGGGCAGGTGCCCAGACGCGGATCCTGGAAAACGCGACCGATGTCGTGGGATCGCTGGTATTCGGGCGAGAAGGTGATGTCTTCACCGTCCAGTTCTATCCGCCCGCTATCCGCCTGTACAGCGCCCGAGATCACGTTGAACAAGGTACTCTTGCCAGCGCCGTTGGAACCGATCACAGTAACGAATTCGCCGTCTTCAACGAATAGCGACAGATTTTGCAGCGCCTTTACTTCGTTGGGAGTACCGGCGTTGAAGGTTACAGAAACGTTGTCGAGTTGTAACATAATTCCGCCTTTCAGTTGCGGCGCTGTTGATAAGACCGCCACTGGTCGTAGAGTCTTGGCGCGCCCAGCGCCGCCAAGACCACCAGCGCGCTGACAAGTTGAATATCCGTCGTTGGCAAGTCCAGCGCGCTGAATATCCAGGCTCGGGAGATATCGAAGACTAACATGCCAGCCGCCGCCGCGATCAACAATTGACCGATTGTTCGCGGCCGCAAAAGGACTTCTCCGATAATCACCGCCGCCAAGCCGCGTATGATCAAGCCGAATCCCAGGCTGACATCGGCGAAGCCGAACTGCTGCACCACCATGGATCCCGCCATTGCCGCGAGCCCGTTGGCGACCATGAGTCCAATAATGATCATCATGTGATGATTCAAGCCGGTCGCCCGCACCATCTGGTCGTTTTTCCCGGTCGCGCGGATCGCCAGTCCGATTTCCGTACGCAAGAACCAATACAAGACCAGCAACACCGCAATCACAATTAAGCCGAATATCATAATCTCCAAGAGGTTTGTCGACTGTCGGCGCATCTGGTCGCCAAACTGCTCGACCAGCCAATTGCGGAAGTCTTTGGAATGGCGACTGATCAAGGTTTCTTTGCCCAAGAGGGGCACATTGCTCTTGCCGCCCATGATATGCAAGGTCACCGTATAAGCGCCAGTGATGACGATGATACTCGCCAGCAATCCTTCAATTTTGAAGACGATATCTATCAGCGCCGTCGCCAAGCCCGTCAAGGAACCGGCGACAAATGCCGCCAGGATTGCGATTTCCGCGCGGACCCCGCCGAATATCAGCACGGCGCAGACGGCTCCGCCAATGGGAAAAGCCCCGTCTACGGTCAGGTCGACAAAACCAAGAACGCGGAAAGTGAGAAAAACCGTGACGCCCGCCAGGGCATAGCCTAATCCCTGGCCAATCGCCCCGATGTTGACATTGCCAAAGCGCATAAAAGCGGCAATGACGATCGTCAATACGATGATACGCATAAGAAAACCTTGTAATACATTGCTGCTGCGCGCTTGTTGGGGTTCTGCTGCAGATGAATTGACAGCCATATATCTGGCTCCAAATTTCATATGTAAGGCAGGATGTATGGTGTTGCAATATTAAGCGTAACATAAGAAAGCAATTCAAAGCAACGCAGTAGTGATGGATTTGCCAAAAGGACTGGCGCGTAGCGGGAATCTGAAAGCGATATGGTAAGATTGAGGCTCAGTATGAAGGTGGAAGTGTCAGGCGAAGCGCCGTGGTAAGCAAGCATCCCATTAAACACCTTACGGTTGAAGGATTCATGTCAATCCGCAAATTGGAACGTCTGGAACTCGGTAATCTGAACATACTCATTGGGCCTAACGGCGCAGGCAAGAGCAATTTTGTGTCATTCTTCCATTTGTTGCGCGAATTGGTAGAGGGTCGGCTCCAAAACTGGGTAAGCAGTCGCGGGGGAAGTGACCGGATTCTAAGCTATGGAATCAAGGAAACTTCAAGTCTACGGGCACGAATTGACTTCGGGGAAAACGCATATGAGTTTGTATTGACCCCCAATATGGAAGGGAGATTCTATTTCGAAACTGAAAGTCTCTTGTACGCAGGAGGATACGACCGAGATGGGATTTCTATAGGGTCCGGTCACTTTGAGTCCAATCTGAAAGCTGAAATTCAACCGGGCCAATACCTCAGAGCAAACTACTGTTATGCCTCCATCTCCAGTTGGAAGATATTCCACTTTCACGATACCAGCGACAGTGCCCAAGTGAAAAGGATTGCTGAGCTTCAGGACAATGAATACCTGAGGCGGGACGCCGCAAACCTCGCACCGTACCTCTACATGCTCCGTCGGGATCACACTAGAACTTACATGCTGATTCGACGCATTGTCAGACTGGCTATTCCTTTTTTCGACGATTTTGAGTTGCGCCCAGTGGCGAGGACAGGGAATACAGATATTTACGATATTCAGCTTTTGTGGAAAAAGGTCAACGACGACTACTCATTTCTTCCAAGCCAGATGTCCGACGGTTCTATACGCTTTATCTGCTTGGTCACTGCTCTGCTTCAGCCCGATCCACCTGCAACAATTATTATCGATGAGCCGGAATTGGGATTACATCCCTACGCGATTAATTTGCTGGGCGCTCTGATTCGATCGGCATCTGCGAGGATGCAAGTAATCGTGGCGACGCAATCAGTTCCTTTCTTGAATGAGTTTTCCATTGATGATCTGCTGGTGGTTGAGAGAGATGAAGGGGCGACAGTTTTCCTGCGACACAGCGAGAAAGACTTTGCTGATTGGTTGGAGGACTACACGATAGGCGAACTGTGGGAGAAAAACATATTGGGCGGGAGGCCGCGCTAGATGCTTAGAGTACATGTCATCTGCGAGGGACCTACAGAGGAAAAGTTTGTCAATGAACTCCTAGTTCCTCGTCTCATTTCGCGCGGCGTTGATTTACGTCCTTCAGTAGTTGGACAGCCCGGGAAGAAGGGAGGCGATGTAAGCTACGAACGGTTGTGTGCAGATGTGAAGAAAAGGCTGCTAGGTGATAGACAATGTCACTGTACGACCCTGTTTGACTTTTACGGACTAAAAAGCGATTTCCCGGGTAGATCGAGAGCAGTCAATTATACGAACCCGAGAGACAAATTTAACACGATTTGCTCTCACCTAAATGCGGCTTTGAAAAACGATGTTGGTGAAAACTCTATCCGAAGATTTGTGCCTTATGTACAGATGCATGAATTTGAAGGCCTCCTTTTTAGTGACCCTAAGGGATTCGCGCTTGCCATTGAGAAACCGTCGCTTGTAGCTCTCTTTACAAAGATAAGAAATGAATTTCAAACTCCTGAACATATCAACGATGGACCTCACACGGCTCCTAGCAAGCGTGTGATACGCTTGTTTCCTCCTGATACGCGGTATGAAAAGCCTACGTTAGGTGCTCTTGCGGCAAGTGGGATAGGTGTGGATGTAATCCGCCAGGAATGCCCGCTCTTCGACGCCTGGCTTGCTAGACTGGAAAACCTGCAGCCGCTGCCAGCCTAAACCCCCCAAATCAGGGTCAGGCCCAGCATCATCGCCAGCAGCGTCACGATCGTCATGCCGATGCCGACCTTGGAAAAGTCGCTGAATTTGTAACCGCCGGGACCCATCATCAGGATATTCACCGGATGTGAAATCGGCGTCAGGAAAGCCAACGAGCAAGCCATCGCCACCGCCAACGCCATCGCGCGCGGGTCGATGCCCATTTGCAGCGCGGCTTTGATGGCGATTGGACCAACCAGCAGCGGCGTTACTTGCCCGCCGATGACTTGTACTACCAACATCGTTAGCAGTACGATGACCGCAAAGAGCGAAAGCGGGCTGGCGTTCATAAGGCTCAATTCCAGGAATGCGCCGACGCGGTCAGCCAAGCCAGTCTCGGTGATGGCGAGACTGAGTGGCAGCATGCCAGCTACCAAAAAGATCGTCCGCCAGTCCACGGCCGCGTAGAATTGCTCCATCCTCAGGCAGCGCGTGAGTACCATGGCTGCCGCCCCCGCCAGCATGGCAATGGGCAAGGGCACGATATTCAAGAAGGAGAGCGCCAAGACTATGGCGGTGATGCCCACGGCGTAGGGCGCTTTTCGGCTTTCAACGGTTTGCGCCGAGTATTCGCCGGCCGGCAAGATGAAATTGCTGTTGTTCGACAGGTTTTGAATGTCCGGGGATTGGCCGACGACCAGAATCGCATCGCCGACTTGCAGCGGCATCTTGCGCACATCGGTGTGATAACTGCGCCCGTCGCGCCAGAGCGCCATCGCCAGCAAGCCGGCGTCGCGGTTGAGTTTCATTTCCGAAAGTGTCTTGCCGATGGCATTGGAACGCGGCGCGATCATGATTTCAATCGGCTCTATCGGCAACTCGCCGGCTACCGCGCGCGCGCCGCCCTCGATCAATTCAATGCCCCAAGCCAACAGTTGCTGGAGTCGCTCTTCGCGCCCGACAATCAACAGTTCATCGTCGGGGTAAATCACTTGAGTCGATTTGGGAATGGTGATCGTCTCTCGCCCGCGCCAGACAGCCGCTACCGTCAAACCCAGCGCAGCATTGATATCGCTATCCTGCACGGTTTGGTGAGCGAGGCGGGAACCGGGCATGACGCGCGCCAGCCACATCCGATCCGCCAATTCATAAGTATCGCGCAGGTCGACTTGATGGAAAGATTGCGTCAGCGAAGCGCGATCGGGCAGCAAGCGTCGGCCGAACAATAGCATGTAAAGCAAACCCGCCGCCACAATCATGCCGCCCACTGGCATGAAATCCAACATCCCCAAGCCAGCGATGCCTTGCGCAATCAGCAGTTCGCTCATCAAGATATTGGCAGTTGTGAAATAAGTCGCCATTCCGCCGACCGTTACGCCGAATGCCAGCGGGATCATCAGCTTGGAGGCGGCGACGCCGCCATCGCGCGATACTTGCAAGACAGCCGGCAGCAGGACCGCCGCCGCCGCCACGTTGTTCATAAGCAAGGAAACAGCCGCCCCCGCCGACATGACCAGGGCAATCAGCTTTGCCTCGGAGCCGCGCCCATAGGCACACAGCTGCCGCGCCACCCATTGCATGACGCCCGTCTGCTCTAAACTACGGGTGATCACGAGCAAACCGATAATGGTGATGACCACCGCGCTGCTGAAGCCGGAAAGGGCGTCGCCGGGCGGCACGAGCTGGGTCAGCGCGACCATGAGCAGGACGAGCAAGGCGATGAGGTCGATGCGCAGGCGCGTGAAGGCGATCAGAGCGAGCAAGATGACAATTATGCCGATGACGGTGAGTTCGGGATATGTAAGCATGGCGCTCATAATCCTTGCATTCAAGCTTAGTATAGCGCCGCGAGCTTCAATTTTCATTGTGGGAGTTGGGCAGGGCTTGCGGGCAATGCAAACTTGAAATCGTCAGACCATGCCGATATAACTGTGGGATATTCGAAAGGACCCTCTATGACAAAAGTGAGTTTCATCGGCGCCGGCAGCACCGTATTTGCCAAGACCTTGATGGGCGATATCTGGAGCTATCCGGAACTGGCAGATGCCAGCATCTGTTTGATGGACATTGATCCGGGACGCCTGAAACAGTCGGAGCAGGTGGCGCAGCATATCATCAAGACGCTGGGCAACGATCCGACCGTCGAAATCACCACGGACCGCCGCGCCGCCTTGACCGGCGCCGACTATGTCGTCTGCATGATTCAAGTCGGCGGCTACGAACCGGCGACGGTCATCGACTTCGAGATCCCCAAAAAATACGGCTTGCGCCAGACAATCGGGGATACCTTGGGCATCGGGGGCATCATGCGCGGGCTGCGCACAATTCCCGTCTTGATTGACATCACGCGCGATATGGAGGAACTTTGCCCGGAGGCGCTCTTGATCAATTACGCCAATCCCATGTGCATGAACCAATGGGCATTGAGCCGGGCTACGGATATACGCACGGTCGGGCTTTGCCATAGCGTGCCCGGCACCGCGCATGAGCTGGCGCGGGATATCGGCGTTGACTACGAGGACATCAATTATCTGGCGGCCGGCATCAATCATATGGCTTTCTACCTCAAGTTCGAGGATCGCCGCACCGGCGAGGATCTGTATCCGCTCTTGCACAAGGTCTATGACGAGGGACGCGTGCCGCCAACCAACCGCGTCCGCTATGAGATGCTGCGGCGGCTCGGTTACTTCGTGACCGAATCCAGCGAGCACTTCAGCGAATACGTGCCCTGGTTCATCAAGGATGGCGATGCGGCATTGATCGACGCCTTCAACATCCCGCTGGACGAATACATCGAGCGCTGCAAAGCCGGCATCATCAGTTGGCAATTGCTGGAAAAGGCGGAAGAAGAGGGGCGCATCCCCAGTGAGGAAGAGATCCTGCACGCGCTGCGCGATGTACATCCCATGCACAAGGGCTGGACGGTGCGCAGCATCACGGAGCTGAACCAGGTTGAGCGCAGCGTTGAATATGGCTCGCTGATCATCCACAGCATGGAGACCGGCGCCGCCCGCACGATATACGGCAATGTGCCCAACGACAATATCATCGACAATCTGCCGGGTGGCTGCTGCGTCGAGGTGCCTTGTCTGGTCGACGCCAACGGCGTACAGCCGACGCGCGTCGGCGTGATTCCGCCGCAGTTGGCGGCGCTGATGGGTACCAATATCAACGTGCAATCATTGACCGTCGAGGCGGCGCTGACCGGGGCGCGCGAACATATTTACCATGCTGCCATGCTCGATCCTCATACGGGCGCGGAGTTGAGGTTGGATCAGATCTGGTCGATGGTGGATGAGTTGATCCAGGCGCACGGGGATTACCTGCCGGCGTATCGGTAGGCTGGGGTTTCGGCATCAGAAGCTCCTCGTATAGGCATCCCCCTTGGCGTACCCGCAAGTTCCCCGGGAGCGCCTCGCGCTTTCCCCAGTTTTCGGGGATTTTGAAGTTGCCGAAGGGCTGGATGGCGCGGTATTGCTGGGTTTTTGATTTACCACAGCCGCTCGGCGGCAGCGAAAAGGTCTGCCACGCTCACGCAAAATAATAAACCTTCTCGTCGCATGAGCGACGCGGTTTATTAAAAAAGAGGCGCAGAGGGCACAGAGATTTTTCAGCCCCACCCCCGGCCCCCTTCCCATTGCAATGGGTCGCGTAGACACTGACCTTCGGGAGGGGAGCTAGGCGTGCGATGTTTTTTTGCATGACTAACTTGGTATTACTGAAGGCATAGAGGGGACTGTTTCGGGAGACCTGATAGGTCGCCCCTACATAGCTTGTGTGTATGTTGTGTTTGGATCATCAAATGGTGTCATTTTCTTGCTGTGGGACAGGTATTCACGTCTATTTTCTTCACGATTAAGTAGGGACAAGCGTTACATGTCTAAGGTGTTGCGACGCAGATAGGTTACGGGTTTATTATTTTCTGTAAGCGCGACATTCATGTGGACGATTCGCCGGTTACGCGCCGAGCGGCTGTGGTGAATCCACCTGTATTGAACTCGCATTCCTGCCATATCCACAATTTTTGCCACTGCTTTGTTAAACAGATCGTGACAGCAATGCCAACTAGCCGCTCATATCCTCAGCTTCGTCCAGGCTGGCGCGCAGCGCCCCCATCGCCCCGTCCAGCGTCAAATCTCCGGCGAAATAAGCCTGCAAACTCGCATTCGACGCTTCATAATAGGCCGACGCCAGAGGATGAATGTCGAACAGGATCGCCTGATCCTGCAAATCCGGCACGCCGCGCGCGAAAGCCTTCAGCGCCGCGTCAACAGTCTCATCATCAATATCGTATGCCACACCCGCTTCAATCACGCTCAAATGCGCCGGAACCGTCAGCGTCCGCGCCGCATACTCGGCGTATACCTCCGGCTGCAGCATGTACTCGATAACCCGCGCGGCCGCCTGCGGGTGCTCAGTACTCGCGAAAGCCACCACGGCGCTGAGCGAGGCGAATCCTGTGTTGCCGGCGGCGCCATGTGGATTCGGCGCGATCACCCAGTCAAAGCCATCGCCGATCTGCTGCGCTACGCTCTCGGCTTTTCCGCTGGCGCAGATGTACATCAGCGCGTCGCCGCGCGCGAAATAGCCTTCCGACCTGCCGGCGCCGAGCAAGGTATCTTCGGGAACGCTGCCCTCATCCAGCAACCCTTTGAGAAGCTCCAGGAAGGATCGCAATCCTTCATCATCGGGCAGGTTCAGGTTGCCGTCATCGTCCAGGAAAACCGCCCCCATCCGCATCGCGGGCCCAAGCAAGCGGTGATCGCGGTTATCAACCGATAACAAATAGGGGATGCCGGTCGCCCCCGCCACCTCGTCCAGCGCAACCAGCCAATCGTCCAGGCTTGGCTCCTCCATCACATCGCTGGGCAACGCGACTCCGGCGCCCTCAAAGGCGCTAATGTTGATATAGGGCGCGGTCACGCTCAACTGATCCGCGAAACCATATAGCCCCTCATCATCCGATCCGCCTCGCAAAGCGTCGAAGATAGCGGGATGGAAGTTGTCCTCGAGCATTGCTGGATCATCCAATAGCGCGCGCAGGTCGAGATAGGCGCCGCGGGCAGCCGCGACATCGCTCAGGCGCGCCATGTCCGGCGCTTGACCCGACGCAATGCGTTCTTGTATTGCGGACTCCGCCCGCACGTCCAGACGGATTCGGATATCCACATTTTCGGCTTCAAAGCGGTCCAGCAAATCGCGCATCACGGCGCTGTCGACGCCGTCCTCCGTCCACGCGAAAGAAAGCTCAACGACTTCTTGCGCTGTGACGCCCGCCGCGATAAATAGCGCCATCGTCACGGAAACTAGATACTTGGCGAATCGTCTGATCATGGAACTGCGCTTTGCAATCATAGCTATGCGAATAAGACATGGTTTCGGAACGGGGCTTTTTACTAGACCCCCGCTCATCATAGACGCGGCGCGGGCCATTCCAGCCCATCCCGCCGACCATCATAAGTCGATGATAACTGTTTTGGCAAGGTTGCGCCTTATGCGAGCCTCGCTATCAGGAGCGAGATCCCTATTTCATACCGGTCGTCGCAATGCCTGTCGTGATGTACTTCTGCAAGAAACCGAATACAAACGTGATCGGCAGCGCCGTCAGCACTGTCATCGCCAAGATCAAATCCCACTGTATCGTCAAATCCCCCTGAAATGTCTCCAGCCCAACCTGCAGCGTGAACATCTCATTGCTGGTCATCACGATCTTGGGCCAGAGGAAATCGTTCCAGCGCCAGATGGTCGAGAAGATCGCCAGCACCGCCAGCGCCGGCGCCGCCAGCGGCAGAATCACCTGCCAATAGATGCGCCATTCGCTTGCGCCATCGATCCGCGCCGAATCGAGTAATTCCTCCGGTATCGTCAACATGTATTGGCGCAGCAGGAATACCCCCGTCGGCGTCCCGATGGTTGGGATGATGATGCCGATCAACTGGTTGTTCCAACCCAGCGCGGTGATCAACAGGAAAGCCGGTACCAGGATCACGGATAGCGGTACCATCAGCGTGCTGATAATCAGCATGAAGATGAGGCTCCGCCCGCGAAAACGGTATTTGCTCAGCGCGAAAGCCGCCATGCTGTTGACGAACAGGGTCAAGATCGTCGCCGAGGCTGTGACGGTGACGCTGTTAGCCAGATAGCGCCAGAAATTAAAGCTCTCGACGCCTCGGCTGTAGTTGTCCAGGCTGAAGCGCACGCTCTCAATGGGTTCGCGCTCATTCAACTTCACTTTGATCACACCGGCCTCCGGCGCCGCCGGGTCGATCATCTGCGCTTCCAGACCAACGCGGCGGATTTGCACCAGTTGCGCGCTGGAGCCGTCTTCCAACTGGACGTCGTACAGCGGCAAGGGCTTATCGTGGCCTTCCACCACGGCAAATTCTTGATGATATGGCAAGAAGCGCGGCGGGAAGCGCTGGATATCGCCCGAGCTTTTGAAGGACGACATCACCAGCCAC
Organism: Anaerolineae bacterium; assembly: GCA_022820665.1. Taxonomy (GTDB): domain Bacteria; phylum Chloroflexota; class Anaerolineae; order Aggregatilineales; family Phototrophicaceae; genus UBA6055. Next base: position 30,894 of record JAJEFB010000041.1, on the reverse strand, counting down.
AGCACCGGACCAAACATGACGACGACGCCCAGCAACAGATAACTGTAGGTGAAAAAAGCGCGTCGCCCGGCCGTGGCGAAGATCCAGCCGAAAAAGCCCCCAAGAGCATCGACAACGATTTGCAACTGTCTGACCAGCGGGGCAAGCAGCCCTCCCAGACCATGCCAAAACCCGCCCAGGGCGTGGCTCAACTGGAGGATTGCCGGGCGCTTGCTTTTGCTTTCCCGCTCTTCTTCCAAGCCTGTGCCCTGAATGCGGATCTGAATGATCGTCAACACGATCAGCACCGCCGCCATCACCAGCGAGGTCGCCGCCGCCAAGCCGTATTCGCGGAAGGGACTGGCGAATCCGTTGTTGTAGATGAAATGTACAATGTACAAGGTCGCCGAGCCGGGTCCGCCGCCAGTAAAGGCGAAAACGACATCAAATATCTGCACCGCCCGTATCGTGGAAAGGACGATGACCACCAGCATCGTGGGCGCAAGAAGGGGCAAGGTGATCGAGCGGAAAGCATGCCAACTGCTCGCCCCATCGATGGCGGCGGCTTCGTAAAGATCCGCCGGAATCGCCTGCAAACCGGCCAGCAGAATCAGCGTATAAAAGCCCATCAAAGACCAGACGCTAACCATCACCACCCAGAAGCGCGCCCAATTGCGGTCGGTGAGGAAGCGCAGTTTCTCCCCGCCCATCCCGACTACGACCGCATTGAACAAGCCGTTCTCTTGCAGCATCCAGCGCCAGATCATCGCCACAACAATCGGCGACAGCAGCACCGGATAAAAGAAGACGCTGCGGAAGAAGCCGCGCGCCCGTATCCGCCCGTTGAGCACCACCGCCGTCATCAATGAGACGCCGATCATGACGGCAACCTGTGTCACCATAAAGCCGGCTGTGTTCAGCACCGCCGCCGCGAAGAGATCTTCGTCGCAGGTGGCGGGACGCAGAAAATCTCCGCAGTCGAAGAGGCGTTCCAGGTTGGCGGCGCCGACATAAGGACGCTGATCGAGGAAGAGTTTGTCGCTGCCGGTGAAGGTGTAGAAAAAGTTGAAAACCATCGGGAAGAGCACAAAGACGGAAAACACAATCATATTGGGCGCGACGAAAACATAAGCCATGCCGGTCACGCCGGTAAGTCTTTGTACGCGCGAGAAAAAGCCGTCGGAGAGGCTGACGATGGCTTCAACAAACATCGCCATCGGGCTTCGCGCTGGACGGCTTCTCTTCAAATTCAGTTGAAAGCCCATAAGCAGTAATCGGCGATAATGACAATTTCAGCGCCTGAACCACCGGAGCCGCATCGCCAAGCCGGGTTGCCTTGCAGATAAGAAATGAGGCTGGAAATTTGTCCCAGCCTCATAAAAAACCACTGTCCTCTTAGCCAGCCGCCATATTGGCCGCCGCTTCGTCAAGCTGCTCCTGCAAGCGCGACATGGCCTCATCCAGCGTCAATTCGCCGGCGAAGTACTGCGCCAGCCGCGTATTGGAGGCGTCGTAGTAAGCGAATGCCAGCGGATGCGGATTCAGCGCCACTGCCTGCGGATGGAATTTTGGCACTTCGTTGGCGTAGCCAGTCAGCGCCGCCGCCACCGCCGGGCTGTCAGTCTGGAAATCCACGCCCGCCTCGATCACCGCTTGATGCGCCGGGATGAACAACGCCCGCGCGACATACTCGCCATAAACCTCCGGCTGCAACAAGTATTCCATCACCGCGGCAACCGCTTCCGGGTGCTCCGTCTGCGCATAACCGACAATGGCTGCGCCGCCGGCGACGCCCGTGCTGCCGCCCGGCCCGTAGGGATTCGGCGCGACAACCCAATCGAAGGCATCGCCGATATCAGCCGCGAAGCGCCCGATCTGCCAACTGCCGCTGAAGTACATCACCGTCTCGACATTGATGAAGTAATCCTGCGCGCCCGTGTATTGGCTGGTGCCTAGCCAGGTCTCGGCTGGCGTCTTGCCCGCATCCATCAAATCTTTGAGGATCACGGCAAAAGCGCGGAAGCCCTCGTCATCTTCCAGGTCAAAGTTGCCCTCTTCGTCAAAGAAATCAGCGCCCAGGCTCATCGCGGGACCGGCAAAGCGGTGACCCTTGTTGTCGATCGCCATCGAATACTGTACGCCAGTCGCGCTCGCAACCTCGTCCAGCGCCGCCAACCAGTCCTCCCAGGTCGGCTCGTCCATGACATCACTCGGCAGATCAACACCGGCTTGCTCAAACAGCGTGGCGTTCACATAAGGACCCGTCACGCTCAATTGATCGGCAAAGCCATAGAGGCCATTGTCATCCGGACCACTGCGGAAAGCGCCGACTATGGCCGGGTTGAAGTTGTCCTCAAACAGCGACGGATCTTCCATCAGCGGACGGACGTCCAGATAGAAACCAGCCATGCCAGCGAAGTCGGTGATGCGCGCCATATCCGGCGCTTGCCCCGCCTCAACCTGGACGCGCAATTGATCGCGCACAGTGGTATAAGGCACGACATTAACCGCCACGCTGATGCCCGGATTCTCTTCGCTGAAGTGGTCTAGCAAATCCTCTAGCACCGAGCATTCACTGCCGTCTTGATAGCACATGAAGTCGAGCTCTACCATGTCCTGCGCCAGCGCCGTCGCGCCCAGCGACAACAGGACGAGCAATATGAGAGCCGTGAAACGTTTCATCATCTTTCTCCTCTTCTATAGAGACGAACGAAAAGTCGCGGTCACGATGACCGCATCGCCAGCCGGCCTAGCGAAAACTGACCGGCTGGCGGGCAAAGCAAAGCACGGACTTAGCCGGCTGCCATATTGGCGGCCGCTTCGTCAAGCTGCTCCTGCAAGCGCGACATCGCCTCATCCAGCGTCAACTCGCCGGCGAAGTACTGCGCCAGCCGCGTATTCGAGGCATCGAAATAAGCGAATGCCAGCGGATGATAAGCCAGTGCCACCGCCTGATCCTGGAACTTCGGTACTTCCAGGGCGTAGTTGTTGAGCGCGGCGGCTACGGCTTCGCTATCGGTATCAAAGTCCACACCCATGGCGGCAACGCCGCTATGACCCGGGATTAGCAGCGTGCGCGCCGAGAATTCGCTGTAGATCTCGGGCAGAGCCAGGTATTCCAGAACCTTCGCCACTTCTTCCGGATGCTCCGTCTGCGCATATCCAACCAGCGCCGCGCCGCCGGCAACGCCGGTGCTGCCGCCCGGACCATAAGGATTCGGAACAACAACCCAATCGAAGGCATCGCCGATATCGGCGGCGAAGCGGCCGATTTGCCAGTTGCCGCTGAAGTACATCACCGTCTCGACATTAATGAAGTAATCCTCCGCGCCGCTATATTGGCTGGTTCCCAGCCAGGTTTCGGCTGGCGTCTTGCCCGCGTCCATTAAGTCCTTGAGGATCATGGCAAAGGCGCGGAAGCCTTCGTCGTCCGCCAAGTCGAAGTTCCCTTCCTCATCGAAGAAATCAGCGCCCAGGCTCATGGCCGGACCGGCAAAACGGTGCCCCTTATTGTCAATCGACATCGCGTATTGCACGCCTGTCGCTTCCGCAACCTCGATCAGCGCCGCCAACCAGTCGTCCCAGGTCGGCTCGTCCATGACATCACTCGGCATGTCTACGCCAGCCTGATCGAAAAGCGTCTTGTTGACGTAGGGTCCTGTGATCCCGGCTTCCATGGGATAGCCATACAAACCGCTGTCGTCATCCTCTGGGCGCAAAGAAGCCAATATCGGCGCCGGGAAATTGTCCTCGATGACGGATGCGTCGGACAAGTACGGACGCAAATCCAGGTAAGTGCCCGCCATGCCAGCCAAATCCGTGATGCGCGCCATATCGGGCGCTTGACCCGCTTCAACCTGGACGCGCAACTGATCGCGCACCGTGCTGTAAGGAACAGTATCGACGCTAACGACTATGCCGGGATTATCCTCTGTGAAGCGGCTCAACAGATCGTCATAGACCTCGCATTCATTGCCGTTCTGGAAACACATGAAACTGATCTCGACAGCGTCTTGCGCCAGCGCCGTCGCTCCCAGCGGCAGAATCAGCGCGATGAGCAGGAATAGGGTGGTAATATATTTCATCTTCTCTTCTCCTATACTACAGATTTACACAAAGCTGCGGCTTCCGCGGCCGCCCCGCAAATATCGCCTGCGCTTCACAGGCGCAAAACGGGCAAACCCAACTGCCGCGCCAGCGCCTCCAGGACATCCTGATGATCGCCGTAGGTGAGGGAAACGTGGTGCTCCAAGCCCTCGCCCAAAAGCGACTCCATCACCGCAGCCGCCCCCGAGTCGAAGCGTATTATACCACTCGTTCCCGTGAAAGCCGGCGGCGCCTTGAGCATCTCGCCGCCGCCAATCACCAGGCGGAACTCGCCGGTCGCCTCGCTCAAGCGGGCGATGGTCACGCGGCCCGGTTTCAGCGGAAATTGCATCAGCAGCGGCAAGCGCCGGTTGGAGTGGATCGTCGCCTCGGGCTGCGCCTCGGGATCCGCCATCGACAGCGGCGCCAAACCACAGTGCCAGAGCGTCGCTTCGTTTGCGTCGACATCAAACGCGACAATATCGCTGCCGAAAGCCGGCTCGCCGCTGATCCAGCCCAAAATCAATTGCGTGATGGTCCCGTTGACATCGGCTTCGCAACTGCAGGGCGTCATCGCGTCGCTGAGCAGGGACATCGCCCCGCAAGCGGCGCATCCCAAGTCCGTGAAGAACTCGGGCCAGCAGCGCACTGCCAAGCCCGACAAGTCCTCCTCGCGGGCAAGCGCCTCCATCGACAGATAGGCGCCGAGCGTGCCGTTTGCGGCTCCTGCGTCGACATCGCCCAAACCGGCGAGTATGCCGGACATGGCATCGGCGACAGCCCTCACCTTCGTCGGGTCAACTCCTCTGACGCGCTCGAAAAGAGCTTCCAGTTCATATTGCGCAACCTCCACGCCAAGCTGCGCGCGCAGTCCCTCGTGATTGACCAGGCAAGTATCGAACCCGTCGGGATGCGCTCCCAGACGGCCAATGCGCGTCCCCGCCAAACGCGACTTGACGGCGGCCGCGATGGCGAAATCCTTCAGTTTCGCTAGCGCGCCCGGGTCTTGCGGCGGCGCGTAAACGGCGTCGTAACCCAAGCCGGCGCGCCGCAAGCCATGCGCCGCCAGATTGACGCCGCAGAAAGAATTGACGCGCAGCCTGCCGCCGATCTGATCTTCGGGAAAAGCCCACATCAGCAGCGGCGCGGGAATCGCCCGCGCCAATTGGGTTATCATTGTGCTGTCGGCAAAGGAAGCCTGCGCCATCAAGATCAGGTCGATATCAGCCGTCTTCAGTTCGTCGACGCGCGCGTCGATAGCCCGGCCCTCCATGACCAGTTCCTGCGATCCAACGAGTTGGTAACCCGCGCATCGAACAGCCTCGTACAGTTGCGCGGTCACTCCCCGCGCCAGATCCAGGTCGAATGTGGGGCGCGCGATCGGCACAAAGCCGATGCGAATGTCGGAAGGATTCATGACAGTTTTTCCATTACCACAATAACATGCCTATATCTATCGCGATTGTACCAGACAGACTTTGGAGGAATCTCCTGTAATTCATGCATAATCCACTTGTTCAATAATCTCGCCAAACTCCACCTATAATCATGTCGCCCGTGTATGCAAGGGCGCGGTTTCGGGCGACCGGGTTGGTCGCCCCTATGGCTTTCAATTATTTTGTAGTTTTCTATATTTCATCAACTTTTCGCATTACTTTCTTGGTTCTCCTTCTGTGCTTCTTCGTGACCTTCGTGTCTTTGTGGTGAAAAAATCTCTCTGTGCCCTCAGTAAATGCAAGTAAGTCATGCAAATTTAACCCCCTCTAAATCTCCCCAATTTCAATGGGGGAGACTTGCTCGCGCTGTGCGAAACTCCCCTTCTACTTCGGATGCGTCCGAAGTGGAAGGGGCCGGGGGATGGGGTTAGCTGGCGCGAATTTCGCATTACTTAGTTGGTTCTACTTCTGCGCCTCTGTGGTGAATCTACACTGTGCTGAATCAACCTAAATTCAGGGTCATCAACCGCAATTCGGTCATGTCCTCAATGGCGTACTTGATGCCTTCGCGTCCAGACCCTGATGCCTTGATGCCGCCATAGGGCATGTGATCGACGCGGAAGGTCGAGACGCTGTTGATGTGCAAACCGCCCACGTCAACGCGTTCCCAGGCATCCATGATCCGCTTGACATCCTGGGTGAAGACCCCCGCTTGCAAGCCATAGGGACTGTCGTTGATGGTGGCCACTGCCTCATCCCAAGCCTCGTAGGGGCTGACAGTCACCACCGGCGCGAAGACCTCTTCACAGTTCACCCGCATATCGGGCGCCGTCTCAGTCAGCACCGTCGGCGGGAACATCGCGCCCTCCCTGGCGTCGCCATGCAAGACTGAGGCCCCCGCTTTCTTGGCTTCGTTGACCCAGGCTTCGGCGCGTTCGGCGTCGCGCGGGCTGATCATGGGACCAACGTCGACATCGGCGTCGCGCGGATCCCCCAGTTTCAGCGCCTTGACCTCATCGACAAAGAGATCGGTGAATTCCTCGAAGACATCGCGCTGGATCAACAAGCGCTGTACCGATATGCAATTTTGCCCGGCATTGGCGAAGCCGCCCGCCGCCGCTTGACCCGCCGCGTCAGCCAGATCGGCGTCATTATGCACGATCACGCCGGCGTTGCCGCCTAGTTCCAGCGCCACGTTTTTCTGCCCGGCTTTGCTTTTCAGCATCCAGCCGACGCTGCCGCCGCCGGTGAAGCTGATCATGGCAACGCGCGGATCGGTCACCATCATCTCGGTATCAGGTCCCCAGGCATTCAACACGCTGAAAGCCCGCGGCGGATAGCCCGCTTCCAATACGATTTCCGCCAGGATCAGCGACGAGAGCGGCGTCTTTTCCGCCGGTTTCAGAATGATCGGGTTGCCGGCAGCGATGGCGGGACCAATCTTGTGACAAGCCAGATTGACCGGGTAGTTAAAAGGCGTGATGCCGAGCACCGTGCCGATCGGCGCCCGCCGCGTGAAGCCCTGACGATTTTCACCGGCGGCCGTCCAGTCGATGCTGAAGACCTCGCCGCCGATGCGCCGCGCTTCTTCGCTTGATACTTTAAGGGTCTCCATGGCGCGAGCCGTCTCGCCGACGGCTGTCTTGCGATTCTTGCCGCCTTCCATGATCATGGCTTCGACGACTTCTTCGAAGCGCTCGCCCAGCAAGCGCGCCATATTCTGCAAGATCTCCGAGCGCTTGTGGCTGGGCAGCGCCCGCGTGAGCGCGAAGCCTTCTAAAGCCGCGTCCATCGCATCGTTCATGTCCGCCGCGCTGGCCATTGATACCGCGTCTACCAGGCTGCCGTCATAGGGAAAGCGCACTTCCATGACATCGTCGCTGCCGCGCCACTCTCCACCGATCAAATTCTTCTTGGGCATGGTTTTTCCTTCCGTCAATGGTTCGCCTTATGACATGGATTATACCAGCTAGGCGGCGTCGTTTTCACGGGTCGCGTATGGCGCCGAAGCGCCGGCGCTTCACGCGACTCCCAAGCTGTACCGTAGTGCAACAGTTATAAAAACTAAGGAATCGGTACAGGCGACCCTGCGCCGCTCGGCGGCTCTGCCACCAACAAAATCTCCCTGCTTCTGTGCTGGCGGTCGCCCCTACATAGCTTGTCTTTATGTTGTAGTTTGGTGCGCAAAATGGTGTCATTTTCTTGCTGTCGGGCGTGTATTTGCGTCTATTTGCTTCACCATAAACTGAGTAGCGGACAAGCCTTACAGATTTCGATATGATTGTAGATGGAAGTTTGGCAGGTTAGTTAAAAGGGAAAGTGTTACACTTCGGAAAGACGGTATAGCGGCGAGCGCGGTTCATTTCGCGTTGGAGGCTAGAGGGCTGCGGAAGCCGCTCAATAAGTCAGGCGCGGCAAGGCTTATGCGGGACAAGCCACCTAAAATCGTTGTCATCGGCGCGGGCAGCGCGATATTTGGGCTGGGCGCGCTTTCCACCATCATACAGCATCCAGCCATGCGCGGCGCGGCGCTCGCGCTCTGCGATATCAACGCTGAGGGTTTGCGGGTCATTCATCAGTTGGCTGAGAAGATGAACCAGGCTTGGGAAGCCGACATCCGCATCAGCAGTTCGACCGAGCGCCGCGACTTGCTGCCCGATGCTGATTTCGTGCTGGTCTCGATCCAGGTGGGGCAGCGCGAGGACGTTTGGGAGCTGGACTGGCGCATCCCGCTGCGACATGGCGTCCGGCAGCCTTATGCCGAAAATGGCGGACCCGGTTCTTTCGCGCACACGGCGCGCAACCTGCCGCTGATCATGGCGATCGCGCGGGATATGGAAGCGCTCTGTCCTGAAGCCTGGTATCTCAATCTGGTCAATCCGCTGATTCGCTTGACGACGGCTGTGCATCGCTATAGCAAAATCAAGGTCGTGGGTTTGTGCCATCAGTTGCTATGGGGCTATGCCATGGCGGCGACGGTGTTGGCGGATCGCTGGGATATTCAGACGCCGGAGGGATTTCACGTCCATACCGACGCCTCCAATATAGGAGCCTTCCTTGCCGTGGCCCGGGAAGCAGTACGACATCTCGAAATCAAGGCGGCGGGCATCAATCATTTTTCCTGGGTCTACGAGATAAGCGACAAGCATACGGGCGAAGATCTCTACCCCGAATTGCGCGAACGCTGGCTGAAGGATTATCGGAAAGACTTTGAACCGCTCAGCCGCGAGATCTTCGCGATCTACGGTTTGATGCCGACCGCGGGCGACAGTCATATGTGCGAGTATCTGCCCTGGGTCAGCGACCTGCTGCACAAGCCCTGGGAAAAGTACCAGCTTAAATTGCAGAACTGGGATGGCAACCGCGCGCGCCGGGCGCATCGGCGGGAGCTGGCGCGCGATATCGTGGCCGGGCGCGTTGATGTCGATGACCTGCGCGACCTCAGCCGCCATGGCATGTTGGACGAGGGCATTCCCGAAATGATCGAGGCTGCGCATTATGACCGGGCGCATCGGCATCAGCAACTCAATCTGCCAAATCGGGGCAGTATACCGAATCTGCCGGCGGCCGCCATTGTTGAGACGCCGGGCATGATTGACGGAGATGGGTTTCGCGCTGAACGCATGCCGCCGCTGCCGGATGGCATTGCCGAGTTGTGCCGGCGGGAACTGGCGCTGAGCGAGCTGACTGTTGAAGCGGCATATCGCGGAGACCGCGACTTGGCGCTGCAAGCGCTGTTGCTCGATCCGATGGTGACCGATATTGACAGCGGGCGCGCTATCCTCGATGATTTGCTGGAGGAGTTTGCGGCGTATCTGCCGCAGTTTGGGTAAAGTCTAGAAGGGAATGAGATGAAGAAGTATCTTGAATTCTACGGAGTCATTAGAGACTTGAGCTACTGTACAAAAGTATTGACAGAAGATCTTGAGATAGTTGAGTATGATAGCTTTGACATAAATAGCGGTCCTGAGTCGGGAATCCTTCAATTTGCTGACAACACATCTCTTGGTTTTTCATGGTGGGGTACTCCTAAGCCTAGCCGCACTTGGCCCTCAGCACGGATGTATAAGACTTACGACCTGCCGAAAATTGTTACTGTAATTCCCATAATCAAGGACGAAGGCAAAGGAACGCAAAACAACGATCGCATCAACTTCATGACCCTATCTAGAATGAATCTTATGAACATCTATATTGTATTAGCGTGGTATGAATCGGCTGTTCCGAAGGGAGATTCCGGCGACAAAATCACTGACTTCCGATTCAACTCCAAGTGGGTTGCGGATAGAATCCTTGACATCAAGAATTATAAAAAGTCTGCTCTCCATTGGAATGTTTCTCACTTTGCGCGCCATTTTGAGTCTGTATTCCGTCAAGCAGTACAATGCAATCAAGACATTGCAAACCGCTACGGCGTAGAGCTCCATCCTGTAAGAAACCATTTGGCGGCACTAGATAGATACATTGTCGACGGAAAATTTGATTTGGGCGCATTTCGTTCGCATTCATCTCGTAAGTCATCATCTTCTGCAAGAAGTGAGGCAGTGACGATCCACGATCTCGAATACCTAGACAACAAGCAAAAAGCGTATTTTGAACTAGATAACCTCATCGGCGGCAAGTACTTTCTAAACAGCTGACGGGGTGTTTTGGCAGCGTGGCAAGGTAGTAATTCAGGAGTCGAAGACGTCTAGAAATGGTAAACTACCTAGTCTCGATGACATTCAGGAGGGGCTGTTCAGAAACATTCTATTTAGCAATATCGATCAGCTCTACTTGGACGGTGTTGCTGTCGAGTTTACGACGCGGCTCAAGCTGACGGGCAAGATCGTCGGAACTATTGAATTTCCTACTAACGATATTCGTTCTATTGAGAGTTTTGCTAACGAAAACAAGTTACGTTCCAAGCAACGGCTTTGGTTGAAACTTCTAAATGAGGAGGCTATTGCCAATAGAGGTGTGACCATAGAGATAGCGGAAAAGCGATGAATCAGGTCAAAAGCCCGCTGCGCTATCCCGGCGGCAAATCACGCGCCATTAAGCAGATTCTCCAGCATGTGCCAGCGCATATCGAGGAATACCGCGAGCCCTTCATCGGCGGCGGTTCGGTTTTTCTGGCAATTCGGCGTCTCTTCGGTCGCAGAATCCGGCGGTATGTCATCAATGACTTGAATGATGACTTGATTCATTTTTGGCGAGCGGCGCAAGCAAATATTGATGAACTCGCTCATTGCGTACAGTCGTTCAAAGACAGCTATGAAGATGGTCGCGAGCTATGGCGCTTTCTGCACACGGACGGAACGATGTGTACGGAGATGGAGCGGGCGGTACGTTATTTTGTCTTGAATCGCATCACATTTTCCGGCGTGGTCGATTCCGGGGGATATTCGCAGTACGCCTTTGAGCGACGGTTTACGCAATCGTCGATTGGTCGGTTATGGCGGCTTGAACCGCTGCTTAGGGATGTGGACATCTGCCACGGTGATTACGAGCCCCTCTTGGGCGCAAAGGGCGAAGAAGTCTTCATCTTCCTCGATCCGCCTTACTGGAAGGCGACGCAGTCGAGACTGTATGGCGTCAACGGGCAACTGCACACCGGTTTTGACCACGAACGCTTTGCCGAGAATATGCGCTGCTGCCCGCACAAGTGGCTGATAACTTATGATGATTCGCCGCGAATCCGCGACCTGTTCAGCTTCGCGAATATCAGCGAGTGGACGCTGCAATATGGTATGAACAATTACATGCAGGGCAAAGCGGAAAAGGGTAGGGAACTGTTTATCAGGAACTATTGATATTCCGCAGAAGCTGTGGCCATGTTGGCCGCGACAACTTTGCGGAGGTATCAATATGTATAACATCTATCAGTTTTTCACGAGTCTCGTAGACATACGTCCATCACTGCTAAGAGATTCGAAAATGGTGGAAAGTGGTTATGGCTCAAGTGTCTCATCTTTCTATAGTAAAACCGGATTCCCAACGATGGCGCTTCGGCTCAAGCCACACGCCTATCCGACCGGCGGCGAGATAATAAGCATTATGGAAAGTAAGACCTATTATGTTCCGCCTTTCAGGTCGCATATTCCGACCGGAGCTTTGTCTATTGAGTCATTGGGTCACAAGAAAACAAGAGCCATAGCTCGCCAAATGCGTTCTAATGGCGAGGACTGGCGCTGGCTTCCGGTGCGCGAAGTATACTATCTGATCCGTGGTAGGCGCTTCAGTAGCACCCTTGTCTGCCTCGTGCATGGTAGTTTCTTTGAGACGGTGAATTGCGAGCAGGTGGTTCGAAAGGCGCTTGGCCGAGTCTTGGCCGACTATGACGATCAAGAGAAGCAGCGATTCACTCCCGCTGCCCTTGATTCACTAGCGCGGATGTTGTCACAAGAAATCTTTTCTAACCGACTTCGCAAGATTGCCAATACTACGGTGGATTTCAAGCTAAGCATTAGAGCCGAGGTCGCGCATGAGGTGAACATCCTGAGTCCAGCATACTATCCTGAGATAAAAGACGATACGATCAATCTCGTTATTCCATATCGTTCTAAAGATGATTTTCGAGTCGCGTGGCGCTACCTAAAGACAGCACTCGGGGAAGAATGGAAAATGGGAAAAAAGCGTATCATCCAGCACCCCTTCAATGGCAAGTTCTTCATCTTGAGTTTCGCCTTGAAGGACCGGCCCCATCGTTGGAAAAAGCCTCAATCGTAAACCCGGAAAGGTCCCACCATGAAAAAAGTATTCGTCGTCTATGCAACTGACAATGTCGGCACCGTTGTGCTGGACCCAATCCAAGCCGGCGATCACGTGACCTGCAACGGCGAGCGCCGGGATATCGAGATCGTCGCGCATGACGACATCGCATACGGGCACAAGATCGCGCTGATGGACATCGCCGAGGGGGATACCGTTCTCAAATACGGCTTGAGCATCGGCTCGGCCAGTTGTGATATTCGGGCGGGGGATCATGTGCATACGCACAATGTCGAGAGCAATCGCGGGCGCGGCGACCTGGCGGACCGTGAGGCGGTAAGCGCGGAATAATATGGGGGAATTCACCACAGAGGCACAGAGCGCACAGAGGATTTCAAGTTTCTGGAGAAAATGCTAATGGCTGAGTTTATGGGTTATCATCGCCCGAACGGCGATGTCGGGATTCGCAATCATCTGTTGATCTTGTCGGGGACGGTCTACGCAAACGGCGTATGCGAGCGCGTCGCCGATACGATCTACGGCGCGGTGCCGATCGTGCATGCCAATGGGCGCTGCCAGGTGGCGCCGGATTTGCGCGTCACGCGGCGCTTTTTGGCCGGTACGGCGATGAATCCCAACGTCGGCGGGGTTGTCATCGTCGATCACTTCCGGGAAGAGGGTATGACGGCGGAAGATCTGGCTGACGATATCGCGCCGACGGGCAAGCTGATCGCCACAGTCAATATCCGCGGCGATGGCGGGTTTATCAGCGCGATCGAAAAGGCGACCCGCTATGCGCAGGACTTCGCGCGGCAGATCAGCTTGTATCGGCGGGAGGCGGCGCCGATGAGCAAAATCCTCTTCGGCACGGAATGCGGCACCTCGGATACCACATCCGGTTTGGGGAGCAATCCCGCTAACGGGCTGGCGGGCGAGATTCTCATTGCGCAGGGCGGTCGCATGTTGATGGCGGAGTGCACTGAATGGATGGGCTGCGAAAACTGGCTGACGGAGAAGGCGGCCAGTCCGGCGGTTGCCGAAGCGATCGTGGCCGGCGTCCAGCACATGGAAAGCCGCGCCCTGGCCAGCGGCGAGGACATCCGCGGTTCACAGCCCACCGGCGACAACATGGCGGGCGGGCTGACGACTATCGAAGAAAAGTCCATGGGCGCGGTCAAGAAAATCGGCGATAGCCCCATCATCGAATATCTGGAAATTGGCGAGGCGCCGACCAGGACTGATCCCGGCAATTACGTCATGTACGGACCGGGCATGGGCGCGGAAAGCATCAGCAGCATGGCGGCGGCCGGCTGCCAGGTGCTGACCTTCTGCACCGGCGGCGGGCATACCTCCAACCATCCCGTCATGCCGACCATCAAGGTCACTGCCAATCGGCAATCATTTGAGTTGATGCGCGACACGGTCGATGTCGACGTCAGCGGCGTTTTCCATGACGAGATTACCTTGGCTGAAGCCGGACAGATTGTCTACGACGAGGTGGAGCGGGTCTGCAACGGCTATTTGACCAAGTCCGAGGCGCTGCGCGATAACAATAGTTTTGCGATTCATCGCGTGGGACCGAGTATTTAGATCCAACCCCTTCTAAATCTCCCCGGAGGTCTATGTCTACGTGACCCATTGCAATGGGGGGGACTTCGCTCACACGTAAAGAGCCGCTCGGCGCGTAACCGGCGAAAAGGTTACAGGAATGTCGCGCTCACGCAACATAGTAAGTCTGCTTGTCGCATGAGCGCCGCAGATTACATAAACGGAATTGAGGAGCGGAGGTCACGATGCGACTGAAAATTCCGTATGGCGAGACCCATTTGACCGCGCGGATTCCGGAGGGACTGGCGGTCGAATTCGTTTTGCCCAATAAACAGCCGGCAGCGGCGGATCCTGCGGCTGCTGCTATGGCGGCTGTGTATAATCCGCTTGGCGATGTGAAGCCGCCGCGGGCGGGGCAGACAGTCGCCATCGCCATCAATGACCGGACGCGTCCCGTGCCGCATGAGCATTTGCTGCCGCCCGTGCTGGGCGGGTTGCGTCATGCTGGCGTTCGCGATGAAGATCTGCTGTTTATCATCGCGACGGGCATGCATCCGCAAATGGGACCGGAGGAGTACCGGACGATCTTGCCGGATGACGTGCTGGAGAGCTATCGGGTCGTCTGCCACGATGCGGCAGACGAGGCGAAACTGAGGCGTCTTGGCGAGACATCGCGCGGCACGCCGGTATTCATTAACAGCGACTATATGGGGGCTGATTACCGCATCGCGATCGGCAATATCGAAGCGCATCAATTTCAGGGTTTCTCCGGCGGCGTCAAAAGCGCGGCTATCGGCTTGGCCGGCGCCGAGACGATCAATCACAACCACGCTATGATGAGCCATCCCATGGCAAAGCTGGGCGTTTATGAAGAGAACCCGGCGCGGCAGGACGTGGAAGAGATCGGTCGCATGATCGGCGTCGATTTCGTCGTGAACGCCATCCTCAGCCCGGAAAAGCGGATCATCAAAGCGCTTGCTGGGGACCCCGAGGCGATCATGCGGCAGGGAATCCCGGAGGTACGCCGGATTGCTGAAGCGCCTGTGGCAGCGCCCTTTGACCTGATGATCGCGTCGCCTGGCGGTCATCCCAAGGACATCAACATTTATCAGTCGCAGAAGGGCTTGGCGCATGCCGCCTCGGTGACGAGGTCGGGCGGGGCGCTCATTCTGTGCGCAGCCTGCCCACAGGGCAGTGGCAGCGCGGACTACGAAAGCTGGGTGATGCGGTCGGGGATTCGCAGCCACGCTGACGTCCTGGATAAGTTTGCCCGCGAGGGCTTTCGCGTGGGGCGGCATAAGGCATTTCAAGTCTCGCGCGATGCGGCGCGGCTGCGCGTTTCGCTTGTCTCTGAATTGGAAGATGATTTTCTGCGGGAGTTGTTGCTGGAGCCGGGGCTGGATTTGCAGACGGCGATTGACCGCGCGCTGGAAAAATTGCCGGGCAATGCGCGGATCGGGGTGATGCCGGCTGCGAATGCGACGATGCCGGTGTTGATTTGACTCATAGACACCGAATCGCCGTGCAAAGCATTGTCATTCCTCTCTAGCAGTACTACTTTTGTTCGAAGATAATAGGATTCAGGATCACAGTGTCTGTGGCTCGGCACGATAATTGTCGAATTAAAAGAAGCACCTTTGCTGGGAAATGATCAAGTTAACTCAAAAGAAGCGAACGCGCTTCTGGCGATGGAGAAGCGCCAGCTAAGCGACAAAGTCATTTTGTTTCCATTGCATGGGCAGAAGAGAGTATTACATCTTCAATCAGTTGACGGACATGAGAGTTTTCTATTGGACCTATCTCGCGGCCGAGACAAGGAGATTCGAGTCAAAATGCAGACGCGAGCGCGGAAAGAGATACCACTTGCGAGACTGGATATAGGCGGCAGACCGCATCGCAACGACGATGGTACAGTGCTTTTGCCGCCCCATCTGCATCTTTATAAGGAGGGTTTTCACGATAGGTGGGCGATAGCGCCGCCGTCGGACAAGTTCACGAATCTTGAGGATATACAGACGACCTTGGGCGATTTCATGCGTTTCTGCAATATCGTTTTGCCGCCCAAAATATTGTTACAGGGAGGGTTAATTTGATGATTGAGCAAATCATAAAACTGACAGAGAAATATCACAATTGGATAAGCGAAAGCACTACACTGCGCGAGATTGAAAACTGTGTAGAAATCACCACCCCGTTCCTGGATCGACACAATGACATGATGCAAATCTTCGCAACGGTAGCTGGCGATGAAATCATTCTGTCCGATGACGGCTACACGATTGAAGACCTTGAATTTTGCGGCTTTAATGTAAACACTTCAAGTCGGAGCATATTGATTGAGCAGAACCTGAATGGATTCGGCGTAAAGCGGAAAGGCAATGATCTCGTGGCCCGTACCACTGCTCAAAACTTTGCGCTGAACATGCACAATCTGCTGCAAGCGATGATAGCAATCGACGATCTCTACTATCTTGCAACTCCGTCTAGAGTTAGTCGGTTTGACGCTGATTTGGTCACATGGCTCAACGATTCAGGAATAAGCTTCGACTCAAAAAATTTCAAGGGAAGGACGGGCTATAATGTGGATTACAAGTATGTCATCCCTCCATCCGGCAAGATGCCCGAGCGGATGCTCTTAGCCATTGACAATCCTGACCGCAGCGCAGTGGAGCAAGTTGCCTTTCGTTGGCTAGATATCCGTGATGAAAGGCCAAGCGACGCTCGTCTGTATCCCATCTTGAATGATGCGCAGAGCATAAGCGTGGTGAGGGAGATGGATGCGCTTCGCAGTCACGAGATCAACCCCGTCCTCTGGTCAGAGCGCGAGTCTGTGCGTGAAGAACTTGCCGCCTAATTGATGACCCGGCTCGCCGACGATTCACGCCACAGCGCCGCGCGCGTCGTCATCGTCTGTTTCTTCTCGGTCTGCATCATCTTCGGGATTCGCTTGTCCTTCTCCGTCTTCTTCGCCGAGTTTGTGACTGCCGAAGGCTGGAGCAACGAGGCGGCGGCAACGGTATTCAGCCTCAACATGTTCGTTTTCGCCTTGACGGCGCCCTTCGCTGGCATGGCGCTGGATCGCTATGGTCCGCGGCTGGTTTTCGGCGCGGGCGTTGTGCTGATGGCTGCCGGATTGTGGTTGAGCAGTCGCGCCGATTCGCTGAACGATCTCTTGCTAGGGTATGGACTCATCGGCGGGTTTGGGTTGGGGATCACAGGTTTGGGTCCCGTGGCTTCGGTCATCGCTGGTTGGACCAGTCCGGCGCGGCGCGGACGCGCCATCGGCATCGCCTTTGCCGGCACCGGCGTGGGTTCGCTGATTTTCGTCCCTTTGGCGAATCTGTTGATCGAGCAGTTCGCCTGGCGTAACGCCTACCTGTTTCTGTCGCTGATATGCGCGTTCATTTTGTTGCCGCTGATGGTTATCGGCTTGAGGCGTCCACCAGCGCGCCAAGTAGACCATAAGGTCCGCGCTTCAGCCGCTCCGGTATGGGGATCCCTGCTGCGGAATCCGGCTTTCTGGGCGCTGTTGATTGTCGGGCTGACTGCCTTGGGTCCCGTGCGCAGCTTAACGGTGCATCAAGTCGCGTATATGGAATCTTCCGGCGTGATGCGGGAGACAGCGGCGAATGTGGTGGGTCTGGCAGGATTCCTGACGACTTTTTCCTTCATCGGCTTGGGCTGGGTATCGGATCGTTTTGGTCGGATGGTCGCTTTCGCGATTGGCGCGGCGGGGCTGATTGCCGCCGTAATGATATTGCTGCTCTTGCGCGCCGCCGACTTGCCCTTGCTACTTGTTCTCTACGCGATCTTTTACGCTCTGGGCGAGGGAACGCGCAGCAGCCAAACGACGGCATTGGCGAGCGATGTCTTTCACAGGCAGGGCTTGGGCTTGATCAACGGCTTGGTTGGCGGCATGTTCGGCCTGGGCGCCGCCTTGGGACCCTGGTTGGTGGGACGCTTGCGAGACCAGAGCGGAACGTATGACGGCGGGTTGCTGATGGTCGTCACGATGGTGCTGATTTCGATGCTGGCCTTCGGCTACATCGTGTGGCGATCCGGCAAGTCCGCGCGCGTTTGAACAGGGTGGAGCAATGCCGAGCGGCTGTGGCTTTTCTGTTACCCCCGGGCAACCCGGCGCTGCGCGTAGACACCGCAGGTCGGTCGACCCCGCCTCTCTTAATTTTTTGATAGCGATAGATTGATGTCCGGAAGCGCTACAAATACCGATATGCAGGCAGGGTGAGAAACTCGGCGAAATCATCGGCGCGGATCATCCCGTCGAAGAGTTGCATCGCCAGTTGAAAGTGACCGCCTTTGAAACGTTCATCGCCGACCTCGCCACGAATGGCGTCCATTTCTTCTTCCAGCAATTGGCCGAACAGCTCCAATGTCAGCGGACGTCCGTCGGCGAGCGTCGCGTTGTGGTGCAGCCATTGCCAGATCTGCGCGCGGCTGATTTCCGCAGTGGCGGCGTCTTCCATCAGCGAGTAGAGGGGTACACAGCCATTACCGCCGAGCCAGGCTTCCAGATACTGTATGCCGACTTTGAGGTTGAGGCGCACGCCGTCTTCGGTGATATCACCGGCGCTGGGACTGAGCAAATCTTCGGCGGAGACCTGGACATCTTCGCGCTGGCGATCGATTTGGTTCGCGCCCGGCATGTATTGGTCGAATACGTCAGTCGCGATCTGGACTAAACCGGGATGCGCGACCCAAGTGCCATCGTGACCGTCTTTGGCCTCGCGCAGTTTATCGGCGCGCACCTTGTCGAGTGCGGCTTGATTGCGCTCCGGGTCGTCCCGAATAGGGATCTGCGCCGCCATGCCACCCATGGCATGGGCGCCGCGGCGATGGCAGACCTTGATGACATGCAGCGTATAGTTGTGCATGAAAGGTACGGTCATGGTCACCTGTGCGCGGTCGGGCAAGAGATAATTGGCGTGATTGCGAAGTTTTTTGATATAGCTGAAGATATAGTCCCAGCGTCCGCAGTTAAGCCCGGCTGAGTGTTCCCGCAGTTCATAGAGGATTTCTTCCGCTTCGAAAATCGCCAGTATCGTCTCGATCAGCACGGTCGCTTTGATCGTGCCGCGCGGGATACCGAGGGCGTCTTGCGCGTGGATGAAGACATCGTTCCAAAGGCGCGCTTCCAGGTGACTTTCCAGCTTGGGCAGGTAGAAATAGGGACCGGTGCCGCGCTCCAGCGCGGGCCGGACATTGTGAAAGAAATAAAGTCCGAAGTCGAACAGTCCGCCGGGGATGGGCGCGCCGTCCACCAGGAATTGGCTTTCGTCGAGATGCCAGCCGCGCGGTCGCACAAGCAGCGTGGCGGTTTCGTCATTGAGTTGGTAGAAGCGCCCGTCGGGGTTGGTGAAGGTGATGCTGCGGTCCACGGCGTCGCGCAGATTCACTTGCCCCTCGAGCATATTGTCCCAGGTCGGTGAATTGGCGTCTTCAAAGTCAGCCATGAATACACGAGCGCCGCAGTTAAGCGCGTTGATCACCATTTTGCGGTCGGTAGGACCGGTGATTTCCACACGGCGGTCCTGCAAGTCGGCTGGCACTGGCGCGACGCGCCAAGTCGGGTCGTCGCGGATGGCGGCTGTATCCGGCAGGAAGTCGGGCAAATGCCCGGCGTCGATGGCCGCCTGGCGCTGTTCGCGAGCCGCCAGCAATTCGTCGCGGCGGGCGGTGAAGGCCCGGGCTAAGCCGGCGAGGAAGTCGATGGCATCGGGGCTGAGGATGGATCCGTATTCGGGTTTGATTTCGCCGCGGATGTCGACGCCGGCGGGGTGGTTTTGCTTGGTCATCGTCCGTAAATCCTTGAAAAATGTGAATAATCTTGTTGCGTCAAATATATGACAGAAACAGTGAATCTTACAGGCATAGACTTGGCTTGTATGGAGATGTTTGGGCCATCTGCAGTTGTTAATCAAGAAGATAGGAATATTGCGCGAGTTCTGCGGCTGTTTCGCGGAGGTCTTCATTTGACAGTCTTGCCAAAAAGTCCGCAATGCTGTAAAGCGGGTTTTGCGCGCGGCGAATGACCTCACGGATAGCGGCACATACTTGCAACGGAGAACGGTCAAGATGACCGAGGAGAAAGATATCGGGATGTTGCGCTTCAATCCTATGCTGAGCTAATACGGCAGCCGGGAAATCCTTCAGATTCTTGGTGACAATTACATCGCATTGGCCGTGAATCGCTGCCGCCAAGACATGGCGATCGTTTGCGTCGGGAAGAGTCAATTCAGCGATGAGGACTTCATAACCTGTGACCAATGCCTCACGCGTTTTGGCGTCCATTTGCCGGCGTCGGCGTTCCAATTGTTGCGGTTTCAGCGAAGGACGGAATTTCAGAACAGCAGCCATCCATTCTCGGTGAATGTCGTCGGTCCATTTGCCTGGAATACGTCGTTTACGGCGAGTTGGACAAATACGTCTGTCAAGACCATTGAAGCAAGGATGTTGGAATCGAGAAGCGCGACTCGGCGACGAAAGTCAGTCATACAGACCTAGTTCTTCGGCTTCAGCGACCATCTGGTCTAGTATGGCTTCACGCTCTCGGTCTATGCGGTCTTTGTAATCGATCAAGTCCTTCAGCCGAATCCGCCGGTGGCGGCCTACCATGCGATAAGACATCTCGCCCGCCTCCAACAACTTTATGACATAAGGACGCGAGACGTTGAGGATGTCCGCCGCTTCCATCGTTGTAACTTCTGCAAGTCGCGGAAAGAGCGTCAAGCCGTGTCCTTGGGACATGAACTTGAGTACGTCACTCAGAACAGCAATCGCTGCCACAGGAATCTCAATCAGCTCTTCCTGTCGTGAATCCGTAATGAAAAATTGAATAGCTTCATCGCCATTCGAGGCGAGCGTCAGTCGCTGTAATGCGTCTCGGGCTGTCTGCTGTTCCTGCTCGTTGGGTGGAACGTAATTGTAGATCATGTTTGGGCCTCCTTTGCGTTATCATACTAACCTACCACACAAACGCAATAAACGCAATAAGCGCAATATATGCAACGGAGCGCTCTTATTCTGTTGTTTGTGTGTTGAAGATTACGAGGTTTGCAGAACGCTATCCCGAAGAATGTCTTCAAAGACATCTACAAACAGATCCACATCCTCGCGGCGGAAGACCAGCGGCGGCTTGAGCTTGAGCGCGTTGTGGCGCGGTCCTTCGGTGCTGAGCAAGATCCCGCGTTCTTTCATGCGCTCGACGATGTAGGTCGCTTCCCAATCCGCCGGCTCCAGCGTATTTCTATCACGAACGAGCTCGACGCCGAGGAAAAGCCCGGATCCGCGTACCTGGCCGATAATTGGGTTTTCGCTTTGCAGGTCATGCAGACCTTCCATCCAGTAGTTGCCGGTATTGAGGGCGTTGCGCTGCAGGTTCTCATCGGCGATGATGTTCAGAACTTCCAAGCCGACCGCGCAGGCGACCGGGTTGCCGCCGAAGGTGTTGAAGTATTCCATGCCGTTGTTGAAGGCGGCGGCGATGGCCGGTGTGGTGACGACAGCACCCAGCGGGTATCCATTGGCGATTGGCTTGCCCATGGTGACGATATCGGGAATGACGCCGCTCAATTGGAAGGACCAGAAGTGACTGCCGACGCGGCCGAAGCCGGTTTGCACCTCGTCGGCGACGCAAAGTCCCCCGGCATCGCGCGCGATGCGATAAGCGCGTTTGAGATAGTCAGCCGGCAGCGGCATTTGACCGCCACAAGCCATGATGCCCTCGGCAAAAAACGCGGCCAGTTGACCGTCGCGGGCCTGGATCGCCGCGACTTTTTCGCTCAGGGAGCGGGAATAGAATTCACCGGCGTCGGGATCGTAGCCGCGGACCGCGCCTCGATAGCCATCGGGCATGGTCGCGACCTCGACATGATCGGGTTTGCCGCTTCCGCCAGGTCCATTGAATTTGTAGGGACTGATGTCGATCAGCGCTGTGGTATGGCCGTGATAGGCGTAGTCAATGACGATGAAGTCGCTCCCGCCGGTATAGGCGCTGGCCAGACGCAGCGCCAGTTCATTCGCTTCGCTGCCGCTATTGACAAAGAAACAGACCGAAAGCGGATCGGGCAAGGTCGCGGCAAGCGCCTCGGCGTAGGTCAAGATAGTCTCGTGCAGATAGCGGGTATTGGTATTGAGAATCGCCGTCTGATCCTGCGCTGCCGCCACGACGCGCCGATGATTATGCCCGACATGCGGCACGTTGTTGACGCAATCCAGGTAACGCTGTCCCTCGTGATCGTAAAGGTGTCCCATGAAGGCGCGTTCAATCCGCAATGGATCTTGGTAGGAAAGGCTTAGCGCGGGATTCAGAAAAGTGCTGCGGCGTTTCAAAAGATCGCCGGATGAGGGTCTCTCGGGCGCGGAGGTTTGAAACGGCAGTTGCAGAATCAAGTTGGGATCGGGAGAAAGCGATGTATAGAGTCCGCGCAGCTTGGGGGAGCAGACCCCGGGGAAATTGTCTTCATTCAGCAGGTCGATGATGATCTGAAAGTGCAAATGCGGGATCCAGTTGCCGTTGCGTGGATAGTCGCCGATATGCGCCAGCAGCTCCCCCGCTTGTACCTTTTGCCCAGGCTCGCATCGATCCAGTACCTCTGGCGACAGATGACCATAAAGCGTGTAAAAGCATAACTCGGCTGTAGGTCGATGTTTGAGAATCAAGGCAGGACCGAAGTCTTGCTCCGCTGGATGGTCGCGCAGACTACAGATTGTACCCGCCAAAGGAGCGAAAACGGGCGTATCAGCCGGCGCGAAGAGATCGACGCCCAAGTGGATCGCCCGACGTTCATGGTGATCGACGGCGAACATGTCTGCCAGGTAAATCGGACGCGCTTCGTTGTAGTGCCCGATGCCGATTTTGTGGCCGAGTCGCCGCCGTAGAGGCTCGACATAGCTGGTCGGGTCGGCGAGATCCGCAATACGCGCCAAGAGCCGGCTGCTCATGCCAAAATCCAGTAGCGCGCTATTATCTGTGTTTAGAGGGAAACCGAGAATCGGCGCGAATGACTGTTCCCTCAACCAGCCTTGAACTCCTTCGCTCTGGGGACAAGCGGAAAAACCGCAGGCGTCGCGGAAGAGATAATGAGCGTATTGTGGATGCAAGCCGCTCAATTTGTCCAGCAGGTCCCAAGCGCCGCTTTCGCTGGCGCTCAGGTGGCGGTTCTCCGGCTCGTTCTTTTGTTGATGCCAGGAGATACAGACGCTGAGGCAGAGGCGAGCGGCGATCAGCGGGAAGAGTACGCGGATCTCGGTTTCGCTAAGCGGGGAGGCGCGATGATAGGCGGCGATGACGGGCAAGGCTTTTTCCAGAGGACGCCCCGTGTGCATCATGATGTAAGCCAGGGCGACAGCCAGATCAGTTATCGTTGGGCTGTAAACCATGTCGCCCAGGTCTATGAAGCCGGCGACATGCGCCGAGGAGTCCGCGGCGCGGACCAAGATGTTGGTATCGTTGGCGTCGTTATAGACGAAGCTGCTCCGCAAGTCGGGGAGTATCGGCATCGCCTCGTCCCGGTACAAGTTTAGGAAAGCGTCGAGGATGACTCTTCTGGTCCCCGGAAGGTCCTGTGCGTATCGCGCGACCTGTGGCAAATTGCCGATATTCCAGCGATAGTTCCCCCGCCGTTCGTCGTGATCGAAGGACTGCATCGCAGCGGAAAATTTGCCGAGCTTGGCGCCGATATCGTCTAGGAGCGCCTGGGAATGGGGTCGGAATTCGCTGAGCGGCCTTCCGTCGATGTAGTTCAGCAGTCGCGCCTGATAAAGACCTCCATCGCAGGCGCGGACGTCGATGACGTCGCTGCCATCGCTGCAGGGGATAATCTCGGGAAAGAGATTGGCCCCTGCGAGATGTTTAAGAGTCGCGTTTTGCAAGTCGAGCGCCCGGGACGATACGCTGGGGTGGGCGATCTTGAGCGCATATTGCTCGCCTTGGTCAGAGACCAGGCGGAAGTTGCGATCAAGCTCCGATGGCAACTCTTCTACGGAGGCGACGTTGATCCCGTAGTGAGCCTTTAGGGTGTCCCGAGCGTCGTCCGGCGAAAAGGGCGGTCGGACGTTCTCTTCCATGGAAAGCATGGCGTTATCTTTGTCAAGGCAGCGGTAAATAGGGACGATGGCGAATCAGTCAAGCCTCTTGCGTTGGCGGGTATGGCACATGATGTTTAAGCGCCGGCTGCAGAGCGCAAAGCGATGTCTTGTCGGCCTCGCGCGATATGCGTCGCCGTGAAACCTGATGGACCTTAGCCAGCAAAGAGCGGCGTCGCGACGCCTTTGACACCCGGTTTGAAGGCGAAGAAACTGCCAGCCAGCGGATACATCGCCAGGTCGGACTCGCTCATGGCGGTTCTGGCAGAGGTGATATACAGTGTATCGAGTTCGGTCCCGGCGAAGGCGCAACTGGTGATATTGAGCGCCGGCAGGGGCAGGACACGCAGGATCTCGCCCGCCGGCGAGTAACGCGTGACGCGCGCGCCGCCAAACTGCGCCACCCAGATGCAGTCCTCGCTATCCACCGTCATGCCGTCGGGGACGCCTTCGTCGTCTCGGGTGAATTGCGCGAAGATTCGTTTATTGCTCAGATCGCCCCCGGGTCCGATATCCATGGCATAGATGATCCGTTTGATGCTGTCGGTGTGATAGATGATCGTGTTGTCGAGGTTGAAGGTCGGCCCATTGCAGATGATATAATCGTCATCGACTTGGCGAACGCTCAAGTCGGGATCAAGGCGGTATAGTGCGCCGGTTTCTCCGGTTTGATCGATATCCATCGTGCCCGCCCAGTAGCGCCCGCTGTTGTCGACCTTGCCGTCGTTGAAGCGATTATTTGGCATGTCCGCTTCGGGCAGTTGGATGGGATCGACGGACAAGTTGTCGAAATCGATGGCGACGAAACCGTCTTTGACCGTACCAACAAAACCGCCGCCTTGCCGCGGATTCAGGCTGGTCACCTCGAAGTCGAAAGTCCAGGTCTTTTTCGCGCCATCGGCAAGCGCGTAGCGATGCACCTGGTTGCTGAAGATATCGACCCAATACACCGCGTTTTCCGCTTCGACCCATACCGGACCTTCGCCCAATTGCGCCGGGATTTCCCAAGCGAGCTTTACTATTGACATGTCAAGTCCTTTCACTTTGCCGTATTAGTTTACCAGTTCGTCACGCTGCCGTCAGCCCGTCGCAAGTGCTTCAGCTCGCTCATTTCGAAGCGGTATTTGCCCAGCGCCTCGCGATTGAATTCGATGCCCAAGCCCGGTGAGGTCGGCGGCAGCAAATAACCATCCTGCCATTCGGGCTGGTTGACAATCAGATCGGGCAGACTTTCGCCCGGGCGCCGCGGCAGTTCTTGCACGGCAAAATTGGGCACGGACAGGCATAGATGCAGGAAGGCCGAGGTGGCGACGGATCCGATGGGATTGTGCACAGCCAGGTCGATGTAGTGGGTTTCGCAGGCGGCGGCGATCTTCTTGGCTTCGGTCAAGCCGCCGCAAATGCAAAGGTCCACCCGGGCATAGTCGATCAGTTCTTCTTCGATGACCTGGCGGAATTCCCATTTGGAATTGTACTGCTCGCCCGCGGCCAGTGGCACGGTACTGCGCGCGCGCAGGTTGCGGTAGGACCCCGCGTTTTCCACGCGCAGGGCATCTTCTACGAAATAGGGGCGGTATTGTTCGAGTTCCTGGCAGAGCCAGATGGCATCGGCGGGATTGAGGCGCGTGTGCACGTCGAGCGCGATCTCGACTTCGTCGCCGACGGTCCTGCGTATCGCTTCGCATTCTTGAATAGTTCGCAGCACTGCCGGTCGCGGTTCCAGGATGTCGCCCGGCAATTCGGCGAGTCCCCAGCGCAGCACTTTCCAGCCATCGGCGACCGATCGCTGGCAGCGCTCGACCAGTTCCTCGACGGTATCGCCGGTGTTGTGATTGTAGGTGAGCACGCGATCACGGACGCGACCGCCCAGCAAATCGTAAACTGGCACGCCCAGCGCCTTGCCTTTGATATCCCAGAGGGCGATGTCGATGGCGGCGATGGCGGCGGTCAGAATGCGCTGCGCCGGGAAGAAACCCCCGCGGAAGAGCAATTGCCAGATGTGCTCGGTGCGGAAGGGATCTTGCCCAATGAGCAGGGGCTTGAAATGTTCGATGGCGCCTTGAACGGCCAGTTCGCGCCCAGTCATGCCAGATTCGCCGATGCCGCTGATGCCTTCATCGGTCTCGATAAGGACAAAGCAGAAACTGCGCCATTCTTTTGCCAGATAGACCTTGATGTCGGTTATTTTCATGAGAAGCGTCCCTGTTTATTTTCTACTTCGACCAATCTTGAGCGGGCGACCCGTCGCGGCGCGCGGACACTGCGGCTCGGTCGCCCCTGCAAGGCTTGTCCAGTACTGGGTCATGCAACCGCGCTTTTTCTACCCCATCCCCCGGCCCAGCGCCCCCTCGGTCCCCCGCCTCACAGGGGAAGTATCCCGCAGCATCAGGGAAGGGGAGCTAAACTTGGCGGATTTCGTAGTAATTTGTTGACTTTAGCAAGGATCGCTGCCCTTTTTGTATTGTTTTGGTACTGTTATAGTTATCTTTGCGTAATATTTTCAGTAGCGGACAAGCCTTGCACGCCGTTACGATGCGATGTAGGGGCGACTTATCAAGTCGCTCGTCGTCCTCCTAATACCGCAGACCGAATCCCTGATCAAAGAGCGGATTTTCTGAATCGCGCGGGACATCCGGCTTTTGCGCGCGCACGGCATCCATGGACGACGGCAACTCGAAGGGCAGCTTGGCCGTCGGCTTGAAGCGGCCGAAGATGACATCCAGCACGGCGGCATCGTCGGCGCCAAAATTGGCTAGCAAAGCGGCGCAAGTCTCCGCGATTTCCGGAATCACCGCGGGGCGATCGAGGTAGATATCGACGATGGTCGGCAACGAGCGAGCGATTGTCAGGATACGGCTCAGTTCCGGCTGCTTGAAATCGAGATCGCCGGCGTGGAAGAAGGCTTCCAAGAAAATGTCGTTTCGCGGCTGGTAGGGCGCTTGCAAGCGCAGGATGGCGATATCGGCGTCATTGGGAGAATCGACTACATCGCCATAAGACGCGGCGACGGCTTTGTCGATATTTTCGATATAGATCTTCGCTCGGCCGCTCAGCGGCAATATATCGTCGTTCTTCAGCAGCGCGATGGACTTGCGCTGCGCCAGTTCGCCGGCGGCGCGGAAGGCTCGATTGCCGGCGATGTTTGCGGCGGCCTCTTCGTCGACGAAGCGATGTTCGAAGGCGCCGAGGCGGAATTTGTCGCGCAGCAGGCGACGGACGCTGGCGTCGATGCGCGCCTCGCTGAGTTCTCCGCTTTTCACCAGATCAATGACCACCTCCGGACAATGTTCGCCGCCGAATTGATCGACGCCCGCTTCGAGCGCCTTCAGCGCGCGCTCTGCGAGGCTGAGGTCTTCGACGCCCCAGGCGCGGGCTGGGAAGACCGTTCCAGCCACATGAGCGTCGGTCAAAGGACCCCAGTCGGTGCAGACCACGCCGTCAAAACCGTATTTCTCGCGCAGCAAGCCGGTGATGACGCCCTTGTTAAAAGCAAAGCCGACCGCTTCGTGCTCGGTGCCGACGGGCATGCCGTAGTAAGGCATGATCATGGCGGTGCCGGCATCAAATGCCGCTTGAAATGGCAGCAAGTGATATTCGAAATGGTCGCCGGGGTAGACTTGTTCGCGACCGTATGCGAAGTGGGGATCTTCGCCGTCTTTCTGTGGTCCGCCGCCGGGGAAGTGCTTGGTCATGCAAGCGACGCTCTGCGAGCCCAGTTCGGCGCCCTGGAAGCCGCGGATATAAGCCGCGGTCAGCCGCGCCGCCAGTTCATTGTCTTCGCCAAAAGTGCCGTTGATCCGCGCCCAGCGCGGTTCGGTAGCAAGATCAGCCATGGGGTGCAGGGCAGCGCGCAAGCCGACCGCCAGATATTCTTGACGCGCGATATCGGCGAATTGCTCGACCAGGGCTTCGTCGCCGATGGCGGCAAGACCGGGCGCTTCGGGCCATTGCGAGAATGCCGGCGTCGACATGTGAGCGCCCGGATTCATGGCGAAGCTGTGCCGCGGGTCGCTGGAAAAGGTGATGGGAATACCCAGCCGTCGAGCCGCCGCGCGTTCTTGCAGTTGATTGGTCCAGGCGGCGATCTTCTCCGCGCTGGCGGAGCCGACCAGATTAAAATGAGTGATGTGTTTGTCTAGCAGTTCGCGGATGGAGGGTCCGCCGAAAGCGCCCAGATCCATGTTGAAATCGCCATCGGGGCTGATCATGACCATGGTATGGAAGAGCATGCCGGCTTTTTCAGCCAGGGTCATGCGCCCCAGCAGGTCCTCGATGCGCTCGTTGATCGAGCGCTTGGGGTCCAAATAAGGTTCTGGAGATGTCATGCGGGTTCTCCTTGTTCCGCTAATTCAAGCCGTAAAGCTCGCTATATTTCCTTTCGAGGTAAGTCAGCAGCGGCGCGACCTGCAAGTCCATACTTGAGATGTTTTGCAGCAGCTCGTCCACCGTGTAAGCGCGGCCATGCTGGTAGATCGCCTCGGTCAGCCAGTCTAGCAGGCTGCCGTAGTCTCCCATTGCCAGCTTCTGATCGAGATCGGGCACATGCGCGCGCGCCGCTTCGAAGACCTGCGCCGCCATGATATTGCCGATGGTGTAGCAGGGGAAGTTGGCGAAGGTACCGGCCGACCAATGCACGTCTTGCAAGACGCCGCGCCGGTCGTCGGGCGGGGTCAAGCCCAGGAACTCCTCCATCTTGGCGTTCCAGACTTCGGGCAATTCATCAACGTTGATCGATCCGTCGAGCAGCGCCATCTCGATTTCGGTTCGCAGCATGATATGCAAATTGTAGCTGACTTCGTCGGCTTCGACGCGGATGAGACTGGGACGGACGCGATTGACCGCGCGATAGACCAGCTCGGCATCGGCGGATTGCATTTGCTCGGGGAAGCAGTCGCGCAAGCGCCCGAAGTGCAGGTTCCAGAAGGCGCGGCTGCGCCCGATCTGGTTTTCCCAGAGGCGCGAGGAGAATTCGTGCGCGCCGTAGCTGGCGCCGCCGACAGCATATTGCCCCAGGAAATCGGTGGTGAGAGCGCCCCGCGTCAAGCTGGGCGAGACGTTCTGCTCGTAGAGACCGTGACCGGCTTCATGCAGGGTGGCGAAAAGCGACATGGGCAGGTAGTTGATGTCATAACGGGTGGTGATGCGCACGTCGTCCCGGGTGAATGACACCTCAAAGGGGTGTGGGGCGATGTCGAGTCGTCCGCGCCCGAAGTCGAAGCCAATCAGCGCGGCAAACTCGCGGCAGAGTCGCGCTTGACTGTCAATGTCGTATTCCTGCCCCCAAAGATCCAGCGGCAAGGGCGCATCGCTGGCGACGATCTTTTCCAGGAGTGGCAGGACGCCGGCTTTGAGTTCGCCGAAGAGCGCCTGCAAACTTGCGGCTGTCATGCCGGGTTCGAATTGAAAGACCAGGGCGTCGAAGGGGTGCTCGTCATAGCCAATGGCCTCCGCCAACTCGATATTGAATGCCAGCATACGCCCCAAGTAGGGTTTGAAGGCTGCATATTCATTTTGATCTTTGGCTTGTGCCCAGACCGTTTCCGATTCGGGACTGAGCGCGGCGATGCGCCCGATCAACTCGGCGGGGATGCGCTTTTGGATCTCGTAATACTGGCGCGTCTGTTCCAGGGCGCGGGCTTGATAAATATCAAGTTCAACCCTTGCGCTTTCGTCCTCTGCCGCATCCAGCAGCCGCGCGGTCCTTTCGCTCACGAATATGTCTTTGGCGAGTTTGCTCAGCGTCTCCAATTGGGCGCCGCGCGAGCGCGATCCCCCGGCCGGCATCTTGGCGCGCATATCCCATTTGAGCGTATTCAGGATGTTGAGCAGGTCGTTGTATTCGGCGATATGCGCCGCCAGCGCTTTATAAGCCTTCATGGCATCTCCTCGTTTTCATAGGTCAAGCCGCAAACCGCCGCGGCTGGAATGCGGGCGACCGTGCGGGGCGCGCAGGGCGCGTAGGTCGCGTAGACACTGGCCGCCAGTCGCCCGAAGTACCGTGACTGGCTAAATGGAGCGGGCAGCGCCGCCGTCTACCCGCAGTGTGGCGCCGGTGATGTAACTGGCGGCCGGCGACAGCAGAAAAGCGCCCGCCGCGCCGAAATCGTCAATCGTGCCGTAACGTCCGAGCGGGATTCCCGCTTTGGCTCGCGCCTGGACCTCCGCCAAGTTCATGCCCGTCTTCTGTGAAGTTATGGCGTCAAGCTGCGCGACGCGGTCGGTATCGATCCGCCCTGGAACGAGATTGTTAAGGCGAATGCCGTCGGGGGCTAACTCGTCCGCCAGGGTCTTGATCATGCCGGCCACGCCGGCGCGCATGATGGTGGACAAGCCCAGGCGCGTAATCGGCTCCCGGACCGAACCGGAAGTGACGGTCAAGATCGATCCGCCATTCGTCATGTGCGGGATGGTCAAGCGGATCATGCGAAAGCTGCTGAGGAGCGTCAGCTCGAAAGCCGCTTGAAAGTCGTCGTCAGTGACTTCCTTCAGCGTCTTGGCGGGTGGTCCGCCGGCATTCACCAGCAGGCAGTCGATCGCGCCCCAAGCCGCGACTGTTTTGTCCACCCAGGCTTGGATGTCCTCTATTTTACGCACGTCGCAGGCGCTGGCGAGGGTCTCGACGCCGTAGTCGTCGGCGAGGGTCCGCGCGGCGGCCGCGACATCGCTTTCGGTGCGGCTGCAGAGCGATACTTTTGCGCCGTTGGCGGCGAGGGCTTTGGCGACGCCATAACCCAAGCCTTTACTTGACGCGGCTACCAGCGCAACTTTGTTTTCTAATCCCAGATCCATTTGTCTCACGTCCTTATCTTTTGAAATTCCATGAGACATTATATCGGTTCGGGGCGAATTGTTCAGTGGTCAGGCTGGTTGAGGCGTCGTGAAAAGCGTGGATACGATCAATACGGGGGGATTCACCACAGAGGCGCAGAGGGCACAGAGCGTATATTTCGGGCGTCATATCATGCCACCGGCCGCGGGCGGGCGACCAGGTTGAGGAGACGGGGCCGCATAATCGTAAAATCTATCACCTGCCCCCGAAAATCTAGTT
>JAJEFB010000044.1 GCA_022820665.1 Anaerolineae bacterium | reverse complement strand
GATTTTTAGAGTTGCCCAACGGCATTCCTTCGCACGATACTTTTGCTCGCGTATTCCAACTATTAGACCCGCAACAGGTACAACAGCGCTGCCAAGATTGGATTCGCAGCATAAAGCCGGTTTTAACTGAAGGGGATATTGGCGATTGCCATCTTCCTCGTCGCCACCAACCTCAAGGGCATTTCCAGCATGAAGCTCCACCGCGATCTGGGCATCACAGGGCGTCGGCACTGCAGGAAAGACTGCCGTGGTCGGGATGAAAGAGCGGAGCAGCAACCGCGTTCAGGCGTAGATCACCCCAGCCACCGACCGACCAACGCTCCAGGGCTTTGTGCTGGATCGCACAACCTACAGCACTCTCGTTTACACCGACGACCATGCCGCCTATCACGGTATCCCGCGCCTTCACACAAAGCTAAGACACAGCGTCGGGGAGTACGTGGACGCGCAGGCGCACACAAACGGCATGGGGTCATTCTGGTCGATGATGAAACGAGGCTTTCATGGCGTTTACCACCAGATGAGTCCCAAGCACCTGAATTGGTACATCGCGGAGTTCGCCGGGAGGCACAACGTCCGCCCGCTCGACACGAAAGACCAGATGGAGTCCATCATGCGAGGGGCGGAGAGGAGTTCAGTATACCCACATACTATAAGTGGACGGCAAAGCAGTACATCGACATCTACAATGAAAACGAGAGCTTGTCACTGCACAAGTGGAAGTCTTGTCGCCTGACGGCCAACGGCGGATCTGGGTCAAGGTCGATGGCGTTTTAATGCCTTTGCACCTGCTTGGCGAAGGTTCAATTCGCTTCGCTAGCATCCTGATGGTGATGCGGGGCGATAAACCGGAGTACCTTTTCATTGATGAAATCGAGAATGGCATCCACTGCTCCGTTCAACAGGATGTATGGAACGATATCGGCGAAGCCGCGCGCGAGCACGATGTGCAAGTCTTCGCCACGACACACAGCTGGGAAATGATCGAGGCCGCCCACGAAACCTTCAAGGACGATGATTCTTATGAATTCCGTTTCCATCGCCTGGGCAGAAACCTGCAAACCGGCGACATTGAAGCAGTGACATACAATGAGTTCGGCATGGATGCGGTAACCAGCATCAGCTATGAGGTCCGCGGGTGAAGAATATCAAGATCGATGAGAGCGCTGATCGCCTGCGCCGCAAAAGTGCTGGTCAGCGCAGATGGGCCCGTTGGCGTTGAAATCGCATGTCTCATAGGAAGCCGTAAAGAATAGCAGCGAAACATCTCGAAAACTCCTGCTGACGAGAGGACAGAAGAATGACTGAACAAGCAATTCCAAGAGACGAAAGTAGCGACGCGCTGAAGTTTCAATGGTTTTACATCGGACAAGTCGCGCTTGTTGAATATAGCCACCTGATACCGGAAGATCAATTTATCATCAAGATCGGGATAAGTACCCAGCCCTATCGTCGCTTCCAGAACTATGGCCCAAGGTACATCGACTGCACAATTGTCGAGATTGCCGATTCTAATCTCCTTAAC
This sequence comes from Anaerolineae bacterium, assembly GCA_022820665.1. Taxonomy (GTDB): domain Bacteria; phylum Chloroflexota; class Anaerolineae; order Aggregatilineales; family Phototrophicaceae; genus UBA6055. The sequence goes on along the minus strand of JAJEFB010000044.1, from coordinate 122,179 downwards.
CAGCTTGAACAATCAGTCAAAGCACACAGTAAGCAGTACAGGATACCCGATGAGCTACTCGACCATATCCCTAAACTCATTCGCCATCCAACAGAACTGCGGCTTATGGACCAAGAAACATACGATGACATGCTCAACTTCATAGATCAGTTCCTTGGTGGCGGTTTCTTTGACACAATGGCCAGGCCCGCACCCGGCCGCTGACGCGGTTCTCCAAGAACAAGCTCAGTGTCTTCATATCCGGAGCGGCGGTTGATAGCGATTACGCAAACAATAGAGATTCACGCCGGAAGTTCCTGCGGGGGCTGTTGCTATGTATTGGTGGCGTGCCGACCTTTGGCAACATGACAACTTCAGGTTGATCAAAGACTTTCTCACCCAACTTCGCACAGATAACCCTTTGTCAACGACTTCTGGCTGATCGCGCACGGTACACCCCCACGCCTGTGGGGACAACTGCTCTACACCGTCCGCAATGAAAGGCACAGGGCTGTCACCTTGGAAAACATCGCGAGGAAGTGCAACGGCTGGCAGCCACATGACGCGCACTTTAATGGGACCGAAGGCTCTAGCGGCGCCACAGTCAAGGGAGCATATCTCAGGGAGTTCATCTTCCCGAAGTACGGGATGCCAGATCAGCGAAAGTATTACGGCATTGAGTCGGACAGTGGTGTTCGCGCGATGTTATCGAACAGATATCAGATCCCAGCCGATCCCGTCGGCAAAGCCTTCACCTGGGCGCGCCTGCCGTACTACGACGATACCATCGATGATGATGGATGCTGCCACTCTAAGAGATTCTCATAGAAGAACCGGAAGGCTGTGCTGACGAAGGCTTGAACAACTTTGCCTGTCTGACAGCCAATGAGGCCGATCGGATCTATACCACCGTTGATATTGCAAGGGTACGAGAGAAGCGTCTGGTCGGCACGGTGCTGGTGGCGAATCAAAGGGCAATGTCATGGAAACCATGGATACCATCCAAAACGTCGTCGAAACATTCCTTATAGAGCCACCGTCGGTTGCACCCCGCCAACGAAGGCCGACATCATCGACGACATCCGCGTAGGCTTGCGTCAGGCAAATTCGGAAGAGGGACGTCCGGCGCGCCTTCCGATAGGGCGATGCGAGGTTGGGCGGTACGCCAGGCAGACGAGAGTATCACGCCCGCGTCGAGAAGGACTGCGCCAAAGATGAAGATGACGAAGAGGCTCATTTCTGTTTGGCGGAGCTACCAAATGCGTTGGATTGGGTAGTCGCCAAACGCAGCGTCGCGAGTAATGATTGTCAAGTCATGGCAAATGGCTTGCGCGATAACCATGCGGTCGAACGGATCTCGATGTCCTGATTTGGGGAAGGGAAGCTTTCGCCACCGTCTCAGCGTGTTCCGCGGTAATTTGCAGGATGCCAAAGTCATTCCTGGCCCATATGAGTTTCGACGAATTGCTGAAGAGACACGGGTAGGGCAAGCTTGCGCAAGCTGGATTTTATTGCCATCTCCCAGATGTTGGCAGCGCTTAGATAGACGAGGCTCTGTTGATCCTCAATGATGTCTTTCACTGTTCGGCTGAGCGAACTATGGGCGTTGACGAACCAAAGAAAGGCTTGCGTGTCGAGCAGGAAATTCATTCCATATAGTCGGCGAAGTCTTCCAGGGGATCATCAAAGTCGACGGACATCCATACCTGGCCGCGGGCGCTTCCGGCTTTGCGCGGTTTTTTCGCCCTTATCGGAGTTGGAACGAGCTTTACCGCCCAACCATTTTCTGCGGTGATTACGATCGTCTTTCCTTTATGCGCATCCGAAAGCAGATCATTCAGGCTATTTTGAGCGTTTTTTACGGTGTAGGTTTCCATCTGTCGTTCCCCAATACGACGTTCATAGACAGTGTAACAGTTCTAATCGGATAGTCAATAAAGGCCGAGTGGGGCGCGCGCTTGCCGGATCGCCTCATGGATTGCCGCCTCGTTGTCGTAGTAGAAAGATATAGCGCCATGCACCGCTGCCAGCTCCAGCCGGTAGTGGTCAGCGGCGGCCTGCGGTCCGTCGTTCAAAGCCAGGTTGGCGACCAGATAGGCTTTGTGCTGGGTCCCAGCAATAGTCGCATCCAACGGGTCATCGCCGCGTAGTTTCACATGATCTCGAATTGCTACAATCATCGTATTTCCTCAAAGATAAATGATCTGGTTGAAGATATCATCCGGCACATTTCCGGTGCCTGCAACGATTAGTTCATGATATTCCATGATAAATGTCACGATTGTACCGATTCCATGCCTTCCTTGCAGATGGTGGCCAGCAATAAAGACACCAGCGTGTGCTAGACCATTTCTATGCCGTGTGGCGATATGAGCGGTAATTTGTTCATCATGTGTCAGCAAGGCATACTCGTTGTCGTGAGCATAGGCAAGGATATCAGGGTTGGGCGCGTCTTCCGACAGGACATCGCTCACGCGCCTTGTCTCGACCCCTTTCCCGGCTAACTGGTCGGTCACCGCGGCTGCGGTGTTTTCATAGGCAAGCAGCTTGAAGGTACTCAAATCATATCATCCAAAATCGTAAAGCTGACTTTTCAAGATTGCATAGGGCCAAGGTCAGTTTGGAGTTGATTCAAGTAATCGACGATCTCGCCGCGCCGAAATATATGGTGGAATACCTGATTGTTGTAATCGCGGAGACAACTGTAACAGCTGGTCTCCGGAGCGCAGTCGGCGCAGCCGGCGACCCTGAAGGCTTCCCGCACGACCTCGCTAAATTCGTTTCTAATCTGTTGGACATGTCCGGCGCCACCCGGTACATCGTCATAGAGAACGATGGTTTGCTGCCAGCTACCTTGCACGTTGCCTTGCATTGGAAATAATACGCCATCAATATCGGTCCGTTCGATTTGCAGCGCGTGACTTGCGCCATGTATCAGCGCATACATCAACGAGAGCCAGAAGGACAACCTTTCAGATGATGCCGGGGCGTCATCAAAGGTCAGGCGCAAAGTATCGGTCGTCTGTTGATGGCCCAATGACACGGGCGTCATCTTTTTCCGCTCTTTTTGTGCCTTGACCAGTTGACCTCGCTCTTCGCCTTCGAGCTGAATGTAGAATCCCGGGACCCGGGAGCGTTTATCACCTTCGTTGACATAGAACAATTTTCCCTCACGATCGTAGGCAGAGTTCACCTTGGGCGTGATCTGATAAGAATCAGTGACGTTGGAAGGCAACAGTGCCGATTTCATCAGATTGGCTACTCGCTGTACATAAAGCCCGGCAGCCTTGCCGTTGTTTTTTCTGCTGGCGTAAAAGCCGTCCGGAATGATAAAGCGCGGTGCTTTGCGTTGTCGAAGGCTAGGCGACGCTCCGCAAATAGGACATGCATCAGGCAGCGGCATAGCGGGACCCTCACTGTGTTGCAAGTGGTTGCAAGTTTCACAGATTCGGTATTCTTGATAACGCACGATGTCATTCTGAAACTGGACGCCGTCGCTGCGCCAGATGCGTTTATCGGCGACCACTTCTGCACCCGGCGCATATTCACGGATTGCCAATTTCAGATCGCGTTGCAAACGCAATAGCTTAGTGCCAGACACCGTGGGCGGTAAGTGCAACCCCACTGCATATATAGGGAAGGAATAGCTTGGCAACACGCCACTGCTGCACAAGTAATCAATCAGTCGTTCCTCGCGCAGGCGTCTGAGCAAGCCGTCATATTCCTCCACGTCTCTCCCGTACCGCCTAAAGTCACCTCGCGATTTCTCAAGATAGGCGATGAACTGCTCGTAGTAGTAGTCTCCCATCTGGCGATATTTTTCGCACGTCTGCTGCAGTTTCGACCGGAAATGGGCGATCCACTCCTCAATGTCCGGATTTTGTACCGATTCCGCAAAGCGTGAGAGCAGCTTCGATATGTGCTGCTGATTCGCCGTCAGCCAGTCTTCAATATGATCGAAATGAGGATCGTCAACATAGCGGCTGTCGAAGAACATGCCGGCCTCTTGTCTCGCAGTCCAGGCACCCGCAAGCGCAGCTTTGCGATGACGCAGGAAGGCGCTGAGAAAAATAGCATTGACATGTCGTCTCTGAATATGTGGATTATCCACAGCGATATAAGGTATGCGTACACGGCCGCTGATCATTTTCCCTGGGTCGCGAAAATAGCTTTGATCGTGAGGGCGATCGGATGTCCAGGTCAAGATAAAGGCAGCGCCACCGGCCCGGCGTCCAGCGCGACCAGATCGCTGGCGATAGTTGGCGACTGTGGGCGGGACATTGCTCATGACGACGGCTTGCAGATCACCCAGGTCAATACCCATTTCGAATGTGGTTGAGCAACTTAGGACATTGATATCGCCGCCCTTGAACTTATCCTGGTAGTCGCGTCCCTTTTCAGGCGCTAACTGGGCGGTATGCTCCTCTACGCGGAGGGGAACCATTTCTCGGTCGAAACTTCGGTAGAAATAGTTGGCCATTTGTTGCCTTTTGATGTCGACAGGCTCAAGTTGGCCATTGCAACGTACATGGGGGCATGGCAGTTGTGCGCCATTCGCATAGAGCCGCTGGCAGCTTCTGCAGCGGTACCATTGAACTGTGGCTTCAAATACAAGATAGCTGTAGTCAATTCGATATCCTTCAGTTGAGGAACCTGTCATGATTCTGTTCTCAGGATCTCTGAGCCAGTCAAAGATATGGGTTAGTGCGTCAATAACCGCGTCTTTATGGTGCGGCAAGCCATGGTTTAGCAAGAGCTGCTTCATGTATCGTCGGCGATTGTGACGCTCCGTCTTTCCGATCCAGACTTGTTGATACCCCTGCGTTTCCCCGCCCTTGATCAGGCTAGGATGCCCGTCTAAGCGCCCAAAGCTCGGGTCTGCGGGATCTACGCCATAGGGAAGCGACACAATCTTCTGTTGGCGCAATCGATCCAGCAGATACGCCATCAGCGTTTTTGTAGTAGCGGTATCGAGTTGCAATTGCTCGGCAAGACCATCAACCTCTTCGAGGCCCTTGTAGCGGACAGCCACCAAGCCAAGTGACTCCAGCGAGTTCCGGCTGGAGCGGCGTGTCGTAAATTCGGCCAGCAATTGTGTCTGGATCTTGTCGTCCAGTTCAATCTGCTGTTGCTCGTCTGGCTCCTGCCGCTGTGTGTATCTACGCCAGAATGTGGTGAAATCGGCATCGTTATGGAACAGACCCAGTCGCCACGCCTTATTACGCACCGCCCTGGCTAGCAAGCTAAAGCTCGGCGCGACACGTCTTAGTCTTATGAAATCGCGAACGACTTCTGGCACGATATGCTGATAGTTCTGCATCGTAACGGTAGATTCCAGGTAGGAGGCGAAGCGGGCTGCCCCTTGCCGGCTATCGGTAAAGGACAGCACCTTTCGTCCATTTCCGGGCTTTTGGGATATCTCTTCTTTGTGGCTCTTGGGCGCGCGTCGATAGAGTTCATAGGTCAGAATGGAGAGCGGAACACTGCCTCCAACTGTTACTGCGGTGGCAGTTTCGGTATCGCCGCGCGTCTGGGACCGGCAGCGAGGGCACTCTTCAATTGACTGATACGGCTCATACTTGATTCTGCCTTTCTTGCCATTATTTTTGAGAACCAACTGCAATGAGGCTTGTGCGGGCGGCTTTCCAGCGGCATTCACACAGGGGCAGTGATTGCCAGAGATCCGCGCGCCACAGCGAACGCATAATTCAATGTCCTCGTAAGAAAATTCGTCCTTTGAGAGATCGTCGGTGTTCTCGTCTAACTCTTCCTCTTGATCTGCGCCAAGTGCGCGATTTTCTTCAAGAGCTGGCCAGACAAAGTAACGTGTGTCATGTGCTGGCATCAGCTCGTTCTCTTTGGCAGGTAGCTCGCCGTAATATCTCCCGTCCATATAGACGGTCTTCAAGAACACCTGCCCACACTCTCGGCATACGGATATGGGAAAAGCCCTGCAACCACAAGAATCGCAGGTTTCGCGGCGCATAGAAAATACCTTTGACCAAGGCGCGCCATCCGGTGACTTGCGCCCGCTACAGTCCGGATTCATGCACAGCCAAATGCCCTGTGGCGACCTCATGAACATGTGGTAGCGAGCGGGCAACAACGGCGCTTTGTCTTCGCCAGGGCGGGCGAGGGCGCCCAACTCGACAAGGCGATATAGCGCTTTTCTACGGTCGGCTCCATCTGACAATCTCCTAGCGAAGAAGTCATCAGCGATGTCGGCGAGCGTACGTGGCGTTTCTTCCAGCAGCTGCTCGCGCAGCTTGATGAGATCACCATTATTCCGCATGATCTCATAAGCAAAGCCTCTTGGATTACTCGCGTATCTCGCGACATTGCCCTGCAGATCGGCAGATGGCGGAATCAAACCTAACGCCGCTATCTGCTCCGCGACTTCAGCGGCGGATACCGACTGTTCCTGACGGATACTTTGAAGGAGGTCCTCGAATCTTGAGTTCAAATAGACGTTCGCATCCAATTCATACGGTTCATCAGGACGGGCATGATCGTGGTCCGGCTGGCTAAAAATGATGTCGGAATCATTAAATGATTCATCAAACAAGTCGCGGGCAAAGGCGGCTGCTGCGCTGGCATTATTCTCGGTCAATGTCGCACTCGTTGCTATACATTGGACATCTCCGCGCCTCTTCTCCAAACGATGTTTCAGCCGCCGCAACAGCATACTCACTTCGATACCCTGGGCGCCTGAATAAGTATGCGCTTCGTCGAGCACGATATAGCGCCACAAACCGCTCTCGAATAGCGGCGAATCCTCCGGCCTCAGCAACAAATACTCAAGCATGGCGTAGTTGGTGATCAGGATTTGCGGTATTCGACCTTGATCTTGCTGAATCTCCTCACGCGAGAGGATCTCGTTCGGCGGCGAGTTTCGATTCTTTTCTCTCCCCCTTTCGGCAGTGTATTCAAGTTCGCTAGTGTAGCGCCCGAACGTAATCTCAGTTCCAGCAAGCAATTTGCGCAGGCGCTCAAGTTGGTCGTTGACCAAGGCGTTGAGCGGGTAAATAAGCAGGGCGCGCACACCTGGTGCAGGATCTATCAGTAGGTCATTGAGTATAGGAATGAGAAAGCATTCGGTCTTACCGCTCCCAGTACCAGATGAAACAACAATGTTTCGTTGCTGATCAACAAGTTTACGAATCGCGTCGACTTGGTGTTGATACAACGGAACATCAATAGGCAGCGGCAGGTTGCTTTCGGGCCGTTCACGGAGCTGGGGCGAAAGGACACCATCATCTACCAATCGCTCAATTGATTGTCCGGTCTTATAGGGCGACGTGATTTCAAGATAGGGACCCATCGCTAATGCGCCATCTATCTCGAAGCTCTCGTTAATCTTTGCCGCTAGGTCGGGTTGTGCACCGTCGCGATTGACATTGAAGGTCGTAGTCAAATACGACTGCAAGGTGCGTTTGAGGTTATCGGAAAGCTCGATAGGGTTCATGGTAGTAGCCTGTCTAGTGGTTAAGCAGAACTGTGCACAACAAAGATCTCTGACCAGGTCAGTGCCCATTCCAGCAAGTCAGGGCAGACACGATTCGCGCTTTCCAAAAGCGTTATCAACTCGTCTTCCGCCATATTGATACGATTGAGGATGGCCTTCCGAGCTGATTGCCGTTTCAGTGAATAGGAGCGAAGTATTATTCCCAATGCCAACATGTGACGATCCAGCCGCATCATGTGGTCAGTATCCTCTGTTTGGACTTGGGCTTCCATCGCGTTTAAGAAGCGTAACCCACCGCTAAAGAGCGGCTCGTCATACTTTCTAAGAATCACTGGGACCATAACAATGAATTTAGAAAGCTTGCCGGCGACATTTCTAGTATCTGCCAAAGCATGGAGCAGCACTCGGTGACGGTCATCTTCAACTAAACTCCGGTGCCACTCAGCAGTCGCTCGGCGATAACCCGCTGCCGAGGTAATTTCTGGCGCCTGTTCCGATCTGAGTTGCCCCTCTGCTCGCTTTCGCAAGAGCGCTTCAGTGTACTCGCGATCGATGGAAACGGCGGATGAGTACACATGTTTCAGTGCTCGGTCCGTACGTCTATGTTGAACCACCAGAGTGTAATCGTGCGCACAGTCGACCAGATACGTGTCATTTGCCCGGTTTAGCCCTGGAGTCATTGCCTTTGTCCGCATGCCGTGAAACGTTCCCGACAAGCGCTCGTAATAGGCTGGCCACATGTCGAGTTCGTCTAATTCAGAGAATTTCTCATTGGCGGGAATATGAGGCGGTATCCAAATGCGGAGACGGGAAGTATAAGTTCCCTTTCTAGACCACCGTGCATAGGCTAAGATTTCACCTTCCTGCGGCGTCTTTAACTTGATCTTCCCTATGCCTGCTAGTCCTCGCCACGCGATTCTCTCTGGGTACACCCAGAAGATATTGTTTCTTTTGGTTTCTACCAAAAGGGCGTTTTCCGCCAGAGCCCATGTCGGTAACGGCTCAAATGTATTGCGGTGTGTCTTGGATATTTGGGCAAGCGGTCGCCAGCACCCCTCAAGTTGTTCGAGGGAATATTGCTGCAGCATCTCTGGCTGGAGTGTGGCCAGTCGAAACAACGTTTCCCCAGCAAAAGCTTCCGGCCGTTGGCTGATCAGATAAGAGATCAAATCGCTCAGCGAATGCTCTTGTGAGGCGGAATGTGAAGGCGAGAGAACCGAATCGTAATGAGCGATGCCTGACCTTGTTCTCGTGACAAATGGCAGCGGACTGGCCCTAAGGGCTTGTCCGTTCCAGAAGATGTTCAGCATATACTGCGCACGTGGTAGCAAGTCAACATTAGCCTCAAATCGGTCGTCTGTAGGATCGAGAGCGTCTGTGAATACTGTGTTGCCATGAGCATCAAATAGGGCAACTGAATAATTCCCAAGACGTAAATTATCAAGTTCGTACTCGATATTTAGTCTATCACCCTGGTGATTCACTTCAATTTCGACAGATGGCGGCTTCACCGTGAATTCGCCCGGGCCGGGCAATTTAAGCTCCTCGCCATCAGCAAAGACACAGATCCGATATTGGCCTTCGGGTAGCTGACAGTTCAGCAGGAAAAGGTTCTCCCGGTCTGTTGATGTCATGCGGGCTACTTCGACGGAATCCCGGAGATTGATGACCTTGATCACCAATTTGCTCCTCAAAGATTCCGAGAACGCCATGCTAATGAGCACTGCCTCCGCGTCGTGATCAAATACATATTCAGCTTCGAACGTGATAATTTGCGGCCTCCGTACAAAGGTGCCGACGATCCACTCTCGACCTTCAAGCCCCAGACGCAGAGGGACCATAGCAGAATTCTGGTCGACTAGAATGACGCCGAGTTGGTCGGTGCGCAGATCAATCGACCGTTCGCCACGAGCGTTGAGAGGAACCGGTTGTCGGTGGTCACCGATGTATAAATTAAGCCATGCTTTTCGCTGCCCACGAAAATGTATTGTTGCCTTATCCAACTCACTCGCTAGCAAAACATTGGGTAGAGCCGTACCCTCAAACCAGGCATATATACGTTGAATAGACCATTCGATAGGCACAACGCGGTCATCCTGACAAATATGCAAACGACAGTACGAAGACCTTAGGTCGTTCCAGGTTACCAGCTGCTCACCAGTGCTCAACACTTCCACGTGTGTTGCTTCGTCGGGCGATTCAACGGCCTCGGTGCTTATATTGCTAACTTGCATGCTGGGTAGGTGAAGTGGATGGAGGGTGTCATCACCTGGGCCACTGAAGCTTAGATTAGGCACAACACTGACTTCAATTGGTGACGCGAGGCGAGAGCGAAAATCATAAGTGATATCAATAGCATATGTACCGATCCGGTCATCGGGAATCAGTTGACTCAGATCCAACTGGTAACCTTCTTCTGTCGACTCCGCATAGGCATCAAACGATACGTAATACTGACGCGCGGGCGTAACGACATGAATCTTAAGCGCCCTTATGGCAACCGGGACTTCCGGGAAATAGACAACGATCTGATTGCTGGTGTAGGCAGGCGGCAATCTCTTCGACGTATTTGGTATACGATGCCGGTCGGAAAGCGTGGGCGACGCAATACGCCTTCTGGTCTGATCGACACGAAATTCATCTGTTTCGGTCTTGATAGTTAGCGGTAGATCTATCGCGTATCGCGCTATGTATTGATGACCGACTTTGTTTTCCATGATATCTGAAACGTAGTAGTCGGTCTGCAATGGCGCAAGTCGTTGGTTTTCGGCGTCCAGAAGCTGCAGTTCATTTCGATAGCTGACGAGGATTTTCCCTGATGTCAGTTGATCCGGTCTTACGGACACAGCGTACGAATCTTGCTGGGTGATGCGATAGAATTGGAATTCTCCGGCAGGCAAAGGCGGTATCGCTTGCCGAAAAATGCAATAGTCGCCGTCGTTATACACGTAAATATTCCCATTGAGCATATCTGCCTGATCCGGCACATTCATGGCTATCTCTCGAACGCGCCATTGGCCATTTGGCTGCTGTTCGGGCCAGATATCGAAGCGCCTATTGTCCCAGTCTTGTAAAGCTTGATCGGCCGAGGATTGCGCCCAGATACAAAGTTGAGGCTTGCTGTAAGACGCGGTGACCAGATTGAGCAAGCGGAGAATCCAGTCTTCCTCCTCGAAGGACCAGACCCATTCCAGCCGTACGTGACGCCTTCTAGAAACGGTCGCGACAGGTCTCGTGTCCAGGCGCCTGATATATTCATCCCATAAGTCTCTGCGTATCTGGCTGGAAAATAGCGCCCTGATGTCTGCAGGATCTTGTTGCTCGGCTAGTAGCTCTGTGGCAGTTACCAATGAGCTTATAATTGCCAGCGCAATTTCGTGCGTGTTTTTGTTGTCTAGGAAATTCTGTAGAGGGCTTACATCGAGGGCATCCGTGTTTCGTTCTTTGAGGAAGTCGCTGAGTTCCTGTCGCGATAGCCCGCTAATCCTCCGCAGGTTCCTCGCGAACCAACGTGCAAAATCATCTTGTACATAAGCCGGGATAATCGCGTGCCAGTAAACGGGACGCACCACATCGCCCCAGCTGAAGACGGGAAATTCGAGTCCAAACCGCTTGGTCAATTCCCAACGGGTGCTGCTGAAGTAATTGCGACACAAAGTCTGGAAAGACGGTGTGGCGTCCAATCCCCAAACGTCGCGAGCATAGGGCTGCCAGAAATTCCGCGATTCAGTATTCGAATAACGTGCGCTGAACACCAAGGAAGTGACAAATGTCGCTGGGCGCAAGTACCGCTTTTGGTTCTCCCCGCAAATCGGCACTCGTGGCGCAACAACTCCCCAATTTTAGCGAATGTCTCTTCGTCAACGTCCAGCTCACCGATAAATTCTATATCTTCAAACGCATCTTCTAGAATCGCTTCTACATCGCTAATCTGGTCTGTATTTGAAACTGCTGATGACAAATCACTCATACTTTAACTGGCATCCGTTTCGAAGAGGTAATCGTACAGGGTTCTATCCGCTTGAGCGCTGACCACGCCGCTAAGCGGCACCAGGGCAATGGCGCCGTTGGCAAAGATGTTCAGAAACTTGCGAAGGGACAGATGATTCAATGCACACTCTGAGGCGTCCGGCTTCTTGCTGGTATCCCTTTTCTCGCTCATTGTCCCCCTCTTCTGTCCGCCAGCAGTATGCCTTAGCCTGCGCTGGCGCATTGAAATTGAGTAATCAGTACGCTATTTCGACACCATTGTGTCATTGCGCCTCGCCTTTTCGTGATAATGGTACATAAATACTATCGATTGTATCAATCGCAAGCAAGCGAGCGACATGGCTGACGGCGGTATGATCACCAGCCTGCCGGCAAGGGCGCGGGCAAAAGGCTCCATTGAGCCGGGATGAGCGCCCGACACATAGTCAGGCAAGGCAGCATTTGAGCGGCGCGAGATTCTGTCGCCTGGGAGTAGCGCATATAGTCATGCGCGAGAGCGGTCATGCGGCCGAGGCAAGCGCAGCAGTCTGTCCGGGGAGCTGGATCGGGAGTTGCTGACGTCTGGCCGCGATGTGTTTGTGGGGTGAGCAGATGATCTGGTATCAGGGCGAGGATGCCAGCGCATTCACGGATGCTTTCAGCAGGCTCGGTCCGGTCTTCGTGCGCGGGCAGGCTAGCCAGTGGACGATTGAGCGTAGTTGCGCGCTCAAGGCGCGTTCTTACGCCCTCTCATCTCCTCCGATTCCTCTGAAGCCAGTCCTGATTTGAGGGCCAGCTGCGCGAACCGGCCCAGCGATCCCGCTGGATAGTCCCTCGCGAGTTCATTGTGCAGCTCTTCAATCGCAGCAGCTGGCTCAACTCCCGGAACTTCCGTGCCCTCCTCAGAAGCTTCGCTGCAAGCGGCGGTCTGCTTTTCAAGAAGCAATTCTGTGAGCAGGTGCTTTATGGAGATGCCACGCTGGTTTGCGGATTCAAGCAACCATTGGTCGAGTTCATCGGGAATCTCGACCATCATTGCAGAGGTACCCTTTCCCTGCCAATCTCGTACACGTGAAGGCAATGAATGCACTCTGTACAAGAGTGTACCCGATCTATTGCGGAATCAAGACATGCCGCTTGGGCGAAGCAGGCGCGCCTTTAACACGGTGGCGACGCAGCGGAGAGTCATTTTGGAGCGCTGCTCTTGACAACGCTTTCAGAATATGTTCAACTACCTTAAACGTTTAAGGTCAGGCGCTCATTGAGCACTTCTTTCACCAGTGCACGGCCGATTTCAGCGCCTGCAGTCTCATGATCAACCGACTTTGGCAGATTACAGAGTTTCCCTTCCAACCAGCGCGGCTGCAGCACTTCGAGACGATCTTGGCGATCGGCAATGGTTACCTGAGCGCGCGGGCCGCCTTTGAAGAAGGTCATGCCGGAGAAACACCGGCCACGCTTGTGCACGGCATTTTCAACCACGCGCCGGGGATGGCGGTGCCGGAGCTAGCGGTTGCGCCGAATTGGCTACCGCTGCGCGTCACGGTGGACGGCACAGCGTTCAGCATGAAGACGGAAGCTTGCGATTATCTGCGTCCGGCCGGCGGGGTCATGCTCGGGTATCGTCGCACGCTACACATGGACACAGCCTCGCTGCGGCGTGAAGTCTTGTTTCGCGCGGAGAGCGGCAGCACCGTTCGGCTCGAATTCGAGCGCTTCACCAGCCTCGACCAGCCGCACATCCTGGGTCAGCGCCTCATGGTCACCGCGCTTGATGGCGCGCCTACTGTAGGCATCGAGGTAGCCTTTGACAGGCGCGACAGCAACAATTCCGACCACTGGCGCAACGTCATTGCAGCGGCGGACGCTGACCAGATGACCTATAGCGCGGCCACAAGCCAATCCGGCTACCGTATCGCGTTCGCGTCCAGATTGATCGCGCCCGCGTGTGTTGAAGCTGGCGCCGACGAGCACCGCGCGACGCTCGCCACAACTGTGCGCTTGGAAGGCGGCAGCAGCGTCACCGTGGACAAACTCACGGCGATCTACACCAGTCGCGATGTTGAGGATCCGCTGCAGTCAGCGACGGTTGCTTTGAAAGACGCGGCGGCGGATGCTTATGATGCGCTTTACGAGCAACACTGCCGGCGCTGGCGAGAGGCTTGGGATAGCTGCGATATAGAAATTGAAGGCGATGACAGTGCTCAGCTTGCCTTGCGTTTCGCCGCCTATCATCTGCTGATCGCCGCGCCGCGCCAGGATGACGATGTCAGCATCGGCGCCCGCACCTTGAGCGGGATGGGATACAAGGGGCATGTATTCTGGGACACAGAACTGTTCGCGCTACCGCCGCTGACGCTGACCCAGCCGACGATCGCGCGTAACCTGCTGACATACCGCTACAAGCGTCTGGCTGGCGCGCGCCAGAAGGCGGAAGCGCAGGGTTATGCCGGCGCGCTCTTTCCCTGGGAAAGCACGGACACCGGCTTGGAAACCACACCGCAATGGTCCGATCCCCAGCCGGACGGTTCGCGGATTCGCATTTGGACCGGAGATACTGAGCAGCACATTTGCAGCGATATCGCCTACGCCGCGCTGCAATATTGGCGCTGGACGGGCGACGATGCCTTTATGCTCGCTATGGGCGCGGAGCTCGTGCTGGACACGGCTGTGTTCTGGGGCGAGCGCGTCGAGGCTAAGAACGGCCGCTACGAAATCAGCCGCCAGATTGGGCCCGACGAATATCACGAGAATATTGATAACAGCGTCTTCACCAATCGCCTGGTGCAGTGGCATTTGCAGCAGGCTTTGGCGCTGCTTGAGTGGCTGCGCGTGAACGCGCCGGATGTCGCGCGGCGGCTGGTCGCTGAGCTCGAATTGCGTGAGGCCCGTCTGGCGCATTGGCGAGACATCGCGGCGCGCATGGTCATACCCTTCGACAGCGAGAGACAGCTTCACATCCAATTCGACGGTTTCTTCGATTTGGAGTACGTCCCGGTGCTGGATTATCAGCCGCGCGTGGGGGGCATCTGGCACATGCTGGGCCATGAGCGCGCCCTGCGTTCGCAGGTGATCAAGCAGGCGGATGTCGTCATGCTGATGGCGCTGCTGGGCGAGGAAGTCGGCCCGCGCGAAGTCATGCTCAACAACTTCAAGACCTATTATCCGCGCACCGACCACGGCTCGTCGCTCAGCCCGGCCATCCACGCCTGGGTCGCCGCGCGCCTGGGGCTGGATGATATCGCTTATGAGATGTTTGCTCAGGCGGCCAGCACCGATCTCGAAAATAACCAGGGCAATGTTGCCGATGGCATCCACGCGGCCGCTTGCGGCGGCTTGTGGCAGGCAGCGCTCTTCGGCTTCTGCGGCTTGCATCTGACTGAGGACGGACCACAAGTCGATCCCAAGCTGCCCGCGCATTGGCGGCGCGTTTCTTTTTCAGTGACTTACCGGGGAGAGAAGCATCACTTTGATGTCGCGAACCCCGCGGTCTAGGCGCGATGACGGATGGACCAGCTGTCATCGTCAATCGTAAAGCTATCCTTGTTGAGGAGGATGAAATGAAAATTAGTCGCATTCTAGGTCTGCTGGTTGTGTGTGCCATGGCACTTTCGTTGGTCGGCGTCGTCGCCGCCCAGGACATGGTCACGCTCCGTGTATGGACGGGGTCTTCATCGCCCGTGGAGAACGAATTCAAGGAAGGGCAAATCGCCGCCTTTGAAGAAGCCAATCCCGGGATCGATGTCGAACTACTGATTTCGCCCGATTACGGGACTCAGATCCGCGCTGGTTTCGCCAGTGGCGATTACGCCGAGGTCTTCACGGTCGGCCAGTTTGACTTCCCGCAGTGGCAGTACGATGGCTTGCTGGCGCCCGGTTCCATGTATATCGAG
The DNA here is from genome assembly GCA_022820665.1 of Anaerolineae bacterium. Classification (GTDB taxonomy): domain Bacteria; phylum Chloroflexota; class Anaerolineae; order Aggregatilineales; family Phototrophicaceae; genus UBA6055. The sequence continues at coordinate 106,873 of JAJEFB010000044.1, read as the reverse complement.
GCGCAGGACGACATCTACGCCGGCTTGCGCGCCGCCTTCACCGCCGATGGCGAGCTCTACTGCGCGCCCAAGGATTTCTCTACGCTGGCGCTGCTCTACAATATCGACGCCTTCGAGGCTGCCGGTGTTGACCTTCCCGATATGAACTGGACCTGGGACGATATGGCGGCCGCCGCCGCGGCCATGACCAACGATGATAGGGTCGGCTTCAGCGCCGCTGCCGACAAGTTTCGCTGGATGGCGCTCTTCTATGCCAATGGCGGCGAAGTATTCGAAATGGACGGTGCCGTCGCCATCGATAGCGATGCTGGGGTCGAGGCGCTCGCCTTCTACCAGAGCTTCATCAAAAACGGCACGGGCGATCAGCCGAGCAACCTGAACGCCGGCTGGAACGGCGAGGCATTCGGGCAGGGCTCAGCTGCCATGACCATCGAGGGCAACTGGGCGATTGGCTACCTGAACGATACCTTCCCCGAAACCAATTGGGGTGTAGCCGAGATTCCTGTTGCGCCCAATGGTGGTCGCGGGACCCTGACCTTCACCGAGTGCTGGGCGGTCAGCAGCCGCGCCGAGGGTGAAGTCGCGGAAGCGGCTTGGGCGCTGGTTAATTTCTTGACCGGCGAAGGCGAACACGGCGGCCACGCGGTCGCGGCTGCGGGCTTCGGCGTTATGCCGGCGCGCGCGCAATTCGCTGATCTGTGGTCGGAGACGGTGGGCGAGGAATACGCTGCTTTTGTCACCGGCGCCAGCTACGCCACCGCGCCCATCTTCCCGCTCGGCTTCGGTGATTTTGACGCGGCCGTTAACGAGGCGACATCGCTGGTGATGGCGTTGGAAGAAGACCCGGCAGACGCGCTGGGCGAAGCGGCTGATGTCGCGCGCGAAATCCTGGCAGAAATGGAATAGGCACCGCGTCTATTCCGGTTTTTTGCAGCGGGGGTTGGCGCGTGTCAGCCCCCGCGGGCTTATAATATATAGAGCTTAGAAGCAAATTCTTGATGTCAGCCGATTCGCACAATGCTGCCGAAAGCAGCGGCAGCGCAGCGCAAGTGACGACCCAGGCGCAGCAGCAACGCGCGGACGCCATCGCCGGTTTTACCTTTGTCGGGCCCGCCCTGCTTGTACTGGTCGTCTTTCTGATTTTGCCGCTGCTGGTCGCATTTTATTTCAGTTTCACCAATTGGTCGGGTACGCGCCCGCTGGATCGGCCCGATGCTTATGAGGTCGTCGGCTTCAAGAATTACCAGCGCTGGGTGATTGACGGCCGCCGCGTCGATGACTTCTATCGCGCGGTGCGCAACACCGTCTATTACGTCTTGGGCGTCGTGCCGGTTCAGACTGTCATCGCGCTGCTGCTAGCGGTCATCGTCAATCAGCGCTGGCTGCGCGGGAAGAGCTTCTACCGCACGGCTTTCTACTTCCCGTCGATCACCTCGTCTATCGTTGTCTCCTTCATATTCCTGTTCCTGTTTTCCGCCGGCGGGCCGATAAACGCTGTACTCAGCCTGCTGAGCCCGTACTACGAGGCAGTCGCCTGGACGACTAACAATGATGGCGTGCTGCACCTGCTGCTGGAGACAGTCGGCATCACGGAAGCTACAGCCGGCGTCTGGGTCGAGACCGAGATTATGGATCTGGAGATCTGGGATTGGATCGCCGGGCCCAGCGTGGCCATGTCGACGATTATGGCGCTGGCGATCTGGACGACCTCCGGCACGCTGATGGTCATCTACCTGTCGGCGCTGCAGGGCATCCCGTCCAGCGTCTACGAAGCGGCCGAAGTCGACGGCGCCAGCAATTGGGCGCAATTCCGGCATATCACGCTTCCGCTGCTCAAACCGACGACATTCTTCGTCGTCACCCTGGGCTTGATCGGCACCTTCCAGGTTTTTGATCAGATCTATGTGCTGCAGAATGACCAGACCGGCCGCACCACGACATCGGTTGCTTACCTGGTTTACGCCACGGCATTTGAGAGCAGCAGTCCCAATTTGGCCGAAGCCTCCGCCATCGCCATCGTGCTCTTCGTGATTATCTTCGCCGCCACAGTCTTGCAGCGGCGCTTCGTCGGCGGCGACCGGGCGGAGGACTAAAAGAGCGAACTGATGACCGCGATAGCCCCCGCGAGCGAACCTCGATCCTTCAGCCACGCGCTGCGCCTGCTGTTTAAGGCGCTGGCTCTGGGATTCCTCTTCGCCTTTGCCGTGATCGAGATCGCGCCCTTCGTGCTCACCATCGCTAACTCCTTCAAATGCGATGCCGCTGTCGAGAACCGGCCCATGCCCTTTATCCCGCTGCTGGAAACTGTGACCTGCCGCAACGAAGACGGCGAATACATCGCGGCGGACGAACAGGTCAGCGGCATATTTTTCTTGCCCTCGGTGGACGGCTACCGCCGAGTCCTGAACGACAAGCTGCCGCGCTGGGCCTTTAACACCGCCTTCCTGTCCATCGCCGTGACGATACTGCGCGTCTTCTTTGATTCGATGGCCGGTTACGCGCTGGCGCGCCTGAGATTCCCTGGCCATCGCGCGCTGTTTTTCATCATCCTGGGCACGATGATGATCCCAGGCGTCGTGCTGCTGATTCCGCGTTTCCTTTTGCTCAAGCAGCTGGGCCTGCTGAATAGCTATCAGGGCTATATCGTCACGCTGGCAGCGGATGCTTTTGGCATCTTGCTGATGAAGCAGTTCTTCGAGTCGATTCCGCGCGAGGTGGAAGAAGCGGCGATGGTGGATGGCGCCAACCGTTTTGTGATCTTCTTCCGCATTGTGCTACCGATGGCGACGCCCGCGCTAACTGCCTTGACGATTTTCGGCTTTCAAGGCAATTGGAACAACTTCATGGACGCGCTGATCATATTGGGCGGCAACACTGACCTGTACAACCTGCCGCTGGGGTTGACCGTGCTACGGGGCTCGGGGCTGGATGTGCAGTACGACCTGGTCTTGGCCGGCTCGGTGATTACGACGCTGCCGATGGCGCTGATCTTTCTCTTCTTCCAGCGCTACTTTGTCGAGGGCATCAGTTATACCGGCTTGAAAGGCTAGCCGATGGCGGCGTTCAAGGTCTGGTGGCGCGCGTGCCGGCATCTCCAGCATCGTGGTTATATCTACGTCTGGGCGAATATCTGCTTCGTGCTGATCGCGCTTCCGATTGTCACAGCGCCGGCGGGATTCGCCGGACTGGTCAAGCTCAGCGACGCGTCGCTGCGCAGTGAGCGCGCTGATCTCAACACCTTCTTTCAGGGCGTGCGCGAGAATCTTGCGTGGGGTACGCTGCTCGGCCTCATCACGCTGGCGGTCCTTGTCGTCAACGCCACTAACTTGAGCGCCTACGCTGAGCCCACTTTGCGTGGCGGCGCCCTGCGCACGATCTGGCTGGGCGCAATTGTATTCTGGCTGGCGCTGATGATGTATCTTTGGCCCATTTACTATGCGCTGGAACAACCGAGCGTGATTGGCGCGCTGCGGAACGCCGCGCTTATGATCGCGCTGAATCCCATCTTTACCCTGTTCAACATCGCTGGATATGTCGCGCTGGCTGGGCTGAGCATCGCTCTGCCACCCTTTGCCTTGCTGTTGGCCTTCGCCTTCGCCGCGATCGTCAGCACAGTCGCCGCGCGCGACCGGCTGGCCGCAGCCAGCCATCACGCGAGGTAAGTCAGGGCGTCATTTGGCTTGGGTTCAAGCTACAATACCCGGGCGCTGTGAGACTGCAGGGGGCTTATGCCGACGATCAAAGATGTTGCCAAAGTGGCGGGCGTGTCCATCGCCACCGTGTCGTATGTGCTGAATGACCGGCTCGATATGGTCAGCGAGCAGACGCGCGAGCATGTGCTCAGCACCGCGCGGGAGATGGGTTATCGCCCCAACATCGCGGCGCGCAACTTGCAAGCCAATCGCGCTGGTTTGATCGGCTACGCGTGGCATATTGCGCCGGAAGCATTGGAATCATCGCCCATGATGGCGCAATTTATGTTTTATCTGGCGCAAGCGGTCGAGGCGGCCGGATACCATATGCTGACCTTCACCCACCCGCCTGAAGACCCGATCGCCGTGTACGACGATTTGATTCGTTCCGGGCGCATCGATGGCTTTGTGCTAGCGGAGACACGGCAAGCCGATCCGCGCGTGGCATTTCTCTTGGAAAGTGATGTGCCCTTCGTCAGCTTCGGGCGCACCAACAATAACTGGGATTTCCCGTGGGTAGACACGGATGGCCGCGCTGGAATGCGCCGGGCGGTGGAATATCTGGCTGGCATGGGGCATAAACGAATTGCCTTCATGGGCTGGCCGAGCGATTCGCTGAGCGGCAACGATCGCCTGGCGGGCTATTTGGAAGGTATGGAAGTCCTCGAACTGCCCGTCGAAGACGCCTTTCTCTATCAGTCGGATTACCCCAATGGGCAGATCGACCGCATCCTCGCCTCGTGGGAAGCGCTGTCCGCGGATGAGCGACCGACCGCGGTTCTCGTGATCGCTGATTACATCGCCATTGAAGTCATACGGGCGGCGGAACGACATGGGTTCACGGTCGGCAAGACACTGTCGGTCGTCGGCTTTGACGGCATACCTATCGGGCGGGTGATTCAGCCGGGCTTGACCACGCTGCATCAGCCGATGAAAAGCATCAGCCAGACGCTTCTGGACCTGTTCAAGGACAGCTTGACCGCCGAGGGACGCGGTAACAGGTCGCGCTTGATCGCGCCCCAGCTAATCATTCGCGATTCGAGCGGACCGCCTCAAGCCGAGTGAGAATGCGATCAACGCGCGCCGTTTTCAGCCCATCGGGCAGGTGAATATCCGCGTGCCCGACCTTCGCATTGCCGATGCCAACGGTGAGGCAGCCGACCAGCTTGGCGGCGTCCACACCCGCCTCGGCGTCTTCGAATACCACAGCAGACTCGGGCGCGATGCGCAACTGGTCCGCCACCCAAATAAAGAGATCGGGGCTGGGTTTGGGCTCGCTGACTGAGTGCCCGTCGCCGATCACATCAAAGCGCTGCGTCAGCTCAAGACGATTGAGTACGAAGCGGGCGTTCCTGCTCGCCGATGCGATGGCCAGCTTCAAACCGCGCGAACGCGCCGCAGCGAGAAAAGCCGTGACGCCGGGCAACGCGTCCGCAGGCGTCAAGCCTTGCAGATGCTGCTGATAGTAGCTGTTTTTCCGCGCCATCCAGTCTTGAGCTTGCTCTTCCGTGAGGTCGCGCCCGTTCAGCAGCCGCCGCAAGCTCTCCCTACGCGAGACGCCGCGCAGCGCCTCATTGTCCGCGCGTGTGAAGGGGATGCGGTTTTCTTCCGCCAGGCGTTTCCAGGCGCGAAAGTGGTATTCGGCGGTATTAGTGATGACGCCGTCGAGGTCGAAGACAAAGGCGTGTATGGGCATGGCCAGTTTCTCACGTATTGACCGGGTCAGGCTATCACTGTCTGTTGCAGAGGGCAAGTCGGCAGGCGCTGTTTTTGCCGATCCGACAGCGGATGTCATCATTCCTCCCGGAAGCGGCTGGCGCATCACGCTCGGCTACGCTGAGATCCTCTATGACGAGGCTTATCCCGCCTTTCACCAAAAGCGCCATAGCGGCATCGATATCTACCGCTGGGATGCTCATCGGGCGCCGGTACACACGATGCGACCCGGCTTCGTGATTGATTCGGTCTACCTGCCCAAGGGCTTTGGGAACACGGTCGTGGTCGAGCACGAGGACGGGAGCTGTCTGCGCTACACGCACCTGGACAAGAAGCTGGTCAGGAAGGGGGAGCGCGTTAGGCGCGGTCAGCAGATCGGGACGGTGGGCAGGGGCGCGAAGGACATCTATCCGGCGCATCTTCACCTGGACCTGCCGCGCTCCCGAGCCTATGCCCGTGCCAGAACCTATTACGATACGACGGCCGAAGTTGCCGAGCGTTTCATTGACCCGTTGAGCCAGATTGCGGCTGCCGTCTGAGATTGATTGTTGAAATCAGCGCTTGAAAGTGCAGGATGGTAAGTTCGGCGGATTCAGGTAAAGAACGGCACGCGAGAAGCCGTTCCAAGCGATTTTGAGCGCGCCCAGGTCATATGGGCACCCCGATTGTGCCGGATTTGGGCGTGTGCATCCGGCGGATAGCCCGATAGAAGTTCAGATATGATTTCAGGATATCCACTGAAAACGCCCGCCGGGGAAAAGTGGGCGCTTGGTTTTGAGTGCGGGCATTGCCGTGACGGCATTGGCTCGCAGATGCGGTGGGGAAACCGCGCGCTGGCATGTGAAGGGGCTGATCAGGGGAAACCTGCGCTGGCGGGCATGCGGGGCATTTGTCGGCAAATTCGCCAAATGCGACACTTTAAGTGGCAAGATCGGTACACCCCCCGCGCTTGTGCTGAGGACATGACAGGTTTGGAGGCCAAATCAAGCGCGGTGATAGCTATTTTGTGTAAAGATTCATCAGTACCCCATCCAGCCGACCAAGGAAAGACGGCGATACTGATGAATCTGAAATTATTTTACCCATGGCTAGGTTTCATTTCGAGTCATTTCCCGAGTTTCACTGTCTGGCAGCATAAACGTTTAGCCCTTGCTAGCCTTGGTATCCTTCTCGCCGAGCACTGCCATCTGGCGAAGATCGCCCGCATGCTGTCAAGAAAGGACTATGCCACAATAGAGCGGCGACTGCATCGTCTGCTTGCGGATGACAAGTGGACAGCGGCGCAGTTTTCGCGAGACTGGATTGGCTGGGTAGCTAATTGCTTGCCTATGAATCGGTTGGTTCTCCTGGTGGACGAGACAAGCCTTAGCGATCGCTTCCGCATCATGATGATAGGCGCGGCTTACAAGCGACGCTGTATCCCGCTGATATGGCGCTGCTACTCGGCCAACAGCACGGCGGATTATCGTGAGGGAGGGCAAGTGAAGATGATCACCGCCATGCTGAAGCAAATCAAAGCAGCCTTGCCGGATGACCGACCCGTTTTGCTGATGGCTGATCGCGGCATCGGTAACTCTCCGGCGCTGTGCCGGGCTGTACAGGCTTTAGGCTGGCATTATCTATTCCGCATTCCGAAGACGGTCAAGGTCATAACGGCAAAGGGCGCACTCTTACCCTGCGAAGAAATCAAAAAAGGCGGACGCTGGGGTGCTAGTGGCATCGTTTTCATCACAAAGGGTCAAATTTTGAGAAAATATGGGGCGATTGCTCTGCAAGGCTGTGTCACGCCTTTCATGAGAAACCGCGTAATGGTACAATCACGCTCTGCAAGCCAGAAGGCGCCGACGCCCGCGCTCGGCTCAGTCATTGAGTTGCCGAAGTCTGATTTGAGCCTGCCAATTAGAGGATGGAGATGGACAAACTTCGCGTAGGATTCATCGGTACGGGAAGAATTTCGGATTTGCACGCGCTGGCTTATCTGGATGACCCGCGGACGGAAATCGTGGCGGTTTGCGATCGAAGCATTGAGTTGGCACAGACGCGCGGACACGCCTGGGCTGTGCCGGATTCTCGCATATTCAGTGACTACGATGATCTCTTGGCGCTGGACGACATTGATCTAGTGGAGATTCTCTTGCCGCATCACCTGCACTATCAGGCGACCCTGGACGCGGCCGCGGCAGGCAAGCACGTGTCGGTTCAAAAGCCGATGGCTTTGACAGTTGCGCAAGCCGATGCCATGATCGACGCGACGCGGCAAGCCGGCGTTTTGTTCAAGGTTTACGAAAACTTCATCTTCTATCCGCCGGTACAACGAGCCAAAGCGCTGATAGACAGCGGCGAGATCGGGGACTTGCTAACGATCCGCATCAAGAGCAATTCCGGTATCAGCCCGACAGAGTGGGAAGTGCCGAATGCTGCCTTGGCTTGGCGCTACGATCCGGAGGAATGCGGTGGCGGTCCGCTGGTGTTCGACGACGGTCATCACAAGTTCGCGCTGGGTTGGCATTTTATGGGCATGGCGGAGCAGGTGCATGCCTGGATCGGCCGCACCGAAGTCGCCCCCGGCATGATTCTTGACGCGCCCGCGATCGTCTCGTGGAAGTTCCCCAATAACCGTTACGGCTCCCTTGAAGCGGTTTATTCTCCTGAACTGGTCTTGGATACGCGGCAATACGCGCAAGACGATCGTGTGGAATTGACCGGTACTAAAGGCGTGATCTGGGTGACGCGGGGACACGGCAAAATGATGGATCTGCCGCCGGTAGTCATGTACAAGGACAGACAGACGCGCAGCTTCTCGGACATGCCAGTCGGCTGGGAACACAGTTTTATCAACTCGACTCGCCACTTTATTGATGCCTATTTTGCCAGCGAAGCGCCGAAGCTGACTGGGGAAGAGGGGCGCGACGTCTTGCGCTTCGCCCTTGCCGCCCAAGAATCCGCCCGTACAGGACAAGCTGTCGCCCTCTGATCGACCGAATCGCGCAGCGCTCAGATCTCGCGAATCGTGATTGTCTCGCCTTCCATACTGGTGATCGTAGCCAAGGCATGAATCGGCACGTCGTAATTTTCCAACATGCGCTCGCGCCCGCCTTCAAAGGTCTTTTCAACAACGACGCCCACGCCAACCAGATTGGCATTTGCGCTGGAGACTATGCGCGCCAGTGCCAGCAAGGTCTGCCCCGTCGCGAGGAAATCGTCGATGATTAAGACGTTTTCCCCGGCATGCAGGAATTCCGCCGCTACCAGCAGCAGCGTTTCGCCACCCTTGGTGTGGCTGGGCGCAGTTTCCAGAAACACCGGACCAGCCATGGTTATGGGCTTTTTCTTGCGCGCGTAGACTACAGGTACGCTCAATTCGATACCAGTCATTAGAGCCGGCGCGATCCCGGAAATCTCGGCGGTCATGATGCGGTCAATCGCTATGTCCGAAAAGCGCTGGGCAAAAGCCTTGCCCATGCCTTCCATCAGCCGCGGATCAAGCTGATGGTTGATGATGCTGTCAACTTTGAGGATGCCTCCGCCGAGGTTTTTACCTTCCGACCGAATGCGCTCGATCAATGCCTGCATCGCAGATCTCCTGATTGCTCGCTACTCTCTGGGCATTGCATCAGGGCGGGATCCACTATCCCGCCAAAACTCGTGTAATTTGTTCCAGGTGATCCAAATCGTGCAAGCCAACTTGCATCGCGGCATCGGTCATTGTGAAGCTGTCGCGTTCCGGATGGACGCCCTCGCGTTCCCATTGATCTGCCGTCAGAGAGGCGAAAAAAACGATGGTCTCCCGTCGCGACGCTTCAAGCTGCTGGCAGGCGCTCGAGAGTCGCTCTTGCTGATACGCCCGTTCAACAGCCATTGCTTCGTGATCATAGGCGGGCAACCTCGGGTGATCCTCGCTCAGTATCATCTTGGCGCGGCTGCGGAAGATCTGGTCGAAATCACGCAAATGACATACGATTTCGACAATTGACCAGCCTGCCGGTCCGTCGCGCAATTCATGCGCTTGTTCTTCGCTCACGCCGCGCAGAATATGGCTCAATACCTCGCCGGTCAAGCGCATTGCGCTGATTTGACGCTCCCGTACTTGCCGCAAGCTCGTCGTGCCTGTACTCATCTGTATTTGCCTTCATTACACTTAAGGGATACAACGCATTCTACCGTTTGCTCCTTGATGTCGCCAGGAATCCCAATAGCCACAGGAAAGCATCAGCGGATCGCCCAGAGCAACGCCCGGTTGTCGCCGGCGCCGGAGACAAACATCGTACCGGCAGGATTGCGAGCGATGCTCAAGACAGGCCGCGTGTGAGCGCGCGCGCAATGCCGCAGACGGCCGGCGGCAAGATCCCAGAAGCGCAACATGCCGTCCCGTCCGCCACTCGCCAGTAGCGACCCATCTCGGGAAAATGCGACGGTATCCGCGCCATCAGGATGCCCTGGCAAGGTTTGGGGTGGAGCGGAGGCCCGCAAGTTCCAGACCCGAATGGTTCCGTCCTTGCAAGCCGAAGCCAGATTCGTTCCAGTTGAGTCCAGGGCAATCTCACGCACCCAATCCTCATGTTTACCCAGCATTACGCTCCCGTTCTTCCCCACAAGATCCCATGCGCGAACGCTCCCATCACGGCCCGCGGAAAACAGCGCCCGGCCGCTCCGATCAAAGGTCAGGGATGTCACTTCATCGGAATGCCCCGTGAGCACATTTTCAGTTTTCAGGGTTGCCGGATGCCAGAGGCGAATCGTATGATCCGCGCTTGCAGTCGCGATCAGCAAACCATCGGGGCTGAAAGCTACATCGTCGACCGAGTTCTCGTGCCCATATGCGTTGCTACGCTCGATGAGTTCGTTTTCATGAAATGTCCACAGTCTCAAGGCAGTATCGGAGCCGACCGACGCCAGCCTATCACCAGAGGGATCAAAGGCGATTCCCTTAACAGGAGCGCTTTGCCCTGCCAGCCGATACTTGGGCTGGCCGCCGAAGGCATCCGCGTAAACCGCAATGCCATCGCCGCCGCAGACCGCCAGCATATCTCCTGAAGGCGACCACAAGACTTGCGATATCCAGCCGAAGGCGACCGAGCCCAGCGGCTCAAGCGCATCAAGATTTTCGGCGCCTATTCGTTTCATTTCCCAAGTTCTGTTCTGTTACGATATTTAGCTGACAGGGACCAACTATAGCATACGGGCATGACAGATCCACAAAGCTGATCCAGCAGTTTCGTCATTAGCCGCTATAATGGCGGCGGATTCACACGACGAAAAGGGACCGATTTCCCATGCCGAAAACGCAGGTATCGCTCAAGGATATTCGTCAACTGGAAAGAATGCACCAGCAGCGCATTCCTTCAGCGTTCATGGATGAGAATTCGCATATGAATGTGCAATTCTACGTTCATGTGGCCGAACAAGGGCTGAGCGAATTGCTCCGTCGAGTTGGCATGGGCGAGCTTTATGCCGCGGCTGACAAGTTCGGTAATTTCGCCTTGGAACAGCACATCCGATACTACGCCGAAATCTTGACCGGGGATCAGGTCAGCGTTCACGTGCGCTTGATTGATGTTTCGCCAAAACGGGGCTATATGATGGCTTTCCTGATCAACGATACGCGCGAGCAACTGGCGGCGACAGTGGAAGTGGTCATGATGAACATCGACATGATAGGGCGTAGAGGAACGCCATTTCCGAATGACGCTAAAGTCGCGCTGGACAGTTTACAAGCCCAGCATCGCGCTTTGTGCTGGGAGGCGCCAGTGTGCGGGGTGATGCGCGCCTGAGGCGCGGGCACATCAGTTACGCGCGCCTACTTTGGCTCATCGCTGCAAATAGTCGCCAATCGCATCCAGCGCCGGTTTCGGGCGGTAGTCTGAATCCCAGATACCAAAGTGATGTTCCGGATTATCCGGACTTTCACAGGGAGAGGGATAGCAAGTCGCCGTCCGTGGGAAGTCAAAGGCTGTCCAAATCATCCATCCCAACAAGTCCGCTTTTTCGCTTGCGGAGATTGCGGAGGCCAAAGCCTGCGCCTGCTCTGACGGGGACAGAGCGCCGAAACTACTATAACCCAGCTCTCCCAGCAGAATGGGTTTGGCTGTAGCAAGCCGCAATTGGCGGATTCGCCGTTGCAAGTCCTCAGCCGAGGACCAATGATGAAAGCTGACAAAATCGACCGAGGGCGCGGTAGAATGCGCCTCGTTCAACCAGCCAGCCGTCAACAAATGATTCTTGTCAATTGAGCGAAGCAAGTCCGCCGTTTGGCGGAGCCATCCCAGCACCTGCACGCGCGGAAAACGTCGCTGCAATATGCTCCGAGATCCATAATCTATGTCGCCCTCGTTGCGAAGATCCCAAGCCATAATTGCCGGCGTCCCCGCATAGCGGCTGACGATGATCCGCGTCTGCTCCTGCACGTGAGGCGGATTTTCATAGAGGGAGTACTCGGTGAGATCGGGCATATCGTTTAAGGTCACGATCAGCCGAAAATCGAGTTCACCCGCGAGGCGCATCATTTGATCCAGTCGTTCAAAAGCCGCGGGGCTTGGCCGGTCAGGGGCATCATGGCAGGGGAAGAGCGCGCCGTTCCACAAGAAAATTCGCAGCGAATTGAATCCAGCGGCGCGGATCAATTGCATTTCCGACCGCAGATCAGGCATCGTGGACTCTAACAGGAAGCGGCGCCAGGGCGTCTGCGCGGGATAATAGTTGATGCCGCGCACCTTGTAGACTTTTTCACCCTCTACAAGGCTTTCATCACGAAGCTGAATGTAGGGACGCCTATCGGCGACGACAAATGGAGGCAAATCTGCCAATTCAATGCAGTTGTCCGCGGCAATGGAAATGGCGCCCAGCGCCATGCTCCACAGCCCTAGCAGAAGAAGGCGTAGACTCATAGAGAGTTGCGCAGGGACTAGAGTTCGCGCGGGAAACTTGTCAGGACGTCCAGACCATCTTCAGTGACCGCGACATTGTCCTCGATTCGCACGCCGCCGACACCGGGAATATAGACGCCAGGTTCGATGGTGAAGACCATGCCCGGCAACAGTTCCTGTTGATTGCCCGCGACCATATTGGGCAATTCGTGTACGCTGAGTCCAAGTCCATGTCCCAAACGATGGATGAAATACTCGCCCAGTCCCGCAGCTTCAATCACATCGCGGGCCGCGCGATCCACTGCTTCACAAGTGACACCCGGTCGCGCGAATTCCCGGGCGGCTTTGTTGGCACCATACACCGCCTCATACATCCCGCGCATTTGCTCGGTCGGCTGCCCGAGACAAAAGGTCCGCGTGATATCCGCGGGGTAATCCTGGAAGCGCGCGCCGAAGTCGATGAGCAGGAATTCATCTTCTCCCCAAACGCGATCACCGGTATCACCGTGTGGCAAGCCGCTCTTCTCGCCAGTCAATACCAGCAAGAATGCCGCTCCCTGCGCGCCCCGCTCCAGCATTTCGGCTGACAATCTGTCGGCGATTTGTCGCTCGGTCATCCCGGGTCGCGCCCAGCCCATCGTCGCTTCCAATGCCTTCTCGCTGATTTCGATTGCCTTGCGCATCCTGGCAATTTCTTCTGGCGCTTTGCGGGCGCGCAAGGTCAAAAACAGGTCGCCGGCGTCAATCGCTTGATCTGCGGAAAGGCCTGCTCTGCTCAATGCCAGCCACTCAAACAGGCGCAGTGTCTGCCCGTCCATGGCAATTGCATTTTCCTTGAGCGCCAAGCCCGCGACCATCTCTCGAAAAGCCTTGTCATAACCGTCGCGGTCCGTCCACATGAAACGGCGCGCTTCCAGGTCAGGTCGCGCTTCCAACTTGGCGACCTCCAATTCGGGGATGATTAGCGACAAGCCAAAGCGGTTATACAGCGCTACGATCGGACGTTCCGATAGATGAAAGTGCAAGCCGGTGAAATAGACCATGTTCTCGCCCGGCACCATCGCCACCGTGTCTGCACCGCTTTGTTCCAGCAAGCTGTCCAGACGTTCTTGATAATTGATTTGCATAAGATCTCACCTCCAAGAACAATCAGCTTACTACGAAGTAACCTTCACTACAACAGCCGCTCGGCCGCAACGAATCGACCTGCACGCTCACACAAAGTAATAAGCCTTCTCGTCGCATGAGCGACGCGGTTTATTAAAAAGAGACATCCGAATAACCAAGGCAATCGCTTCAAAATTGACATGCCACCGATTATGACAATTTTTCCATCGCATGGAAAATCTGTTAGAGCGTTTCGTTGAAATGCCCGCAATCGGAAAAACGTCCCGCGATATTCCCGCTTTGAACGACCTTGATATACAATGACCGTGTTACCTCACAAAGCGATCATGAATAGGGATCGACGCAAATGCATCTCGATTATCACCTGCTCGACGTCTTCAGCAATCAGCCCTTCGGCGGGAATCAATTGGCGGTCTTCGTTAATCCGCCGCTCGACCTCCCAGCCAGCACGATGCAACTAATCGCCAAAGAGATGAATCTCTCTGAAGTCACTTTTGTCTTTCCACCAGCGGATCATCAAAATGACTTTCGAGTGCGGATATTTACACCAGCCAGGGAATTGCCGATGGCCGGTCACCCGACAGTCGGGACCGCCTTTTTGCTGGCGCGCCTCGGCCTGATTGGCGAGATCTCCAAGTCACGCGTTTTGACATTCGAGGAGGGCATTGGCCCGATTCAAGTTACGGTAGAGAGTAATGAAGACGGGATTCCTGATAACGTGCTGATGCGACAGCCCATTCCGCAATTCCTCGACATTTACGAAGACCGCGAGGCCATCGCGCGGATGCTCTCGCTGAGGCTGAACGATCTGCAGCCCGACGCTCCCCTGCAAGTTCTCAGCAATGGCCTGCCCTTTCTATACGTGGCGCTTAAGTCCCTGGACGCCATGCGGAGACTTAGCTTGCGCCTTGACCTGTGGCAGCAGTTGCTCATGGACAAGCCCGGCGAAAACGTCTTTGTCACCACAACTCAAACGGAGAATCCGGGCTCGACCGTGCACAGCCGGATGTTCGCGCCGGCATTGGATGTCGCCGAAGATCCGGCGACCGGGTCGGCAAGCGGCCCGCTAGGCGTATACTTGCTGCAATATGGCTTGGTCGACAGCCAGGAAATCGTCAGCGAACAAGGTATCGAAATGGGCCGTCCCAGTTTCATCAACATAAAAGTTGACAGACAGGGAGACAAGTTCACCGGAGTGACGGTCGGCGGCGCTTGCGTCTATATGGGACATGGGACGCTCGTCCTCCGCTAGGATTCGCCTGCCGCAACCGCCCTGGGTTTACGCTCAATTCCTTCGCCTGTCCACGAGCAAGGACCGAGTCCCCGCGGCGGCCAGGGCAATCGCATCAAATTCTTTCTTAGCCCCCGGGTACAGCGAGGGTCGCGTAGGTCGCGTCGCCACCCGCCAGTCCGCCAACACAAAGTTTTTCATTTGCTAGCGAAGCTATCATGCAGTCAGAATGAAGCCACTCCCGGCGAACGTTTGTTTTCGGTTTTCTTTTTATCCGACTTTGTCCGTTTCGGACAATGAAATATATTTTTCGGACAATAGACACGGTTTTGCAGCTGAAACGGACAAAAGGCAGGCGGCTGACGGTATGAATTTGGTTTGCCAGCACAGCGGCGCGCCCGCCGCCATAAAGTCGGCTTTTGCCCCTGACATGCCTCTAAACCGCACCTAGCTGTCCCGCTGAATCCTGAAAGTATATCGACACCGTATAGATACAGTCTGTTTTTTCGGGGGATATTTTTTTGAGTCCGGCCGTGAAGGGGGGCATAGGCGGATTGCATCGGTTGGGGACCGAGATTGAGAGCTTGCGATAATTGATCCATAGGGGGAGCATATCATCATTTTGAGTAGAAAGGAAGAACGAATGTTCGCTGTTTTCGAGATTGTCGAAAAGCGATTTTTGGGGAGGCTCGCAGGGTCGCGTAGACACTAACCGCCGGTCGCGCAGGGCGCGTAGACACAGACCGCCGATACTGACCTGCGGGGAACGATTGAGGGTGGGTATGGAAAGGCAATTGCTTTTAATGCGATTACCCGGCACGACGGCGGCGCCAATAACAAGATGAGTCGAGAAATATGCTATCATTAAAGCGAACTGGAGCGCCGGCGGAGATGGCAAAAAGCGTCGTTATCGACCACTATGAACCGGAAGCGGTCATGCGGGGTTTGCTGGATGGGGAAAGCTTCCGCAACCGCGTGGCCGGCGCTTGCATCTACACTTGCCCGCGCTGCGGGCATCGCATCCGTTTTCGCTGGCGAAGTTTCTACCGAGCCGATGGACGCTCGCCGATGCCCCGCCGCCTTCGTCGGATTCTCGATGATTTCACGCCTGAACTGCCCGCTGACGAACAGAGCATCGTCGATTTTCATTGTCCCACGTGCCAGTCCCCGACACGCATCATCTTCAGCATTCTCGATTACAAGAAAATCGCATACCACTTCGACATCTATGCCGTGCTCGTGGGCGAAGGCGAAGCGCAGAAATGAGAGATCTGCTTGCCACCCTGAATGACTACGACCCCGGCATGCTGCCCGCTCTGGCGGAAACCTGGGGAATCGCCAGCAAAAGCCTTGTCGATGATGCCATAATCCCGCAATTGCACCGTGCAATGCTCGATCCGCAGTCGTCGGAAGCGGCCTGGGACAAGCTCGACGATAGCGCCCGCGCCGCCTTGCAACTGCTCGTTAGCAGCGCGCAGCAACGCATGAAGGTCGGACAGTTCGAGCGCTTCTATGGAAAAATCCGAAAACTGGGGCGCGCGCAGATCGAAAAGGAACAGCCCCACCTGCAAGGTCAAAGCATTGCCGAAACTCTGTATTATCGGGGCTTCATTGGCGAAGGATACGACAAAGTCGACGACAATCTCATAGGCTTCTTTTACGTGCCGCCGGATCTGGCAGACGCGCTGCCCCTGCACAAAACAAGTTATGAACATATTGAGGTCGAAGATTCCCCCCCTGTTGACCTGCCGTCCCTGCCCTCGATTGACGACGTTCAAGATATAAGCGCCGCCGATACTTCGATCGTCGACGACCTAACCACCTTGTTGGCGTTCACCCAGGCAAATAAAGTCGAAATGGAGGATGGCGGATTCTCTCAACAGGCCATACGGGCGCTGATGCCGCATGTCTTGCATGACAGCGAAATCCGTCTCGACTTCCTGCTCGGCCTGGGCATCAGCGCAGCGCTCATCACTTCACAGGACGGCAAAGCCTATCCGCGGCGCAATGAGGTCCGCGCCTTTCTATCCGCAACGCGCGCGGAACAAATTCGGCTGCTCGCGCTGGCATGGCTAGAGAGCCAGACCTACCGCGATTTGTGGCATATTCCCGGCCTTTTTCCCGATGATTCCGGCTGGTCCTATGACCCGGCCGGGGCTCGCGACGCTGTCATGAGCCTCTTCGCAGAGCTGCTCCCCGAGCAAGGCTGGGTTTCGGTCAACGACTTGATCGACGTCATCAAGGATACTGAGCCGGATTTTCAACGCCCGGATGGCGATTACGACAGTTGGTACATTCGCAACGCGGCTGGCGAATTTCTCAACGGATTTGAGAGTTGGGACGCCGTGGAAGGCTCATTGATCGAATTCTATGTGGTGGGTCCGATGTATTGGTTGGGCTTGGTCGATATCGGCGAAGACGTGGTTCGTTTGACCGCCTACGGACGCGCCTTTCTGGATATTCAGGATTGGCCCCTGCCTCCAGACCAGCCCTACCCGATCGAGATACGCAACGATGGCGCCTTGCTGGCGTCGCGCCGCGTCAATCGTTTCGAGCGCTTTCAACTGGCGCGCTTCGCTCGCTGGGAACGGGCGGGCGATCCTTATGTCTACCGGCTTGACGCGGACAGTATTCAGCGCGCTACCGTCCAGGGCATCAACGTGCAGCACATTCAGGCGTTCCTGCTTCGACAGTTGGACGGCAAGGCAATTCCCATCCCGATCGTCAAGTTGCTGCGCAACTGGCAAGACGGCGCCAAGACCGCGGTGAGTTTTGAATCACATATAATCTTGCGCACCAGCAATGAAGAGGTGCTGGACAAGATTTTCGCCATGCCGGCTTTTCGACGGCATTTGGGCGCGCGCCTCGGTCCCATGTCCTGCATCGTACGCGAAGACCAATGGCAGGACCTACGTGACAAGCTCGGCGAAAACGGCATAGAAGTGGACGCGGCAAGCGTAGGACGCGGCAACAGCGGCAACAATTGAGAAATGCAGCGGTCAGTCCTTCTTGATCCCCAACTGATAGACATCGCTCTTGGACCAGCCCGCCGCTTTGGCAATCGCTTTCGCCGCCGTCGACAGACTTTCGCCCGCGGATATCCGCTCATTCAGAGCAATGATGACCTGCTCGTCCGGCCAGCGACTCTCTGTGGCTGGAGCGCCGGCAATCAGCAAGGTCACTTCCCCGCGCGGATTCTCTCCGAGAAAATAGTCACAAGCATCACCCGCAGAGCCGCGATAAAACTGCTCGAATTTCTTGCTGATTTCACGAGCGACGCAAACATCTCTCTCGCCACCCAAAACCTCTGCGATCGCTCGCAAAGAGTCGGTCAATCGGTAGGGGCTCTCATAGGCGATGACAGTTCCGGTCTCGCTCGCGAGTTGGCTTAGAAGCTTCTTAAGAGCGGGAGCCCTGCGCGGGAGGAATCCCACAAACAGGAAGCGGTCCATCGCCAGGCCGGAGCCAACTAAAGCAGCGGTGATGGCGCTGGCGCCGGGCAAGGGAACCACGTCGTAGCCCCGTGCAATCGCTTCTCGAATCAGTTCCGAACCAGGATCAGAAATCCCCGGCGTGCCAGCATCCGATATCAGGGCAACATCACCGGTCGCCAGCCCGGATAGAATCTGATCCAGCTTGGACAGCTTGTTGTGTTCGTGATAGCTCGTCATGGGCGTCTTTATGTCAAAGTGCCGGGTCAGCACGCGTGATGTGCGGGTATCTTCCGCGGCGATCAAGGATGCCTCGCGCAGGATCCGCAAGGCGCGCAAGGTGATGTCCTCGAGGTTTCCGATCGGCGTTGGAACGACGTAAAGGATTCCCATGCGCTCGCTTCTCTCGTTGTCTGATTCAGGGAGCTTGGCTGGCTCGTGCCGGGAAGACATGCGCCAGCGCCTCCGGCATGACGCTCTTGAAGGCGACCAGGCTATGGCCGCTGCCCAACTCAACGAACTTGTATTGCAGATCGGGATCGTGTCCCATCCGCCGTTCCAGAATCCCGCGCAGCGCCAAAGCCGGCTGATAGAAGCGCATGTCTTGCTCGTAGCGGCCGACAGAATGGAAGATCCGACGCGGCAATAGCGGAGAATCGCGGAAACGTTCGACATATTCCCGCAGCTTGCGTACGGCCGGCTTCCCCCCCAACGGTGGCGAAATCATGATCAAATGGGCGAATATTGCCGGGTTCTTGAGCGCCGCGTGAGCCGCCGCTACGGCGCCTTCGCCGACACCGCCCAATCCCAGATTGACAGGCTCGATGCGGTGCTCGGTCTGCAAAAAGGGCAGCAATTCCGCGACCACCAGGGCATAGTGATTGTCATTTCCAATGTACTCCGTCACGCGCTCCGATTGGCTGCCGGCCGCGAGCATGGCAATAATCACCGGTTCCATACGTCCATGCTTGATCAGCGCGTCAGCGATATAGGGCACCTCCAGGATGTTCAGCGCCCATTGGCCATCCATCAAGATCAGCAAAGGGTAAACATGGTTCGAACTGGGGTCGTAACCGGGCGGCGTATAGACCCACAGGTTGCGATCGTTGAATGCCAAATGCGTCGAACTGAAGCGATGACGATAGACATTCCCGCGCGGCACCGCAGTCATCGCCCGCCAACTGGGCACAGGGCGCGCCCGCGGCATTTGCAAAACGGAGGTACTGACCTGGGCTGTCTGTACGGTTAGGGCATTAAGCGGGTCGGCTTCCCAAAAGCGATCCACGCGATCCATCAAGTTCACTTCTTGCGCGAGCGGCGTACCCGGGTCATCAATGGCGAACATATAGTCGACCAGGGCATCGCGGTCAAAGTAGCGCTGGAAATACCACAGTGAGGTGTCGTCCAACCTTACCAGATTCTCAAAGGGCGGATCCCGGTTCACAATATCGATGTTGACCGAGACCCGATGCGCTGTCACGGAATCATAGACAAAGGTAGCGCGATCGCGCTCGACCCAGGGCCATTCACTGCGCGTCGTCAAAAGCTCGTCGACAGCGGACTGCCGAAGATCGTCGGGCAGTTGATAAATCTCGCACAGAAACTGGATGAAAGAATTCCAGCGCGCTGACGCCAAGATTAACACTCCTGTTGATTGCTTGAGAACGAATTCATTTTAGCACTGGCTTGCGCTATCGAAAAACCCGATCTGCGCCGTCCGAGACCTTGCAGAGACGCTCGAGGAACTCTATGCTAAGTGCACAAGTTCGCTTTCGCCCTAGTAACAGCGCGCTACCGTAATCGTATTCTCGCTTACGCTACGATCTCACAGCGTAGTGCGTTCGGAGCAAGCAAGACCGGAGAATGCACCACAATGAGTAAACCCTACATCTATTCCTTCACAGAGCCGATCAATCCCGAAGCGCTGCGCCTGCTGCTGGGACAGACCGATTGGGCGGATACGCGTTCCCCATTGGATATTCAGCGCATGCTCGACCGCAGCCAAATCACCCTGGGCGTCTGGAACGAAGACCGATTGATCGCTTTTTCGCGTGTCATAACGGACGATATGTATCGCGCCTTGATTGACGACGTGGTTGTCGACATGGCTTTCCGCGGCCAGGGCATCGCATCGACGATGCTGGACAAGCTGCTCAAAAGACTGCAACATGTAGAGCAGGTCATGCTGGATTGCGCAACTGGCTTGAGCGGCTTTTACGCGCGCTTCGGTTTCCACGATAAAGGCGGCTCTTCGATGCTGTTGGAAAACAAGCGCTGAGCCGCAGCCGCATAATGGGAGCGCATAGCAGGCCTGCTGCAGGCAGCTTCTTTTGCAGTCCAGGTCTCGCAATAGATTATCGACTTAGCCGAGCAAGAAAGCTTCAAATGAGCGAACTCACATACAACCCGGATATTCAGCCTTTCGCGCGCGCCGGCATCCGCGACTCGCTGGAAGACCTGCAAGAAAAGCATGGCGTAAGCAAGATTTATCAGTTGGCAAATAACGAGAATCCGCTGGGTCCTTCTCCAAAGGTCATCGAGGCTATTAATGCTGTCGCTCCGACGCTTTCCACCTACCCGGATTACTCGGACATAGGGCTTCGGCAAGCGATCGTAAAGGTACTTGGACGCGGCTTGACGACGGAACATATCTACACCGGTTGCAGCGGTTTCGAGTCTCTCGAATTGATCGCGCGCGGATTCCTGGGACCGGGGGACGAAGTGATTCTGTCTTCGCCGACATTCACCGGCGCTTATAAGAAAATCTCCCAACCCTTGGGAGCAAAAATCGTGGACGTCCCGCTGAGGCCCGATTCATTCGAGTACCGCGTTGACGCCGTGCTGGAAGCGATCAACGAAGCAACCCGGCTAATCATGCTTTGCAATCCCAACAATCCGACGGGAACCGTGATGTCCTCGGAATCAATGAATGCTCTGATGCGCGGCATTCCCGATCATGTCTTGGTAGTCGCGGACGAGGTGTATCACCATTTTGTGGACGATCCCGCCTACCCCGATTCACTTCGCTATGTACGCGAAGGCAAGAATATCGTGGTCGTACACAGCTTTTCCAAGGCATACGGTCTTGCTGGGCTGCGCCTCGGCTACGGCATTGCCAAGCCCGATCTTGCCAACTATATCGCGGGCTTGCATCGCGGATTTCACCAGAACAAGGTGGCGCTTGCAGCTGGCATCGCGGCATGCGGCGATCAAGAACATGTCCGCAAGGTCGTTAGCTATCTGAGAACGGAGGCAAAATGGGTCTGCGCCCAATTGGAGCGGCTGGGTATCCGCTATTGGAAGCCGGCGGCAAATTTCGTCCTGTTCGAAACCCACATGCCGGGGGATGATTTGCAGAGGGCGCTTTTGGAACGCGGCTTCTTGCTGCGCGCGCAAACGCGCAACGAATTGCCCAATGCTGTGCGCCTTAGCCTGGGCACAAGAGAAGCCAACCAAGCCTTCCTGAGCGCGCTGGGGGCTATACTCAAGGAGTTCAACTAATATAGCGACGACATGATCCGGATTACGCGGCAATGTCTCGCAGCCATCCCTGCAACGGGTCATCGACAGGGGGCCTCTTTAGTCTCCGAAAAACATCATTGCCGCGCTTCCTAGCCTGTGATAGAATCCGCCGCGGAATCGTGAAAACTTCGCGTTCCCAAATTCCACATGTCGGGACTCTTGGTGGGTGTTGTTCGCCCAAGGCGGATTTTCACCGGAGGATGAACGATGTGCGAGACCAAAACACCAATTGATCAAGGAGATTTGCGATGCCCTCAGCGGTAAGAATGCGTTCCCTACTCGAAACCGGTGTCCACTTTGGCCATCGTACCAACAAGTGGAATCCCAAGATGGATGAATTCATCTTCACCCAACGCAACGGGATCCACATTATCGACCTGCAGATTACGCTAAAAAACCTCAATAGCTTCCACGACATGATCGCCAAGCTGATCGCAGATGGCGGCAGTGTGCTTTTTGTCGGCACCAAACGGCAAGCCCAGGAGATTATCCAGCGAGAGGCGGGGCGCTGCCACATGCCCTTTGTGAATTACCGCTGGTTAGGCGGTACGCTTACTAATTGGAAGACAATCCGCAGCCGCATCGACACTTTGAAGCAGCTCGAACAGCGGCGTAACGCCGGCGAGTTTGACAAGCTGACAAAGAAAGAAGCGCTGGTGCTGAGCCGCAAGATATCCAAGCTACAATTGCGCCTCGGCGGTATTCGCGAGATGAACCGCATCCCGGACATGCTAATCGTCGTTGATGCCGAACGCGAACACACCGCCGTGAAAGAAGCCAATATTCTCGGAATTCCGGTCCTGGCGCTGGTCGATACCAATGCCGATCCTGACCTTGTTGATCACATTTTGCCCGCAAACGACGACGCGATGCGTTCGATTCGGCTCTTGGTAAGCGCCCTGGCGGATGCTGTTCTCGAAGGACAAAACCTGCGCCAGTCTGCGGGGGTCGAAGAGGAAGAAGAACTAAGCTTCACCGATACATATGACGACGAACTCGGCGACGAAGATTTGCTGGGCGAATCGACGCTGGCGAAGCTGCGCGATTCCAAGCTCTTCGGCGATGACGAAGGAGAGACTGACGAATCCACCAAAGATGCCGGTGGCAATGGCGCCGAAGTTAAACCAGCGGCCGAAGCGGAATCAAAAGCTGAATAATAACTGAAGACCCTGTCCGAATGGAGCATGTAAGGCAAATGGCTGTAAGCGCAAAAGAAGTCAAGCAACTACGAGACAAGACCGGCGCCGGTCCCTTGGATTGCAAGAAGGCGCTGGAGCAGTTTGACGGTGATATGGACCAGGCGGCGGAGTTCCTGCGCGAAAAGGCGCTCAAAGATGGCATCAAGCTGCAAGGCAAAGGCCGAAGCGCCAATGAAGGTGTGATCGGCAATTACCTTCACTTCGACAATCGTTTGGCGGTCATCGTCGAGGTCAACTGCGAGACCGATTTCGTCGCGGCGACCGATCGCTTCAAATCATTTGCAAAAGATATCGCTATGCACATCGCCAACCTCAATCCGCAATACGTCAAGCGAGAAGATGTCCCGGAAGACCTCGTCTCGGCAGAATCAAGGGTCCAGTTCGAGCGCGCGCTAGAAGAAGGCAAGCCAGAAAACATCGCTGAAAAGATTGTCGCCGGGCGCATGAACAAATGGTACGAAGAGATCGTTCTGATGGAACAGGCTTTCATCAAGGACGATGACAAAACCATTAGCCAGTACTTGCAGGAGACAGTCGCCGAGGTCGGCGAAACCATCAACATCGAGCGCTTCCAGCGCTTTGCCATCGGCGACGGAGCATAGGCGCTTGCGAGATAGGCTAGCCGAAATGCCTTTTCCCACGGATGATCGAGACCATAAGGGGATTAGCACCGCGCTAGTCCCCTTATTTATTGAAGCCCATGGCTCGCTAGAGCAGGAGAGCAATAATTTTGTGTAGACGCGACATTCCTGTGTCCTTCTCGCCGCTCACGCGACGAGCCGCTTCTTTTGCCGACTGCTGATATGCCAGACCAAATGGACTGGGACATAAGGCACTTTGTCTATCGCTCCTTCGCAAGTCAAGGCTTTCCTCCCACCGTCGAAGATATCGCCCGACATTTCCACATTACTGTTCCCGGCGCAAAAGGGGCTTTGCAGCGGCTACATAATGCTCATGCGCTTTTTCTGCGCCCCGGCTCGGACGACATCTTGATGGCGAACCCTTTGTCCGCGGTCGCTACCGACTATCAGGTCACCGTCGGCAATAGGCGCCTATATGCCAACTGCGCCTGGGACGCGCTCGGCATCCCGGCAATGCTGCATGCGGACGCTAAAATCGAAGCGCGACATCCGCTCGACCGCAATCTGGTTCATTTCTCAATCGAAGACAGCAAGTTGAGTTCTGTGAGCGGAGGGATGGTGCATTTCGCCAAACCCTTCCGGAATTGGTACGATAACCTCATTGATACGTGAGCGACTATTCTGTTCTTCCGTGAGGAGAAAGAGGTTGACCAGTGGCGTCGCAGGGAAGGTCGAAGCAAAGGAGCGCTGTTGTCTTGGCAAAAAGTATGGGCGCTTTCGCAGCGATGGTACGGCGATCGCATGTCGCCGGCCTACCGCGGAAGAACGCTGGATGAGGCGCGCGCGATATTCGCCTCGCTTGATTTGACCGAAGATTTCTGGATGGGTGATTAGAACCGGCGAGCAATGGTGACAAAGTTCTGGAACAAGGAGCGGAAATGAGCAAGTCTGGCGAGCTACCCTATCAACGTGTATTGCTGAAACTGAGCGGAGAAGCCCTTGCGGGAAACAGTGGATTCGGAATTGATCCCGAAAAAGCGGCATACATTGCCCAGCGTGTGCGGGAAGTCTATGAGTTGGGTATGCAAGTAGCCATCGTCATCGGAGGCGGCAACCTGTGGCGCGGCGAGCCCGCGGCGAAGCTCGGCATGGAGCGCAGCACGGCTGATCATATGGGAATGATCGCTACGGTGATGAATGGATTGGCTCTCCAGGACGCCATCGAGCGGCAAGGTATCATTACCCGCGTACAAACCGCGGTGCAAATGAATTCAATCGCTGAACCCTATATCCGCCTGCGCGCGATTCGACACATGGAAAAGGACCGTGTCGTCATCCTGACAGGCGGCATCGGCACACCCTATTTCACGACCGATTCCGCAGCCGCCCTGCGCGCAAGCGAGATCGACGCTGATGTGATCGTGAAAGCCACTAAAGTGGACGGCGTGTATTCCGCCGACCCCCTGCACAACCCAGACGCGACGCGATTTGGCAGATTGGCGTATCAAGATGTGCTCGAACGCCACCTACGCGTGATGGATACCACTGCATTCACGCTTTGCCAGGAAAATGAGATGCCGATTATTGTGCTTAACTTCTGGAATCCGGACGACCTGGTCAAAGCTCTGCGAGGAGATACATCTGTCGGCACTCTGATCTGCGACTAATGACGACCGATTTCCCCGCCATCGACGGTTGGCGCCGCTGGCGGGCATAACGCTTATCCCGCTTTCGCCGACCATGTTACACTTGTAAACGATTCGTTTGTAAATCAACTGGAACGACATGAGCTCGAGCGCTGGCAAGCGGATAGCCGTCTTCTCTATGAATCCGCTCTTCCCGAACTTTGCCCTGGGCGGCGGGCAGGTCCAACTCAAGAAGGTTGCGCTTCACCTGGGCGAGCTCGGTCACCGCTTGACCATATTATCGACCCGTCATCCTGAATCCACTGAGCCCTTCTCCTGGCACGAAAACGTTCAAATCCACCCGATCCTGCGCTTCAAGCAGCCATTCCCTGAACCCTATTTTACGCCCCTTTACCATATCGCCAACGCAATGCGCGCCGTCGGCGACGCTATAGAGAATGCCGATTTTCATTACAGTCACGACGGTGGTCTGGTATTCCCCTATGTTTACCGAGACAAGCCCACCATCATTTCGATGCGCAGCATCATCTTTCCAGAGACCTTGCAATCTGCCCTGCTGTTTCAAGGTGATGAATGGATCTTGCCCTCCGAGCACACGAGAGCATCATATGCAGCGGTCGTTTCGCAGTTTTCTCCCGAGGTCGAAACGAGAATGCACGCCATCCATAACGGTTTCGACTGGCAGAAATTTCGCTATACCAAACCGGATGCCATCTTCGACGTGATACCCAAAACGATAGCTGAGTGTCCAATCCTTTTATTCCCTCACAGACCGGATCCGAACAAGGGTATCTACGAAGTGATTAAGGTGGCAAGAAGACTCGTCTATGACTATGGTTGGACCGATCTGCGCGTTCTGGTGCCGCGCGGGATTGATGCGGGAACGGAACCGGGCAATCGCGCCTACTATCAGCAGTTGCGAGGAGAGATTGGCTCGACCGGGCTGACTGGCAATTTTTACTTCCACGATTGGATAAACGAAGATTTGATCGCGGAATACTACAGCATCGCCGATGTGACCATGTGCATCGGCAACTGCGTCGAGACCTTCGGTAATACGCCATTCGAATCCCTGGGCTGTGGTACGCCGCCGATTCTGTCACGCGTCTCAACCTACCGAGATCTTTTCTCGGACGAACATGTTGATCGGGTCGACTACGGCGACATCGACGGGGCAGCTGAACGCGCGCATAACATATTGAGCGAAAAACGGCGCGCATCGCCAGCGACGCTGCAATACCTCAAGAGCGAGTTTTCGCTCGAGACAATGGTGACGCGCTACGCGGATGTGATCCTCAACGCACAAAAGAAACCGCCGCTATGCTACCGACTTCCAAAACTCAGCAAAAACACCATGTATCGCAAAGCGCCCTGGTGCTATCTCTCGGAACGCTTCGGCATCTACCATGATTTCCGCGCAAGTTACAACGAGGACAGCCTGCTAGTCTCGACCTTGCGCGCGAATCCGGACGGCTTCGCGGGCAAGCGCGTCGATTCCGCAACGCTGCATGATTGGCTCGACAAGGGATATGTAGTGCCTGTGGTAAATGCCTAAGGTCCGGGTGCGGTCATGAGCGACCCGGCAGATTCTCGGATTAACCGCATTTGCATCTGCCCTGCGACAGAAGCGCGAACGCTGCGTAGTACTGGAGTACATGCTATACTGACTTCAGGTTAAATGCTTGGGAAGTCCAACCTATGGCAGTCGTCAGCGAATTGATAGACGTCGGCTTGACATTGAAGCAGCAAGGCAAACTCAAAGGCGCTATCGAACATTTTCGGCAGTTGCATGCGACATATCCCGAAAACGCCAGGATCATGTTCGAATTGGCGGTATGCTGGTCGGCCTTCGACGTTCCCGCACAAGCGCTTCCACTCTATCGCGAGTTGCTTGCCCGCCCCAAAGGCAAGAGCCTGCCAGCAAAGGACCTGCCTCGTCTTTACACTAGGCTCGGCGCCGCGCTTTATGCCCTTCAGGAATATGACGAAGCCTTGTCGATTCTGGACGATGGGCTGCGCCTCCATCCGTCTTATCGTCCCTTGCGCACCTATCGCATCTTTGTGCTGCAAGCCGCCGAGATGCACGGGAGCGCGCTAAATGACGCGCTTGAGCTAATGCTGGAGTCGCTGGCGCCTTCGCGCTGGGATACCTTTGAAGATCAGATCCGACAGATCGTCAAAGAAATGCGCGACGCACATGCCGAAGCCGCGATCGCTGCCGACAGGTCAGAGATCAAAGCCAAGTCCCAAGGGGCCGAAAATCAAGATCCCCAGACATTGGCGAATGCGGCGGACGGTACTAAATCGCGCCAGCACGATATTGTTTCCGCCTCGGCGCTGGACGATGGAACGAAAGCTGATAAACAGCAAAGCCCGGAAACTGCCGAGAAAAACAGAATCACAGTCGACTCGGCCGACCCAATTGAAGAAGATTTTCATCTAGACGTCAAAGTCCTTAAGCAGAGAGCCAAAACGCGCAAGAACAAGAAAACTCGGGGCGGGCGCAGCCAGCTGGGCAAGAAGTCGGTACGCATCAATATCAGCGATGCAAACGACGAAAGCGATCTGTCTTCCAAGGATGACGCGCCTCCCGCTCCAACCGGCAAGGTTCAGATACCGATTGACAACGATTAAGCGCTTCAGGATTGCTTACTCGCGCCCTGTTCTTCCATGAGCGCCCAAGACTCGGTTCAGATTTGGCTCGCCTTCCTCTATAATCAAGTGCCTGTGACATGATCAACGCGATAAGGCACTCATGATCGTCATTCTTGCGCATGGTGCGCTTGGTCCTTTTGATGAGATCATATTTGTGAGCATCGCTATCATCTTTTTGGTTATGATGGGCATCAGTTGGGTTCGCAGCCAGGGATTGCCCGAATTAGAGGATGATGCGTCAGAATCAGCAGACAGCGAGCGTTTTGAACTGGAGTAAAGGAAAGCCATGAGACTAGAGCATGCAGCCTTCAACGTGAAAGATGTTAGAGCATTTGCGGCTTGGTATGTCGAACATCTGGAAATGGAGATCGTGCGTTCCTTCGACGAACCGCCCTTCATTCACTTTTTGGCGGATTCGGCAGGCAAGAGCCTGATCGAAGTTTACAGCAATCCCCTGGGCGAGTTCGTCGCCTACGGCGATTATCATCCGGTCACATTTCACTTGGCCTTCGCGGTCGACGACATGGAAGCCACGCGACAGCGCCTGGTAGCTGCTGGCGGCAGGCTGGACGGCGATGTCGATACGATGCCAACAGGCGACAAGCTGGCATTCCTGCGCGATCCCTGGGGCTATACCATTCAACTCGTACAGCGCGTGAAGCCCATGCTCGATTGAGCCGCGGCAGGCAAACATCAACCGCGGCTCGGCGAAACGAAGATTCCAACTTGAGGAAAGCGGATGAAGATCCAATTCGACTTGCGAAGCGAAGGCGAAGCGTTGCCGGAGGCTTTCCTCGACGAGACGGAACTTGAGCAAATGTTTGAAAGCACGCGACGCTCGATCGGAGCGGGTTTGCGCCGCAAGTTTCGCGATGTCCTTTGCGCCGAACACGAGCGAGCGCCGAGTTTCTTGATCAGTGGTGTCTACGACAAGGAAATAGAGGAACTGGACATAAAGTACCACGTGGATACTTGTTGCCATTACTTCTTGCTGCGCGTGATGCAGATTCTCAACCAGCAAGGCTAGCGGAGAACATATTATGAGAGTGCTACTGCAACGTGTGAGCGCTGGATCAGTAACCGTAGACGGCAAAGTCTGTGGGGCGATTGAACAAGGATACGTGGCGCTGGTCGGGGTCGCTCACGACGATACAGAAGTAGAGGCGGAGCGATTAGCTAAGAAGACCGCCAACTTGCGCGTTTTCTCGGACGACGACGGCAAGATGAATCTGTCGCTGCTCGACGTCAAGGGAGGCGCTTTGGTTGTTTCGCAATTCACCCTGTATGCGGACGCCCGCAAGGGCCGTCGTCCCAGCTATATTGATGCCGCTCCGCCACAGCGGGCCGAACCGCTGGTGTCGCGTTTCGCCCAATGCTTAAAAGCTGCTGGCGTGAAGCGAGTTGAACACGGGGTCTTTGGCGCGCTTATGCAAGTCGAAATCCACAATGACGGTCCAGTGACCATCATGCTCGATAGCGACCTTTTATAAGTCACGCTTAAAAGCCAATCAAAAAGCGGCTCTTTCCGAGCCGCTTTATTTGTCTGTTTCCTTTGTCGCCACGCAGGAGTCTTAATCATCGTCCTCGCCCAGCGGCAGAACATTCGGCCAGACCGAGGCATGATGCTCGTAGGCGTCAATTCCGATGCGGTCAGCTTCCGGATGCACGTGCAGGACATCTATGCGGTTAAGCGCCGTGAACATAATGTAGCTGGTTACTGTTGTCCAAACCGCGACCGCGACAACGCCGACCAACTGCGCCCCAAGGGTATCGAGCGTACCGCCATCGAACAAGCTGGGCGCGCCCAGCGCCTTTGAGCCGACAATACCGATCATCAGCGTGCCAAACGCGCCACATGCGCCGTGGACAGAGAACGCGCCAACCGCGTCATCAATCTTGAGGTTTTCCACGACGCCGATCGATACCACCAAGACGACGCCTGCCAGCAAGCCAATGATGATAGCGTTTATCGGCGTGACAGAGGCACAGCCAGCAGTGATGGCGACCAAACCAGCCAGCGAGCCGTTCAAAATGAAGCTGACATTCCAGTTCTTCGTGATGAAATAGGTGTGGAACATCGCGCCGAGTGCGCCAGCGGTAGCAGCCAACGTTGTGTTTACGGCGACCAGACCGAGGACATTCACGTCATTCGCGCCCAAAGCGGAGCCAACGTTAAAGCCGTACCAGCCAAACCAAAGAATAAAAGTTCCCAGCGCGGCGATGCCAAGATTTGACGCCGCTGGCGGACGTCCGAAGATGCGGCCAGCGCGCGGACCAAGCACGTAGGCGCCGACCAGCGCCACAATGCCGCCTGTCATGTGCACGATAGTCGAACCGGCGAAATCGATGAAACCCTGCGCCAAAATCCAGCCGCCGCCCCAAGTCCAAAAGACGACAACCGGGTATATGATCGCGCCCAGGATCGCGCTGTAGATGAGCTTGCCGACGAAATTTGTGCGTTCTGCCATGGCGCCGGTGGCGATGGTGGCGGCGGCGCCAGCAAAGGCAAACTGGAAGAAGAAGCCAACAAACAAGGCGCCGTCGCCGTCGCCAGTGCCATCCGCGCCGCCGAGCATCAACGGTACGTTGGCGGGCGCCCATCCCCCGCCATCAAGCCCGGCGTCGTAAGTGCCGTAGGCAATGCCATAGCCAACTACGAAAAAGACAATGGCAGTGATACAGGCATCCATGAAGTTCTCGGCGAGCGAGTTGACCACCCCCGTTTCGCGGATCATGCCGCCTTCAAGCATTGCAAAACCCGCCTGCATAAAGAAAACCAGGAAACCCGCGATCAAGATCCAGGTTTGATCAAGATTGAACTGAACATCGGCCGCGCTAATCGCATCTTCCATCATCGTCTCTTCGGCAGCGGCGTCCTCTGCGGGAGGGTCGTCTTGCGCGATGGCATCAAAACCAAAGCTATATAAAACCGCCAAACCTATCAAGATGGACAAAAGCCGGTAAAGCAAATTGCGCTTATTCATGCGCATCCCTCCACGCAGTTGAACTGCAACATCTACCAAACCTAACGTTAAACAGTCTATCGCAAACCTGACTCTTGGAGTCACCGCAAATCTATCTCAATTCTGAGCAATACTTTTGGCGGTTTTTCACAATCCAGAGACTGATTCTCGAACAAACATGTGTCATCATCTGTAATACTATCGCAAACTGCGCATTATTGACAAGCGATTCAGCCATCAATTTCGAGTTTCTTGTCAGAAATGACCATAAAACCAGCGAAGACTATCACTTATGCTTCATGTTTTGACGAATACTAGCAGGATTTCCCGTCTCAGCTATCCGCGTCGGGGAAAATGATTGTGCGCGGTCCAAGTCAAGCAAAAGACCTTTGTACGTTTTTGACAGTGGATTCGCCTTTGCAGGTCGAAGGCGCAAAACGCGTCACGATAAAGCCTCGTGCCTGATCGCTTTGAGACGTTTCATCACATCGTTGGCGCCACGTCCGAAGTAATCGTAAAGCAGCCGATACTCGGAATAGAGTTTGTCATACACTAACTGATTTTGCGGGATTGGCGTCACCACCTCTTCTTTGAGCTTGCCCATTTTCGCGGCGGCCGCCTGTATATCCGGGTAAATGCCCGCGGCTACAGCGGCGTGCATGGCCGATCCCAGCGCGGGCGCTTGCGCCGAACCGGAGAGCTTGAACGTTCTGCCTGTGACATCGGCATAGATCTGCCGCAACAGCGCGTTTTTCTCTGGCAATCCACCGGCCGCAACCAATTCTTTGACTTCGACGCCCTTGGCTTCAAAGGCTTCGATTATTTCGCGCGTGCCAAATGCCGTCGCTTCAATAAGCGCCCGATAAATCTCAGGCGCGCGCGTCGCCAGCGTCATGCCCAAGATCATGCCGTTCAGATCAACATCGACCAGAGTGCTGCGGTTGCCGTTCCACCAATCCAGCGCGATCAGCCCGTGTTCGCCAACTTGCTGCTTCGCGGCTTCCTGTTCCAGGTATTCATGTATGCCAATGCCCGCGCCTGCGGCTGCCTCATGGTATTCAGGGGGCACGGCATTCTCGACGAACCAAGCGAAGATGTCGCCAACGGCGCTTTGACCGGCCTCGTAGCCGTACAATCCGGGAATGACGCCGCCTTTGACAACGCCACACATGCCGTCAACAACTTTCAAGTCGGCGCCAGACAAAATATGGCAGGTGGAGGTACCCATCACCATTACCATCACGCCCGGATCTGTGGCTTTAACCGCCGGCGCAGTCACGTGGGCGTCTACATTGGCTACCGCAACCGCGATCCCAGCCGGCAATCCCATCATCTCCGCCATCTCGGCAGTTAAGCCGCCGGCTCTTTCACCCAGTTCGGCGAATTGCCGGCCGATTTTCTCGTCCACTACGTTTTCGAAGGCCGGATCCAGCGCTCTGAAATAGGCTTTGGAGGGAAAATCGCCATCTTGCACCATTGCCTTATATCCGGCTGTACAGGTGTTTCGCGTTTCCACACCAGTCAATTGCCAGATCACCCAATCCGCCGCTTCCACAAATTTATCGATCTGGGCATAAATGTCGGGCCGTTCTTGGGCAATCTGCAGCAACTTGCTGAAGAACCACTCGGACGATATCTTGCCACCGTAACGCGGCAGCCAGCTTTCGCCCATTTGCCTGGCGGTTTCATTGATCTGGTCGGCTTGGCGTTGAGCGGCATGATGCTTCCACAACTTGATATAAGCATGGGGCTCGTCCTCCAACTCGGCCAGGAAACAGAGTGGCGTGCCATCGGCTTTGGTCGGCATGGGGGAGCTCGCGGTGAAGTCAATGCCGATCCCCTTGACATCGGTGGGATCGACGCCGCTTTCCCCCAAAACCGCCGGAATTGTGTTAGCGAAAACATCAATATAGTCTTGCGGATGTTGCAGCGCCCAATCCGGCGGCAATCGCTTGCCGGAAGGCAACGTTTCGTCCATGACCGCGTGCGGATATTCGAACACTGCCTCGGCAATCTCGCCGCCATCGCGCGTATCGACCAGAACCGCGCGCCCGGACAATGTTCCGAAATCGAGCCCAATGGTATACATGAAGCAACCTCTTCTCGTTTGCCTTAATCTGCAGCGTGTATTGTCACAAATCTATCATTCAAGTGCAAACTTAAACCGATTCTCATCGACTTGCGATTATCAACCAGACGCTTTATCCGCTAGAATATCAATATGATAAACTGCTTCGTTCATGCGATGAGAAGGCTTATTATTTTGCGTGAGCGTGACAGATCCTTTCGCCGGTTACGCGCCGAGCGGCTTTAATGGATTGTTTAGAAATTTCCATAAAAATCATTATCGGATCCTGAATTCGAGGGCAAGCGCCAATGCATGAGGGTCGATTCCCGCCGGGTCCGCCGGATATCGGCAGCAGTCCCATTGAACAGTACCTGACTTATCGCAAGTTCCTGGCGGATCCGCTCACGCGTGTCACGGAATGGGTCGCTGCCTACGGCGATATCATGCACTACAAGTCCGGCGATCGCCATCAGTACTTGATTGCCAATCCCGATATGATCCGCGAAATTCTGGTTCGGCAATCCCAGATCTTCATCAAAGGACCCGATTATACCAACGAAAAAACCGGCTTGGCGCGCTTCATGGGCAAGGGACTGGTCACCAGCAATGGCGAATTTTGGAAGCGCCAGAGACGGCTGGTTGCGCCCGCCTTTCACACGGGGCGAATCGCAGCATATGCCGATACCATGGTCAATTACACATTGGAACGCATGGAACAATGGCAGGACGGCGACGTACGCGATGTCGACGAAGAGATGACGCAACTCACGCTGATGATTGTCGGACGGACCCTGTTTGACGCTGACGCCTCTACTACAGTCAACCAGGTGAAATCCGCAGTGGAAGTCGTGCAGAAAGCCAGCAATACAGCCAACCTGTTGCCAGCCTGGGTGCCAACCCCCTTGCGTATTCGCTCGCGCCGCGCCAATGCCGTACTGGATAAGATCGTTTACAGATTTATCAATCAACGTCGTTCCACTGGGGAAGACCGGGGCGATCTTCTGTCTATGCTTCTGTTATCCGAAGACGAAGACGGCGATCGCATGACCGACCTGCAAGTGCGGGACGAAGCGGTCACCCTATTCCTCGCCGGGCATGAAACTACGGCGAACGCGCTTAACTGGACCTGGTGGCTGCTGGCGCAATATCCGCAAGTCGAGGAACGACTCCACGACGAGTTGGACAGCGCATTGGCGGGGAAACCGCCAACGCTGGAGGATTTACGCCGCCTTCCTTATACCGATATGGTCGTCAAAGAATCCATGCGTCTGATGCCCCCCGTCTGGTCGATCGGTCGGGTGAACCAGCAGGCGACGGAAGTCTTGGGTTACAGCTTCCCGGAGTGGTCAGGCGCGCAGATCCTGATCTATTGCGTTCATCGCCACCCCGATATCTGGGAGCAGCCAAACGAATTCATTCCCGAACGATGGGCTGAAGAACGTATCAGCCAGATCCCAAAATACGCCTACATACCCTTTGGCGGCGGTCCGCGCATCTGCATCGGCAACAGCTTCGCCACGATGGAAGCCAATTTGCTACTGGCGACGATCGCCCAGCGTTTCCAATTGCGTTTGCTCGAAGGCGTGGAGATCGTGCCACGGCCCTTTATCACCATGTTCCCACGCGACGGCTTGCCGATGCGGCTGGAAACACGCCAACCACAATTAAAGCGACAACCCGATCTGGCAGCAGCCGGCCACTAGGTCGATAAACCCGCTGTCGATACGCAACAGGTTAGGCGTTACAATACTGCGCAGATCAGACAGTGAATCTGGAGTCTATCGTGATTGAACTGACCCGAAAACTGGTAGAAACCTGGGGACCGCCCGGCTACGAACATCGCATCCGAGACATCATCCGCGGCGAGGTGAGCGCGCTGGCAGACGAGACCTGGGTTGACGGCTTGGGCAACCTGATCTGTCGTCTTGGTTCCGGCGGCAAGAAGGTGCTGATCGCCGCGCACATGGACGAGATCGGTCTGATGGCGAACTATCGGGAGCCGGAAAGCGGCTATCTGCGATTCACAGCCATGGGAGGCTTGCAAGCCGACACGCTCAACGGCAACCGCGTCCTCTTTGAAGACGGCACGGTCGGCGTCATCGCGGTGCAGAACGGCGGCGGCAAGTCGCTCGGCGACTTCTATATTGATGTGCAAATCGACGATGACAGCAATGCCATTCCAACAGGACAGCCAGCCGGTTTCATGCGCGAGATGCAAGTGCGCGGCAAGCGCATCGTGGCCAAGTCGCTGGACGACCGCATTGGCTGCGTCGTGGCCATTGAAAGCATGCGCAGGCTGGATCGACAAGCGCCAAACGAAGTGTACTTCGCATTCACTGTCCAGGAAGAAGTTGGCTTGCGAGGCGCGAAGACGGCGGCACAGGGCGTCCGCCCGGATATCGGCATCGCAATTGATGTCACGGGCAGCGGCGACCAGATCCGCGGACGCAAAATGCTTGTCAAGCTGGGCGGGGGCGCCGCAATCAAGGTCCATGACCCGGGCTTGGTGGTGCCTGTGGCGATCAAGAATTGGATGATCGACCGCTGCCAAGCGGATGACATCCCCTATCAATTGGAGTTGCTCGCTGGCGGAACGACGGACGCCTCGGCTATTCAACTGGCCGACGCCGGCGTACCCAGTGGCTGTATCTCGATTCCCACGCGCTATCTGCACACGACCAGCGAAACCGCCGATATCCGAGATGTTCAGGCATGTATCGACTTGCTGACCGGCTTGCTCGCCAATCCGATAGCGATCTGAGCGGGACCGGAGAATCATAACCGCGCGAATCCAAAAGGCCTGGGATTTCACGACTTATGAAGGCCGTACTCTGCAAATCCTTCGGCGCGCCCTATCAACTGACGGTTGAAGACCTTGATAGTCAGCCGGTCAAAAGGGGCGAAGTCAAGATCAGGGCGCGCGCCTGCGGCGTCAACTTCCCCGACGCGCTGATGATCCAGGGCTTGTACCAATTGAAGCCGCCCTTCCCGTTCAGCCCGGGCTTGGAGGTCGCTGGCGATATCATCGAAGTTGGCCAGGGGGTGGACGCTGAGCGCGTCGGCCAACGGATTATGGCCACCATGATGTTCGGCGGCTTCGCCGAAGAAGTCGTCGTCCCGCAGTCCGCCGCGCTGCCCATGCCCGAAACTATGTCCTACGAAATGGGCGCTGGCTTTCCGCTGGTGTATGGAACGGCGCATGTCGCCCTGTCACACCGAGCCCGCCTGCAAGCCAGGGAAACCCTGCTCGTATTAGGCGCGGCAGGTGGCGTCGGTCTGGCGGCGGTGGAAATCGGCAAGCTGATGGGCGCGCGCGTGATAGCCGCCGCCAGCAGCGCGCAGAAGCTGGCTTTGGCGCGGACCCGCGGCGCCGACGAAACGATCAACTATAGTAACGAGAACCTGCGCGATCGCATGAAATCGCTAACTGAAGACCGTGGCGCCGACGTTATCTTTGACCCTGTTGGCGGTGATATTTTTGACCAGGCGGTTCGCCGCATCGCTTGGGAGGGCCGCTATCTGGTGATCGGATTCGCCAGCGGACGGATACCGACCTTGCCCGCCAATATCGCCTTGCTGAAGAACGCGTCTTTGGTCGGCCTGTTCTGGGGCGCCTATCTTTCCCAGGATCCCGGCGTGATCAAGCGCTCTTTCCAGCAGTTGCTAGCCTGGTACACGGAGGGTCGTCTGCGGCCCCATATTCACCGAACCTACGCGCTCGAAGATGCGCCCGCCGCGCTTGAGGACCTCATCAATCGGAGGGCGATGGGCAAGCTGGTTCTGACGGTCTAAAGACTCCCATTTAATGATCGCGTCGCTTATGCGACAAGAAGGCTTATTATTTCGCGTGAGCGCGACATTCCTGGGTTCTCTTCGCCGGTTGCGCGCCGAGCGGCTTTTCTCGCCCGGCGCTCTTTCAATCCTGGCTGAGCCTAGAGAATATATGTTCTAAGCCCAGTCGCCCGAAAACGGGTTCTGTGATATGCTATGCGTGGGGACGCAAGTATTTGGGGGGCAAATACTGTATTTTCCCGACCGTTAAATCAAAATCAGTCAAGGTTGAATGATGGCCTATCGCGGCGACGATGAGCCGGAATACATCGACGACGATGAATATTTCGACCCGGATGCCTTGGGCAGTGGCGATCGGGGCGCGGAAGGTCGTCCGTCGGATGGCGTGAGGCGCAGTTCTTCCAACGTTTTAGGGGGGAGCGGATCGCGCAGAGACGCTATCGACGCCTCCTCTTCGAGCGGTGACGCTCGGGATGACAAGTCTTCGCGCGCGGGTTCCAGCGGATCGCGCGAGTCCATGCGCGCCCAACTAAACCGCCCCTCCAACAAGAAGTCTCGCAGGGGCAAAACGAAAGCCCCCAGAGCGCGTGAGAGCGACGGCAAGCCGGATTCTCGTCGACGCGCGCAGGGTTCCCGGGGTGGATCAAACGGTAGCAATCGAACGGAACGCGACAATCAAAATGGAAGAGCCAAACGTCGATTCATGAGTCTGCGATCGCCCTTCCGTCGAAGCAAGGTGACTGATGACGCCAAGAAGGATGCCCGACCGCGTGACAAAAGCGGTAAGACAAGCAAATTGAAGGCTCTTTCCTCCCGCGTTGGCAACTTGCGAAAGCGCCTGCAACGAGCCAAACCAGTCGAGGACGCTCGCCCGGTACAACCTGCCAGGCTTTCGGAAAGCAAATCAAGCAAGCCCTCCATTCGCGCCGCATTTGGCGCAAGCCGTGGCGATACTCGAAGGGCACGTCGCGAAATGCAGTCTGTCGGCGCATCCCAGAGCCGTTTGGATCGCGCCGACGCCGACGAGCGACACGCAAGTCCCGGCAGTCATATCCGTCCCAGCAAGGCGCCAATCTTCAAGTCAAGCGAATGGCTTGATTTGGATCGGAAGCTGGATCTAATCGGCGTGGGACTGGTCTTCGGCGCCATCGTCCTGTTTTTCAGCGCGCTTTCGCGCGAACAGGCTGCGATCGGCGCGGTACACAAGCTGATAGGCCAACTGCTGGGCTGGGGAGCTCTAGCCGTTCCAATCACGATGTTTGCCATCGGCATGTGGCTGATCGTTCGGCATTTTGGCGATCAGGCGCCATTGATTGATCCGGTGCGTCTGGCTGGCGCGTTAACAGCATTTATCGGCGCGCTGGTATTGTTCCAGTTTGGAGAGTCATTGAGCTATGCCGGGGACAGCTATTGCGCGCCGGATTGTGTGCGCGGCTTGGTAGAACGTTCCTATCTGGGCGGTCGCGGCGGGGGACTAATCGGTGGCTGGATATACCAGGTCCTGGTTATTAATCTGACCGAGATGGGTGGCTTCGTGATCGTGGCTATGGTCTTGACTTTCGCGACAATGATGATCACGCGCTTGAGCATGGCCGAGTTGGCCGCCGTGACAATCGGATTCACGCGCGACATGCGTGACAACATGGCGCAGCGAGCCGCCAGACGGCGCGCGCAACAACTGCAAATGGAAGAGCAAACGATGCTGGCTCGGCAAGAGGCAACTGTCCGTGTATCGAAGCCGGAGTCGGCCAAATTGTCGGGCGCGGTAGCTGGCATGAACGCGCTGCCCGAGCCATCCGGCGATATCATGCCGATTCCGATTCGACTGCGCGACATGCTTGCCAAGCGCGTCAGCCTCTTGAGAGCCTCTGCCGAATCCAGCGCAGAAGCCGCTGTCCGCGAGGTACAGGCGGCAAGGGCGCCAAATCGGCAAGGATCGCGCATCTTCGGACGACTCTTTGGTGGCGGCGCATCTAAAACTCGGAACAATGCCCCGGCAGAGGACACGAGCGCGGTAAAGGCAAGCAAACCAAAGGTAAGACCCAACTGGCGCTCATACGGCGCCAAACCCGCGCAGCCGATGAGACCCGCAGAGCCGATTCGGCCGCAATCCGCTTCATTCCCGCCCCCAAGCGCAGGAGCGCCGGCAGCGCCAATGGAGCGGCCAGCGAAGCGACCATTTGAAAAACCTGACATCATGCCCTCCAGGCGGCAAGAACCGCGGCCCGCATCGGACGATCTCGACAATGAAATCGCGCGCTCGGACGATAATACCTGGCTGAGGTCGCGCCCAACGGAGTCGACCAAACCAAGATCGGATTCGGCACAGGTCATCCGCCCAACAAGCGACGCGGATGAGCCATCAGATTCCTTCAGCAAACCTGAAGTCCCATCCGACCAGCTTGACGACCGGTCGGACGCGGTCGTGGAAACCGCCGCTGAACTCTCGAACCCCTTTCCCCGGGCTGCGGAGCCGGTGAGCCCTGAAAAACAGACTGTTTCGACCGGACCGGCGCGACGATCGCCACCTCGCGTCGATTGGCAGTTGCCAGATTTCCGCGCATTGCTCACCGGCGGCTCCACAGGCGAAATGGACGAAGAAGTCTTGCTGCAGCAAGCGCAGATAATTGAAGATACGCTGGCGAGTTTCGGCGCGCCCGGGCGCGTGGTGGAGCTTAATACCGGTCCGGTGATCACGCAGTTTGGCGTCGAACCCGATTATTTGACATCGCGAACCGGCAAGCGCAGTCGTGTCAAGGTCAGCGCGATCGCCCAGCTGGACAAGGATCTGCAACTGGCGCTGGGAGCCAAGTCGATCCGTGTTGAAGCCCCAGTGCCGGGAAAGGGTTATGTCGGCATCGAAGTGCCCAATCCGGACTCGGCGATGGTAAGCCTGCGCGACGTCATGGAATCACGCAGCTTTCAACATATTGATTCTCCCCTGGCGATCGCCCTTGGTATGTCCGTAGACGGCAATCCGGTTTCTGCCGATCTGACGCAGATGCCTCACCTGTTGATCGCCGGCACCACCGGTTCCGGCAAGTCCAAATGCATCAACGCCATCATTATCAGCATCCTGGCTAACCGATCGCCGGACGATATCAAATTCATTATGGTTGATCCAAAACGGGTAGAATTGACCGGCTACAATGGCTTGCCGCACCTGGTCGCGCCGGTCGTCGTGGAACTCGAAAAGACAGTGGGCGTCTTGCGCTGGGTCACGCGCGAGATGGACGAGCGCTACAAGAAGTTCAGCAAAGCCGGCGCGCGCAATTTGATCGACTACAATCACATTCTCGCTCCCGGGTCGGCGCCGATGCCCTATATCGTCGTAATCATCGACGAATTGGCCGACCTGATGATGACGGCGCCCGAAGAAACGGAACGCGCCATTTCGCGCATTGCGGCGCTGGCTCGCGCGACTGGCATCCATCTGGTGATCGCCACGCAGCGCCCCTCTGTTGACGTGGTGACCGGGCTCATCAAAGCCAATTTCCCGGCGCGTATCGCCTTCGCCGTCGCCGGCAGTGTCGACAGCCGTGTGATCCTGGATCAGCCGGGCGCTGAACGCCTGCTGGGCAAGGGCGATATGCTCTATCTGTCCGGGGACGCGCCGGCGCCTTTGCGCATGCAGGGCGTCTTCGTCTCCGACGAAGAAA
Organism: Anaerolineae bacterium; assembly: GCA_022820665.1. Taxonomy (GTDB): domain Bacteria; phylum Chloroflexota; class Anaerolineae; order Aggregatilineales; family Phototrophicaceae; genus UBA6055. The sequence goes on along the minus strand of JAJEFB010000044.1, from coordinate 66,727 downwards.
TCAACAGCATCAGTCGCTTCTGGAAACTGCAGAATCTGGGCATTGCGGAGATTGAACCGATCAGCCTTCCCGCTGAAACGGGAAGCGCAAACAAGAAACCCGGCAATGGACAGGCCTTCGGCGCGGCAAATGTCGAACCCCCCAGTCAGGCTTCGTTTTGGGATACCTCCGCGGGGCGTGACATGACCGGTATGGCTGTGGAAGATATGACCGGCAATCCGGATCCTCAAGAGGATGAACTATATCAAACCGCGGTCGATATGGTCCGAAGGCTGGAAAAAGCGTCAATCTCGCTCTTGCAGCGGCGTCTACGCATCGGCTATACCCGCGCGGCGCGCCTGATCGACATGATGGAAGAGCGCGGCGTGGTCGGCCCGCCCAAGGAAGGCAGTTCCAAGCCGCGGGATGTCCTGCCGGAGTAAGTACAAACCATTCCCAGCCATTTGCGCTTTGTTCCCGCCATATAGAACAACTTACAGCAACGATTCCCCACCCTTTGAAATAACGTGTTATGCGGAGGCCGGTTGCGTCTTTCGAGCCGTAAATGACCCGTGTCAGCAGGCAATCACGCTTGCCGTGAAGATTCCGCTGTTTCATCTGCCGCTTTCAGCTACAATACGGCGCGGACAGAAAGGACTTGCTCAATGAAATATTCCCAGATCGATGGTATCGACAAACCGGTCTCACGCCTGCTGCAAGGCAGCATCATGCTCTCGGCAGACGACCGCGACGGCAACTTCCGCCTGCTCGACGCCTGTTTTGAAAACGGCTTCAACGCCTTCGATTCCGCCCACAGCTACGGCGCCGGCCTCACTGATACAGAACTTGGCGCCTGGATCACGTCGCGCGGGATTCGCGATGACGTGGTGATCTTGACCAAATGCGCCCATCCAGAAAACGGTATACCCGATCGCGTCCGTCCTGAGTACATACGCAGCGACCTTGCCGAATCCCTCGAACGCCTGCAGACTGATCATGTCGAGCTCTTTCTGCTGCACCGGGACAGCCGCGATTATCCAGTCGACGAGATCGTCGATGTGCTGCACGAGGCTAAAGAAGCCGGACAGATCGGCGTATACGGCGGTTCTAATTGGCTGGGAGACCGTGTCAAAGCAGCTAACGACTACGCGGCCGCCAACGGCAAGACGCCATTCACGGTCAGCAGCCCGCAATTCAGCGTCGCCGAAATGGTCAAGCCGCCCTGGGAAGGCTGCATCAGCGTCAGCGGCGCCCAAGGCGAAGCCGACCGCGCCTGGTACGATGAAAACGAAATCTCGCTCTTCACCTGGTCAAGCTTGGCGGGCGGCTTCATGACTGGCAAGTTCACCCGCGACAACCTCGACAGCTTCACCAGCTATTGGGACACCAACCCCATCGGCGCCTACGCCTACGAGAGCAACTTCCAGCGCCTGGACCGCGTTATTGAGTTGGCTGCCGACAAAGGTGTTTCTCCCTCGCAAATCTCGGTCGCCTACGTGCTCAGCAACAGCCCTCGTCACCACGCCATCGTCGCCAACTGGGAGGTCGAGCAGATCCCGGATAACGCCGCCGCCGCCGATCTCCAACTGAGCGCCGCGGAAATCGCCTGGCTGGAACTGAAAACGGAGGAAAAGCCTTCATGACTGACAGCATCCGTTGGGGATTGGTCGGACTGGGAAACATATCACGGAAATTCGCCACCGGCTTGGGCGTCCTGCCGGATGCCGAGGTCTATGCCGTCGCCTCCCGCTCGCAGGAGAAAGCCGATGCCTTTGGCGCGGAATTCGGCGCGGCTAAATGCTACGGCAGCTACGAAGACCTGGCAAAAGACCCTGATGTCGATGTCGTCTACATCGGCACGCCACATACTTACCACATGCCCAATACCCTGCTTTGCCTGAACGCCGGCAAGCACGTGCTCTGCGAAAAGCCCTTCGCCGTCAATCGCGCGCAAGCGCAAGCCATGGTCGATTGCGCCCGCGCCAACAATCGCTTCCTGATGGACGCCTTCTGGACGCGCTTCTTCCCGGGCATGGTGAAACTGCGCGAATTGCTCGCCGACAAGGTTATTGGCGATGTCATGCTGCTACAAGTGGACTTCGGCTTTCGGCTGGGCCAGATCATGCCCGAACATCGTCTTTTCAATCCCGAGCTTGCCGGCGGCGCGCTGCTGGATGTCGGCGTTTACTGTGTGCAATTGGCGTCGATGGTCTATGGCAAACAGCCCAGCGAGATCCTTTCGCAGGGCACCCTCGGCTCTACCGGCGTCGATGAACTTTCGGCGACGATCTTCAAATACAACGATTACGAATTGGCGACAATCGCTACCGCGATCCGCCTCAGCACGCCGCAGGAAGCTCGCATCATGGGCAGCAAGGGCACCATCGCGCTTTCCAATTGGTGGCAGCCCAGAGAGATGACAGTCGCTGTATCCGGGCGCGAGCCAGAGACGCTAAGGTTCAACAATGAAGGCAACGGATTCAATTACGAAGCGGCGGCTGTCGGCAACTGCATTCGTTCTGGACTCATCGAGTGTGATGTCATGCCTTTGGACGAAACGCTGGCGATCATGGATACCATGGACCGAATTCGCGATATCTGGGGACTGCGCTACCCCTTCGAGGATTAGCCGTATCTAGTTTGACATGCCTGGCCGCCTGTGTTATGCTCAACGCAGGTACATATTTCTAAGACTTGGGTGTGCCTGAACCCGGATGTTCGGCACAAACAGGGAAAGTCGGTGGAAGTCCGGCACTGTCGCGCAGCGGTGACTGATCGCTTGATCAGAAGTCCGAATTCCTGCCCAAGGCTTAGCTCGTAAATCTTTCGCGTCAAAAGGGAGACGAGCGTGGTTAGTGTCACTTGCGCCCGCCGAAACCCGGCGGGCTTTTTTGATGCGCAACCGCTCGGCGACAGCGGACAGGCTTGTAGCGCTTACACAATGCTACCAGCCTTCTTTTATCGCCTGCAACACGGTGTGTCAAAAAAGCTAACCAGCCCCGTTTCCTCCTTTATCCTGAAGGAGGGATAACATGCATGCCGAGCTTGTTCTGTTCTTCGCTATTCTAATGTTCTTGGTTCCGGCGACAGCGCAGGACGTCAATGTGACCGAGGGTTGTATCACGAATTACAGCGCCGATGTCGATTATTTTCCAGAGAAGGTCGAGATACGCGACGCGCAAAGATTTGCTGTCTCGTATCACAATCATTACAAAGTCCTTAGCGTCAGGGACGCCTACGACGGCGCGCCCGGCTTTGATTATGTTTTGGTGCAATGTGGCGCGCCCGCGCCTCCGGTGGCCGACTTCGCTGATGGCGCGCAATTCATCGAGGTCCCAACCGGCGACATCATCACCCTTTCCACGACGCAGGTGCCTGCTCTAGCGCAGCTTGACCTGCTCGAACATCTGGTGGGCGTCGACAGCGCCTTTTATATCAGCACGGCTGAAGTGCTCGACGCGGTTGCCGATGGGCAAATCGCCGAGCTTGGGTTCGGCGCGCAGATCAATATCGAGCTGGTGCTGAACCTGGAGCCGCAATTGGTCATGAGCTATGGCTACAATCCGGATACCGATGCCCATCCAGTCTTGCTGGAGGCTGGCGTCTTCACGGCGCTGGACGCCAGTTGGCGCGAACTGTCCCCATTAGGGCGCGCCGAGTGGCTCAAATTCACCGCCCTCTTTTACAATCGCGAAGCGGCTGCGACGAAAATTTACGACACCATCGCCTCCGAGTACGAGAACGTGCGGCAAATCGCCGCAAGCGTATCGGAAGCGGACCGCCCGACTGTGCTCATCAACTCATTCCTGGGTTATGCCGACGCCTGGTTCATCCCGGGCCAAGAAACATACATCGGCAGGCTTATCCGCGACGCCGGAGGGGAGCTGCTGCTGGCGGAAGAAGGTTCGACCTCGAGCCGGGGCTTGAGCTTTGAAGCTGTCTACGAGGGCGGGCTTGCGGCAGATCTTTGGCTTGTTGAGACCTTTGGGCTTTCGTCCCAAGCGGAGTTGCTGGCACTCGACAGTCGCTTCGGCGACTTTGCAGCCTTTCAATCGGGCGATGTATGGAACAACAACGCGGACGAAAACGCCAACGGCGGCAATAACCTCTACGAATGGGGCGTGACCAATCCGCACCTGGTATTGGGCGACCTGGTGGCGATACTTCACCCGAGCTTGTTACCGGAGCGCGAATTCCTGTTTTATCAGAGACTTGCGAGCGAATAAGATGTCGCAACTGGCGCATAAAACCGCCCGGGCATCGTCGGCCGTCGTTCGAACAGGACCGGCAAACGATAGCAATGTATTGACGCGACGCCGGCTTGCTGCCAGCGTATCCGGTCTGGATCAGCGCTCCATGATTTTGCTGCTGATGACCCTGGTGCTGGGATTGCTGCTGCTATTGAGTATGGCGCTGGGTTCGGCATCAATTCCCCTGGATCAGATCGTTTCGGCGCTGCTTCTTGGCAAGTCAGACTCAACTGCCTGGACGAATATAGTTCTCAAGTTTCGGCTGCCCAAAACGCTGACAGCGATGTTGGCGGGTATCGCTTTGGGTCTCAGCGGGCTGCTGATGCAAACCTACTTCCGCAATCCCCTGGCCGAGCCCTTCGTGCTCGGCGTCAGTTCAGGCGCCAGCCTGGGTGTCGCGCTGGTGGTGCTCTCGACCGGCGCCGGCGGCGCAGCGATGATCGCCGGTCTGGGATTCACGGGCGATCTGTTGTTGACGACGGCAGCCGGGCTGGGCGCCGGGCTGACCATGGGGCTGGTTCTGCTGGTTGCGACGAGGGTTCGCAGCAATCTGACCTTGCTGATCCTCGGGCTCATGTTCGGGTATCTGGTGACGTCGATGGTTAGCTTGTTGCTCTATTTTGCCTTGCCAGAACGAATCCAAGCCTATATCAACTGGACTTTCGGCTCATTCAGCAGCGTCACCGTCGGACAGCTGCCGATATTGGCAAGCTTTGTCTGCGCCGGCTTGCTGATCGCGGCCACGTCGATCAAAGCGCTGAATGCCCTCCTGCTCGGCGAAGACTATGCGCAAAGTATGGGAACAAACCTGCGACGCGCGCGGCTGCGGATCGTGCTTTCGACTGCCCTCCTGGTTAGCGCGGTGACCGCTTTCTGCGGCCCAATCGCCTTTGTCGGCATTGCAGTGCCCCACCTTTGTCGCGGCATTCTGCGCGCATCGGATCATCGAATCCTGTTGCCGGGCACGTGCCTGACCGGCGGTATTGTGGCTTTGTGCGCTTCGCTGATCGCGGAATTGCCGGGCAATAACCTGGTTCTTCCGCTCAATGTTGTCACCGCGCTGCTGGGCGCGCCCGTGGTCATGCTGGTGGTCCTGCGTCAATTCAAGGGGCGGCAATGAGCGTTCCCGCCTTGCATACGCGCGATCTATCGATCGGCTACCCACGAAGGCGCAAGGATGATATTTGCCTGGCAAAAGCGCTCAATTTGCGCCTGGAACCCGGCAGCTTGGTCGGCCTGCTGGGTCCCAACGGCGTCGGCAAATCGACGCTGTTGCGAACTTTGGCGGCCATGCAAGCGCCCTTGGCCGGTCAAGTGCTGCTTGATGGCGAAGACGCGCGCCGTATGAGGCCCGGGGAACTGGCAAAAGCGCTCAGCCTCGTCTTGACCAACACGCCGCATCCCGGCTTGATGACCGGCTTCGAGTTAGTCGCGCTTGGCAGGCTGCCGCACAGCGACTGGTTGGGCAGATTATCCGAGAGCGACCGTGGCGCCGTCAATTGGGCTCTGGATGCGGTCAATGCGGGAGAGCTGGCGTGCCAGGTCCTTGCCGAGCTCAGCGACGGCCAGCGTCAAAAGCTGATGATCGCGCGCGCGCTGGCGCAGGAGACCGCGATCATGCTGCTGGACGAACCGACAGCCTTTCTTGATCTGCCGCGCCGCGTTGAAATCATGCGCTTGCTCAAGCGCTTGGCGCATCAAACGGGCCGCGCGATCCTCGTCTCCACACACGACCTGGACCAGGCGCTGAGAAACTGCGACCAACTTTGGTTGATGCGGGAGGGCGCCATGCTGGTCGGCGCGCCCGAAGATCTGGCGCTTGACGGCGGCATCACGCAGACCTTCCATACCGACAGCGTCAGTTTTGATCAAAGCAGCGGCGCCTTCGCCGTTGAAACGCCCGCCGGCGCTGCCATACATGTCAAAGGTAGCGGCACAAGAGAAACCTGGATGCGGCGGGCGCTCGAACGCAATGGCTATCGCCATGATCCGGTTGCCGGCGTCGCGGATATCTCCCTGAGACATAACGGCCAGGGACCCGAGTGGCATCTGACAATTGAAGAGCGCCTAAGCCGGCATCGCTCGGTTGCCGGGGTCTTGGCCGCGCTTAAGGATGCGGGAATATGAGCGACAAGACTGAAGGCAAGCGGGGTCTCGTGTTGGTGCATACCGGCGAGGGACGCGGCAAGTCAACATCGGCTTACGGCGTGATTCTGCGCATGTTGGGTCGAAAAAAGCGCGTCGCGCTGATCCAGTTCCTCAAGCACGAAAGCGGCAGTTGGGACGAGATCCGCGCATTCAAAGGGCTGGGACTGGAACCTATCAAGACCGGGGACGGCTTCACCTGGACCAGCAAAAACATCGACGAAACAGAAGCGCGAGCGCTGCATGGCTGGCAAAAGGCGGGGGCCATCATCACTTCCGACGAATACGAACTGGTGGTTCTCGACGAGTTCACTTATCTCATGGACTTCGGCTGGCTGGATGCCACTGAAGTGATCAACTGGCTGCGAGCCAACAAACCGGGGCGCTTGAACCTGCTCATTACCGGGCGCAACGCGCCGGCGCAGTTGATCGAGTACGCCGATACCGTCACTGAAATGCGCAATATCAAACACGCTTACGACAGCGGTATTCTGGCTCGCGCCGGCATTGAGTTCTGATGCGCCAAACAAACGAAATGCGCTAGATGACCACCACGGCTGATCGCGCCGGAATCGCTATTCCACCGTCCAAGCTATGCCAGTTCTCATCGTCCACGGCTCGGTAGCGGCTGAGTGAATGTTCGCCGTCAACTGACACGTCGACGCAGATTGATTCGTCTTCGTAATTGGCGATAGCAAGCCCGGGGACCCCATCCGTCTTGCTGATAAAAACGGCATAAGGATGGTGAGGGCTGCCGCCCGTCGTAGTCACGGTCGCGCCGACGGTATCGCGATACTCGCCGTCCCAGAAATAGTCGCGCAGTTCGCTGCGCAAGGCATCCATTCTCTTGCCGTAGTCCATCGTCAGCGGGAAATCGTCCAAATGTCCTTTGAAATTGTAGGGTTCATAGCTCATGATGTAGCGGTATAACAAGCACTGATTGATCATATTGCGATCATTGAAGCCGCTGATGGCGGTCATCAGTGGCATCTGCGGCAGCATATAGCGCGAAAGCGGTACGTGCCGCTTGTCCCAACTGCGATGATAAGACAAGTGGTATGCCTCGAATTGCCAATCGTAGATGCCTTCCCCGGCAAAGAGAAAATCGGGCTCGACCTCCCGGCTCATTTTCGCAAGATGCTGCTGGAATTCGTTATCGCGGGAATAGACCGGGAATCCCGGCCGATGGCCATGGCTCTCGTCAAAGCACAACAGCGCCGGCGAGTGGTGCTGGTTTTCATCGTAGAGAATGCCGTCAGCGCCCAAATCCAGCACTTTCTGGAACTCCCCCGCGCTAACCTCAAGATACTCGTCACTGCCGAAGCACATGGGTATCAGTCGCTTGGTATTGATGTTGAGCGCTTGCGTCGCCGTATGATATTGATACCCGTTGTAGTGGTAATAATCGCCGTAGGGATCCTTTACCGCCAGGCGATGCAGATCCTCGCGGAACCACTCGGTAGCGCGGTCGGCCCAGGTGAATTTGGCAAAGATAATCAGCTTGACGCCACAACTCTGAATATGCGCGATCGCCGCCTTGAGCTCGTCAAAACTGCCCAGGCGCGGATCGGGACTATGCGAGGGATTGCCTTGATCTTGCCCGCCGTCATTCCAGCCAACCAACTGAATCGCCTTGACGCCGTGTCGCGCGGCTTCTTCACCAATTTTGCCCAACTCCGCGAAGGGGATGCGCAATTCGTCCTCGGGCGAGTTGATATGCAATTGCCACCAGGCATGGGGATGGCGCACCCATTCCGGAACCTCCGGCCTTGTCATCCAGCTATCGCGCCAGCTTCGGTAGACATCGACGCCCTGCTGCCAGCCGCCTTGATAAGGTTGAATCGAGACCGGCGTCAGCGCGCGCGATTCGCCCGGCTGGATATATGGCAGGTGAATGGCGGCAAAGCGCGATGCGACATCCAGCCCGCTGACGGACGGGGAAGTCGGCACGCGCGAATCAATGGCGCTGTCGTAGCCGGGGCGCAACTCGTTATGCCAAGCCACCAACTCCGCGCTCGGCTCGCTAACGCCGGCGTAAAGTCCCTGATCGGCGCTCCGCAACAGCACATACGGCACGGCAGGCGCGCCGCTGCGCCAGGAATCCGGACCATATTGGACGGGATAGTCAAATCCGTAGTAACCCAAGGTGTTCTCGAAACTGGGATAAAGCTGACGCCGCTCGGCAGTGGCGTAACCGTAGTGAAAGATCTCGAATTCTTCGGCGCCTGGCGGCCGCTGAACATCGCCAAAATACGGGCAATGCACCGTCTCGACTACATGGTCGGACTGGTTGTCGATGGCGAGCGCAAAACTCGCGCGCGGTCCGGACAAAGTGACACTTTGCGTGATGCTGATCTTGTGCTCGCCCCCACAAGCCGAATTCACGCGGTCCCAGGTGAATATGACCTGCTGATGATCGTCCGCTATGACCAGCGACGAAACTTGCTGTTCTTCGCCATATACCGGGTTGTTGCGTCGCCCTGGTAAAGGAATCAAGAGTTGGAAGGAAAGTCCCAGATGGCGCCGGTTGAGGACCTCCCACCCGGTCTCTTTCGCCGTGAAACCAAGCAATGCGCCATTTTCCCTAGAAAACTCCAGCCGCAGCGCCTCATTCTCCAAATTGATGATATCCATAAACCTAGCCCTTAGCCTTTGATCGAACCTGAAGTCAACCCTTGAATAAACCAGCGCTGCATGAAGACGTAGAGCGCGATCATGGGAATGGAGGCGATGCTCAAGGCGGCGAAAACATCCGTCCATTCGACCCGGCCATATTGGAAGAAGAATACCTGCACAGCCAGCGTCAAGGGGCGAATCTCTGGCGAACGCACCAGCAGCAAGGGCAGAAAGTATTCGTTCCAGGCTCCAACGAAGGTCAAGATGGCGACGGTCGCCACCGCCGGACCCGAGATGGGCATGACCACGCGCAAGAAAGCCGAGAATTCCGAACAACCATCGATCTTGGCGGCTTCGCGCAATTCGTTTGGTATTGAGCGGAAGAAAGCCTGGAAGATAAAGATAGACAGGGGCAAGCTGCCCGAAGCGATACCCAAGATCAAGCCAATATAACTGTCGGTCAAGCCCAGCCGTACAAACAGCACATAAAAGGGAATGACCGGCGTCGGCGCCTGCATGGTGAAGATCAGCACCAGCAGAATAGCCGCGCTGAAGCGGAAACGAAACTTGGCAAATGCGTAACCGGCAATAGATGACAGGGCAATCACAAACAGCACTGTTCCCAGCGAAATGATCAAGCTGTTTATCAGCGCCCGGCCCAGGTTGGCCAACTCCCAGGCACGGTGATAGTTGTCGATATCGAGAACCGAGGGCAAGCCCCAGACGTTGTTGAGGAATTCGCCGCTGGTCTTGAACGACGCCAACACCATCCAGAAGACCGGGTAAATGATAACCAAAGTGAAGAGCAGCAAGGTGCCGTGGTTGAACAGCTTGACCAGATAGGGACGCCAGTGGATCCCGCCCGATTCCCGCTTCGCATTCAGCGTACCGCCGCTAGCCATCTTTCAACTCATTCCGTGTTGTCGACGCGGGTCATCAGCCACAGTTGCAGCGCTGCCACCAAAGTCACGATGGTCAACAAGACGTAGGACAAGGCGGCCGAGAAGCCGAAGCGATAGAACTTGAATCCACGCAAGAAAATATGCAGCGCCATCACATTGGTGGAATTGGCGGGCCCGCCTTCCGTCATAACGTAGGGAATATCAAAGACATTGAAGGCGCCCATAACCGAGATCGTGACGTTGACAATCATAACCGGTTGCAGCATCGGCAGCGTGACGTGCAAGAATTGCTGCCATACCGACGCGCCATCTATTCGCGCCGCTTCATAAAGTTCGTCGGGAATCGACTGCAAGCCGGCGAGGAAAATCACCATGTGGAAGCCGTACCACTTCCATATATCCACCAAGGTCAAGGACTTCAAAGCGATGTTGGTATCGCCCAACCAGTCCAGCGCCAGGAATCCCAAGCCCAGATTTTCCAACAAATTGTTAATCAAACCGAATTCAGTATTAAAAAGCCAGCGCCACAAGATGCCGATGACGACGAAGGACATCACCACTGGCATGAACAAGCCGGTTCGATAGAACGTTCGGCCGCGCAATGCCTGGTTGAGCATGATCGCCAAAAAAAGGGACAAGACTATCTTGCCGACTACCGTGATCACGGCATATTCGACATTGTTGCCCAAGACCATTAGCGTCAGCTTGTCGTTGAGGATCTTGTCAAAGTTGCGCAAACCGATGAAGCGCGGCTCTTCGATGCCGTCCCAGCGCAGCAAAGCCAGGTATATGCCGCCGATCAACGGACCCAGCTTGAAGATGCCGTAGACCAAGATGGCCGGCAGGATCCACAGATACGGAGCCAGCGAGGCTCTGCGCTGCTTTTGTTGCTTCCTCTGTGCGGACAACGGCAGTGGCGCCACAGGTTCTCCTAGACGGCGAGACGTGGCAGCGCGGGGCAGTGGCAGAATCACCACTGTCCCGCGTCAATGTTTTGCGGGCGCTAGACTTCGAATTCGTAGCCGTCGGCGAATAGCTCGTCCATGACATCCTGGATGGCTTGCGCCGCATCGGCAGGGCTGGCCATGCCCGCGACGATGGCTTGCTGCTGTTCCTGGTAGGCGCGGGTGATTTCCGGCGGCCAATACCAGTCAAGATAGGTGAACTGCTCCGAGGCGGAAACCTCACCGTAGCGTACAGCCAAGGGATCGTCGCTGGGCTCGATATTGATATTTGTGGAAACGGCGTCGGCGCCGAGGGCGTTGCGCTGGGCGACCATCTCATCGCTGGTCATGAACTTCAAGATAGCGTGAGCGGCGCCTTCACGTTCCGGCGCAATGCGCGAGTAGATACCGGTTGCCCATCCGGTGCCGCCGGGCAATTGTCTGCGGACGCTCTCGTCTTCGACCGAACGCAGAGGATTGACAAAACTCAGATCGAGATTGGGATAATCGCCGGAACGGTAAGTGCCGACGAAGCTGCTGTGGTGATACCAGAAGGCAGAGGTGCCCTGGGTCAGGGAGAGTTGCGCGGCGGCGACATCGAGGCTGTTGACGCCCTCGCTGAACAAGCCGTCGGCGGTGTATTGATGCAGGATCTCCAAACCCGCAAGATGATCCGGATCCGTGAACTTGGCTTGTCCGGTCAGGGCGTTGAAGGTGCCCTCAAGCGGCTTGTTGCCAGAGGTTTGCGCGTATGCCCAGAACTGCCAAATCGGCCAGAGGTAGATGTTCTGACCAGAGTGAGTGAAGGGCGCATAACCGGCCGCCTTCAGATCATCTGCCATGTCCACAACGTCCTGGTAGGATTCGGGATCGCCCTCGAAGCCGACCGCATCCAGCGCCTTCTGATTGAAGAAGAAGGGGAAGCCGCTGATGCCGCCATTGGGGATTGCCCAGAGCTTGCCGCCAATGGTGTAGGTCTCGAGTCCAACAGGGCGGAAACGGTCAAGATAGTCGACATCCGACAGATCCTTCAAGCGGCCGCCAACGGCATAGCGCCGCAGGTCTTGACCGTTGAGATCCATAATATCGATCTGATCGCCGGCGATTTCCGCCGCGGCGAATAGCTCGGTATAGCGTTCGCTGGTGAGCCCGCGCCATTCCACTTCTATGCCGGGGAATTCGGCTTCGATTCCCTCGATCATGAAGTCGTGCTGCTCGGCAGCGCTGGCGCTAAGAATGACGATGCTGCCCTGATAGTCACCCTGCCCCAATACCGGCAAACTACCGATATTGGCAGCCCCAGCGACCAAGACCCCGCTGGCGCCAGCAGCAGCCTTCAGAAAATCGCGTCTACTTAACTTATTACTCATCTCAAAGTCCTTTCAACAACTCAAAAACTGTATACAAGAAACCGGCTTTCGAAATGCTGCATTAAACCTCCTTTTATGCCTTGACGGAAAAGATAACAGATACCTGAAGTTTACTTAGATTGACGACATAAGTCAAAACTGGACCAGGGCACTAGCATCAAATTGTTTCTTAGCCCCGGGTGCAGCGAGCGTCGCGCAGGTCGCCGACACAAAGTCTATTATTTGCTAGCGAAGTTATCATGTAGTCAGAATGAAGCCACTCCCGGCGAGAATTTGTTTTCAGTTTGTCTTTTGTCCGACTTTGTCCGTTTCGGACAATGAAATATATTGTTCGGACAATAGACGCGGTTTTGCGACCGAAACGGACAAAAGGCGGGCGGCTGACGGTATGAATTTGGTTTGCCGACGCAGCGGCGCGACCGCCGCCATAAAGTCGGCTTCCGCCCCTGACATGCCTCTGAACCGCTCCTAGTTGTCCCACTAAATTCGGCAAGTGTATCGACACCGTATAGAGACAGTCTGATTTTTCGGGAGATATTTTTTAGAGGCCAGCCGTGAAAGCGGGAATAGGCGGAGGGCATCGGCTGGGGAGCGAGATTGAGAGCTTGCGATAATTGATCCATAGGGAGAGCATATCATCATTTTGAGCAGAAATAAAGAACGAATGTTCGCTATTTTCGAGATTGCAAAAAAACGATTTTTGGAGGGCGCCTCGCAGGGTCGCGTAGGTCGCGTAGACACTGACCACCGACACTGACCGCCGACACAGCCGGCCTAGATCTAGTAAGTCTTCGACACTGACCCCGATACTGACCTGCGGGGAAAGATTCAGGGTGGGGATGGAAAGGCATTTGTTTTTAATGCGATCACCCTGAAAACCAGGCAAGAAAAGACCGACATTGCTGTCGGTCTTTTTCGTCACATGGGCTGTACAGGACTCGAACCTGTAACCTCCTCGACGTCAACGAGGCGCTCTGCCAGTTGAGCTAACGGCCCCTCTTGTATTGAAGAGTATACACTTTTTGTTGCAAGGGTCAAGCCCGCCCCCGGTATGCCATACCGTATCGCACATGACAGGAGTGATTCCAAGTAAGTAATGCAAAAAAATAAGGAGCCTGTACGGGCGAGCCGGCGGCTCGCCCTCAAAATAAACATAAGCTGTACGATAGTAATGGGTCAGCCACCGGCGTAGGTCAGTGTCTACGCGACCTGACCCGTACAGATTGCGACCTTGGATGTGGATGGGGGTGAAGTGTGGCGTTTTTTCTCATTACTTACTTGGTACTATGGGAATCCTTCCCTCCCTTTGACAAAAGCGACCTGTTCGACTTAGAATGGCGCGGGTCCAGACAGCGAAGCAAAAAGAGCCCGCGCGTGCAAAACATCATCGCCGAATATGCAAAATCGCGCTTTCGCGAAATACAGGACGTCAAATACGCCACGACGCGACCGGAGGCCAACCTGGTCTTCCGCAGCCACGAGCCGGATGTCGTCGTCGAAACCTGGATGAACAGCTGGCTCTATGTATACGTCCTCGATCATGCGCCCAAATCGCGAACGATAAAATCGATCCTCAAGCAGAATACCGGCGCCAGCATCGGAACGCTGTTTTTGGTCGATGCCGAGCTATTGCCGAATGACGGATATGTCGGCAGAGTCTCCGCTTGGCAAGATGATTTGCGCGTGATGAATATGGGCGCCATCTACGCCTACGAACTCGCAGACGATGCGATTCGATTGATACAAGTCAATTATGACGAGACGACACTGCGCAACCAGTTCATCGTTTGGCATACGACCGAATTCCCCTGCGACGCCGTTTCTGTGCGGCGGCGAGATTTCCAAAGCAATATCAGGGGCAGTTGGTATATCGGCGACATCGCCTCGCCCCGCTTCAAACGCCGCATCGACGAAGAACGCGCCCGACAACGTTTTCACTATCAGACCAAGCGCAGGCAAGAGATCGATGGCTTGCCTGCCCAGCAGATCAGCGCCGCCTATCTGGCGCTGGAGATTGAAGTCGGCGCGGGTCAAGAAGCGGTCAAAGAAGCCTTCCGCAAACTCGCCCGTGAATACCACCCCGATGTGACGGCTCACGAAAAGGGCGAAGCCGAGCGGCGCTTCAAAGAGGTCCAGTCCGCCTACGACCAAATCAAGTCCCATAGGCGCTGGCGCTAATACCGGAGCGCATTGAGACCGAGTTCCAGCTCAAGGCTGCGATCCGCTCGCGGAGAGTATCTGGACGGCCCGCAAAAGCGCGCGCTCGTCGCCCACATTACCGGGAAAGACAACATATGTCCCGCCCGGGTATCGGCTGCTGACATCGGGCTGCGACGCCTCGTATTTGGGACAATCAATCCGCGTACTCATCTGGTGGTATGATGACCTGCCAACCAGTAATTACATGTTGGCCCGGCCCGATCAAAAACTCGCGGGCTATTGCTAGTAACTGGCGCACGCGCTTCGAGTTGTCGGCGTCGCGCTGACAGTACGCGGCGAAACCGGTATCGCTGAAAACGATCTGGCGATTAAACTCAAAGTGAATTAGCCGCCCTGCGGTTGAATAGAATTACTCCGCGTTTCGCATACAATACCGCGCGAAACTCGCGTCAAAGTCAACAGGTTCCGCCAAAGCTGCGACGATCTGTAAGATCTCGGCGCGGTGAAGCGTATTGTGATTGAAGACCTGGAAAATCAACTGCCAGGCTGGAACAGCGATAAGCCTGTCGCGATAGACCGTTTCAACCATGCGGTCGAATTCCCGATCGTCGAATCGAACTATGTACGAAGTCCACTCGGCTTCAACGGCATCCCAACGTTCCCGCACGAGTGAACGATCGGGATCGTCTATGTCAAATGCCTTGCTGATCTGCTTGCTGCCGCGCAGCCTTTGCCTATAGCCATGCATGGCGTCAATGACGTGGGCGCACTCACGCTGCAAGCTGCCCCAGGAATAACCGGTGTCCACATGGAACAGAGACTCGTCAAGCGGCATGATGACCTCGTCCCACATTCGCCTGTCCTCGCGCATCTGATACGCAAAGACCGTTTTGGCCAGGTCTGACTTCATCCGCGCAATAGTCCCGTCAAATGCTGCAAGAGGCTCAGATCAAATTCTGCGGGTTGGTTCACCTCCGCCACCAGGCGCAATATCCGCGAACGCCGCGATGTGCCCTGATAGAGGACATGGAATATCAACTGCCAGACTTCCATTGTCTGACGGCCGCCGTCAGTCTCAACTTCGCATGTTGAGACAAACAGCCCCCCATCAAGTTCCTCCGCGAATTCAGTCCAGGACCGCCGCAAGGACGACCACTGGGCAGCGATCGCTGCCCGATCCACTCTGTCTTCAACCGATTCGCCATTGATAGGTGAGGTCCCAAGGATTCTTTGCAAATAGACCGATTCGGTGTCAATAATCCGTTGGCATTCACTTTGGACGGATCCCCGCAAGAACGCGACCTCGCGCAGGAATTGCTCCTCTGTCAGCGGCGCAATAGCCAAATCCCAGACGCGCTGGTTTTCCCAGACGTTAAATTGGATCAGTTTTCGCGCGAAATCGACATTGAAAGCGCCTGATTCGGTGTTCAGAGTAAACTCCTCCAACGCGCTCGGGGGATCCTTAGGCTAGAAAGCGGGGATTCATAAAGTTGGAAGCACTTAACATAGACCGCGAAAAGGTGGGTCCACCAGGACTCGAACCTGGAACCAATCGGTTATGAGCCGACTGCTCTGACCATTGAGCTATGGACCCGGGTGATGAACCATCATACGGAGTATGATACGCGAAGTCAATGCGGACGACGACTGAGAGCGGGTAACGGGATTCGAACCCGTACTGACACCTTGGAAGGGTGGAGTGCTACCATTACACCATACCCGCGAGCGCCGTCTTCGGCAGTCGGGGCGCCCGGATTCGAACCGGGGACCTCACGGACCCAAACCGTGCGCGCTACCGGGCTGCGCCACGCCCCGAACGCTGTCACATGCTACAGCGATACAGAGCCAAAGTAAAGCCACAGTTTGACAGCGCCATGCGCTCACACGGGGCGCAATCAGGTGCTGTCAGCCATTTCGCTTGGACCGGAACGGGACTCGCCATCGCCGAACAAGTCCATCCATTCCTCCACTTCTTCCGCGGAAATCTGTATATCAACTTCCTCGCCCGGGGCATCTTCAGCCGGGCTTTCTCCCGCAAACTTGTCAACAAACTCGGCTGAGGTCAGCCACTTCATCTTATGTGCCCGGGCACAATCCAGCACAGCCTGGTCAGAAGAGACAACTGTCCAGTTTTTTGGATCTCTTGTGCGGCTGATATGTAGTTTAAGCAAATGGTCGGCATCTGAGTGTCGCATCGCGGCAAAGATAACTTGTACAGATTTGGTCGACATGGCGGAATACCCGCCGGGGACGCCGCAATCAAAGATCACAGTACACTGCATGCGACCTCGCTTCTTCGCGACCAAGCCCTTAAGCTTGGTTACCAACTTGGCTTCGTCGTTCGGATCAGCCAGGTCAATATCGGGCAATTTGGCGATCAAGTTATGTCCATCAATGAGATAAGGCATTTCGACGACTCTTCCGCTTTCAGGGACGGACGGTATGCCGCGTATAGGCCTCTTCGGCGCGCGACTCTGTGCCTGTCATTGTCGCGGGCTTATCCATGCAGGGGCAAGCCCATCGTGAAGGCGCTCCCGATATTCAGACGGCTGCGGACTTGCAAGAAACCGCCATGCACTTCGCAGATTGCCCTCGCAACATACAGCCCCTGCCCCAAGCCCTGCCGCGATTCGCCCGCTTCAACGCGGTTGTTGTCACCTCGGTAGAAGCGCTCGAATATATGCGGCAAGTCCTTTTCGCCGATGCCGACGCCGTTGTCCGTGACGCGAATCGAGACATAGGCTCTATCGGCAATCGCGCTGGTCCGCGCAGCCAAAGCGAGATATCCACCGCGACGATTGTATTGCGCGCCATTGCGGACCAAGTGCCCCAGCGCCCATTGCAAACGCTTGTCGTCGCCGCGGACCTGCAATCCGCCGATGCCCCGTGTCATGACCAATAAATCAATGCCTCGCGCCTGGAGATCCAGACTTATGCCGCGGACGACCGACCACAAAAAGTCTTCGACGGAAACAGCTTGGCGCTTGACGTCAAAAATGCCGGCATTCATCTCGGCAATATCCAGCAATTCCAGAAGCAATTGGTCGAGCAAATCAACGTTGAACAGCAGTTTGTTCAACAATTGTCGATTGACCGCCGCGTCTTCCGGCTTGGCATTGAGCAATTCTCCAGCCAGCTTGATAATGGACATCGGCCTTTCAAGCTCCTGCGCGATCTGTGAGACATAGCCGTCCTTCAGGCGCTGCGCCAGCGCATCGTGCGTGACGTCGCGCAAGATGATTACGCTGCCGATTCGTCTCTTGTTCTCGTCGCCGATGGCGACAACCTGGGCGCGCACGATGCGATGGTTTAGCGCTATCTCGTCCGATTGGCCCAGGGGCATTAGTTCAGCCTGTATCCGGGTCACCGCGCGATACTGCTCGAAAAGCGAACCCAGCGCGCTATCCCAAAAAGCTTTTCGACCGCCTAACATAATCTGCGCGGCCTGGTTCATCATCGTCACCTTGCCGTTCAGGTCCTGCAATATGATGCCGTCCTTGACACTGCCGAGGACAGCGTGCAGCCGCTCCAGTTCACCGGCGCGCGAGTGCAAGGCGCGCTGCAAATGCCGCTGCCGCCTGTCTAACTCTTCATTGCGCCTGGCTTGTTCCAATAGCAAATCCTGCTGCTGTCGCAGATGTTCTTGCACGTCCCTTCGTCCATGCAAGCCGCGATAGAGCCGGCGAAATACCGATTCGCTCGCCGCGCCGAACTTATGCACCTGCGCTACTGTATGGCCGATTTCAGATGGAGTTGCGGAAGGTATTTTGCTCATCTTTGCTTCGCTGGCCACAGCATTTGAAAGCGGACCTGCTGAAAACTATTGCCGTAATGAAGTCGCGTAACTTTAATGATTGATTATAGTCAAGTTGCGGAATGGGCGCGAACCGGTCGCGAGAGTTTGCGCTGAAGAGCAATAAGCTTATGATGGTAAGCATAAAACTATTAACTGGATACAAGTCCATCGAGACGGACTGCCGAAAATGCAAAGTATAGCGCCAACACGCCGGCTGAGCAGGCGCTCGCGCGACCTCTTGGTAGCTGCCGCTGTGGTATTTCTCCTGGGCGCGCTGGTGATGATCGCGGGAATCGCTCTTCATATATTCAATCTGGTAGTCCCGTTCAATCCAGGCTCACAAATATATGACCTGACCAGAAAAGGGATTCTTGCGCTCGGCGCTGGAATCGTGTTCGCGTCTTTCTTGATGGCTTTGCGCGCGATCACCTGGAAGACCGACAACGCCCTGGCGCGTGAACTGGGTTCCTTGCTTGCTCAGCATCTGGATCGTCAATTCGTCTATATACGCAATATCAGCAAGCGCCCGATCGGTTACCTCGATGCGGTGCTGGTCAGCAAACATGGCGTGCTGGTCTTTCGCATCACCAAGCGCAAAGGACACTTCTTCAACGACAAAGGGGATTGGCTGCGTTGGCGGCCGCAGGGCAATTGGAAGCCGATGCGCTGGAATCCTACGCGCGAGGTCGCCGTTCAAGTATTGAAGCTGCGCGAGTTTCTTGAGGATTTCCAACTAGCTGCCGTCCCCGTTCGCGCTGTGATTATTTTTACGCGCGAAAACCCGCTGGTACAATTGACCCTGCGCGATCCCGCCGTTCCCGTCGTGCACAGCAGCAAGCTCGTGGAACATCTTCACGACAACGTTCTTGGGCGCGATCACCTGGATGCCGAGACGGTGCAGCGGATCGCCAACCTGCTTTATCGCTGAAGGTCGAGTATGCCTGCCAACTTGTATCTGGCGCCAGTCGGCGTCGACAAGACCGCAACCGTCGTGGATGGCCTCCTTGACGCCATACATGTTCAGGGGCGCGTGCTGCCAAAAGTCTGGGTGCTGAC
The DNA here is from genome assembly GCA_022820665.1 of Anaerolineae bacterium. Lineage (GTDB taxonomy): Bacteria > Chloroflexota > Anaerolineae > Aggregatilineales > Phototrophicaceae > UBA6055. The sequence goes on along the minus strand of JAJEFB010000044.1, from coordinate 47,509 downwards.
GGCGAATCGACGGCAGGAAATGAGTTTTCGCGGGCGCCTGACCGACCAAAGCGACGCAGAGCCGACAATCTTCAACATCGAGTACTTCAGTTTCTATACGCTAAACGAGCGTTTGCTCAACCTGGCCGCGAAACCGGCGCGCAAAATCACCGGGCACACGCAATTGGCTTTGCTGCGCAGCCTGACTGGCCGCATGAACGACGAAGGCGAACTGCGCTATTTTGGCAGAATCGCAAGCACCCACGGTTTCATCGAGATAGTAGCCGACTTGATCAACGAGTTGAAACAGAACGGCGTCGATGTTCAGCAATTCGCCCGGGCGGCAGGTTCCGACAAAGACCGCGATATCGCGGAGATCTATCGGCTGTACCAGAAGACGCTGATTGACAGCGAACTCGTTGATATCGAAGGTGAAGGATGGCTGGCTTTGGCCACTCTTCGTCAAAAGCGGGATATCGTAGGGGATGTGGATCTGGTCATCGTCGACGGTTTCGATCAATACACGCCGGTGCAAGCGCGACTGTTGGCTGAACTGGCTCGGGCGGTTCCGCAGGTCGACATCACGCTGACGACGCTGCCTGAAAAAGCCGGCGCCTTTTCCCGGCGCAGTGAACTCACCCGTTCGCGCCTGGAAGACGCGCATAAAGAAGCCGGATCCAGTCTTCGCATAAGGACGCTGCCAGCCCGAGGCGGCGCCCGTCATGCGGACCTCGCGCAACTGGGTCAAGTGATATTCCAAGCCAAGCCCGCTTCCTCCGGCGGCGAGGCGCTTCGATTGATCGCCATGCCGGGCGAAGCCGAAGAAACAAGAGCTGTCTTGCGCGCGATAAAAGAGCAACTGCAAAAAGGCGCGCGCGCCGACGATATATTGATCGCGCTGCGCGATTGGGATCGCTACGCCCCCTATTTCCGGGGAGGGCAAGACGAATACGATCTGCCCCTGCTGCTGCACAACCAGCCGCTTTTGCATACGATTCCGGTAATTGCCGTCCTGATCGACCTGCTCGATCTGACGCCGCATTTTCGACGCGTCGACCTCCTGGACATTTTGCGTTCGCCCTATATCGATTCCGGCTTGAGCGCGGAAGACGTCGACCTCCTGGACAGAATCAGCCGAGAGCAATTGTTCTTGCGCGGCGCGCAGCGCCACTGGATCGACATGATCAAATTGGCTGCCGAGCACCCCTGGATTGAAGACGAAGGAACCGTCGAAGCAGCGGGAGAGCGAGCAGAGAACCTGGCGCGCAAGCTGGAGAGATTTTTAGGTAGCCTTACCCCTCGGGCTTCGGCGGGGACCTCTGAATACATCGAATGGCTGGATAATTTAATCGGGCGCGATTTCAATCCGGAAGACCATCTTGCAGACAGCGGGGAGGGATTCTCGCTGAACATACGCGAGCGCGCCCGCGACAGCGCAGTGGATGAGCATATTTTGCGGCGCGATATCTCCGCTCTGGAGAGCTTGGGAAGGGTCCTGCAAGATATTCAAGCCGCCGGTCATATTCTCCATTCGGGACTGGGAGAGCCCCGCGAAGTCGAATGGACTCGGTTCTGGTCCGATCTCAAATACGCCTTACAGAATACCTCCGGGCTGGCTTCCGACGCCGCCCGGGACGGACGCGTGCTGGTGACCACCGCTACCGAAGCGCGCGGACTGCCGCATGAGCGCGTTTATATCATGGGCTTGGCGGAAGGCTTGTTCCCGGCCGAGATTCCGGAAGATCCAATCTATCTGGATTCAGAACGAGAGAATCTGCAGTCCAAAGGCATCCAACTGGCGACGCAGGAGGAGCGCGTCGACGACCGCGGCCTGTTCGTGGAGTTGATCAGCTTGCCGCGGCAGTCCTTAACCTTGTCGCGCCCGACCTTCAAAGATGGCAAAGTTTGGCTGGAAAGCTATCTGTGGCGCTCGGTCATTCAAGCCTTCCCCAACTTGCCGATCGCGACGGCGGCCATCGGGCAGGCCATGCCGCTGGAAGAGGCGGGGTCTCCCGCGGAGTTGATGCTGTCGATGGCGGCTGAGCTTGCGAAAGGCGCTGGCGCCCCCGCCTGGTACGACGGCTGGTTGAATCGCCGCCCCAAATACGCGCGACTCTGGTCACAAATCAAATATGGACAAGAAATCGAGCGAAGCAGGATGTCAGCGCATAGCCCCTACGACCAATTCAGCGGGCAGCTTGCGCGCCCGGTCTTGCGCGCGAATGCCCGGAAGCAACTGGGTTCAAAGCGAATCTGGAGCGCGTCGCAACTCCGGGATTATGGCTTGTGCGGCTTTCGCTTCTTCGCCAAGCGCTTGCTATATCTCGACCAAATCAATGAGCCGGAAGCCGGCTACGACTTGCTACAGCTCGGCCTGCTCAATCACGACATCCTTGAAGAGACCTATTTTGAGATTGGCGAGCTTGCCATCCAGCCGGAGAATCTGGCGCAGGCACTGGAGATATTCGAGCCGATTGCCAGACAGAAGCTCGATAGCGCGCCACAAGCGCTCGGTTTCTTGGCCCGTCCTCGTTGGCAAGCGGAGAAAGAGATGCTGTTCAAGCGCTTGCAAGCCCTGGTCAAGCGAGATTTTTCCAACGCCAGTCCACTCAACCGTCTTGAAGGAGACCGTCAAGTCTATACTGTGGAATATGAGTTTAAGCGGACCGCGATTGATTTGCCCGAACTCGGCGAAAAACTGCGCCTGAGCGGCAAGATTGATCGCATCGATGTCGTGGATGACCAACTGATCTTGCTCGATTACAAGACTGGCTCCACCCGCATCGCCAGAAGCGAGATGGATGCCGGGCGCGACTTCCAGATGATGCTCTATGTATTGGCGCTGCAAGCGGAACATGCCACTGTGACAGACCCGCCTCAAATAAAGAGGAGCGTATTTTGGCATCTGCGGGATCTCGAGACAAGTGGCGAAATCGACCTGGACAAGGACGAAGATCGAGCTGCGATTGCAGCGGCGCGGGCTCGCGTTGCCGAGAATCTGCGTGATGGGCGCAACGGCAGTTTCCCGGTGCATCCGACAAAACTCGAAGAGGGCAAATGCGCTCGTTACTGTGAATACGCGCATTTATGTCGCGTCAACGTCACCAATCCCTACAAGAGGCCGAAGCTCTAATGGACGACAAGCCCGCAGTCGACTCTCAAGCGCAGTTCACGGGGGAACAGCGCGCCGCTGTTCACATCCACGACAAGAACCTGATCGTCGTTGCCAGCGCCGGGACTGGCAAGACGCGCGTCCTGGTAGAACGATATTTGCAATTGCTGGAAGCGAACCCGGCATGGTCGGTCAAATCGCTGGTTGCCATCACCTTCACGCGGGAAGCCGCCTTCGAGATGCGTCATCGCATACGACTTGAATTGGAGCGGCGCGCCGAATATACCAGGGACCCCGTCTGGCTGCGCCATCTGTCCGAGATGGACAGCGCGCGCATTGACACCATTCACGGCTTGTGCGCGTCGATCCTGCGCGCCAACGCCGCCCAAGCCGGTATAGATCCAAAGTTCGATGTGCTGGACGAAATCGAAGCGTCGATTCTGCTGGAAAACGCGGTTGAAGAGGCGCTTGCAAGCTTGGATCCTGAGTTGCTGGCGCTATTCTCTTTCTATGACGCGGACAAGATCCTCAGTTCTATCACCCGACAAGATCTCGTCAGCCTCGCGCTTTCGGGCGAAGCGCCCAATCCCGACGCCTTGCTGCAGACCTGGCGGGAACAATGGTCGGGGGAAGTTCTGCGGGCTCGCCAGCGATTGTGCCAAAGTGAAGTCGTCCGGCAAGTGATGGATGCCGCGGCTTACCCGGCCGACGATAAACTCGGGGCGCTATATCAGCAATATCAAGCTTATTTGTCGGGTATAGCTGCGGAAGACGATGCCGAAGGCATCTGGCAACTGATAGTCGAATGCCATAGCCGGGGCAAGGTAGGCAATGTCGGTTCGGCAGCGTCCTGGGGCGGCGCGCAAGCCAAGAAAGAGGCGGCCGGTCTGTTGCGTGGCGCGCGCGATCGCCTGAAAGGGCTGCTGGACGAAATTGGCGGGCAATTGGGCGAAGTGGATGTGCAGAGCGCGCGATTGCTGCCGCTTTGGATCGGCCTCCTGAGCCAGGTGCAAGGCGCATACAGGAAGCTGAAGACGGAGCGCGCCCTGGTCGACTTTGACGACTTGGAACGCTTGGCCGCGCAGGTCTTGTCACAGGAGCAGATCAGACGACGCTATCGCGAGGCTGAATTCAATCATCTGCTGGTTGATGAGTTTCAAGATACCAATGATCGGCAATGGCAAATCATTCGCGCTTTGGGGGATCTCGACCGTGGCGGTACGCTCTTTGCTGTCGGCGATCCCAAACAGAGCATCTACGGTTTCCGCGGGGCGGATGTCAGCGTTTTCAACCGCGTCCGCGACCGAATCGCCAGGGATGCCAATGGCAAAGAGCTTTCGCTGTCGACTTCTTTTCGTAGCCATCGGCGGCTGATCGCGCAATTCAACGGACTATTCAAAGGCATCCTTGTCCGCGACGACGACAGCCCAACCGCAGATTTCCAGGTGCCGTTCGACAAGCCTATGACCGCCTTTCGTGAAGATTCGCCGAAGGACGCGCCTATCGAATGCCTATTGCTCGACCAACATGCGGAAGACAGAAGCGGGCAAAGCGCGAAGTCTAGCGCGAGTCGACCAAAGCGCATCCCGGCTGACGAGATGCGGCAGTGGGAAGCCTTCGAGATCGCGAAGCGCATCACAGGGCTCATCAATTCGCAAAGACTTGTTTTCGATCGCGAGCACGTCAGATGCCGACCCATCCAGTATGGTGATATCGCTATCCTCTTCCAGACGATGAGCAAGGTCAAGATCTACGAGGATTGCTTCAAGACCCGGGGGATTCCCTTCCTCACAATCGCCGGACGCGGCTACTACGACCGGCAAGAAGTCTGGGACATGCTGGATCTTTTGCGCTGCCTGCACAATCCGCTCGACAATTTGTCTTTGGCTTCGGCTTTGCGTTCGCCAATATTCGGATTCAGCGACGATCTGCTCTTTGCCTTGCGTCTTATGAAAGATCCAGAGCCCTTGTCAAGCAAGCCCTTGTCCTTGTGGACTGCCATGCGGATCGCCCAAATCAGCGAAGCGCCGGGCATATCTGACGAAGATCAACATCTGCTCAAGTTCGCTGCCGATACGCTGGATGAACTGCGGCAAATGGCAGGGCGCGTCACAATCTTCGAATTGTTGGGGCGAGCGCTGACCTCGACCGGTTATCTTTCGATATTGACAGGATTGCCAGACGGCGCGCGTCGTCGTGGCAACGTAGAGAAACTGCTGAAACTGGCTGAGGACAGCGGCAAGATCACGCTGGGCAAGTTTTCGCGCTTTCTGACCGATCTCAGTTCGCGTGAAATCCGCGAAGGAGAGGTCTTGGTCGAAGCCGGCAACGCCATACGCTTGATGACTGTTCACGCCAGCAAAGGGCTGGAATTCCCGATGGTCATCCTGGCAGACGCATCCTGGACAAGAGGCGGTGGCGCCGCGCCAAGTTTGCTCAACGATGCGGATTTTGGCTTGAGTTGCCAGGTTTTTGATGTCGAGCAGAACAAGACAGCAGCTTCCTTCGCCCACCGTCGTAACGCCCGGCTGCTTGCCCAGAAAGAAGCGGCTGAACGCAAGCGACTGCTTTACGTAGCGGCGACTCGCGCGCAAGACTATTTGCTTGTCAGCGGACAGATGACCTTCAAAAAGAGCGGTCAACTCTCCGCGCGCGGATGGCTGGGGCAGCTTCTTGCCGCCTGCGACATGCACGATCTCGAACACACGGAGGAACAGTCGCACAGCTTCCATGGTGACAGGATCCGCGTATTAATGCCGCCGCTGCGACCATCGCATCGCGGCCTGCAAGCTGGCTTTGACGCCTACATTCGGGTACCGGAAGCCCTTCAAATCCCTGGTGAGCTTCCGCCTCTGATCAAACCCATACCTCCTCAAAGCGGCTTGAGCCTCAAACACATTTCAGCGACGCAGTTGGCTGACTTTGGCGCGTACCGGCACAGCAGCGGTCAAGTACGCGATTTCTACCGCAGACGCCTGCAGAGTCCCGCCGGAAACGAGAAACCCATAGCAGCGCCTAAACTGGGCGCGCCTGGTCGTCGGATTAATTTCCGCCGCCTGCTCGGCGCTACCGTGCATGATCTGCTGCGTTTCGGTCACTATGACGCGACGGATGACATCATTCGCTCCTGCGCCTGGCAAGCGGGACTGACCCTCGATCGCGATATCGACGAGACCGTGGACGCTGTCAAGCGCTTGCTTAGCAACTTTCGACAAAGCAGTGTCTTCGCATGGCTTTCATCCGCGCGCGCCGAGCATCGGCCCGTATACACCGAATTGCCCTTCGTCTATCGCGCCAACGGTCGCATCATCCACGGAGTCATGGACCTACTGTTGCAAAGGGCGGACGGAAGCTGGACAATTGTCGATTATAAAACAGCCTCGATCCAGGGTCCCCGTCAGACGCATGTCCGGCGCTACACCCTGCAACTGGCAGTTTATGCCGCGGCTGCGCAGGCGCGCTTGAGATTGCCAGATCTTCCGGCAACAATCGTCCATTACCTGGCGGACAACAGCACGCTGCCCATTGACAAACATGACTGCCTGGCAGAACTCAATGCCCTCGAAGCGCGCATTGTAGAGTTGGAACGGGTCCATGCCTGAACTGTGGAAGAGCTTGCTGCCCGACTGGGCGCACCCGGACCATCCGATCCTCCAATACGAGTTGGCGCAGCGACGACTGGGGAGTTCGCGCTGGAAAAGCGCATTGCAACTATTCTTGTTGGGCTTGCTATTGGGCGGCGGCGGGTATCTCTATGCCAGCGCCACGTCGATCGACGCCGGCGCCGAGAATCTCGCCGATTTTCTCTGGCGCTGTCTCTATTTTCCCTCGCTACTGGTCCAAACAGCGACGGTCCTGGCCGTCCTGGCTTTCGGCATCGGCTCGGTCGAAGCCGACCGCAGCCGACAAACCTGGGACAGCCTGCGGGTCACTGAATTCGGCGCCGTGATGACGCTGCGCGCGCGCTGGGCGGCGATACTTTATCGCCTGCGCGCGCCGATCATAGCGCTGCTTCTGACGCGTCTGGTGTTGCTCTTGGGTATGATAGTAAACATGACCGCCTTCGGCGGGGGATACCTGCGAGTCCTCGGCAGCAGTATCCTGGACGCCTCCTCCGACCTCTGGATCATACTGCCAATGGTCGTCCTGCTGATGACAGTCCAAACGCTGCTCCCTCTAACCGCGGTGGGCGCCGCCAGCGCCTTCGGCATTTTGATATCGGTCGCGATCAAACATCGTCTCGTCGCGATCGCAATTCAACTCGTCTTGTCCCTTACGCTAGTCGCGGCGGTCGCCGGAGGACTGTTCGCCGTCACAAGCGCCTTGCAAGGCGGTTTGACCGCGTCGGACGGTCTGCGATTTTTCCTCTTTCTGGGATACAGCGGCTTCGCGGATGGCGGCATGCTCTTGGCTAACTTGGGCAGCCTTGGCGCTGTTTGGAAGATTCTGCCGCAGGGCGCATACTTGTCAATTGGACTTCTGCTGATTCTTGCTTTGGGAGCATGCACGATTGATGGATGCCTTGGTCTGGCAATTCGCCTTTCCGAGCGTGGCGAATAGTAGCAGCACTGTCCTGGTCTAGAGCAAGCTGATACAATCGCTGCGCTATACACGAAGGAATCAGCACAAAGCCACATCCACATCAGACATGCCAATAGACAGCCGCGACTACAAGAACCTGACCGACTACCTGCGGCACCTCTACCAATGTCAGCCTTTTTCGCGCAACGGCATCGAGCATCCGGTGACGGTTTTCTACCCGTCCGCGGACCAGGTTCACGATCTGGACAGCGTACTCGATCCCTATACGCCGGCTATCGAGCCGCGCGACTACGCCGCATACGACTACAGCTACCTGCACGATTTGCAAAACCGCAAGCCCTTTTTGCATAACGGTTACACCTTTACCATGAAGCGCTTGACACCGAAGCCGCTCCAACTGCGAGGCGCGCTCGGACGCTACTTCGACATGCTCGCTACTTGCGCTGCGCTGGAAAACGAGTTGCGCGCCGCCGTCGCCGACGGCTGGATGCGGGCGCCTTCACGCGCCACTTATCACCGCGCCGTTGACCCCAAAGACGCCTTGCTGCGCGGGATTAAACGCTGCGCGGCTATCGGCATCGGCGCTTTGACCGTCTTCAACGATCGGGACGTTTACAAAGCGATGCTGGCGCGCCGCTCGGAAAAGACGGCTTACGACAGTGGCATGTTTCATGTGCTGCCGGCGATGATGTTCGGCCCAACGACGCCGGACTTCGCCAATCCACAAGAGTGGAGCGTGAGGCACCAGGTATTGCGCGAAGTGCTGGAAGAAATGTTCAACATGCCGGAAGAATGGACGCCGGAGCGCTGGGACTTCTTTTATCAGCACCCTGCCCTGCTCTATCTGCAAGAGTTGCTGGATGCTGGCAAAGCCGAACTCTGCCTGACCGGCGTCATTATCAATCTGCTGACATTGCGCCCGGAAATCAGTACCCTGCTTCTGATCCACGATCCGGAGTGGTACGCGCGCATCACCGCAAAGGATAGCGATATTCCCTTCGCAACAGCCGAAGAGACCTTGAGCCGGAGCGTCGTCGTCGCCCCAATTGCTGAAGACAGCGAGTTTCTGTCGCGCTTTCCCGCCGAGTTGCACCTGCAAATGCCCGCGCAAGCGACCGCGACGCTGTGGCTGGGAATCGATCTGGCGCGCGACTTGATTGCCAGACAGCCTTGACTGTTGATTGACACTTGAACAGCTTTACATCCGAATTCGCATAGACCGCGCCGCGCTATCGGTTATAATCGAACGCATCTCTGGATATTTACGAAAGGAATGCGCAATGCCATCCGTAGGAGAGAAAGCGCCGGATTTTGAATTGTTAAATCAAGAGGGCAAAGCAGTCCGATTGAGCGACTATCGCGGCAGCAAGGTCTTGCTATTCGCCTATCCCAAAGCCGGCACATCCGGGTGCACCGTCCAAGCCTGTGGCTTTCGCGACAACTTCGCGCAAATCGAAACATCGCAGGCTGTCGTACTCGGATTGAGCCCGGATGAGCCCTCCGCGCTGAGCAAATGGATCGCCAAAGAAGACCTGCCCTACGACTTGCTGTCGGATCCGGATCACGGTGTTCTGGAGGCTTGGGATGCTTGGGGAGAAAAGTCCATGTACGGCAAGAAATACATGGGCGTAATTCGTTCTCACTGGATCATCGGCGAAGACGGCACTGTCTTGGATGCCCAGGTCAAAGTCAGCCCCAAGAAAAGCATCGAGAAAGCGTTGAAATTCCTGGCGAAAAACCAATAAACTATCCGACCAGCCCCACCCGAGTCGTCTAACTTGTCATGCTCATACGTTTCGCTATTTGGATATTGCTATCGCTAGCGACTGTCGCCTGCCGACCGCAGAGAGAAGCAGCGCTCGACGAAGTTGTCGCTCTGCCAAGCGCCACCATCGAGATTGTCTATGTGACGCCGACTTCAGCGCCCACCCGCGTGCCGACCTTGGTCAGAATTCAGCCCACCGCGATTCCTACAGCGACGCCCAAGACGATTGACCCTACTACAAGCAGCCAGGTCAGCACTGGCAATGAAGTCGACTGCCTGGACAGGCTCACGCGCGCCTATACGGAAGCCGGTAACCGTTGTCTCGGCGGACCCAGTGGTCATTTCTGTAACGGTGGCGGGGCGCCGAAAACCGCGCCGGAGGAAAATCTATTGCAGGACCCGGGCGCTGTGATAGAGGCAGTCGCGCTTGATGCCCTTCGCTCGCCTGCCCTGGATAATGCGGAGGGAGGCGGCTTTATCTGGCTGCGCCTGGAAGAAAACATCCTGATGGACGCCCTTCTGATTGGACAGGTCAGCATTCAAAACGCTGTCTTGCCCGATAGCGATTTCGCCAAATGGCAGTCCTTCACTTTGGAAAGTGGAGCAAGCGAATGGCAGTGCGATGAGGCTCCCGAGATTGGCGTCATGGTGATACAGGGACTGTACGGGCAGACATCGCGCGTAGTGGTCAACGGCGTATCTCTCAGGATCGATGGCACAGTCATTGTCCTCACCCAGGACAGCACCACCAAGTTCATCGCCATAGAGGGACAGGCTCGCCTGCTCGCCTTCGGACAGTTCATAAACATGAACGCCGGCGAACAGCTCAATTTCAGCTATCCACCGGGCGATTGGCGGAAACCCGAAGGATCCATTCCAAGCCCCACGCTTTTCGAATACGACCTGGTTAAGGACCTGCCAATTGTACTGTTTGACCGCCCCGTACCGATTCCGCAGCCCGGTTACGTGCAAACGCAAGGCGGCGTCAATATGCGCATCGCGCCCGATATCGAATCCCAATTGCTGTTTCAGGTGCCGGCCGGCGAAACCATGAACGTGCTCGGCATCAGCAGCAATCGCGAATGGCTGCACATCCGGCTGGGCAACGGTGAAACAGGTTGGATGAGCGCCGGCTTGCTCGCCAAGAATCTCGGTGAGATCAAGCAGGTCTATGATGTCACGCCTCTGCCGCCGCAACGATACGGGGAGCTTGGCAGCCGGGCATTCGTTAACGTTGCTGCGGGAGGAAATCTGCGCGAAGCCCCGGATACCGCCTTTCGCGCTAAAGGCACTTTGCCATACGGCGCCCAGGTGAAGCTGCTCGCGCGCAGTCCCTACAGCCCCTGGGTAAAGGTCAACTTTGGCGGTGAAATCGGATGGATGGCATTGTTCACGCTGCGATCAGAATCGGTGATCGCTTCGCTGCCCATCGACTACAACGTACCTTTGCCGCCACGCCCTACCTCCACACCCGAATTCAGCTATGGAGGCGGTCATGCTTATCCAGACCCCAGTGGCGGGTATTAGCCGGCTTCGACGCGAATGCTGGCCAGCGGAACGCTGTCGCCGATAAGGGCGCCAGTCTCATCGGTCACCTTGGGACGATAACCGTTGCCGCAATCGTCCACCGGCATCAATTCGCAGGTATACAAGCCAACAATGAGTTGATATTCGCCCGCGGATAGCTGCTCCGGCAACCGTAAATCGTAAGTATCCACGATATAGCCGTCGGGTCCCCACCATTCGCTAATCGCCCGACCCGCAGGATGCAACTTGTCAACTTGCGCCTGGGGCGGTCCCCCGGTCGAAAGATGCAAGAAGCTGGAAAAATTGACAGCAATTTCCTCGGGCGCGTACCAATAGACGCGCAAGCGCAAGTGAGCGCCCGGGCGCAATTCATTGGCGCTGAGATCATAGCCAATAACTTGCAAACTGTCGTCCAGTGTGAAGCGTGTCCGATACTGTGCTGGCAAGGCTTCCCCGGGCGGAGAATTATGCCAAGCCAGTCCTTCCTTAAAGAAGACGAGGACGCAAAGCAGCGCGACCCCGCCTCCAAGCAGCAAGCCAACGATCGCAGCGGGCGAAAGCGGCGCGATCTTCCAGTATGGACGCGGCGTCGTCCGCCGTCGGCGCAACAGCGCCGCAGCGCCGACGGACAGCAGTATCGACAAGAGCGACACCCACGCGGCTAAATCGCGGGCGGCCGTCGAGCCCAGATACACGCGTACCTTATGCTCTCCGGACGGTACGGGAAAAGTGATGAAGCCGTGGTGCGGGGACGCTGTGATTTCAACCGGTCGCCCATCAATTTCGGCTCGCCATCCCAGCCAATAGAAATTGTAAATCTCGGCGACAAAGTCTTCTCCAGTCTCGATACGCCACTCATGCGATTGCGGCGAATTATGAATCAGGTCGGCGGCGGCTCCTTCCGGCAAGAGCGAGTAATTCATTTTGTCTATCGGATAGCCATCGGCATAGTCCAGCAGCAAGTGCGCTGTAGGATCGGGAACGGAATGGACATGTCGCGGCCGATACTCGCCGGTGAATGTTGTGCCAAGCTGCCGCCGCGCCGCCTCTTCAGCGTGGTAGGCTTGGATCGACGTATCCAGCGTTTCATGACGCCACTCGGGTACATAGAATAAGGGAATCGCCAGCACGATGGGCAGCGCGACCAACGACGCTGTCAAACTGATTTGCCAGCGCGAGTCGAGCTTTTCCAGCCAAAGGCCGTTTGCTCCCCCGATGATCGCCAGGCAAGCCGCGATAGGTCCCAGCAGCCGCCAGGGAAACTGCAGAAACTGAATCGGCCGCAGGCTATCCCAGACCGACAATGAACCCGGCATGACCAGAAGCAACATTGCCAGAGCTACAATGGCAAAATATAAGACGCCGAGGAAGCTCTGCGGGTGTTGCGATCGATAACCGCCTATGTACAGCGCCGCAGTCGCCGCCAGAGCGAGCAGCGCCAGCATCCATTGCGCGACGCCCAGGATTTTCAGTTCGCTCAGTCCATTGATTGCGCCGGCGTCATGGGTCGGCGGGGCAGCCAGCAAGTCCGGCAGCCTCACGAAAGCCTCTCGATAGTCCAGCAAGCCGGCCACAGTCAGGTTTTGCAGGTGCACAGAATCGCTTTCCAACAGGACCGGCAACCAAAACGTCGCCGCCGCCCCGGCGCCCAGCGCCATCGCCAGCAAAGCCCAGGCAGCGCTCCGCCAATCCATACGACTGGCTTCGCGATTCAAGTGCTGCAGGATCGCTTCGCATGCGATCCAGGCTACTGTAATGCCGGTCAAGACCAGAGCCATCAGATTATGCGCGTTGATGAGCGCCGTCTGCAGTAGAACCAGCAGCAAGAAGTTGGCCGGTGACGCTTTGTCACGAAGCGCGTCGACGCGCCACAACAGCCAAGGGAACAGCGCGAAGGACAGCAGTTCGGGATAGGTTCCTCTGGCGTAGGCTTCGGTATACATCAGATAAGGACTGTAAACGTAGAGCAGCCCGGCGATGATCCCGCTCAAGCGCCCGAATCGCCGTCTCGCGAACAGGTACATCCCGCTGCTGCATCCCAGAAGGCTGAGCGCCAGCAAGGCGCGCAAAGCGTCAAGCGCGCCCAAACCAAATACGACATGGAAGGAACTGGTGATGATGTAGGTCAAGCGCGCGTAGAAGTGAAACAGGGGCGATCCATAACCCAGGTAGAAACCTTCTCCCCAGGTCGGGAATAGCAGACCATGCGACCAACTGCGGTTCATCTCAGCCACGCGATAACTGTGATAGAGCACATCGGGTCCATTGGGCAAACCGGGGTTTCTCAGCAGAGGAATGACAGTGAAGACCGTCAAAGCCAAAATGAACAGGAGACCGGGATCGATCGATTTTCGGATGCCGCTCAACGAGGGAAAGCGCATGTTTGCCGTTTGCGAGCAAGATCTGTCAACAATCCATCAGTATACAATGGGGTCAAGTGCCGGGCAATTTCGAGTCCCGAAGTGCAGTAGATGTAAAACTCGTATGTCAAGGTTGGCATTTCAATGTATCTTTAAGTAAGTAGCGCTATTAGGTTTGAGGAGTGCCGACCATGTTGAGCGAAAGAGCGGGGCAGGAAGATTCCGCCTACAGGCGTCGTATCAATGCTTGGGCGATGTACGACTGGGCGAACTCCGCCTTCGCGACCACGATTCTCGCCAGCCTGCTGCCAATCTACTACAGCACCGTCGCTGGCGCCACCTTGCCCAGCGAAGCTACCGCCACCGCCTATTGGTCGCTGACGATCAGCCTGTCCCTGTTTATCGTCGCCATCCTGTCGCCCATATTAGGAACCGTCTCCGATGTCTTGCGCAGCAAGAAGCGCTTCCTGGCTCTGTTCATCGGCGCGGGCGTAGTCGGTACTGGACTGCTCATCTTTGTCAGCACGGGCGACTGGCTGCTGGCCTCCCTGTTTTTTGTATTGGGACGCATCGGCTTCGGCGGATCGCTCGTCTTCTACGATGCGCTATTGCCCCACGTCGCCCGAGCGGAAGACCGCGACTGGGTTTCGACCAAAGGTTATGCCCTGGGTTACATGGGGGGCGGCATTCTGCTGGCGATCAACGTTGCCATGTTCTGGTTCATTCCCGACAGCCTGTTCGAAAACGCTGGCGTAAGGCTGTCCTTCTTGAGCGTCGCCATTTGGTGGGCTCTGTTTTCCTTGCCGATATTGCGCCAGGTGCCCGAGCCGCCCTCCGTGACGGTCGCGTTGAAACGCGGCGAAACGGTCATCGGCGTCAGCTTGCGCCGCCTGCGGGATACTTTCCGCAACATCACGCGCTATCGGGAACTGTTCAAATACTTGGTCGCCTTTCTGATCTACAACGACGCCATCGGCACCATCATCGCGATCGCGGCAATCTATGGCGCCGAACTCGGTTTCGGCATGATCGAACTGGTATTGGCCATCTTGCTGGTCCAGTTTGCCGGAATCCCCTTCAGCATCATATTCGGACGCCTGCCCGCCCATAACGACGAGCGCGCGCCATTTTACCTGGCATTCATTCTGATCAATGCTATTGCCCTGCCCCTGCTCGCTTTGGCGCTGGTCAGCGCCCTGCCCGCTAACGTTACCGGCGCCCCGCCCTCGCCCTATGTGGCCGACGGCGATTATGTCGGCGAAGGCGTATACCTTGTCGGTGAGCCGCCCTTCGCCGCCTCCGGCAACTGGAGCGCCCTGTCCGTGACCGGGGACGATCTGATCGGCGACAGTTTCGCGGGGCGCTTGACCGCCTTGCTGGCAGGAACACCCGAGGACCTTAATTACTGGATCACGGATGAAAAAGACGCCTCCCAGACATTGGCATTCAACGGGAAAGCGATCAAATTGGAGTACCGTTCCTCTCCCGACGGCGGCGTCATCGCTTTCCGACTTGATGGCGAAGTTTTGACGGAAACTGAGGTCGGTGAAGACGGCAACACAGTCCTGGCTCCTGTTACCGTCGACACAGCAAATGACACCCTGCGCTATGGCGAAACCTTCACCTTTGAATTGGACGCGCCGGGTCTGCACAGCCTCACAATCGTCAATATCACTGAGCAAAGCGAGAGCGGCGCCGCCAAGACAATCGCGCTGGGTCAAGTTGAAGTCTTGCCAGCAGCGCGGGCAAGCAGCTTGCCGACCATCATCGGCATTATCGCCGCCTTCGAGCTCATCGCCTTGCTAGTCGCCTGGCTCATCCGGTCGCGTTTCGTCTCCTTGTCCAACTGGTTGGATACCAGGCGCAGCATCCTCTTGTCGCTGCTGGTGTATTCGATCATCGCCTGCTGGGGATTCTTCTTGAACGCCACCTTGGAATTCTGGATGCTGGCGCTGATGGTAGCGATGGTGCAAGGGGGCAGCCAAGCCCTCAGCCGCAGCCTCTATGCCAGCCTCTGCCCCAAGGCAAAGAGTGGAGAATTCTTCGGCTTCTACAGCATCATGGAAAAATTCGCGTCGATTATTGGTCCGCTGATCTTCGCCTTTGCCGCCATCCTGCTTGGCAGCAGCCGCCCAGCCATTCTCAGCTTGATCCTGCTTTTCATTCTCGGCGGATACTTGCTCAGCCGCGTCGATGTAGAAGCGGGACAACGCGTCGCCCGCGAAGAAGATGCCGCGCACGACAATGGCAGCGATTGAGAATCTCGCCGCTCTGCCTGCGCCAGCTACCGGCGAGCCGGACTGTCAAGCGCATCAGTCCGCTCCCGCAACAGATCGGCAACGCGGCTCAAATGACGAAGTCCCGCCAGCGACATGCGAAGCGGATGCGCCGCTGACGCGGGCATATCCTCCGACTCGTCGCGAAAGAACGTGATACTTCCCCGGCCCCGACCTTCTCGCCGGATGCGTATCGCGCTCAGCGAATCAAGACGCATGGAGCGAACGATCCTGTTTCTGTGCATGTCCGCCACCAGCACCCGTTGGTCGGTGATCGCGTTTACGCCGCCGGTCATCAGCCCAAATGCGAAATAGAGCAAAATGAATAGCAGACATATGCCGTCCACGATCAAAAGCGGAATCATCAACCAACCCATCGAGCCGGATTCCGGCAGCAGCGACGGCGCGAATATCAGAATCAGGATAGCCGCGTTCACGGACAAAGTGAAAAACATCAGTATCTTGCCAAAGCCGCCGACCAGCGACTTGTCGCTCAACTTATCCCACCAGAGCAGCGTCTCCCCCTCATCGAGCAGCGCCTGGATCTGCTCTGTCAAGTCCTGTTCGTCCACTTTGCCGCCTGTCGACATACAAGTAATACCAAGAAAGTTATGATAATAACTTCCGTATGAAAGAAATTGACATAATAATCGAAAAGTTGTACGGGCGAGCCGGTGGCTCGCCCACTCTTTTCATATATTTCCAATCAGTTTTCGCATGACTAACTTGGTACTACTGAGAAAGCAACCATAATCACCATTTGAACCGGCAGATATTATACGACAGCCGGTCTGATATAATCAGAGTTCAACCTGTCAATCAGAGGCGGCTGGCAAACTTGAAATGCGCCAGCCGGTATTTTAGGAGGATTGCGCGATGCCCAATATCGGAAAACTGGCGCCAGATTTCGAGCTCAAGAACCAAGACAACGAACTGATACGGCTCAGCGACTGTCGCGGCAAAAGAGTGATCATTTTCGCCTTTCCCAAAGCCAACACCATGGGCTGCAATAACCAAGCCTGCTCTTTCCGCGACGTATTCCCGCAGATCGCCTCCAAAAACGCCCTGGTCTTCGGCGTCAGCTCCGATTCCACTGCGGCGCTGGCCGCTTGGAAAAAGCGCAAGCAACTGCAATACGACCTCTTGTCAGATCCCGAGCACAAGATGTTGGACGCCTGGGAGGCTTGGGGTATCGACCTCAAGCTGTTCAAGTTGCCGCTAGGCGCGACGCGTTCCTATTGGGTAATCGACGAGAAGGGCATTCTGGTGGATCAGCAGATAGGCGTACGCCCAGCGGAAAGTGTTGAAAAAGCGCTTGCGAGCGTCGAAAGAATCGCGGGCGCTGTATAAGTCAGGCTACCCGCCGCTCCTCAACTCCGTGTATCATTGTGCGCCGGGCAAAGCAAGCGTGAAATGGACAAAATAATGAAACTTATCCTGATCGGATTTGGCGCGGTCGGGCAGGGATTCGCCGAAATCTTGCTGGAAAAAGCCGACGACTTGGCAGCCAAAAATGATTTCTCGGTAGAGATCGACGGCATCGTGACCGCTTCCAAAGGGAATCTTTACCATCCCGCCGGTCTGGATATCGCGCATTTGTTGCGGACGGCGGAGACCGGCTCCTTCGCGGATTATCCCGAAAGCGAGCCCCTCCGGCGCGACTGGGACGCAAATGACATGATCCTGCGCGGCGGCGCGGATGCCTTGCTGGAAGCCAGCCCGACCAATCTGGAGACCGCCCAGCCCGCCCTTGCAACCTGTCACCTGGCGCTCGACCAAGGTTTGCATATTGTCCTCGCTAACAAGGGTCCTGTGGCGCTGGACTATGCAAGCCTGCGGGAAAAAGCCGACGCAAAGGGACTCCAAATGCGCTATGAAGCGACAGTGATGGCTGGCACGCCGACCATGCACCTTGCGGAAGACGCGCTCGCCGGCTGCGCTATTCGCTCCGCGCGCGGCATCCTCAACGGCACCACCAACTACATCCTGACGCAAATGGAGAGCGGTATGACCTATGCCGAGGCTCTGGCGCAAGCGCAGGCTTTGGGTTATGCCGAGACCGATCCCACGGCTGACGTCGAAGGCTGGGACGCGGCGGGCAAGGTCCTGATCCTGGCCAACGCCCTCTTCGGCAGTTCATTGACGTTGCCAGACCTGGACGTTCAAGGCATCACGGACATCAGATCGGAAGATATCGACCGCGCCCGGCAATCGAGTCACCGCTATAAATTAATCGCCGAAGCGACGCCTGATGGAGGCGCAGTGTCCCCACAGCGACTGCCTCTGAGCGACCCGCTGGCCAGCGTCGGCGGATCGACCAACGCGATTACCCTCGATACGGATCTGCTGGGCTCGATCACCTTGATTGGAGCGGGCGCCGGCAAGTTGGAAACGGGCTATGCGCTGCTTTCCGACTTGATGGCGATAGGGCGCGCAAAATGAGCTTCTGCGGCGCGTGAAACTCCCTCGAAAGAATCGCGTATAGTCCTATACTTACAGCCATTACGCTTTTGATATTGTTGAAGCCTCTATGCTATACTGAAGTAATTGTGGAAAACTCGACTACATTAGGTCAATAAGAGGAAGATGCAAACATGCCATCAATATTACAGAAGGTTCAAACGCTTTTCAGCGCCAATATGCACGGCATGATCGACCGTGCCTTGGAAACCAACTCGCTGAAGGTCATGGACGAATACATCCGACAGGTTGAGCGCAACCTGGATGCGCTGGAAGACTCGGCCGCGACCGTCGGCGGTTCTGTACGAACATTGAAGCGCAAGTATGAAGAGTTCTCCAATCAGTCGGACAAATTGGACCGCGATATCGATACCCTAATCTTGCGCGGCAAAGATGACCTGGCAGCCGCCGCTCAAGCGGAGTTGAATACCAAACAGGAACTGGCGCAAGAATACTACGAGCAGTGGCAGTCGCAAGAAGAGCAATACCAAGGCATGTTGAATATGCGTTTGAAGCTGGAAGGCCGCTTGACCACCATCAAACAAGAGCGCGAAAAGATGCGTTCGCTGCTGGAACTGGCAGAGACCAAGAAGGTCATGACGAAGACGCTCAAGAGCATGGACAAGCTGGATACCTCCGGCGACCAAGAGATTGATACCTTGCTCGATTCCATCTATTCGCAGATCGACCAGGAAGACGCCCGCGCCGATTTGGCCAGCCGCAAGCTCTCCGACCAAATCGAGGATACCGTTGGCATCGGCCAGGTCGAACTCCAGCTTGAAGAGCGCAGGCAACGTTTGCTCAGCAATAACTGATTCCGTCAAACAGTCCACGTCGATTGCATGAGCCATTGAACGAGTCGACAAATGAAGTACCCGATCCAAACGCCGGGGCGCTATCGTCAATTGAACCGGAGAAGCCATGTCTAGCAACGAAAACGCCAGACAAAAGGTCTTTGGTACGCTGCTAGCCAACGCGCTCTTGCGCTGGGAGACCTTGGTGACCCTCATGGTCACCGCTATCCTGTTCCTCTTCGTACAAGACGTGAACCTGCCAATGCTGGAGTGGCAACCCTGGTTTTGGCTGGTCCTTGGGGGCTTGGCGGAAACGGTGCTGATTGCCGCCACACTGAACGACCCGGAAGCGACGGAACAAGCGCTGGCGGAAGATTTCGAGCGCGAATACGACCTGCGCAATATCCGCAATCGCGTTTCCCGCGAGCGACTGCGCGATGCCTTCGAGTACCGCCGGAATATGCTCAAGCTGGCGGACCGCAGCAAGGGCGCCATGCGCAATCGTCTACGGACTTTGGTCAGCGACGTCAGCGACTGGATCACATACATGTATAATCTCGCCGAACGCATTGACCTCTCCGAAAGCAACGATCTGGTGCTGCGCGATCGTCAGCAAGTCCCGCGCAAGATCGAAAGCGTCAAAGCGCGTATCAAAAAAGAGCCGGACGAACACGCCCGCCGCAGCCTGCAAGTGCAGTTGACTCATCTTCAGCAGCAACAAATGAGCC
This sequence comes from Anaerolineae bacterium, assembly GCA_022820665.1. Lineage (GTDB taxonomy): Bacteria > Chloroflexota > Anaerolineae > Aggregatilineales > Phototrophicaceae > UBA6055. The sequence continues at coordinate 27,966 of JAJEFB010000044.1, read as the reverse complement.
TGGAAGCGACCTTCAGCAGCATCAAGCGCGCCGAGATTCAATTGGAAAGCACCCTGTCGGCGCTAGGCACTGTCTATGCCCAAATGTCACTTCTCGGCACAAAGGAAACCGACTCCGCCAAGGGACAGCGCCTGAGCATCGAGGTCAAAGACGAAATCGACAAACTGCAAGATACCATCGACGCCATGGACGAGGTGCAAATGCAAAGCCTCCGCCTGAGTTCCGAAGTGAAAGACGAAATCGACAGGCTAGTCGCCGAAGAGTACGAAGAAGACGAGTTGTTGCAGAGCCAGCAACAATAAGCGAGCAAACTTCAACACCACTGCCCCGCACACCATAGCTCATACTTGGTACTGTATCGAATTCGATTGAAATTAAATCAACTCATTTCACCACAAATGCACAAAAGTAAATCCATGTAAGTCATGCAAAAAAGCGAGCCGTGTAGGGGCGACCAACCTGGTCGCCCGCTGCCGCCGCGACTTGTGGTTTCGGGCGACATAGTATGTCGCCCCCTACAGATCGTTGCTTTAGCAAAACTTGCATCACTACCTGGAACTACTAAGAACATGGAGAGCAACTATACTCTAGATTTATTCTCGGTGATCTCGGTGTTGAAGGGCTGTGTCTACGCGCCCCTCACTGCTTAGGATTTTCTCTTTCAACAGAAAAGGATACACTACCGCATACTTTATACTCGCCTGATTTCGAGTTATCCTTTGCATGCTTATCTGCAGAATAAGGAGTTGAACATGTCCATCAATTGGTTCGAGATTCCGGTTTTGGATTTCGAGCGCGCCCGCGCATTTTACGAGCAGGTTCTGGAAACGAAACTCTTTGTCAACGACCAGCGCGAGAACATGGGCAGCATGCTCGGCGTTTTCCCGCATGACGGGCGCGTGGGCGGCAGCCTGGTGCACAATCCCCAGTATGGATATACCCCTTCGACTGAAGGTACGCTGGTCTATATCACCGCCACAGGTGATTTGGATCTTGTCTTGGCGCGGGTCGAGGCGGCCGGGGGAGAAATCTTGCTGCCGAAAACAGCGCTGAGCGAAAACGCCGGCGGCGGTTTTGTCGGCTGGGCGCGCGATTCCGAAGGCAACAAAGTCGGTTTCTATTCTTCGGGATAAAGCCTAGTCGAATGATTCGGCGATATGTTCACGCTTCCTCTTGCCCGGAACCAGGGAGCCCAGGCGCTGAACGATGCGGGGCGTTTCGCGCTCGATGTTGATGGTATCCTCCAGCAAGTTGACCAGGGTCGTCGCCAAAATGACCAGGGTCAAATACATATAAGCGACCACGGCATAGGTTTCGACGTAGCGGAAGGACCGCCCTGATGTCGTTTTCGCGATCTGCGTGATATCCCGAATGCCCAGGAATGCCAAGAGCGACGAATCTTTGATCATAGCCACAAAATCGTTTCCCAACGGCGGAAGCACATTGCGAAATGCCTGCGGCAAGATGATCGACCGCATCGTCTGCCAGTATGTCATCCCAACGGAATAAGCCGCTTCGAACTGGCCCTTTGGAATCGACTGAATGCCCGCTCGCACAGTTTCGGACATATAAGCGCCGTAGGTCATGGCCAAAGCCACAATCGCCGTACCCGCAGAACTGCCGCGCCAAATTAAATCGGGAATCTCCGGATCGTTCGCGAGGTTGCGGACGGCTTCGACCAAATTCTCGTTGATCAAGTCGCGCAAGGCTGGTACGACGATGAATCCGGTTACCAGCAGTACAACAAGAATCGGGATGCCGCGCATCACGCTAACGTAGACCGTGCAGATATTGTAGCCGCCAATTCGGATGACCCGCATCACCGCTTTGCGCGTCGACTCGCGCGATTGAGGCGGTTCCGGCGGGTTGGAGCGCACGATTCCAACAACGACCGCAATCGACAGCGAACAAAGATAAGACGTAGCGCTGACGAAAAGCGTCATGCTGACGCCTTCCATCAATTGCTGAAATATATTCGAATAGATTTTGTCAGTCAGGATGCTGATCGCCAGCAGGATGCCCAGCGCCACCAGAAAGAAAATCCAATACGGCAAGGTATAGAACCGCGCAAAGCGCATCGCCCGCCCGCGAGACTCGGCGATGATTTCCTCAAGACCCGGCTCTTGCCCTGCCCGATTTTGCCGGCTTTCCCCCGATGATCTTGCCATGGAGTGTTCCAGTCAACTCGTCTGTGAGAACTATCAAATATGAAGTGGGACAGGTTTAACCTGTCCCACAACTGGTTGCTTCAAGTACCGTCTGCTTTCATCAGCTATGCGGCATCCCGACCAAACCATTTGTCTGTGATCGCTTCGAGCGAGCCATCCACTTTCATGTTGGCCAAGACTTTGTTGATCGGCTCAAGCAATTCAGAACCATGCGGGAAAATAAAACCCAGCTTTTCAACTGTCACAATATCCTCCAGCACTTTGCTTTGGTCGGCATGGATACCGGTGTACCCATATCCTGCCAGTTCATCGAAGATCACAGCGTCAACATCGCCTGCGACCAGAGAACCCGCCGCAGCTTCGGCAGAGTCGTAAACCACAATGCGCTCGTCGCCGACTAAATCCACGGCCGCAATGTACTCGGTACTGGCGACCAGCACGCCAAAAACGTAACCGCCCGCGACAAATTCCTCAGCGCTGGCAAAACGATCTTCATCCAGCCGCACAAGTATTCGCTGCCACACATCGGCATAAGCATCGGAAAAATCGACGAGAGCCGCCCGCTCGGGCGAGTAGGCGATGCCATCGGCCGCCATGTCGTATGCGCCATTGGAGACAGCGGCGATCATGCCATCCCAACTGGTCTCAATGTATTGCGGCGCGCAATCCAAGCGAGCGCAAATTTCCGCCAAGACGTCATAATCCCAACCCGCTGGTTCGCCAGTTTCATCGTCGATGAAGTTGAAGGGTGGATAGGCGTTCTCCACCGCCACCGTTACCGTCCGGCCACCGAGATTCGGCAGTCACATCTCTTCTTCGCCGTCACCGAACCACTTGGCGTTAATAGCAGCCAATGTGCCATCTTCCATCATACTTCCCAAAGCCATGTTGATCGGTTCGACCAGATCGGAATCCAGGGGATAGATGAAACCTAACTGCTCTTGCGTCAGCAGATCCGGCAGCAGCTTGATGTCTTCCGCGTTGACGCCGACATATCCTTGGCCAGCCACATCATCAATCACGACGCCGTCAACATCGCCAGAGATCAGAGCCTGCACGGCGAAGCCAAATGAATCATAACCAACGATGCGCTCTTCACCTACCAAATCCGAAGCCGCGATATAGTTGGTCGTGGCGACCTGCACGCCGATAACAAAGTCGCCGGCGACGAATTCTTCGGCATTGGCAAAGCGGTCTTCGCCGATCCGCACCATCAAGCGCTGGTTGATATCGATATAGCCATTGGAAAAGGCGACGAGTTCCTTGCGTTCTTCGGTTATGGTGATGCCGCCGGCCGCCAGATCGAATTCACCGTTGGAGACCGCGATAATCATGCCCTCCCAGCCAGTTTCGATGTATTCCAGCGCGCAATTCAGCCGCTCGCAGATTTCGCCCAGCGTATCGAAGTCCCAGCCATCCAGCTCGCCGGTTTCTTCGTCAATGAAGTTGAAGGGGGGGTAGGCGTTCTCCGAGGCGACGATAATCACGCGCCCATCCAGATCGGGCAGCATCATCTCTTCTTCCGCTTCGCCGTCGCCCAGCCATTTGGCATTGATCGCGTCCAACGTGCCGTCCGCGCGCATGTCCGATAATGCCATGTCAAACGGCTCAACCAGCTCGGAACCCTGCGGATAAATGAAACCCAATTGCTGCTTGATCAGATCATCCGGCAGCAACTTGATCTTGTCGGCGTTCAAACCCGTATACCCTTGGCCCGCAACATCATCGATGACCACCGCATCAATGTCACCCGTGATCAGCGCCTGCACCGCCAAACCAAATTCGCCATAACCGACGATCCGATCTTCGTCCACCAGTTCCGCGGCGGCGATGTAATTGGTCGTGGCTACTTGTACGCCAATGACGAAATCGCCCGCGACGAAATCTTCGGCGTTGCTAAAGCGATCCTCGCCAACGCGCACCATCATTCGCTGAATGACATCAATATAGCCCTCGGAATAGTCGACGATCTGCGCCCGTTCTTCCGTTATCGTGATGCCATCCGCCGCCATGTCATACTCGCCGTTCGAGACCGCGACGATCAAGCCCTCCCAACTGGTTTCAATGTATTCCGGAACACAATTCAGCCGCGCGCAAATCTCGCCCAGCGTATCGTAGTCCCAGCCGACGCCCTCGCCCGTCTCTTCGTCGATCACGTTGAAGGGCGGATAGGCGTTCTCCACCGCCACCGTCACCGTCCGTCCTCCGAGGTCGGGCAAATGCCCGTCCGCTAGCACAGACGCAAACGGCAGCGCCAATAATAGAACTGCAACGATCAATAAGCACTTTTTCATCGCTTGATCTCCTCCTGGGAATCTTGGATGTCCGCGCAGCTCATTGCGCGATGCGCTCATTGTAACACGCCCCGATTCCTCCTCAAAGAGTTCGGCCGCCGCTTGGCTATTCAGGACAAGGGCGTTATCATCTGGCAGTAGCTTGAAACTTCTTGGCATTGATTGAACCCAAGAAGCCTTGGCTGCCAGGTTGGGCGCATGCCCGGCAATGCGGCTTCTAACCGGACCTGCGGAAAGCCATTGCGATGACCGTTTCCCACTGGCAGAAAACCGAGCAGACACATCGCGAGGTCGATTTTCTGGTGGTTGGCGCCGGCTTGGTGGGCAGCGCGGCCGCTTATTTTGCGCGGCACGCGTACGATCGAGACGTCGTAGTCACCGACGCCCGCGATGTTGGCTTGGGCGCCAGTGGACGCAACGCCGGCTTCATGATCAGCGGTCTCGATATCTACTACCATCGCGCCATTGAAGAATACGGCCACGACGCGGCGCTGGAACTCTGGTCGCTCTCGAACCGCAGCATGGCGCTCTGGCGCGAATTCATCCGCGACAGCCCCTTTGATGTGCCCATAGACAACAGCGGCTCCATGCTCTTGGCGGAAAGCGAAGAAGAAGCGAAAGAACTGGAGTTAGCGGCGGCCGCCTTGTCGGCAGATAAAATCGATATCGAATACTATAGCAAAGACCCCTTGCGGCGCGGCTTTTATGCCGGCATTGAACAACCGCTTGATGCCGGTGTTCAGCCCTATTTGTTGGCCAAATCCGTGATGACGCAGAGCGGCGCCGAACTGATACCCAATAATGAACTCTATCGTATTGAGCAGAATGATGACGACGCGGTTCTGGTTTATACGCGACAATTCGTATTTGAGGCGCGCCATGTGCTGCTTTGCACCAACGCCTGGTCACCGACCATTGATCCATTCTTTGTCGGCAAAGTGATCCCCACTCGCGCTCAATGCCTGGTCACCGAGCCGCTGGATCATGTGCCCGTCCCCTATTGCGGCTACAGCGACTATGGCTATATGTATTATCGCAGCACCTTTGACGGCCGTTTCTTGCTGGGCGGTGGACGGCAACATTACAAATGTGAAGAAGACAACACCACTGAAGATCGACTGAATCCAAATGTTCATGCCTTTCTGGATCGCTACCTTGCCCGATATTTTCCCGATGTGACGGCGCCCGTCGCCCACCGCTGGTCCGGCATCATGGGCTTCAGCGTCGACGGACTGCCTCTTGTCGGAACCCTGCCGGGCAAGAGTCGCGTTGGATTCGCTGTAGGATTCACCGGGCACGGTCTGGCAATGGGCGCCGGTTCCGCCGAACGGGCTGTGGACAAGCTGCTCAACCGGGTTTCTGCTGGAGCAGTGGATATCGCGCGCTTTGACTAACAGGTAACCCACAGGATACGAACAAGCCATGTAAGGGCGGCCAATCTAGTCGCCCGAAAAACACAGCAAAATTGGCCGGTCTTGCAACGGAACGCCAGCGGTTAGCCCTCTCTCAAGACATAGCCCACACCGCGCATGGTGTAAATCAACCGACTTTCATTGTCATGTTCCGTCTTCTGGCGCAAGTAGCGAACATATACTTCAATGATATTGCTCCCGCCGCCGAAATCATATCCCCGCACCCGGTCGAAGATCACATCGCGCGTGAGGACTTGACCTGGATTGCGCATGACAACTCCAGCAGATCATATTCCTTAGCAGTCAGGTCAATTGCCCGATTATTGCGATAGGCGCGATGCGTACCCGTATCCAGCGCCAAATCAGCAAATCTCAACACTGCGGGCTGGGCGTTGGTCGTCGCGCGGCGAAGCAAGGCGCGAACCCGCGCGATCAATTCGTCGATTGAAAATGGTTTGACCAGGTAGTCGTCGGCGCCAGCATCCAATCCAGGAGCACGAGATCCGGCGGGTTGTCTCGCGCAATATTAAGACCAGCCTGACCATCACTCGCCACTTTCACATGAAATCCTTCATAGATCAGCCCACGTTCGACAAATTGTGCGATGCGCGCTTCATCCTCGATGATCAGAATGCGTTCCTTCGCCATCATTCCCCCCATGACAGGTTCCTGTACTATTATGATAACCGGGTAAGATGAGAAACAGTTTAAGATTGATTAAGCGCGATCTTCTCCCTTCGTCTACAGTCCTTGCTCCGCATAACCGTATAGAAATCCGCGTTATCAGTGACGCGCAATCGACCCATTAACAGAGCCGCCAGTCTAGCCATCACCACTCGGCAATTGAGCCGTCCTTGCGGCGCAGCAGAGGATTTCTCCAGCGATAGTCATGGTCATCAGCCGCGCGAACCTTTTCCTCATCAATATCGATTCCCAGCCCGGGACCGGCAGGCACATCGACGCTCCCGTCGCGATAATCGAAAATGGACTTGTCAGCCAGGTAATCCAATAAGTCGACGTCGCGGTTGTAGTGGAGGCCCAAGCTCTGTTCTTGGATCAAGGCGTTATAAGCTACCGCATCGACTTGCAAGCAGGAAGCCAGCGCGATCGGCCCCAGCGGGCAGTGAGGCGCAAGCGCAACGTCATAGGCTTCGGCCATGGCGGCGATGCGCAACACCTCGGAGATGCCGCCAGCATGGGATACGTCCGGCTGAATGATATCAACGCTGCCCGCCGCCAGGATCGCTTTGAAGTCCCAGCGCGAATACATGCGTTCGCCGGTCGCGATGGGAATCGACGTGGAACGCTTGAGATCGAGCAGCGCCTCGTTATGCATGGGCAATACAGGTTCTTCCACGAACATTAAATGAAAGGGTTCCAGCTCCCGGATGAGCGTCTTGGCCATCGGCTTGTGGACGCGACCGTGAAAATCAACCGCGATGCTGAAGTCATTGCCCACCGCTTCCCTGGCAGCCGCCACCCTGGCCACCGCGTCGTCAATATGTCCGAATTCATCTACATAGTGCACCCCGGGGACAGCGCCCATTTTGATCGCCCGCAATCCATCCTGCTTGCAGCGCAGGGCGTGAGCCGCAACCTCTTCGGGACTGTCGCCGTGGACGCCAGCGTAGATCTGCACGCGATCCCTCACTTTCCCGCCCAGCAACTCATAAACCGGCGCGCCGTGATACTTGCCCTTGATGTCCCACAGCGCCTGATTGACACCGGCTATCGCGCTCATCATCACCGGGCCCCCGCGATAGAATCTGCCGCGAAACAGCGTCTGCCAAATATCTTCGATCTGAAGTGGATCTCGCCCAAGCAAATAATCGGACATATCTTCGACAGCGCCGCGTACCGTGCCGGCCTGCCCTTCAACGATCGGCTCGCCCCAGCCGAAGTAACCTTCATCTGTCGAGATTTTCAAGAATAGCCAGCGCGGTCTTACCGTAAACAGTTCTAAATCGGTGATTTTCACCACTCCCGCCCTTCATCTTCTTTACCCAAAAATTTGCTGTTGCATTATAATCAAATGGGATTCACATTCTCAATTCATGAAGTGGAAGGCGAACTCACTTGAATCGATTGAGCAGACAATTTTCCCCGCGTCTGTTCATGCTCGCATTCGTGATGATTTGGCTCCTCGGCGGGTCACAGCTATCCGTCCTGGCAGCAAATACGGGCGATCAAGCCGGCGGCGTAAACCCCTTTATCCCGCTGATGTTCGCTCTCGGGATCATCCTGCTGGCATCGCGGACAGGAGGCGCGCTGGCAAGGCGCTTGAATCAGCCGCGCGTCTTGGGTCAGCTCATCGTCGGCGTCCTGCTGGGACCCACCGTATTGGATTTTCTGCACTGGGACATTCTCCAAGGCGCCGACCTGCAACAAACCATCAAAGAATTCGCGGAACTGGGCGTGCTGCTGCTGATGTTCAACATTGGCCTCGAAGTCCATTTGAGCGAATTAGCCAAAGTCGGCAAGGTGGCGGTATTCGGCGGAATCCTCGGCGTCGTGGCGCCAGTCGCCCTGACTGTTGTGGTTCTGTTGCCGGCAGGCTACGATTGGCAGCCGTCGCTCTTCGCCGGCGTGACGCTGGCCGCCACCTCTGTCAGCATCTCCGCGCAAGTCTTGCTCGAACTCGGTTATCTGCGGACGAAAGAAGGCAACGCCCTGCTCGCCACTGCATTGATCGACGATGTCTTGGCTATATTGGCGGTCTCGCTGACGCTGGTGCTGGCTGGCAGTGGAGGGGACCAAAGCGACCTTAGCCAATTGCTGGTAATTGTCTTGCAGATGGCTGGTTACATTATTGTTGCCTTCTTGATCGCCTGGTACTTGCTGCCGCGCGCCTTGCAATGGATTCAACGACGCCCGGAACTTGCGCAGGCTTACGGCATACCCATATTCGCCTTGGCCAGCGCCTTGATCTTTGGTTGGTCGGCGGAGTACCTGGGCGGTGTAGCGGCCATCACCGGCGCCTTCATTGCCGGCGTCGGTTTGAGCAAGCTGCAAAACCGCAACATGAAACGCGAGATCGAGCAAACGACGAGCCACCTGGCTTATGTCTTTCTCGTTCCCATCTTCTTTGTCGATGTCGGCTTGGAAACGGATCTCAGCAATTTTCCAATGGAAGCGGTGCCCTTCATGCTGATACTGCTGCTGATGGCTGTCATCAGCAAAGTGCTGGGCGCCGGCTTTGGCGCGCTCATGGGCGGTTTCAATCTGCGCGAATCCCTGCGTGTTGGCGTATGTATGGTTTCGCGCGGCGAAGTTGGTTTAATCATTATCTCGATCGGCTTGAGCAGCGGCATCATCGACGGCGGCAGCGAACTCTACGCCTCGCTATTCATGGTCATCTTGTTGACCACCGTGCTCACGCCGCCCCTGGTTCGCTGGGTCTTTCAAGCCAAACAGGAGCCAAGCGACGACTCCACGCTTTTAGCCGCTTCTGCAACAGGAGACTAACTGATGAAGCTAATTCTGCTTATCACTTCGGACAATGAAAGTGGCATGGAAGTCGCCAATCGCTGGCAAGAGGCCGGCGCGCCGGGCGTCACTATCATCAAGAGTGTCGGCTTGCGTAGATTGAAGGAGACAATCCAACGCGAGAAATTCGAAGTGCCTTTGCATAGCGCCAGTTCCATGAACAGCGTGATGGCTTATGTCCTGCACGAAATTGGCCACACCAATCACGTCCTGCTATCCGTGGTACCCGAAGAACTGATCCCGGCATTGCTGGATGAGGCGCAGGTCGTGCTCGGGGACCTGCTGGAGCGCGACCGCGGCGTCGTTTTTGTTGTGCCGCTGGATGAAGCCATCGGCGTTCATTTGTTCGAAAACGCTGGAAACGACTAGCATTTCGCACTTGAAGAACGCCTCAATTTTGCTACAATGCCCGCGCTGTCTAGCGAGGTAGCTCAATTGGCAGAGCAGGTGCCTTTGGAGCACAAGGTTAAAGGTTCGAGTCCTTTCCTCGCTGAGCAAAATGAAGTCTGCCCACGGGCAGACTTTTTCTATCCCCATCCCCCTGAGCAGGCTGAGAACACGACAGCTTTGATACGATTGAATATGAAGGCGACAGGCCAGTCGTCACAAGTCTATGTTATGGCGAAAATTGTAGGGGCGACCGGCGGTCAGTGTCTACGCGACCTATCAGGTCGCCCGAAAATCACCGAAATAATTTCAAGTTTTGCGGCCATGTCTCGCCCGATGAAAAGGCGTCCCCTCCTCAGCGCCGTCCACCCTTTTAGCAATCAGACCTCAAGTGATAGTCAAACGTCAAGATGCTGCGGGTGGCTTGATGCAACTTGTCGATTGGAGATATTGGACTCGCTTGATGCCACAAGCTCGCGTCGTGAAAGAGGTAGCAATCCATGACGTCTTCCAGACGGAAGCTGGCGAGCAGCCGCTTGTCATTATCGTAGATCGATACATCGCCGCCCCGGGCGTTTAAGCGTTCCGCCAAATGCACCGAAACATATTCGGCGCCGTCGCGGTGAATGCCTTCCGGCGTCGGATAACCCTGCTCCTCCGCGCTGGCAGTCACGCGGATGAGATGCGCCTGTACTTCCCAGACGGATTCCCTCTCTTCGAGACTGAGGGGAAACTGATCGAAGTCGAAGCGAATCAGCTCGCGCAGGAAGGCGTTGCCAAACGTGCCCTCCAGCATAGGCGCGAACTTGCGAATAGTGCCGCCGGTCACGCGATTGATGTCGGCGCTCTGGAAATAATCGACATGCGGCAAGGGCTTCAGTTCGCCGCTGCCGGGCGCAAAGCGGAATCGTCCATAACGGCGAAAACGATACTTGCCGTCGCCGGGCAAGTATTCGTCGGGGGGCAGATCTGCAAAATCAATCGAGAGGCTCAACCACGACTCCCGCAAGTCGTCGTCAATATCAATCTCCTGGGCGCGCAACAGGCTGTAACCCTGCTCCGCCAATTCTCTCCGCACAAGATGCCGAGTACTGATGCCAGGCACGACGGATTCACCGCCCTTCCAACTCTTATCCAATAAACCGCGTCGCTCATGCGACGAAGAAGGCTTGTTATTTTCTGCGCGCGCGGCTGGCTTTTCGCTGCCGCCGAGCGGTCTGAACAACCCGCCCCAAAATCGCGATGCCGGACTTAAGATCTTCCAGAGGCACATAACTGAACGAAAGGCGAAGGTGATGAGCGCCCTCCTCGGGATGGACGAAAAAGCCTTTGCCCGAGGCGAAATAGACATTTTCCGCCTTCGCCAGACCTTCAAGTTCGTCGACAGTTACGTTTTCTGGCAATCGCAGCCATATGAAATATCCGCCATCGGGTCTAGTCCATTGGGCTGAATGCGGCATAGCAGCGTCCAGCGCGGCCAATGCGCAATCCCGACGGTACTTGTACTGATTGCGCAACCAGACGACATGCTCTTCCCAACGGCCGCTGCTGCAGTAATCGGCAACGATCGCGGCTGTAAAGGGATTGGCGCCGCCCCCCATGCGCAGCATGCCGCTACTGACGAAGCGCTCTACGGTTTCCGCCGACCCAATCAACCATCCGATTCGTAACCCGGGCGCAAGCGTCTTGGAAAAAGTGCCAAGACGCAGTACGTTCTCCCCGCGCGACGAGGCATAGAAACTGGGCGGCAAATCGTCGACGAAGCGAATATCGCGGTATACATCGTCCTCGACGATCGCGAAACCATACGCTTTGCTCAAGTCAACGATCGCTTGCCGGCGCTCCCGACTAAGCGTGATGCCGGTCGGATTTTGAAAGTTGGGTACGACATAATAAAACTTTGGGAGACGCCCCCGAGAAGCCAAATCGCGCAGACGCCGCTCCATTTCATCGACGGCAACGCCTCCAGCGCCTATGGCGATAGACTCCACATCCAGTTTCGCATCGCGGAAAATGTGCAAGGCATCGCGATAGGAAGGCGCGTCTACCAAAATGGTATCGCCCGGCTCTGCGAGATGATGCGTGATCATGTCGACGCCCCAGGTCGATCCGCCGATGATCATCACGTTCTCGCGACAGACGGCCAGATTCTCGCTGCGTTGCAAGCGCGCCGCCAGGAAATCGATCAACTGCCGATTGCCTTGCTCATCGCCGTAGTTGAACAGGCGCGTCCTATCCGCTTGCGCCCAGATGCTGTCGACAATCTCTCGAACAGCGGCGATGGGCAACAACTCATGCGCCGGATGTCCGGCGAAAAGCGGAATGCTTCCCGCAACAACGCCCTGTGGGCTCGGCCGGGAGTCCATCTACTTCGGCGTCGCCTCTGGCGGCAATGGGCTGACATATTCTCTGCCGGCGCGCGCGCGTTCGAATTCGGCTCGCGCTTCCGCCAGGAGCTCGGGCTTGGTCAAAAGATCAAAGCCGGCCAGCGCCATCGCCTTGGCCGCGAAGATCATGCCTTTGTTGCCGATGCTGGATCCACAGGCCGCCACCGTCTGCCAGCTATGCCCGGGCGTGCCCAGGGGCCAGCAGGTGGTTGTGATCTGGCCTGTCGGCGTGATCCAACTAACATCGGCCACTTCGGTCGAGCCGCCCAACAGCGGTGGACTTGGCGAGTGCGGCAGCACGCGCTCCCACAAGGGATCGTCGATATCGGCTGGATCAAGCTGGGCGCTGCTGGAAATCTGCGTCCACTCAAAGCCCCGTTTCACCGATCCTTCGGGAAAACTCGCCTGCAAGGCTTTGGCGAACTCGCGTTCCTGGTCCGTAAAGCGCATGTCGTCGATCTCCGCCATTTTTTCATACAGCAAATCGGACATGACATCATTTGGCAAAATCTCGTAGCAGCCGGTGAGAAATTCGATCTCATGCCGCGTGCCGCTCATCAGCGCCGCTCCCTCGGCAATATCTTGCATCCAGCTATACATTTCTTCGACCTGTTCACGATGAGGAGCGCGCACAAAATACCATACTTGCGCGAAAGCCGGCACCACGTTCGGCGCTTGTCCGCCGCTGGTGACGACGCTGTGAATCCGAGATTCCGGCGGCACATGCTCGCGCATATAGTTGACGCCGGCGTCCATCAGCATAACGCCATCCAGTGCGCTGCGACCCAGCCAGGGCGATCCCCCGGCATGCGCGGCCACCCCATAAAAGTTGACCCTGAAAGAATTCATCGCCAAAGAGGAGCCGTTCCAGGTGATGTTGCTATCCCCCGGATGCCAACTGATCGCCGCGTCGAGGTCGTCAAATACGCCATCGCGAGCCATGAAAGTCTTGCCGACCAGGGTCTCTTCCGCCGGGCAGCCATAAAAGCGGATCCTGCCTTCGATCCCGCTCTGCTGCATCGCCGACTTCAAAGCCATTGCCGAACCCATGCAAGCCGTGCCAAAGAGGTTGTGGCCGCAGCCATGCCCGGGTCCCCCGGGGTTGATGGGCGACTTTTCGCTGGACAGCGCCTGCGACAAACCCGGAAGCGCATCGTACTCGCCCAGAAAACCGATCAGCGGCTCGCCCTGACCCCACTCGGCGATAAAAGCGGTCGACATCCCGCCGGTGCCCCAGGTAATCTCGAATCCCTCCCCAGCCAGCTTTTCCGCCAGAAGTTGAGAAGCGAAGCTTTCCTCCAAAGCGACTTGCGGATGGTCCCAAATCTCCTTGGCAATGTAACAGAGCTCTTCGTCCTGCTGGTTAATCCGATCCAGAATCAACCCTTTTGCATCCATAGAGGTATTCCCTTGCGCTTAACCTCGACATGCCACGAGATTAGCGCAATCGCCTTCCCTTGAGAATGTCCAATCAGAGGCAAGGAAATGGAAACGCCCCGCGGGAGCGGGGCGTCGGGGATTCAATAAATTTGCTTTCAATAAATCTATCTGTTGCATATAAGCTTATGTCGACTTTACAAGTTTGTCAAGCAAATTGGCATAAATTCATAGAAAATCGTATAAATTCGTAAAATCGCTTTACTTTTCTCATACGCTTGGACATATAAACCCAAGGCGTCGTTGAACTAGCCGCTGGCTTCGGCCACCTGTTCGCTTTTCCCTAAAGCCGCCAGCATGTCCTCGACAGTGGTGAACTTCACGCGGCTGCGACCGCTCTCGGCGCCGCGCTGCCGCTCGATTGCGTCCAGCCTTTCCCAGTCAGCAAAGCTGCAATATGTCGGCTTGCGCGACTGAATCAGATCGAGAATGGTCTCGCTGCGCGTATCGGCCGGTTCCAGAACCCGATTCGCTCGCAAGTCTTCCAGGAAGCGATTGGCCGACTCGATGGCGTCAGGCTTGTTGGTGCCGATGATGCCGCTGGGTCCGCGTTTGATCCAGCCCACGACATAATTGCCGACCAGGCATTCTCCGCCCTCATGTTTTGTCAACACGCGCCCATGGTCATTTGGAATCGTGCCCCAGGGATCATAGAAAGGCACATCGGGCAGCCGGACGCCGCGATACCCAACCGAGCGAAAGACCATATCGACCGGCAGGGTTTCCTGGCGCTCCGTTGCCCGGGGGCGCAAAGAGCCCTGCTGGTCCAGATAGAGTTCGTTGCGGACAATACGGATAGCCTCCACCTTGTCCTTGCCGAGCAATGCTACCGGCGATACCAGAAATCGCATGACGATCCGTCTCGAGCATCCCCGCAACTCGCGTTCGGCATAAGACCGCAGTATTTCCACATTGCGCGCGGCCGCGCGATCGCCCTTGGCTTTCAATTCAGCGGCGCTGAGCTCGTCCAGCGTCGCCTCTTCCAGCGAAACCACGATGTCCGCGTCCGCCATTTCCCCCAATTCCTTGATCTCCGGATTGGTAAACGCCGCCTGCGCCGGACCTCGTCGCCCCAGCACAATAATCTCTTCTACCTCGCTGCTTTGCAAAGATTTCAGCGCGTAGTCGGCGATATCCGTTTCATAAAGTTCTTCGCTTGTGCGCGCCAAAATACGCGCCACATCCATTGCGACATTCCCCACGCCGATCACGGCAACCCGTTTGATACCGCTCAAATCGAAGTCGTAATCGTGATAGTCCGGATGACCGTTGTACCAACCCACGAATTCTGTCGCGGCAAAGCTGTTCGCTAAATCTTCACCAGGAATCCCCAGCTTTTTGTCGGTCTGCGCGCCCACCGCGTATATGATGCCATGATAAACTTTGCTGAGATCCGCTCTCGTAACATCCGTGCCGAATTCGATATTGCCGAAGAAATTGAATCGCTTGTGCTTGGCGATGCGACTATACAGTTTTGTGACCGACTTGATCTTGGCGTGATCGGGCGCGACGCCGCCGCGCACCAAGCCAAAGGGGGTTGGCAGCCGCTCGTACATATCGACGCAAATCAGGGGATCGCGCTGTTTGAGCAAGTGGTCCGCGGCGTAAAAGCCCGACGGACCGGACCCGATAATGGCCACGCGAATCTGTGCCGATGCCATAATCTCCTCGCAAACTACCCGTCGATAGATCATTTGCTAAGTGGAATCACCAAATCCTTGCGAAAGGACGTCAACGAAACCAATGCGCCGCTCTCGTCAATGACAAAGAGGTCTTCCACCCGCACGCCATAACCACGGTCAGGATAATACAATCCCGGTTCAATGGTCAAGACATTCCCGATCTGGAAGACATCGTCGCGCCTTGTGTGGCTAATAGATGGACTCTCGTGAATGTCAATGCCGACGCCGTGGCCAAGCGTATGGATATAACCTTCCATCGTCCGCGGATCAGAGCGGATCGTCGGGTGTCCTTTTCCTTCGTAATGGTCCAATACCGCTTCCTGCATCAGATGGGTCGGCTTGTTCAACCCATAGCTCTCTACTGAAATGTCAAAAGCCTCCATCACGGTCTCATAAGCCTCTTGCACCTCGGGCGGCGCATAGCCAATACACCAGGTCCGCGTCATATCGTGGTGGTATCCACCCCCCTGCTCTCTCGGGAACAAGTCAAAGACAATCGCCTGGCCGACTCTTAATGGCATGTCCGGTTCGCCGCGGCTATGGGGGAAACCCGCATCCCGTCCTTGCGCGAAAATCGTGTTTGTGTCTTCCAAACCACAGGCCATCAGCTCGCGCCGCACCAGGCTCTTGATATCGCCAATCGTCACTTGCTGGCCCAATTCGTCGAAAAGGAACTCGCCTTTTACATCCAGTCCGGCGATATAATCCCAAGCGCTTTCCATCACCGAATTGGCGCGTTCCGCCACCGATTTGAGCCGGTTGATCTCTTGCTGATCTTTGGTCAGCATCGCCTCCTCAAAGAGCGTGCGCTTTCCTTCTGCAACGAATTCATACTGAGGAAGACTTTCGCGCAGCGCCTCCTGCAATGCAATTGTCTTGTTGATCTGCCAGGTGCCGTATAATCCGACGCGTCCTCCGCTCAATCCCATCTCCAACAGAACATCCGCCCAGAACTGGGCCGTCGCCGTGTAGCTGTCACCCTCTGCCGTCGCAAGATGCTCTTGATAGCCTAGCTCGGCATCTGTCCGCGCCTGCAAGCCGCTCTTTTGCGCCTCCTCCAGTTCCATACGGCTGCATACGAGCAGCGGCTCCTGACCGCGCGACTTGAAGATCGATCCATGCGTGATATGCGCGCCGTTGCTCAGGTAAAACCGAATCGCGTTGAATTCTTCGCCGCCCGTGACGACAAAGGCATCCATATCGCGCTCCCGCATCAACCGGTCCAAATCAGATTTCATGATAGCCTTCCCTTCTCTTGGTCTTCATCAAGCGCAAGCCGAGACAAGACGCGCAACAAGTCCGTCTCTTGCTCGGGCAAAACTGTGCGCGGATCCAGCAGCACATGACTCTTCGAAACCCGGGCTATCACGGGCGGATCCGCTTGCCGAAGCCCCGCGGCGAAACGAGCCGGAGAGGCAACCGCAATCGCCAGCAGACGCGTGGGAAGATCTGTGCCGGGCAAACTGCCGCCCCCGACCGTCGATCGCCCATCCACAACCTTGCCCCCGATTTGCGCCGCCCACCGTTCGGCTGTCCTCCCGATTTCGTCGAGCTCTCGCCCGATCATTCGCCAAATTGGAATCTCTTGCAAAGCCTCGTCGCGAAGATAGTGCTGCAAGGTCGCGATCAGCGCGGCATAGGTCAGTTTGTCGACGCGCATTGCGCGGGCAAGCGGGTGACGCTTCAGTCTTGCCATCAATTTCGCCTTCCCGACAATAATTCCCGCTTGCGGTCCACCCAGCAATTTATCCCCGCTAAAACAGACCAGATCAAATCCGGCCGAAATACTGTCCTGTATTGTCGGCTCGTACGCCAATCCGAATTTTCTGGTATTGATGAGTGTGCCGCTGCCAAGGTCGTCAACCGCCAGCAATCCATGTTGGCGAGCGCACGCGGTCACTTGGCTCAAGGAGGGCTGTTCAACGAAGCCGAGCTGGCGAAAATTCGAGGCGTGAACGCGCAGCAACATGGCTGTCTGCTCGTTCACAGCCGCTTCATAATCCTCAATTCGCGTTCGGTTGGTCGTGCCTACTTCAACCAGCGTCGCGCCGCTCTCTCGCATAATGGCTGGAATACGGAATCCGCCGCCGATTTCAACCAACTGACCCCGCGATATTATGACCTCGCGCTCGCGCGCGAGCGCGCTCAAAATCAGAATCAGCGCGGCGGCATTGTTGTTGAGCGCAATCGCATCTTCGGCTCCGGTCAAGGCGCGCAGGAGTTTCGCGGCGTGAACCAGACGACTCCCGCGCTCCCCCTCTTCCAGGTCGTATTCCAACGTATTGTACGCGCCGGCGACGGCAATCATTGCCGCCTGTGCCGCCTCTGACAAAGGAGCGCGCCCCAGATTCGTGTGGATTACTACGCCGGTCGCATTGATGACGGGACGCAAACTCGCTTGAAAATCGGTGCGCAATCCCTGACTGATCCGATCCAAGACCGCGGATTCCGAGATCTCGAGGTTCTGCTCGGCAAGAATGCCGCGCCGGATCGACTCCAGGTCAGCGCGGATAGCCTCAACCACCAATCGGTGACTATATTCTTTGATCAAGTTTTGGACACGCTTATGGGACAGCAGTCGATCGACGGACGGCAGCTTGCGCAAGCAATCCCGCTTATCGTTCATGCGCCAATTCTCGGTTGCGCAGGAAGATCTCGATAACCAGCAGAATCAATACCAGGATCAATACAAAGGGCAGCGACAAAGCGCGCGGGATCAATAGCCAGGCGCCGCCAACAACCAGCATCCCGGCCCAGACGCTCCGTCGCACAATTACGCCGGCCGGCAGTGGATCATCATTTACCGAGGTAAAGCGCAGGCTGAAAAAACGCAGAACCGGAATAACTGATCCAGTAATCGCAATCTGTAGCAAAATAAAAAACAGCCATAGTTCGCCGCCAATGCGCGGACGCGTCGTGGCTACCAACTGAAGCAAACCGCCCCAGCCAACAACTGCCATGACAATCGCTGCCAAAAGCACGCCATGCTGTTCTGCGGAAGACTTGCTTTCCCGGGCTTCCCCGGACGAAACCGACTGCAATTCTCGCAATCGACTGGGCAACATCAACTTTTCCTAGGATGAAAACTGTTCTATTCGACGGTATCAGTATATCAGAATGAAAATAAAATGGCGATCCGTTGAGTACAGATGTATAGATGGGTGCATTTCAGATTATTGGCAAGGCAAATGGCTTTACCGTTCAAAAGCTCAATTAACCACAAAGACACGGAGAACACCAAGTTTTTTTCTTGAAATCTCTGTGCGCTCTGTCCCTCTGTAGAACCAAGTAAGTAATGCGAAAAAATCTCATTTGTAGCGAAAGTTCTGCATGTAACCCAAATCCCGCCAAATGCGCTCCCCCTCCCTGATGCTTCGGGGTTTCCGCCCCCCGTTTAGCGGGGGGATTGAGGGGGGAACAGGGCCGGGGGTGGGGTTGAATAAAGGCATTTCCGCATTCTCATTACTTACTTGCACTTACTTCTGTGGTGAATCCGTACCTAGAACCCGTTAAAGGGAGATGAGCTTTTGTAGTTCCTAGAGCATCCTGCCAAAATATTGAAATGCACCCAGTATAGATGTACAGATCGCCAAAGAGCTACGCCTGCGAAATCGCGACTATTGCCCGAGAACGCGCAGCAGCGCCTGCGTTTCCTCCGAGGGCGCAACGCCGAGTCTCCTCTTAAGCATACGCTCCAACAAAGTGTACTGCTGACGCGCATCGTCATTGCGACCCATATTGATATACATCTGTATAACTTTCCGGTGGATGTCTTCACGCTGCGGTGTTTCCCGCAATACTCTGACATAAGAACCGAGCGCCCGCTCCCATTCTCCCCGCCCGGCTTGCAAGTTTGCCAAGCCAATTAACGCTTCAGCGTACATTGTCCGTAGCTGTTTCCGCCTCGCTTCTACCCAAGCAAGCTTGACCGTATGCAAGAATGGCGCTTTATAGATGTCCACCGCGTGTCTGAACAAAACTTCCTTCTCGCGCGGATTGTCGGACCTCAACGCCGCTTCCATGGCCTGCTCGAAATCGGCAACATCGTAGTGGCGCACGATCTTGTCGCTCGGCACATAGAAACCGGCGGAATAGGTCGTGAGCTCATAGTTTTCCTCATCATCGACTTGCATCGAGATTCGTTCGGTTATCTTGCGCTTGGTCACATGAAAGACATTGGTTGCGTCTTTTATTGACAGTTTGGGCCAGAAGATTTCGAATATCTGGTCACGCGTGACCAAGGGATTGTCGACGAAATAAAAGAAGAGATTCCGCGGCAGCGCGCCGTCCCAACTGCGGATTTCCCGTCCATTGGAAATAACGTGACCGCGACCAAAAGCGTATATTTCCAACTGCGGTTTGGGCGTCGCTTCTTTAGTGAACATGAGATTACTCGAACGATGCGCAGTACCCAACACCACAGCCTCATCCCGGTTGACCCAGTTGATCCATGGCTCGTAAGTGAGCAATCGAGAATTTAGCGCCAACTGCCTGTTCGCGGGCAAGTTGTCGACGAGAGCGATCATAAAAGCGCGGAATTCCGCATCCTGAGGCACACGATCCAACTCGTCAAGGAATAATACTGCGCGTTCCAAATCAACATCTCCGAAATCCGCAGCCAAAGCGGCGCCCATTTCTTCTGCGGACGCCCCCTCCAAGGCTTCAGAGAGTTGCTCGCCAAAACCGTCCAACGCCAACTGTAGCTCTTCGAGCAATCCTTTTACCCAAACCTGCAAACTCTCGGCTTCGTCCGGGATTCGATGATACAGCAGTCCTTCGCCGATATCGTTCAGAAAATAACTCAAAAAGACGTTTCTAAAGTTTGCCCAGGGATAAAGCAGTATCACTCTCTTGCCCCTGGCGAGATCTCTAAACGACTCGAACGAAACATTCGCGACTTCATTGGGTAACATTTTGAAACCTTTCGATGAATTTACAGCGATGGTTGTGCCTGTAACCCGCAGGCTACAAACAATAAAGGTGTCGCAGTCGCACAACTATAACACCTATAAAGCCGCCCCACAAACGAAATCGTCCTCGCTGGCGCGCAAAGAATCCACAGGGATTCTCTAGACTTTAACATATTATCGACTACCTGAACAATACAGTTAATAAACATGTGCCGTTGTACAGACATCAAAGGTTGCTTCGTACATATCATCTGCCTCTTTACTACTTAAACTAAACTCATTTCTTTCTACGAAAACTGAGTACCTCTTATTTGATAAACCATGTCCCTCCTGCGCCGAGAAGGCATATCATTTTACCTGAGCGCGCCATATCTGGGTTCTTCTCGCCGGTTACGCGCCGAGCGGTCTACAACTGGAGCATTCGGCTATGCCCATATTTGCTTCACAGAAGCGACAGCCAGCGATCACAGTTTACGGATAACTGACAAGCCTTTTGCAAACTAAAGAATTATTAACCGGTCCCGCGCTTTTGCTTTCCTTTGTCGAATGCAAGCCGTTAACCAAAAATTGACCAGCGGCAATCTGGCATGATTTACAATACCGGATATACAAACACCTTATAATCGGAATTGTAACGCCGGTTCAATTCGAAAGCAAACGAAAATGCCTTCAGTTGCCAGCCAACTTGCGCGAAGCCACGCGCATCGATTTTCGAAAGACTGTCGGATTAATATCGATGCGCTTGAACTGGCAATAGCCTAGGAAACTGCAAGCGTAGCCTGGCTCGGCTTGCTAACGTCGCTCGCGTTTGCCTAGCGCTCTTCTATCGTGACGCTTTTGATCTTGTCCGCAACGATGGCTCTGTTCGGACGCTGAGGATCAATCCGTTGCAACGCGCTTAACACCTGCAAGCTTTCTTCATCGCTTACCCGCCCAAAAACGGCATGGCGCCCGTCAAGATGAGGCGTCGGCGCGAAAGTAATGAAAAACTGCGAGCCGTTGCTATTAGGACCTGCATTTGCCATGCTCAAGGTGCCGGGCGCATCGTGCCGGATTCGCAAAGCGGACGCTTCGTCGTCCCAGCGGTAACCGGGTCCGCCGCGACCGCTGCCCGTAGGGTCCCCGCCCTGCGCCATGAACCCGTCCAGTACGCGGTGAAAGATCACGTCATCATAAAATCCATCGCGGGAGAGGAAAACGAAATTGTTAACCGTGATCGGCGCGCGATCGGCGAAGAGATCAATTGAAATCGCGCCCTTGCTGGTTTCCATTTTGGCGCGGTAAGTCTTTTTTGGGTCAATGACCATAGCCGGCGGGCTGGCGTATTGTTTCGGCACGAGTGGCTCCTGTCGCTTGGATGAGTTTCTGTGGAGAGCGTAGCAGAGATGCGCTGCTGGCGATAGTGCAAAGCAATCGCGCCAGATCCACAATCCGCAACCCCGCGCTACCCAACCAACGAAAACCTTTGTGCCCTTCGTGTCTTGCCGGTCAGTGTCTACGCGACCCTCAGTGATTCCAAGTAAGTAATGCAAAAAATAAGGAGCCTGTACGGGCGAGCCGGTGGCTCGCCCTCATAATAAACATAAGCGGAACGATAGCAATGGGTCAGCCGCCGGCTGACCCGTGCAGATTTCGACCTTAGATGTAGATGGGAGTGAACTGTGGCATTTCTTCTCATTACTTGCTTGGCACTACTTCTGCGCCTCTGTGGTGAATCAAAAACCCAGCAATACCGCTCCTTAGGTCTTCTTGGAGCCGATCTGCATGGCGGACGGGCTGACGTATTGCTTGGGCATGGGACGCTTCTGTTGAGTTGGGTGCCTGTGAAGTAGCGGACATAAATTGGTGGCGGTACAGTGGTGTTGATACTTAGCTTGGTTACCCAAAAGTAGGCTGATTGGAAATGACTCGTTCTACGACTATAATCTTCATAGGCGAGCTAGGTGTATTAGCATGGTCACTATAAATCCCCGCAACCTGAGATGGGCGCGTAATGCTGCGAAGTTAAGCATTGCAGATGCCGCCAAGAAACTTGGACTTACAAGTTCAAGCAAAAGCACATCTGTCGAAAAGCTCCAGAGCATTGAAAGTGGCAGCAGACTCCCAACGCAGCCGCAATTGAGCAAAATGGCAAATGTTTATCGTGTACCTGTTGTTGCGTTCTATCTAGACTCCGAGCCGCGCAAAAGCGACCTCGGAGAGGATTATCGTACGATTCCACAGAAGACGGAGGACACAGTTGCAAATGCTCATTTAGAAATCCTCCTAAGCAATGTCAAAGCACGTCAGAGTATCACTCGAGATCTTCTTGAAGATGAAGACGCGGAACCACTCCAATTCGTGTCTTCGGCTTCAACCAGAATGGGCGTCGAGCGAATCGCCAACAACATAGTTCAAACTATAGGGTTCAACCTTGAACAATATCGGCGGCGGCCAAGTCAGCCCGAATATGCATTCAAGTATCTTAGATCCCGAATTCAATCGATTGGGATATTTGTTCTGCTGATGAGTGACTTGGGCCATCCTCAGACCACCACGATTCCGGTTTCAGTATTTCGTGGATTCGCTCTTGCCGATGATTTCGCTCCGTACATTGTTATTAACCGCAAGGATGATAAACGCGCGCAGTCGTTCACTGCTTTGCATGAAGTGGCACATCTGTGGCTGGGGAAAAGTGGAATTACGGGCATGATTGATGAATCGAGTTCCAGCTTGGAACAGTTCTGTAATCGCGTTGCTGGAAATATTCTTCTGCCGCCTCATGAGCTATCCGAACTGTCCATGTTGCGCAAAGACTCGTTCGAAACTGCGTTTGAGAGAATCACAAAGTTTGCCAACTCCAGAAACCTAAGTAAGGCAATGGTCGCGTACAATCTCAAGCTCGAAGAACACATCAGCCAGTATACGTGGCGTCAAATTCATGAACGGCTATTACTTGACCATGCCGCGCGTGAGCAACTGGAAAAGGAGCAGCGAGAACTTGACAAGGCGCTTGGCAAAAGTACGCCGATTGACGCCAATAGAGTAAGGCGCAATTCATTGGGCGAGCCTCTACTCAACCTTGCGCGCCGAGCAGTTGCAAGCGGCTCTTTGACACCAACCAGAGCGAGCACGTTGCTTGGCGTAAACCCGCGAAAGGTACGAACATTCCTACATCCCAAACGTCTGAGACGGGAGACATAAATGCTCTACCTCTTAGATGCAAACGTGCTAATCACGGCACACGATGATTACTACCCAATTGATCGGATTCCACAGTTTTGGGAATGGATCATTTTTCATGCCAAGCAAGGTCAGATACAGATGCCCTTCGAGATGCTGGCCGAAGTTAAAGCCGGGCAACCCAAAAGAGACGCCGCAAATCAAGACGACGAATTGTTTAGATGGCTCAAGACGAACAATCATGAGAAGGACTTACTTCTTGACGCAAGCGCCAATAACCTGGCGGTCAATAGAGTCTTCAAAGAAGGATACGAACTACCGCAGCCATCACTTGACGAGTTGAACAAGATAAGAAAGGATCCTTTGCTTATCGCATACGCTCTAACACAACAAAGTACATGTATCGTGACGCTTGAGGCAACACAAGAAAACGCCACAGACGCTATGAAACGACACAAGCGAAAGATTCCCTTCGTTTGCCGAAAGCTAGGCATTCGTTGCATTGATACCTTCGATCTCATCCGTGAACTTGACTTTCGAATTCCATAGTCAGATGCAATTACAATAGAAAAAAGTCAGCCGTTTAATGAAGATAACCCCATGCCCCAAATAGCCGAACTCTTCCACTCCATGAGCTATGGACCCGCGCCGGAATCTGACGCCGCCGCCGAGGCTTGGCTGGACGCCCGCAAGCGCCATTTCGACCTCTTCATCAACAACCGTTGGGTCCCGCCGGCGGAGGGCAAGACCCTCACAGTCAGCAACCCGGCGCGCGAAGAAACGCTGGCGCAGGTCGCCGACGCCTCCGCCGCCGACATTGACGCCGCGGTCAAAGCCGCGCGCGAAGCTTATCAAAGCTGGAGCGCGCTCAGCCCTCACCAGCGCGCGCGCCACCTCTACGCCATCGCCCGCAACGTACAAAAGCACGCCCGCCTGCTCGCCGTCGTCGAAAGCCTGGACAACGGCAAAGCCATCCGCGAATCGCGCGACATCGACATCCCGCTGGCGGCGCGCCATTTCTATTATCATGCCGGCTGGGCGCAACTGATGGGGAGCGAATTGCGCGACTATCAGTCCCTGGGCGTCGTCGGGCAAGTGATACCCTGGAATTTCCCGCTCTTGATGCTGGCATGGAAGATCGCGCCAGCCATTGCCATGGGCAATACCGTTGTCATCAAGCCCGCGCCTTACACGCCGCTTTCCGCCCTGCTCTTCGCCGAGGTCATCGCGGAAGCCGGTCTGCCGCCCGGCGTCGTCAACATCGTCACAGGCGGCGACGAAGCGGGGGCGGCGCTGGTGGCGCACAGCGACCTGGACAAGGTCGCCTTCACCGGTTCGACAGCGGTCGGGCGCGTCATCCGCCGGGTGACAGCAGGTACGGGCGTCAAACTGACCTTGGAACTGGGCGGCAAGTCGCCCTTTCTGGTATTCGACGACGCGGATCTGGACGGCGCGGTCGAAGGTCTGGTCGACGCGATTTTCTTCAATCAGGGCGAGGTTTGCTGCGCTGGATCGCGCCTGCTGGTGCAAGAGAATATCGCCGACCGATTCATCGCCAAGCTGAAGCGGCGCATGTCTCGCCTGCGCCTGGGGGACGCCCTGGACAAGGGCATTGACCTCGGCGCGATCGTCGATCCCGCCCAGCGAGACAATATCGGCGGCTGGGTCAAGCGAGGAATCGAGGACGGCGCCGAGCTCTATCAACCGGAGATTGAATCGCCCGACCAGGGCTGCTTTTATCCGCCGACGCTCTTGACCAATGTAGAAGCGGCTTCGGCAGTGGCGCAGCAAGAGATCTTCGGTCCGGTGCTGGTGGCGATGAGCTTCCGAAGGCCGGGCGAAGCGGTTGAACTGGCCAACAACAGCCGCTACGGTTTGGCGGCTTCGATTTGGAGCGAGAATATCAGCCTGGCATTGGACGTCGCGCGCAAGATCAAAGCCGGGAGCATCTGGATCAACTCCACCAACTTGTTTGACGCGGCGTCTGGCTTCGGCGGCTATCGCGAAAGCGGCTTCGGGCGCGAGGGAGGCAAGGAAGGCTTATTCGCCTATCTGCGCCCGCGCTGGATGGAACGGTCCCGTCCGCAAATGGACGATGCGCCCGATGACTGGGGCGCCCACGTCCCGCCGGCGCCGCCCGCCCTGGGCAAAGCCGCAGAGGGCGGCTCGCCCATAGACCGCACGGCGAAACTGTACATCGGCGGGGCGCAGAAACGTCCCGATGGCAATTATACGCGCTCAGTCATAGCGCCGTCCGGCGCGGCGGTCGGGCAGGCTGGCGATGGCAACCGCAAGGACATTCGCGATGCCGTGGAAGCCGCGCATAAAGCCAGGAACTGGGCATATTACGCGCCGCACGCGCGCGCGCAAATCTTGTATTACATCGCGGAAAACTTGTCGGCGCGCCGCGACGAATTCGCCCGCCGCATTCGCATGATGACCGAGTGCGAGCCGGCATTGGCGGAGCGGGAAGTCGATGCCGCGATTGACAGATTCTTCCACTGGGCCGCCTTCGCTGACAAGTCGGGAGGCAGCGTTCAAGAGACGACCCTGCGCGGCTTGGTGGCCGCGATTCACGAACCGATCGGCGTCATCGGCATTGCCTGCCCGGACGCGCGCCCGCTGTTGGCTTTCACGTCCTTGCTCGCGCCCGCGATCTCGCGCGGCAATACCGTCGTCTGCCTGCCGTCGCCGCTCTACCCGCTGAGCGCGGCCGATCTCTATCAGGTCTTCGATACCTCCGATTTGCCGGCGGGCGTTGTCAACATCGTCAGCGGCGATCGCGACCATCTGGTGAAGACCCTGGTCGAGCATGACGATGTCGACAGCCTGTGGTACTTCGGCGACGCCGAGGGCAGCCGACAGGTCGAAGCGCGCTCGGCAGGGAATATGAAGCGAACCTGGGTCAACTACGGCGTCGAGCGCGATTGGTTCGACCCGGTGCAGGGCGCGGGGACCGAGTTCATCCAGGAATCGAACCAGGTCAAGAATATCTGGGTCCCAAGCGGCGTCTAGGCAAATACTTCTATTAATTCCAATAGCGTGTGAAGCATCAGGTTCGCGCCGTTGACGCAATCGGCGTCGCTGGTGAACTCCTTTGGGTTGTGGCTGATGCCGCGAGCCGACGGGACGAAAAACATGGCGGCGGGACAGACTTGAGCCAGGGACTGGGTATCGTGACCGGCGAAACTCAGCATGCGCCGATGGGACAAGCCGAGGGCGGCGGCGGCCCGCTCAATCGCGGCCATGACCGTCTCGCTCATGCGGGCGGGATGGACAGCCGGCGTTTCCGCGAAGGATGCCCGCAAATCAAATTCGCGCGCGCATTCTTCCAGCAAGCCCAGCAGATCGTCGCCCATGGCATCCATTTCTTCCGAGGAGCCATGGCGAAATTCCAGCGCCAGATCGACCTGAGCCGGGACGATGTTGAATGCGCCGGGTTTGGCGTCGATCATGCCGATATTACAGACGCCCGGACTGTAGTTGTCCATGACATGTTTTCGCGCGCGCAAGACAAATTGCGCCGCGCCCCAGAGCGCGTCGCGCCGCTGTTTCATGGGTTTGGTACCGGCGTGCGCCGCCTCGCCAGACAGGGTCAGCTTCAGCGAGCGGATGCCGACGATGGCGTCCACCACGCCGATGTCGATGTTCCCGTCTTCCAGGCGCGCGCCTTGCTCGATATGCAATTCGACCCAAGCCAGGATATCGTCTCGGCGCGCGGCCAGCATGGACTCGCGGGAAATGCCCAGGGCGTCCAGCCGCGCCGTCAGTTCTCGCGGGGCGATCTTGGTCCGCTCCAGATCTGCGGCCGCGAGCTGCCCGGCCAGGGCGCGGCTGCCCATCAAGCCCATAATCGCGCCCTCTTCGTCGGTGAAGTTGAGCGCCTCCAGCGTGAGCGGCGGTCGAATGTCGTGATCCTTCAGCGTTCGCAGCGCCTCGAAGGCGACCAGAAGCCCCAGCGCGCCGTCGTAGCGCCCGCCATTGGGCACGCTGTCCAGGTGGGAACCAGCCAGTATGCGCTTGTCGCCCGGCGGGTCGCCCCAGAGAATCGCGGATTGATTGCCGGCTCCATCCAGCGCGTAGTCGAGTCCGGCACCGGCGATTTTGCCGCGATACCATTGC
Source organism: Anaerolineae bacterium (assembly GCA_022820665.1). Classification (GTDB taxonomy): domain Bacteria; phylum Chloroflexota; class Anaerolineae; order Aggregatilineales; family Phototrophicaceae; genus UBA6055. Next base: position 519 of record JAJEFB010000044.1, on the reverse strand, counting down.
CGCGCCTCGATATCGTGAACTGTCAAAGCCGGGCGGGATAAGCCTCCCGCGGCGGTGGCGCCAATCCGCGCGAGTTCGCGCAGGTCAGCCAGAAAGCGGTCTTGGTTGATCGTGAGCATGGCATTTTCCTCCGGTGGCGCGAGCTTAGCGCAGAACTAAGTGCTTGACCAGTCGGCGGCTGAATTGTCGCCCTTTGGCGTCCCCGCGAGTCCCTCGCAAGCGCCCCGAGAAGTCCCCAGCTTTTTGGTGATTTTGACGAGGTCGACGGGCTGGAGGGCGCGGTATTGCTGGGTTTTGGATTCGGCGGGGGTGGTACATTTTTTATTCACCACAGAGGCACAGAGGGCACAGAGATTTTTTTCACCACAAAGACACGAAGGGATTTGGGGGAGGCATTGGATTGGCGCTTTGCGGATTGCATGGTTGATCAGGCGAAGTCGATGAGGGCGCGGCCGGTGTGTCGGCTGCCGTACCAGGCCAGGGCGGTGGCGATGACGGTGTCATCGTGTCCGCCGGCGG
>JAJEFB010000011.1 GCA_022820665.1 Anaerolineae bacterium | reverse complement strand
TGGCTCGCCCTCATAATAAACATAAGCGGAACGATAGCAATGGGTCAGCCGCCGGCTGACCCGTACAGATTTCGACCTTGGATGTGGATGGGAGTGAAGTGCGGCATTTTTCTCATTACTTACTTGCACTTACTTCTGTGCTCTCTGTGCCTCTGTGGTGAATCGCCCCCCAGTGCCGGCGCACCTGGGCGCGCGTTTCCGCGATGTCCCCGTCGTTTTCGATGATCACATCGGCTTGGCGCAGCTTGTCTTCTTGTTTGTTCTGGGACGCGATGCGCCGCCTGGCAATGTCTTCCGGCAAGCCGCGCTCGTTCATCAAGCGCTTTAAGCGCGTCTCTGGCGCGGCGTTGACCACCCAAACGGCGTCGACGACCTGGCGCAGCTCTCCCTCGAGCAGCTTGATCGCTTCGATGACCACGACCCGCCGCTCGGCCTCCCGAATGAGTTGGTGAATCCGCTCCCGGATGGGGGGATGCGTGATGGCTTCCAGCCTCCGCAATTTCGCTTGATCGGCAAATACGATCTTGCCCAGGGCGGCGCGGTCGATCTCGCCGTCCGCGCCGATGATCTCCGCGCCGAATGCTTCAAGCGCGTCCTCGAAAGCCGGACCGCCGCGCAATATCACCTGATGCGCGACCCGGTCGGCATCAAGCGCCGCCGCGCCCAGATCAACCAGGCACTGCGCGACCAGGCTCTTTCCAACCGCAATGTTGCCGGTCAGCCCGATCAGGTACTTGTCCGGATAGCTTGCGCTCACGCCGTCTCCTCCCGCTCCTACTATAACAGGGATGCGCCACGGATTCACCACAGAAGTAGTTCTAAGTAATGCAAATTTAACCCCCTCTAAATCTCCCCCATTGCAATGGGGGAGACTTGCTCCCGCTGCGCGAAACTCCCCTTCCCCAATGCGTTGGGGAAGGGGCCGGGGGATGGGGTTAGCTGGCGCGAATTTCGCATGACTTACTTGCACTTACTGAGAGCGCAGAGAAAAGATTTTCAGAAAATGATTTTGTAGGGGCGGCATATCATGTCGCCCGCTCTGTGCTCTCTGTGCCTCTGTGGTGAATCCCCCGCACTGAACCCGCAACGAGCCATGTCCGCGCGACCTGTCAGGTCGTCCGAAGATCTCCATTAGAAATATATAAGAACGCGAACATATAGTCGCATTTTACTAGAACGTCTGTGCTAGGCTGGTGTCAGATAAGAAAAGAAGCCCATGCACGGACGGCCGCCTTTGATCGCTCAGCTTACCGTTACCGTCACCAGCCGGAGGGCGAGTTGTGGGAAACTTTTCTTTTCTTATTTTCCGCTTAGATGAAGGAGGTTTGATCTCAGATGCCGAGAAAGTACACGCTCAATACCAAGATTGACGCGCTGAACCAGATCGACGACAGCGACGGCGATGTGGCGGCGGTCAGCGACCTGCTGGAGATTCCACAGCGCACGCTGCGCGGCTGGCAGGAAGTCGAAGACGACCTGCGCGGCAGACAGCGCAAACGACAGCGCCGCCAGCGAGAACGGCTGGCGGCGGAATTATACCTGGGGATGCTGCAACGCGGACAGGCTATCCTCAAACAGATAACCGACGACGCAGTTGCCAAGGCGCCCTTGAATCAGCTGGCTTCAGCCCTGGGCGCCCTGGTCAGCCACGCGCTGAAAATCAAAGAGGAGATAGACGAGACTTATGAGCAGGGAGAACAGATCGTCCGATTCGAACACTATTATGACGGTGCCGTTCAAGAGATTCCACCATGGACAGGCGCTAGTGAGGGATTTGACCGCACGCTTCAAAGTGGTAGCTTGTGGCAGGCGCTGGGGCAAGACGGAGCTGGGCAAGACGATCCTGCTGCTGACGGCGCTGGAGGAGGGCAAGCGCGGCTGGTGGCTGGCGCCGACGCACCTGATGGCAAGCCAGGTCTGGCGTGACTTGAAAGCCAGCGTCAGGGGCTTGCCCGGGCTGGATATCAGCGAGAGCGAACGCCGCATTGACAGTCCCGGCGGCGGCATGATCGCGGTGCGCAGCGCGCACAATCCCGATAACTTGCGCGGCGAAGGGCTGGACCTGGCTGTGCTGGACGAAGCCGCTTATATGGACAGCCGCGTCTTCCCCGAGATCGTGCGGCCCATGCTGGCCACGAACCGCGGCAGCGCGCTGCTTTTGAGCACGCCCTTCGGCCGCAACTGGTTCTGGCAGCTCTTTCAGCGCGGCTGCGATCCGCAATTTCACAACCAATGGCAGTCCTTCCATTTTCCCACATCCAGCAACCCGTATATCGAGCCAGAAGAGCTGGAAGACATCCGCCACAGCACCAGCCGGCGGGTCTGGCTGGCCGAATATCAAGCCGCTTTCACCGACGATACCGGGCAAGTCTTCCGCGGCATCCGCGGGGCTGTCGGCGCCGGGGCAAACCCGCAGCCACGCCCCGATCATCGCTATGTGGCCGGCGTGGACTGGGGGCGCGAAGGCGACTATACCGCCATCGCCATCATAGACATCGACGACAAGCGCATGGTGGCGCTGGATCGCTTCAACCGGGTCGGCTGGAGCTTGCAGCGGGGACGGCTGCGATCCATCTGCGATCGCTGGGAACCGCAACAGATCTGGGCCGAAGCCAACAGCTTCGGCTCGCCCAATATCGAAGCGCTGCAGCAAGAAGGACTGCCCATGCGCAGCTTCACGACCACCTCCAAGAGCAAATCGCCCTTGATCGAATCCCTGGCGCTGGCGATTGAACGCAAGTTCATCGGCTTGCTCGACCATCCGGTGCTGCTGGCGGAACTGGTCAGCTATACCATGCAGCGTCTGCCGGACGGGGGCTATCGCTACAGCGCGCCCTCCGGCATGAACGATGACACCGTGATGGCCACAGCCCTGGCTTGGCATGGCGTGGAAAAAAGCGGACCGCTCTTCGGTTTCGCCTGAGCATGAATCGCAGGGGCGACATGGAAAAACCGGGATTCACCACAGAGGCGCAGAGGGTTTTTCTACCCCACCCCCCGGCCCCCTCCCCATCGCAATGGGGAGGGGGAGCTATGGTCGTGCGAACTCGGTCCAAAACACTGTTTTCAGCACTTGGATCGTCAGAACTCTCGCGTCAACGGCGAAAAAAGTCTCCCCCCATTGCAATGGGGGGAGATTTAGAGGGGGGTAGGCCGGCGACATATCATGTCGCCCGCCCCTACTAACACCATAGACTACGAGGAGTGAACCATGGAAGAAAACTGGAAAGACGCGCATTTCGTGCTCTGCCGTCCGGATAAAACGCCCATCGCCGCCGGATGGCAGAAAACCCGACCGACTTTAGACCAGGCTCGCGCGCACCGGCGCGCCGGGGGCGCGCTGGGCCTCATACCCGCCAGCCTGGGCTTGCTCGCGATTGACGTGGACAGCGGCGGCGAGCGGGCGGCGCGGGACATCGCCGCCTACTTCATCGCCGGCGAGGCCTCCCCCGCCCTGGTCAAGTCCCCGCGCGGCTGGCATGTCCTGCTGCGCTATCAAGGTCCGGCGCTGGGCAACCGGGCTTGGGCGGCTTTTGGCGGCGCGGGCGACCTGCGGCATGCCCGCGGTTACATCATCATCTGGGACTGGGCGCCCTGGGAAGAAATCCTGGACAGCGACAGCCCCGCGGACGAGGGCTTGCTGGCGCCCTTCTTGTCAAAACCCGCGCCGGCGGCATCCCCGCAAGGAGAGACGGGCTTGCACCCCTGGGCGCCGGGCAAGCGCAACAACACGCTGAACGCCCTGGTTTACCAACGGGCGAAGGGAGCCGGTCCCGATGTCGATATCAGCGACCTGACCGCCCGGGCGCGGGCGGCTGGGCTTGGGGAAGCGGAGATCGCCGCGACCGTCCGCAGCGCGCTTTCGGCCGCCGCTGGGTCCGCCCTCGGCGAGAATCCCTATTTGACCGTGGGCGAATTGCTCGATTACGACGCGCCGCCGGCTTTGCTGCGGGTCGGGGAACAGGATATCCTGCCCGGGGCGGGCGTCACGCAGGTCTACGGCGCGCCCGGCGTGGGCAAGTCGACCATCCTGCTGCGCTGGTCGCTGGAGATCGCGCGGACGGCGCCGGTGGTCTATTACATCCTGGAAGGCGAATGGGATATGCGCCGCAACCGCGTCCGCGCCGCCCTGGAAGCCTATGAGACCCGCGCCGAGAACCTGCGCTTTTCGCTGGAGACGATCAACCTGGGCGACGCCGGCTGGATGGAAGCCTACGCGCGGGGCATCGCCGGCTTGCCCTTCAAACCGGCGCTGGCTGTCGTCGACACCTTCAACCGCGCCTTCGGCGGCGTCAACGAGAACGACAATTCCTTGATGGCTGAGGTGATCAAGCGGGCGGGGAGCTTGGCGCCGTCGGTGCTGATCGCCCATCATCCGCGCAAGAGCGATGAGGAAACGCGGGGCGCCAGCGCCATCCTGGCTGCCCTGGACAGCGCCATTCAGTTCAAAGCCGCCGAGGGCCGCGTCAAAGTCGTCAGCAAGAAGTCGCGCTGGTCGGCGCCGTTCAGCGACTTTTTCTATGAGCTGCGGCAAGCGCACGGCAGCGTCATCGCGGTCGCGGCGGGCGCGGGGGCTGAGGACGCTGAGCAGCGCCGCGAGCCGGGCGTCAAGGACAAGATCATGGCGGCCGTCGCCGCCGGGCAGGACAGCCAGGAAACGATTGCGGATTATGTTGGGATGAGCCGCTGGCAATGTACACCGTATATCAA
>JAJEFB010000022.1 GCA_022820665.1 Anaerolineae bacterium | reverse complement strand
CCCGAATTAGGATGTCGCAAAGAGTGCTCGCGCTTTCCGCTGCCGATTGAAATGTAACACGAAAATGCAAATTGGGACAAAATCGATTATTTCAAGTCTAATTGAACCTACATGACATATGGGCTCGTTAAAAAAGAGGCGCGGAAGTGAGCGCAAGTAAGTCATGAGAGAAAATGCCGCACTTCAGCACCATCCACATCTTATGTTTATTTTGAGGGCGAGCCGCCGGCTCGCCCGTACAGGCTCCTCATTTTTTTGCATTACTTACTTGGAACTACTGAGGCACAGAGAGATTTTTGGCGCGGAGAGGGCGCGGAAGTGCGGCAGGCTGTGTTTTGGGCGGGCGACCAGGTTGGTCGCCCCTACGGGTTTCGGCACAGGTCTGTGGGCGCGGGTGCGTATTTCGGGGCGATTGCCGCGCCAAGTTCCGCCTTACCTAACAATCCGCGTTCGATTACAATAGCGCTATTCTTCGCAGAGGCTATTTTTGGAGTATGGCATGCAACTGTATTCATGGAATGTCAACGGGATACGCGCCGCGCAGCGCAAGGGTTTTCTGGATTGGTTCCGGGAGGCGCAACCGGATGTTTTAGCCATCCAGGAAACCAAAGCCCGGCCCGAGCAACTGGACGACGAACTGCGGCAGCCGGAGGGCTATCATAGCTGGTGGGTCAGCGCCGAGAAGAAGGGTTACAGCGGCGTCGGCTTATTCAGCAAAAGGGCGCCCGAGGACGTCAAGCTGGGCTTGGGCATCGAGAAGTTTGACAGCGAGGGCCGGACCATTATCGCCGATTATGGGGATTTTACTTTGATGAGCACCTACCTGCCCAATGGCAAGGGCAGCGAGGAGCGGTTGCGTTACAAAATGGAATACAAAGACGCGTTCCTCGATTATGCCAATGGTTTGCGGGCGGCAGGCAAGCCGGTGGCATTTTGCGGGGATATCAACACGGCGCATAACGAGATTGACCTGACGCATCCCAAGCCGAACTCCAAATATTCGGGTTTCCTGCGGGAAGAGCGCGACTGGATGGACAAGGTGGTGGCGCAGGGTTACATCGACACGTACCGGCACCTGAATCCGGAGCAAGAAGGCGCATATTCCTGGTGGTCGCTGCGCAGCGGGGCGCGGGCGAAGAATGTGGGCTGGCGGATCGATTATTTTTTCATCTCGCCGGATTTGCTGGAGAAGATGGCGGCGGCGGAGATTCACGCTGATGTCATGGGCAGCGATCACTGTCCGATCAGTTTGACCCTGGATTTTTGAGATTCACCACAGAGGCGCAGAGGGCACAGAGGGCACAGAGGGGCGAGCCGGTGGCTCGCCCTTGTTTGTTGTGGTTGCCGGGCATGGGCATGTTGTCGGGGGTGGTACAGGGGATTCATCGCAGAGGCGCAGAAGTAGTTCCAAGTAAGTAATGCAACGAAATAAGGCGCGTGTAGGGCTTGTCCGCTATTGGGTCATGCAACCGCACTTTTTCTACCCCATCCCCCGGCCCCTTCCCCGAGGCATCAGGGAAGGGGAGCTAAATTTGGCGGATTTCGTAGTAATTTGTTGACTTTCGCAAGGATTGTCCCCTCTTTTTGTATCGTTTCGGTATTATTACGATTGTCTATACGTAAGATTCGCAGTAGCGGACAAGCCTTGTAGGGGCGACATATCATGTCGCTCGTCGATGCAGGGGCGCGGTTTCGGGCGACCAGGTTGGTCGCCCCTACAGTTTTCGCTATGAATGATGCCTGTAGGGGTCAGCCAGTGGTTGACCCATTGCTATCGTTCAGCTTATGTTTATTTTGAGGGCGAGCCGCCGGCTCGCCCGTACAGGCTCCTTATTTTTTGCAGGATTTACTTGCATTTACTGAGAGCACAGAGATTATGTTTCGGGCGGCTCACAGAGTCGTCCCGACATGGTTTGTTGTATGCTGTGGCTGGGCTTGTCCAATTGATTCCGCGCGGTGGCGAGCGGGGATTCGCCGTATAATGGAAGCATGAGCATAGAGGAGATCCTGCGCGGCAGCTATGAACGGACGCTGAAGGCGCTGGTGATGGGCACATCGCCGGCGTCGTTGGCGCGGGCGCGCGAGCGGGCTTTCGTCAAGGGGCTGGCGACAGCGTTCGAGGAGCGTTTCGCGGGCGAAGAATTCCGGGTATTTTCGGCTTATGGACGGGGCAAGCGCGCGGACTTCGGGGGCGAGCAATTGCTCTTCGACATTGAAGTTTGCCGCGTGGCTGCGGCAAGTTCCGCGGGGCGGAAAAGGGAATCATTTTACATCGTTAGCGAGGCGCTTTGGCAAGTGGAAATCGACTTGTCGCAGGACTGGCGGCGAGTTGTCTTCGCCATGAATCGGCTGCGCTGCGGGTCTGCGGCGAACAAGCTGGTGATCGCGGCCGCGCCCGGGAGCGAAGAGGACAGTTTTCTCAAGACGCTGGCAGGGACCGGCGCGGGCTGCGGCGGAGCGACGTATCTGGCGACGATCCCGCATCCGCGCGATTGGGAGGATGACGAAGAAGGGCTGAAGATCTGGCAGTTTGCCGAGGGCGAATGGCAGGGGGTCATGTAGCCGCCCGGCGCGTAACCGGCGAATAGGTCCGTCGCGCTCACGCAAAATAACAAGCCTTCTCGTCGCATGCGCAAGGGGGGTTGTTAAAAGAGGAGGGCAAATGCTCAAAGTATATCTCGCGCTGGGCCTGGGGCTGGTGGTCATCGGATTGTCCGTTGTGGTGCAAAACAAAGATCTTTCCACCTATCGCGTGTGGTCTACTGTGGACAGCGTGAGCGCGTCGCCAGCGGAGGCGGAGGGGGAGATTGACGGAGCGTGGGATTTGTGGGTCAGCGGCAGTCACGGCGATGCCTGCGCCCTGGCTTTGCAAAGCGACATCGTCCGTTATCCGCAGAATATCGATATCCAACTCTATCGAGAGATTCCTTCCACAGCCAATTGCGACGGCGACGAAGCTATCTTTGAAAGGCGCTTGCCGCTCACTGGCGAATTGGCGGCCGGGCAGCCGCCTTATCTGATTATCAACAGTCAGGTTTGGGCGATTTCTTATTCGGCGGGGGGGACCGATGGCCTTCCCAGGTTCGAAGCGCAGGAGTTGATGCCGGCGCAGATCGAGCAAGCGGGCTTGGTCGCCAGCGCCGAGCCGGAAAAGGTCGAATTGCGCATCCGGGGGGTGCAAGCGATCGGCTGCGATTTGCCGGAGTTGTATTCCATGCGGGTATCGGCCGAAAGCGTATTGTTGGGGGTCTTCAACGCGATGGCCGCGGACACGGTCTGCCCAGCTATGCTGGTCCCGATTGATGACATCGTGATCTTGCCTGCGACGGAAGCGCAGGCGGATGCGTTATTCAAGTTGAACGCAATTCCGATCAATGAACTGGAGATGCCAGAAATGAGCCCTATCGACAAAGTCTTGACCAATATCCTCGATGTGACGGTCGAGATCGAAAAGTCCGAAACGACGCGCGTCAGCCTTGATGTGCAAGGCGAGCACCCGGACGGCTGCGACTACCCGGTTGTCGTCACGCAAGCCCGTCAGGGAAGCAGCGTCACGGTGGAGGTGTATCGCGAAGTGCCGGCCGATGTATTCTGCCCGATGATACTCAAGCCCTATCAGGGTACGATCCAGCTTGAGGGCGACTTCGCGCCCGGCGAATACATCATCAATGTCAATACCTATACGCAAGCGTTGAAGATCTGAGGGAGAGCGATATGCGAAGATTCCGAACCGTCCTCTGCGCGGTATTTCTGTTTGGGAGCCTGTACCTGTCCTTTGGGCAAGCGCCAAGCGAGAGCATCGCAATTACCGTCTACAACCAGGGCACAGCCCTGATACGCGAGCAGCGCCGTCTGACGCTGGAGGAGGGCATCAACCGGATCGACTTGCGGGATGTCGCCGCCACGATTGATCCGACGTCGGTAAGTTTGCGTTCGCTGAGCCATCCCGACGGGACCGTCGTCCTGGAGCAGAATTACAGCTACGATTTGGTCAATAGCTCGGCGCTGCTGTCGCGCTATCTTGACGAGACGATCAAGATCACTGCCGCGGACGGCACGCTTTACAGCGGGGAATTGCTGAGCGGGCGCAATAGCGAAGCGATCCTGCGGATGGATTCCGGGGAAATCGTTGTGGTGCGCCTGCATGAGGCGCGCGATATTCGCTTCCCGGCATTGCCCGATGCTTTGATCACCCGTCCGAGTTTGCAGTGGCTGCTGCGGAGCGCGGGCGCGGGGGAGCAAGATATCGAATTGACCTATCTGGCCGGGGGGATGAATTGGAGCGCCGACTACAATTTGCTTTTGACAAGCGATCAGAGCAGCTTTGATCTCAAAGGATGGGTTACGCTGAACAACGATAGTGGGCGGGCTTTCGCGGAGGCGCGGCTGCGGCTGGTGGCCGGGGATCTTAGCCGCATTCAGCCGCAAGCGAAGTTGGCGGAGGCGCGCGAGGAGATGGCCTTTGATATGAGCGGCCGGGGCGGGGGCGGCGTCGCCCAGCGAGAGCTCTTCGAATATCAGTTGTACGAAATCGAGCGGCCGGTGACGATCGGCAACAACGAAACCAAGCAAATCGAATTCGTCAGCGGAGCGAAGATCGCGGCGAAGACCTTCTTCGTCTTCGATAAATCTCCTCAATTCGGGGCGTACTATTCGCCGGTTGACTATCCGGAAGGTTATGGCGTCGACGATAGCGATGATGTGCTAGCGTATCTGGAATTCAACACGGGCGAGGACAGCGGTTTGGGGGCGGACTTGCCGGCCGGGCGCGTCCGCGTGTATCAACAGGACGGCGACGGGGCTGGATTGCTCATCGGCGAGAATCTGATCGATCACAGTCCCGAGGGCGAGGATGTGCAGATCCTTCTGGGCAAGAGTTTTGATCTGGTCGGCGAGCGCAGGCAGACTAGCTATCAAAGCGTGTCGCGCGATGTTGCCCGGGAAAGTTTTGAGATTCGCCTGCGCAACCGCAAGGAGGGTGAATCGGTGGAGATTCGCGTGCCGGAACGGCTCTATCGCTGGAGCGACTGGGAAATCGTAGAAAGCTCGCAGCCTTTCGAAAAGCTGGATTCTTCCACTATCGAGTTCCGGGTCGAGGTTGCGCCGGATGGAGAAGAAGTTCTGACCTATACCGTACAATACAGTTTCCCGAGCAATCGATAGTGATTTTCGGGCGACCTGGCAGGTCGCCCCTACAAATTTCGCCATAAATGAACCTTGTAGGGGGCAGCCGGTGGCTGACCCGTTGCTATCGTTCCGCTTATGTTCATTTTAAGGGCGAGCCGCCGGCTCGCCCGTACAGGCTCCTTATTTTTTTGCATTACTTACTTGGAATCACTGAGGCACAGAGGGGATTGGAGACTCACAGGGTAGCGGATACAGCCGCTAGATCGCAGGGCGGAGGGCTGTTTCGGGCGACCTGGCAGGTCGCCCCTCCCGGCTGTCAGGCGATTGTTGTTCCTTATTTCAAGCAAATAAGGATAAACTACCTGAACACGGACCCGGCAATGTGCTGTTGCAAGTGGCAATGCGGTAAAATGGTCTAAGGTTGCGAACGGTCAAAGGGTACATGGCAAGGAAAATGGAAGCCCTCGAGACGGGAAAAGGAGTCGGTTCAGCCGATGGCGGCTTGCGCAGGTTGCGGCCGCGCGATTTTCGGCCGCTGCCGCAGTTGGCTGCTCCAGCCGCGTATATTTGCGTTCTGCGCGATCCAAACGCCGAAGCCTTCCGGATCGAAGCTAGCGAGGCGCCCAAGGCTTTAATCGACAAGCTCATGCAAAGTGGGGATTACCGGTTTGGCATTGAGCTGATCGCGCTATTGGCAACTGATGACCTGGCTGCCACCGAAGCGTACCTCGATGAAAAACATGGCGCGGCCTTGAGCAAGGATTGGCTAGTTTTTGACGAATATCAGATCGAGGCGCTCTATGGGTCGGTCCTGGTCGAGCATCACCGCAACAGTTTCTATATCTTTCCGGAGAAGCAGACGGCAGCCAAAAGCCCCGTCAGCAGACGGCGAAACGTTCGGCGATTTTGGTCCGGGCAGGAGCGCAGGCGATGGCAGCGAAGGAGCGAATTGCTGCGCGACCCGGTACTCGATGAAGAGGATGATCTATTTAGCGCGTTCATGACAAGCAAGCGCGTCGAGATCGGATTCAAGATTGCGCTGGTGGTTCTCGTTGTGCTGATTACGCTGGTCAGAAACGGCTAGTCGTCCGGCAGGCGAGCTGATGGGTCGCCCTTTCTCATTGTATTGGGTCGCGTGTGGGGGGATTCACAGCAGAGGCGCAGAAGTAAGCGCAAGTAAGTCATGCAACGAAATAAGCCGCGTGTAGGGGCGACACGGTTTATTAAAAAAGAAGCGCAGAAGTAAGTGCAAGTAAGTAATGAGAAAAATTGATGAAATATAGAAAACTACATAATAATCGAAGGCTGTAAGGCTTGTCCGGTACTAATTGATTCGCATCCGCCTTTGGTCTACCCCCCTCAATCCCCCCATAGCCATGGGGGGAAGCTCGTTTCGATGTTGCATCAACGCCAGTATTCTGATGTTGCAAGTGTCGATAGCTGCCATCTTCAAGCGAGTTCGCGCTACGTTAGCTCCCCTTCCCTGATGCCTCGGGGAAGGGGCCGGGGGATGGGGTAGAAAAACCGCGGTTGCATGACCCAGTAGCGGACAAGCCTTGTAGGGGCGACCAACCTGGTCGCCCGAAACCGCACCCTTGCATCGACGGGCGTCATGATAGGTCGCGTGGACACTGACCGTCTGTCGCCCCTACACGCGCCTTATTTCGTTGCATTACTTGCTTGCATTTACTGAGGGCACAGAGGGTTGTATCGAAAACTATGCGTCTGGTAGTGGGGTGAGCAGGTCGCGTGGACATTGACCGCCGGGAGGGGATGGCTGGTGGCGTTGTGGAGGCGGGTTGTGGATTGGGTCATGGGTCTGTACCTATTAGCAGGTCAGTTGGATCCTTCTCGTATCTTTGCATTGTTAACTTGGCAGCATTGTCATAGCTCGGCATGAGAGCGAGAGCCGATATTCCAACACCTCTCAATCGTCTGAGCAGGTCCTCGCGCTCTGAAAAGGGAATCGTGAATTTTATGATTTCACCAAGGTCTTCTTCATTGTTGAATGCTTCAGTAAAGCAAACCCAGTTGTTCGTCTGGCGATATCTGTCATCCGCTTTGCTGTCATATATAAACACGCCGTTTTGAGCTTCCAGATAACCTATACGCGTCCTAAGTTGCGTGACTAATTCTAAGTTATTTTCTTCACCTAATACTTCTCGGCTAAGAGCCCACACTGCCATGCGTGACCATTTGTTCTGGCAGAGTTTTGCCTCGGTATTCGGGTTAGTATGAGCGGCAAAAAAGGCGGCTACAAGTGGATTATAGGTCCAATCAAGTAATCGAGTTGGTATGTCATGATGTTGTGCCAGCGCGTCAACAGTGCTGGTCGGGTCACGTGGAACTGGGGAGTTTCCAGCCAAGGTATCCAACAACTCTTGCTCATCAAATCCCCGATACACGCCTCCAAGGTCCAAACGCGAATCACTGGGAACATTTAGCGCCACCTCGTCAGCCTTTTCCGCAAACCGTCGAACGAGCCTGTCTTCCACAAAGCGTTGAGTATACAGGAAAAGATTCTGTTCAATGTCATTGTCCTTATTGTCGAGGGAAAGATGACCTCCCGCGCACAAGTAGCTATTAAACGCCTCGAAGCAGGGAATTACAAACTCTTGTTGGAATTTGGGACGCATGCTCTTGGGCAGTAGGGGCCAATCCTGACCGTCCGAGTTCTGGCCACGAAACAGCCACCTGGACCATTGCCATTTCGCCCCCATCTTGAAAAGTTGTTCAAAAAACTTGTCGACAGATGTGCAAGGTACTTCCACAACAACTCTAGATGACGACATCCACCTACCCCAAATTCTCGCTTAGGATCCGGCCCAGTTCGCGGCGGACGAGGCCGGGGCGCTCGTCGCGCAGGAGCGGCAGGCGGGCGCGGGTGCGATGCAGTTGATTCAGGTCGATTTCCTGCGTGATCAGCGCTTCGTCGAAGTAGAGCCCATGGGTCATGAACTCGCCGTCGGGATCGACCACGGAGGAGCCGCCCCAGAAGTTCTTGCCGTCTTCGTAGCCGACGCGGTTGCAATGCAGGATGTAGGCGGTGAACATGCTGCCGTAGGCTTGATTGACATGCTCGACCCAGCGGGTGGACAGGACGCGGTCGCTCTCGTTGAGACCGCGGGTGGGGCTGGAACTGTTGAGGATGAGGATATCGGCGCCGTCCAGCCAGAGCAGGTAAGCCGGCGAAACGTGCCAGAAGTCCTCGCAGATCAACATGCCCAGGCGGCCGAAGCGGGTATTGAAGGCGCGGACGCTGTTGCCGCGGGCGAAGTAGCGCGATTCGTCGAACATGGCGTAGGTGGGCAGGTAGAGCTTGTGGTGCAGGTGCAGGGCGACGCCGCCGGACAAATAGGCGTTGGCGATATAAAAGCGGTTGCGCCGGTCGCGACGCACGAAGCCGAATATGATGTCAATTTCGGCGCTGGCGGCTAGCAGTTCGGCGAAAACTTTGTCATCCGCGTCTGTCTCGATGGCCACTTCCGGCACCAGATCCTGGACTTGATAGCCGGTGAGCGACAGTTCCGGGAATACCAGCAGGTCGACGCCCTCTTCGCGCGCGCGCCGGGCATAATCCAGGTGCGTTCCCAGGTTGTATGCCAGGTCGCCGAGTTTCGGGTAGATTTGCGCCAGCCCCACCTTGATGCGCATTGGTCCAGCTCCTTCGCCAGATATGTGGCGCCATCATAATGCAGAGTCGGCATTACAGCAATTATGTAGCTGGGTTCCCGCCTGGGTTTGGGACTGGTCCGCGGCATGCGGGGACGCTAGCCGGGCGGTTGATTCAATAGCCAGGCGCGCGCTTGCGAGGGCGTATCTTTGTTGACGCTGTCTATCGCGCCGACGTGGAGCAGGATACGCCGCGCGATCACCGCGTCGACGTCCAGCGCGCCGGCGTCATCTTCAATCACTTCTATCAGATAGGAGGCGTATTGGCTTTTGCCGCAAGCAACCAGAAGCGCGGAGGCGATCATGATCGCTTGCTCGGCTCCCGCCTTCTCGTTCGCGATTGACAGGAAATCGGCTGTGCTTTGCCAGTCAGCGACTTGGGTGATATCAGCCGCGAGGGAGCCGGCGAAATCGACCGACAGGCGATCGCGGAGCGTTTTGAGGTTGTCTTCGACTATGCTGATGAGCGCGGCTGCGAGGTCCTTGACGCTTTCCGGCGTCTCCCCCGCCGCCAGCGCGGCAATCAAGTCGCGCGACGGCTTTGCGCCGAGGCTCGGCTCGCGCCTCGTCAACGCGCCGTCAAGTTGGCGGAAAAGCAAATGCAGAATTTCTTGCAGGGGCGCCTGCGCCAGCTTTTCCAGCGCTTGGGAGGCCATGCGCCTAGGCGTTATCGCCGCGCGTTTCCGGCGGGCGCTGGGTGAAGCGATAGCCGACGCCGCGTTCTGTTCGGATGTAATGCGGGTGATGAGAATCGGCTTCGAGCTTGCGCCGCAGGCGGTGCATGTGTACGCGCAGCGTATCTTCGTAAACTTCTTCGGAGGGCCAGACCCTGGCGATGAGCATACGATTTTCGACGACGCGGGTGGCATTGCGCAGGAGCACATGCAACATGACTGACTCGGTGGGGGTCAAACCGACGGATTTGCCGCCGACTACGATGCGGTTATGGGCAAAGTCGATGCTCAGGTTGTCATCGACGCGGATCATCGGCTCGCTGGCATAATCGAAGCTGGGCATGCGCGACAAAACCACCTGTACGCGCGCCTCAAGTTCGCGCAGGTCAAAGGGCTTGACGATGAAATCTTCCGCGTATCGCTTCAGCCCGTCAACGATGACGTCTTTGTCGCCGGTCGATGTCACGAAGATAATTGGCACGTCAGCCATGGACTTCAGCTGATTCGCCAATTCAAAGCCATGCGAGGAGGGCAGCGACAAATTGACCAGCGCGATATGCGGCAGACCGCGCTGCTGCACATGGTCGATGGCCGGCGGACCGTCCGGGAAGCTGGTGACTTCATAACCGGCGCTGTGCAGATGTTCGGCGACGGAAGCGCTAAACCCGGCATCATTGTCAATCAACAGAATCTTCGACTTCTTCATTGGCTTGCCCGCTTTCCGCTACTGCGCCAGTGTCATTGCGCCGGTCACACCGTTATGGGAATATACCTTTATTGTAGCGCCAAGTCAAACGAAAACAGAACCATGAGCGCCAAAAAAAAATGTCTATTCCGCATATCTCTAATGTTTGAGATATGGGATAGGGCATTTGAAGATGGTCGGAATGCGCGAACCGCATCAGAGACTAGAGTCTGCGATTACTTCATGTACGTCCGGGCTAACGTTTCGGCAACTTACGAGATTCGCTGCAAATACGCGAGGTTTTTGACAATCCAGTCGCGCATCTCGGGCGTCTTGATGTTGATATTGAGCAAAGCCTCCGCATCCAGCGGAATTTCTTCGGGAATGAATTCGCCCCGCGCCGGATCGTCAAATTCTGGACCATAACGCTTGCTGATGTCATAGTCTTCCAGACGGCAGACGAAGAAATGTTCTTCGAGTTGTTTGCCGGCTTTCCGATGTTCCAAGACGAAGGCGGTGTCCAATACAGTCGCCACAGCACCGAGTTCCTCGTACAGTTCGCGCTCCAAAGTAGCGAAGAGATCGAAATCGTCATGCTCAACACCGCCGCCGGGCGCGACCCAGTATGGGGAACCATTCCTTGGCTTTATCCGCTTGATAAACAGGACAGAGCCCTTTTTTGTCAGCAAAATGGCGCGTACGCGTCGGTTGACGATGGATTGTTTCGTATCCGCAAGCATAAGGTTCAAAGACTACATTACTATGAGCGGCGGGCAAAAATTCGCGGTGAAGCAAAGGGTCGCGGTTCACCTAGTATAAGCGCTCCAGCCACTCTAAATATACGATTTTGAAAAGGGAAGAGATTATATCATGGATTCTCGAAGAATTCAACAAGGATGAGGGAAGCCATCTTGTGACCAATGATTATTGGTTCTTGCGAGCCCACTTGAATCGTTAATGGTCCTTCAAATCGTTCGCGCGCGGTTACTTCCAGCGTGTTCCCCATCATCAGTCCGCGTTCCTGGGAATTTTGGAGCATATCGGGATCATCCATTACGAAGCGCCGGATGCGCGCTGGCGTATGCAATGCCAGGCTGGATAGCGGCTGCAGATCCCGCTGGGGCATGATTCCGTCCAGATTGGGAATTGGATCGCCATGCGGATCGTACTTCGGGTTGCCCAGTTTGCGCGCGATCGCCTCGATAAAACGGTCGGAAACGCTATGTTCCAGCGCCTCGGCCTCGTCATGTATCTCGTGCAATTCGTATTCCAGGTCATGCACCAGATAGGTTTCGATCAGACGATGTCGGCGCAGCATCTGCAAGGCGACCCGCTCGCCCTCATCGGTCAATCTTACACCGCGGTATTTTCGGTAATCGACCGTGCCCTCTTCGACCAAACGTTGCGCCATATCCGTCACGGCTGGGGGACTCACGTTCAAAGCCTCAGCGAGCGCGTTGGTCGAGACACGCTCATGCTCGCGCTGCAAGGTATATACAGCTTTCAGGAAGTCCTCTACCGACTGAGATGATCCCGACGAAAGCTTGCGTCTGTTCATGTCCGTTCCCGACGTGTTTCCGGCAGATGCCATCGCGCCTATCATATCATAATGGCTGACCAAGCCACCAACGCAATTCTAACAATCTTGCGGTACAGTGTAATTGAAACGCGTCTTTTGTGGCCGGGCGTCCGGAGTTCGGCGCCGCGCAACTGCGCGCCCGTCCTGATTGACCGCCTGCTTTACAAAGCGTACAATGTGCAGATACAGGACAGGTCAGTCGCGGGCGGGCGAATCCAGCCCGCAGCCATCAGCCGGCGTAGCGGGCACGGACGGGGCTGCAAGACGCATAGCAATCAGCGGAAACAGCATATGGCCAGAGACTATTACCAGGCGCTGGGCGTAAAGCGAAACGCCAGCGAAGACGAGATCAAGAAAGCGTTTCGCCACAAGGCGAAACAGCATCATCCCGATGCCAATCCGGACAATCCCGCCGCCGAAGCGCGCTTCAAAGAAATCAATGAAGCCTACGAGGTCTTGAGCGACGAGGAGAAGCGGTCGGCTTATGATCGCTTTGGCGAAAACTGGCAGCAGTATCAAGGATTCAACGGGCAGAATCCCTTCGGCGGCGCCGGGGGGCAAGCGCGCATGGACGATATGTCTGAGATTCTTGAGACGATATTCGGTGGTGGCGGGGGGCAGCGCCGAGGGAGCGGAGGTTTTGGCGGCTTCCGTACGAGCGCCGCCCGTCCACGCGCCGGCGAGGACATTGAACAGGAGGTTGGCATCAGCTTGCGCGAAGCCTACGAAGGCACGCAGCGGGTCATTAGCAAGGACGGGCGCGATATCACCGTTCAGATTCCGCGCGGCGCCGCCACCGGCACAAAAGTGCGCCTGGCAGGCGAGGGATATCCCGGCGCGTATGGCGGTCCGGCCGGCAACCTGTACCTCATTGTACGCGTCGGGGACGACCCGCTTTTTGAACGCAAAGGCGACGATATCTTCGTAGATATCAAAGTTGACGCTTTCACTGCCATGCTGGGCGGCGAGGTCGAGGCGCCGACGCTGACGCGCCCGGTCCGCATGAAAATCCGCCCCGGCACGCAGGCTGGCCAAAAGCTGAGGATGACCGGCAAGGGCATGCCCAAGCTCAGGGCAGACAAGGCTTACGGCGATCTCTATGCCAGAGTAATGATCACAGTGCCGGAGAAGCTAAGTCGCGTTCAACGTGATCTGGTCCAAAAGCTGCGCGACAGCTTGGGCTAGCGGCAGGGCGCTGGCGCCTTCGCCGCGAGCCAAGCCGTTATGGGCGCGAAGAGCAGGTCCTTAATGTCTTGCGTCACGGGTTTCCATTGCAAGGTCACTGGCTCAATGATGAAAACTTCCCTCGAAGCAAGCTGCTCTCATTTGACAAACCGCGCCGCTCATGCGGCGAGAAGGCGCGCGGATCGCGCTCGGCGCCCCGGATTGGGCGGATTGCGACGCAGGTCACGGTCAATTGATCGCGCAATGATTTATCTGCTTGCGGTCGCGTTGCTGTCGTCTTGCAGCGCCCTGCAAGGTTTGAGCGCCGATGTAGACAATGGAAACAATGGGGACAGCGTTTTTCCACAGCCGGCGGAGACGACCGGAGCCGGGGCTGCGAGGGCGGATGCGCCGGAGATCTTGGCTGCGGCGGAGGCCGAATATGCGCTGCTCACTGAAATCTATGAGCGCGCCAGCCCCTCCGTTGTCAATGTGGAGAGCGCCTTCGCGGTCGCGGGCAGCGACGCGGAAGAAAAGCGGCGCGGATCCGGCTTCGTATACGACCGCCTGGGGCATGTTGTCACAAACGCCCATCTGGTAAAAGACGCGGATTCCATTACCGTGACTTTGCATAATGCCTGGGTGACCGATGCCCGGCTTCAGGGTCTGGACAGCTTCAGCGATCTGGCGGTGCTCAAGATTGAGACGGCGCAGGAACGTTTGACGCCGCTGCTGATCGGCGAGTCAGCGAACTTAAAAGTGGGGCAACGCGCCATTTCTATTGGCAGTCCCTTCGGCTTGAACAATTCGATGACCATGGGTATTGTCAGCGGTTTGGGGAGATCGCTGCGCTCGGCCGAATTGATCGACGGACCGCAAATGCCCGGATTTGACAACCCTGCGATCATACAAATCGATACGCCGATCAACCCGGGCACGTCTGGCGGTCCTTTGTTGGATTCGAGGGGCCAGGCGATTGGCATCACGACGGCTATTCGCTCGGACAATGGCGTATTCCAAGGCGTCGGTTTCGCCGTGCCTGCCGATACCATGCGCCGCGTCGTGCCGGAGTTGATAGCGCGGGGCCGGGTGGATTATGCCTGGATGGGTCTTTCGGTCATGCCGGAAGACGGCGGATTCGGCGTGGCGGGCTTGAGCGAGGCGCTGGGACTGACGGTAGAGCGCGGCGTCTTGCTAAAGGGCGTGGCGCGCGGATCCCCGGCGGCTCTGGCTGGATTGCGCGGCGGGGATGAGATCATTGAGGTTCGCGGACAAGCGGTCTGTTCAGGGGGCGATCTCATCGTCGCTATCAATGACTATCACATCAAGAATCTGGATGACCTGAATGCCTATTTGATCCAAAACACAGTCCCGGGCGACGAAATAGAGTTGTTGATCATACGCGAAAAGCGCAGCTTCAAAGCGCAGCTCACGCTGCAACCGAGGCC
Organism: Anaerolineae bacterium; assembly: GCA_022820665.1. Classification (GTDB taxonomy): domain Bacteria; phylum Chloroflexota; class Anaerolineae; order Aggregatilineales; family Phototrophicaceae; genus UBA6055. The sequence continues at coordinate 64,980 of JAJEFB010000022.1, read as the reverse complement.
AGAGGACAATCGCCCGACGCTGGATTGCGACTCGACGAACTAGGACAGAGCATTATGGAACCCCTGATACTGGCAAATGAAATGGTCAAAATGCGGAATTTTGTCCTGGCGGACGTCGCGCCGGTCTTCGAGTTGGCGAGCGCCAGGGAAATCGCGGAAAACACATTTGTCCCTCACCCCTATTCGCGGGAAGCGGCGCAGGAGTTTGTCGACCGGGCGCGCGAGCAATGGTCGGCGGACGAAGCCTATGTATTTGCCATCGTAGACAGAGCGAGCGACGCCTTTGCGGGCACGATGGGCATCCATCCCGAAGGCGAGCACAACAGCGCGACGGTCGGTTACTGGATCGGCAAGCCCTTTTGGGGGCGCGGGATCGCGACGGCGGCTTTGCGCTTGCTCATCCGTTTTGGTTTCGAGCAACTCGAGCTCAATCGCATTGAGGCGGGTCATCTGGACCAGAACACGGCTTCGGGACGCGTGATGCAAAAGGCGAATATGCGCTGCGAAGGCAGGCGTCGAGGGTCGCAGTTCCATCGCGGGAAATACAAGGACGCCATCTGGTACGCCATCATTCGCGAGGACTATTGTCAGAGCCAAAAGTCGCTCGGCGGCAGCGAAAAAATCTGACGCGCTCACATAAAACAACAAACCTTCTCGTCACATGAGCGACGCGGTTTATAAAATAAGACCGGACCAAGTTGCGCGGGGAGATCTCCCCAAGAAATGAAAAGGACCCCAGAGGATTAGTCTGCGGTCCTTTGACTGTCGAATTCACAGTCTTGCGGTTAGTTGGGAGTGCCCCCTACACGGAGCGTCCCTAAGAGGCGTGAATGGGTTAGAGGGCAACCCCCTTATCACCGTTCATTATTTGATCACCTCCTTTACTCAGCCGACGATAAAAGCAGCTTATCACAAGCTGGCCGAGATTGCAAGCCCCGCGGATCAAGGGAGTTAACAATAAGAGTGTAGTATATCGAAAGTTGCTTGAAATGAAGAAGCAGAACAAGTTGGCAGCTGGCAGTCGGGCGACTGTGATATAATGCAGCCGGTAACCCAAGAGCGACGCAGGTATGGTCAGGCACTACAATCCTTCTCATCGCCGGCAGGCGATTCAATGGGCGCAAAACCTTTTGGCGCGCAACTTTTACGTGCTGGATACCGAAACGACCGGTCTTGGCGAACGGGACGAGATCGTACAGATCGGCATTGTTGACGGGGGTGGCAATGCGGTTCTGGACCAATTGATCAAGCCAAGCATCCCGATCCCGGCGGGCGCAGCCAGAGTGCATGGCATCACAGACAATGACGTGATCAATTCACCGATATTCAGCAGCCTTTACATCAAATTATCGAGCTTGTTGGCGGGAGAAACGGTCATCGCTTACAACATGGATTTCGACTGGCGTATGTTGCAGCAAACTGTCGCGCGCTATCGCTTGCCCGATATTCGCATTGGCAAGCGAGACTGCGCCATGAAGCAGTATGCAAAGTTCAAAGGCAAGCGCAGCGGGCAGGGTCGCGGCTACGTATGGCATAAGTTGACCAGCGCTCTGGCGCAAGAGCGCATCGCTGTAGGCGATGCTCATAATGCGCTGGGCGACGCGTTGATGACGCTTGAGTTGGTACGAAAGATGGCAAGCTCGTCCTAGCGCGTCCCCCGGATTATCGTCTTCAGCGAATCGACAACAATGTTTTACCGCCTCTGGCATATGCCGCAGCAAGGCAAATAGGTCTCTTATTCGTTTGTCATCTACCTGAAATCGTATATAACAAGTGTAGATTGGGCGCGCGGGGGGAACCGATATGGTGGGGATCCCGATGCGGTTTGTTGATGATGTGGACAGGAACGAGAAGTGATCCGACCTAGATTGAAATCCAAACAGTTTTGGCTTTTGCTGGCAACAGCGCTGCTGTTATTGCCCTTGGGTCGAGCGTTGGCCGCCGATATCACGGTCGATGAAGACTGCAGCTTGTACAACGCGATCTTGTCCGCAAATGGGGAAGAACAAGTTGAGCCGTTGAACAGTTGCGAAGACGGAGACGAAGCGGTCGGCGAAGAGGAGACTGGCGCTGATACGATCACGATTGATTTGACGGGTACTGAAGAAGGTACGATTACGCTAACATCGACCTTGAGCATCACCTCCGAAGTCATTGTTGATGGCGCCGGGTTCGTGATAGACGGGGACGACAGCTATCAAATCTTCAATGTTGACGGCGGCTCGCTGGAGATCATGAATCTGACCCTGACCGCTGGTTCCAGCGCGTCGAGCGGCGGCGCGGTCTTTGTCAGCAATGGTTCCTTTTCAATGAACAACAGCGTTATCTCCAATAGCGCGTCAGCGAGCCACGGCGGCGGAATCTATGCCGAGTCCAGCGATATCGTTATCACTAATAGCGCCATAAGCGCAAATACGGCTGGCGCTAATGAGGCGGTTTCGGGCGCTGGCATCTATTTTGTCGGCGGGGAAGAGAACAGTTTGCTAATCGACAAAAGCGGTTTCGACTCGAATAGCGCGACGGACGACGGCGCCGGCTTGTACGTCAACAGCGGAATCGCAACGATCACCAATACGTCTTTCGCTGAAAACAGCGCGGCCGACAAGGGAGGCGCTATCTACAATGCGGGAACCGCGACCCTTACCCATGTGACAATTGTCGATAACAGCGCGGAGACGGGCGGCGGAATCTACGACAACGCATTGTTCCATTTGTATAACAGCATCCTGAGCGGCAACATCACGGAAGATTGTACGGGCACTTTGAACAGCAACATAGGCAACCTGATTCAAGACGGTTCCTGCGGGCACGAGGAATTGGTTGGAGATCCGATGCTGCTCAAACTGGCCGGATTACCGGTTTATTATGCGCTGCAGGAAGCCAGTTCGGCGATTGACAGCGGAAACACCGGCAAGTGCTTACTGGAGGACCAGCGCGGACTTGAACGTCTGGAGGGATTCTGCGATATTGGCGCCTCTGAATATTTGCCGGGATCATTTGCCTTCCAGATTCAAAGCGCTGTGGCAAACGCAGCCGCAGCCGCAGCCGCAGGCGCCAGCGAGACGGATGATGATTCCGCGGCGTCGTCTGGAACAGAGACGGTTCAGGCAACCGCAACGCCCACTTGCGAATCCCTGCCAACTGGCGTAACGGTGACCGGTTATGTTAGCGGAACCCAATGCCAGGAAAGAGACGCTGCTGGCGTCGGGAACCAAGTCATCGTTGACTATGGCTTCAAAAAGGCGATAGATCTTTGGGGGTACGTGCCCGAAAGCGGCTTGCGGATCTGCTTCCAGGATACCGGCGCGATCATCTTGCTTGACGCCGCAACCTCGCCACGAACGATCATTCCCTTGACCACAGATACCGAGGGAGACTGGCGTTGCGCGGATGTCGATCGTGAAGGCACAGCGGTATTGATGGATCAAGGCTTTTTGTCTTCCGAAGCGGCTGCCGACGTGGAAACCCCGTTGACCGATTGCACGATTACCACCACCGACATTCTCAATGTGCGCAACGAGCCGGCCGGCGACACGGTACTGGCTGTGCTGTTGAACGACGTCAGTCTCGCGTCCAGCACACGTACCGCAGCATGGTTCAAAATCGATTATTACGGGATCGTCGGTTGGATCAGCGCCGACTACGTCACGACAGCAGGCAGCTGTCAGTAGCATTTCACAACTGCTCTACCGATCCCTCCATGAAGCGGCATGGAGGGTTTTTGCATCTTAATTCGGCTCACTGCAGTAGCATGTTAGTAATGCGAAAAAGCGATCCCGGCGATTCTACCCTCATCCCCCAGCCCCTTCTCCCATAAAGGGAGAAGGGGAGCGGACACGTTTGAAGATTGCACATATCGCAAGGTCCACCCCACCCCCCAACCCCCTCCCCGAAGCATCAGGGAGGGGGAGCGCCAGCGCAGACCAGCGTATTTCATCTGCGCAATTGCGAGATATCACCAGCTTAGTCACGATTTCATCAATGAGTCACCCTTCCCCATTGCAATGGGATACTTGGACTTCCCGCGTGAGGCGGGGGACCGAGGGGGCGCAAGGGCCGGGGATGGGGTAGAAACATGTCCGCTCCTCAGCCCATAAAGTGAGAAGGGGAGCGCTTTTGCCGGGATTTGGATTGGATGCATAATTCTCACAATAGATGCAATTGTTTCGCATTACTTTATTGGGTCTACTAATGCATCTCATTCATGCACATCATTTGGAAACTGCTGTCGCAATGGAAGAAAACGCTGTCCTGCATATAATGTAGGATTGTCGTTCCTGTACAAGAAAGACAGATCTCATGCGCTTTACCGACAAAGTTGTGTTCGTTACTGGCGCTTCTCGCGGGATCGGACGAGAAGTTTCCCGACAATTCGCGGAACGGGGCGGCACAGTCGCCATCCATTACAAGCAGAACGCGGACGCGGCGCGAGCGACGCTTAAGGCGCTTTCGGGGCGGGACCACAAGACCTTTCAAGCCGATTTGGCAGATCCCGCCGCTGTGCAATCCTTGGTCGATTCGGTCGTGAAGCAGATGGGAGGCATCGATATCTTGATCAACAATGCCGGCATCTACGAGGAGAGGCCTCTCACCGAAGTTGGCTACGAAGAGTGGCAAGCGCATTTTCAACGCGTCATTTCGGTCAACTTGCTCGGTCCTGCCAACCTCACTTACTGCGTCGCTCAAAAGATGATCGCAAATGGCGGCGGGCGAATTGTCAACATTTCGTCGCGAGGCGCATTCCGCGGCGAGCCGACGGCGGCGGCTTATGGCGCCAGCAAAGCCGGACTGAACAGCATGGGACAATCGCTGGCGCAGTTGCTGGGTCCCCACAACATATTCATTGGCACGGTCGCGCCCGGTTTCGTAGAGACGGATATGGCCGCCGAACGGCTGGCGCAAGCGGACGGGGACGAGATCCGGAATCAATCCCCGCTTGGGCGGGTCGCCAAGCCGGAAGACGTGGCTTACGTCGCTCTTTTCCTGGCATCGGCGGGCGCGGAGTTTTCCACAGGTTGCATCGTGGACGTCAACGGCGCCTCGTACTTGCGTACATGATGAGTCCTTCGAAGATATGAAACCTATCGACTTGCGAACCGACCGACTGCGCATTCGGCAGTTTCACGAGCGGGACAGCGAAGACTGCGTTCGCTTTCGAGCGCAGGTCTTCGACATTCAAGAACCAGGCCAAAGAGCAGTGAATTGGCTGCAATGGACAATCGACAGCTACCGCGAACTGGCGCAACTTGGGCAGCCGCCTTATGCTGACTACGCCATTGAAGCGCGCGGGAACGGGGATTTTATCGGCTCGGTAGGGATCGTGCCCACGGTCATAGCCTGGGGCGCGCTGGAGGGCGATGCGGCTGATAATCTGCTCAGTCCAGAGGTCGGCCTGTTCTGGGGAATCATGCCGCGCTATCGAAGACGAGGATTCGCCAGCGAAGCGGGCATGGCGTTGTTGAATTATCTGTTTCGAGAGCTGAGTATTGCCCGCGCAGTGGCCACGACCGACGAAGACAATATCGCTTCTCAAAGGACGATGGCGCGATTGGGTATGACTCTGCTGCGCAATCGCTTGTCCGAACCGTCATGGCTTCAAGTCGTCGGGGTGATCAAGCATCCGCGCCGGCGCTGATTCTACAATATTCACAATGCCGCCTGGCACATCCCTATGTTAGACTTCAAGTCGAAAGGCAAGGGCATCCGCGGCCGCGTCAGCGCTGCGGCGGACCTATTTTCAAAGAGTGAGGAGAATGCGATGTACCGTAAACTAATTGCTGTATTGGTCCTGGTCGTTTTGCTTGTCGGCGTGGCCGGCGCGCAAGACGACAGCTTCGAGTTGACGATCATGCACACGAACGATGTGCATGGTCATCATGAGCCGCAGCGCAACGGCGATGGCGGCGCGGCGCGTCAAGCCACGGTTGTCAACCAGATCCGCGCCGAGGTCGACAATCATCTGTTGCTGGACGGCGGCGACCGCTTCACGGGAACGCTATTCCATGTCCAGTATCGCGGGCAGGACAGCGTTCAGATCATGAACGCGATCGGCTACGATGCCATGGCTTTGGGCAATCACGAATTTGACGACGGCAGCGAAGTTCTGGCCGCCTTTGTGAAGGGGCTTAACTTCCCGGCGCTGAGCGCCAATACCGATTTCAGCGAAGATCCGCTGCTGGCGGGTTTGATCGAGCCGTCGGTCATCCTGGAGGTTGGCGGCGAGCAGATTGGCATCATTGGCTTGACGACGCCGGAAACCGAGATTCTCGCCAAACCCAGCGAGCATCTTGTTTTCCATTACGATTTGATCAACGTGACGCAAGATCAAGTCGATATGCTGACTGCTGAAGGCGTCGACAAGATCGTTCTGCTGACGCATATCGGATACGGCGCCGACTTGGAAGTCGCGCAAGGGGTCAGCGGAGTCGATGTTGTGGTAGGGGGGCACACCAATACCTTCCTCAGCAATACCTACAGCGGCGCCCTGGGCGAATATCCGACCGTGGTAGAGAGCGCCAGCGGGGAACCGGTATTGGTCGTGCAAGCGAGCACCAAGACGGTTTACCTGGGCCGCCTGGATGTCGAGTTTGACGGCGATGGTCTAGTATCCGATTGGGATGGCGACGCCATTTTGCTGAGCCGTTACATCAGCCCGGATCCGGACATCAGCGACTTGATCGCCGGCTTGGCGGAACCAATTGCGGAACTGCGCGCGCAGCCTGTCGGCGAAACCGCCATGGCGCTGACCGGCACCAGCCCGCGGCTCTGCCGCATCGAAGAATGCTTGCTGGGCAACGTGATCAGCGACGCTGTGCTTGAGGATACGGGTGTGGATATCGTCTTCCAAAACGGCGGCGGCATCCGCGCGGATATTGACGAGGGCGAAGTAACGCTGGGCGAAGTTCTGACGGTGCTGCCCTTCGGCAATTTGATCAGCACCTTTGAGTTGTCCGGCGCCGATGTTCTTGCAGTCCTCGAGAACAGCGTGAGCCGCATTGAACTGGACGAAAACAACAATCCACTTGTCGATGGCGCGTCTGGTCGCTTCATGCAGGTTGCGGGCTTGCGTTATACCTTTGACGCCACGCAGGAAGTCGGCAGCCGCGTCGTCAGCGCCGACGTCATGCAAGACGGCGAATACGTCGCATTGGATGCGGAGGCGATCTACAGCGTCGCCACCAACGACTTCGTACGCGCTGGGGGAGACGGTTACTCCGTGCTGGCCGAGAACGCCATCAATCCTTACGATCAGGGGCGTCCGCTGGATCAGGTCGTAGCCGATTACATCGCGGCCAACAGCCCGATCAGCGCCATGCTGGAAGGGCGCATCACGCATCAAGCCGGCTGATCGCGCTCGTAAATAGGAACAAGATTCGGGAAGACCGCTGGCGGAAGCCGGCGGTTTTTCTTTGACCGTCGGGGGGACCGCCCGCGCCCGGTCTGAGGCAATCGCATACTGACTGGTGAAGACCCCGAATTGGAACTATGCTATAAGCAGATTTCGCGTCGAAATGACCAATATCAGCGTAGCAATTTCCTATGCAAGACGGCGGCAGCTTCTACGACATTTTCTTCATCTACCACCCGGAAGATATCGAATTCACGCGTCGATTGGCTGAGCGGCTGCTCGCCCGCAATATCGTCTGCCGCCTTGATGAAGAGATTGGGAAGTCTGAAGCTAGTCCACAGGCGCTGCGGGATACAATACTGCGCTCGCATACGATTGCGATCGTCTTGTCGCCGGATTCCGCCGAAAGCCAATTGTGCAATGAATTGATCGAATACGCGGTTGCCAACGGCAAGCGCTTCATCAGTTTGATCATCAACGAAGCAATCGCCGTCGCGGTCCACCCGGCTATTGCTGAAAACGCCTATGTTTTCTTGCGCGAGGAAGATGATTTCGATTCTAGTCTCGCAACGTTGATGCAACTCCTGCAAGTTGACGCGCACCTGCGCCTGCATACCGAGTTGCTCGTCAGCGCCAGCGCATGGAATCTGGAGGGGCGCGCAGGCGATCGGCTGCTCGCGCCGGAGCGCGCGGAAGAGGCGCGGCAGTGGCTGGCGGAGGGCGTCAACCGCAGTCCGAAGCCGTCGCAGCTTCTGGTTGAATTCATCCACGCGAGCCGACGGCAAAAGCCGACGCCGGCTCGCGGGTTCCCAACGCATGTCGCGCTGGGCTTGTTTGCCGTCTTGATTTTGGTCGCGGTTGTCGGGATCGTTCAGAGCGTGATGGCCGGTCAAAGCGCGGCAACCGCCACCGCAGCGTTCCTCGCAACCAGCGAACACGGGACTAGGATCGCGCGATCCGCCGCCGCAAGCGCAACAGCAGAGAGCAACAGCGCTGTCCGGGTTATATCGAAGCTAGCCGCAACCAGCGTCCGCATCAGAGAAGAAGTTTTGGCAACTGCGGCCCTCCAGGCGCAATACGCGACCAGGCAAGCGGCGATGGCCGCGACCGCCCAAGAAGCGACGGCGTTATACGCTGCGGAGGTTCGCGCTACAGAAAGGGCGCAACTGCAGGTCGAGGTCGCCGCGCAGGCTGTCATCGACGGCGCGGGGCGCGCGCTCGCCGACGGCGACCTCGACCTGGCTGTTGCATTAGCCTGGGAAGCTGGGCAGATCCTTGAGAATCCCTGGCCGGCTTTGCAGATACTTCGTCAGGCGCTTGAGCGCCGCCCAGCGGCAACATTTGACAATATCGCGTCCTTTCAGGTTCATCCAGCCGGCGAACAAATCGCATTGGTCCCGCGCTCGCGCAAGCGTGTACTGCTTTATAACAGTGAGACCGGCGGGTTTGACCGGGAGATCGACGATCACGAAGGCGATATCAGCGCAATTGCTTATAGCGGCGACGGGGAGTTCTTGATCACCGCGGCGGAGGATGGAGAAGTGGTCATTCGCTCCAGCGAAGATGGCGCCGCGCGCTATCGCTTGAGTGAACATTCGGGTCCGGTTCGGGCAATGGCGGTATATCGAGGGGACAGCAAGTTGGTCACTGCCGGCGACGACGCGCTCATCCTGTGGGATCTCGATACCGGGCGGCGCCTGGCCAGCTACGCGCCGGAATCGGGAGACGGGCTGGCGATCAGAGAACTGCTGGCGACCGCCGACGACGCGCGCCTAATCGCCTGGTCGGATGCCGGCGGGCTGGTCAGAATGACGCAGCATTCGAGCCAGACGCTGGCGCCGCTAAGGCCGGACAGCGAGGACCGCGTTTACCTGGGCTACGACCGAACGGGCGGCATGGCCTACAGCGGCGGTCGTAACTTGCCGGCTTACGCCGGCGATCCCAACATCGGCGACCTTGTGCTTTGGGACCCCGCTACCGGACAGCAATTAACGCGAGTTTCCGAGGGTTTCAACTGGTCGCTCATCAGCGGAGGGAGTATCGCCAGCGCGACTGACAATCTCCAATTCATCGCATTTGGCGACGGCGCTGCCCTTCTCGGCATAGAGAACAGCATTGGCGAAAAACGCTTGGCGCTAATTGCCCTCGACGACGGGACAATTCTGCGGACTTTCGATGACGAGTTTGCCGCCGGGCTGGTCTCGGCGCATTTCCTTGATTCAGATCTTGTCCTGTCCCTGACGAGCGAGAACCGGCTGGTCACATGGTCTACCAAGGACGGCAGCTTGATCCGCCAGGTGAGCCTTTCGCCGCAGCCTCTGGCGCGAATCGAAGTCGACGCGGGGGGCAGGATCGTATTGGGACAGGCGGTCGATGGCAGCGTCCATTTGTGGCATATAGCGCCGGCGCTGTCGGACCAAGTCCGATTGCTCGACGAGTCCGCCAACGATATCAGAATCAACCAGTCCGGGGAGGCTCTGCTCGTCAGCGACAGCGACGGCGCGCGGCTCGTGAGAATAGTCGATGAGGAAATCTTGTTCCAGAGCGACGGCGGCAACCTGACGCGGATGAGCGAAGGCGGCTCAGTTTTTGCAGTATCCGCCGATCGCGAGATCCAACTTGTTGACGCCGAGAATGGTCAGATCGTGGCGGCCTGGCTCGTAGACGCTGACCGGGTGAGAGAGATGTATTTGGCGCCAACGGGCGACGCGCTGCTGGCGGAAACCGAAGCCGACGAATTGCTGCTGCTACGAAGGGACCAAGTTGCGCCGCAGCGACTGAACAAGGGAGGTTTTGGCGAATCCAGGCTGGTCAGATTTGCGGCTGACGGCGGCGCATTTCTCAGCTTGCACCCGGCAGGCGCCTTGTTTTGGCAAGGGGACAACGCGGAGCCGGTGACAGCCTACGCGCTGGGGGCAGCGCCCGAGTATGCCAGGTCCGATCGCTTCAAGGTGGCGTTTGGCGATGGCGGCGGCAGCCTCTATTTCTTCGTTCGCCTGGAAGGAGGCTTGGCGGGCTTGACTGTAGTCGATCTGGCAGAGGATGCAATCGAGCGTCACAGCTTTGTCGATGTCGCTCACGGCGAATTGGCGGCTCATGGCAAATATCTCCTGCTTTCGCGGGTTGATGGAAGCGTTCAAGCGCTTGATACGTCCAGCGGAGCGATCCTCAATGAATACGCCGAGGTCGGAATCATTGCTCGAAAACTGGAACTTCTGGAAGCGCGGAACTGGCTGTACGCCGCCGTCGACAATAATCTGCTGATATGGGATCTGGCATCAGACGTCCTGGTACAGCGCATCCAACATCCCGATGAAGTATTGGATTTCAGCCTGAGCCAGGACGGACAGCATGTCGTAACCAAGGATGCCTATGGCGCGCACAGGCTCATTCGAGTCGAAAGCGCGGAAGAGTTGCTTGACCGGGTGCGAGAACGAGTTAGACCGCGCGAGTTGACCTGCGCCGAACGCGAACAGTACCTCGCCATCCCCTTCTGCGAGTAAAAGCGGGACATATCGATGAAGCGTATCCTGTTCGCGTCCTGGTATAGCGGTCTTGGCGGCGGCGAAACAGATCTGCTGACGCTGGCCGGTTCACTTGATGCCGAAGACTATGAATGCCATCTGCTGCTGCCGACTGACGGGCAGTTGAGCGAAATCTGGCGCGAAAAAGTCGGTCCGGTCCACATCATCCCCTTTCGCGGCGCTACGACCTTCTTTGTTCCCCCCCTATGGGCGCGCTTCCCCGCCGTCAAGCGCTTCGCCAAGCTGCTGCAACGGGAGCGAATCGATCTCGCGCATAGCGATTATCACAGCTTGCCCATGATCGCCCCGGCGGCTCATCTGGCAGGGCTGCCCTTCGTCTTCACGCTCTGGGGCTGGTGGTTCAAGCCAAAACCCTGGCAGCAAAACTTCTTTCGCGACATACCGAAGACGGTAGCGCGTTCAATCGCTATCCGGGACGGATTTCTTGGCGAGCCCCCTTTCATGCCCCTCGAAAAACTGCCTGTAGTTTACTCGGGCGTGGATACCGAGCGATTTCACCCGGAGCTCGACGGAGCCTGCTTGCGCGACGAACTGGGCATTGCGCGCGATGCGCCCCTGGTCGCCATGGTCGCGCGTTTTCAACGCGTCAAGGGACAGCACAGCTTTCAGTCAATTGCAGAAGCTGTCGCAAGGCAAGAACCGGAGGCTCGTTTCATCGTGGCTGGCGATAATGTCTTCGGCGTAGCTGCCGACGGGCGCTATCGGGATCAGATTATGAAGATGGCGAGGGCTAATGACGCGCTGCGCGAGCGTCTGCATTACATCGGATTTCGTGACGATGTCGAGCATGTCTATGCAGCCGCGGATGTGGTGGTCTGCGCTTCTGAGTTTGAGAGTTTTGGCAAAGCCAACCTCGAGGCGATGGCTTGCGGCAAGCCAATCGTGAGCACCAACCGCGGCGGTCCGCTGGAGACTGTTCGCCAGGGCGAGACAGGATTTCTCATCGATCCCGGCGATATCGCTGGCTTCTCTCAAGCGGTAATGCGGCTGCTCCGCGACGACAGCTTGCGCGAAATTATGGGACGCGCCGGGCGCGCTCAGGTCTGCGCGCGCTTCTCGATCGATGCCATGACAGCAGCCTATCGACGCATATTCGAAGACTTGCTGAGGGTCAATTCACGGTAGCGTCTCGGAAAAACTTCGCGAAGGCATCGCCGACAGTATTGTCCCGCAGATAGGCGATATGCTCGCCCGCAAATGGCAGAGGCTGCATAGCGAAGCGCGTCACGAGCGCATTGTCCGGCACCGTATTCGGCACGGCGAGCAATTCCAGCAAGCTGGCGCTCACGGGAGATCCTGGCAAGATCGCTTCCATGACAGCCACTACCGGGCGCAGCGCGGCGACCGGGACCGGCAGGAGCAGGCGCCAGGTGTTCAGCGCGCCGATGATGCGCCTTTCGATTTCGCCCAGGGTCAAGACTTCCGGTCCGCCCAAAGCCAATTCCATTCCGATGACGCCTTCATCGTCGAGGCTGCGAATCGCAGCCTCGACTACGTCATGGACGGAGACCGGCTGGAATTCGGCTTTGCCGCCACCGATCAAGGGAAATACAATCGGGGTCAATTTCAGCAGGCGCGCGAAAGTATTGAAGAACTCGTCTTGCGGACCGAAGATGGCGGAGGGGCGCAGCGCTGTCCACTGCAAGGTCGAGGCGGCGACATATTCCTGGGCGCGCCCTTTGCTAGCGAGGAATCGGTAGGGCAGATCGCCCCGGGCGCCGTTCTGGCTCATATTGATGAATCGTTTGACGCCGGCCGCTTGCGCCGCATCGAGCACATTGACCGTACCTTGAAAATTGACCTCTTCGTAAGTCTGCCCGCGCTTTTCCATAGCGATTGCGACCAGGTGAATAACCGCGCTGACATTCTCCATGACCGGGGGCAGACTAGCCGGCAGGGTGACGTCGCCCTGGACGATTTCGATGCTGGCGGCGACTTCGCGCAGGCGCAATTGCGCTTTCGCCGGGCGTCGCACCATGGCCCGCACCGGATGGCCCAGCGCGACCAGTTTTTTGACGATCTGATTGCCGAGATATCCGGCGGCGCCTGTAACCAATACTGTCATCGGGTATGCTCTCCGTCGTTGGTCTCTCTCATGATACGATAGCCATATTAACCGGGCGTTAGCGAAGCGCCTTTGCCGATATCATCTGCGCGATGGATAAGGACTGCCGCATGGTACAATGCGTCGGGATCCGCCAAGCCAGCGAGCGTCTACGGCAAGAGCCTCTCGGCGCGCAACTGGCGAAAAGGAATTCCGCGCTCAGGAAAGATAACAGACTCGGTCCGCTTTCGCGAATGCCAGTTTATTGAATAAGAGTATATCCAATCAGGCAGGCTGCGCCAGGCACATGCGCGAACCATACACAAGCAGCACAGTATACTTCCAGGTTGATCCGCAAGTCCCGGAGCCGCGCCTAATAGCATTGGCGGGCGAAACCATCAGGAATGGCGGATTGGTGGCCTTCCCTACGGAAACGGTGTATGGGCTGGGCGCCAATGCGCTTGACGAAGCCGCCGTCGAGAAGATTTTCCGCGCCAAGAGCCGCCCAGCCAACGATCCCTTGATCGTGCATATCGCTGATTTATCCCAATTGCCGGGCTTGGCGGTATCGGTTCCCGAGATCGCTTATCGCCTATTCCAGCGCTTTGCGCCGGGCGCCTTGACGCTAGTCTTGAACAAGCATGAAGCTGTGCCAGCCAATGTAACCGCCGGTATGGATACTGTTGCGGCGCGCATGCCCGATCACGCCGTCGCCCTGGCGCTCATAAAGGCGGCCGGCGTGCCGATTGCCGCGCCCAGCGCCAACAGATTCTCGCGCCCCAGCCCAACCACGGCGCAACATGTCGCCGATGATCTGGAAGGGCGCGTGGACATCATCCTGGATGGCGGGGGCACGGCAATCGGCTTGGAGTCGACGATTCTCAGCTTGGTTGGGGAGGCGCCGCAGGTTCTGCGTCCGGGCGGCGTTTCGCTGGAAGCATTGCGGGCGATCGTTCCAGATCTTACTTATCAACCCCAGTATCTGACCGACGGAGCCGCCGCGCCGTCGCCTGGCAGCATGCTCAAACATTACTCGCCGAGAGCGAAGGTCATCCTGTTTCGCGGCGACGATGACCTTGCTGTCTGGGCAGCTATGAAGTCCTTCGCCGACGATCATGACGATGTTGGGGTGATGACGCTGGAGCAGGATGCGACGCGGTTTGTCGATCTTGATGTCAAAGTCGAGAGCTTGGGGCTGGATCTTGATGGGGCCGCCCTGCGCTTGTTTTCAGCATTGCGATCGCTTGACAGCCGAGGCGTCGAGTGGATATTGGCGCGCGCTCCCGATACAACTGGAGTGGGCTTGGCGATCGGCGACCGGCTGCTGCGCGCTGCCGAGGGGGATGTGATTGACGTGAAGCCGCAACATTAACCGCTTCCGCCAGTCATGCTATACTGGCTGAAGAAATCACCGACTGCAAACCGAGGAAGGCATCGTGGCAGAAGTCATACAGATCAAAGATATCGCCCGCTACGCAGGTCAAGAAGTCACCGTGCGCGGTTGGGTTTACAACAAGACCGGCAAAGGCAGGCTGCAATTCATCCTTCTGCGCGATGGCAGCGGCCAGGCGCAATGCGTCGCCTTCAAACGGGAAATGGACGCGGAGTCATTCGCAATCGCCCGCGGGCTCACACAAGAATCTTCGGTTGTCATCACGGGCGAGGTCCGCCGCGACGAGCGAGCGCCGGGGATTCCGGGGGGATTCGAAATCGGTATCCGAGATCTGCAAGTCCTCCAGCAGGCGGAAGATTACCCGATCACACCCAAAGAACATGGCACCGAATTTCTGATGAACCATCGCCACTTATGGGTGCGCAGCAACCGTCAGTGGGCGATTTTACGCATCCGCGCCACTATCATCAAAGCGATGCGGGACTGGCTGGACGATCAGGGTTTCTTGCTTGTGGATACGCCCATCATCACGCCGGCGGCCGGGGAAGAAACGACTACGCTTTTCGAGGTCGACTATTTTGGCGACCAGGCTTTTCTGGCGCAGACCGGTCAACTCTACAACGAAGCCAACATCATGGCTTTTGGCAAAGTCTATTGCTTTGGACCGACCTTCCGCGCGGAGAAATCCAAGACCCGCAGGCATCTGATCGAGTTCTGGATGCTGGAGCCGGAAATCGCCTTTTGCAGCCTGGAAGAGTTGATGGACATCGAAGAAGGCTTGGTGACCGCCGTCGTGGAACAGGTCTTGGAAAAGCATAGCCAGGAACTGGCGATAATCGAGCGTGATGTGAAGAAACTGCGCGCGATCACGGCGCCCTTTGCCCGCATCAGCTACGACGACGCCGTCGAACGACTGCAAGAGCTGGCGGAAGCGAGCGATGATCCGGAAGCGAAAGCCGAGCTGGCAATTGCCTGGGGCGAGGATTTCGGCAGCCCACAGGAAACCGCGCTGGCGGAGATCTTCGACAAGCCGGTCTTTGTCTATAACTATCCTACCGCCGTCAAAGCCTTTTACATGACGCCGGTGGAAGGACGCCCGGAGGTCTGCCGCAGCGTCGATCTGCTGGCGCCCGAAGGCTATGGTGAAATCATCGGCGGCAGCGAACGCATTCATGAACTGGATCTGCTGGAGCAAAATATCGACAAGATGGGCTTGGGACGCGAAGCCTACCAATGGTACCTTGAACTGCGGAAATTCGGGACGGTGCCCCATGCCGGTTTTGGCATCGGCATTGAGCGAACGGTAGCCTGGATCTGCGGACTCAATCACGTGCGCGAGACGATACCCTACGCGCGCCTGCTCAACCGCAAATACCCTTAGTCAAAGGATCTCGATTCAGTCGGTCGAAAAGACCACCTGCAGGGCTCCCGACAAATTACGCGCCTGGAGCAACTGGATGCCCCGTGGGATATCGTCAGCATTGCCCGGCAGCCTGGGGACCAGAGCGCGCTTAAAGCCGATCTTCCGCGCTTCGTTCAAGCGCATGCTTAACTGGCCGACCCGTCGAATCTCTCCGCTCAAACCGACTTCTCCGACAATCGCCAGATCCGCCGGCACCGGGCGATCGTAATAGCTCGAAGCGATAGCTACCGCCATCGCCAGGTCGGAGGCAGGCTCGCTGATCCTGATACCGCCGATGACATTGACGAAAATATCCTGTTCCCAGAGTTTAAGTCCGATTCGCTTGCTCAAAACGGCGCTGATCAAGAGCAAGCGATTGATATCAACGCCATTGGGCGTGCGACGGGGATTGCCGAAGGATGTCGGACTGGTAAGGGCTTGCATCTCGACCAGCAGCGGTCGCGTGCCTTCCATCGTAATGGCGATGGCGGAACCGGAGGCCTGGACGACGCGTTCTTCCAGAAATACCTGCGAGGGATTCTCCACTTGGATCATACCGCGCCCAGCCATCTCGAAGACGCCCACTTCGCTGGTGGCGCCAAAGCGATTCTTGACGCTGCGCAGCAATCGATACTGTTGAAATGGATCGCCTTCCAGGTACAGCACGGTATCAACAATGTGCTCCAGCACCCGCGGTCCGGCGATATTCCCGTCTTTGGTCACATGGCCAATCATCAACACGCTGAGGCCTGAGTCTTTAGCCAGCGCCTGCAAGCGCATGGCGCATTCTCGCACTTGCGCTACCAAGCCCGGTGAAGAATTCAGTTCTTCCGTATGGGTTGTCTGAATCGAGTCGATCACAACAAGCACGGGATCCAAAGCGGCGATCTGATCAAAGATATTGCCCAGATCGGTCTCCGTCAGCAGGAAGAGATCTCCCGCGGAGAGACCCATGCGCTCGGCGCGCATTTTGATCTGGCTTGCGCTCTCCTCGCCACTGACATAAAGCACTCTTCCGGCCGACTGCGCCAGCAGCGCTGCCAATTCAATGACCAGCGTCGATTTGCCGACGCCGGGCTCGCCGCCGAGCAAGACCAGGCTGCCCGGCACCAAGCCGCCGCCGAGAACGCGATTGAATTCGCTGATCGGCACCGGCAGACGCGCTTCCTCACCCGGGCCAACCGCCTCAAGGCGCAGGGGCACCCGCTGAGCGCCGCTCGAATACTGGACCCGAGCGCGGGACCTGGGCGCCTCCTCAACGCGCTCAACCATGCTTTCAAACTCGCCGCATTGCGGGCAACGTCCGAAGTAGCCGGAGCTTCGTCTGCCGCAATTTGAGCAGATGTACGCGCTGCGCTTTTTCGTCATGGCTTTGCGGGTTCGAGCTTATAGACTGTGCAGATCTTCCGGCGATGATAACATAGGTTCGCCCATTTCAGGAACGCGCCGCAAGCTACAGTAGTGTATCCTTTTCGGTTGAAACAAAAACCTTAACCACCGAGGACACCGAGAGCACCGAGAATATTCTACGGTATTGTTGCTTTCCGCGCTCTTTGCGCATTTGTAGTGAAATGAATTATTTTAATTTCAACCGATTTCGATACAGTACCCAAGCCACGGTAGTGTATCGGAGTCGATTGAAACAAAGAATGGCAATCACCTGATAGTTGGTAGGGACGATCCGATGGAGCGCCCGACGAGTAGAATATGAATTGCGCGAAGCGGAATTGCCCCGCTCGACATCATGATTTTGCCCTGTCCAAAAGCCCGATTAGGTATCTATACAGTACATAGGGACAATCACGCGATGGACTGCGCCTGCAAGCGCCTCGCCCCTGCCGCGCGGCTAATGCCGGCGCGATTGCCAAGCGGTAAGAGAATCCAAAACTCGATACAGCTTTTACATCAGTCTGGCGCGTATCCCGCGCTGCGCCTATAGCTCACGCGGGTTCCAGGCAATTGGTCCTCTGCGCGTCGACATTCTCTGAAGTTCGATTGAGGTAGGACGCTTCTGCTGGCGCTAGCGGAGCAGTCAACAGACCCTTCGTCGATCCGCCATTTTAAAGGGCGCCTGAAGTATTCAAGCACTGTACAACCCTGCAAATTGTCGCGTAGGCTAAGCGTAGAAAAAGCGAAGGTTTAACAAAGGCGACGCGTCGTTTCTTGTATTACTAAATATGTTAGAGTGATCGCACGTCCGGGTTCTTTGTCCCCACATGGAACCAGGACACCCCCCAAATATACCAGGCGTCCCATGATGAATTGGGACGTTTGGCTTTTATAGCGGCGCCTTCATGGCAAGACTACATGACCACAATCTGACCAGTTCCCATCAGCGCGAAAAGCCTCAATACAACGGCTCAGCAACTGGCCCATCTTTTGGTGGCCCGCGTTATTCCAGTGGACATCGGGTAAAGCTGTGTAGTCGATCTTTTCTTCAAGTTCTGAACGCGGATCGATATACGGTATCTCAAGCTCCGCCATGAGCTGGAGAGCGGTGGAATAGTGTCCGCCAGGCGATGCCAGGTCGCTGCGATGCGGGATTAGCAATACCAGGAGCCCCCCATATTGTGCCGATACTGTATCGCGCAATTCTTCCAGGTAGTCCCGCGTGACCTCCGTTTCCCTGCTTGCTCTAATGCGTTCATAGGCGCTGTCGCCAATTACGTCAAACAGACGCAGCGCCAATGTTCCCAGGCGCGTGGTGCCAACGAGACGCTCAAGCTCGCTCGCGGGCGGATCTTTCCGCTGTTCGCGATAGTACCAGGTGGAAGGCAGATCCAGCATAATGATGTTTCCCCAACGGTCTTCCCAGCGGAACAAGACCTCGTCTTCGTCGGCGTCTGCTGTCATCTTCTGGCCGTGAATAGGCACCATATTATCTTTGAAGTCGTTCACGTAGAAGCCGAGCAAGGTCAAATCAGGCTGCATAACCGGCCCGAATACCGAAAAGGACTGAAGCGCCTGCCGGGTTCCCGTGCCCGGGATTCCCATATTCCACAGTACCGCGTCTTCCTGATCGGCCTCAATTCTCTCGATATAGGACTTGCCCATGTCAGCCGTCATGCCAAAGGTGAAGGAATCGCCCAGCGCAATGATCCTGAACTTGCCCAGCAAATCATCGCTCGCTGTAAATTCTTGCGTATCGTGAAATCCCTGTTGATTTAGGGAGCAGTTTCGACCTTCCGTTTTCCCCAACCCGCAAGCTTCCGCCAGGACTGCCGGGTCGAAGTGGCAGCCGGCCTCATCGCAGATATTCCAGGGCTTGCCGCTGTAGTATTCTTCCGGAATCTGAGCCGGAAAGTAGGTCGACATATTGAGAACCGACAGCAACAGCTCCAGGGCGACAAGCGTGCCGGCCGTGATGACCGCCGCCGCGAGCGCGTTCTTGCGCCAGGCGGCCAATCGCCGCCGACGGAGATCCTCCCGTCGCAGCGCGTAGGCCCATGCCGCCAGCGCAAGACCGCCGACGATCGCCAGAATCTGTGGCAGGTTTAAGCCAGGACTGGTTCCGGGAAAGAGATCGAGGACGATTCCAAAGGCAGCAAGGACCAGCCCGATCAGCGCAAGAGCCCAAAAGAGCGCGTTGAGTATCAAATTGGCGCCTGCGCGTGAACGCGACATGTGAGATTATCCTCCGCGGCGCCTAAGTCGTCAGGGACGCCGATAGCAATTATAGTCGATTCCCCATGTTGATGAATGCCCCCGCGACTGCGGTCTGGACACCAAGAACGCGCCCCAAGCTCGGAAGCGACGCGCGTGTAAGGGTATCGTAATCTGACCTCTCTACAATTGGAGCGATCGTACTAGGGAAAGGACCGCTTCCATGCGCAAAGCGCTCGTTCAGCGCGGATTGATTACAGTTGCCCCCGTAGCGACAATTCTCGCACTCATCTGGGTTTTTGGCTTTATTCCAAACTTGGCGCAGGATCGGGAAAGCTGCAGTCCCCGCCATTTGCGGACCGTTAATTGGTCTACCGACTTCTGCAACAGCATTGTCGATTTCGAAGAGATTCTGGTCGGAAATCCTACCAAGGACGGCATACCTTCACTCACAGACCCAAGTATGGAGCCAGTTTCGCAGGCTGCCGTCTGGCTGAGCGATCGTTCGCCGGTGATCGCGGTCGAGATTGATGGCGAAGCTCGCGCCTATCCGCAGGCGATCCTGATGTGGCACGAGATCGCCAATGTCGAAATCGCCGGGATTCCGGTTGCGGTCACATTTTGCCCGCTTTGCAACAGTTCAATCACGTTTGACCGGCGCGTCGACGGCGAAGCGCTGGACTTTGGCGTCAGCGGATTCCTGCGCAATAGCGATTTGGTCATGTATGATCGCCAGAGCGAGACCTGGTGGCAGCAGTTGACCGGCGAGGGACTCGTGGGCAGTTATGCCAGCGTTCTCTTGGATATCGTTCCTTCGCAGGTGATCAGCTTCGCCAGCTTTGCCGAACGCCATCCTGAAGGACTGGTGCTGTCGCGCGATACCGGTTTCTCCCGCCAGTATGGCATCAATCCCTACAGCAATTACGACAGTCGTCCGGGGCGCCCTTTCCTGTTCCGGGGCGAAATCGACACCAGGCTCGGCTCGCCGGTGGACCATGTGTTGGCGGCGACCGTGGATGGCATCGCCAAAGCCTATCCCTTCGCCATATTGCGTGAGCAACGGGTGATTAATGACTCAATCGGGGAAAAGCCTGTGGTGGCATTCTTCCAGGCCGGGGTTGCCAGCGCGCTGGGCGACTCGGTCATTGACAACGCCGCCGATCTAGGCACCGCTGGATTGTACTTTTCGACCCTGGACGGAATAACCTTGAGTTTCATTCGGCAAGAGGATGGCAGCTTCACTGACGAGCAAACGAGATCAACCTGGAACGCTTACGGAGAAGCGATTGCCGGTGACCTGCAAGGACGCGAGCTGGAATGGGTTGACGCCTTCCCCCACTTCTGGTTTGCCTGGGCCGCTTTCCACCCGGAAACTGAAGTCTACGGCATTTAGTATCTCGCTGGACATTCCAGTCCGCTATTGCGCGGGGGAAGACAAGTCCGGTGATATTGGAGTTCTGAGGACGTGAACAAGCGCAAGAAACGCTTCAAAGATCTGACGACTCTTGTGCTGATGGCGCTTGCCTTCATTGTGGTCGGGCGGGGGCTGTTTCAGGATCGCGGTTCCGGCTGGAAAACCGACTTCGATATGGCTGCCATTGACATGGACGAAGTGATCTCGGGCGGAGTGCCGCGCGATGGCATCCCGCCGATAGATGAGCCGATATTTGTTGAGGCGGCGCTCGCTGTTGAACTGTCGCCGCAGTCGCCCGTGATCGCGCTGGAAATAGAAGGCGATGCGCGCGCCTATCCGCTGGAGGTTTTGACCCGCCACGAGATCGTCAACGATGTCGTGAGCGGTGCTCCGATCGCCGTGACATACTGTCCGCTGTGCAATAGCGCCGTCGTCTTCGATCGTCGGGTCGCCGATAAAGTCCTGCGTTTTGGGGTATCGGGCAATCTGCGTTACAGCGATCTGATCATGTGGGACGATCTCACGGAGACTTGGTGGCAGCAACTCACTGGCGAAGCCATTGTCGGCCGCTACCGCGGCCATGTACTGCGGATGATAAGCTCGCAACTGGTCAGCTTTGAAGTCTTCAAACAGCGTTACCCCGCGGGCAAGGTGCTGCGCGGTCCGCTGGGAGGCTACGGGCGCAACCCCTACATCGGCTACGACAGCAACCCGAAGCCATTTCTCTTCAAAGGACCCGTTGACGATCGCCTGTTCGCGACGGAACGCGTGCTGGGTGCGGTCATCGGCGGTCAAGCCATATCGTACGCATTCAGCGCCTTGAAAGGGAGCCCCGTCGTCAATGACAGGGTGTCGGATCGCGACATTGTGATATTTTGGCAATCCGGCGCGGTGAGCGCCCTTGACGGGGGCGATATCGATTCGTCAAAGGATGTCGGCATGGCGCTGATGTATGACCGGCGCTTGCCTTCGGGCAAAGCGCTGAGCTTCCGTCACGATGCGGGCCGTTTCATCGACCAGGAAACGGAGAGTATTTGGAACATCTGGGGCGAGGCGACCGACGGTCCCCTGGCGGGCAGCAGACTCAAGCAATTGCATGCCTACCCGCATTTCTGGTTCGCTTGGGCGGCTTTTTATCCCGAAACAATTTTGTACTCGATCGAATAACAGTAAATCACAAAGGACATATCATGCAAGAGATGCGCAAGATTTTCCCGATTATGCTAGCGCTTGTTGCGCTGTTGCTCCCGGCGACTGGTCACGCTCAGCTCACCTGCGAAACGCCCCCCGCTCCCTTCGACAGACCAGAAGTGCTGGAAAACTGGCAATCGGTCTGGGACCTGATGGATCTTTGCCAGCACCGGGAAGGCGTGTTCAGCGAGATCATTTCCGGCGGCGTCGGCCGCGACGGCATCCCGCCCATCGACAACCCGTCATTTGATGATTTGGCTTTGGCGGATACCTGGCTGCAAGACGCGTCTCCGGTCATTGCGCTTGAAATCGACGGCGTCGCCCGCGCCTATCCTTTGGCGATCTTGACGCGCCATGAAATCGCCAACGACACCCTTGGCGAGACGCCCATCGCTGTCACGTTCTGTCCCTTGTGCAATAGCGCTATCGTATTCGACCGGCGGGTTGGCGATGATGTGCTGCGCTTCGGCGTAAGCGGTTTGCTGCGCAAAAGCGATCTCATCATGTGGGACGACCTGACACAGAGTCTTTGGCAGCAATTGACTGGCGAGGGCATCGTCGGCGCCCATACCGGCGCGCTATTGGACATTGTTCCTTCGCAACTGGTGGGCTACGGCGCATTCAAAGAGCAGTACCCGCATGGGGAGGTGCTGTCGACGAACGGTCGTTTCTATGGCGCGAATCCCTACGTCAATTACGATAGCAGTTCGCGGCCCTTTCTGTTTTTTGGCGAGCCGGACGGTCGGCTCTTTGCCACGGAACGCGTGCTCGGCGTTACGCTGGGCGATGTGCGCGCCGCCTTTCCCTTTGCCGCCTTGTCCGAAGCTCGGGTGATCAATGAGACCGTGGGCGATGTCGATGTCTTGGCGATCTGGCAGCCCGGCGCCTTCAGCGCCCTGGACGCGGCCAGCATAGATCTCTCGCGCGACGTCGGTATGGCTGGTTTGTTTGAACGTGCCATTGACGGGCGGACGCTGCGCTTTCGCGCCGATGGCGACGCCATCGTCGACGAAGGGACGGGCAGTACCTGGAATATCTTCGGCACAGCAATTGCGGGCGAGCTCGCCGGCACTCAGTTGCCTTCGATCAATGCTTTCCCACACTTCTGGTTCGCTTGGGCGGCCTTTTACCCGGATACCGAATTGGTCGGTCACGAGCCGGCAACCATGGTCTTGACCGAGCGCAAGTATCTGGACCCTGTCCTGGGCAATCCTGCCGCGCCTGTCACGCTGATCGAGTACGGCGCTTACGGCTGCAGCGTTTGCAAGCGCTGGCACGAGCAGGGCGCGGTTGATGACATCATTGAAGCCTTCGACGGGGAGGTGAATTTCATTTACCGCGATATGCCGATTGTCTTGCCGGGCTACAGTCAAACCGCCGCCGAAATCGCGCAATGCGCCCTCGACCAAGGTCAGGAGCAGTTTTGGCTCATGCACGATGCCCTCTTCACCGTGGCGCGTCAGGGTCAATCGAGCGCCGAGGACTTGATGGAAATCGGCGCGCAAGTCGGTCTGGATGCCGACGCGCTGCGGTCCTGTTATCTGTCAGGCATTCATGTCGAGACGGTGCGCTTCGACCACCAACGGGGCGAGGCGCTGGGAATCCGCGGTACGCCCACATTCTTGATAGGCGAGCAACCGGTGTTTAACGGGGATCCGGATTTGCTGCGTCAACTGCTACAAGCGGAATTGGACAAGCTCGATTCTTAGGGCAATTCAAAAAGTCCCTTTTCGCGCCGCGAGGGGGACTTTTTCTTCACGCATCTTACAGAAGCGATAACTAGAGTATCTGATCGAGGAATTCTTGCGTGCGCGGGTGATGCTCGATATCGGGATCGAAGAAGTTCTCTGGCGGACCCTGCTCGACGATGCGTCCCATGTCCATGAAAATGATACGGTCGGCGACTTCCCGCGCGAAGCCCATCTCGTGCGTCACGACCAGCAGAGTCATATAAGTGCGCGCCAAATCCTTCATCACATCGAGCACTTCCTTGATCATTTCCGGATCAAGCGCCGAGGTCGGCTCGTCGAAAAGCATGATCTTCGGTTCCATCGCCAGCGCCCGCGCGATCGCCACGCGCTGCTGTTGCCCGCCGGATAACTGTCCCGGGTACTTAAAAGCTTGTTCGGGAATGCCCACGCGTTCCAGCAGTTCCATGGCGCGTTGTTCGGCTTTGTCGCGAGCCCAATGCCGCACTTTCATCGGCGCCAGAGAGATGTTGTCCATCACCGTCAAATGCGGGAAGAGATTGAATTGCTGGAATACCATGCCGGTTTCCCGGCGAATATCGGCGATGTTCTGCACGTCATGGCTGAGCTCGATGCCATCGACGATGATTTGGCCGTCCTGATGCTCTTCCAGCCGATTGATGCAACGGATGAAGGTCGACTTGCCCGAACCGGAGGGACCAATGATAACAAGCACTTCTTGCGGCATGACTTCCAGGGAGATATTGCGCAGGACGTGGAAATCGCCAAACCACTTGTTCATGTCACGACAAATAATGATCGGTTCGTCGCCCGCCATCACTTGTTTTGCGCCGTCTTCCATAATGTCCCCCCTCAATCCCGTATGCCGGGCGGGAAATCCTCCAGGTTATTTCTACAACTGCTGCGCCCGCGCCGCGCCCGAGCCGGTCGCTTCGACGCGGCGGCTGATATACGACATGATGTAACTGAACACGAAGTAAATGATCGCGACGTACAAGAAGGTCTCTTGCCGCCGCTGCAAGAACTCCGGCTGCGCCACGACACGATACGCTATACCGGTGATCTCTGCCAAGCCAACGATGAAGACCAGCGAGGTGTCTTTGAACAAGGAGATGAATTGTCCGACCAGCGCCGGAATCACAGCGCGCAAGGCTTGTGGCAACAAGATGTAAAGCGTCGTTTGCCAGCCGGACAAACCGATTGCCTGCGCGGCTTCGGTTTGTCCGGTGTCCAGGGACTGCAAGCCGCCGCGGACATTCTCCGCCAGGTAGGCGGCGCTAAACATGGTAATGCCAACCCAGGCGCGCACGGCGTTTTCCACCGACGCCAGCGTCGGATCAATCAGCGGAACCATCAAAACCGCCATGAAGAGAATGGTGATCAATGGCACGCCGCGAACCGTTTCGATGTAGACGATACAGGTGTATTTGACGACAGTCAGATTGCTGCGCCGTCCCAGCGCCAGCAGCAAGCCAATCGGGAAGGAGGCGCCAATGCCAAGGATCGTCAGTTGCATCGTCAGCATCAATCCACCCCACAGGCGCTTGTCGGAAAGCGGCAGCAAATCTTGTGGCGATACCTGCAGCGCGCCTTGCGAATCCAAGCCCAGTACGATGCTGGGGATTATGAGCAGGACAATGAACCAAGCCAGGGCTATCACGCCCATCATTCGCTCGGGATAGCGATACAATATCGGACCGCTGGCATCGCGTTTCCATTTGAGTTTATCGCCCTGGGCTCTTTCCCCGCGCTTGAAAGCCAGCGCGCCCGCCCCCAGCCAAATGATGAAATAAATGGTTGACCAGCGATCTACAGAGGTCCAGGTCTGCATCCAAAAATACGTCATCAAGAGCAATCCAATTATGATGCGACTTGAAGACCAATGGAGCGTTCCGCTGAAGAACATCCAGCCCAGCCACAAAGCCACGGCGACGGCGACCAAGGTCGCGGCGGAGCCGTCGCCGCCAAGCGAAAGCAGATTTGTATTGGCGAAGATGAATATGAACACCAGGCAAGAGAGCAAATAGCCGATACGCTTGGCGTTGGCGTCAATGCCGCCGCGGCGGGCAAAGCCCAACAAGCCCAAGCCCAGACCTACGATCGCCAAAACAATCCAGATCAACACGGAACTGATGGAGTCAACTGTCCAGTTCTCCCAAACAACGTTGATGACATAGCCTTGCGCGATCTGCAGGAAGAATCCGACGATCAACAACAGGTATCCCGCGTTGCCCATAAAGCCGAGGCCAATAAAGTACATCAGCAGCAGCCAGATCAAACCGCCCGCCATGCTGCCAATTGCGGCGCCCGATAAACCACCGACGCCGGAGACAAACAAGTACATAGCAAAGGGGTAGATACCCCAACCGTATATCAGCAACCTGGTAATCGAAGCTTCGGCTTCGTCCCCGGTATTCGCGCGGTTAAGCCAGGCTTCGACGCGCTGCAAGAGCAGCACTGTGCCAAATGCCGCAGCGATTCTCAGGATCATTGCCGGCAAGCCGTCAAGCGCGCCTGTGTCGCCCAAAAGCGCGAAATACGCCAACAGGATGAGCAATGGCGATGTCGCCGCAGCCAAGACCGTGGCGCGGCTATTGTTGCTGTTGAACAGGGTCTGCTCGCCTAACAGATGCGCAAGCGCCCTGCCCAGAATATAGCCCCAGGCGACGGTGATAAAAAACGGCAACAGCAATACCTCGACCTGCTCGAGAAAGAGCGGAATGAAATGCACCAGGTAGGTTGGCAAATCGCGCAAGCCGCGGAACTGGTTGTCGATCAAAGCGATGATCGGCGCGTCCTTGCCGTCGATTTGGGGCCGGCTGCCAAAAATCTCCAACTCGTTATCGGTCAGCCGCACAAATTGCGACTCTGACGCGCTCAAGGTGCGCTCGACGATCGGGAAGATGCCGCGTACCGCCAGGATGCCAGTACCCGTTTCGCCCGCGGCCGCGTCCTTCGACAAGATATACCAGCCATCGCGCGGTATCTGGTAGGAGACTGTCTCCACCGCCCAGTTGACCATGCCCTCCGCCAATATCTCAAAAGTCTCCGCATTGTGGATCGCGATCTGCATCGGCGTTTGACCCAAGTCGTAGATATCGACCACCGATTGTGGCGTCAGCAGGCGAACAAACATTTCCCGCAGGAATTGCTCTTCCCACTTTACTGGTTGAATGAGATCTTCATTGTCGTCAGCCTGGTCGGGCTGGCCGATCAAATCCTCCGACAAATCCAGGATCAACTGCTCCCCCAGATCCTCGATCTGGGCGCTGCTTTGAACCGCCGCCGTCAACTCCGCGAAGGCTGCTCGCGCCTCGGCAGTCATTGGGTCCGCCGCCGTCAGGTTCGCCACGGCGTCGTCGACGGCGCTTGCGGCGGCTTGAATGGCATCTTCGGGATTGTCAAGCCCATTGAGCGCATCCCGCAGCCGCTTGAGCCAGGCTTTTAATTCGGCGATCGAGGCATCGGAAGCCGTGAAGTAATCGCCGAGATAGCCGATGTATTCGAACGTTGACGCTTGCATGTCATTGGTACGGCTAAAGGTGCGGATGGCTAGCCGCGTGCGTTCTTCAAGCGCTTCCGTCAATTCCCGGCTGACCATGCGGTCGAATGTCTGCCGGGTCAATTCGATCTGCGTGAGCCGGTTTCTTGCCGCATTGCCCAAGGCGTTAGCCGCGCGGTCGGAGAATCCCGCCAAATTGCTGAGCGTCTCGACATCGGCAACCTCTTCCTGCGCCAATTGTATGGAGACGGTCTCCCCCGCTTGCGCGATAAACGCCAGGTTCTTTTGCGGCGTCAGCGACGAGGCGCGGTCGATGATGTCGATATTGCCCGACGTCAAATAAGACTTCGGCTGCGGGATCGTCGTATTGATCAGCGGCGGCAAGACAGCCATCAGAACCAAAGCCGCGAGCGTGATGATTGTCAGCATACGCACCACCGGCTTGCGCGCCCAAGCCGCGAAGCTGACCCCCGTCAGCAAAGCCGACAACAGTACGGTGAGCGCCAGCCGCCATTCCAGGCTGCGCTCG
The DNA here is from genome assembly GCA_022820665.1 of Anaerolineae bacterium. GTDB lineage: Bacteria > Chloroflexota > Anaerolineae > Aggregatilineales > Phototrophicaceae > UBA6055. The sequence goes on along the minus strand of JAJEFB010000022.1, from coordinate 37,300 downwards.
AAGCGCTCCATCATGAACAAGCGCTGGTTGTTGATGATGGCAAACCAGTTGGCTGAGCGGATCGCCCAATCGAAAAAGCCGATAACCAGCGCCAAAACCAGAATCGACATAAGGATTGAAACGACGATATCCGCCGGCGATCCAAAGAGATTTTGACGCAGCCAAGCCAGCAAACCGACCTCCAGCTTCGGCGGCGGCCTTGTCGGCTCATCGTCGTAGTGGATGATCGATTGCTTGACGCTTGTGTCTTTGTCTTCCGCCATGGTCTGGCTACCTTGTCACCAATTGAAATCGCTGATTAACCAGGTTCATCAACAGCGAGATCGAGAGGCTGATAAACAGATAGGAAAACATGATCATCACAATGCCGGTCACGGATTGCCCCGACTGATTAATGATGGTATTCGATACCTGATAGATATCCGTATAGGACACCGCGATCGCCAAGCTGGAATTCTTGGCTAGATTGAGATACTGATTGCCCAAAGGAGGGATAATCACGCGCAGCGCCTGCGGCAAGATGATCAGCCGCAGCATCTCTCCTTGAGAAATACCCAAAGCCCGCGATGCCTCGAGCTGTCCCTTGGGAACAGCCTGAATGCCCGCCCGCACGATTTCGGCTATGAACGCGGAGGTATAAATCACCAAGCCCAGGAAGACCGCCAGATACGAGGGCGAAATCTCGATACCGGTCTCGATATTGCGGCCGCGCCGATCCAGGGTCGGCGGGCGATAGATCAACGGTTGCCGCGTATACTCCAGTTCTTGTTCAATGGTCAAAAGGCCGGACTGGAAGGCATCCTCGTAAGGCATTTCGACAGTGGTGTCTTGCTCTTCATCAATAACAGCGATGGTCGTCGGCGTTGGGCGCATACCCAGGACCACCCACCCGAGCAACGCAAAGCCAATGACCGAAGCAATCGCGTAACGGGTGCGGGGAATTGGCTTTCCGGTCGACTCGGTGACATAAGCGAAGTAGCGCCACATGAGCGTCGCCACAACCAAGCCTATCACCACAAATACCATCCAGATCCCGAACATCGACGAAGGGATCAACTCGAAGATGGCGACGCCCTTGATGCTGATGTAGAGGCCTGGGCGGAATTCCAGTGGGCTGCCGGCGCCCACCAGCACGATTCCCAAGAGATTGACCAAAACCACAATGGCAATGCCGCCTTGTCGTATGCGCGTGCGCCAGATCAGGTTGCGCAAGCCGCCGCTGTATTGCCAGATGACAAAAATGATGAACAAGGACAGGGCATATTGCAGCAAAGGCAAGCTGCGAATGCCTTCTATCGGAAAGGCGATCGCATCCTGTTGCGGCGGCAAGGCAAAAATAGCGATGAAGAACCAGGCGATAATTTGCAACAGGACCGGCGTATTGCGCAGCACTTCGACATAGGCTCGCGATATGGTCCGAACCAGGTAATTGCGGCTCAACAGGAATATACCGACCATAATGCCGATCGCTGTCGTGGCGGCCAAGCCAAGCAAGACAACGCGCAAGGTGTTGATGAAGCCGACCCGGAAGGCGTCAATATAGCGGTCGCTTGACTGATAGTCGCCGGAATCCGCGATACCGAAACCGGCGCGATTTTGCAGAAATTCAAAATTGGGGGACTGGTTGGTCGCTTCCAGCGCGGTAGTGATGCGCGTACTGAGATCGTTCAACACCAGAACCACAATGAGAACAAAACAGAGTTGAGCGATTCCCTGTAAGATCCTGCCGTCCCGGAAAACAGCGGGCAGAACGTTCTCACCCGGCGTCTCGGCGCGCATCTGCATCGGTAACTCCCCAAGCATGCGGAATTGATATTTTTACAACAAGAATTTTATCTCTGTATATTGTAAGCAAAAGCGGACAATTAGACAAATATTTATAGTTGCGGGCGCCAGAATCTGTTACGCCCGTAACGAATTGACCGCCCGTTTCGGTGAAAAACAAACGGGATGCGCCGCTCCCTCGCGACACATCCCGCTACAACAATTGCGCTAGGGAATGCTAGCTGTCGGTTTAACGGAAGGGCGCCGCGTACATCAAGCCGCCGTCCGTCCAAAGGGCATTAAAGCCGCGTTCCAGGCCAAAGATCGTATCCGGACCCAGGTTGCGGTCGAAGATTTCGCCATAGTTGCCCAGTTGCGTGATCACAGTCACCATGAAGTCATCGGGGATGCCGAGGTAGTCGCCGGCCACATTGTCGCCCAAGCCGAGCAGACGGCCGACCCCGGCGTCTGTGCTGTCCATGAAGCTATCAACGTTCATGCTGTCGATGCCGAACTCTTCCGCGGTCAGCAGACCCCAGACAACCCAGCGGATGATGTCAGCGAAATTGGCGTCGTTCTGCGGGCTGACCGGACCGAGCGGTTCCTTGCTGATGGCGCCCGGCAAAATCACATGCGCGGCCGGATCGGCCGATGTGGCTTTGCGCGAAACCAAACTGCTGATGTCGCTGGTGAAGGCGTCGCAGGCGCCGGCTTCGTAGGCATCCATGATGGCGTCGAAATCCGGGAATGTACTCAATACCCAGTCCGCGCCAAGCGCGTCAGCCTTATCGGTGATGTTCAACTCGGTGGTGGTGCCGGCGGTGGCGCACATGGTGATGCTTTCTTCGCCGAGTTCATCAATGGTGCTCACGCCAAAGTCAACCTTGACCATGATGCCCTGACCGTCATAGAAGGTCGTGGGACCGAAGGTCGCGCCCCATTCAGTATCGCGGCTGAGCGTCCAGGTGGTGTTGCGGCTGAGCATATCAATTTCGCCACTGGCGAGAGCGGTCGGGCGTTCAGCAGCGGCCAGCGGGCGGAAGGCGATCGCATTAGCGTCGCCAAGGATAGCGGCGGCGACGGCGCGGCAGATGTCCACGTCAAATCCTTCAAATTCACCGGCGTCATTCTGCGTACCGAAACCAGGCAATACCGAGTTCACGCCGCAGATCAACTCGCCGCGATCGCGAATGCGCTGGACAATATGCCCATCCTGCGCGGCTGTAAGCCCTGTACTCACGACGAATACGGCAACGATAAGCAATGCAATCAATATCAGACGTTTCATCTTCAAACTTCCTCCTTTATTTCGGACAAATCGCGTTTGACGAAAAGATACGGTTCACAAGCGCGCGCTGGCGCTCATTACTACATATCAGTGTATAACAAAGCAGATAAAATGCCAAGCCTTTGTCGACAGTATTACAACTCAAATAGAGCCTGTCGCAAGCTTGGCATTATTTTGGGACTCAAAATGAGAAAATCGCGCCGGTGAGAATTCCGCTGGCTAATCGCCGGCCAATTCGAAGTTCGCCGGGCGGATCGTGTTCAGCACGCCCATGATCCCGCTGCGGATTTCCCCCGGTTCGGCGTGACGACCGACTTCTTTCTTGGAGAAGATCAGTTCGTCGTTGACCCAAACGTCAAATACGCCGCCGGTGCCGGGCACCAGCTTCCAACTGCTGACAAAGTATTCAATTTCGCGTTCGTTCAAGATTTCGTCCGTCAAACTGACGGCAATAGGTTGGTGTCCTCAAGTGGCGCAGTACTTGACGACGATGTCCATTCCACCCTCTTGCATGAGCTTGTCCTTTCTAAAACCACATAGCTTTCGATGACGCAATTATAGCTAAGGCGCGGGAAAAAGCAAATGTCGCCGTCGAAGGTAGTGTAGCCATTTCGGTTGAAATACTTCGTAGCCATTACTCGATATGAGATCCTTAACCCAAAATACGAATAATCTGGTAGGGGCGACTCGCTGAGTCGCCCGATGCACATTCGGCTTCTACTCGTCGGGCGATCCAGCGGGTCGCGTAGACACTGACCTTTGATCGCGCCTACCGACTGGCAGGTGCTTGCTATTCTTCATTTCAAATGAGCCAAATCCAGTTTCACCACAGGTCGCGTAGACACTGACCGTCAAGACACGAAGGGCGCAAAGAAAACGCGCGATTCTCGGCGCCCTCGGTGTTCACGATGCTTAAGTTTTTTCTTTTTCAATCGAAATGGATACACTACCCCTCGGTCGTCCTGGCGGGGCGTTTTCTTCACACCACGATATTGACTTTGGGATCTGTTCCATTCCTGCCCGGTATGAAGATCGTGCGCCGGGGCGCTTCGCCCGACAGAACTCGCTGCGCCGCCTCGCTGGCCAAAGCCAGTTCCAGCGCCTGCTCCCGCTCGATATCCACGGCAACCTCGATTGTCCCGCGCGGCTTGCCGTTAATCAGCACCACCAGTTCCACCTGTTCTTCGCGCGCCTTGTCGGCACGATACTCCGGCCAGGCTCCCAGGTGCACGCTGTATTCAAAACCCAGCCGCTCCCACAATTCCTCCGCGATATGGGGCGCGAAGGGCGCCATCAGGCGGATCAACTGGTTCATCACGCCGTTCCAGGTCTCGGACCCGATCTGCCGCTCTCGCAAAGCCGCCTTCAGCGAGTTCTTGAACTTCATCTGCTCGGCGATGGCGGTGTTGAAGCTGAACTCTTCCAAGCCTCGATTGACCACCGCGATGGTCTGATGCAGCTTGCGTTCAATGTCCCGTTCGCCGGCCGGATCGCCCTCGACCTCGGGCGCGCCGGCCGTAGCGATTTCCCAGACGTCATGCAGCCATCCTTGCGGACCCTTGATATTGTTCTCGTTCCAGGGACCGCCCTTCTGCCAATCGAAGTTGAACATCAAGTAGCAGCGCACGGCGTCGGCGCCATATTTCTCGACCAGTTCATCGGGATTAACGACATTGCCCTTGCTCTTGGACATCCGCTGGATCTCCAGATGATGTCGTAGTTGATTGACGTTGTTCGCGCCGGCGATGGCTGGAATGATGATCTCGGCATCGGGCAGAATCTCTACCAACTGCGTGACACCCGCCATATCCAAACGGATGACGTTCTCGGTACGGTGGACGATTTCGCCGAAGTATCCGTCGAAGCCAGCCGGCACCTCATTCCAGCCGACCGCCTCTACGCGATTCGCCAGCATCTTTCCACCGGCGGTTCTGCCGCTGCACAGCACATAGTCTCCCTGGCGTTCCGCGCCCAGCACCTGGCCCTGATTGCGCAGCACGATCATAGGTTCGTCGAAGGCACGCTCCGGATTGCGGCCCTTTTGGCGCATTACTGCGGAGGCATCGTCAAAGACGCCGATATCGCGCAGCGCCTTGGTGAAGAAACGCGTATACAGCAGGTGCATGACCGCGTGCTCCGCCCCGCCGGTATAGACATCCACCGGCAGCCAGTAAGCCGCTTCTTCAGCGTCAAAAGGCGCGGCGTCGTTGTCCGGCGACAAATAGCGCAACTGATACCAGGACGAACACATAAAGGTATCCAGCGTATCCGTTTCCCGCCGTACGCTGTCGTTGACCTTGAAGAAGGGTTCGTGATAGGTCAGGGGACTGCGCCCGGTGGGCATGAAATCGACGTCCTCGGGCAAGACCACTGGCAGATCTTCATCCGCAACCATTTCTATCGCGCCGTCATCGTAAGTCGCCGGGATAGGGCTGCCCCAGTAGCGCTGCCGGCTGATCAGCCAGTCATGCAGTCGATAGTTGACCGATTCTTCGCCTTTGCCGGTCGCCTCCAGCCAATCAATCACCCTCCCTATCGCCGGATTCGCGCGCCCCTTGTCCTTGGCGCTCACGCTGCCGTCCATGGCATCGGAATTGACCATGGTCCCCGGTCCATCGTAGGCTTCAGCCATGTCTTCGACCCTCAACAACTCCTCCATTTCGGCGGGCTGGATGACAACTCTGATCGGCAGATCCTGCGCGCGGGCAAATTCAAAATCTCGCTGGTCGTGCGCCGGCACCGCCATGATCGCCCCCGTGCCGTAAGTGATCATGACATAATCGGCGATCCAAATGGGAATGCGCTCATCGTTGACCGGGTTAATGGCGTAAGCGCCGGTGAAGACGCCGGTTTTCTCGCGATGTTCCATCATGCGCTCGATTTCGGTTTCGGCGGCGATCTCGTCAATGTAATGCTCGACAGCCGCACGTTGAGCGTCTGTCGTGATGATCTCGACCAAGTCATGTTCTGGCGCCAGCACCATAAAGGTCGAACCCCAGAGCGTATCAGGGCGGGTTGTGAATATCTCGATGGGATGGTCCCCAACCTCGGTGCGGAAGCTGACGCGCGCGCCCTCGCTACGGCCGATCCAGTTGTTCTGCATGATCTTGATCGGCTCGGGCCAGTCCAGGATGTCGAAATCCAGCAATTCTTCGGCGTATTTTGTGATGGCGAAAAACCATTGTTCCATCATCTTGTGAACGACCGGCTGACCGGTGCGTTCATCTCGCCCATCAATGACTTGCTCGTTGGCCAGAACGGTCTGCAAACTTTCCGACCAATTGACCAGCGCCGAACCGCGATAAGCGATGCCATGCTCATAGAATTTCTTGAAGAACCATTCGGACCATTTGTAGTATTCGGGGGTGCAGGAGATGGCTTCGCGCTCCCAATCGAACATCGCGCCCATGCTGCGCAGTTGATCGCGCATGCGCTCGATATTGCTGTAAGTCCATTTCCAGGGATGGATATTGCGCGAGATTGCCGCCTGTTCCGCGGGCAAGCCGAAGGCGTCAAAGCCCATCGGGAACAAAACATTATAGCCTCGCATACGCATCCAGCGCGCGCGGGCATCGGAGGGCGTCATGGCGAACCAGTGGCCGATATGCAGATCGCCCGATGGATACGGCAGCATCGTCAGGGCATAGTGCTTTGGTCTGTCCCAATCTACTTGGGAGCGATAGATCCGCGTCTCCTCCCATTTGCGCTGCCATTTGACTTCTACTTCCTGTGGTTGATAGTTTCCGCTCATATCTGTGACTCAGTCTCCGGTAACTGATGAAAATCAATGCTTGTACAGCAAGAAACCGCTCGACAAAGCTGCCTCTGCGAGCGACTTGGCATCTGAAACAGGTTTTGGAAGTAAGGTGGCGCGCGATACGAAGGGAGCCTATGGATTACATAAGCAAAGAGCGGGTCACCCCATAACCCGGCGACGTTTTCACAATCATCGCTTACCTACTTTCACCAACTCTTCGAATCGCTAGACTACTTACCATAATACGAACTGGTCGCTTTGTAAACCGGCTAATCTTTCCAGGTTTTGCGCAGTACGCGAAGCCAGTTTTGATGAGTCAGCTTGTGGAGCAAGTCGTCGTTGTAGCCGGCATCTTTGAGCGCAGCGATCAGATTGGGCAATTTTGAAACATCGCCGACATCATCAAGCACGCGCGCGCCATCGTAATCCGAGCCTAGTCCCACGCGCGTCTCGCCCAGGCGCTCCACCAGGTAGTCGAGATGCCGCACCATAATATCCAGCGGACGGTCGCTGTCCCAGGCGCCGTCTTCGCTGAGAAAACCCGTCGCGAAGTTCAAGCCAACCATGCCATCCGAGGCTTTGATCGCGTCCAGTTGCTTGTCCGTGAGATTGCGCGAGATCGGGCAGATGGCGTGGACATTGGAATGGGTGGCGACCAGAGGCGCGTCGCTGAGCGCGGCGACATCCCAGAAGCCTTTCTCGTTCATGTGCGAAAGATCAATCATGATGCCGAGTTCGTTGCAGCGCATGACCAGACGTCGCCCGGCGTCGGTCAAGCCGGGTCCGATGTCGGGGGACGAGGGAAAGGCGATGGGCACGCCATGCGCGAAGATGGTGGGACGGCTCCAGACGATACCCAGCGACCGCAGACCGGCTTGATAAAAGACTTCCAGCGCGTTTAATTCTTCGTCGATGGCTTCCGCGCCTTCAAAATGCAAGATGGCGGCGAGGACGCCCTTGTCTACGCAAGCCTGCAAATCGTTCGCAGTACGAACTACTTTGACCTGTCCTTCCGATAGCGCTTCCAGCCGATAAAGGTCGGCAACCTGACGCTGAGCGGCTGCCTGCGAAAAGGTGAATTCGACCGCGGGCGATGTATAGGGTTTGCGCAAATCGGGCATGTTGTCAGGGTCGATACGCCGTTTGGGATTGGGCACAAAGACCGCGAAGAATCCGCCGGCGAATCCCCCCTTCCGCGCCCGATCCAGGTCGATATGACCGCCGACCATCTGGGTGAAAAAATCGGGCAGGTTGACATCTTCATTCTGGTAAAAGCGCAACAAGGTATCGTTGTGACCGTCAATAATCGAGAATTCCGCCACCAATAGCCTCCTCATATAGTCTTGCGCCGCTGGCCGCCGGTGCTGTTAGCGAAAGACGACAGGCGCAAAGCAACAGAAAAGCGCAGTTCATCGGAACTGCGCCGCCGAAACCAATCCTGTCCACGCTGCCTACTCTTTATCGTAGCTGCCGCGGTCCTTGCCCACCGGTACCGGAACACGCGCCGGTTTACGCGGCTGCCGCGCTTTGGGATCGAGAAAGTCGTCGATCTCCTTCAGTATGCGCCGACCTACTTCCAGCAGTTCGTCCCAGACATTACGCTTGTGCTTCGCCACGTGTTTGCCCTTTCAATGGGTCGGCAATTCCAGCAGGTCTCCGCTCCGGCAGTTCAATGGACCTAAGGGGACTCGAACCCCTGACTTCCACAATGCCATTGTGGCGCTCTCCCAACTGAGCTATAGGCCCTCATTGACGAAATCAATAGTAGCGCCCTTCGACAAGTCTGTCAACATGCCCTGGGCCGCGGGGCGCATTCTAATGTTTTGGCAGAATACCCTGCGATTTGTAATAGCATATCACCCTTTAACGAGTTCTTCACAGGAATTCACCACAAGGGCGCGGAATATGTTCGTGACGCGACATGAAAGAATTGCGGGTTGCGCCTATAGAAAACCATGTATGCAACCTCGGATTGCGGACAGAAGGTTTCGGCAACCCTGTTGAATTGCCATGCCCTAATGCAGAGGCGACGACTCCGATTACCCGTGCCAAACGCTACCATTCTATGGCATAATAGCGCGCGATGTCTGTCACCGAGAGCGAGGGCGTGATGGCTGAAGCGAAACAATCACTAAATGTCTTTGTCACCGGCGGCGCTGAAGACGTTGGTTTGGCAACGGTACGCGCGCTGATAAGACGAGGACACAAGGTCGTAGCGACCGCTTGCGATGCCGAAGGCGCATTGGCGGTACGTCGTGCGGGAGCGCTGCCGGTCTACCCTGACCTCAGCCGCGCCAGCGAGGTACTAAGCAATTTGGAGCTCGCGAAAGCCGATGTCGTCGTTCATGCCGGTCCCCAGTTTTACGGCGGTTTACCGCAGGCGAATCGGGATTTCGCCGCCTACAGCGATCAACTGCCGTCTTTTACGGCAGCGGTGGTTCAAGCGGCGAAGGCTCATGGCGTCCGTCGCGTCGTCTCGCTCAGCTTCGGCTATCTTTACGAGGCTGCCCTCGGCGCCGCCAAAGAGGGCGACCGCGACGCGCGCGACAGCGACTATGCCCCAATGCTGGCAGCAGAGACGATTTTACGGGACAGCGGCTTGAATGGATTTATCGTTCGCAGCGGCTACATCTACGGCGGCAATAGCGCCGCTACTGCAGCGCTGGCAAAGTCAATCAAGAAATCCCGGACTTTGCCTTCCGGCGCCAAGCCAGCCTCCTGGATTCACGAGGATGACCTTGCAGCGGCTATTGTCAACTTGCTGGAGGCGGAAGGCGACGTGAACGGGGTAGAGACCATCAACGCCGCCGATGATGAACCTCGCAGTCCCGACGAATTTGTGGCAGCCACATGCGACGCTCTCGGTTTGAGCGCCCCGGGCTTCGCCAGCGATGGCTTCTTGACTGCGCTGCGTCAAAAGACCTTCCGCGACAAACTGCTCGAAAGAGAGATCGTCATCAATAGCGACGCGCTGCGCGAGCGGTTCGATTGGCAGCCCCGCCACAGCGGGTTGGAAAGCGGCTTGGAAGCCACCGCTTTGACTTGGCGAATGAAAGACGCCGTCGACGCTGATGATTTCTACAACAAATACCCGGACAAGGCAGCCGAAGCGATCGCATCATTCGCCTATGACGCGGTATTGCCTGAAGCGATCCCGGAGGCGGAAACGCTCGCTCCCGCCGTGGCAGAAGCCAAGGCAGAACCTGTGCCCGCAAAAGCGGCTGCCCCACCCCCTTCTGATGGTCCCACACCCTGGAACGAGGACGATGCCAAGCGCGAAGAGCGCAGGCGCAAAGCCCTCGAACGCAAGGCGAAACGCGCTGCCAGGCAATCTGGCGGAAGCTGAGCAAAATGTCCCGTCAGTTACGAGCCGTTCTTTTCGACTTCGACGATACCTTGATTGATTGGAGCGGCGTTACGCTGGGCTGGCGGGAACTCGAGGCGCGGCGGCTATCCCGCGTCCTGTCTTTCGTAAATGCCCATACGAAGCACGATTTGACCGATCTTGATCGCCTCGTCGATACCTACACGGAGCGAACGCGGGACGCTTGGTCCGCCGCGCGCGTGAATCTGCGCGCCCCGGTCATGCCGGAGATCCTGCTGTCAACCTTGATCGACATGGGCGTTGACGAAGCAGCTTCCTGCCTAAATGAAGTCCTTTCAGCCTATAACTGGAGCGCCGTGCCCGGGACGGTCGTTTATCCGGACGTGCCGCCCGCGCTTGAATTGCTCTGCAGCAACGGAATCCGAGCCGGAATCGTCACCAACGCGTCGCTGCCGATGTGGATGCGCGACAACGAATTGAGGGAACACGGCCTGATTGACTATTTTTCCGATTGCCGGCTTTCCGCCGCCGATGTCGGTTACCTCAAACCGCACTCCCGCATCTTCCGATATGCTTTGGAGAAAATGGGCACGCTGGCAGAGGAAACTGTCTTTGTTGGCGACAATCCCGTTGCGGACGTCGCCGGCGCGCAGGCAGTCGGCATGCGCGCCGTGCGCCGGCTGAACCCAGGGGCAAGCGACAACAGGCATCTCGCCAAAGCTCATGAGATCGTGACGTCGCTGGCTCAATTGCCGAGCCTGCTGGACAACTGGTATCCGGACTGGCGCCAAAATGGCAAGTGAACTCTCGCTCCACGGCGATCTTAACCTCATCATCACTGGCTACATCGAACCAAATAGACCCCGTATATCGCGGCAACTGGCGCTGCAGCTTGGCATGGAGCTGATTGATGTCGAACGTCGAATCGAAGAGCGCTTCGGCGATACCATCGACCGTATTCGCTCACAGTATGGCGAACAGCGGCTGAAAGCCATCGAAACCGACGTCATGGATGACGTCGCCTTGTACCGTCGCGCGCTGATTCGCGTCTCGGGCAATACACTTGTCAACAGCGGACACCTGGAAGAATTACAGCGAAACGGCGTTGTCGTCTGCCTGGTGGCGTCACTGGATTCTGTTCTGCGCCGCATTCACTTAACGCTGGGCGCCCGCTATCACGATTCGGTCGAGCGATCGCTGGCCATCGGCGAATTGCAGCGCGAGTGGAAAATACGCGAAGCCGACGACGTGGTCGAATTCGATGCCACGTACATCAGCGAGGCTCAACTGATCGAGCAAATCGCGAGCTTCTGGCGCGATCTCGCTTTGCGGCGCGGTTAGTCGCCTTCGGCGCTCAAAACGAAACGCCAATTATTCCACGAGTGACCTGGAAATCGTGCGTGCCCGTCAGTTCATGTTTGGGTACATGGTCGCCGCGCAAGGTATCTACGACCAAGTCCAGCAAGGTCGCCGAGGAGTCGCGGTCAGATGGCAATACCGCGTCCAGATCGTCGGCCGATCCCGCGCCAAATGTCACTTGCAGCACAGGTACCAGCGGGTGCCCCGCCAGCGGATAGCCTTCGTTTACTCCCAGCATTACTTCAACCCCGGCCGCGCCCAAGCCGGTCAGCGTCTCGCTCCAGTGCTGGCGCGGGCATGCCATCAGATGGAAGCCGGCTTTCACTGCCAACTGACCGTAACCCAATGTGGCGGGAGTTTCCTTGTTTATGCCCAGCTCGCGCAAAAATGCGCCCTCCAGCAAGCTGTCTTTGTCCGAGACGACGACGGCGCCGCCACCGCCCACGATCATTTTGCACAAATCCGCCAGACCACGCGCGGCGCTGTCGCTGATCGTCCCATTCGACAACAATCCCAGCCGCAATGCCTCCATGCCAGCAGGACTAGGCGACGGGACGCTGTCGCCGTCGATCCGCTCTTGGAACCAGCGGATCATCTTTTGCATGACGGAATTGATTCCGCCGTCCAACTGAATGCTTGCCCAGCCATAGTCGGCCGGATCCAAGCCGCGTTCCCCCATTAACTGTCGAAAATAGCTGTTGTGCGTGATCTCGCAGCCATGTTCCAAAAGCAGCGCGTGCCGCAGTTTGGGATGCTGCAGATAGCTGATCAATGTGTCTTTGTATTCGGGCACGACGGTGCCGCCGCAACCCTCCGTGTGCACGAGCGTGACAAATCGCGACAGTCCGGCGGAATCCGCCAAATCCGTCCTGTTGAGCGTGTCGGTGGTTATCCGGGCGATCTGGCCGGAACACAGACTCGTAGGCAGCACCATGCCGACCTGTTCGGTGGTGACTTTGCCACGGCTCTCATAAACGGGTATCGATACGCTGGGCGCGTGTACATCCGCAGCGATGCCCAGCGGTTCTCCCGAATAGGCGCGATCTTCCAACACCGTGACATTGGCCGGGCGCGTCTGCTGCCAATCACGCCAGATCTGGACTTGGTAATGCCCGGCTCTTTCGCCCAGGGAGCGTTGCCCGCCCGCGACAGCAATTGTCAGATCAAGCGTACGCGCGCCGAGTTCGTCCAGCGGCGTGCCGTCCAGATATTCTCCCGCGTTCACATCCATGTCGTATTGCAGCAGGTTGTGGCGCGCGCTGGTCGTGACGATCTTGATAGTCGGGACAAACGGGAAATTCGTGACCGAGCCATTGCCGGTGACAAAATAGATCATGTTGCTCCCGCTAGCCACTTGACCGGCGATGCTTTCCAAATCGTTGCCCGGGCTATCCATGAAGTAGAAGCCGCCGCTCGTCATCCGTTGGCTATACTCGATGACATCATGCAAGGGCACATCGGGATTGCGCTTGGCCGCCGCGCCCAGCGATTTGAGATATATGTTGTACAGTCCGCGATATTTGTTGCCGCCGGATGGATTGCCCTCGGCGGTTTGCCCGTGCCAGCCGACCCATTCCTTAAATCGTTCCACTTTTGATAGAAACTCCCGCGCCGTCTCCAATCTTTCGACCTTGTCCAGCACATAAGACTCGGCGCCGATGAGCTCGTCAGTTTCCGCCAGGTTGGCGGAACCGCCATAGCGAATGACTTCCTTGGCAACCCAAGCCGCCAGCGGATTGCCGCTCACGCCGGAAAATGCGTCCGAGCCCCCGCACTGCAAGGCGATCTTGAGATGACTCAAGGATTGTAAACTTCGCCCGGTAGCATTTACCCGGGGCAACCAGGACTTGAGCAAGTCTTTGAACCATTCGACGTTGGCCTCAAAGCTTTTGTCGAGCGAGTAGAAGGCATGTATCACATGCTCCAGAGGGTAGTCATTGTCGAGCAGATACTGGCGCAGGTCGGCATTAGTGACCGCTTCGCTACCGTAGTCCACCGCCACTACGGCGCCGATATTGGGATGTACGACGAAACCAGCCAGGGTGCGCAAGAGCAGCTCGCGATTGTTGGGATCGCGGTGCCCCCCTTCGGTATGCGCCACCGGCACAATCCCGTCAACATTGTCGTATTCCTCAGCCATACTGGCTGTGAGCTGCGCCAATGCGCGAACGAAGCCAGCCACCAGAGAAGTCGTGCCGAGCACCGCAATCATGTTACGCGTGCCGACCCCGCGGCCACCTGGCCGAGGATAGCCTTCGAAGAATCGCGCATGATCATATATCGGCAGGGGCTGCGCAGGTAGAAAAGATGATTCGTCAAATTCAAAAGGGGCGATATGGTTGTCAAAATTCGGCTCGGCCGGCAATTCGAAATCCAATTCCCGACGATTCAACTCAATTTGCACGCCTTCGTTGATCACGTATTCGCCAGCGGCGATATCGCGGGTGGCGATGCCAAAGCGTTGCCCCCAAGAGGTCAGGGTCTCGCCATTGCCGATAGGCCGAACCGCGAAGCGATGTCCTTCAAGAATATGGTGCGAAAGCGCATATTGGTCGTCGCCCTGCTGGACGCGCGCGCCCACGGGCAGGTCGCGGACAGCGATGGCGCAATTGTCGCCCGGGTCCGGCAAACGTCCGATTTCCTTCAGATTTGGCATGGCATGATCCTGTTCGCGATGTCAGCCGACGGCGATGGCGGCTGATGTATCGTATTCTGTCATATCCCTCAAATTGTGCCACCGAAGTCGCGGATATGCCACCTGATGCGGAGATCAAGGGCTGTATTGCGCCCCCTGTGAGCCAGCCTTCGCCGAAAGCCGATCAATGCTTGAACATCGGTATTTTGTCGCCTATGGTATGGTCTGCGAGCCAGCCAGCGTACTGAGAACCTGCGATGATCAAGTTCATGATCGTATTTGATCAACCTGAGGATCCTGAAAACTTCGAAAACGTCTATCAAGATTTTCTGGCATTAGTAGAGCGGATGCCTCATGTTCTGCGCCGGCAGGTGGTCCATATCACCGGCAGCCCGCAGGGCATGCCCAAGTTCTACCGGATTCTGGAGCTCTATTTTGAATCGGCGGGTACTCAGCAAGACGCGCTGATGTCAGAGATCGGTCAGGAAGCCGGCAAGGAATTGAGTCGTCTTCCGCCGGGCGCCGTACAATTGCTCTTCGCTGATGTGTATGAGGAGGAAGGCGGCCGCACTTCGCCAATCGCCAGCCCGGCGAAAGACACGAAAAAAGCGCTGGATACCGAGACCGAAGCCGAATCATCGGCTGAGTAATTGCTGCAAGCCGGCTACAAATTCGTTTTTGCCGCCCTGCGCGGGATGCCGCACTTTGTCACAATGGACGCCGATCTTTTCCAGCGTCTCGAAAGCGACATTCCCCACAGCGATCACCCGCTGAATGCGCATTATCTCCATTGCCTCGCGCAGAAATACCCCGCCCTTTTCCGTTTCCGACCGCCTGGGCTTGCGATTGCTGCGCGGGATGCCGAGCTTGCAGGGATGAAAGGGAAACGCATTCCAGATAAAAGGCAGCACGTTCAACTCCGCCAGTGTGTTCCAAACAATAGTCGCGGTCTGCTCGCCGTAGATATCCTCGAAACCCGTTTCATCAACATCGCAGTAGCCGGCCTCGCTGCCAAATATGTCAGACCCGGGCGCGCCTTCCAGCAGGATTTTGCGGCTGGTCACAGGCACGCCGGTCAAACGACAGCCACGATAGCCCGGCGCTTCCATCACCAGCATGGTTTTTGGCTTCAGCCGCGAGATACGCCCCAGATACAGTCGCAGATTCTGCCGCCGGATCTCGTTGTGCGCGATTTCATAAGCATATTCGTTAAACGCATCGGCAGCCGTGTCTTCACGCGCCAGGCGGTCGATTAGCGCTTCGATTTGCGTCTCGCTTGTCATCTTCGCCATTGCCTCTAAATGCGACTTTCCTCATACTGTTGCAGCAACCTCATTGTAAGGAATCGGGGCGCGACATAGGGCTTTGACAAGCGATGGTTCTATAAAATGACAAAAAGCGCCAGAGCGAAAGCAAGAACTTGGTCGCCTATATTTCTTTCTGCGGTTGGCGGGCGCTAGCGCCCGCCGCCATCCCGTCTTGGAAAACGATATAAAGGCGTTTATAGTATGGCGACGATCCAAAGGCATTGGCGCAGCGAATGCAATTTGAAAGCAATTCCAGATGACGTCTAATGATCCCGCGCCGCTGGCAGCCAAAGCGCATAGCCCTTTACGCGCCCAAGTTCCGCATCGGCGAAAGAATTCGCCTTTTCTGAGGCGCGCGGCTGTATGCTGCCTGGTCGCCGTACTTTGCTCGGTGGCATTAGCGCAAGGCGAAGCCCGCGACTACACCATCACGACGCCCCTGGTTAATTATTCGCCAGACGGCGCGACCGCAATTGTCACGCTCACCATCACCAACCAGGGCGGCGACGCAGTTGAAGAATCGACGATCACGATTGCCGACAACGAGTCCGGCCGAATCGAAACAAGCGTTGATCTGCCCCCGCTTGCTTCGGGGGAGGTCTATCCCTTTTCGGCGGAGTTGGCGCTGGACCGGTTTCCTGAAGGCGATGTCTTTCTAAAAATCGAGGCCGGGATTGACCAATACGAATTGGCGGGCAGTCCGATCGCCCGCGACAATAGCCAGTTATTCCGCATCAACGTTGCCGAAGCGCGTGAAGCGGCTACGGTCGACAGTCCATCCTCGTCCAACGAAAGGGCGGAATTTGGCTTTGTTGTCCCCCTGCTAAACATCAGCGTCAAAACTCTCGAAGGCGGCATTCAAATCAACGACAGCGTATTTTCGCTAACGCAGATGCTCGTCGGCATCCTGGTGTTGGCGCTAGGCTTGGTGTTGCTCTGGTTCGTCAGTCTGATTTTGCGGTTGATCTTTCGGCGTTCGCCTTCCTTTGACGTCTGGCAACCGCCCTATGCCGCGGGCGCGTATTTCGATCCAGATTCGACCCAGGGGCGCCGCCAGGGTTGGCAGTACCACGCGCAGAATAGCGCCATCAATGCGCCATGTACGCCCAATCACCTGGTAGTTATCAAGCGCTTGGTCAATGCCGAGGGTCACAGTTTAGGCTCGTGGATTATCAAGGCGATTCGCAGTGAGCAATACGATATCTATGGCCGCGTCAGTCACACTGAAGCGGTCATGCCGCGCAAGGTCGTCAAGCAGTTGAACAAGATCGTCGGGCGCTCCGCCGAGATGGACAATCAAGAGTTGAACAAAGCATTGCAGCCCATCGCCAATCGTATGAGCAAAGCCGCGCTGCGCCGAATCGAAAAGCAAAATCGCAGCTTGCCAATCGCGCTGGATATACGCTTTGAAGGCGCTGCCGGTGAAGCGCATATCGTTTTTGAGCTATATCAATGCCGCAATGCCGCCTGGCACCTCATCGACCAGTGGGAACCGGAACTAGGTAAGATTGGCAGCCGCGTCCCCGAACAATTCACTTACTCGCTCAACGGCATGCTGCCCGGCGAAAATTATCGCGAATTCAAAGCGCGCATTCCGCACGATCTGACAGTTTTGCTGGGTGGATTGCTCTATCACCATCAGTCCACCAGCGAGACCGGCACGTCGTCCGCGGGAAGCGAGCAAGATGTGGATTCAATCAGCGAGAGCAATCTCGACGCGCCTTCAGACGACACCACAGAAGCAAACAACGTCTGAGCGAATGTCGATGTCAACGATATAGCACAACCAATAGAAGGAGCTAATTCGCATGTCCGTAACGATCGCAGACAATCTCAAAGACCTTTTGGAGCGGCCAATCGTCGTCGCCTTCGCCACGAGCAATCCCGATGGACAGCCGCAGGTGACGCCCGTCTGGGTAAGCCTGGAAGGCGACCAGATCTGGATTAATTCGGCGGTCGGACGCCGCAAAGATCGCAACGTCCGCGCCAATCCCAAAGTCACGGTGTTATCCCTGGATCCGCAAAACCCTTTTCACTGGGTAGAGGTCCGAGGCGAAGTCGTCGAATTTGACGAAAGCAATGCCGCGCTGGCGCATATCAATAAACTGTCGGGCTTGTACGCGGGCAACGATGACTACTATTCCTTTAATCCCGAGAGCCGAGGCAAAGAACAGCGCGTGATTTACAAGATTCGCCCCACCAGGGTCAACGGCATGTGAGGTCAATCAAAGGCGACCGGCGCGCCCGGTGTAGTCGCGCAGATACAGGAAGTCATGCCCGATGCTGCGCTTGGACAGTTTAGCGATATTGGGCATAGTCCGCTTGTAGTGGTTGGCTTTGACCCGTTCCCAAATGCGGTCGACAAATTCGCTATCGAAGCCTTCCGCGGCCACCTCTTCCACCGTGAAGCGCTCGTCAACCAGAAGCATCAGCACTTGATCGGCTTCGTCGTAGGTGAAGCCGAGTTCATCCTCATCGGTCTGCCCCGCCCAGAGATCAGCAGTGGGCGGCTTGTCAATGATTGATTGCGGCACGCCCAGATAGCGCGCGAGTTGCCGCACTTGATACTTGTATAGATCCGCGATCGGATGCAAAGCCACGCCGCTGTCGCCGTAGATCGTGCTGTATCCCAGCAGGAATTCCGTCTTGTTGCTGGTGCCCATCACCAAACCGCCCCAAGCCACGGACTGATCATAGAGCGTGATCATGCGCAACCGAGCCATGATGTTGCCCCGCCGCAGCTTACTCATATCCTCGAACCGCTCAATCAAGGGATCGGCCATAGCGGTAATTGGAAGGGTCTGATGCGGCAATCCCAAGTCTTCGATGACCGCCTCAGCATCGTTCATGCTGCTGGCTGAAGAGGTCTTGTATGGCATGCGCAAAGCCAAAACATTGTCCGCGCCCAATGCCTCGGCGGACAGATATGCGGACAGCGCCGAATCAATCCCTCCGGACAGTCCAATCACGGCCCGTGACATCCCGGCTTTTGTGATGCTGTCGCGAATGAAACCGGTCAAAATACGCGTCGCCAGATCCGTGTTTATCTTTAGCCGATCCAGGATCGGACCGGTCTTTTCCGGGTTCATAACAGCACCCCTGCTTCAGCCCCGCTCCATTGGCCTCAAAGCATAGTGGATAATCTGATGCGGGTAACTCTCGTTCACGACCATTTCAAGGCGCAATCGCGACGCGCCTTTTTCGCCTTGCAAGATGAGATCTATCGCGTAATCCTCGGCCTTTTCGATCTCTACAACCTTCAAGCGACCGTGTAGTTTATGCGCCGCCTTAAGGTCGAGCATACGGCGATCTGCCGGATTCTCCATCAAGATCAGATCATAATAGCTGCTATGGACGAATTGCCGCAAGCGCTTGAAATCCCCGGCATTGTAAAAGTTCATCTGGGCGATAAAGCGACGGCCGGCTTTGCTGGCGGCGATGCGTCCGGCGTTCTCGTTCATGAAATTGCGCTCGTCCTTCCGGGCTAGCCAGACAGCGGCGCACCCGGCTTTGCCATTGCGGGGCTTATCATAACACATGCGGACTGTTATCAAGTATGATACCCTTGCGGAAATGCAGATGTGGCGGTGACAAGAATGACGGACAGATTAGCGGAGATTCAAGAAGCGATTGGTCGATTTCAAATGGACCGCGCCCGGGAACTGATCGCTGAGGAACTTGAGGAGAAGCCGAGCGCCGATGCCTATTACCTGGCTTCACAGGCAGCGCTCAGTCACGGTCAACGGATTGAGTATCTGCGCTCGGCGCTGGAACTGGATCCTGATTTTCAACGGGCCAGCGATGAACTGGCTCAAATTATTCCCGCGCCGCCAAAAGAGCCCTCAGTCGCCGCGCCGGTTCCAGCGCCCACGCCCCCGCCCGTTATGCAACAGGTAGGTCTGGCGTCGGTGAGCCGACGCTGGCTGGCAATCATAATCGACGGGCTCATCGTCGGCGTCATGACTTTGTTGCTAGCGGCGGTTAGCGGCGGTTTTACAGCCCTAGAAGCGGCGCTGCTTTCTGATGATCCGACGATGATTTCGACCGCCGCTTCGCAGTTCCAGAACGACGTGGTGACGATGAATTTGCTGGTGAGCGCGGTATACAACGTCGCCTTCATGACACTGTTCAACGGACAGACCTTGGGCAAGATCATGCTGAAGCTGCGGGTCATCAAGAAGAATGGACAGCGCATCGGCATCCTGGACGCCATCATACGCAACGTTTTCGGCTATACGATTAGCGGCATGTTCCTTTTGGGATATCTCTGGGCGATGTTCGACCGGGAGAAGCAGACCTGGCACGATAAGTTGGCGGGGACGGTTGTGGTTGACGAGCGGAGGACGTCGGTAAAATGATTTACGCGCACCCACGGGCGCATTTCAAAAATTTGGCAAATTACATGTGGTTGCCGTTCAAAAGCAAAATTAACCACAAAGACACGAAGTCAATTAAGTGATTCCAAGAAAGTAAGGCAAAATAAGGAGCAATAGGGCGACTCGGTGAGTCGCCCTATTGCGCCATGCACTACAGTCCGTTTTTTCGCACAACTAACGTGTTACTACTTAGAATGTGATACAATAACATTAGTCTACGTTTAGCATGTGCGCAAGATTAGGATTTGCTAATGAAAAAGACGAATCGGGATTTTGCGAATGATATTGAGGATGCTCTACTAGATGGTCTTTTGGATAGGGTTATATATTTATACAAGCAAAAATTCAGTAAGAAAATCTACATAGATGAGATTCATTACGTCCTGCGGGATGAAGAGCAGCTACCAAATGAAGAAGCGCTGAAGGATGAACTGGATGTTGTGAAAGTCCTAAGGTTAATTGCATTCTCCCCGGAAGACATTAAAAATAATTTCAATAAGTCTGATCGACTGATTATCTCATATGCGCACGAGTTGATACAAGGACTCCGCAAACCAAACAGTCATAACAGTAGGAAGAATTTGCGCCAGCTTGATGATGACAGGATCCGCCGGCTTGCGGATACAGCGAAGCTACTGCTGACCTCAATAAAAGGCTCCAAAGCCAGAAACGCAATAGAGAAAGTGGACGAAGTGCTTCTTCAACTGTCTTCTCGTAAATTCGGCGAGCCAGGAGCTGACTTTGGGAGTCAATACTCGAACACAAAGTCAGGATTAAAAGGTGAACCAAATAAGGTTGTCACAGATAATCCTGTGCCACCGATCGACTTGAACGAGCCACAACTGGATGCACCCGACATTGAGGAAGAAACCGCAATTACTGAAGGCATGGAGGGAAACATTCTTTACGAACTTACCGAGCCTACAGGCGAAGCCGTAACCTCGCGCGATGCGGCAACAACTGGCAATGTCGAGGGAAGAGAAGACTCGCGCGACTACATCAACAGGCGCTATGCGCCTGACGACTATTCAGAGACTCCGGCACAAGTTGTAGAGAGCGAACTTCAGCGCTTACGCGAAGAAGATACTCGCGAAAACAAGGCAAACAGCGATTTTGACAAGCCGAAACGCTCAAAACGCAAACGTTCTAAGCGGAAACGCCCCAACATCAAATTGCCCAAGTCAAAACAGAGAACCGCCTCTAATGTAAACCAGCGTAACCGACCATTGTGGGCAATGAACATCAATAGCAACAACCAGCAGGTCACCTATGAGCGCAATTCAAAGGATTCCGACAGCGAAATCCAGAATCGTAATCTCTTTATCCTGGTAGCTATTATATCTATTCTCATCATTGGTCCATTGATGCCTGAATTGTTGCAGGGTAATCTTTCCGCATGGCTGTTTCTAATATTCATTATTCCGGTTTCGTACATGGCGTACAAACGCTGGTTAGATCATAGGGAAAACCTACGAAGGATGGAGATCGAATCACAACGTATAACATTGTTCCAGCGTGTGCGAGGATGGTTCGGTAGGTAAAACCGGAGACCAGTTCGAGAGCGGTGCCAATTTTATCGGTGACGATTCAGTCACTTCCACCTCCATACCGCCGCAGGCGCAGATCGCACTGCTCCTTGTGCCCCATGAAGCCTTCGAGATCACAGAGCCGGCTGCCATATTCACCGATGAGGACGCTCGCTGCTTCCGTGACGCGCTGATAGGTCACGGTTTTGATGAACTTGCCCACCCACAATCCGCCGGTATAACGACCGGCTTTCTTGGTCGGCAGGGTGTGATTGGTGCCAATGATCTTGTCGCCATAGGCGACATTGGTCTCCGGACCCAGGAAGAGCGCCCCGTAATTGCTCATATTTTCCAGGAAATAATCGGGATCGCGCGTGATAACCTCGACGTGCTCGCTGGCGATCTCGTCCGCGACTTGGACCATTTCTTCGTCGGTATCGACCAGGATCACCTCGCCGTAGTCGCGCCAGGCGGCGCCAGCCAGATCGGCTGTCGGCAGCGTCTCCAGTTGTCGACCAATTTCCGCTTCAATGCTCTCGGCCAGTGAGGCGCTTGTGGTCAGCAGTACCGCGGGCGATGTGGGACCGTGCTCCGCTTGACCCAGCAGATCCGTAGCGCAGATTTCGGCATCGGCGCTGTCATCGGCGATCACCAGCACTTCGGTTGGTCCAGCCAACAGATCAATGCCTACCAAGCCGAAAAGCTGTCGCTTGGCTTCGGCGACAAAGGCATTTCCGGGACCGACGATCATGTCGACGGGTTCAATGCCCAATGCGCCGTAAGCCATGGCAGCCAAGGCTTGTACGCCGCCCAGAAGATAGATCTCGTCCGCCCCGCCAAAGTGTATCGCCGCGATTGTGGCCGCGGGAATCTCGCCCCCGATTGGCGGCGTACAGGCAATGACTTCCTTGACACCGGCCGCTTTGGCGGTCACGGTACTCATATGCGCCGAGGCGACCATCGGGTAACGCCCGCCCGGCACATAACAGCCAACGCGGTTAACGGGTATGTTCTTGTGCCCGAGAACCACGCCGGGCAGCGTTTCGACTTCTACATCCCGCAGCGCCGCGCGTTGGGCTTTTGCGAAATTGCGGATCTGTTCCTGGGCGAATTTGATGTCGGAGACCGCCTGCGCGGGCAGGCTCGCGACGATTTCTTCGATTTGCCCGTCCGACAATTTGAAGCTTGCCGGATTCCAGTTGTCGAATTTCTGCGACAATTCACGAACCGCTGCATTCCCGCGCCTTTGAATGTCGGCCAGGATCCCGCGCACGGTTTCCTGCACTGCAGCATCGGCTTCAGCCTTTTGCTCGGCGGACTTGCCCTTCTTAATGTATCGAATCGCCATTCGGCTCAATCTCCTGCAAGATCGTCAATCGCATATTTTAGGGGGCGCTTAATTCCAGAGCCGCTCGCTGGCAATGCGCGCGCCTTCCGCCAGCGATCCCAATTTGGCATAAGCGATATCGGGATGTATGGCGCCAAAGCCGGCAAAGGTGCCAAAGCCGCAATCGGTGCCGGCGATGACCCGTTCCTTGCCCACGATCCGGCTGAAGCGCTCGATGCGCTGCGCCACCAGTTGCGGATGTTCCACAAAATTGGTTGTGGTATCAAGCGTACCGGGGATCAGGATCTTGTCATCGGGGATATCCGCTTCAGCCCAGATCGCCCATTCATGTTGATGGCGCGGGTTGGCGCCTTCGAATTGAATCGCCTGTGGCTTGGCGGAGAAAACAATGTCAATAATCTCGCGCAGATCAACATCGTGGTGGTGGGGTCCCTCGTAGTTTCCCCAGCAGATGTGCATGCGGGAGCGCTCGGCTGGCACGTTTTCCAAGGCATAATTCAAGGCTTCGACTTGCGCCCGCGCCGCCTTCTTAAAGGTGGCGATATCAGCATCGCGGAAGCGGATATGTCTGCCCAAAGCCAGATCCGGGCAGTCGACCTGCAAAACCAAGCCGGCTTCGGTGATCTTCTCGTATTCGACGCGCATCACGTCCGCCAGCGCGCCCAGGTATTGCTCGTCGTTCGGATAATACTCATTGGGCTGGAAGACGGCGATGACGCCGGGCGAAGCCGCATTCATGAAGGCTTCTTGCGCGCCCGCTTCGTCTTTCGCCGACAGGAGATTGGCGATGTCTTTCTCCAGCGGCGACAAGTCCTTGATCTTTATCTCGCCACGAACAACCGGGCGGTGGTACTTCGGCGTTCCGCCGGCATCCGCCAGGCTCTGCTTGTAAGCTGGGAAATCGTCGAGGTCTTTCGGCGTGGCGCGCGGCACGTCGGCGATCTCGAAGCCGGTAAAGCGGTGACGGATATAGGTGGCGTAACTGATCTTGCTCATCTCGCCATCGCTGATGATGTCGACACCGGCTCCCACCTGCTTGGCAGCAACCTCGCGCACCGCGCGTTGCATCACGCGGTCGAATTCATCTGGGTCGTAGGCTTCGCCCTGGTCCTGCGCGAACAACTGATCCACCACATACTGCGGACGCGGCATGCTGCCCACGTGCGTCGTCAGGATGCGCTCGGTGCTCGTCTTCATAATTAGTTACCCTTCACGAATTGCGGCGGACGGTAGTCCTTCAAATCGACGCCGGTCAAATCGCGGAACTTCTCCCGCAAATGCTGATCTTGCCGCGCTTTTTGCGCTTCATAGTCGGGCGGGTGCACCATTTTGCCCTTGGCGTCCGCTTCATAGCCATTACGCAAAGCGGCTTCTTCAATCTGCGGCGACCAGTAGGGATCCTTGCCCTCAAAAACTTCGTGCGATTCCAAGACAGCGTAGAACCAGCCGATTGAATCGCCGCTGTATTCAAAACTGCGATACATGCCCGGCGGCAGCGAGATCATGTCCCATTCGTTCAATACGAATTTGCCTTCGACCTTGTCGGGGTCATCCTCGTTACCCCAATAAAATGTGAAGGGACCAGTAAGGATGAAAAAGGACTCGGTGTAGTCGTGCGTGTGCCAGGCAGGTCCACAACCGGGCGGCGCCCAGCACATACCAATCTGATAGCGGTGGGGTTCGGTAATCGCCCGTTTGATACTGTAGTCCGGGTTCTCGGCCGCGGTATCGCCGATCACGGCGTAATTCATGCGTTGATGGCGGGGCAACATGCTGTCGATGAACATGATGGGAATGCCCTTTTGCTTAAGTTCATCAAAGCGCATGACCCGCGCCGCCATACTCTCTTGTGTTTGCTTGGGATGCTCCATTTTGGATCTCCTTGCATTACACTTCAGGTAGGAAAAGGTAAGCGTAGCCTAGCGAATCGACCCACCTTTGTCAATCAGCGAATAGGCTCTGCGGATCTCGCATATCAAATCTGTGAGGTATCCACATTCCAGATCAACATGCATTCGCCGACCAGCATGAGCGAGACAGCCAGCAAGATCGTGCCAGATTCGCCCGCGAACTCGCGCGCCAGATCCAGCGCAGCTTTCAAGCTGTCGGTATGCGCGGCATCGACCTGCAAAGCCTGTGCCGCTCGCAGCGCGTCCTCGCGCGCCGGGAAACGCGTACTAGGATTGATATCCGTTTCGGTAATGATTAGCTTCTTGCTGACACGCGCCATGACTCGGTAGACGCCGGAAAAATCACGATCGCGCGGGACGCCGACGATGGCCGCCACCGGTTCGGAGAGCCGCGGCTTGACACTGGCGATGAAGGACTCTGCCGAAGGAACTGTGATTGCGCCGTCCACGAATATCGCAGGCTCTTGGTCCAGCTTTTGGACGCGGCCGAACCATTTGACCTGCGCCAAGCCAGAACGAATCGACGTAATGTATCTTTCGTCTTCGAGTGACGATGCGCTCAGTTGCGCATGCAGAGTCTCTACGGCGCGAATCGCTAGCGAGGCATTCTCAATTTGATAGCGCCCGAGCAATGGCAACAGCATCTCGCCGTAAGGCTGCAAGCGAATCAACTGGCCCCCGTCTGTGTCGGTCCCCAATTGCGCGCGATCCGCCTCATCCAGAAAATGAATCCTTGCCCCTTGCAATCCTGCTTCCCGTCGTAAGACCTCTTCCGCCTCCGACGGTTGCGCCGTGCTCAGCGCGATACCACCGCTGGGTATGATCCCCGCCTTGTGCCAGGCGATTCTTTTCAGCGTGTCACCCAGCAAAGCTGTGTGTTCCAGCAGTATGTGCGCGAACACAGCCAGCCGGTTCGGCACAACCGCAATATCGTCAAAGCGACCGCCGCGGCCCACTTCCAGCACGGCTATTTCAACTCGCTTTTCAACAAAGTACCGCAGCGCCATCGCCAGGAATATGCCTTGGGGGCTGAGATACTGCCCTCCATGCAAGTCTTGAGTCACCGAATCGATATGCGGTCGCAAGTCGCTGAGGATGCGCAAGAAGTCCTGATCCGGGATCATGCGCCCGTTGACGCGAATTCGCTCGTTCCAATGGACCAAGTGCGGACTGCTTAGCATGCCGACGCGATAGCCAAGCGCTTCCAGCAGCTTGGCCATGATGGCCGCGACAGAGCCTTTACCGCGGCTTCCCGTTATAACTACGAATTCGCATGGCGCGGCGGGCAAATTCGCGAGACGCAGCAGTTTACGCGTCGCCGCGGTGTCTCGCGTATCTTCGTCCAAACCGCGCGGCGCATCGCCCAGCCGACGCCGTGTCCGGAATATGTAGTCAAGCGCCGACTCTTTTGAGTGAAACACAAGCTGTCCCCATGACTTGCCGATGGCTACAATCTTAATTGATGTTTCGCGACATCCCTAGCCGTGTCCGGGGGTTCCGCAAGATATGGCGCCGACTTCAGGCGCGCGCGGCTGAGCGATTCCGTGTATACGAGTACATAGTTTCTCCACGAGCCAAACGATTCGTAGTATAAAAGGCTAAAGGTTCCTCCATATCACGGGCGAATATGAGCGAAAGCAAGAAAATATCGGGAAATGACGCCAGGCGCGCCGCGCGCAATGTCAGCGCCTTGGTCGTCGCGAGCGTGATCAGCAAAGGAGCGCTCTTCGTCTGGCAATTGGTTTTGTTCGCCTGGCTTGGCGCGGGGGACTACGGCATTTATGGGACAGTGGGTGGCTTGATGGTCATTGCCGGTTCCATCACCAGCTTCGGCATGAGCCTGATTGTGATCCGCGATGTGGCGCGCGAACCGGCTAAAGCCGGCGCTTATTGGTCGGCGATGGTATTTTGGCAAACTGCCCTGGCGCTGATCGCATACGTCGGCATCAACAGTTTTTCCGTAGTATACGACGACTCCCTGCGCGCTTTTGTGGCGCTGGCCGGGTTAAATCTATTCGTCGACCTCTTTGGAAACATAGGTTACGACCTGCTGCTGGCTCGCGAGGAAATGCTCAAGACATCCTTGGTGGAGATCGCGCATATCTTGCTGCGCATTGGGTTGGCGGTCCTGGCGCTCGTCTTGGGTTGGGGACTGCTGGGAATATACGGCGCCGCGATCGCGTCCGGTTTGTTTCGCTCGCTGATCTTGGCGGGGTTCAACTTGCGCGACGGTTTGCGCCCGACCTTCCCTATCGACCGGGCTATAAGCAAGCCTCTGCTGGTCAACAGCGTACCTCTGGCCGCCTCCGCTTTTCTGACCTTAGCCTACCAACATACGGACAAACTCATGACCACCGGCATCCTGGGCGTGGAGGGCACCGGGTACCTGACTGTCGCTTTCGTCGTCAACTTCGGCGTGATCGAGCTTTTCAGCACGACTGTCCTGGTGGCGGCTTATCCGCTGCTGTCGCGTTATCACGGCGAGGGCAAGAATCCGATCTTTGGTTTCTTGATCGAGAAGCTGACACTTTACATGGTCGTCATTGGATTGCCGATGGCGCTTTTTGTTAGCTTGCTGGCGCCTGGCGCGATTAGCTCATTTTTTGGCAATCAGAATTCAGTGATCGCAGGCATTCTGAGCATATTAATCTGGTATACGGCGATCACGATGATCGGCAATGTCGTCAGCAAAGCCATGCTGATTCAGAATCGTCAGCGACTCTTGCTTGCGGTCCGCGCCCTCGGTCTGGGGCTAAACATCGTGCTCAATACGATCCTGCTAACAGGGTGGGGAGATCCACGAGGCGCCGCAATCGCGTCGGTCATTTCTGAATCATTGGTTTTGATTTTGCTGTTTTCGTCCTTTGCCGCGGCGGGTTTTCAATGGCGACGGATCGCGAACAGCGTATTTCGTCTTCTGCTCATCGCCGCGCCAGTTGCGTTGCTCACGATCGGCATAGGCGGTTTGCATTTCATGCCGGCGCTACTGATCGGGTTGATCGTCTACATCTTGAGCATGCGCTTCGGGAGGGTCTTCGATAGCGAAGACATAGATCTGCTATACAGACTGGTCGCGGCTTTACCGGGCGGCAGCCTGGTTGTGCGCTTCTGGAAGCGCGATATCGAGTTGAGTTGGTGACATAGAATTGCACATCTTACACCTGACGCCCTATTTCCAACCGGCTTATGCCTTTGGCGGCGTGGTGCGGGCGGCCGAAGGCATGACGACATCGCTCGCCGCCAGCGGGAATCAAGTCACGGTTTTGACCACAGACGCCCTGGATCAAACTGCTCGGTATCGTGGACCCGCAGAGGAAGAGATTGACGGCGTAAGAATCTTGCGACGGCCGAATCTGTCTACTCGGCTGCGTGGAAAGCTCAACCTTTCTACGCCTCGCAGCATGAAGCGGGCCGCCCTTTCCATTTTGCCAACCGTTGATATTCTGCACGTTCACGAGTTTCGCACCGTTGAAAACTTGCTGGTCACGCCGGTTGCACAAGCGCTTGGCATACCGATCGTACTATCTCCCCACGGTACGCTGAATATGTCCACGGGGCGGGGACGACTCAAGACTGTCTGGGACCGGCTGCTTTCCCCCGCGGTCGCCCAGCGCATCGACCATGTGATAGCTTTGACCGAAACGGAACTCAGCGAGGTCAGGGAAATATGGGCGCGATTCGGCAAGCGTCAGAAGCCTACGACTTTCAATGTCATTCCCAACGGTGTTCATTTGAAGGATTTCACCGAATTGCCCCCTGCTGACCTCTTCCGGCGTCGCCATGGCCTGGACAACGCGCCAACTGTCTTGTTCCTTGGCCGTCTGCAAGCGAGAAAGGGCGTGGATGTACTTGTCCGCGCTTTTCAGCGCGCTAAAGTCGAGCATGCGCGTCTGCTGATCGTCGGGCCCGACGAAGGCATGTTATCAGAGGTGCAGGCATTGGCGGCTGAGGACTCCCGCATTGTCTGCACCGGATATCTAGGCAGCGACGAACGCCTGGAAGCATTGGCCGCAAGTGATGTCTTCGCTCTGCCCGCGAGAGGCGAAGGATTGTCGATGGCTGTGCTGGAGGCGCTGGCGGCCGGGATGCCGGCAGTCATTTCGCCAGGCTGCAATATGCCGGAAGTTGAGATCGCGGCTGCTGGATTTGTGGTAGAGGCGTCGGTGGAGGCTTTTGCGGTCAAGCTGCGGGAATTGCTGGTCGACGTAGATCTGCGCCGGCGAATGGGTATGGCGGCGCGGCGGCTTGTTGCAGAGAGTTATACGTGGGAGAAGGTTGCCGGAGAGTTGTTGAGCGTGTATTCACAACTTTAAAAGATCTAGTGGCTATATATATATTTCGCTGAAACCGTGACGACACGCTGGTATCGGATTAATGTAGCGTCAGGCATTTTTCGTGTCTGACTTCCGGATTTGCTCGCATTTTGGGTTACTTCGGGGATGGTACTTTTCCTGGATCAAGATTCTTTCCAGCGGGTCCGAAAAGAATGATTTCTTTTAAAAATCGTGCAGTAGATACAGGGCGCGTATCCATGTAGAGTCTACATTTCTCCGCTAAAATCGGATTACAATTGCACTCAACTGCCGCCAGAGTCGCGAGGGACCATTAATGCTACGATTTGACCGATTCACCGAACGCGCGCAAGACGCAGCCCACCGCGCCTATGATATTCTGCAGCGTTATGGCCATACACAAGTCGACAGCGAGCACATCTTGCTCGCGCTTCTGGAACAGAGCGACGGCGTCGTCCAGCAGATCCTGGAACGTCTTTCGATAGACATTGCCGCGATGCGCTCGCGCGTGGATGACGTGCTCCGTCAAAGCCCGCGTACAGCAACGATCTACGGACATGGTACAAATCAGGTCTTCATCACGCCGCGCCTCAAGAGCGTTATCGACCGCGCCAACGAAGAAGCGAACCGCTTGCGCGACGAATACATCAGTACCGAGCATATCTTCCTTGCGCTGTTCGGTGAGCGGAACACCGCCATCTCCAAACTCTTTGAAGATATGAATATTACACGAGACCGCGTATCCGATACGGTCAAAGATATCCGCGGCGGCCAGCGCGTCACCGATCCGCAAGCCGAAAGTCGCTATCGCACCCTGGAGAAATACAGCCGCGATCTGACACGTATGGCGATGGAAGGCAAACTGGATCCTGTCGTTGGCCGCGACGGAGAGATCCAGCGCGTCATCCAGGTATTGAGCCGCCGTACCAAGAACAACCCGGTGCTCATTGGCGAAGCCGGCGTCGGCAAAACTGCCATCGTAGAGGGACTGGCGCAGAAGATCGCTTCCAGCGACGTGCCCGATTTGCTCTTGGGCAAGCGCGTACTCAGCCTTGACCTCAGCGGCATGTTGGCAGGCAGCCGTTTCCGCGGCGAATTTGAAGAACGCTTGAAAGCGACGATTGATGAAATCCAGCGTTCCGATGGCGAAATCATTCTCTTCATTGACGAATTGCACCAGGTTGTCGGCGCGGGAGCCGCTTCCGGCGCCATGGATGCCGGCAACATGATGAAGCCGGCTTTGGCGCGCGGCGAATTGCAGACGGTCGGCGCCACGACAATGGACGAGTATCGACAACATGTCGAAAAAGACAGCGCGCTTGATCGCCGCTTCGCGCCGATCTTCGTGGAAGAGCCGAATATTGAAGACACGATTGAGATGCTCTTTGGCGTCCGCGATCGTTACGAAGCCCACCACAACTTGACAATCGCCGACGACGCCATCGAAGCGGCCGCGCGTTTGTCCGCGAGGTACCTGACCGAGCGCAAGCTGCCCGACAAAGCCATTGACCTGTTGGACGAAGCGTCAGCAAAGTTGCGTGTCGCGCTCTTTTCCATGCCGCCACGCTTGAAAGAAATGCGTGAAACGATCGATCAATTGGCGATAGAAGAGCAAGCTGCGGGCCTGGCGCGAGATTATGAGCGGGCAGCCGACTGCAAAATGCAGCGAATCCAGGTGGAGGAGGAATTCGATCACGCGCGCCACGCTTGGCGGCAGGAACACACACTGGACGAGGTCGTCACCGCGGACAATGTCGCCCAGGTGGTTGAGCAGTGGACCGGTATCCCGGTGCAGAGCATGCTCGAAACCGAATCGGAAAAACTGCTGCGGATGGAAGAGGTCATTAACGAGCGCGTGATAGGGCAAGAAAATGCTGTGGCCGCGCTCGCGGATGCCATTCGCCGCGCCCGAAGCGGCTTGAAGGATCCCAAACGCCCGATCGGCTCCTTCATCTTTCTCGGGTCAAGCGGCGTGGGCAAAACCGAATTGGCAAAGGCGCTCGCGGAGTTCATGTTCGATGATGAAGACACGCTGGTGCGCGTCGATATGAGCGAATACCGCGAAAAGCATACGGTCAGCCGCCTGTTCGGCGCGCCACCCGGCTATGTTGGTTACGAGGCGGGGGGCCAGCTAACCGAAGCCGTACGCCGCCGTCCCTACCGCGTCGTGCTCTTTGATGAGATCGAAAAAGCCCATCCTGATGTTTGGAGCGCGCTGCTGCAAGTGCTGGAAGACGGACGCATGACGGACGGGCAGGGTCACATCGTCGATTTCCGCAATACCGTGCTGATTATGACGAGCAACCTGGGCACGGAGTTTGCCAAGCAAGGCGGCGCCCTGGGATTTTTACAGCATGACGACCGCGCCCTCGCCGACCATCGTGAAATCGAAAAAGCCATGCGCGACACCTTCCGGCCAGAATTCCTCAATCGCATCGACGAGGTCATCATTTTTGAACCGCTCACCCTTCAAGCCGTCGAGCAAATGGTCGACCTGCAAATCCGAGGGTTGGCGGAACGGATGCAGGAATCGGGCTTGGCGATCCATCTCACCGAACCAGCGCGCTATTGGCTGGCGAAACAAGGTTTCGATCCTCAATTTGGCGCCCGTCCGCTGCGCAGAGCCGTACAGAGACATATCGAGAATCCATTGAGCGTACAATTGCTCAAGGGCGATTTTGATGACGGCGACCTAATCGTCATCGACGAGCACGATGGGCAGCTTCGCTTCTCCGGACATGTCGACCAACAGAGCGATTACGCCGACGGCGCTGATGATTACGATAGCGAGCTTGAGGACTATTACGACGGCGGCTATCAGAACGGCGAATACTACAACGACGAGTTTGATGACGAAGAATACGCCGATTTTCTCTCGCAAACGGCGGATGACGAGAACTGAGCAGTTCCCGATCGCCGTTGCGCCAAGGCAGATCCAGACGACTCCCGCGCTTCGCTATATTCGGCGCCGATGACAGAACTCCTAGCCCGCGCCAATTATGTCCTGTTGGTCAATTAGTCCTTTGATTCTGCCTTCGCACTGGCTATAATTGTGTCCGAAACTCTGGGTAACGGACGTAGGACACAACTATGAGCGCAGAAGAACTAGGCAAGGGCGACGAGATCATAGAGAGCGAGTCGTCCGCCGAGTTGTCGCAGGAAGACGCGGTTGCCGCCGAGAACGCGGACGCTTCAACGGAAGACGCTGGCGTGGCAGGCGAGAACGCGGCGGCAGAGACAAGGTCCGGCAACAACGATAATCCGGATGAATTGAAGTCTCCCGACGCTGAATCAAATGCCGTTGTTCAAGCGAATGCGACGGCAGAGGCAAGCGAAGCGGACAGCGTACCGTCAAATGATGGAACGGATGTCACAGCGGATCCGGTCGCCGAGCAATCAGAGCCTGAACAGGTAGCGGCGCCTGCGGAATCTGAAGCCCGGGAGCCCGCCAGTGAGAGTCCCGCCCAGACCAAGACAGAAGGGGCGCCCAAGGACGACGATCCGCCCAAATATCGCCGAGGTCAGATCTCCAGCGGTGTCATTACCAAGACCTCGCCTACTGCGGTGTTCGTGGATCTTGGGGACGGTGAAGAGGGCTTGGTGCCCGGGCGCGAACTGGAGTTGATGACGCGCAAAATGCTCGAATCTCTGGTCGTCGGCGCCGAAGTCGATGTCTACGTCGTTAATCCCCGCAACCATCGTGGCGAGACTGTCTTGTCCATCAACCACGCGCTTGAAGAACTTGATTGGCGCAAAGCCGAAGAATTCGCCAAATCCAAAAACGTTTATGAAGCTTTGATCGGTGGCTATAACAAAGGCGGATTGATCGTGCGCTTCGGGCGGCTGCGCGGTTTCGTGCCACAAAGCCAACTGGCAGAGGAACGCGCGAGGGGCATGTCTGGCGAAACACCAGAAGAGCGTTACAGCCCGATGGTTAATCAGCCGATCGGCGTCAAGGTAATGGAAGTTGATCGCAAGCGCAATCGTCTAATCCTGTCCGAACGAGCCGCCATGCGCGAAGTCCGCCAGCGGCGCAAACGAGAACTGATTGAAGAACTCACCCTCGGCGAGATCCGCAAAGGAACGGTCGTCAGCCTAGAAACATTTGGCGCCTTTGTCGATATCGGCGGCGCCGAGGGCTTGGTACACCTGACCGAGTTGGCTTGGGGGCACATCACTCACCCCCGACAGGTGGTCAGCGTCGGCGACGAAGTCGAGGTTGAAGTCATCAGCATCAATTCTGACGCGAGGCGGATTGGCCTCAGTCGGCGTCGCATAATGAGTGACCCGTGGGACGAAATTGCCGGCTCGTTACGACGAGGTCAACTGGTACGCGGTCGCGTCACGAAACTCACCAAGTTTGGCGCATTCGCGCGCTTGATCGACAACGACGCGGTAGAAGGTTTGATCCACATTTCGGAACTGTCCGGCGAGCGTGTGAGCCATCCGCGGGAGGTTGTCAAGCGCGGTGAAGAACTGGTCTTGCGTATTGTTAAGATCGATATCAAAGAACGACGACTCGGCTTGAGTTTGAAATCCGTGAATTCGACCGAGTATCTGGATCTTGACTGGGAAATGGCAATTCAGGAATCCGCCTCATTGCCAAAGGATCCACCGGCCGAGCCGGAGGCGCATACTGAAGATTAAGCAAACCTGCCAATTGCGATTCGCTAGGAGGCGCTCGGCGCGTAACCGGCGAAAAGGTTCCAGGAATGTCGCGCTCACGCAGAATAGTAATCCTTCTCGTCGCATAAGCAACGCGGTTTTCACAAACAGAGGCACCCACGCAGGTGCCTTTTTCGTTTTCCAACTGAAGTGTTACGGTTCTGTTCCGACTAAATGATAAATGAGTTATTCGTGCAAAATGACGGTTTTGCGTTGATAATTTCTATGGTCTCCGCTAGCATACGATGAATAGGTTTTACTAAAGGTCTTTTCGCGATCCCGCAACGGAGGTCTACCGCTTAGTGCAAAGCAATTGGTATAATAGCCGACACGTTCTGTTTTTTGAGATGCGCGTTTTGCGATTTCGCCGGACCGCCCAGGATACAATATCGCCGCTTGCGGTCATAATCCAAAAGACAAACTAGGTGCAGATTAACAGTCCTGTTGAGCAGTCCAATGCAAGAACAATAGCCTTTGCCGCGAACGGTCGTGATTGGGTCGGCGAGAGGAATGGAGAAGGACTTGTCTTGCGCATGAACGGCTCATATTCAAGCGGATACCAACAGAATATACGCCCAGGCGCGTATCCGTATGTCAATGGGACAGTTGTAGTCAACTATGGCGCGCACCTTTGAAGATGGAGGGATGAACCGTGCCAAACAAAATGGAACGCTTTACACAACGGGCGCGGCGCGTGCTAAGCCTGGCGCAGGATGAGGCGGAACGCTTACAGCATCACCAAATTGGTACTGAGCACTTGCTGCTGGGGTTGATGAGAGAAGAAGGCGGGGTCGCCGGCCGGGTGCTGCGCGACCTGGGATTGGACCTGCGACGCGTCGAAGAGTTGGTAACGCGTCTCTCTACTTCCGAAGGAAAATCCAGCAATACCCAGCTTGATCTGTCCCCGGGGACCAAAAAGGTTTTGGAACTCGCTGTGGACGAAGCGCGCCGTATGGGACATCACTATATCGGCACCGAGCACCTGCTGCTCGGTTTGGTGCGCCAACAAGAGGGCATCGCCCTGGATGTATTGCGCCGCCTGGGTGTGAGCCCGGAAGAAGTGCGTCGCCAGACCAGCAAGGTGCTGCAAGAAAGCCCCGTGCAATCCCAGCAGAAAATGCAGGACCGCCCGACTGGCAGGCCCTCGCGCAAGGATAATACGCCACTGGTGGATCAACTAGCCACCGACCTGACCAGCCTGGCAGAAACCGGAAAGCTGGACCCCGTGGTCGGACGGGAAATGGAAATAGAGCGCGTCATCCAGGTGCTAAGCCGGCGACGCAAGAACAATCCTGCTTTGATCGGCGAACCCGGTGTGGGCAAGACAGCCATCGTTGAAGGTTTGGCGCAGCGCATCGTCGAGGGCGACACGCCCAAGCCACTGCTCAACAAGCGTGTCTTGCAGTTGGATGTTGGCTCTCTCGTCGCCGGCACCATGTACCGTGGCCAATTTGAAGAACGGCTTAAGCGTGTAATTGAAGAACTCAAGGCGTCGGACACGATCCTGTTCATCGACGAAGTGCACATGTTGGTGGGCGCCGGTTCCGCCGGCAGCAGCGTCGACGCCGCCAATATCCTTAAGCCGGCGCTGGCGCGTGGCGAACTGCAATGTATCGGCGCGACCACGCTGGACGAGTACCGCAAGCACATCGAGAGCGACGCCGCGCTTGAACGGCGTTTTCAGCAGATCCAGGTTGACGAACCGACGATCGAAGAAACAATCGAGATTTTGCAAGGTATCAAATTCCCTTATCAAGATCATCACAATGTTGAAATCACCGATGACGCCATCGAAACCGCCGCCAATTTATCCGCGCGTTATATCCCCGATCGTTTTCTGCCTGACAAAGCCATTGATCTGATAGACGAAGCCGCGGCGCGACTGCGCATGTACAAGAGTCCGGAAGCCGCTGCGGTCCGCCGGGTGATGGACGAGCTCGAGGAACTAAGTGACGAGATTGAGTTGGCGGAAGTCGCCGGCGAACAACAGGAAGCCGATACGCTCAAGTCGCGCCACGCATCTCTGGATGCGACACTGGCGGATATCCGCCACAACTGGAATGAAGAAACTGGCCAGCCGCGCTTGCTCGGCGACGATATTTCCGAAGTCGCAGCCATGTGGACCGGCATCCCGGTCACGCGAATCGCCAACGAGGAAAGCGCTCGCCTGATGGAGATGGAAGACAAACTGCACGAGCGGATTGTCGGCCAGCACGAAGCAATCGTCTCTATCAGCAAAGCCGTGCGCCGCGCCCGCGCCGGCCTGAAAGATCCGCGGCGCCCGATCGGCTCCTTTATGTTTCTCGGTCCCACCGGTGTGGGCAAAACCGAACTGACAAAAGCGTTAGCAGAATTCCTTTTTGGCAGCGAAGAGGCGCTAATCCAGCTCGATATGAGCGAATTCATGGAACGCCACTCGGTGGCGCGCTTGGTAGGCGCCCCACCCGGTTATGTCGGCTACGAAGACGCCGGTCAGTTGACCGAAGCCGTTCGCCGTCGTCCGTATAGCATTATCGTTTTTGACGAAGTGGAAAAGGCGCATCCGGAAGCCTTCAACATGTTGCTGCAAATCATGGAAGAAGGCACATTGACCGACGCCCGTGGGCGCCGCGTCGATTTCCGCAATGCCATGATTGTTATGACCAGCAATGTCGGCGCGGACTTGATCAAGCCCAACTCCGGTCTGGGTTTCAATACACAACTCGATTTCGACAAGATGGACGAAGAAGCCTACCAAGACATGAGCCGCAATGTGACGGACCAGTTGCATCGCATGTTCCGCCCCGAATTCCTCAATCGCGTCGACGCGACCATCATCTTCCGCTCGCTTACCCGTGACGAGATCAAGCTGATCGTCGACCTCGAACTGAATAAGGTTCGGGAACGTCTGCTCGAGCATGCAATCACGCTGGAATTGACTGATGCCGGCAGCGAATGGCTGGCGGAAAACGGATATGATCCCGAATACGGCGCGCGTCCTCTGCGCCGGTTGATTCAAAACGAAATCGAAGATCGTTTGTCGGACGGCATTCTTTCGGGAGAGTTCGGCTTGGCGAGCGTGGTCCGCATTGACGTAGACGACGATGGCGCGCTCATGATGATGAGCGTCGAAGAGGACGAGGTCGCCGACGAACTCGAGGCGCCGGTTTAGGTTTTTTTTTACTGATTTAAAACAGATTGCGGGTCGTCCTCAGCGAGTCAGGAGCGTTTTGCATCCCCTTCATCATACCCGGGCGCGGTCTCATTCCCCAGGTTTGAGGATTTCCCTTATAAACGCGAGATCATCAAGCGCCAGCGTCAAGAGTTCTTCAACCCTATCCATACGTTTTTCAAGGCTATCCATACGCTTTTCAAGGCTATCCATGCGCTTTTCAAGGCTATCCAAGCGTTTTTCTATTCTGCCCAACCGCCGGGTATGTTCCGTCAGTATCTGTATGGAGTCTTGTTGTCCTTCGATAAATGCGCTGGTTAGTTTCTCCAATTGGCGGAAGCGCAATTCATTAAGTTCATCGAGTCTCTCTTGTTCCATGTCTTCTTCTCCACAATTTTC
Organism: Anaerolineae bacterium; assembly: GCA_022820665.1. Taxonomy (GTDB): domain Bacteria; phylum Chloroflexota; class Anaerolineae; order Aggregatilineales; family Phototrophicaceae; genus UBA6055. The sequence continues at coordinate 198 of JAJEFB010000022.1, read as the reverse complement.
CAGCGCGATGGCACCATTATTCTAGCACAGCGAGCGTCACTAAACAAAAGCCGCTCGGCGGTAGTGTATCCTTTTCGGTTGAAATTCAAATGAGCCGAAAAGGATTGAGTACCCGGGCAACAGCGGCGATTAATCCCAGTCTGGAATGAAATGCTCCTTTGGGACGGAAAAGTCGCCTCAGCATTCGGTTGACTCGTT